>CALIMH010000006.1 GCA_938028725.1 uncultured Anaerolineae bacterium | reverse complement strand
CGCCGTCGCCGTATACACCATCGTCACCACCTCACCCGCGTTCAGCGTCCCAACCGTGAACGTCAGCACGTTCCCGCTCTGGACATAGACGACGCCGCTGCTCGCCCCTACCACGCCGCCCAGCGTCCCGCCGCTGATCTCGTCCGTCACCGTCACGAACTGCGCCGCGCTCGGCCCGTTGTTCGTCACCACCAGCGTGTAGGTGATCACTCCACCCGGCTGCACCACCGCCGGCTCCGCCACCTTGCTGATCGCCAAGTCCGCGCTCGCGTTCGCCGTCACGTCCCCGCCGCCCGCCGTCGTGCTGCCACCTCCGTTGGGCGGCTGGTCCGCCGCCACGATGCTCGCCGTGTTGCTGAACACCCCGCCGTTCACCGGCGGCAACACCGTGTAGGTGATCACAAACTCGCTGTTCGCAGGCACCACGCTCACCGTGAACACCGCACTCGCGCCGGACAAGCTGGCCGTCAGGATGGCCGGGTTGCTCGACCCAACCACGCCCACAAACGTCGCACCACCGCTCAGCGCATCCGTCACCACCACGTTCGTGGCAAAGTCCGGCCCGGCGTTCGAGATCACCAGCGTGTAGGTGAACGGCACGCCCGCCGTCGCCACGCCCCCAGCGCCTATCTTGCTCAGGCTCAGGTACGCCGCCTCCAAGCGCTCAAACGCGCCGATGTCGCACAGCGTCGGACGGCTCACCCCGCGCTGGTCATCGCCCACGCCGCAGGCGCTCACCTTGCTCAGCGCCGGGCTGCCGATCGGCAGCTCATGGTTCAGCGTGCTGCCGCCGTTCAGCGCGAGCGGCTGCAGCAGCGGGTCGGTGTTGGTGTAGGTGAAGCCGAACGCGCCGCACGAGGCATCGCTGGACAGCGAGAACTGTGATTGTGATGTGGCAGAAACACCCCAGTTCGCGCAGTCGCCGGCGTTGTAAGCTGCCAGCACGGCGAAGAAGTTGGCTGCGCCCTGATTCACTAGCCCAGTGCCGGTGTTCGACGCGACGGTGGTGTGGGTGAGGTAGGCTGTGCCGGTGAGCACGACACCCTGCGCCGTCGTCGAGCCGCTCGGCCCGTTGCCACTCACCGTGCTGTTGACGATGTGCACCGTCGGCGTCCCGTAGTTGTTGACGCCTGAAGCGTTGCCAGCCACATTGCTGTAAATCGCCGAGTAGCGGATGTGCAACTCGCCGCCGTTGCTGACGCCTGCGCCGCCGCCGGTGGGCTGCGACGTGGTGTAGTCAACCACGCGGTTGTTGTGGATGCTGGTGCGGGTGATGTGCGCCGTGCCGCTGTTGCCGATCCCACCGCCGCCAGAATCACTATTGCCTCGTGCTACGTTGAAGGCTATCTCAGAATCTGTCACATGCAGCGCGGCGCCTCCCCCAACGTTGAGGCCTCCTACGTAGGCGGGATTTGAAGACGCCTCGGACACGTTGGACAGCACTTGGCTGTTGGTGATCCACATCGCGCCGCCCGTCACGGCTGCTGCTCCGCCGCTGGCAAACCACTTAGCGAATACGGCGTTATCTCGGATGGTGGTGCTCAGCACATGGAACGCTCCGCTGTAGCTGACGATCGCGCCGCCTTGGCCGCTGTCCTGTGGCCGAGAGACCACGTTGTTGGCGATCAGGCTGTCCTCCACAAACACCGTCCCGCTGTTTGCCCAAGCGCCGCCCTGGGCGAACTCATTCGGCCAATCAGGGTCTGTGGCCACGTTGTTTGTCACGGTGATGAGCTTGGCGCGCACCAACCCTGCGCCTGCAAAACCGCCGCCGCTGCGGGCCGTGTTGGACACCACTCTGGTATCGGTAATGAAGAGTGTGCCATCCACTCCAAGGCCGCCACCCGCTGCGAAGCCCAACAAGGAACCGCTGTAACGCTCGCCGGTAACCACGTTGGAGCTGAACAACGAATCGGACAGCGCCACCACTGCTCCGCCATCCACAAACATGCCGCCGCCGAGGCTGCCGGCGGCCGTGGCTAACGAAGACGCGCCGATGTTGTCGCTTGCGTTCATGCGCACCACGTTTACGCTTGTCCCTTTCAGATGCGCGCCTGCGCCGCCAACAAAGTAGAAGTTGCGCAGTTGGTTGGCCAGGAACCGGCTGTCCGTGATCGAGCCGTTATGGAGGGCGCTCAGGCCGCCTCCAACGCCGTTCGTGTTGGTGACCGAGCTGCCCACGTAACGCCCGATGTTGCCGTTCACGTTCGCATCTGCCACGGCGAACACCACGCCCTCGCCGAAGAACGCGCCGGCACCCAGCACCGTCGGGGTGATCTGGTTGGACACCGAAGTCGCGTTGACCTCCGCGCTGCTGCTGAGCACGCTCGAACCGGTGAGCGTTATCGTAGGCGGTGTGTAGCCGCTGAAGCTGCCAGGCCAGCCAATCGCAAGGCCGCCGCCGGCCACCAATCGGCCTGCGTTCGCCGCGTTCCCAACGATTGTTGTGTTGTCAGTTACTTGCACGTCGGCGCCGCTGAAGATCGCCGCGCCGGCGCCGGCTGATTCCTTTCCACCCACCAGCCGATTCTCTCGGATGGTCACGCCGCGCAGCAACACGTCGCTCGCGGGAGAACCCAGGCGGATGAAGAGTACGCCGCCGCCGTGCGCTTCGTGCTCGCCGACCTGCGTCTGGGTGACCACGTTGTCGGCGATGACGCCGCCGGACACCGACAAGCTGCCCGTGATCACCCCCACGCCGCCGCCGCCGGCAAAGCCAAAGTTCGCCAAGCTGAAGCCGCCGCTTAACACCACGCGGTTGGTCAACACGTCCGTGTTGGTCAGCACCAGCGCCCCGCCGCTCCAGATGCCGCCGCCGCCCAGCACGTAGTCCACCTGTTGCGTGCCGCTCAGCCCAACCACGTTGGAGAGCACCTGCGAGCCGGTGATGACCACGCTGGCGTTCTCCTGCGCGCACAGGCCGCCGCCCGCGTAGCCCGCCGCGTTCTCGCGCAGCACCACCCCGGCCAGCGTAGCCTGCACCCCAGAAATCACGCGCACCGCCCCGCCGCCGTTGACACAGGCCAGTTGCGCGTTGGTGTGGGGCAAGTTGTCGGTCGTCAGCCATGGTCGCACGTCGCCGCCGGTGATGGTCACCTCCTCCAGCGTGAACGACGCGCCGCTGCCGGCCGGGTGCACATCAATTGCACGATCGAAAATGCCCTGCACCTGAACGGTGATCGGCCCGCGAATTGTCAGCGTGCCGCTTATGGAGCCCACAAACACGTCCAGGTCGCCGTCGGCGTTATCGTTGTTGCCGCCTGAAACGGTCTGGGTGATGGTCACGGTGGTCAACGACGCGTCGAACACGATCACATCGTTGTCCAGCGTGCCGCTGACAGCGCAGCCGCTGTTGAAGGCAGTGTTGGTGTTCGCCGTCTGGATTGCTTCGCGCAGCGAGCAGTCGGTGGTCGCGTTGCTGTCGAAGCGGTCGAAAGGGATAGTGACGGTGATCGTCGCTGCATGCGCCGCGCCGGCGAACAGCGCCGAAGCGCCGAGCGCCGTGGCTATGCTAGCAAGCCGACGAAGTGGTGAAGTTGTGAACATCCTGGTTCCTCCTTGGTGGCCAATTTCGCGCTTCAGGGCGCAAGCGCTGAAGCACGCCTTAAACGCATATCGTCCAGATACAACACCGCTCCGGCTACGCCGTCACGGGCGGTGATCGCCAACGCCTTGAGGTCGGGTAAGCCGGCCAGCGGCACGCGCACTTCGCGCCACTCGCCCGCCGGCGCGTCGAACGTGGCCGTCACCGGCGCACCCTCACCCGATGGGTAGAGCGCCACGGTGAGCCCTTTCACACCGTTTGACCCACCATTCACCCAGAACGAGAGCGCCTCGAAGTTGGCCGCGTCTAACGGCGATTCCGCCTGCAGCCGGAAGGCGCCATCGGGTCGCTCGAACTGCACGGCGATGGCGTACCAGGCGCGCGCGGTGCCCTCCTCGGTGAACGACACGCGCGCGCCCTGCGAGGCGTCGCGCCAGCCTTTGGCCAGCCGGTTGCTGAACAGCGCGAGGAAGGGCGGCGGCGCCGGCGGCTTCTCTGCCGAGGGCGGCAGGAGCGCGATTTCGTCCACGTAATACTCAGCCTGCGACCCTATCTCGCCCAGGTCTTGGATGTTGATACGCTTGATAGTCCGCGGGTTGCCGAGCAAGCTGAGCGGCACGGTGAACGTTTGCCAGCGGTTGGGCACTACGTCGAAGACGTAACCCGGCGTCTCGCCACCGATGTCGGTGGTTTGCAGATACAGTTGCATCCGCCGAGGCAGGTCGTAGGTGGCGAAGATGCGCAAGAGCACGCCGCCGTAGTCCTTCGCGGTGAGCGTGACCGGCGAGCGCAGAGAGAGGCCGCCGGTGGCGTTGCCGCGCACCGCGATCGAGCGGCTGCCAAACAGCACCGGCTGGGTGTTGCGGAAATTGACGCGGCTCTCCCACGACCAGTTCTCCCAGCCGGTATCCAGGTAGCCATCCCGATACACCACCAGGCTGCCATCGGGCTGTGGGCCGACGTTCGGCGCCGGCAGCGGCGTGTCGAGCACCTCACGCACGAACTGCACGTTGTCGACGTAGAACGGCTCCTGCTTGTCACCGCTGGCGTCTTGCAGGTTAATGCGCTTGATCGTGGTTAGGTCGCCGAAGTAACGGAGCGGCACCGTGATCGGCGTCCAAACGCCGGCTGGGGCCTCGAAGAGCACGGCGCGCGAGTCGCCGCCGATGTCCTCCTGCTGGAGGAAGAGGCGCAACTGGCGCTCACCCTGCTCGCCGCCGTGCACCCACAGGCTCAGCGTGCCGTAATCCTGCGCGCTGAGCGTGATGGGCGAGCGCAGCGACAGGCCGGCATAGCCTTTGGTGTAGCGCACCGCGATCGAGCGCTTGCCCAGGGCCGGCTTGGCGTTGTCGAAATCTATCTCGCTCTCCCAGGACCAGTTCTCCCAGCCGGGCGCGAGCTGATCGGCGTATGCGAACCCGCCGGCGAGCAGCGGCTGACCGCCTGCTGGCGGCGCGGCCGGCCCGCCGGCAGCCGGCGCATCGGTGGGCGGCGCCGGCACTTGCAGCTCCACCGGCCGGCCCATCAGCACGATGTTGTCCAAGTAGTAGGTCTGCGGCTGGCCGCTGCGGTCTTGGAAGTTGATGCGCTTGATGGCCTTGACATCGCCAAACGCGCTAAACGGAATCGAGACTTGATGCCAACGGCCGGCGGGCACATCGAACGCCAGGCGCGCGCTCTCCTCGCCCTCGTCCGCCTGTTGAATGAACAGTTGCACGCGGCCGGGCGACTGATCGCCGGCGTGGATGCTGAAGCTCAACCCTGGGTATTGCGCCGGGCTCAGCGGCTCCTTAAAGCGCAACGACAGGCCGGCGTAGCCCGCCTTATGTTGCACCGCCAACGAGCGCAAGCCCAGCGCCGGCTGGGTGTTGGCGAAGCTCGGCGTGGTGTCCCAGGACCAGTTCTCGACCAGGTCGGACACTGCCTCGTCGAAGATGAGCAAGTCGCCCGGCATCAGGCTGGCCATATTGCTCAAGTCCACGCCGCCGGTGTCGCGCAAGAAGCAGATGTTGTCCAGGAAGACGGGCGGCTGGCCCTGGCCGGTGCGCTCCTGGAAGTTAATGCGCTTGATGGCCGGCACGTAGCCGAGCAGGCGGAAGGGAATGATGACTTGTGTCCACGTCCCTGAGGGCACGTCAATGTGGAAGCGGCGCGATTCGTCGCCTTCGTCTGTGCCATGCACGAAGAACGCCAGTTGACGCACGCCCGGGTCTTCGCCGCCGCTGATCCAGAACGAGATCGCCTCGTAGTCGGCGCGGCTGAGCGCGACCGGCGTGCGCAGCGAGAGGCCGGCGTAGCCCTCGCGGTGCTGGAAGGCCAGCGCCTTGCCGCTGAGCGCATAGGGGTGCTCGCGCGCCACGTTGGTGTTCCATGACCAATCCTCCCAGCCGTCGGCGAGCGCATCGTCGTAGAGCACATAGGCGCAGCCCGGAATGTTGGACGGGCGCGGCGCCGGCGGCGAAGGCGGCGGTGGGGGCGGCGGTGGTGGGGGCGGTGGCGGCACCGGCGCGTTGCTCAGGCATACGTTATCCACGTAAAACGTGGGTTGGCCGGCGCCGGTGCGGTCTTGGATGTTGATGCGCTTGATGGTAGTCGGGCTGCCAAACGCCCACAGCGGGATGCCGATTTGCGTCCATTGGCCGGCCGGCGCCTCAATCGGCACGGTGTTGGTGTCGCCGCCAGTGTCGCTCTGCTGGAGGAACACCTGCAGCTTGCGCACGCCGCTAGCGCCGCCGTGCACCGAGAAGAAGACGTAGGTGTAACTGCTGCCCGGCAAACCGGGATCGACGCGGAACGATAGGCCGCCATACGGCGCCATGTCCGCCTCGATGGCAAAGCTGCCCGACTGCACGACTGTGTCGCCGGCGAAGTCGTAGTTGCCATTCCAAGACCAGTTGTCCCAGTTCGGCGCCAGGGCGTCCAGATAGATTGGCGTGGCGCAGTTCGGCGGCGGTGCCGGTGGCGGCGGAACAGGGACGTTGCTCAGGCACACGGTGTCCACGTAAAACGGGGGCTGGCCGTTGCCGGTGCGGTCTTGGATGTTGATGCGCTTGATGGTGGTTGGGTTGCCCAGCGCGTAGAGCGGGATCACCACCTGCGTCCACTGGCCGGGTGGCGCGTTGAACGGCACGCGGTTGGTCTCGATGGTGGAGTCGTCCTGGTGGACGAACACCTGCAGCTTACGCTTGCCGCTCGCGCTGCCGCCATGCACCCAGAAGCGGATGGACGTGTAGCTGCTGCCGGGCAGGCCGGGGTCCACGCGGAAGGACAGGCCGGCGTAACCGCTGGTCATGTTCGCCTCAATGGCGAAGTTGCCGTCTTGCACGGTCGTGCTATGGGCGAAGTCATGCGGCCCGCCCCACGACCAGTCCTGCCAACCGGCGGCAAGTGCGTCGAGGTAGACCGGCGTAGTGCAGTCCGGCGGCACAGTAGGCGCTGCGAGCAGCTTGATTTCATCCACATAAAACGTCGGCTGACCGGCGCCGGTGCGGTCTTGGATGTTGATGCGTTTGATGGTGGTCACCGGAGGGCTGTTGAAGGCGCTGAGCGGGATGACCACCTTGGTCCACTGGCCGGCCGGCGCGTCAAACGGCACGGCATTGGTTTCGTTGCCAGGGCCGCCGGCGTCGGTGAGGTGGATGAACACTTGCAGCTTGCGCACGCCGCTGGCGCCGCCATGCACCCAGAACTGGATGACGCTGTAGTTAGCGCCCGGCAAGCCCGGATCCACGCGCAGCGACAGGCCAGCATAGCCGCTGGTCATTGTGGCCTCGATGGCCTTGCTCCCCGCATAAACCGTGCCGGTGTGGTTGAGATCGTATGTGCCCCCCCACCACCAGCCGCCGTACCAGTTCGCGCCGAGGGCGTCGTCATACACGACTTCGTCGCCTGCGGCGAACGCGGTGCGCGCAGGTGTGAGCGCGGACGCACCGCTCAGAGCAAACAACAGAGCCAACGCTGCGCCAAGGCGCAGCGAGACTGATGCATTCATCACGGCTAGGTCCCTCACTGCTTTAGCAAAACGCCGCCCGCAATTCATCAAAACTGGACTCCCGTAAAAGACACGGTTTAGTAATGATGATGCAGGGCAAAGCGTAGTATATACCTCGGTGACGCGCTGTCAAGCCACGCAGAAGCTGGATTGGTCGAGCCTCGGCTTTGCCCTTTCTGATGTTGAAGATGAGCAGCGCGCTGCTCAATGAAACCCTATTGCTTTTTGGTGCTCTTTTTTGAAAAGGACTTCACTTGAGAAAGTCAACCACTTGGCGCACAAAGTCTGCGGGCACATCACGCCAAGGCTGATGGCCCGCGTTCGGATAAGCCACCAACCTAGCAGTTGGGATTGCGTCAACCAGTTGACGCCCTAGCGCAGGCGAGATGAAGCGATCCGCCTCTCCCCAAATCAACAACACCGGCATACGCAGCTCGCCCAATTGGCTTGGCTGCAGCGTGTCGCGTGTGGCAAGTATCTGCCGGCCCAGGTTGCGCAGGCCAGCCTCCCACCCTTGCACACGGGTGAAGCGTGCCTCGCCAACTGCCAGTGCCTCATTCACCTGGGCCAGCTCAAGTTGATCGTCGAGGAATTGACGCAGCTGCTCATCGGTGAAGAACGCCCGCAGCTCTGCTTCTGCCCAAGGAGCGACGGGGTTCAGCGCGCTGAGGACGATGGCCGCAACGGCAGGAAGCGCCGGGCTGGTGAACGGATTGCCTGGCCCTGCTGCAGGGTTACCCAGCAGCGGCGCTACCAAGATCAACTTGCTCGCGCGCTCTGGGTATCGCAACGCCAAATGAGCCACCACTGGGCCGCCCGCGCTGTGGCCAAGCCAAGCAGCTTGAGGCAGGCCCAGCGCATCTAGCCAAGCCGCCAGCAGGTCTGCCTGCGCTGCTGCGGTCATCGGTGCGACGGCTCGCTTATCCGACAGGCCAAAGGGTGGACGATCCACTGCTAACACATGGAAGCCGGCCGCCGCAAGCATTGGTGCAAGCTCTGCGAAGTCTGCGGTGCTGCCCAGCAAACCATGTACCAACACAACCGCTGGACCGTCGGATGGACCAAACTCCGTGAAATGCAACGCGACGCCGCCCACGCTGAGGAAACGGCTGGGTGGCTCGGCCCATGCTGCTGCCGGCTTGGCCTCAGCTGGCGGCGCTGATCGCGCCACCCAGGCCCAACGTGCCGCGCCCAGCGCCAGCATCACCACGAGGCCAACGCCGGCCACACGTTTCACACGTTTCAAAGGTTGACGTTTTAAGCCTTGCACAGTTTCTCCCTGTCAGCATCACGATGTGCTCTGAGGGGCAATCTTCCACCGCAGCCCGCAAGCTACGGGGCCTGGCTGACTGGCACCCACAGAGTGTAAATCACAACACCGAGTATCCTCCGCGGCTGATGGCACCATGAACACAAGGGGCATAGTTGGCGAAGGGCAACCACCACAGAGGAGGTTCACTCATGCGCCACTTTTCCCAGTAAGCGGCCCGACACGATAATTTGCAGCATGGCGGAGTTCCGCGTGCGCGCGCCGTTTGAACCAACTGGGGACCAGCCCCAGGCGATCCAAACCATTGTGGAGAGCTTGCAGGCCGGCAACCGCCACACTACGCTGCTTGGCGCGACTGGCACCGGCAAAACCTTTACTGTGGCTAAAGTGATAGAGGCTGTGCAACGCCCCACGTTGATCATCGCGCACAACAAAACGCTGGCTGCGCAGCTCTACGCAGAGTTCAAAGAGTTCTTCCCAGACAACGCGGTGGAGTACTTCGTCAGCTACTACGACTACTACCAGCCCGAAGCCTACGTGCCACGCTACGACCTTTACATCGAGAAGGACGCCTCTATCAACGACGAGATTGACCGCCTGCGGCTGGCTGCCACCAGCGCCCTCATGAGCCGGCGTGACGTGATCATCGTCGCCTCAGTCTCTTGCATCTACGGCATCGGCAACCCAGAGGACTACGGCCGCTTTGTGATCACGCTGCGCCGCGGCGAGATGCGCCGGCGCGATGTGACGCTGCGCATGTTGGTGGCACTGCAGTACGAGCGCAACGACGCCATCCTCCAACGCGGCCGCTTCCGCGCGCGCGGCGACACGCTGGAGATTTTCCCCGCCTACGCCGAGACGATCTACCGCGTCGAGTTTTTCGGCGACGAAGTGGAGCGCATCACCGAAATCCACCCACTCACCGGCGAGCTGCTCCGCACGCTTGACGAGGTGGAGATCTACCCCGCCAAGCACTACGTCACACCCCAGGAGAAGCTCCAGCGCGCCATCCAGGAGATCGAGAAAGAGCTGGAGGAGCGCATCGCTTTCTTCCGGTCGCAGGGCAAGCTGCTGGAGGCGCAGCGCATTGAGCAGCGCACTCGCTACGACATCGAGATGCTGCGCGAGATCGGCTTCACCAGCGGCATTGAGAACTACTCACGCCTGCTGGACGGCCGACCGCCCGGCACGCCGCCCTTCACGCTACTCGACTACTTCCCCGATGACTTTCTGTTGGTCATTGACGAGAGCCATATCACCATCCCCCAACTGCGCGGCATGTACAACGGCGATCGCCAGCGCAAGCAAGTGCTGGTGGACTACGGCTTCCGCCTGCCCAGCGCGTTGGACAACCGGCCGCTCAAATTCGAGGAGTTCGAGCAGCGCTTCCACCAGGCGCTCTACGTCAGCGCCACACCCGGCCCCTACGAGCTGCAGCATAGCGCTGTGGTGGCTGAGCAGGTGATCCGCCCCACCGGCATCGTGGACCCCGAGGTTGTGGTGAGGCCAGTGCGTGGCCAAGTGGACGACCTGATCGGCGAAATTCGTGCGCGTGTCGCGCGCGGCGAGCGCACCCTGGTCACCACCCTCACCAAGCGCATGGCCGAAGACCTCACGCGCTACCTCCAAGAGATCGGCATCAAGGTGCAGTATCTGCACAGCGAAGTGCAAACCGTCGAGCGCGTCGAGATTTTGCGCGACCTGCGGCTGGGCGAATATGACGTGGTGGTTGGCATCAACCTGCTACGCGAGGGCCTCGACCTGCCGGAGGTGTCGCTGGTGGCGATCCTCGACGCTGACAAGGAAGGCTTCCTGCGCAGCAGCACGTCGCTCATCCAAACCATCGGCCGCGCAGCGAGACATGTTAACGGCAAGGTGATCATGTACGCCGATACCCTCACCGACTCGATGCGCGTCGCCATCAACGAGACTGAGCGACGCCGCGCCAAGCAAATCGCTTGGAACCAAGCGCACAACATCGAACCGCGCTCAATCCAAAAGGCGATCCGCGATCTCACCGACCGCGTGCGGCTGATGGAGGACAAGCCGACCTATGGCGACAAATCAGAGAAGCCTCTCGCCGTGCAGGTCGCCGCTATGCCCCGCGACGCAGCACTTCGCCTCATCACTGAACTGGAGGAACAAATGCGCCAAGCGGCCAAGGCGCTGGAGTTCGAGAAAGCTGCGGCGCTGCGCGATCAAATCCTGGAGCTGCGCCACACCCTGGACGAGCTGGACGACGCGCCAGAGTGGGAGAAGATTCGACGCCAGCGCATGCCCGCCGCGGCTGGCCAACCCACCATGGCCACGTTCC
Source organism: uncultured Anaerolineae bacterium (assembly GCA_938028725.1). Lineage (GTDB taxonomy): Bacteria > Chloroflexota > Anaerolineae > J036 > Brachytrichaceae > CALIMH01. The sequence goes on along the minus strand of CALIMH010000006.1, from coordinate 298,489 downwards.
CCGCCCCGCCGAAGCCCGCCGCCTACGTCCGCCCACGCCCAGCGCGCCGACGACGCTGAGCGCTGCGTGGCTTTACGACTCCACGCGCACGTTGAACGAGCCGTCACTCACCAGCACGCGCAAGCGCTCGCCAGCCACCACTTGCGCCACGTGCTGCACCACTTCGTGGTTGTCACGCTGCACGATGGCGTAGCCGCGCGCCAGCGTGTTGAGTGGGCTGAGCGCTTGGAGCTGTGCCGCCAATCGTTGCGCCGATTCCCGCCACGCGCGCAGGAGTCCACGCTCAGCCAGGTCTAGCCGACGCTGCAGCTCCTGCAAGGCGACGCGCTGCCGCGCCAAGTGCTGCTGAGGGCGCAATAAGCGCAGCGCTTGTTGCAACATGTCCAGCCGGCTGCGGCTCGCAGCAAGGCGCGCCCCCATCTGGGCCACGAGCGCGCCATGCTGCGCGTCCAGCTGCTCGCGCAGGGCGATCAAGCGCAACCTCATCACTTCCTGCAGATTCGAGGCCTGTTCATCGAGGCGCTCGAGCAGCGATTCCCGCGGGATCGCGGTGACCAGCTCAGCAGCGACAGAAGGCGTCGGTGCGCGCACATCGGCCGCCAGGTCGGTGAGCGTCACATCCACCTCATGTCCCACTCCGCTCACCACTGGTATGGCCGAAGCCGCCACGGCGCGCACCACGGCCTCGTCGTTGAAGGCACTCAGCTCCTCCAGCGAGCCGCCCCCGCGCACCACGAGAATGACATCCGGTCGGTCGCGACCCTGCAAGTCGTTCAAGCGACGGATAGCGGCGACGATCTGAAGTGGCGCATCATCGCCTTGCACGAGCGTAGGTGAAAGGATCACCCGCAGTGAAGGGTTGCGTCGGCCCAGCACGTGGAGCACATCCTGCCATGCTGCAGCTTTTGGAGAGGTGACGACGCCTATCACGCTTGGGAAGCTCGGCAAGGGTCGCTTGCGCGCTACGTCGAACAAGCCCTCTGCTGCCAGCCGCTGCTTCAAGCGTTCCAACTCTGCCAATATCGGACCGAGGCCGAGGCCGGCTGGCTCTATCGCGCTTGCGAAGAGCTGATAGGTTCCTTCGCGCTCGTACACCCCTACCCGCCCACGAACGACAACGCTCATACCGTCCTGCAGTGCCACACGGAGACGGGAGACCTGGGCGCGCCACATCACACAGCGCACTTGGGCTTCGGCGTCCCTCAGCGTGAAGTACAGGTGGCCAGTAGCCGAGCGCCTGCAATTGCTGATCTCACCCGCAACGGACACGCTCTCGAACCGCGGATCGCTTTCTATGCGTCCCTTGATCTGTTGCGTGAGTTCACTCACGCTAAGGGGTTCGGGAGAGAGCAACGGTGACGACGGCATGGCCCTCTTCGCAGCGTGCGCGTATCAGAAGCGCTAGTATAACCCAGGCGCCCAGGCGGCTGCCCCCAACTGGGGAGTGCTGCCAACTACGGCGCTGCACCACGGCCGATCGGCAGGACGAGCCGCCCCTCGTAACGCTCATCCAGCAACGGCAACGCTAAGCGGTTCACGCTGTCATACACCACCACCTCGCCTTGTGAGATTTGCTGCGAGACGTCCGCCGAGAAGGGGTGTAAGTCATCCACCACGCTGCCGCGAATCCACTTGAGGGTGGGGATCGCACCGAGGGCAGGCACACTGTCGTGAGCGCGATACACGTTCTCGCCTAGCACGCGCGCGGAGACCACGTAGTCGTCCGCCAACGGGCGGGCCGCCAGCCATTGCAGCGTCAGCCACGAGGTGCCGGCCCAGGCCACCGGCTCGGCACCGACCAGGGTGAGCCCGCCGGCTAGTGGCAGGTAGCGCTCATCGGCGCGCGGCGACGGCAAATCGTGCCCTGTCGGCTGAAGTCGCAGCGCGCGGCCCAACGGCACATCAAAAGCCAGCGACAGGAATGCGCCCGAACCTGCCTGGCGGGCGGGCAACAGCTTTGGGGAGGCCAACGGCATCATGTTCAGGGCGTCGGTGACCGTGATCACTTGGGGCTTTGTGCCGAGCTGCCAGTGCGTCCACAGGCGCAATTGGCCGGCCACGCCGGTGTCGTAGTCCACGCCGAGCAACTGCGGCTGTTCAGCAGCGGGCAAGGTCACAAGCGGCCGGCGCGTCGCCGGCGGCATCTCCGCCGGCACAATCTGCAGCTGCGCCACAGCAGCAAACACCGCATCGCGGCCGCGCAGGCGGAGGGGTTGGCCGGGGGCATCGCTCGGATACGCGCCCAGCCAAAGCGCGTATGTACCGGGCGGCACGTCCAACGGCACGCCGAGCGCGGCACGGCGTGCGCCGCGCGCGCGGCCCTCCAGCCGCACATCCGCCTGCCCAGCGAGGCGGCCGTCTGGACGCAGGAAGCGCGCAGTGAGTGACAGCTGGACATGCGGGTCGGCTGCCTCCCAGTGCACATCCAACCAGAGCAATTCGCCAACTTGCGCCTGGGTCGAAGGCAGCACCAGCCAGGCGCGCAGGCCATTCTCAAATGTCACCGCGTCGGGCGGAGGCAACTCTGTTCCGCTGGTCGTGCACCACAGCGGCGCCCCGGCCACGGGTCGCAGATCGAGCCGCTGAGCTACAAACTCGGCCTCGAAGAAGCTGGTAGCGCAGGAGGGGCGCTGGGCACGCTGCTCGGCCAGGCGCTGAGCAAAGGTTACAGCGTATGGCTGCGCACCTTGTGGGAAGACGTACTCCACCCGCACGTCGAGGCGCAGCCCCTCCACATCTTGCAACGCCCAGAGCGGTGTTGCTTGATGCCACTGGGCGAAGATCACCGCGCCGCTCGGCGCCGCGCGCAGCGTTTGTTCAGCGCGGATGCGAGCAGTGCGATCTGCTGCCAACCACCGGTAGCTCATGCTGCGCTCCCAGCCGTCACGAATAGCCAGGAGCAGCAGCAGCGACACAGCGATCAGCGCAGCGCGGCGCGTTTGGCTCCCCGTCAGCGCTGTGGCTGCCCCTGCCCCACCGGCCACCCCCAAGAGCACCCAGCAGGGCAAGGCATATTCCACCGTTTGCGGCGCCCGATAGGTGAGGGAGATGAACCCGTGCAGCAGCCAGGCGATCAACCAGACCAAGCCCAGCGCACGTTGGTGCACAATCAACATGGCCCAGCCCCCCACTAGGCCGAGCAGCACCGGCAAGCTAAATTGGAAGCGTAGCAAGACGGGCGACAACGCCAAACGCTCGCCGAGCACATCCGGCGCAGCGAAGGCCAGCATGTCGCCGCCAAAGCCACGCGCCAACACGTGAAAAAGCAAGCCCTGCAAGGTGCGCAGCGTGCCCGGCGCGAAGCGCGCGCCGGCGGCGTCGCGCAACGGCAGGTACAGCCACACTGCTTGCGTAGCGACGAGGATCAGCGTCGCACTGAGCACGACGCCTGCCGAGAGCTTGCCCTGCCGCCAAAGCCGAGCAACTACCCACACCCCCAACACACCGGCGATGAACACCAGCGAGCCATGATGCGCCACCCCTAGCCCCGTCACCAGCGCAAACTCGCGCAGCCGCGCCGGGTCGGGGCTGTGCCAGGTGCGCGTGCTCACCCAGAGCATCAGCACAGCGAACAGCGCGGTGAGGCTGCGGATGTTGGTCGTGGTCGCCTGTGCCCAAAAAGTGGTGCTGACGCCGATCGCCAGCGCTGCCACCCCGCTTGCTAGCGCTGCCAGCCGTGTTGGTGAAACCTCCCACACTGCGCGCGCAGCCACTGCCAACGTCAGCGCCGCGCTCACGGACGAGAGCCATGAGACGCGGCCAAACAGCGATAGGGGCAGCGGCAAGTGGGCGAAGAGCCAGCCGAGCAACGTGAAGAGGGGATAGCCCGGCGGGTGAGGTATGCCGAGCAGCAGCGCTGCAATCTGCAGCTCGCCGCTGTCGGCTGGTTGCACATCGCCCTGCAGCGTCCAGGTGTAAAGCGCCAACGCCGCAACAAACACCAGCGCCGGCCAGGCCACTCCCCAGCGATCGGCGCGCATGCTAGGATGCATCCATCACCTTGCGAAAGACGGCCAAGGTGGCCATTGCAGCGGCCTGCCAGGAGAACTGCGCTGCCCGTAACAACGCCCGCTGGCGCAGGACCTGGTGCAGGTCATCCTCGATGCACACCGCGATCAGCGCGCCGGCCATGCTGCGCGCATCAAGAGGGTCCACCAGCATCCCGGCATTGCCAACCACCTCGGCGACGCTGGCAGCGTTGCTGCCGACCACTGGCACACCACAGGCCATCGCCTCGAGCACCGGCAAACCGAAGCCTTCGTAAGTGGAGGGGAACAAGAAGGCGCGCGCGCCGGCGTAGAGCGCCGGCTTATCAGCTTCAGCCACCGGCCCGATGCAGCGCACATACTCACGCACCTCCAGCGCGTCCATCATCGCGCCTAGGGTCATGCGCTGGCCATTGTTGGCCACCACGGGTGTATCCTCGGTCGCGTTCACGACCAGCGCGAACTCCTCGCCGATGGACTCGCCGCACCACACGTACACTTGCAGCAAGGTCTCGATGTTCTTGCGGGCATCGAAGCCGCTCAAGTAGAGCACATAGTTGTCAGGCAGGTTGTAGCGTTGGCGCACGCGCTGGCGTTCGGCCTCGGCTACGAGGGGGTGATATTCGGCGCCGGCGGCCAACGGCACCACCGACACACAGCGCTCTTCCACCGGCAAGTAGCGCAGCACATCGCGGCGGCTGAACTCCGAGTCGGTGATCACGGCGCGCGCGTTGGCCGAAGCGGCGCGCACCAAGCTGGTGTAGGCGCGCTGGAGCAAGCCGCCGCGATAAGCCGGCAGCGCCAGCGGGATCACGTCGTGCACGGTCACCACAACCGGCACACGGCTGGCCAAGGGCGGCGCCCAATAAGGCACAAAAGCGAGATCGGCCCCCATGCGCGCGGCCTCGCTGGGGAACTGCACCTGCTCGAAATAGAGCTTGCTCCAGTCATCGCGGCGGCGCGGATACACCAGCTCCATGTGCACATCAGGAGCCAAGCGCGCAATCTCCGACACGATGCGGCGCGCGTATTGGCCGGTGCCGGTGGTGTGTTCAAGGGGCGAATCTAGGAACCAGGCGTTGACCGCGACTTTCATTGTTGCGCTGAGGCGCACAACATCGTACTACACTGCGCCACCTATACCCTCATCACTGCCGCTCGCCCCTCAGCTAGTGCCATGTTTTACACTTCATCAATGGGATGAGGCAGTTTGGCAGCTACACCGATCTGGTGGAGATCAGCCGCGGCGGCATGGCGGTAGTCTATCGCGCCAAGACGCCACAAGGCACCTTGGTAGCTCTCAAGCTGCTCCATCCCATGCTGCTCGGTGATCCGGTGATGCGAAAGCGGTTCGCCCAAGAAGCATCGTTCCGGTTGCACCACCCGAACATTGTGCCAGTGCTCGACTATGGGGAGCACAATGGCACACCCTTCATCGTCATGGAGTATGTCTCTGGCGAGTCGTTGGCAGCGCTGATTGCAAGACGGGGGCTGCTGTCGCCGCAACAACTAGCGCCGATCCTCGAAGCCGTCGCCAGTGCGCTCGATTACGCCCACCGCAATGGTGTCATCCACCGCGATGTGAAGGCGGCAAACATCCTGCTGCGCCATGATGGCTCAGTGCTGTTGACCGACTTCGGCATTGCGTGTTTAGCGGATGGCAGCTCGCCGACGCTCACGCGCGGGCAAGTCGGCTCGGTGCTGTTTATGTCACCCGAACAAGTGCTTGGCAATCCGCCCACACCGTCCAGCGACATCTACTCGCTTGGCGTCACGCTGTATCTGGCTCTGACCGGCAAGCATCCGTTTATGGCTGATAACGATGTGGCAATCGCGCGGATGCACGTCGAGGCGACGCCCAAACACGTGTGCACCGTCAACCCGCGCGTGCCGCGTGCGGTGGGCGATGTGGTGATGTGGGCGCTGAACAAACAGCCAGCCCAGCGCCCCTCCTCCGCCGGTAGCCTGGCGCGGGCGTTCTACGCCGCGCTCAGCGCGCCGCCCCTGCCCGAGGAGCTGCGCCGAACGACGGCACCACAGCCGGCTCTGTCTCCGGGCCGGGTCACACTGCCACAAAGGCGGCCAGCGCCCTCCTGGTTGCTGCTGGCGGCGTGGCTAGCGGTGCTGCTGGTGTTGGGTGCGGGTGTAGTAGGTCTGTTCATCAGCAACGTGAATCGCAGCGAGGCAACACTACAGAATCGTCAGCCTTTACTGCTGAGCACTACCCCACGCGAGACAGCGACGAGCACGGCACTGCCACTCGCCTCACCCACCGTGCTTCCGCCCCCGTTGCCCACACCGGCCACTGCGACACTGCTGATTGAGGCGCCGGCGCAGAACAGCTCCCCTGCGCGTCCACGGCGCCCCACCCGCAAGCCGTTGGTGCTGCCCACGCCGTTCCCCCAGTTCACCAGCGAGCCGATGCTTCCACCGCTCATTGAGACGCCTCCCCCATCCACTGCTGAAGCAGAGCCTCCGGACGATGCTCCGACCTCGGCGCCGTGATCTCGGCGCCTGCTCAGCGTCAATCACAAGAACCAGAGGGGACGGGACACCACCACAGCGGTCTCAACAGGCCTCCATCAGCTGGTGGATTGCTTGGCGCGAGGCGTCAAGAGGCGAGCTTTCTTGTGTCGCAGCCGTTGTAACAGCAACGGCAAGCCGCGCTGGTACAACCACCACTCCACCACGAGCAAGACAAGCGCCAACGCCGCCAGGATGTGCCACACCTCGCGCTGCGCGAGGGGCAACGCTGCTGACACACGCGTGGCGGTGCTCTCGTCCTGCGCGATGGGCAGCTCAGCGCGTGGAGCGATGAGCGACTCCTGCGGCGCTGCGAAGTTCACTACAAACGCACCACCACCGCCATCAGGCAGAGTGAAAGTGTACAGGCCTACTTGCTCGCTGCGGTCAAAGGCATCGGTGGTGACCACCACCTCCTCCCCGCTCGGCAAGCGCACGCGCGCGCCTTCTGGCAACGGCAGCACCTGCCCTGGCGACACTGCCGAAGGGATCGCTGCGCTGGCAGCCGGGGTTAGCCAGTTGACGCTATTGAGCATCAGCAGGGGGAAAGCCAGTTGCAGCGGCAGGTCGCTGCGCTGGAGGGCAAACGGCAACACAACCACCCGACCCTGCTGTGGGTCTTCACCTGCCCAGAGCAGGCTGCCACCTTCTGCTTCCACCAGAGGGAGCAACCAATCCGGCGCCTTCAGCTGTCGCGCCTCAACCACACGGACCGTCCGCCAATCCACGCTTTGCAGCAACGGGTGCGGCGAGGCCCGCATCAACAGCGTGTTGGTGAAGATTTCGCCGGTGTCGAAGGGAGAACGCCCCACCCATAACACGTTTGCGCCGGCCGGCGGCGTCGCATCGGTGTTGTCCACGACGTAGATGTCGAACTCAGTCAGCTCAGCGGAGAGCGCAGGCGCGCGGGTGAGGCGGGTGTCGGGCAGCGCAGCAAGTGCTTGCTCCAAAAACAGGTTGCCGCGGCTAATCAGCATCACCTCCCGCGGTCGCGCCGGTGTGATCAGGGCCCAGCGTTGGTTGTCCAAAGGCAAGAAGTCGGCCTCGGCGCGCTCGATCGTGGCCTGGATAGCCAAGCTCTGGGGCGGCAGGCCGGTCACCGTCCAGTCCACACTGTCGTTTGGCGGCAGCTCGATGGAACGCGCATCGAGCAGGCGGCCATCCTGGTCGCGCAGGGTGACGAGCGCGGCATTGGCCCGGCTGCCATGATTGGTGACGCGCACCAGTGCAGCGGGTGCATCCCCCACGCGGCGCAGCGAGAGCGTGGACACAGACAGGTTATCGTCACGCGCGCCGATAGTGACAAAGCGCGCTCGCCCTCGCAGCAATGCCACCTCGTCGGCGCCGGAGCCATCGCTGAGGATCACGGTCCACGTGTCTGGCGAGGCTGCGCCGTTGGCCTGTGCCAGCGCCAATGCGGCGCGCCAATTCGCACTCCCTGGTGACGATCGCGCCGCTGCTAGCACCTCGCGCAGCTCGAGTTTGCTGTCGGTGAAGCGGCTGGCGTAGGGGGCCTCATTCACCACAATCAGCATGAGCTGCTCGCCAATACCAAGGCCCTCAATCATTGCTGCCACCTGGCGGCGTAACACCTCAAAGCGCGATGGTGACACATCGGTAGCTTGCATCGAGGCCGAAGCATCCAGCAACAGGATCGTGCGCGCGCCGACGGCGCCCGGCGAGGCCAGATAGGGCCGTGCTAAGGCAAAGACCAAACAAGCCAGCGTCAGCAGTTGCAACAGCAGCAACACGTTGGGGCGAAAGCGCTGCCAGGGGGTGTTGGCCTCGCGTTCCAACAACGCCTGTCGCCACAAGAAGGTGGTGGTAGCAGGCTGTTCGCGGCGTCGCAGACGCAACAGGTATAGCAGCACGATCGGGATGGCCAGCAGCGCAGCCAACAAAGCCGGCGCATGGATCACACCCATGGCAGCTCACACCAACCAGCCGGCGCCGCGCAAGTCGCGCAGCACGATCTGCTCAATGGGCTCGGCGCTGTTGACCAAGCGATAGCGTCCGCCGCGCGCACGCACTGCTGCTGCCAAGCCCATTCGCCATGTTTCAAGCTGGCGCCGATAGGCCAGCATCGAGGCTGCGTCTATGCTGAGGTCTTGAAAGGCTTCCGTCTCCACATCGCGCAGGCGCAGATCGCCGACGAAACGCGGATCGAGTTCGTCTGGGCTGAGCACATGCAAGAGATGCAACTCGAGGCCGCGGCTCGCCAGCGCCGTCAATCCCTCCTCGCCGCCGGCCTCGTCGAGACAATCGCTGATGATGGCACACCAACCGCTGCGCGCCTGCTGAGCAACGCGCTTGAGCCAGGTGTTGAGCACCAGGCGAGCGGGGCGCTGCTGCTGGGGCAGGCGCTCGAGAAAGGCCAGCATCCCTGCAGCCGAGGCTAGCCCTCGCTGAGGGCCGAAGCGCTGACCGCTGCCGGTTTCGATCACCACCTGGTCGCCAGATGCCAGCGCGACGTAAGCGAGTGATGCTGCCAACTGTGCTGCGCAGCGCCACTTTGGGGCCGGGGCGCTGGTGTCATCCATCTGCCAAAACATGGATGGGCTGTCGTCCAGCAAAACGTAAACGGTGAGGTCCTGCTCGTCCTCAAACAACTTGATGTAGGGGCGTTCCAAACGGGCATAGACGTTCCAATCTACGCGCCGAGGGTCATCGCCGGGGGCATAGTTGCGGTAGTCGGCAAACTCCAGCGAGCGGCCGCGGCGAGGGCTCCGTCGCTCGCCAGTGAGCGTGCCGGGACGGCGTCGCACTGTGTCGAGCCGCAAGCCGCGCAGCGAGCGCAGGAACGCCTCGGAGAACATAACGCGATTCTAAACGCCAGCGCGCTGTATGGGAGCGCACTTAAGGCCCTTTCAGCGACCCCGTGCACGGAGGCAACCGCACCGTTGTGCTTCCACTGAGCGACGCGACCTCATGTGGACGGCCGTCCAAGTTGCGTTGCTAAGCACCCGCCACAGCAACCTACGGCACCGTGTAGGTAGCGATGACCTCCTCGCCGCGCTTCAGCAGCGCCACATCGCCCGACCGCCAAACCGGCTCGTCGGAGTTCCAAAACAGATCAGTTGGCACGTCCAAGCCGCGCTTGGTGTGCAGGTTGATGTAGCTATCGCGCGGCAGCACCACCGAGCCGAAAGTGTAGGTCTTCCCACGTGGATTGGTGAGCGTCCAGCCGGTCATATCGACGGCGTCTCCTTGGTTGACAAGCACCACCATCTCGCGATTGCGCTGGCCGGGGAAGACAATTGTGCTGATGGTGATATTCGCCGCCGGCGGCGTAGATGGAGTTGACTGCGGCCGAGCTTCAGGGGTGGCCGGAGCAGGCGTTGAGGTGGGTTGCACCACCATCGGAAGCTCAACCTGCTCGCTTGATTCGACTGTGCTGGGAGTGGCCGCAATGGGAGGTTGAGCTGTCGGCGAGGCGACCACCTCAGTCGGCAGCACCGCGCCCGGGCTAGGTTGGTTGAAGAGCTGGGTCAACGAGCGCACCACCAGCAGCGCAGTGAGCGTAGAGACCACAATGTTGACCAGCAAGAAGGTCGCCCACTGGCGCACGCTGAGCCGCGGCTGCATTGCTCCCCCTCACCCCGCCTTCAGGTGCGCTGGTTCTCGCGCGCCAATGCCTCGGCGCGCCGCTTGAGCGCCGACAGGAACTCGCGCATCGCCAGCATCCCCAGCGGGCGCGCGCCGAGCCAGTATGCCGCGAACTTGCGACCAGCCTCCGCACTCAGCACGTGGGTGCGATGCTCCAAAATCAGCAGTGTGCTTGGGCAACCGTTGGATAGCTCTGGCACCAGCCGCAGGCCAATGGCCAGCTTCTCGCAGTTAGGGCGTTCAAAAGCCATAAACTCCTCCAATGTGCGCAGCGACGCCAACTCCTGATCGATCAAGTCGTGTAGTTTGCCGGCAGCGCCAAACACCATCTCTTGATTCGGGCGCTCTGCCAACAGCACGGTGCTGCGACCAGCGTCGAGCAGCACGGAGAGGAACGGGTCCTGGGTGCGATGCTGATGACCGCTGCCCAACTGAGCGGGGAGGTTGCGCAGCTCGCCTAGCATATGCACCAGCGGGCGATCCTCGCTGGACAACTCGCTGATAGCTCGGAAAACCACCTCTGGTGGCGCGTGGATCAGCACGTCGGCGCTGTCACAAAACTCATAGTCGGGCATTACCGCGTCTAACAGGGAAGGGGTATGTGGGTGGTGGGCCTGTTTTTTGTTGCTCCACGCGCGCTCGGCGCGGTCGCGGATGCCTAGCAACATGCGGCGCTGCATCAGAAACGCGCCCGGCTCAAACAGCAGCCGTATCAGCACCGTGCGCCACAACGACGGCGGCCAGTCTGCGTGGAAGCGCTCGATGAGCCGCGTGGTTTGGGCATCTATCGGCCGCAGGTGAAAGCCCCAGGTGAGGCTGGAATAAAAGCTGGGCAGCATCACAGCGCGATGGCGAGGGGCCGGCTGATCGGTGTGCATCACCAGCACACGGTTGGGCATCACAATGTCCACCGGCAAAGCCACTGCGCCATCAGGGGACAGAGGCACGCTATCGGCTGCGTGCAGGTTTTGCCATGCCGGATTGACCCGGCGCGCACTGCGCATGTCCAAGCCGAGCAGGCCTTCAACCCAGCTATAGCTGTAGAAGCCGCCGCGCCCTTGGCCGATTTGCACCAGCCAGGGCCACACTTCTTCTACAGGCGCGCGAATGGTGATGGCATGCGTGACTGATAGCTTGGGGCGTTCGATCAGGTCATCGCCGGGCAACCACGTGAGCACCTCCGTATCCGTCGCTCCCCAACGCAAATGCCAAGGCCGCAACCAAAGCACATACGCACCCAGCGCTGCACCGGCGAACGATAGGGCGCTGAGGAGTGGCTGCAAGGGGTTTGAACGTTTGGGCATGGTCGGATTTTCGAGTCTGTCTACTTGCCTACTTCATCATACACGCGGACGCCGCGCTGGTGAAGAGTAGGCTGAACAGCCCCCAACGTTCAAGCGTGCTCACGCACGACAAGCTGGGCGAGATGATGGAAGAACAGCGGATAAGTTTTGGACACGCACGGCGCGCCGACGAGGGTGGTTTCACCGTCGGCCAGCAGCCCGGCAACCGCCAGCGCCATGGCCACGCGGTGATCGCCGAGCGTGTCCACCACTGCGCCGCGCAGTGGCGTGGGACCTTCCACGATAAAGCCGTCGGCGGTCGGCTCAATGCGCGCGCCCATCTTGCGCAACTCGCCGGCCAGTCCCTCCAGGCGGTTGCTCTCTTTCACCCGCAGCTCCTGGGCATCGCGCACCACTGAGACGCCGCGCGCCTGGGTGGCAGCGACAGCGAAGATGGGGAACTCGTCAATCATGCGGGCAATTTGTGCCCCCCGCACCTCCACAGCGCGCAGCTCAGCAGGTTGCACGACCACATCGGCGACCGGCTCGCCGCCCTCATTGCGCTGGGCCTCAAGCCGAACCGCACACCCCATCTCGCTCAGGACGTCCAACAGCCCAGTGCGGGTGGGGTTCACGCCCACATCCAACAGGCGCAGCTCACTAGCGGGCAGCAGCACAGCAGCCACGAGGAAGAAGGCGGCCGAGGAGAAGTCGGCCGGCACCGTGATGTCCAGCGGATGCAGTGGTTGAGTGGGCGGAAGCAGGGACACGGCGGCACGTTCCTCCTTCACGTTGCACCGCACTGTGACGCCGCAGGCTTGGAGCAAGCGCTCCGTGTGATCGCGGGTGGGCGCCGGTTCGATCACCTCTACCGGCGCGTCAGCGTACAGGCCGGCCAGCAGCAGCGCGCTCTTCACCTGGGCGCTGGCGATGGGCATCTCGTAGCGCAAGCCATGCAGCGGTCGCGTCGCCGCGCGAATGGTGATCGGTGGGAAGCCTTCGGCGTCGGTGACGTTGGCCCCCATTTGGCGCAGCGGCTCGGTGACGCGGCGCATGGGCCGGCGACGCAATTGTGGCGCGCCATCCAGCACGCTGTCAAAACGCTGACCAGCGAGCAAGCCGGCGAGCAAGCGCATGGTGGTGCCAGAGGCGTTGCAAAACAGCGGCTGAGTGCTGCCGCACAACCCGCGCAGGCCTCTGCCGCGCACCTCTAGCTCCGATGGCGAGGGCGCATCGTCCCTCTCTATCGGCACACCCAACTGGCGCGCGCATTCCAGCGCGGCTTGCGTGTCCTCGCTGTCCAGCGGCAACCGAATGCGCGAAAGTCCCTCGGCGACGCTGCCCAGCAGCAGCGCGCGCACGGTGATGCTGCGGTCGCTGGGAACGCGCAACACACCACGCAAGGCGCGGGCGGGGCGGACCACCTGTTCCATGTCGCCTCAACGGAAGTGTTCCCTGCGGACCTGCGCTGCGCGCGTTAGGAGAGCGCGCAAGCCGTGTTCGTCGGCGCGCTCAAGCAGGGCAATGAGCTGATCGAGCGCAAACTGCGCGTCGCGCAGCGCGCCGAGCAGCGCATCGGCGTTGGTGAGCAAAATGTCCAACCACATGTCCACGTCACTAGCTGCCACGCGTGACGTGTCGCGGAAGCCGCTGGCGGCCACCTCCCACACCACGGGATTATTCAGGGCGAACTGGTCGGTTGCCGTCACCAAGCTGACGGCCAAGGCATAAGGCAGGTGGCTGGCGAAGGCAAGCACCGCATCGTGAGTGTCCGCGCTGGGGAGAGCAAGCAGCCGCGCGCCGATCAGGCTTGCCAACTGGCTGACGCGCTCACGCGCCACATCGTCCGTGCGTCGGCAGGGGACCAACAGCCACGGCGCGCCGCGATACAAGCCCGCGTCGGCAGCGTCAATGCCGGCAGTCTCCTTGCCACACATGGGATGCGATCCAACAGCGCGCACATGCTCCGGCAGCGCATCCATCGCTTGAACAACAGCGCGCTTGGTGCTGCCCACGTCGGTGATGACTGCGCCGGGCTTGCACACCACCCCACACTCATCCACTTGCGCGATCAGCGTGCGCACTGGCGTGCACAACACCACCAAGTCCGCTTCCGCTAAGGCGCGCAGAGAGTCCTCGGCGCGGTCCACCATGCCGCGCGCCAATGCCTTTTGGCGCGTGGCTGGGCTGCGGCTCACACCGACGATGGCGCCGCCAAAGCCGGCCTCGCGCAGGGCCAGCGCCAGCGAGGCGCCCATCAACCCCAGCCCGACAATGCCGATGCACTCCATGCGCGAGAGGCAGCCTCAACCACCACCGCCCGGCCCACCCAGGCCGCCTTCGGTCAGCTTGCGCAGGTCGGAGAGCACGGCGTCCACCTCAGCGAGGGTGAGGGGGGAGCCGTCGCGCTTGGCGAGCGTGCCGTTGGCGATGCGCTCGGCAGCCACCTCGCGGATGGTCAAGTTGCGCGCCATGGCCTCCTTCACCAGCTCGGCACCGGCCAGGTAGCCGATCAGAGGGTTCAAGGCTGTAGCGACGATGGGGTTGCGCGCCAACCAACTGGCCGCCTTCTCCGGCTGAGCGGTGATGCCCAGCAGCGCGTTTTGGACAAACGCACGCACCGCGCCGATAGTCACATGCACCATTTCGTTCAGGTTGTGCGCGATGATCGGCATCATCACGTTCAGCTCGAGCTGCCCCGCCTGCGCCGCCAACGACACGGTGAGGTCGCAGCCTTGCACGTGGAACATAGCCATGTTGAGCATCTCTGCTAGCACCGGGTTCACCTTGCCCGGCATGATCGATGAGCCTGGTTGAACAGCAGGCAAGCGGATCTCGTCCAGGCCGGTGGTGGGGCCGCTGCTGAGCAGGCGCAGGTCGTTGGCAATGCGGGTGAGCGTGATGGCGAGCGTGCGCAGCGCAGCACTAAAGTCAGCCGGGTCGGCCATGCTTTGCATGCCCTCAAACAGGTTGTCGCTTTCGTAGAGCGGCTGGCCGAGCAAGCGCGAGAGCACACCCACCATGCGGCGGTGATACTCCGGATGCGCGTTCAGCCCAGTGCCGACCGCTGTGCCGCCGATGGGCATACGGCGCAGCATGTCAGCAGCGCGGTTGATCCGCTCCAGGTCACGTTCGACCGCACGCGCATAGCCGCCGAACTCTTGGCCAAGTCGAATCGGCACAGCATCTTGGAGGTGCGTGCGCCCTGACTTCACGATGGGGTCAAACTCGCGCGCCTTCTGCCACAGCGCATCAATCAGCGACTGGATCACGCCCTGCAGCTCCGGCAGCCGCCACAACACGCCCAGCCGAATGGCCGTGGGGATGGTGTCGTTGGTGGACTGGGCCATGTTCACGTGGTCGTTGGGGTGGACGGGCTTCTTCTCGCTGCTGTTAAGCGGCACGCCGAGGATTTCGCTGGCGCGGTTGGCGAGCACTTCGTTAGTGTTCATGTTGTGGCTGGTGCCAGCGCCGGCCTGGAAGGGATCCACCACCCACTGATCCGCCAGCGCGCCGTTCATGCACTCGTCGGCCGCCTGGATGATCGCGTCGGCGATGCGCGGCTCAAGCAAGCCCAAGTCACGGTTCACCTCAGCGGCAGCGCGTTTGATCGCCAACATGCTCCAGACAAACGCGCGATAAGGCTTCATGCCGCTCACAGGGAAGTTGTGCAAGGCGCGCTGAGTTTGTGCGCCGTAGTACGCGTTGGCAGGCACGCGCACTTCACCAAGCGAGTCCTTCTCAATGCGATATTCCATAACCTCTTTATCTCAGGCTGTGCCAAATTGGCGATCACCTGCATCGCCCAAGCCCGGCACGATGTAGCCGTGCTCGTTCAGATGCGAGTCCAACGCAACCAGATGAATATCCACATCGGCATGCGCCTCCTTCAGGCGACGCACGCCCTCCGGTGCGCCGATCAAGCCAACAAACTTGATGTGCTGCGCGCCCCAGCGTTTCAAAATGTCCACTGTGGCGACGGCGCTGCCGCCGGTGGCCAGCATAGGGTCGAGCACCAGACAAACCTGCACCGTGGGGCTGATCGGCAGCTTGTTGTAATACTCCACCGGCCGCAGCGTGCGCTCATCGCGATACAGGCCGATGTGCCAGACCTGTGCAGTTGGGAGCATCTCCAGCGCGCCTTCCAACATGCCCAGGCCCGCCCGCAAGATGGGTATCAGGCCGACATTTTGTGCCAAACGCGCTCCAACCATTGGCTTCAGCGGCGTCTCGATGGGGCGTTCCACCGTGGGCAAGTTGGCGGTGGCCTCAATCACCAGCATCATCGCGAGTTCACGCACCAATTGGCGAAACTTCTTGGGCTCAGTGTTTTTGTCGCGCAAAATGGTGAGCTTGTGATGCGCAAGTGGGTGCTGACAAAGATGTAGTTTGTCGAACAGTGCGGTTGCCATGCTGAAACTCGATTGTAGCAGGACGACGCAACTCAGTCACAGGCATGGGCACGGCGTGAGCCGACCTGATGCGAAGCGCCTGCAACAGCGATCCGCAAGGTGGCCGCTGTCATCAAGTTGGCAGAGTCAAGCGGTCGCAGGGCTATAAGTCGTTGGGCAGCAAGCTGACCATCGAGATGGGCGCCCGGCCAGGGCAGCAGCGTGTTTGTGGAGCGGCGCAGCGTGGCGGGCTAACAGCGACTACGCCTTTGAGGGTGGGCAGCAAGTGTGCAAGGCCGCGTCGCCATGCACTTGTTATCATAGGTGCTCGCCATGCGTTTTTTGATCACCGGCGGCTCAGGGTTTCTCGGCATCAACCTGACGCGCTACCTGCTTGCTAAAGGCCAGCACGTCTCGTGCTACGACATTGCCGACTTCGACTATCCTGAGCGTGACCAAATCGTCTTCCACCAAGCCGACATCCGCGACCGGGCTCGCCTGGACGCGGTCATGCCAGGTGTGGACATTGTGGTACACACAGCAGCTGCGCTGCCGCTTTACTCCAAGGTGGACATCTACACCACCGACGTGATTGGCACCCGCAACGTGCTGGAGGCGGCGCAGGCAGCAGGCGTGCAGCGCGTGATCCACATCTCCTCGACTGCCGTGTATGGCATACCCGACCATCACCCGTTGCGCGAGGATGACCCGCTGCATGGGGTCGGCCCGTATGGTGAAGCAAAAGTGGAGGCCGAGCGCATCTGCGAGAGCTTTCGCCAGCAAGGCATGTGTGTCCCCATCCTCCGCCCCAAGTCCTTCATTGGGCCAGAGCGGCTCGGTGTCTTCGCCTTGCTTTACGACTGGGCCAGCAGTGGCCACGGTTTCCCTGTGCTCGGCAGTGGCAAAAACCTTTACCAATTCCTCGATGTGGAGGACCTCTGCGAGGCGATCTGGCTGTGTGCCACTTTGCCCTGCGAGCAGACGAACGACACGTTCAACATCGGCGCAAAGGAGTTTGGCACGCTAGCCGAGGACTTCCAAGCAGTGCTGGACTACGCCGGCTTCGGCAAAAAGGTGCGCCCCCTGCCGGCTGCCCCAGTGATCGGTGCGTTGCGGGTGCTGGAGGCGTTGAAGCTCTCGCCGCTCTACAAATGGGTGTACGAGACGGTGGCGAAAGAATCCTACGTCTCCATTGAAAAGGCGGAGCGCGTGTTGGGCTTCAAGCCCAAGTACAGCAACCAGCAAGCGCTCATCCGCAACTACCAGTGGTATTTGGCAAACCGCGACAAGTTTAAGAACCAATCGGGGGTGTCACATCGCGTTCCTTGGAAGCAGGGGGCGCTTGCGTTGGCAAAGCGGCTTTTCTGAAAGGCTGACGCGCTCACCGGTGCAAACCTGGCGTCCGCACTCGTGCATCAACCCGTGCTCGCGTCCGGCGAGGCCGCTCAGCGCCCGCCGAGCAGATCGCCGAGGTTCACCCCGAAGCTCTGGCTTTTGCCCTCGCTGCGCGGCAGGAAGCTGGCGATGGCGCCGGCCAGCTTGCTCATCGGCATCGTCTGCAACCACACCCGCCCAGGGCCGGTCAGCGTGGCAAAGAACAAGCCCTCGCCACCAAACAAGATGTTCTTGAAGCCCTTCACCCACTCAATGTCGAACTGCACGGTTGGCTCAAACATGGCGACGTGGCCAGTGTCCACCTTGAGGCGCTCGCCGGGTTGCAACGTGTATTCCACGATCTCGCCATCTATGGTCACAAAGATCGTGCCAGGGCCGGTGAGTCGTTGCAGGATCAGTCCTTCGCCACCAAAGAACCCTGCTCCTAGCCGACGGTTGAAGAAGATCTCAATGGAGACGCTCCTCTCACCCACCAGGAATGCGCCGCGCTGAGCGATGATGCTTTGCCCCTCGCCCAGGTTGAGCGCTAGAATCTTGCCGGGGAAGTCGCTGGCGAACGCGATTTCAGCGCCGTCGTGCTGCGCCTGGTAGCTCACGATGAACAGTGATTCGCCAGCAACCACCCGCTTGAAGACATCACCCAACCCGCCCTGCAGGTTGGTGTTCATCGTGATCCCGTCCTGCATCCAGGAGAGCGAGCCGCTCTCGGTGTAAATCTCTTGACCGGCGCGCAGACGCAGCAAGACGGCTTGAAGGATGCTGCCGACCACCTTATACGTCGCGCCGCCCATCGTTGTGCCGCTAAAAGCAACCGCCGGTTCGGGCACATCTACGCGCTGGCCGGCGATGTTCGTGTAACCTTCAGACATGTTTACCTCCTTTGCTCAGCGTGCTACTACAAGCTGATAAAGCGCACGTTCCAGTTCATGTATCGAACTCCTGTGAGATGGCTTGTGCACAGCGACCCTTCACGATTGTAGCCTGTGCGCTAAACGACCGTTCTGCATCGAGCCGTTGCAGCGCTCAAAGGCTGATGCTCGGCACTCGGCGAGGCGTTCCACCAACATGTTATACTGTTGCCGCCTGAGCGCGGAGGGCGCTCTCGCTCATGGAACAGCTGCGAGACGTTCCCTCGGCTAGCGATGAAGGCTGCGG
This sequence comes from uncultured Anaerolineae bacterium, assembly GCA_938028725.1. Taxonomy (GTDB): domain Bacteria; phylum Chloroflexota; class Anaerolineae; order J036; family Brachytrichaceae; genus CALIMH01. The sequence continues at coordinate 280,150 of CALIMH010000006.1, read as the reverse complement.
TTGTTCGTGCCGCATGCACACCTTACTTTCTGGTAACGACAAGCCGTGAGCAGCAGCTTCATGACTTCACCACGCCTGTTCTTCACGTCCGAATCGGTGACGGAAGGACACCCCGATAAGATGTGCGACCAGATTTCAGACGCTGTGCTAGATGCTTGCCTCGTGCAAGACCCCTACAGCCGCGTCGCCTGCGAGACCGCCGTGAAGACAGGCTTTGTGATTTGCTTGGGCGAGATCACGACCAAGGCATACATCAACTTCGATCAGCTCATCCGCCAAGTCATCACCGACATCGGCTTTGACTCCTCAGAGAAGGGCTTCGACGGCAACACCTGCGGCGTGCAGATCGCCATCGCCAGCCAGTCGCCGGACATCGCACAGGGGGTGGACACGGCGCTTGAGGTGCGCCACTCCAACGCGGACTCGGAGGTGGACCGCATCGGCGCTGGTGATCAAGGCATGATGTTCGGCTTCGCTTGCGATGAGACGCCCGAGCTCATGCCCATGCCCATCGCCATGGCGCACCGCTTGGCGCGCCGACTGAGCGAGGTGCGCAAGCGCGGCACGTTGCCCTGGCTGCGCCCAGATGGCAAAACCCAGGTCACAGTGGAGTATCAATATGGCCGGCCAGTGCGGATCGACACCGTCCTGATCTCCACACAGCATAGCCCCGACGTGGACCAGGACACCATCCGCGAAGGATTGATCCATCACGTCATCCGTCCTGTCATCCCGCCGGAGATGCTGGACGAGCGCACCAAGATTTACACCAACCCCACCGGCCGCTTTGTCGTAGGCGGGCCGATGGGCGATGCCGGCTTAACCGGCCGCAAGATCATCGTGGACACCTACGGCGGCATGGGCCGTCATGGCGGTGGCGCGTTCAGCGGCAAGGACCCCACAAAGGTGGACCGCTCCGCTGCCTATGCCTGCCGCTGGGTGGCCAAGAACATCGTTGCAGCAGGTCTGGCTAGCCGCTGCGAGGTGCAAGTGGCCTACGCCATCGGCATGGCACGCCCGCTCTCCATCAATGTGGAAACTTTTGGCACCGGCAAGGTGAGCGAAGAAAAGCTGATCAAGGCCATCAACGAGGTGTTCGACCTGCGGCCCGGCGCGATCATCCGCGACCTGAACCTGCGCCGGCCGATCTATCGCCAGACAGCAGCCTACGGCCACTTCGGCCGCACCGACATTGACCTGCCCTGGGAGCACACCGACCGCGCGGAGATGCTGCGGGCGGCAGCAACATGAGCCGATGCCTCAGCCGCTCGCCAGCGCAGCGCGCAAGGCAGCGATGTGCTCGGGAGTGGTGCCGCAGCAGCCGCCGATAATCGTCGCCCCTTGGGCGCGCCACTGTTGTGCAAAAGCCGCATAGGTGTCGGGCCTCACCGCACGCTCCAGCGTCCAGTTGCCCTGTTCATCTACGTGCCCCACGTTCGCGTAGGCGCCTACGGCAATAGACATCGGCAGGAGCGCGCGCAGTGTGACCAGCGCCGGCCCGATTTGCTCTACCGGCACGCAATTCACCAACACAGCGCTCGGTTTGAACGGCAGCACGGCGCGCGCCGCGTCGCTGAGCGCCTCACCACTCAGCAGTGTGTGCGGATCGCGCAACACGAAGCTCACCCAAAACGGCAAGCCCACGATGGCAGCCGCGCGCGCAGCAGCCACCGCCTCGCGGATTGTGTTCTGCGTCTCGATTAGGATGAGCTCCACGCCCGCTTCAGCCAAGTGGCGGGCATGAACCATGTGTTCGCGCTCGAGCTCCGCGTCGCTCGGAGCCAGCTCAGGGCTGTAACAATCTTCGACCGGCGCGACGCTGCCGGCCACGCGCACCTTGCCGAGCTGGCCCGTTGCAGCAATCGCCCGCCGAGCCAACCCCACAGCGCGACGGGTGAGCGCTTGAGCGCGGTGCGCGATCCCCGCCTTCGCCAGTGCGCGGGGGTTGGTGCGGAAGGTGTTTGCGGTGACCACCTGCGCGCCGGCGGCGATGTAGTCAGCGTGGATGTGCATGACCACCTCGGGCGCAACGTCCAGCGCATGCGCCGACCACAGCGGCAACGCTGTGTTGACACCGCGCCGTGTGAGCTCGGTGCCCATCGCGCCGTCGAGCAAGGTCAAAGTTTGCATCGCGCAGGTTCAGGCAACTCTCAGCCGCTTCTCTACCCAGCGCACCAGCAGCGACAGCAGCAGCGTCATGCTCAAGTAAGTGAACGCCAGCGTATTGTATGTCTCAGCGTAGCGGAAGGAGGAGGCGGCATACAGCCGGGCGAGGTTGGTGATGTCGTTCACGCCGAGCACGGAGACCAGCGATGAGTCTTTCAACATGCTGATGAAGTCGTTGCCCAGCGGCGGCAGGATGTTCCGCACCGCTTGGGGAAGGATGATGTAGCGCATGGCTTGCATGTAGCTCATGCCCAACGAGCGCGCCGCCTCCATTTGCCCTCGGCTGATGGATTGGATGCCGGCGCGAAACGTCTCCGCCTCAAAGCCGCCATAGGCCACTCCCAGCGCGATCACTGCGCGAAAGGTGAAGTCGAACGTGGCAGGACGAATGCCGAGCAACTGCAACACTGGCGGGATGATCACCAGCGCCACGTAGAAGATGAGCACCAGGATCGGCACCCCGCGCACCACCTGGACGTAGAGCGTGGCCAGGTTGTAGATGAGGGAGTTGCCGCTGATACGGCCTAAACCAACCAACAATCCAATGCTGATCGCTAACAGGTAGCCTAGCAGGGTCACTGTGATCGTCACCCTGATCCCACCGGCGACGCGGTTGAGGATGGTGACGTACGTCTCGTTGGTGAGAAATTGCGACACCAGCAGCGCGCCAACTGCGATCAGCGCGATCAGCCACCATGGCCATTGTGCTACACGGCGCTGCCTGCTTTGGGAGGAAGGGGACATGGGGCCTCAACAAACAAAAAAGGCCGAAGCCACGTCACTCGGCGCGACCTCGGCCTTGTGCGAAGCGTCAGTGCATGCCAAGCGCCAACCGAATTGCTAGGGGATGGGTGTTGGGCCTGGCTTGATGGTGTCGTAGGTGATGCCCATCTGCTGGAACTCTGGGCCGAACCACTTCTTATTGATGCGGTCCAGTGTGCCATCGCGCTTCATCGCGTCCAACGCTGCATTGATCGGTGCAACCAAGTCCGATCCCTTGGGGAAGATAAATCCGAGTTGCTGGCCGACCAGCCGCCCTTCGAGCAGCTTCACCTTGTCCGCATTGGCGCCCACGTAACCGACGCCGGCCACGTCGTCAATCACCACCCCGTCCACATCGCCTGCGATCACCGCCTGCACGGCCAAGTCGAATGTGTCGAAGCCGACTGTGTTTGCCTCGCCGACTAGCTTGATCGCCTCGTCGTAGTTGGTGGTGCCCTTTTGGCTGCCCAGCTTCACACCCTGGGCGTTCTTAAAGTCGTCCACCGAGCGAAAGCGGTTGTCGTCCTTTCGCACGATGATGCGTTGGTCCACCGCGATGTAGCCATCGGAGAAGTCCACTGTCTTGGCGCGCTCGTCAGTGATGGTGATGCCGTCAGCGGCCATGTCGAACTGGCCGGCTGCCACGGCAGCAATCATGTTGTCCCAGGCGATCTGGCGGTACACTGGCTTGCAATTGAGCCGCCGGCAAATCTCGTTGATCGTGTCGTAGTCCCATCCCTGGGGTTGATCACTATCAATCGGGACGAAGTTGAACGGTATGTAAGCGTTCTCAACAGCCACCACGATCTCGCGGCCGCCAAGGTCAGGCAACTTGCTGCCCTCAGCAGCCGGCGCTTGTGGCGCGCTAGTCGGAGCAGCGGCGGGCGTCGGCGCAGCGCAACCGCTCAGCAACCATGCGGACACTGCCACCGTCACAAGGATAGTTTTGGACAACATTGACTTTTTCTCCTCTTCTCCTCGCGATTGATGCGCTGCCTCGGCACAGCAGCGTCTTACGAAGAGATTGTATAACAGCACTACGCTACCAACTATGCTCACAGCGCGTAAGAACCGCCTGCTCAACCGCCTGATCTATCACGCTTTGATTGCCTCAGGGCTGCGGCTGAGCTTCCACTGCGTGTGGCTGCGCCAGGTCACGCCCGCGCCGGTCAGCGATCCTCGACCAGTTGTGCTCTTCGGCAACCACAGCGCCTGGTGGGACGCGCATTTGGCGATGGCGCTCAACGAGCGGTGCTGGCACAAAGATGGCTACGTGATGGTGGAGCACACCCAGCTGTCGCGCTATCAATTCTTTCGCGCCTGTGGCGCCTTCTCAGTGGACCGCACGAACCCGCGCAGTGCCATGCGCAGCATTACCTACGCAACAGAGCTGCTGTGCGGGGCGCCCCATCGTCTGTTGCTGATCTTCCCTCAGGGCGAGATACTGGCTAACGATGTGCGGCCGCTGCGATTTCAAAACGGCACAGCCCATATCGCCCGCCGCGTAGCCCAGCGCACCGGTGCCTGCCTGCTGTATCCAATGGCCTTGCGATACGAGTTCATCGGCGAGCAAAAGCCCGATGCTTTCATCAGCATCGGCCCGCCGATCAGGGTGTTGGCCGATGACCTGCCTGCTGCCAACGTGCTGAACGCCTGCCTGGAAGCTGCGCTCACTGAGACGCTCGACGCGCTGCGCAACGATGTGGTGGCCTATCGCTTTGCTGACTTTCAACCGCTGATGTGGGGGCTTGGCAGTATCAATCGCTGGTGGGATGCCCTGCGCGGCAAAACCCAGATTAAGCGCGTGGGATGGGAGTAGCGCCAAAGGATTGTGTTTACAATCCCCCACGATGAACGTGGTGCCCATTCGGGAGCTGGCCCGTCACGTCGGCGAGACAGTCACCTTGCGCGGCTGGCTCTACAACCGCACCGCCAAAGGCAAATTGGTGTTCCTTCAGGTGCGTGACGGCAGTGGCATATGCCAGTGTGTTGTCTTCAAGCCAAACGTCAGCGATGCCGTCTTTCAAGCCGCTGATAAGCTGCCGCAAGAGAGCAGCCTGATAGTGACCGGCACAGTGCGGGCCGATGCGCGCGCGCCAGGCGTGCCAGGTGGCTATGAGCTGGATGTAGCTTCGCTGGAGGTGATCCAGCGCGCCGAGGAGTATCCCATCGGCCCAAAGGAGCACGGCGTTGAGTTCCTGATGGACCACCGCCACCTGTGGATCCGCTCCTCACGCCAGTGGGCCGTGTTGCGGGTGCGCGCCACTGTGATGCGCGCCATCCGCGAGTGGCTCGACGCGCACGGCTTCATCGAGGTCACCACGCCCATTCTCACCCCTAGCGCTGCCGAAGGCACGACCACCCTGTTTAAGGTGGATTACTTTGACGACACAGCCTATCTCGCCCAAACCGGCCAGCTTTACAACGAGGCCGGCATCTTCGCCTTTGGGAAGGTGTATTGCTTCGGTCCCACCTTCCGCGCTGAGCGCAGCAAAACGCGCCGCCACCTCACCGAGTTCTGGATGGTGGAACCAGAGATCGCCTTTTGTGGGCTGGATGAGCTGCTGGAGATCGAGGAGCAGTTCGTCACTCACATCGTGCAAACCTGTCTGCGCCAAAACGCGGAGGAGCTGAAACTGCTCGGGCGCGACACCTCACGCTTGGAGCGCGTGGTGCCGCCTTTCCCACGCCTCACCTACGACGAGGCCATCCAAACGCTCCAACACATCCAAGCGCAACTGCAAGCCGGTCAGATCGTTCGACGCGCCGACGGCCAACCGCTGCAGGACATCCCAGACCCATCGCTGCTGGACATCACCTGGGGCATGGACTTCGGTAGCCCCCACGAGACCGCCCTCACGCAGTTGTATGACCGACCGGTGTTCGTCACTGGCTTCCCCACCGCCGTGAAGGCGTTTTACATGCAGCCCTACCCGGACCGCCCCGAAGTGTGCAAGAGCGCCGACCTGCTCGCGCCGGAAGGCTATGGCGAGATTATCGGCGGCAGCGAGCGCATCAGCGACGCCGCGCTGTTGGAACAGCGCTTGCGCGAGCACGGCTTGCCGCTTGAGCCATACGCTTGGTATTTAGACTTGCGCCGCTATGGCAGCGTGCCGCATAGCGGCTTTGGGCTTGGCGTGGAGCGCACCGTGGCTTGGATCTGCGGTATCGAGCACGTGCGCGAAGCCTCGCCTTTCCCGCGCTTGCTTAACCGCATCTACCCGTGACAGCAGGGCGCATCAGGCGTGAGCTTTAGGGCCGCGCCGTGGATGACGCCGATGCTAGTCAGCCGCGACCTGATCGGCGACACACTCCTCCCGCTTGATCGCAGCCGCGGTGTTTGCAAGGGCTTGGCTGCACATGCTTCAGCGCGCGTTCGATGCGATTGTCATCGCACTCGCAGCGCGAGCAGCAGCATGGACCTTGCCCCTCAGCGCAGCTCACATGCAGATCAGCTCGCCACCGTCCACCACAATGGTGGCGCCGTTGATGCGCTCGATCTCCGGGTCGCACAGAGCACGAATGGTGACGGCGATGTCGCGCGGGGTGGTGAGCCGGCCAGTAGGGTTGCGGCGCAACGCGATTGACACGATCTCCTCATTGCCGGGTATTTTGCGCAGCGCCGGCGTGTCGGTCACGCCGGCCATGATGCAGTTCACCATCACGCCGTGCGGGCCCAGCTCCAGCGCCAGTTGGCGGGTGTGGCTTTCCAACGCTGCTTTGGCCGCGCTCACAGCGCCGTAAGTTTTGAACACTTGCAAACTGCCTGCGCTGGTCATGCTGAAGATGCGACTGCCGCGCCCCAACAGCCCGGCGTGCCACAGGTCTTGCGCCCAATAGACTAGGCTGTTGGCCATCACGTCGAGCGTCATCTCCATCTGCGGCTGGGTGAGCTGCAGTGAGGCGTCTTCGCCGATAAATGGGAGCAGCGAGCCAAACGCCACGGAGTGCATCACCAGGTGCAGCTTGGCCTCACCCAGACGCTGGCGAATCTGCGCGATGGTCTCGCGGCGCTTCTCGGCGTTGGCGATGTTGACGTTTTGGTACCACACTTGCACGCCGCAGCTCTCCAGCTCGCGCACCAAACCCCTCACCGCTTCGAGTGCCGCGCCGCGGTCCAAGTGCAAGCCGATGATATGCATCCCGTTCTTGGCCAGCTCCAGCGCGGTCGCTGCGCCAAAGCCCGACGACGCGCCGAGGATGAGCGCCCATCTGCCCTTGAGGTCTGCTTGCGACATAGGCGCGGAGATTGTAACCAGCGCTCTCAGCCACGGTCACCATCGCAAAGCGCCAGCAGTGTCTCGCTCGCCACCCACACAGGCCCCCACCGTCGCTCATTTCGCCTGGCGAGCGGTGAATATACTCCCCGTTGTGATGCTCATCTCTGGTCTCGGCAGCGTCGCACAGGGGGTTGCCGCGCTGATGCACGCAGTGCTGGCAGCAGCGCTTGCTCTTGCTCTAGCACAGCCCGCTTCAGCACAAGCGCCGCCCACCTCAGAACGCTACATCGTTGTCTTCACTGAATCTTTGGACCGCAACGCGGCGCGCGCCCTGCGCTCAGACTTGCAGCAGCGCTTCGCATTGCCGGTGCTCCGCGAATACACCGCTGCGCTGAACGGCTTCCTCACGACACTCGAACCAGCAGTTGCCCAACGACTACGAGGTGAGGCGGGGATTGCACTGGTCGAGTCAGACCGCGTGATCCGCTTGCGCCCTGTGCCCTCAGTGAGCGTGAGCAACGCCGCACCCCCCTGGGGGCTGGACCGCATTGACCAGCGCACCTTGCCGCTGGATGGACGTTACACCTTCAGTGAGACTGGCCGAGGGGTGAATATCTACGTCGTGGACAGCGGCATACGCTTCTCTCACGTGGATTTTCAAGGCCGCGCACGAGCCGCGTTTGACGTGGTCGGCGATGGAAGGAACAGCGACGATTGCGCCGGCCACGGCACGCATGTGGCGGCCACCGCGGCGGGCAGCACTTTTGGCGTGGCCCGAGAGGCCACCCTGCACGCCGTGCGAGTGTTCGACTGCAACGGCCTTAGCACGCTCTCGGCAGTGCTGGCAGGGGTGGATTGGGTGGTGGGTAACCACATTAAGCCTGCTGTGATGAACCTCAGCTTGGCCGGACCAGCCTCAGACGCGCTGGACTTGGCTGTGAACAACGCTGCTGCGCAGGGGATCGTGGTGGTGGCAGCGGCCGGAAACTTTGCCGACAACGCCTGCGCCTACTCGCCGGCTCGCGCTGCCAGCGCGATCACCGTCGGCGCAACCAACCGCACCGACCAGCGCGCGAGCTACTCCAACTTTGGCCGCTGCGTGGACGTGTTTGCACCAGGCCAGGACATCCTCTCGGCCTGGATCGGCAGCGACACAGACCAAAAGCTGGAGAGCGGCACATCCATGGCGACGCCCCACCTCGCCGGCGTCGCAGCAAAGCTGTTGCAGACGCGCCCCAACGCTGCGCCGGCGCAAGTGCGTGAGCTGATCCTCGCCCTCGCTACGCGCGGCGTGGTGCGCAACGCCGGGGCTAACTCGGCCAACTTGTTGCTCTACTCTCCCCCACAGGGCCTACCGATCGATGAGCCAGAGACAGTGATTGAATTCGGGCAAGTGGTGCGCGGCTTGATCGCGCCCACTGGCGACGCCGACGACTGGCTCTTCGACGGCCTGGGCGGCCAGGTAGTGCTGATCACGCACACGCGACAAAGCGGCACGCTCGCGCCATTGGTGGAGTTGTATGACTTCGCTGGCCGGCTGCTCGGGCGCGCGCGGGGGAGCGTCACACGCAGCGCGCAACTGATCACCACGTTGCCAGCCAACGGTCTCTACCGCGTTCGCGCACGCAGCAGTGCCAACACCATCGGCCAGTACGCCTTGCGCGTGAGCCTCTTCAGCCGCGATAGCGACGACTTCCGCACCATCGCCCTCGGCCAAACCCTGCGCGGCAGCATCGCCCCCCGTGGCGACCGCGACACATACTACATCGCGCTCAGCGCCGGCCAAACGGTCACCCTGCGGCTGGAGCGCGCTGCGGGAACTTTTGCGCCTTTGCTGGAAGTGTTCGCACCGAACGGTACGCGCCTCCTCGTCGCGCGTCAAGCGCGCCAGCTATTTCAGGCAAGCAGCGGCGGCATCTACCGCCTGGTGGTGCGCAACGCTTACGCTAACGCGCGAGGCATTTACAATCTAAGTGTCGAATGACGCTTGTATCTCAGACAGAGGTTGAGTGGCAATTCGATGCCGATAGCCTACTTGATGTGGAGGAGTGGTTGCACCAGCGCGCCGAGCAGGGGGAGCTGCAACTGAATTTCCTCCCCCTCGTCAAGCATTGCGACCACTATCTCGACACACCCGATTGGCGTTTTTATCGGGCGGGCTATGTGCTGCGCGTGCGCCAGAATGAGCACGATGAGACAATCATGGTGACCCTCAAATCCTTTGGCACGCGCAAAGGGGGGCTGCGGGTGCGCGAGGAGTTGAGCGAGATGCTAGCAGCCACGAACAACCACGCCTTGCCACAGCGGCTGATCGCCTCCAACGGGCAGGTTGGTCAGCGCATTCAAGCCGTGGTCGGGCGCGAGCGACTGCAACCGCTGTGTGAGGTTCACACTGAACGCCAGCGCATCACGCTGCGCGCCGATGGTGAGCAGATTGCAGAGATCGCGCTGGACGCCATCACCATCCCATCTGGTCAACACCGGCTGCCTTATCGCATACAACGGGTAGAAGTGGAGCTGAGTGCAGGGCTCTCTCCCCAGCAATACTCGCAAGCCGAGCGATTCGTGGAAGCGCTGCGCCGCGCTTGCAAACTCACGCCGGCGAAAACATCCAAGTTCCACCTTGGCATCTCGTTCAACCGTCTCACACCTCCAGCGCACCGCTTGGACCTGGGCAGCCCGGCCAGCTTGGACGAGCTCGACGCCCAAGCGCGATGTGGCGAGCTAGCAATGGCTGCCTTGCGCCAGCACTTCACCGACTTCCTGGACAATGAGCCAGGCGCGCGGCTGGGCGAAGACCCCGAAGCAGTGCATCACATGCGCACAGCGACGCGCCGCCTCCGCGTCGCACTCAAATTGTTTGGCAACTTTTTGCCTGAGCAAACTCAGTCGCTGCGTGACGACCTGCGTTGGATCGGGCGCGCCCTCGGCGCTGTGCGTGACTGTGATGTGCAAATGCAGCGCCTGCAATCTTGGCAAGAGCAGCCCAACGCGCTAACCCAAGAAGCCCTGAGGGTGGTGCAAGCGATGTTGGCTCAAGAGCGTGAGAAAGCGCGCGCACACCTGTTGCGCCTGCTGAATTCCACACGCTACCAGCGCATGGTCGAGCGCTTTGTCCACCTGCTGAGCAATTCTGATGCGTTGCTGCCGCGGGCGCAACGCCTCGCACAACAAGAGATGCCCGCCCTGTTGCTTGCGCAATATGCGCGCCTGCGCAAGAAGGGCGACGCGCTCGGCTCAGATGCCTCGCCGGAGGAATACCACGCCCTGCGCATGCAATGCAGACGACTGCGCTATGCGCTGGAGTTTTGTGCACCGCTCTACCCTCGTGCTATCAAGCGCTTTTTGACGAAGCTGATTGCGCTGCAGGACGTGCTGGGTGAACATCAGGACGCCTGGGTGGCCCTACAGGAGCTGCACAAACTACGCGCAGCTCATGCCGAGTCGCTGGATGAATCAGGGGCGCGCGCCCTGCAAGCGCTTCAAGACCAATACGAAGCGTACATGCGCGAATGCCAGTGCGCATTCCCACGCTACTATAGGCGCATCAAGGGCAAGTCCTGGCAGCGCGTGCAAAATCAACTGGACCGGGAGTGAGGACGTGAAGACTCTGTTCCTGATCCGACACGCCAAATCGTCTTGGGACGACCCCAGGCTCGATGACATGGACCGGCCGCTCAGCGAACGCGGGCTGCGCGATGCCCCAGAGATGGGGCGACGCCTGGCAGAGCGCCAAGTCAAACCCGATCTGTTGATCTCCAGCCCGGCGCTGCGAGCATTGAGCACTGCGCGCATCATTGCCCAAGCGCTCAACTACGATACCGAGCAGATCGTGGTGGACAAGCGCCTGTACGAGGCGACGCCCAAGCGCCTGCTCAAGGTGATCCGAGAGCAGGGCGCTGGGCCGCGTTGCATCATGCTCTTCGGCCACAACCCAGAGCTAACGGAATTCGCCCAAAGCTATGTGCCGACCTTGCAGCACATGCCCACCTGTGCTGTTGTCCAGCTCGACTTCAACATCGAGAGCTGGGAGGATTTGGGCGAAGAGCAGCCGGTGAGCGTGTGGTTTAGCAAACCCCGCCAAGATTAGCGCTGATGCGCAGGGCGCACAGCCATGTAGGCGCACAGAGCAAGCGGACCGCTGAGCGCAATGGCGATCAGCCATGGCCGCTGTGCCCCTGATGCGACACCACGACGCTGCATGTCCGCCTGCGCCAGCGGCAACGCCACGAGATGGTTCAACGCAATATCCAGCCACATGAAGGCCAAGCCGAGATTATGCTGCATTGTCCGAACCAGCTTATCCCACGAGCCTTGAGGCAGGAGGACGAGCGAGATCAGCACTACCGATGCAGCCAGCAGCGCCCAAAACCAGCGTTGCTCCAGCCAGCGCGGCGTGGACAGCACGACTTGGTCTGTTGCAGGGCGTCGCGCCATGAAAATGCTCAACGGCAAAATGCCGACGGCAAAGTAGGGGATCACATACAGCGGCCAGCGCATGTTACGCCGGCGACCATCCTCTATCATCAGCGCCGCCATCGGCATAATCAACAGGCCGAAGTAGCTGAAGCCCCACACAAACCAAGCATCGCGCAGCAGCAGCGACGGGTCCGGCGACGGCAGCCCTGGCCACGGCAAGTTGAGCGCGGCGACGAGCACAGCGCATAACACAAACAGCGCCCAATACAACCAACTCCAACGAGAGCGATGCATCACGAATGTGATTGTATGGAGCAAGTTCAACAAAACCTGAGCGTGCCACGACGGGTATGGCTCATCCGCCATGGCCAAACAGAGTGGAACCGCAGCCGGCGCTATCTCAGCGACACCGACGTGCCGCTCAATCACTTCGGTGAGCGCCAAGCGCAGGCCATCGCGCGCTTCTTCGCAGCGCGCCGAGTGGACGCCGTGGTGCACAGCGGCCTGCAGCGCACGGAGCAGATCGCGCGCGCAATTGCCGGCGCCCGCTCCATCCCAGTGCAGGCCGATTGGCGCTGGCGCGAGGTGCGCCACGGCCGATGGGAGGGCCTCACCTACCGCGAAGTGATGCAACGCTTCCCTGATGAGGCTCAACGTCGCTTCAGCAACCCGCTGCATGCCACGATCGTCGGCGGTGAGTCGCTAGCGCAGATCGCGGAGCGAGTAGGACAAGCCTGGCAGGCATTAGCTGAACAACGCGCCGGCTTGCGCGTCGCAGTTGTGACGCACGCCACGCCGATCCAGCTAGTGCTATGTCGCTTGTTCAACGTCCCACCGGACCAGCACTGGCGCTGGCGAGTGGACTTGGGCAGTATCACCGCGCTGGATTGCTACCCAGGGGGCGTCATACTGCGCTGCGCCAATTGGCGACCAGCGCTTGGCAGCTGAGAAGAGGTGATTCATGCGCAGCTTCTTCGAGGCGCTGCAATTTTTGAGCATCCTGCCGCTACCGATAGCGCGCAACAGCAGCGCGTCGCCATTTGGCGCTTTGCTGCGCTGGTTTCCGCTAGTCGGGGCACTGTTAGGCGGGTTAGCTTGCCTGATCGGCGGTCTGGTAGGCGTTGTGTGGAACGAGGGCGTGCGCAGCGTGAGCGTCGTGCTGGCAATCGCTGCGCTTACTGGCGGCTTACACCTCGACGGTCTCAGTGACACGTTCGACGCACTGCTCAGTTGGCGCTCTCGTGAGCGCATGTTGGAGATCATGCGAGACAGCCGCATTGGTGCGATGGGTGCACTTGCGCTCATCTTCATCCTGCTGCTGAAGGTGAGCCTGATCGCTGCTTGTGGCAATAGCTGGTGGTCAGGCGTCGTTGCGGCCACCACGTTGGGGCGGTGGGCCATGCTGAGAGGAATTTACTTCTACCCTGCCGCGCGCGAAAGCGGCCTGGGTTACAGCGCCCATATTGGCGCGCAGCGCGCGCAGTGGTGGCCAAGCACGATCCAGGCCGGCGTGATCACGCTGCTAGCAGCCGCGTTGAACGGTGTAGCCTTATGGCGCGCAGCACTCGCCCTCTTGCTGGTGGGGCTTTGTGCGCAGGCGCTGGCCCACATGTGGGCGCGCCTGCTGGGTGGGCTGACTGGCGACACCTACGGCGCACTCTGTGAGATCAGCGAGGTGGTGGCGCTGGCGGTCTGGAGTGCTGGAGGCAGTGGGTGAGCTACGCGCCCGAGGCAGCTATCTCCGCCACTTTCTCCGCACGCAACTGACGAAGATGAGCGATCAGCTCAGCGATGCCGGCGCCGGTCTTGGCTGAGGTCTCAAAAATGGCCATGCCGGGGCGCACGCGCAGAATGTTCTCGCGCATCTGCGCCAGATCGCACTCGCAGGCTTGCGCCAAATCCACTTTCGTGATCACCGCGATGTCGGCAGAGTGAAACATCACGGGGTACTTGAGGGGCTTATCCTCCCCCTCCGTCACCGAAAGCAGCACCACCCGCACATCCTCGCCGAGGTCGTAAGACGAGGGGCAAACCAAGTTGCCAACGTTCTCGACGAAGAGGAATTCGACAGCGCCCACATTCCAATCAGCAAGATGCTTGATCAGCATGTCAGCCTCAAGGTGACAGTTCCCGTGGGTGTTGATTTGTCGCACAGGCGCGCCGCTGCGGGCCAGCCGGCGGGCGTCATGATCTGTCTCCAGGTCACCCACAAGTGCGGCCACGGTTGCGCCTTGCGCGCGCAGCTCGCTCAGCACGCGCTCCAGCAGCGCAGTTTTGCCACTGCCTGGGCTGGAGACGATGTTCACCACCAGCACGCCCATCTGGCGGAAGCGCTCGCGCAATTGCGCAGCCAGTTGGTCGTTCTTGCTCAGCACACCTTGGCGGATTTCTAGCAATCGCGTCTTCATCTCTCAGCTTATGGTTGCTTGTTCCTCGACCGAGTCTACCTCGATCTCGATATGGGCGATCTCGATCTCTCGGCCTTGCAGCAGGTGATGAGAGGGCGCACCACAAGCCGGACAGCGAAAGTCTTGGATGGTCGGCAGGACACATGATGCGCCGCATTGATGGCATGAGATCACAGCTGGGAGCACGTCGATCTCAAGCTGCGAACCTTCCAGCAATGTGCCCTGCGCAGCGACGTCGTAGCTGAAGCGCAGCGCATCGGCATCCACGCCGGAGAGCACGCCGAGCTTGAGATGCACCCGCGTCACGCGCGTAGCGCCGTGCTGTTGAGCTGCCTGTGCTGCCACTTCAACCAGGCTACACGCGATGGAGAGCTCATGCACACTTGAATCTTACCCTGGCATGGTGCGCTAAAATTAGGGCACACGCGGGCATGGTGCAGGGGTAGCACGTCTGCCTTCCAAGCAGAAGGTCGCGGGTTCAAATCCCGTTGCCCGCTTTTGTATCTGCAAAGCCACTGTCACTGATTGAAGGCGTGTTCATGAAGGCAAGAGTTACCGCCTCTCTGCTGAACGTTCGATCACAACCCAGCGTCCTCTCGCCAAACAACGTGATTGGGCTGCTGAGTAAAGGACAAGAGGTGGAGGTGCTGAGTATCGAAAATGGCTGGGCGCGTGTCTCGCTGCAGGCAGGCGGCGCATCACTCCGCAGTGTGACGTCGGAAAAGCCGGCCACTGCATTCGTGTTCGCCCAATATCTGGAGTTCGTTCAAAGGCCGCGCTTTAAGATTGGCCTACACACCATGTCTAACGGAGGCCTCGCCAAGCAAGAAGCAGCGCACGGTTGCGAGTTCTTCTTGTGCATGGACGACTTTGAGACGGCCGGCGAGATCGCGCGCAATTATCCGAACGCTGTGGTCATGGCGCGCCATTTCTTCGTTCACGGTACGCTGCCCAGCGTTGAGCAAATCATTGACGGCTTGGGCGGCGCCAAGTTCCCGCGTGTCATCTACATCGGCCTAAACGAGGCCGATCAGGTCGGCCAAGACGGCGACGACTTACGACGCAGGGCAATGCTCGACATCGAGGTCGCCAAGCGCATCCGCCAGATCAGCGGCGCCACCTACGCCGCTGGCACCTTCTCGATGGGTTGCCCAGATTTCACCAATCCGGAGACCGTCCAGATCATCCGCGAAATTTACGCGCCTGCCTACAACAGCGGCCTGATCGCATTCGATATGCATCCTTATGCTCCCAACCCAGCACACATTAATCAACCCAACGAGTGGCAGTGGTTTGAGCGGCGCTGGGAGTTTCTCTTCACACGCTGTGGCTTCGACCCCACCATCCGGGCGATCTACTTCTCAGAGTGTGGCCTGGACCAAATGGGTGTGGGTGGATTCAAAGCGCACCGCTTTACGCCTGCCCAGTTCCGCGATTGGATTCGCCAATATATCGCCATCCAAGAGGCGCCATTGATCGTGGACAGCAAGGAGTATCCATCGCCGGTGGTAGGGGGCGCGCTCTTCCAATACGGCGGCAACGGCGACCCGCGCTGGGAGGGCTATGATGTGAGAGACTACATCCCTGTCTTACGCGAGTTCTACACCGGCGCCAGCTCATCTACCAATCAGCCAACTGCAGCTTCCGAGAAGGTGAGCAAACGCCGCTCGCCCACTCAGGCGAGCGCTGCACTCAAGACCAGCGAAGGAGCAGCAACGAGCAAAGCTGCTAGCCGCACAGCCAGCGAGCATTCCTCACGCAGCAAGCGTGCGCGCAAAGAGCCAGCCACAATATCCTCTGCCTTGGGTTGAGTTTTTGTGTCAGAGCTACTGTATGAGGTGGATACGCTGGCAGGGCTTGAGGAGCTCGCCAGCGAAGAGATCTCGAGCCACGGCGGTTCGATCACCTACCGTGCGCCTGGGGTGGTGCAGTTCACCCACCCGCAAGTGGAGGCACTGCTGCCACACCTGAACACCGCACTCTCCGCATACGCAGTGGTGCCCTTTGACATACCGAGACCGCGGGCACTGCTCGGCGATCAGCACTTTCGCGTATTGCTCCAGCACGTGAAGTTCGCCATTGGCGTGATGCGTCGCTTCTCTCCGTGTCCGATGCAACGACCTCAGCCGCCGGCTACGTTGCTGTTGGCAGCCGCCGGTGCGGAGACAGCGGTGATGCAGCGGCTCCGAGATGCACTCGCCCAGCACACGCACACGCAACCAGTCTCAGCAGAAGGGGAGCTGCTGGTGCGCGTACGACGCGCAGCGGTGGGCTGGGAAGTGCTCATTCGCCTCACCAAGCGCCCGCTTGCAGCGCGCCCCTGGCGGCGATGCCAATTCCATGGCACACTCCAGGCGACGGTTGCCTACGTGGTAGCGCAGCTCTCCGCCCCACAGCCGACCGACGTCTTTCTCAACGTCGCGTGTGGGGCCGGCTCAATTTTGTTTGAGCGAGCGCGGATCGGCCCAGCCCAGCGCCTGATCGGCTGCGACACGTCGCCAAGTGCGCTGCGTTGCGCGCGGCTAAACGCTGCAGCCTACAAAGACTGCTACGGCGGCGTCGACTTTGAGCTGCACGATTGGGATGCTACCGCTTTGCCGTTGCCGGAAGGGAGCATAGACGCCATCTGCGCTGATCTGCCGTTCGGGCATCAGGTGGGCTCTCATGTTGAAAACGTGAAGCTGTATCCAGCCATCTTGCGAGAGGCGGCGCGTGTGTCACGCCCTGGTGCTCGCATGGTACTACTCAGCACAGAGGTGCGCCTGCTAGAAGAGGTGATACGCGCCCAATCGCTTTGGCAACCTCTCACGCGCCTGCGGGTGAACTTAGGCGGGCTGCTGCCGCTGATTGTGGCGCTAGAGCGGCGTTGAGGGATCAGTCCATGTTTTTATGTCAGACGACCTACTGAAACAACTTCGCGCCGAAAGCGAAGCCATGCGCGAGGCGCTAGTGGCTGTGCGGCGTGATTTGCATCAGCATCCTGAACTGGCGTTTCAAGAGCTACGCACGGCGAGCATCGTAGCAGATCACCTTCAAGCGCTGGGCTACGAAGTGCAGACCGGCGTCGGCAAAACCGGCGTGGTGGGCCTGATGGAGGGCACGCGGCAATCTGAGCGCCCCCTCACCTTGCTGCTCCGCTTCGACATGGACGCCCTCCCCATCCAGGAGGAAGTGGACGTGCCGTTCAAAAGCACCTACGAGGGCAAAATGCACGCCTGCGGCCACGACGCACACACTGCTGTTGGGCTGGGCGTGGCTGAGCTGCTCGCGCGTCATCGCAACCGCTGGGGCGGCACGGTGAAGCTGGTCTTCCAGCCAGCAGAGGAGATCGTCGCCGGCGCCTTAGCCATGATCCAAGACGGCGTGCTGGAGAACCCCAAGCCCGACCGCACCCTCTCGCTGCACATGTGGGCAGAGGAGGAAGTGGGGCGCATCGGCGTCACCGATGGCGCGGCACTAGCTGCGAGCGCCGCTTTCAGCGTGACCGTGCGCGGGCGTGGCGCGCACGGTGCTGCACCACACCTGGGCGCCGACCCCGTCGTGGCCGCAGCCCACATCATCACCGCGCTGCAAACTATCGTCGCGCGCAACGTGTCTCCGCTCGAGGCAGGCGTGGTCACTGTCGGTAGCATCCACGGCGGCACAGCGCCAAACATCATTCCCGACGCGGTAGAGCTGCGCGGCACCTTGCGCGCCTTCAAAGAAGAGGTGATGCAAATGCTGCGCGAGCGCACGAAGGCTGTAGTGGAGCAGGTGGCAGCAGCGATGGGAGTGTATGCAGAGTTGCGTCTCCTCAGCAGCACACCGCCCACCGTGAACGACCCATCTGCTGCCACCCTCATGCGCGAGCTCGCTGCGCAACTGGTCGGCCCGGAAAACGTCCGCGCCGACTACCGCACCATGGGCGCGGAGGACTGTTCGTTCTTTTTACAAGCAGCGCCCGGCGCTTATGTGTTTGTCGGCGCCGGCAACAAAGCCAAGGGATATACCGAGCCACACCACAGCCCGCGCTTCCAAATTGACGAGGACGCGCTGCCGCTTGCTGTGACGCTGCTCACCGCCGGTGCGATGCGCATGTTGGATCACGGCTCAACATCCGCCGCCCCTTAAGCCCAACCCATGGCGCGCATCCTAGACGGCAACGCCATTGCTGCGCAAATCCGCGCTGAGATCAAAAGCGAAGTCGCCCGCCTGCCGATCACGCCGGGCCTTGCCACCGTGTTAATCGGCGATAACCCTGCATCTGCCACCTACGTGCGTAACAAGCGCAAAGCGTGCGCCGAGGTAGGGATCGCATCCTTCGGCTACGAGCTACCGGCCGACGTGACCGAGAGCGAGGTGCTCACGCTGCTTGAGGAGCTGGCGCAGCGCGACGACGTGCACGGCATCCTGGTGCAGTTGCCACTGCCGTCACATCTGGACCAGTCGCGCATCTTGCAGGCGATCCCGCCACACAAAGACGTGGACGGCTTTCACCCCGCTAACCTCGGCGTGTTGGGCCTAAAGGGCAAGCAGCCGCTCTTCGCGCCATGCACGCCGCAAGGTTGCATCGAGCTCTTGCAGCGCAGCGGTGTGACCATCGCAGGCAAGCACGCTGTCGTGCTCGGCCGCAGCGCAATTGTCGGGCTGCCCACCGCACTGATGCTGCTGGCGCGCGATGCCACCGTGACCATTTGCCACAGCAAAACAGCCAACCTGTCAGCAGTAGTGCGCCAAGGCGAGATCGTGATCGCAGCGATTGGTAAGCCGTGCTTTGTCACTGCCGACATGATTCAACCTGGCGCTGTCGTGGTGGACGTGGGCATCAACCGAGTGGATGCCCCTGATCAGCCGCGCGGTTATCGCTTAGTGGGCGATGTGGACTTTGCAGGGGTCAGCGCAGTGGCTAGCGCGATCACGCCAGTGCCGGGCGGCGTGGGGCCAATGACCATCGCCATGCTGCTGAGCAACACACTCCTCGCAGCGCAGCGAACGCTGGCAAAGCAAAAGCTCCTCGAACAGGACTCGAACCTGTAACCTACCGGTTAACAGCCGGTTGCTCTGCCCATTGAGCTATCGAGGAACGCAAGTAGCAGTATACCACATCTCACCACAAGGCGCAGCTTAAGGCTTAACCCCAACACCCAGCTAAAGTCTCGCCACAACCGATGACGCCAGCTCCGGCTGCAGCAGTGCTATATTGCGGCGAAGGTCGCTATGAAGTTACTGGACTACCACTGCCACACCAACTTTTCGCAAGACTGCAACTACAGCATGGAAGAGCAGTGCTGCGCGGCTATCCAGCGCGGCGTGGTGGAGATAGCCTTCACTGAACACGAGGACTACAACCCTGACGATCCCACCAGTTTTTACTTTCAACATGGCGAGTATCACCAAGCGGTGGACAGATGTCAGGCACGTTTCGGCGATCAAGTCGTGATCCGCCGTGGGATCGAGATCAGCGAGCCACACCGCCACCCCGCCCGTGTGCGCGAGGTGTTGAGCAGCTACGAGTGGGACTTTGTGCTGGGTTCGTTGCACTGGGTCACTCCAGAGATCAACACGTACCTGCCGGAGTTTTTCACCTGGCTCGGAGATTGGCGCCGCTCATTCGAGAGGTATTTCACCGAGATGATCGCGCTTGCCCGCGATGGCGACTTCGACGTGTTAGCCCATCTAGACTACCCTGCCCGTTATGGCCGCCACTTCTTCGGCGACGCCTACGATATCCGCGCTTACGAGCCGCTCATCCGCCAAGTGTTGCAGCAACTGATCGCGCGAGGCAAAGGCATTGAGATCAACACCTCCCCCTGGCGCCGAGGGGCAGAATCAGCCAACCCCCCTGCTGTGGTGCTGCGCTGGTACCATGAGCTGGGCGGTACTATCCTCACAGTCGGCTCAGACTCCCACACACCGGCTGACGTCGGCGCCGACATTGCCCGCGCTATTGAGTTGGCCAAGGCAGCCGGCTTCACCCACCTGACACGATTCGAGCGGCGCCAACCCCATTTCATTGCTATTGATGCCCTGCAATAACGCTCGTTGCCCAAGGGGCGTGATGTAGAATAGAGAGGCACTCGGGGAATGGCGCAGCCTGGTAGCGCGCTGCGTTCGGGTCGCAGAGGTCCAGGGTTCAAATCCCTGTTCCCCGATTGCCTGGCAAAGGCGAAGCATAGCAGATCAGCGCTTCGCCTTTGTTTTATGCAGGATATGCCGACTTACTCGACAGTCCTGTTCACAAAGTCTGAGCCTGTCGCGGCAGGGCGCTGGGATGCATTCGTGAGGCAACACCCACGCGGCCACATTTTGCAAACCAGCGGCTGGGGCCAATTGAAGGAGCGACACGGTTGGAGGTGCGCGCGCGCCTGCTTGCAAGATTCGCGCGGGCAACTACTGAGCACCATCCTGCTGCTCACGCGCCGGCTGCCCTACGGCCTGGGCCGCATCGCCTACGTGCCACATGGCCCAGTAGTGAACTGGGACAATTTGAACCTTGCCCGCGAGACACTGCGCGCCACCATCCAACTTGCCCGCGCGCAGCGCGCCTTCGCCGTGGTGATCGAGCCAGACCTGCTCGACACTGCCTACGACCGCCGCCAATTGACCCAATACGGCTTGCGACCGTTGCCATTCGACGTACAACCGCGCCGCACGATTTGGGTCAATCTAGACGTGGACGAAGAAGTGGACTTACTGGCAGCGATGAAACCCAAGACGCGCTACAACATCGGCCTGGCGCGGCGGCGTGGCGTGATCGTGCGCGATGGTAACTCGAAGGACGCCCCACTCTTCTATCAACTCTTGCGAGCCACCGCCAGCCGCGATCAGTTCAACATCTTCCCACAGCGCTACTACCAAGACTTCCTGGACATTTTCTTGAGCGACGAGGCAGCGCGCCTGTTGATCGCCGAGCATGAAGGTGAGCCATTGGCGGCTGTGATCGTCTCCTCCGTGGGCCAGCGCGCCACTTACCTCTACGGCGGCAGCTCCAACCACAAGCGCGAGCTGATGCCCACCTACTTGCTGCAGTGGGAAGCAATGCGCTGGGCGCGCTCACGCGGCTGCAACACGTATGACCTATGGGGTGTGCCAGATGAAGACGTGGATCAGCTCGAAGCGCAATTCGAGCAGCGCAACGACGGGCTATGGGGAGTTTATCGCTTCAAGCGAGGCTTTGGCGGTCAAGTAGTGCGCTACATTGGCGCCTGGGTGGCGGTTCTATCGCCGATCCGTTGGTGGCTGTACCTCAAGGCGCAGTCGCTGCACAAGAGCACTGGCCTGGCTGCCTAGCCGGTTTGCGCGGCGCTTGTCCACGCGTGCTAGATCCAACGCTGCAATAGCTGTGACCGACTTCGTCCTGGAATTCCCGCCTCAATTTCGATGGGGCACTGCCACCGCTGCCCATCAGGTGGAAGGGAACAACCAGAACAACCAGTGGTGGGTGTGGGAACATACCGCGCAACGCATTCAAAACGGTGATAAATCCGGCCTTGCCTGCAATTGGTGGCAAAACGCCGAGGCGGATTTCGACCACATGGCTGCCATGCACCAAAACGCCCATCGCCTATCGGTGGAGTGGAGTCGCATCGAGACACGCGATGGTGTGTTCGACAGCGCTGCGTTGGAACGCTACCGCGCCATGCTGCTGGCGTTACGTCAGCGCGGCGTTGAGCCAATGGTCACCCTGCATCATTTCACCAACCCGATCTGGCTCGAAGAGCAAGGCGGTTGGGAAAACCTGGAGCTAGTGGTACCGCGGTTCCAGCGCTTCGTCGTGCAAGTTGTGCGCACGCTCGGCGATGTATGCGACCTCTGGTGCACTATCAACGAGCCAAACGTGTATGCGGTGATGTCCTATCTAGCAGG
This sequence comes from uncultured Anaerolineae bacterium, assembly GCA_938028725.1. Classification (GTDB taxonomy): domain Bacteria; phylum Chloroflexota; class Anaerolineae; order J036; family Brachytrichaceae; genus CALIMH01. The sequence goes on along the minus strand of CALIMH010000006.1, from coordinate 258,330 downwards.
TCGCATGCCTCCTGGAAAGCGCGAGCTGGGCGCTGCGGTGCGCGTTTTCCGCAACATGCTGATCGCGCACGTCGCAGCCTACCAAGCAATCCACGAGGCTCAGCCCCAAGCTCGCGTGGGCTTGGCGCACCACATGCGGGTCTTTCAGGGACTGCGCCGCCGGCATCCAGTGGACAACGCGCTCAGCCACTTGCTCAGCGACGTGTTCAACAACAGCCTGCTGATGGCGCTTGTGCAAGGGCGTTGGCACTGGCTGCTGCGCCTGGGCGCACCTCAAAGCGCCGCCAAGCTGCGCGGCACGTTGGACTGGATTGGACTGAACTACTACACCCGGCAGCGGGTAATGTTCGATCATCGCGGCGGCGATGCACTGTTCAGCAGTTTGGTCAATACGCCCGGTGTGATCATGAGCGATTACGACTACGGCGAGATTTACCCGCAGGGGATGCTGCTCTTCCTGCGCCAGCTCGCCTCCTATCGCCTACCGATCTACGTCACTGAAAACGGCCTGCCCGATCACGACGATGACCTACGACCAGGCTTCATCGTGCAGCACTTACGCATGGTCTGGCAAGCGATTCAGCTTGGCTGCGACGTGCGCGGCTACTACCATTGGAGCTTGGTGGATAACTTCGAGTGGAACGAGGGCTGGCGCATGCGCTTCGGCCTGATCGCAGTGAACACTGCCACACAAGATCGCACTTGGAGAACCAGTGCTTACCTCTACCGCGACATTGCGCGCGCCAATGCACTGAGCAGCGCGATTGTCTGTCAATACACGCCAGAGCTACAAAGCCTATTTGTCGCCTAGGCTGAAAAGGGCGCGAGGGCGGGTGTTCACTTTGCCCGCCCTCGAACCAAAACTGGCCAGCGGTGCGGTCACTTGATGGTGACCTTAGCGCCAACCTCCTCCAGCTTCTTCTTGGTGTCTTCAGCAGTCTCCTTAGAGACGCCGCTCTGCACTACCGACTTCGGAGCCTCAACCAGGTCCTTGGCTTCTTTCAGACCGAGGTTCGTGATGGCGCGAATCACCTTAATCACGTCAATCTTCTTCGGGCCGACGTCCTCAAGGATCACGTCAAACTCGGTCTTCTCCTCGACAGGCGCAGCAGCGGCTGCAGGGGCAGCGCCACCAGCAGCAGCGACCATGACTGGGGCTGCGGCCGCAGTGACGCCCCACTTCTCCTCTAGCATCTTCTTCAGCTCGGCAGCTTCGAGCAGCGTCAGGCTGCTCAGCTCTTCAACCAGTTTGTTCAGATCAGCCATAGTTCTGAATCACCTCTTTCCTGTGTGTGTTAATCAACTTTGCGAACGACCAGTTGCGAGAAAGGTGCGCGGAGTTGTGCTTAGGCCGCAGAGGCTTCAGCAGATTGAGCCTTGTCAACCTTTGCCTGCAAGGCATATACCACGCCGCCTACTGCGGCATTGAGCACGCCCACCAATTGCGAAGCCGGCGCTGTGATCATGCCGATAATCTGAGCACGCAACGTCTCCAGCGAGGGCAAGCTCGCCAGCGCAACGACCTGCTCCTGGCTGAGCGCCTTGCCGGCCAACACACCACCCACCACTCGGAGCTTCTCGAGCTCTTTAGTCAGCTCATTCAGCGCCTTCGCCACTGCTGCCGGATCGGCAAAACAGAAGCTGACCGATGTCGGACCTTTTAACCACGCCTCCGGCACATCGTAGCCGACCTCCTGCAAGGCCCGCCGCAGCAGCGTGTTTTTGGTGACGTGAAACTCGCCTTGCGAGTTGCGGATCTGGCTACGCACCTTGTCCAAGTCCTTCATATTCAATCCGCCGTAGTGAGTGATGAACAGCGCCTGGCTCTTCTGTATCAGCTCGGCGTAGTTAGCCAGCATCTGTGTCTTCTTCTCGCGCGTGACTGCCACTTTGTCTCACCTCCTTACTCATCACAAAATGAGCGCGCCCCAGCCGATGACCACGCTGGGGCGCGCAAAACGAGCTTTCGTGTCTACTGTGCGCCAAGCACGTCAGCAAACTTGGCGCAAATCCACACTTCTAAGCACGTGCGATCGCCTATGCAGGCACTGTTTACATCCGCACCATTGCGGAGGCCATGCAGTCATCGGCAGCGACGGCTCTATGTCAGCGATAGAAGTATATCACACATCTTCAGCTCAACCCAAGCTCCATCGCTCGCTGGAAGGCGCGAATTGCAGCGATTGAATCGCCACGACGTGCGTAAGCCATGCCGAGCAGCTCGTGCCACTGCGCGTCAGCGCTGTGCTGAGGTAATAGGCGCTCCAGCTCTGCTATCAGGGCGTCCAGCGCTTTGCCGCGCACCTTACGAAGCTGGTGCAGGTAGTGTTCCAGCTCGGCACGCTGTTTCACCTCCGACGCAAGCAGCTCGGCCGATGCAGCCTCAGCTCCTTCTATCGGCAACCACACTACCGGCTCAACATAGGGCGCCGCCTCGCCCTCGTCTTCGGCATCCATAGCCATGCCCTGCGTCGTGATTAGAGGTGGTGCAAAAGGCGCGGAGAGACACTGCTCTTCCGCAGCCGATTCCATGCTCTCATGCGCCGGCTCCATGGTCATCTCAATGTCAATGGGAACCCACTCCCCGGCGGTCGCACTTTCTGATTCACTTGAGTGATGTGCTGGCTCATCCGAGGCTGGCGTTTCAGGGGGCGGCACACTGATAATCCAGTCCTCAGGCAACGCTGGGGCCGGCGGCAGCTTGACGACAGGTGGGCGGGCCGGCACATCAGCGATCGGCACGGGTGACAGCTCAGCCATCAGCTCATTGGTCAACCGATGATCTGGATCCAGCCGCTCGAGACAGGTGAGATGCAAGCGCTCAAGGTTAGCCGCCCCAGCAGCGCGCCAAACAGTCACCAGCATCGCATGAGCGATCAGACAGTCAGGGTTCTGGTCCAGCACCTTCATGCAGGCGTCTGCAGCTGCCACGCGACAACCCTGCTGAAGCCAAAAGCGCGCCAGCGTCAAGCGCATGTCCACGCGATCTTCCACCTCGTCGTCGAGGGCCGCTTGCAGCACTCGCAAGGCGCGATGGGTCATGCCGAGCTTAATGCGCGCAAGCGCCTGGCGGAACAGAGCGCGCTTCTCATCCACCTGATCTGCATTTCGCTCGTTGGCAATATCGCGCATGACCGAGTTCGCGGGGTCGTAGTCAAGCGCTTGTTGCGCATACCAGCGCGCCTCTGCGCCGCGCCCCAATGCCACAAGGTTTTGGGCGATGGCGATAAGAGCTGGCAGGCGGTCTGGCACTGCGCTGAGCACGCACTCGTAGGCTTCCACTGCTGCAGCGTAATCGCGGCGCAGCTCGTGGGCACGCGCCAGCAGCTCCCACACGCGCACTGCATCCGGATATGCGGAGGCCAGCTCGCTCAGGATTTTGAGCGCCTCGTCAGTTTTCTCAGCGCACAGCAACGCATCTGCTGTGCGAAGCGCCTGCTCGAAGGTCTGCTCTAGCAGCACATGAAGCATTGTACTTGCCACGAATGGCAATTCAGTGGTGCCGCCCTTGCCGAAGGCGGGGCGAACCAATGGCGCTTTCAGCAACACAAAAGGGGAGACCCTTCTGAGGGTCTCCCCTTGTCACCACGCAGGCAGCTTTTTCAGTAGCTGCTCGGAGCGGGAGCGTTCTCCTTCAGCACGTTGTTCGCCTCTTCGACGGCCTTGTCCAGCTCGGCTTTGATGTCGCCTTCACCCTTAACGGCAACCTTGGACACAACTTCCGACATCAGCTTGCGCACTGGATCGTAGCCAGCGACCGGCGCTTCGACCGCGCCAAAGTTCACCATGTCATATAGGCGGACGTAAGCCTCGACTGCATCGGGGAAGTTCTTGTAGCGCTCGTCGTTCTTCACCAACTCGATGGCTTTCGGCGCAGCGCTCTTGCGCACCGCCATGTAGCCGGAAGCGTTTGCCCAACCGGCGATATTTTCCGGCTCGGTGAACGCCTTGAGGAACAGCCACGAGGCCAACTGCTGCTCCGGCGTGCTCTTGAAGACCGACCAAGAGGCGCCGTAGATATCCACCACTGGCTTGGCAGGGTCCTTCTGGGGGAACATCACGTAAGTCCAGCGGAAGGGCTTATCGGCCTTTGCAACAGCGTCAGCGTAGAACGGCAGGCCAGTGCTGCTAGCCATCACGAACAGCACCTTCTGGCCGGCGAAGCGTGTCTGCTCGCCGAAGCGCTCAGAGCTGGGAATCTCGACCGCACACTTCTTCTCGAACAGGCGCTTGAGCAGAGCCAGAGCCTCCACGCCAGCCTCGCTGTTGAAGACGTAGCTCTTGGCGTCTTCACTGAGCACGCGGCCGCCGTTAGCAAAGATCAATGCAGCAAAGTTGCTGATGTCGTTTTGCCAAGCCAAGCCATAGCGCTCATTGGTTGGGTCAGAGGCCTTACAAGCCAGCTCCTCGAACTCGGCCAAGGTTTTCGGTGGCTCTTGGGCGCCAAGCTCGTTCAACCAGTCCAGGTTGACGTAGAGCACGGCAGCCGAGCGGCTGGTTGGCCAGCCCAACACCTCCCCAGGGAACTGCGGGTTTTTGTCGCTCTCCAAGAAGAAGGGGTAGTAGTCAGCGATCTCCTGTTGCGAAAGACCGTAGTTCTTGCTGGTGATGTACGGCGATAGGTCGATCACGTTGCCGTCCAGGCGATAGAACGAGGCCTGGTTCTGATAGGCTTGAGCAATATTCGGCGGCGTGCCGCCTTGAAGCGCAGCGTTGATCTTGCTGTAGAGGTCAGCATAGCTGCCGTCAATTTTCTCTACAGTGACCTTGATGCCGTAGGGGTTTTCGGCGTTGAACTTCTCGACGAACTGCTCCACAAACTTCTGAGCACCACCAGAGTAGCGATGCCAGAAGAGGATTTCAGTGGGCTTGTCCTTGCTGAGCACGATGGCATCCACACCGCTAGCCGGCTCTGGCGCCTTAGTCGGCTCTGGCGCCTTGGTTGGCTCGGGGGCCTTGGTCGGCTCCGGCGCCTTGGTTGGTGCAGGCGCTGAGGTCGGCGTTGGTTGGACGGCCTGAGGTGCAGGCGGCTGGGTTGGCGCTGGGGTGGCCGGCGCAGCACATCCCGCCAGCACCATTCCTGTCACAGACAACAGAGCGAAGAGTTTGTAGCTGTTCATACGTTTACGTCCTCTTCTTTCTTATCTACACAACTGTTGGGATCGGTTAGCTTCAGTTATTCACAACGCGAATCTGGTGAGCTTGCTGTCGAACCAAACGATTGCCAGGACATCTTGTCCATGGCACGTGCTAGGCATCATGAGCTTGCATGTTGTATGCCGTGCAGCGAGCGATCACCTCCTGTTAATTACGAGGCGGTCTAGCCCTTCAGTCCAGTGGTAGTGATGCCTTCGGTGAAGTAGCGTTGCGTGAAGAAGTACAACACCACCACCGGCAGCACCACCATGACGGCCACAGCCATCGCAAGATGAGTCTGAGCACCACCGTCGGTCTGAAGGAAGCCGACTAGACCCACAGATACGGTGCGCATGTTGGAGCTTGCGGTGACAAGCTGAATCCAACGGAACTCATTCCACGTCCAGATGAACTCGAGCAGCGCCAGCGTCAAAATGGCCGGCCGCGCAAGCGGGATCATCACCGTGGTTAGGTAGCGCAAATGGCCCGCCCCATCAATGCGGGCTGCGTCGTAAAGCTCGCGCGGAATTTGCAAGAAGAACTGGCGGATCAGAAAGATGCCGAAGGCATTGGCCAGGAAAGGCGCCACCATTGCAGGAATGGTGTTGTACCAGTTCAGGTAATTCTTGTTCATCATCACTGCCCGCGGCACCAGAACCAGCTCCTCTGGGATCATGAAAGTAGCCAAGACCAGTATGAACAACAGGTTTTTGCCGGGGAAGTTCAACTGCGCGAAAGCGTAAGCTGCTAGGACCGATGTCGTCACAGAGGAGAAGATCACAATGCCAGTCACCAGCAGCGTGTTCAGCACGTGGCGGAAGAACATTGGTAGACCGGTGTCTCGGTCCACTCCGATCAGGCGGATCGCTTCGGGGAAGTTATCGAAACGTGGCGTTGAGTTGCCGAACGGCGGCCACGGCCACAACTTGAGCGAGACCACGTCGCCATACTCTTTCACGCTGGTGGTCAGCATCCACAAAAACGGTATCAGAGAGGCCACGCCGATGAGGAGCAGAACAATATAGACAAGCGGGTTTATGCGATCAAGAGACCGCGGTGAGGTGCTGCGTTTCTCAGACCGCACAGGTGTGTTGGCGTGCGTCGTGATGGTGGCCATGGCTCAGTAGTGCACTCTTTCTGATGCAACACGATTCTGGACGATCGTGACCAACAAAATCACTGCCGACAGAAGGAAGGCCAGCGCACTGGCGTAGCCGGCTCGCTGGAACTCGTAGAACTGGCGGTAAATCAAGATGCTGGCTGTCTGTGTGCCGTTATCGCCTTGCGTCATCACCCAGATGTGATTGAACGCCTTCAGCGTGCCAATCACAGTGATGAGCACCACAAAAAAGGTGGTTGGTGAAAGCAACGGCCACGTGATGTGACGGAAGAGTTGCCAGCCATTAGCGCCATCAATTTTGGCCGCCTCGTACATCTCACTTGGGATATTTCCAAGGCCGGCCAAGAACAACGTCATGTTGTAGCCCACAAACACCCATGTGGTGTAGATCACCACCGCCACCATCGCCAGGCTTGGCCCACGCAACCAATCCGGCAATGCAATGCCCAAGCTCGTGGCAATCAGGGTGAACACCCCCTTGTCCTCCAACAACCAGCGCAACGGCTGGAATCCCAGCATGCGCAGCAGGCCGTTGATGATGCCGATGTCTGGGCTATACAAGCGTGCCCACACTGCGGCCGTCGCCACAGTCGAAGTGACCCACGGCAAGAACATCACCACACGAAAGAGCGCTTTACCACGCACCTTCTGAAAGAGCAGATAGGCGAGGGTCAGCGCAAGGGTGATCTGGATGGGCACAGCAAGCAGCGAATAAGTCAACGTCGCGCCCAGCGAAGGCCAAAACTCCGAGCCAAATGTGAGCGCACGCACGTAGTTACCGAGCCCCAGGAACTCACGCGGCCCCAGCCGCCAGTTGTGCAAGCTGATGTAGAACCCAAAGCCAACGGGGAAGACTGTGAAGGCGATGAAAAGCAACAGCGCCGGCCCGAGCAAGACATACCCCAGCACCTGCTCTCGCAGCCTTACCCAATTTGGCCGCCGTTTAAGAGGCGTGCTTGCGATCGCCATGCTTATGTTGTAGAGGCTAGCACAACCATTTTAACTGCAAATTAAGTTGAACTGCTTCGCCGGCCCAGCATGGCACACCACTGCGCTAGTGGTGTGCCATAATCGTGTAAATGTCGCCGATCAACGTCACCATCTGGCACGAGTTCCGCCACGAGAAACAGCACAAGCTGGTCGCCGATATTTACCCTCGCGGTATGCACGAGGCCATCGCTGACGGTCTGCGCGCGCGGGGCGAGTTTGCGATCCACTTGGCCACACTGGACGAGCCCGAACATGGGCTGAGTGACGAGGTGCTGCGCGCCACCGACGTGATGATTTGGTGGGGACACGCCGCCCACGATGAAGTGCGCGATGACATCGCCGAGAAAGTTGTGCAGCGTGTGTGGCAAGGGATGGGCTTGATAGTCCTGCACAGCGGCCACTTCTCCAAGCCTTTCATGCGCCTGATGGGCACGGATTGTGCACTGCGCTGGCGCGAAGCCAATGACAGAGAGCGCATTTGGGTGGTCAACCCTGCTCATCCGATCGCGCAAGGGCTGCCGGACTACTTTGAGATCGCAGAGGAGGAGATGTACGGTGAGCACTTCGGCGTGCCTCAACCAGATGAGCTGGTCTTCATCAGTTGGTTCACCGGCGGCGAGGTGTTCCGCAGCGGCTGTTGCTGGTATCGGGGCATGGGCAAGGTGTTTTACTTCCGCCCGGGGCACGAAACCTACCCTACCTACTATCATCCCCTCGTGTTGCAGGTGCTCGCCAACGGCGTGCGTTGGGCAGCGCCAACGCCGGTCTCGCGCTTTACGCGCGATGTCTCACGCCCCAGCGCACCACTAGAAGAGCTTGGGCCAGGCGTCACGTTGGTGAAAGACCCTTCGCTGCACAGTCGCTAGTGCAAGCGCAGCCGCGTCAGCGTGATCTGGTCGCCGGCAAACTGGCCTTGGGCGTCATACGCACCCAACCGCGCGAAGTCCTCCGGCGCATACCAGACCAGCAGCAAGCGATACACCCCTGCTGCCACCTCTTCGCCAACAGCGAGCGAATGGGTGAGTGTCAGTGTCTCACCTACTGCCCACTGGCTGATGGGATGCCACACATCGTGCTGGGCTGCTTTGTTGGCAAAGTCGTCAAGCAGTTGTAGCGACAAGGCGAGATCGTGCGGTGGCCGTGACGAGACATACCACCGCGTAGTGACGCGCAGCACTTCACCACGGCGCAGGATGGGGACGTCCAGCGTGTAGCCAAGCAGCGACAAGCCATTGGTATAGCGCAGCAATGGGGCACTCTCAACACGTGCGTTCAACCGGACGCGCCCAAAAACCAGTTGGTCGTCACCATCGGGCAGCATAAGGCGCTCGCCACTGGCCAGGTCGTACAGTCCTACCGCCCAACGCAGCACGCGCGGCGCATGGGCCAGCGCAGGAATGCGCAAGGTGTAGTGGTCGCTCCAACGGCGGCCAGGTGGCAGCTCGCTCAGCGCCAAACTGCCTTGGCCAGGATACATGTCGCGCTGCGCCACGATCACGTCGTGCTCATCTATCAGGTGCACAAACACGCTGTAGTTGCGCGCCGGCGCGCTGAGGAGTTCCCAGTTCATCCAAAGCGTGATCGCTTGGCCTGGTGTGACTTGCTCGGCGTCGCTCTGGGCGGCCACCAGACGCACATACTCACCAAAGCGCGCATCGAGAGGCTCGGCCAGCGGGCGCTGCCAGCGGTCAGGCGGAGCGGCATAGGCCGGAGCGATAAAGGCGAGAGGAGCTGCGATAGCCAGCGCCACCATTGCTCCCACTCCACCCAGCAACGCAGCGCGATGGATGCGCCACAGGCCATGTCCGATGAAAGCCGAAAGCATCGCGATGGTGGGGAACATCAAGCGCCCTTGCGAGGCTGGCGTCAGCGAGGTCCAACGCAACAAGGCAACGAACACCAGCACCACCCAAAACCCGCCCAGCACCAACTTGCCCACTGCCTGCGAATCCAACGCGCGTCGGCGCAGCGCCTGGACCAGCGCCACGGCGTTGCCGAGGGTGGCGAGTGCGACCAGTAGATTGAGCGCATCGTAAATCCACGGCGACATGATCACGTTCATCGCACCGAACACGCCCCAATAAGCCCACACAAAGCCTTCGCGCTCGCTCCAAAGCTGCGCCAGCGATGCCGGCTGATCGCGCCGGCCAACTACATCTAAAAAGGCGTTCCAGCCGAGCCAATCACCGTAGAGTTGGATATTGCGCACAAACCACCAGCCGCTGAGGGCAAAAGCGACCGCCAGCATCATTGCGGCGAAGCGCGTCAACTTGGCTAGCATCACACACCATGCTGTGCGCTGGCGCACAGCCACTAGCAACGCCGCCACCATGAACAAGCCGATCAGCCCCAGCGCGCTGCTTTTGCTCAGCGCACCAAGGCCGACCATCACGCCAGCCAACGCAGCACTGCGCAGCGAGAGGTCACCCATGCGAAAAGCCCGCAGCGCCCACCATGTGCCGATGGTGCAAAACATCACAGCGGCGTTGTCGTTGTTGATTGAGCCGCTGATGAAGGCGAACATCGGTGTGCAGGTGACAATCAGCGGTATGGCGAGCCGCAACAGCGTGCGACGGTCATGAGGTAAGGGGGGGAACAGCTCGCAAGCGACCAGATAAGCAAACGCCACGCTGACTACGCTCATCAGGATCGAGGCCAACCGCGCCGCGCGCACAGCAAGCACTTCTGGCGCGAGCGTGGCTTCTTGCGGCGTGTGCAGAATTGTGTTTACGTTGCCGTCGCGCGTGGGCACGCCCATGTCGCTGTGTGGGTTGATGCGACGGAGCACGCGCCAACGCGAAGAGTCGAACGGGGCGCTCAGCGCAGCAGCAACCCAGTAATACAACGGAGGTTGGCTGCCCTCTTGCCGCCAGGGAGCTTCGGCATCCGTTTGGCCGGCTCGCTGCACCGGCAAACCACCGCCAGTGGCAAAGTGCTGCACCAGCGGGTAGTGCCACAGTTCATCGGACGCTTCAAAAAGCGGCGTGAGGGCACTGTAAAAGCTGAAGAGCAAAAAGGCGAAAACACTGACAAGCGCGGCCCCCTTTCGCTCAAAGCGTGGTATTGAAAGCACCAGTTGGTCTCGTCGATGCGAAACCAGGCTTTAGTTGCCTGGGTTTAGCATGTGCTCGTCAGCGGACGTGCCCCCATTGCGTTGTGCTTGAGCTTGTTCCAGCTTTTGAATGCCATTGGAGATGACCTGCAATATGTGCGCGACCTCATCGCGCAGCCGCGTGAGCACCTCCAGCGCATACTGGTCGGCTTCAGCGCGCATCTGCTCGGCTTCTTTGCGAGCGCGCTCTTGGATTGAATCCGCCATATTTTTGGCAATAGCTAACACGGTGGAGTCTTCAGCGTAGCGCTGTGCCTCCTCGCGCGCCAATGCACGGAGGCGGTCGGCTTCCTCTTTTGCGCGCGCGATGATGTGCTCCTTTTCCTGTTCAATGCGCTGAGCTTTTTTGATCTCCTCCGGTATGGCCAACACCATTTGGTCAATAATTTGGAAGCAGCGTTCGGTATCAACAAGGCGCATCTTAGTACCAGGCACTTTTTTGGCCTCGAGTAACACTGCTTCAAGCTTGCTCAGCAGGTGTTGTATATCCATAACCACACGCGTAACCTTTATCTAGTGTAGCACGTTTGGCGGCGCATCACTCTCGGAGTGTTGCGCAGACAACTGCTGCGCTCCCCCTACCGGGAATGCGTTGAGCGTCGCCACAACGAAAAGCGGTGGGCGAGGCAAGTGCCTTCGCCCACCGTCGTGCGTGCTGCTGAACCAGCGGTTCAGAAGTCGCCGCCCATGTTGCTGCTGGGGGCAGGCGTCTTCTCCTTCTCTGGGATGTCAGTGATCAGCGCTTCAGTGGTCAAGATCATGCTGGCGATGGAAGCCGCGTTCTGCAGCGCGCCGCGGGTAACCTTGACTGGGTCAATAATGCCAGCTTTGATCATGTCCACGTATTGGCCGCTGATCACGTCGTAGCCAATGTACTTGTTCTCCTGCGACATCTGGCGCACCTGCTGGACGACCACGCTGCCATCCAAGCCGGCGTTGGCGACGATGCGGCGGATAGGCTCTTCCAGCGCGCGGCGCAAGATGTTCACGCCCACCTGCTCATCCTCGTGCGGCATCTTCACGTTCTCCAGCGCCTTGACTGCATGGAGCAGCGCGACGCCACCGCCGGGCACGATCCCCTCCTCGACCGCAGCGCGGGTAGCCGAGAGCGCATCCTCGACACGATGCTTCTTCTCCTTCAGCTCAGTCTCGGTGGCAGCGCCCACGCGGATCACAGCCACACCGCCGGCCAGCTTGGCCAAGCGCTCATTCAGCTTCTCCTTGTCGTAGTCGCTGGTGCTCTTCTCGATCTCGACGCGGATCTCCTCGATGCGAGCCTTGATGCGCTTCTCATCGCCGCGGCCGCCGATGATGGTGGTGTCATCCTTGGTGCTCACCACGCGATCAGCGCGGCCCAGGTCCTCGACAGTGGCATTCTCCAGCTTGCGACCGGTCTCCTCACTAATCACCGTCCCGCCGGTCAAAATAGCGATGTCCTGCAGCATGGCCTTGCGGCGATCACCGAAGCCCGGCGCCTTCACAGCCAACACGTTCAAGGTGCCGCGCAACTTGTTCAGCACCAACGTGGCCAGCGCCTCACCATCCACGTCCTCAGCGATCACCACCAGGTCTCGCTTGCCGCGCTGCACAAGCTTCTCCAGCAAGGGGATCAGGTCCTGAGCGGCGCTGATCTTCTTGTCGTGGATGAGGATATACGGCTCTTTGATCTCCGCCTCCATCCGCTCCGGGTTGGTGATGAAGTATGGCGAGATGTAGCCGCGGTCGAACTCCATGCCCTCCACGTATTCGGTCTCGAAGTTGAGGGACTTGCTTTCCTCGACCGTGATCACGCCATCCTTGCCGACCTTGTCCATCACCTCAGCGATCAAGTTGCCGATCTCTGGGTCTTGGGCGCTGATGGTGGCCACCTGAGCGATCTGGTCCTTCTTGTTCACCTCAATCGCCATGCTCTTGAGGTGCTCGACCACTTTCTCCACGCCGGCCTCGATGCCATGCTTGATCAGCATAGGGTTAGCACCAGCAGCCACGTTCTTCAAGCCCTCATTCACGATGATCTGGGCCAAGACGGTGGCGGTGGTGGTGCCGTCGCCGGCGATGTCGTTGGTCTTGGTAGCGGCTTCCTTCAGGAGCTGCGCGCCCATGTTCTCGTAGGGGTCAGCCAGCTCGATCTCCTTGGCCACCGTCACACCATCATGGGTCACGGTTGGGGCGCCATACTTCTTGTCAAGCGCAACGTTGCGGCCCTTCGGGCCAAGCGTGGTGGCAACTGCGGTAGCCAAAATGTCCACACCGCGCTTCAGGCTGCGGCGGGCCTCCTCGTTGAAGATGAGTTGCTTCGCCATGGTTTGTCAACCTCCATCGTAAGCGTCACATGAGTTTTGAAAAGCACTATCAACCGACAACAGCCAGCACGTCGCTTTCCTTCAGGATGAGGTACTTCTTGCCTTCGATCTTGATCTCAGTGCCCGCATACTTGGCATAAATGACCTGGTCACCCTCCTTCACATCCATCGGGATCACTTTACCGCTGTCATCCCGACGGCCAGGGCCAGCAGCCAGGACAACGCCTTTCTGGGGCTTCTCCTTTGCGGTCTCTGGCAGCACCAACTTGCCACCTGCGAAGGTCACTTCCTCCTCCTCGATGGGTTCCACCAACACGCGATCCGCCAATGGACGGATGTTCAACTTGGTTTGGGTTTGATTGGCACTCATCGTTCTGCCTCCTTAGCACTTGCCAAACAAGAGTGATACCGTGTTAGCACTCTCAACCTGACAGTGCTAACCCAGGTGAGATATTAGCACAGCTCTACGCGTTTTGTCAAGGGAGGTGAGCTTCTCAGCAATTCCACAGCTTTTGACGTTGAGGCGCCGCGTATCAGTGGCGCTGGGCTGCCACCACGCGGCCCAAGGCAGCGCGGGCTTGGCGGGCATCACCTCACCAAGCCTCGCGCTCTCGATACGCAACAGCGCGCGTGTGACAAAAGCTGTAGCAGTGGGTGCAGCGCGCTGTGAGCCAAGTTGTGGGGCTGGCAACCCGATGCAACCCGTGCTTGCAGCGCGCTTCTGCTGCCTACGCGCGGGTTGCCACTACTGCATCAGGTTGCCGCTCCTGCCATTCCTTCAAGCGGCTCGCGCAGAGCGGACCATACACCACTTTGCTCCTCAGCAGCAGGGCGATCGAGGCCGCGACAACAGACAGATCGGGGTGCGCTTCAGCCAGCGTGCGATGTGCTGGTCTCGCGCCAACCTGAGCAATGCGATGCCATTGCGTATTGCTGGGGCGAGGGTTGTATTTCCCGACACTCGCAGCAGGAGCCTCCCCGGCCAGGGCAATCCATTTAATTCGGTTTCTATGTGTCGCATATATATTTCCATCGCTAGCTGCTATGGTTAGGGGAGGAAAGCTTGAGTGACCCTCAGCGTGGAGAGGCGACCGTATGAATTTCAACAAATACACGGAGAAGGCCCAAGAAGCGCTCATTGATGCACAGGCCCTGGCCCGAGAGTATGGCCAGCAGGTGATTGAGCCGGAGCACCTGTTGCTGTCGTTGTTGCGCCAGGATGGTGGCATCGTGCCGCCGCTCATCCAGGCCGCAGGGGTCAACCCTTCGCGCTTGGCCGACCTCGCCGAGCGAGAGGTTCGCGCCAAGCCCAAGGTCAGCGGTGATGTGGGCGACCTGCGCCTTTCGCGCGAGCTTAGCCAAATCGCTGACCAGGCTGAGAAAGAGGCGCAGCAAATGCGCGACGACTACGTGAGCACCGAGCATCTGCTGCTGGCGCTGGCCGATCCCCAGAGCATACGCAGCGGCCGCACTCCAGTCGCCACGCGCATTTTGAACGAGCACGGCCTCAACCGCGATACACTCCTGCGCGCCCTGACTCAGGTGCGCGGCAACCAGCGCGTCACTTCCCAAAACCCGGAGAGCACCTACCAAGCACTAGAGAAGTATGGGCGCGACCTCACCCGGCTGGCAGAGCAAGGCAAATTGGACCCTGTCATTGGGCGCGACGAGGAAATTCGCCGCGTGATCCAAATCCTCAGCCGGCGCACCAAAAACAACCCTGTGCTGATCGGCGAGCCGGGTGTGGGCAAAACTGCCATTGCCGAAGGGTTGGCTCAGCGCATCGTACGGCGCGATGTGCCCGAAGGGCTGAAGGACAAGCGCATCATCGCGCTGGACATGGGCGCCTTAATCGCCGGCGCCAAATACCGTGGTGAGTTCGAGGAGCGCCTGAAAGCTGTGCTGAAGGAAGTCACCTCGAGCAACGGGCGCATCATCCTCTTCATTGACGAGCTGCACACGGTGGTCGGCACCGGCAAGGCCGAAGGGGCGATGGACGCCGGCAACCTGCTCAAGCCCATGTTGGCGCGCGGTGAGCTGCATTGCATTGGCGCCACCACGCTGGATGAGTATCGCAAGCACATCGAAAAGGACGCCGCGCTTGAGCGTCGCTTCCAGCCCGTGTTTGTCGGCGAGCCAAGCGTGGAGGACACCATCAGCATCCTGCGCGGCTTGAAAGAGCGCTACGAAATTCACCACGGTGTGCGCATCCAAGACGCCGCCGTGATCGCCGCGGCCACACTCAGCCAACGCTATATCACCGACCGCCATCTGCCCGACAAGGCAATTGACTTGATAGACGAGGCCGCCAGCCGCGTCAAGATGGAGATTGACTCCAAGCCGACCGCGTTGGATGAGATAGACCGCCGCATCCTACAACTGGAGATCGAGCGCGAGGCGCTGAAGAAAGAGACCGACGACGCCAGCAAGGAGCGCTTGGCCAGGATCGAAGCCGAGATCGCCAGCGAACGCGAGAAGAGCAACGCACTACGCGCCCAGTGGGAACAGGAGAAACAAGCGATCCAAGAAGTTCGCAACATTCGCGCTCAGATCGAGCAAGTGAACGTGCAGATCGAGCAGGCCGAACGCGACACCGACCTCGCCCGCGCCGCCGAGCTGCGCTACGGCCGATTGCGCGAACTGGAGGCCAAGCTCAAACAAGCCCAGGCGCGCCTGGCTGAACTCCAAAAAGGCAGCCCGCTGCTGAAAGAAGAGGTTGGGCCGGATGAGGTGGCTGCAGTGGTGGCACGATGGACCGGCATACCCGTCGCACGCTTGATGGAGAGCGAGCTGCAGAAGCTCACTCACATGGAAGAGCGTCTGAGCCGGCGCGTGGTCGGACAAGAGGCCGCCCTGCGCGCCGTGAGCAACGCCGTGCGCCGCGCGCGCGCCGGCCTGCAAGACCCCAACCGTCCTATCGGGTCGTTTATCTTCCTCGGCCCCACTGGCGTCGGCAAGACCGAGACAGCCAAAGCGCTGGCCGAGTTTCTCTTCGACGACGAACGCGCCATGGTGCGCATTGACATGAGCGAATATCAAGAGAAGCATACAGTCTCGCGCTTGATCGGCGCGCCCCCTGGCTACGTCGGCTACGAAGAGGGCGGCCAATTGACCGAGGCAGTGCGCCGTCGCCCCTACTCCGTCGTGCTGTTTGACGAGATCGAGAAGGCACATCCCGAAGTGTTCAACGTGCTCTTGCAATTGCTGGACGACGGGCGGTTGACCGATGGCCAAGGGCATACAGTGGACTTCCGCAACACTGTCGTGATCATGACCAGCAACTTGCTAGCAGGTCAATCGCTGGAGCTGATGACCCGCGACCAGATCGTGCGCGAGCTACAGCGCTTCTTCCGCCCCGAGTTCCTCAATCGCATTGACGAGATCGTGGTGTTTCACCCGCTCAGCGAAGCGCACATTGAACAGATCGTGGAGATACAGCTCAACCGGTTGCGCAAGTTATTGGCAGAACGCAAGCTCGCCCTGGAGCTGACCACGCGCGCTAAGCAACATCTGGCCCAGACAGGTTACGACCCAGCCTTCGGCGCGCGTCCGCTCAAGCGCGCTATCCAAAGCGAGCTGCAGGACCCACTCTCACTGGCGATCCTATCCGGACGCTACCGCGAGGGCGACACCATCCGCGTGGACGCTCGCGACGGCACACTGGTGATCGAGTGACGCGCTGCGCTATAATGCGCGCTCGCGTTGGTACAGTCAAGCCTGAGCCCCGCATGAGCGGGAGGAGGAGTGAGCATACAAAAGAATCAGCAGCACCAGTTTCGCATTAACTATCAGATACGCGCGCCGGAGGTGCGCGTGATCATGCCTGATGGCACTAACCGCGGTGTGATGAGCGTGCGCGAAGCGCTTGAGCTGGCGCGCAGCTTGCAGCTCGACCTTATCGAGGTGGCGCCAACCGCAGACCCGCCCGTGTGTCGGATTATGGACTTCGGGCGCTTTCTATACGAGCGTGAAAAGAAAGAACGCGCTGCTAGGAAAAGCCAAAAACTCATCGAGGTCAAGGGCGTGCAGTTACGTCCTAAAACAACTGACCACGACCTCTCATTCAAAATTCGAGCAGCTCGGCGCTTTCTGATGGAGGGTAACAAAGTGAAGCTCACGCTGCGCTTGCGCGGACGAGAGGCTGTCAACTTGCATGTGGCTCATCAAATGGTGGAGAAGTTCATCGCTGGCGTCAGCGACTTGGCATTGGTGGAAGTGCAGCCCAACATCGAAGGGCGGGCTATGATCGCAGTGCTCGCGCCCACGCCAGCGACGCTAGCAGCATCGCGGCTGAAGTCCACTAGGCAGCGAATTGAAGCCGAGCGCGCAGCCGACAAAGCAGCCGGCTACGACGAAGAGCTGGAAGAGCTCGAGGAAGCAGAGGAAGATGAGGACGTAGAGCAAGCGTCCGCCCAACAACCAGCGTCAGAAACTGCACAGCAGCCGTCAGCAAGCCAGGGAGAGCATGAGCAAGTGAGAAGGTCCAAAGAGGAGATCGCAGCAGCGCGAAAAGAGGCCAATCGCAAGAAAATAGCCCAAAAACGCGCTGAAGAGCAGTTCGGCCTGCCATAAATACCGCACCGTGGAGTTACCATGAGCAAGATCAAGACACACAAGGCGACTTCCAAGCGCTTTAAGTTGACTGGCAGTGGCAAGCTGATGCGCACTCGCCAGGGCAAAAGCCACCTTCGCCGCAAGAAGTCGGCTCGGGTAAAGGCGCTACTGATGGAGATGGTCTCAGTTGAAGGCAAGCGCATCCGCAAGCGCATCCGGAGGCTTGCACCTTATCTAACCCACAAGTGATCGTCTGACAAACCAACACGAAAAGGAGAGTCTGGAAAATGGCACGAGTCAAGGGCGGCGTGAAAACACGCCGACGCCATAACCGGATTTTGAAGGAGACCAAAGGGCAGTTCGGCGCCCGTCACAAGAACATCCGCAAGGCCATGGAGGCGCGACTTCACGCGCTGGCTTACGCCACGCGAGATCGTCGCAACCGCCGCCGTGATTTGCGCGCCCTGTGGATCACACGCATTAACGCAGCTGCACGCCAGCACGGCATGAAATACAGCGAGTTGATCCACCGCCTTAAGCAGGCAGGCATTGCGCTCGATCGCAAAGTGCTGGCCGATCTGGCCGCGCGTGACGCTGCCGCGTTTGCAGCAGTGGTGCAGGCGGCCAAGTCGGCCTCCTGAAGCTCACGCGCGACATCTGACGAACTGCTCCACCACGCGATGCACAAGCCACTGCCTGCTCAAACAGGCAGTGGCTTGCTTTCTAGGATATGCCGCTCATCCAGGTTCGCATCTCGCAGCCAGATCGTCTGGACCGCACACTGGCCACGCTGGTGCCAGCGCTCAGTCGCTCGCAGATTCAGCGGCTGATCGCGGCAGGGCGCGTCACGGTGGACGGAGTGGCGCGTGAGGCCAGCTTTCGCCCCCCACCGGGCGCAATCGTAACCCTAGACGTGCCCGACCCCGCCCCCAGCCGGCCACAGCCCGAAGCGCTCCCTCTGGAGGTGCTCTATGCAGACGCCGATGTGTGGGCGATCAACAAGCCAGCCGGCATGGTCGTCCACCCGGGCGCAGGGGCACAGCGCGGCACGCTGGTCAACGCGCTGCTGGCACACGACCCCGCTTTGGCACAGGTGGGTGATCCACTTAGGCCAGGCATTGTGCATCGGCTGGACAAAGAGACAAGCGGCGTCTTAATCGTGGCACGCACGGCGGCAGCATTGCAGGCGTTGCAGTCGCAGTTCAAATCACGCCAAGTGCAAAAAAGCTACGTCGCTTTGTGCTGCGGCAGCCCGTCGCAGGAGATGGGAGTGATCCAATTGCCCATCGCGCGCCATCCGCGGCATCGCCGGCGCATGGCGATTGTGGCGGGGGGGCGAACCGCCATTACACGCGTGCGCTTGTTGCGCACATACGGGAGATACAGCTTGGTGCTCGCCCGCCCCATCACAGGCCGAACCCATCAAATCCGAGTGCATTTAGCAGCGATGGGATTGCCGATAGTGGGGGATGCGCTTTACGGCTCACGCCGTGACGCGCTATCGCGGTCGCTCGCCCCTCGCCATCTCCTTCACGCGCTTTCGCTGGCGTTCTACTCACCCAGCACAGGCGAGCAGATCATGGTGCGCGCTCCTTTGCCGGCAGACTTCAAGCGCGTGCTGCGTCAGGTGCGCGATGCAGCTAGTGCTTGATGTGGCGCAGTTCGCGGTCTATGATCTCCTGCGCCACCTTGCTCATCGTCGTGCGGCGCGCGCGCGCGGACATCTGGATGTGGTGGTAGGCTTCCTCTTCACCCATGCCGCTCCTGATCAAAATGCCCTTGGCCCGCTCGATCAGCTTTCGCGCGGTGAGCTTCTCTTCCAGCTCATCCACTTTCTCTGCCAGGTTGCGCTGTTGGTTAAACGTGGCAATGGCGATGCGCATGGTGGTGATAAGGTCATCACGCTTGACGGGCTTGATCAGATAGCCCTGAACGGGGATATTCGCAGCACGGTCGAGCAGCGCACTCTCGTTGTAAGCGGTGAGGATGATGATGGGGATGGGGCGGTGTTTCAAGATTTCCTGTGCCACCTCTAGCCCATCCCGGAATGGCATACGAATGTCTAAGATGGCGAGGTCTGGCTGTTCCCTGTAAGCAAGCGTCACTGCTTCTAGGCCATCCGCCGCACTATAAACCGTATGACCTAACTCAGTCAGGATGGTGCGCAGCCCCATGCGAATGATGGATTCGTCGTCGGCGATGAGCACGCGCAGGCTCTTGGTGGCGTTCATATGAGCGTCCTAGCAAAGACAACTTTGCTAACAAAGCACGCTGATTGGGCTATGATTGCAATTATATTCCATCCCTTAACGGATGTGCGGCTCTGTCGCGTTGCTCAACGCGTCAGCGATGCGCAGGCGATGCGCAAGCAGCAGTGGCTCTGGCAAAGCCTCGGGCGGGAAGAATCCTATCGCTGTGCTTTCCGGCGAGGCGCGCAGCTCACCTTCCAGCACGTCGCAAGCGAAGCACAAGTTGACAAACTGCTGCGAGATACCCCCAGGGTAGACAGCAATCGCCCCCTGGCGAGGGTCGGAGTAAACGCCGATCAAACGCCCAACCCGCACCCACAAGCCGGTTTCCTCCAGCACTTCACGGGCACAGGCTTCAACAACAGACTCACCAGGGTTCACGCGACCGCCCGGCAAAGACCAATATCCATTATCGGCGCGCCGATGCAACAACACATGCCCATGGCGGTCTGTGACAAACGCTGAGGTGCTCACCACCACCACTTCCGGCAAGCGCTCCACCAACGCACCCGTCCAATCGCGCAGGGGAGAGGAGGTGATCTGTGTCATACTCAGCGCATCATAGACCAAGCGATAACGCGTTTATGAGCACATTCATCCCGCGCCGTTTCAAAGAGATCGCCGGCTTCATGCACGCGACCTATGACGACATATTGGACTTGCTGCGCGACCACCAATTCATCATTCCCGAGTACCCACGCTTCGACGCGCCGGGGAACCCGCGCGGAATTGCCGCGGCGCGTGCGCACCCCATGCAGGGTATCCTCAAGTATCACGGCTTAGCGGATTGGGAGTGGCGGACCGCCTTTTTGCCCAGCTTATCCGTCACCAACAGCGTGGCGTACTCGATCACGCTGGTGGAATTTGACCCAAACCTCAAAGAAGACGTTGCAACAGTGGGAGGGCAGCGGCTCAGCGGACGGGAGCTGGAGCGCGTACGCCAAAGCTTAAACGCTGTGCGCAACTTGGCACGCATCGAGAGCGGCGCGCGCGTCTATTCCCGCAATGTGGTCGCCGGCGGCCGAACCGGCAAAGGGCTAGGGACGAGCGCATCTGCATCAGCAGCCCTGGCTACAGCCGCTATTGCAGCGGCGTTCGGGGCGGAGGCCGTGCATAACTGGCGCTTCCTCAGCGCCATGTCACGCTTGCTGGCAGGTTCTGGCTGTCGCTCTGCCACTGGCGGCATCTCTGTGTGGCTCTCATACCCCGGCGTTTCCCACGAAGACAGCTTCGCCGTGCGCTTGGACACGCACGGCCAGCTCAGCAACTTGCGCCTGGTCACTGTGCCGCTGGACTCGCGCATTCACTTGAAGACCGAGCAAGCGCACGCCGATGCACCTAATAGCCCTCTCTTTCGCTGTTGGATGCGCAATCGCCGCAGCCAGATACTTCAGTGCATCAAAGCCGTCCTCCAAGACGACTGGCTCACAGTCGCCCAAATGGCCGAAACTGACAGCATCGTGTTACACGCAGTGACCATGACCGGCGGCACAGAGCGCAAGCTGTTTGCGTGGGAGCCGGAGAACATCACCCTCTTTCGGCTCTGCAACGAGCTGCGCGCTGAGGGAACGCCGGTGTACTGCTCCACCGACACAGGTCCTACCGCTGTGCTGCTATGCACGCGGGAGCATGCCTCGCGCGTAGCCGAGCGTGTGCGGCAAAGCGGTTTCAGCGCATTGGTCGGCGAGATCGCACCCGGCGCACAGCTTGTCAGCGTTGAGCAGGCCAGGGCAGAGCTGGAGCTTTAGGCGCGCTTCAGTGCCCTTGGCCAAGCTCGACGCTGCGGCGATATGCTGCCCACACTGCGCGCGCAACCACGGCGCGCAGCTGACCTTCTTCAAAGGCGTGCAACGCGGCTGCAGTGGTGCCGCCAGGCGAGGTGACCTGATTGCGCAGTTGGGCGAGATGCAAGCGGCTGCTCAGCGCATATTCCACGCTGCCCTTCACCGTTTGCAGCACAAGGCGTTCAACAACCGGTCTGGGTAGGCCAAGATGCACACCGGCGTCAACGAGCGCCTCCATGAAGAGGAACACGTAGGCAGGGCCGCTGCCATTGAGGGCGGTGGCCATATCCAAGTAGTGCTCATCCTCAACAAACACTTCCTCACCCATCGCGCGCAACAGCACCAGCGCCTGCTCGCGCTGATCGGGGCGGACGGAGGAGGTGCACGTCCACACCGACATCCCCGCACCGATCTGAGCGGGCGTGTTAGGCATGACGCGCACCACTGGTTGCTGTTCGCCGAGCGCTTGGGTGATGCGAGCGATAGGGATACCAGCAGCAATGGAGAAAATCAGTGCTTCGGGATGAACCCGACTTTGCAGCGCCTCCAGCACTGCACCCATCACCTGAGGCTTCACGGCGAGCACGACAATCTGCGCGCTGCTCAGCGCATCGTCAATCTCGCTACGCACCTGCACAGCGTAGCGGTCCACCAACGCTGCGCGGCGCTCCTCCAGCGGCTCAATCACGGCGATCTGTGAGGGGGCAACCGTCGCACCCTCTACCAGACGCCTGATCATCGCCTCGCCCATCACACCGCCACCAATGAACACCAGGGGCGCATTTCCGAGAGACATCTAAGCCGCTCCTGCGTATTTCTGTACGGTTGCAGTTGATAACAACGTGTAGTCTGCGGTTGTATAATCCAAATGATACGCTTTCGATTCAATGGCAAGCATCGTCGACCGAATTTTAGGCCTGTTCTCCCTGGACTTGGGCATTGACCTGGGGACGGCGAACACGTTGGTAGCGGTGCGCGGTCGAGGCATTGTCATCAACGAGCCTTCCTGGGTGGCAGTTGACCGCAAAACGCGTGAGGTCAAAGCAGTTGGTGCAGAGGCTAAAGAGGTGGTGGGACGAACGCCGTCGCGCATCGTGGCGATCCGCCCGTTGAGGGACGGGGTGATCTCCGACTTCGACATCACCGAGGAGATGTTGCATTACTTCATCGAAAAGGCGCACGAGCGCAGCTTGATCCGTGTGCCGCGCCCTCGCGTGGTGATCGGCATTCCCTCTGGCGTCACTGAGGTGGAGAAGCGGGCCGTGTACGACGCAGCGCGCTCGGCAGGCGCGCGCGAAGTGTACCTGATCGAAGAGCCGATGGCGGCTGCCATCGGCGCGGGGCTACCGATCACCGAGGCTCAAGGCTCGATGATCGTGGACATCGGCGGTGGCACCACAGAAGTGGCCGTCTTCTCACTAGGTGGGATTGTGATCAGCCGCTCGATCCGCGTGGCTGGCGATGAGATGGATCAAGACATTATCAACTACGCTCGACAGAAATATAACTTGCTGATCGGCGAGCGCATGGCAGAGCGCATCAAGATCAGCATCGGCTCGGCCTACCCACTGCAAGAGGAAACAACCGCCAAGCTGCGCGGCCGCAACTTGGTCAGTGGCTTGCCGGAGGAGGTGGAAGTGTCCTCCATCGAGATACGCGAGGCGCTGTCCAACTCGGTCAACATCATTGTTGAAACCATTCGCTCCACTTTGGAAGAGACGCCGCCAGAGCTGGTCTCCGATCTCATCGAGACGGGCATTTGTCTGGCCGGGGGAGGTGCCATGCTCCAGGGGTTGGCTGAACGCATCTCGAACGAGACGAACATCCACACCTGGGTGGCCAGTGATCCACTCAGTTGCGTGGCCCAAGGTGCTGAGCAAGTGCTTGAGGCGTTCGACGACTTGCAACAAGTGCTGGTCGGCTTGGAGCGCAATAGCACTTCGCAGGCGACTGCGCCGGTTGGGCTGGACGCACGGCGCGTCGCCTAGCGCTGAGCTTGCGCTTTTGCTGTCGCGGTTGGCTGCAGGTTAACCCCTAGGTTTGCAATGCAGAACCGCTCACGCGCGATCAACCCGATAGTGATGGTAGTGTTTGCCCTCATCGGCGCGATCGCGCTGCTGATAGGCTTCTTGGCCGCGCCGTCGGGGAGGCTGGGAGCACTTTCCGCTGTGACAGCCTCCGCCCAACAGCTTGTGAGCGAACTTGCCCGCCCATTGATAAACGTGTTTCAAGCGTTAGGGGAACTGAACACGCTGCGCGAACGCGCCCAAAAGCTGGAGCAGGAGGCGCAAGCGCTCCGTGCCGAGGTGATGCGACTACAAGAGTTTCAGTCCGAGGTGGTGCAATATCGGGAAATGCTGAGATTCCCTGCTGATCTACCGTCCTACCTCTTCGTTGGAGCAGACGTGATCGGCCTTGCCGACCTTCGTGCTTGCGAAGGACGCCCCTCTCGAGGCGCCGACGCCGGCAAGTGTGCCAACGTGATCGCAGGGGAGACCAGCCCTTTCATCCGCTACATCACGATCAACCGAGGCTCGCGCGATGGCATTCGCGTCGGGATGGCGGTAGTGGCCGGGGGGTTGGCGCTCGTAGGGAGGGTGGGCCTGGTGGACGACTTTTCCGCCAAAGTCCAACTGCTCACCGACCCTGCGTCTTTCATCAACGTGCGCCTGCTCAACACGCGCGCTACCGGCACGCTGGCCGGCAGCGAGGAGGGCCGCCTGTTTCTGCAGAATGTCCTCCAGAGCGACGCAATTGAGCCAGGTGACGTGGTGGTGACCAGCGGATTAGGCGGCATGCTGCCGCGCGGCTTGGTAGTGGGCGCAGTGGAGACGGTGCTCAGCTCCGACACGGAGACGCTGCAATCAGCTACCGTGCGCCCAGCCGTGGACTTTGACCGACTCGAGGTGGTGCTGGTGCTCACACAGCTTCCGCCCGCCATGCGCGCCTCTGAGCCTACCCCATGACTGCCCGCACGCCAGAGCTGGTGGTAGTGGCTGGCCCGACGGCGGCGGGAAAAAGTGCCTTCGCCCTGCAGCTTGCTGAGCAATGCGGCGGTGAGATCATCTCGGCGGATTCGCGCCACATTTATCGGCGCATGGACATCGGCACCAACAAGCCCACACCCGCTGAGCGCACGCGCGTGCCCCATCATCTGCTCGACCTGCGCGAACCGCACGAATCGTTCTCTCTGGGGGAGTACGTGGCGCTCGCCCGCGCAGCAATTGATGAGATCATCCGGCACGGCCGTGTCCCCATCTTGGTAGGCGGCACCGGCCAATACGTGCGCGCCCTCTTGCGCAACTGGCAAGTGCCGCCTGTGCCGCCCAATCCCGAGCTGCGACAGCGCTGGCAAGCATTTGCTGCCTCGCACGGCACGACAGCCCTCTTCGAAGTGTTGCGCAGCCGCGACCCCACTGCCGCCGAGCGCATTGACCCGCGCAATCTGCGGCGCGTCATTCGCGCCTTGGAGGTGATCGAACTCACCGGCCAGCGATGGAGCGACCTGCAGCAAGCCGCGCCGCCAGCATTACCGGTGCGCATGTTCTATATCTGCCCTTCGCGCGAAGCGCTCTACGCGCGCGCCGATGCTCGCATTGACCACATGCTGGCACAAGGATGGCTGGACGAGGTAGCCCGCCTGCTCGACGAATTCGCTGACCGTGGCATCGCTGGCGACGCAGCCCTCACGCTGCCCGCTATGTCGGCGCTGGGTTACCGCGAGTTGGCACAAGCAGTGACAGGGCAAATTTCACTGGAGGAGGCGGTGGCCCGCATTCGACAAGCCACCCGGCGCTTCATCCGTATGCAGGACGTGTGGTTTCGCCGTGACGCCCAGCTTTTTGGCGCGCAGATTGTGCCGACGCTCCAGGGATAACCGCCTCGCCCCAAGCTATAAGCCGGCATTCCCTGCTGCGCGCCCGCGTCTATACTGACCCTGGCGCTTGCGTCCCTCATCTTGTGAGCGGCAGCGGTAAAATCACATGAGCGAAATCCTGATTCTGAACACCCAGTCCGAGCACGTGGAGCAGTGCGCTGCCCTCCAACCGCTCTGCTATCCCACCCTCGCTGTGGAGGAGCAGTTCACTGCAGCGCAATATGCCAACCACATTCGCCTCTTCCCAGAGGGCCAATTTGTCGCTGTGGAGGCCGCCACTGGCCGCGTGGTCGGCTCGACGGCCGGCTTCTTGGCATGGTACGAGCGCATTGATCCCGCCTTCTTTCAAGGCCATCGCTTTATCGAGGTGATTGCCGGCGGCTGGCTCAGCCACCACAACCCACTCGGCAACTACTACTACGGCGTGGATTTGTGCGTGCATCCTAACTTTCGCGGGCGGGGCATCGCGAGACGGCTGTACGACGCCCGCAAACGACTTTGCCGACGGCTGGGCCTGCGCGGCCAAGTGATCGGCGGCATGATCCCCGGCTTCGCACAATACAAGCATCAGATGACGGCACAAGAATACGTGCGACGGGTCGTCGAAGGCCACATCCACGACAGCACATTAACCACCCAACTGCGCAACGGCTTCATGGTGCGCGGCTTGCTGGAACGCTACCTCAACGATCCCCCCACGGATGGCTGGGCCGTGTTGCTGGAGTGGCCGAACCCAGACTGGCCCACACCTCGGATGGACTAAGCCGGTGGGCTTTCAGGCGCGGCAGCATACAATCGTCGTCCATGCTCCTACCGGAGTGGGTGCGACAAGCCGACTTCAGCTGTATCGCCGGTTATCACTTGGCGGTGCAGCGCATCATGCCGCCAACCTCGCCGCGCACGATACCTCTGCCGAACCAGCTCAGCCCATCGTTGAGAGCAGCGCTGGAAGCACAAGGCATTGCTCAGCTTTATCTCCATCAAGCGCAAGCGCTGCGCGCGCTCGCCGAAGGGGCACACGTGGTGGTCACAGCCGGCCCGGCGGGGGGTAAATCGCTGTGCTTCCAACTGCCCGTGCTGGAATCGTTGATAGCAGACCCACCCGGCTGCGCGCTTTGCGTGTTTCCCACCAAGGCTTTGACCCACGACCAACACCACAGCTTCCGGCGCTGGCTGGCGCTGCTCCCCCAGGTCGGCGCACCACCGATCGCCGAATCAGCAGTGGCCACCTACGACGGCGACACTGCGCAGGCGGGGCGAAGCGATATTCGCCGCAACGCGCGCGTGGTGCTCACCAACCCGGACATGCTGCACGTCGGCATCTTGCCTTACCACACGCGCTGGGCAGCGTTCTTGCGCCGATTGCGCTATGTCGTGCTGGACGAGATGCACGCCTATCGTGGCGTGTTCGGCAGCCATATTGCCAACGTGATCCGACGCCTTCGACGGCTCTGCGCCTTCTACGGCGCTGACCCACAGTTCATCCTCACTTCCGCCACTATCGCCAACCCACTGGAACACGCAGCGCAACTGATAGACGCCGGCCATCCTACAGATGGCCGGCCCCTCTCCCACATCAGTGAGGACGGCAGTGCACACGGCGAGCGCCACATCTTGTTGCTGGCGCCGAACGTGGTGGTTGACCCTGCCGATGGCAGCACCCACCTACTCGCTGATCCCGAATCAACGGCCGCTTCCCTCATCGCGCGCCTTGTGCAAGACAAGCTACAGACCATCGCTTTCGCCCCCACGCGCAACGCTGCTGAGCTGCTGCTTATCCGCACCCGCCAGCTTCTCGGCGAAGCATCAGCTGTTGCTGCGTATCGGGGTGGATACCTGCCTGAAGAGCGCCGAGCGATTGAGCACCAACTGCGCAGCGGTGTGCTGCGCGCCGTGATCGCAACGAACGCGCTGGAGCTTGGCATTGACATTGGGGCGCTGGATGCTTGCGTGATGCTGGGTTACCCTGGCAGCATCGCCAGTTTTTGGCAGCAGGCAGGGCGCGTCGGGCGACGCGGCACCCCCTCCGTGGTCATCTTCATCCCTGCCCTCCAGCCGCTCGATCAGTATGTTGCCACACATCCCGACTTTCTATTTGCGCAGCCTTCCGAGCACGCTCGCATCGCGCCCAACAATCCTAGCATCTTGGCTTCGCATGTCGCCTGCGCTGCATTCGAGCTGCCATTCCGGCGCGGCGAGTTGCTGGGCAGCGCTAACGTGGATACCATGCTTGATGCGCTCGCCCAGGAGGGCGCACTGCACACGAACAGCCCCACTGTGCTGCCGTTGCTGCAGGCCACGCCGCCGACTAGGCCGGCCACCTACGTGTGGGTGGGCGCAGACTTTCCGGCCGGGCATGTGATGCTCCGCAGTGCAGATGGCACAGTGCGCATCGAGGATGAGGACGGCAATGTGATCGGCGAAGTGGAGCGCAACTTGGCTTGTCAGCGCGTTCACCCTGGCGCGGTGTATCTGCATCAAGCACAAGCGTGGACGATCCTCCATCTGGACCTTGCGGCAGGCCGCGCCATAGCACGAAGTGCACCAGACCTGGCGCATTACACGCGCCCCTCCACCGTCACCCAGGTGGCGTTTCTGGATCTGCCCAAAGGGCTTGGGCCCGCCGCCCAAATGGTGGAGGTCACCACACAGGTGGTGCGCTACAAGCTGCTCAGTCTGCACACCCGCCAACTCATCACCTGGGGCGAGCTGAGCTTGCCGGAGCAGACGCTACGCACCATGGCATACTGGTTCGCGCTCTCGCCTGCACTGGCGCGTCAACTGGACCAGGAGGGCGTGATTGGGCTGCCGAATGACTACGGCCCGAACTGGGTGAAGCAGCGCGAGGCAGCGCGCCAACGCGACGGCTACCGCTGTGTGCTCTGCGGCAAGCCGGAGCCGCCAGGGCGACAACACCACGTGCATCATGTGCGCCCTTTCCGCGAATTTGGCTACCGGCCAGGAGAAAACGAGGCCTACCTGCTCGCCAACGACCTGAGCAACCTGATCACCGTGTGCCCGAGCTGTCATGCTCGCATTGAGACTGCCGAGCCAGTCAACCTAGCGCTGAGCGGGCTGTGCTACTTGTTGCATGGGCTAGCACCGCTGTTCGTGATGTGCGACCCCGCCGACCTAGCTGCCATGTTCGAGATTTCCCTGCCAGGGCTTGGGCTGCCGGCAGTGGTGCTCTACGAGCTCACACCAGGTGGTGTGGGCTTGGCCGAAGCCCTGGTTCAGCACCACGTCGAGCTGCTGAACGCGGCGCAGGAGCGCCTGCACGCTTGCCCATGCGAGCGGGGATGCCCTCTGTGCATCGGCCCACCGGAGGCGGACACCTCCCAAGCGCGCAACGCCAAACACGACGTGCTGCGTATCATTAACGCCATCCTATCAGAGTCGAGAGAACCGGCACCATGAAAGCAATTCGCGTGCACCGTTCTGGTGAGCCCGACGTGTTGCAACTTGAAGAGCTGCCCACACCCAAGCCTGGGCCGGGCGAGGTGCTTGTGCGCGTGGCAGCAGCAGGCCTGAACTTCATTGACGTGTATCAACGCCGCGGCTGGTATGCCATGCCTCTGCCCTTCACACCCGGGATGGAAGGAGCCGGCGTGATCGAAGCCATCGGGCCGGGGGTGGAACTTTTCCGCACCGGCAACCGCGTGGCTTGGGCAATGACGGTGGGAGCGTATGCCGAATACGCCCTCGTGCCCGCAGAGCGACTGGTGCATGTGCCAGAAGACGTCACACTGGAACAAGCAGCGGCCATCCTCCTACAAGGCATGACCGCTCACTACCTGGCGCGCAGCGCTTTCACCTTAAGAAAGGGAGACACCGCACTGATCCATGCTGCTGCTGGCGGCACCGGCCAGTTGCTTGTCCAAGTGGCGCGGATGTGCGGCGCGCGCGTGATCGCCACAGTGTCGAGCGAAGCAAAAGCAGCTCTCGCGCGTGAAGCCGGCGCTGATGAGGTCATCATCTACACCCAGCAAGACTTCGAGGCAGAGGTTCGCCGCTTGACGGAGGGGCGCGGCGTGGATGTGGTTTATGACTCCGTCGGCCGAGACACTTTCCTGAAGGGGCTGAGCTGCCTGCGCCCGCGTGGCTTCATGGTGCTATTCGGCCAATCCAGCGGGCCGGTCGGCGATTTTGATCCGCAGCTGCTCAGCCAGAAGGGCTCGCTGTTCCTCACCCGACCAACCCTCGCCCACTACATGCTCACCCGTGGGGAGCTGCTCTGGCGTTCCGAGGAAGTATTCAGGTGGCTGCGCGAGGGGGCGGTGCGCCTACGCATTGACCGAACCTTCCCGTTGGAGCAGGCCGCCGAGGCGCATCGCTACATCGAGGGGCGCTTGACAAAGGGCAAAGTGCTGCTGCTGCCCTAAGCGGAAGCCCTGGCAGATCGCTACAATTGAGCATAATGTTGCGCCGACTACAAGCTTTCGCAGAAAGGCATCCTCGCCTGACAGCATGGGCCGCGCTGGCGACGGGGATGGTGATCATTCTGATTATCGCTGCCCGCGATGTTGGCTTGCTGTGGAACCAGTGGTTGTTCCTCATTCTTGCCACGATCGGGTTGGCGGGGTTGTGTGTATGGATCATCGGCTGGGAGTCGGACACCGAAGAGCCAAAGGGAGGCGAACAGCAGCGCACGCCGTAGCTGATCGCTGGGCTCACTCAACACAGCTTGGACCCAACACGTGGCGTAGTTCCTCGCGCAGTTGAGGGCAATCCCGCACAAAGTGGTTGGGGAAGTCCAGCTCCCACTGTGTTTTCCCGCGCAACATCACCACAAGCCGCTTATCACCGGGGTATTTCTCAACGACGCGGATGATCGCCTCCAGCTTCTCCACATCCGCTTGGGGCTGAGCGCCGCGACGCAGCACCACGCGCAGCGTTTGTTCCGAGGGCGCAGCGCTTCGTGCTTCGGTTTGGCCCTTGGCTCGGCACACCGGCTCAGGCTCTTGTGCAACAGATTCGCGTGCACCGACGGCAGCGGCAAGTGTTTCTTGGCCTGTGTGAGCGCCTGCTGCTGTTGTTGGTGAGGTAACAGCCGCCGGCATGTCCGTTGGGCCGTCCACCAGGGAAAGGCCCTCGGGCGACAGAGGTCGGTCGTCCGCAAGGGGAGTGACACCATCGTCGAGGTCAGGGTCATTGGCTGCCGCTAAATCCACGACGTATGGCGAGCTGCGGGGATCAGGAGGGGCTGGCGATTCCCATGGCCTCAAAGACTCCACACTGGTAGCGACGCGGTCCACAACCAGACGTGGCACGCGCCCCTCGATCAGCTCCAGTTTGCCATCCACCAGCACGACTTGGTCTTTGACCAGCTTGTCCTTGTGCTGCTCCCACGCGCTTGGGAAGACTGTCAACTCGATCCGCCCGTACAGGTCCTCCATCTCGACAAAAGCCATCGGCTTGCCACTTTTGGCGACGTGAGGGCGAACGTTAGTGATCACGCCCGCCATGCGCACCTTTTGCTGATGATCGGCCGGGGTGAGGTTGCCGCTGGTGTGCGTGACGTGAGGCGCGAGCGCATCCAAGACGCGCTGCAGCGGATGCTCACTGACGTATGTACCAAGCAGTTCCTTTTCCCAGTGGAGGCGCTCCTTGTGCGACAAAGGGGTGTATTGCTTTGGCAGCCCAATCAGCTCGGCATCTTCGAGCTCCCCGAAGAGGAGTGCTTGTCCGAGCTGGGCAGCACGGCGCTCGCGGACGCCAACCGAGGCGATCTGTTCAGCCACAGCAAGGAGTTGAGCGCGGTCGCCGAATACATCGAGCGCGCCAGCCTTGATCAGCGCTTCGATCACGCGACGATTGCACACGCTCATGTCCACCCGTCGAGCGAAGTCATCAAGCGAACGGAACGGACCACGCGCGCGCCGCTCGTCCAGGATCGCCTGGACCGGGCCGCTGCCGACGTTCTTGATCGCCATTAAGCCGAAGCGGATAGCCGGCGCCTCGTGGGGAGTTGACTCGATGACAAACCCTTCCTCTGAACGATTCACATCAGGCGGGAGAATGCGGATGCCGTGCTGTTTGGCGTCAGCGATGATGATGGTGATCTTCTCCAGATTGCCGCTCTCCACAGTGAGCAACGCACAGAAGTATTCCACTGGATAGTAATGCTTCAGCCAGGCGCTCTGACAGGTGAGCACGGCGTAGGAAGCAGCATGGGACTTGTTAAACCCGTAGCGGGCGAAGAACTCGATGTCCCCCCAAATGCTCTCAGCGACTTCAGAGGGATAACCCTTCTTGACGGCGCCTGTGCAGAACTTGGTGCGGTGCTTATCAAGCTCTTCTTTGTTTTTCTTCGCCACCGCCTTGCGGATAGTGTCTGCCTCGCCCATCGAATAGCCGGCGAAGTCGCGCGCCACACGCATGATCTGCTCTTGGTAGACGAGAATGCCGAAGGTCTCCTCCAGTGCGGGTTGTAAATCGGGATGGCGGTATTCCACGGCTTCCTCGCCGTGCATGCGGCGAATATAGGCGGGTATGTTTTCCATCGGACCGGGGCGGAAGAGCGAAATTGCCGCCACGATGTGCTCGAAGCAGCGTGGCTTCATTTGCATCATCAAGTTGCGCATCCCGGTCCCCTCCACTTGAAAGACCCCCACCACATCTCCCTTGCTGAGCATGTCGTAGATCGCTGGGTCGTGGATAGGGATGTTGTTCAAGTTGTATTGCTTGCCATGACGCTCAGCGATCAAATCGCAGGCCTTGCGCAAAATAGTGAGCATGGAAAGGCCGAGATAGTCCATCTTCAACAGGCCGATGGACTCTAGGTGGGTCATCTCGAATTGGGTGACGGCGTTGAGGCGAGGGGTGAGCGGGGTGCCAGTCAAGCGATGGAGGGGCACGTATTCGATTAGCGGTTTGTCTGCGATCACCACGCCGGCGGCGTGTGTTCCAGCGTTGCGCACCGTGCCCTCCACCAGCATGGCCTTGTCGTATAGCTCGCGCAGGTGTGGCTCGGTGGTGTAGAGCTGCTTGAGCTGCGGCACCTGCTCCAGCGCCTCCTTCAGCGACACAGGCTTTCCGGGGATGTTTGGCACTAGCTCGGTGAGGCGGTTGACCTCGCTCAAGGGCACATCCAACACGCGGCCCACGTCGCGCAGCGCAGCGCGCGCTGCAAGGGTGCCGAAGGTGATGATTTGCGCGACGCAATCAGCCCCGTAGCGGTCAATGGTGTAGTCCACCAGCTTGTAGCGCTGATCATCCGGGAAGTCCATGTCTATATCCGGCATGGTCACACGATCAGGATTGAGGAAGCGCTCGAAGTAGAGGTCGTTGCTCACTGGTTCGATGTTGGTCAGCATCAGCACGTAGCTGACCATGCTGCCGGCGGCGCTGCCGCGCACGTTCCACCAAATCCCCTCTTGTCGGCAGTAGCGCAGCAAGTCCCACACGATCAGCATATAGGTGCTGAAGCCCATGCGGATGATCGTGTCCACCTCGAAGCGCAGACGCTCGCGCAGGCGACGGGGTGTGAGGCCAGGGTGTCGGTCCGCGCTGGGCAGGGCCAGGGGGCTGATGCGGGTGAGGGCGATGGGAGTGTCGTCGTCAGGTGAGAGCGGTGTGTCCGGCCGCTTTATCAACACCAGGCCGGGTGGCAGTGACGAACCGGGCGCTAGATGGGCGGCGGTGATGAAGCCGTCCTCCGGCAGCGGTGGCTGAAGCTCGTGCAGCCACGTCCCATCGTCACGCGCGGGGATGCCGTAGCGCGCCTCGAAGCCGATCTCGCACAAGTAGCGCATATACTCCGCGTCGTTGGCGAAGCGCGCCGGCTGCTTGAAGTGCGGCAGGTGAAATGTCTTGTCCTTGAGCTTGACCTCACACCGCTCAGCCACAGCCAGGGTATTTGAGATTGCCTCTGCGCAGATAGGGTCGAAGAGTGCGCGCATCTCCTCCGCACTGCGCAGGTAGTAAGAGTCGTTGTTGAAGCGCATGCGGTTTGGGTCTTTGTAGAGCGAGGTGGTCTGCACGCACAACATCAAGTCGTGAGGGATGGCGTCCTCACGCCGCACATAGTGCACGTCGTTGGTAGCGATCACCGGCACGCCCAGCTCTTGAGCCAGCTCGATGATGTGCGCGTTGAGATCGGCATGCTCGGGAATGCCATGATCTTGAATTTCGAAGTAGAAGCGGTCGCGGAACAGGTCCAAATACCAGCGTGCGACTGCTCGCGCCTCTTCCAGTTTGCCCTCCAGGAGCAAGCGGGGGATCTCCGAGCTGGGGCAGCCGCTGGTGCAAATCAAACCTTCGCTGTGTGCAGCCAGCGCTTGGTGATCGATGCGCGGCTTGTAGTAGAAGCCCTCTAGCTGCGCCAGCGTGGCCAAGCGCATGAGGTTTTTGTAGCCGGTCTGGTTCATCGCCAGCAGCAGGAGGTGGTGTGGGTTACGGTCGAAATGCGGGTCGCGGTCGCGCATACTGCGGCCGCGCCGGGTCAGGTAGGCCTCCATGCCGATGATCGGCTTGATCCCCAATGCCAAGCAAGCGTCGCTGAATTCGATCACGCCGTGCATGACGCCGTGGTCGGTTAGCGCCAGGGCCGGCATGTTCAACTCAACTGCGCGCTGGGCCAAGCTCTTCACCTTGCCTAGCCCATCAAGCATGGAATACTCGCTGTGGGTGTGCAAGTGGACGAACGACATTGCTTTCGCCTTTCTCTGGAGGTTGTTTAGCGCGGCCGAAAGATGCTCTGGAACAGCGAGCTATTGCGCAAGCTGCTTGGGTGGAGCAACTCGATCAGCGCACTTTCCAGCCGTTCCAGTTCCAGCCGGCGGATCAGCCTACCATTATGGGCGATGCTCACCGAGCCACGCTCCTCCGACACGATCAACGCGATGGCGTCGGTGCCTTCAGTCACGCCAATGCCCGCGCGATGACGCAGCCCTAGCCGCACGTCCTCGATCGGCATGTTGGTCAGCGGCAACACACACCCGGCGGCGGCAATGCGCCCTTGCCGAATGATCACGCCGCCATCATGCAGCGGCGTGCCGGGCATAAACAAGGTGACCAACAGCTCAGGGGTGAGCACAGCATCCAGCGCGATGCCGGTCTCGATCAGTGTTTGCAGGCCGGTCTCCCTCTCCAGCACGATGAGCGCGCCGTGGCGCTGAGCGACGAGGCGACGCACAGCGTCGCAGAGCTTGCGCACCATGCTCTCGGTCTCGCTGCGGCGAGGCGCAACCAACACTTCGTTGAACCGCCCCAGCCGCTCCAACGCGCGGCGCAGCTCAGGCTGGAAGATCACCGGCACCGCTACCAGCAGAGCAGGCAGCGTGGTGCGCATCAACAGGCCGAAGGCAGGCAATTGTGCTGTGCCGCCCAACACCAAACTGAGCACCCCCAGGATCAACAACCCCCGCAGCAGCGTCACCGCCTGGGTTGCGCGCACTAACAACAGCACACCGAAAAACATGACCGTGACCAACGCGATGTCCACCAGCGCGATCCAGTCCAACCGTTGCAAAACCCAGAGCAGGTCTGTCATAAGGTTTACCCAGCTACCATCGCAGGTGACATAGCTGTTTGTGGCTACGAGGCCAGTTTTCAGCGCTTGCCTCAGGTAGTGTATATCAATGCCACCAGGCTGCGCCTGGCGCAGCACATCAGCAGGGAGAGCTGCGCTGCGTGTGCGGCAGTTCGAGATCGGATGCCATAGTCTACAATAGCGGCATGGCCTCAATTAGCCCTGAGCTGCTAGAGATTTTGCGCTGCCCCTATTGCGTGAGCACTTCCACCCGTCAGCCAGGGGAGGACCCTGGGCGTTTGATCCTCTACAAAGATTGCTGGCTCATCGAGCCGGTGTATGGTCGGAAGTACCCCATCAAAGACGGCATCCCGATCATGCTGATCGAGGAGGGCGAAAAGTGGATGCACGTCAAGCCGGAGGATTTGCCCGTACCTCCGCCGGCCGACTAGCTCCGTACGATCTCCAGTGCGCCTGATTCGCGCGATGGTGACGGTGCTAGCGATCAGCAGCGCGATCGCACTGCTGATCGCAGTGCGCACCACCCCCTCGCACGTCACCAGTGTCGCCGCCATTCACCCGGCGATGAACTTTGCCTATGTGCGAGTCGAAGGGGTGGTGGTAGCACATCCCACCATCGAGGAGGGCTACCTTAGCTTTTACCTGCGCGACGAGGAGGGCGAGCTGCGCGTCTCGGCTTACCGCCGAGTGGCACAGGCGCTGCTCCAAGCCGGACGTGTACCAAAGGCGGGCGACCGCGTGACAGCCCATGGCACGCTGCGCGTGCGAGAAGGTGAGCCAAGCCTCACCATCAATGTTGCCGATGAGCTGCACATCGAGACGCCCACCCCGCAGCTCATCGCGCTGGATGCCCTAGCGGCGGCGCGCCTAGGCGAGCGGGTGCGCGTGGTTGGGCAAGTGCGACGCATACGCAACGTCGGCGAGCGGCTGCGCATCCTCACCCTGCGAGCCGACCAAGCAACAGCCGATGCCGTGATCACGCTGAATCATCCGGAGCTGGGTCATGTGACCGAGATCGCCGTCGGCGACTGGGTGGATGTCAGCGGCGGCGTCGGCGAGTTCCGTAACCAAAAGCAGCTCCTGATCAGCCGGGGGGAGGACATTATCCTCACTCGCCCGGCAGCCACACCGTATCCCATCGCTTCATTAGGACGTCAATCAGCTGGAAGGTGGACCGCTATCAGCGGTGTGGTCAGCGACTTAGAGCCGTTCCGCAGCGGCATGCGCGTTGCCGTTCGGGATGCTTCTGGGGAGTCGTTGACAGTGGTGCTCTTCGATGCGTTGTGGGAAACCCTGCCCTTCTCGCTTACCCTACAGGTGGGCGATCCTCTCAGCGCGCAAGGCACGCTCAACTGGTATCGTGGGCAACTCGAGTTGCTCCCAGAGATCGGGGCAGACGTGTGGCAATAGCAGCGCGCACTCAGTCCACCACCCACAGCGCAAC
Source organism: uncultured Anaerolineae bacterium (assembly GCA_938028725.1). Lineage (GTDB taxonomy): Bacteria > Chloroflexota > Anaerolineae > J036 > Brachytrichaceae > CALIMH01. Next base: position 222,268 of record CALIMH010000006.1, on the reverse strand, counting down.
GCTGTTGATGCGTATGCGCACGGCGTGACCTTCCGCATAGAGTGTGATCGCGCGCACAGATTGCATGTTGGGCAGCAACTCTAGCAAGTTCTCTGACTCAAAGGGCGGCTCCACTGCTCCCTGGCGGCGAGCGATGTGCCGATTCTGCGGATTTGAGCGGATGTAATCCGGCAGCCTCTCGTCTGGAGTACCCAGCGCGTAAAAGCCCTGAATCCAGCTTGCATCACTACCATCTTGGGTGCGGTAGTCAATGCGCACCATCAGCGGGCACTCGCTGCCCTCGCCGCCGCAGACGGGGATCTGCTGCTCCAAGATTTGGAAATCCACTTGCAGCCGCAGCGAGCGCCGATCGCGCACATCCTCGTTGAGGAGCTGGGTGACGGCAGTGCGCCCCCAACCGATGTTATCGCCGACGCGCTCCAGGAACAAGGCACGGCCTCCTCCTGGCGTAGGGCGCACGGTTGCGACTCCTCGCACCCCCTGTTCTCCCATGGCCATGGTGTCCACCTGCCAATTGTCCTGCAGCTCACCACGAAAGTCGCCATCACGAACCAAGTTCCGCACAGGCGGCAACACGCCGGCGAGTGTCCCATCGGCGTTGACAGCGGTGCGCTGCCCTTCGCTCACGGCCAACGTGCGCTGCTCGTCCAATGTGCTCACGCGCACCGTGCCGGAACTGACCGAGACGCGCAGCTCCCCCTCTACTTGCTCCAGTGAACACGTACCCGGCGCCTGCATCATGGCCTTGCCATGCTCACTGATCAGCTCGAGGTGCATCCCCTGCGGTGAAACCGCGCTGACGAGCACCTGGACACGTCCCCGCTCCAAGCGCAAGACAAACCAATCACCTCGATTCGCGAAGGGGAAGCGCGGGTGGCGTGCCTGCACCAGACGCAGTCGCGTGTTGGAATAGAGCTGCACGGTCACCAGCGGCGACTGCGGGTCTGGGCCGATTGTGAGCAGCCCGACCGACTCCGGCCCCACATCCACAGTCGCGCCCTCGCCGATAGCGCGTCCTTCCAGCGAGACCACGCGCGCATCATTTTCGCTTTCGAATCGGCCGTAAGTCCTCAGAATGCCAGAGCGCAGGCGCACGTGCACGTTGGCGTCGACTGTGGCCGAATTCATGTAGGCCCACGCAGCAGCAGGCACACCGACCGCCAGCGCACAGCAGGTAAACAAGGCGGCATACAACACCAACCAAGCACGCTGCTCTGGCGATAAGCGATTGAACATGGCACCAGTTTGGCTGCAGGGTGGCTCTCACCAACCGCGCCGCAGCCCCCACTTCCAAGCCGAGACCTGGCCTTGTGCAGCGTGCTCGATTCGCTCAGCCGCGTGCCGGCCCTCCTGATGTGCGATCAGGGTGGCAGCGATGGCAGCAAGGTCGCTATGGGCGTAGGCTTCCTCTGCCATCTCGAAGCGGTCCTCAACGAAACGGGTGTCGAACTGGCCGGCCTGAAAGCGCGTGGAGCGCAGCAACTGCTGATGAAAGGGGATGTTCACCTTGACGCCGACCAAGCGCATCTCGCTGAGCGCGCGCCGCATGCGCAAGATGGCTTCCGCGCGGGTGTCGCCCCAGCAGATCAGCTTGGCGATCATCGAGTCGTAGAAAGGCGTGACCTCATAACCTTCGTACACGCCGCTCTCGACGCGCACGCCGGGGCCAGTGGGGAAAGTCAGCCGAGAGATCACGCCGGTGCTCGGCATGAAGTTGTTGAACGGATCTTCCGCGTTGATGCGGCACTCGATCGCCCAGCCGTTCATGTGGATGTCCTCTTGCTTGTAGCGAAGGGGTCGCCCACGCGCGATGCGGATTTGCTCTTTGACAATGTCAATGCCGGTCACCCGTTCAGTGACAGGATGTTCCACTTGCAGGCGGGTGTTCATTTCGAGGAAATAAAAGTTGCCTTGACGATCGAGCAAGCACTCGATCGTGCCGGCGTTGACGTAATTCACCGCCTGGGCAGCGCGAACGGCCATCTGGCCCATCTTTTCTCGGAGCTCTGGTGTGAGCGCCGGCGAGGGGCATTCCTCGACCAGCTTTTGGCGTCGGCGCTGCAGCGAACACTCGCGCTCACCAAGGTGGATGATGTTGCCGTAGTGATCGCCGAGTAGCTGAAACTCGATGTGGCGGGCGCCCTCAACCAGCTTCTCCAGATACACAGCGCCATCCCCAAAGGCGCTTTCTGCCTCGCGGCGCGCACTCTGGAGCAACGCTGGCATTTCCTCCAGCGAGCGTACCTCACGCTGGCCCTTGCCACCGCCACCGGCGCTGGCCTTGATCAGCAACGGGAAGCCGATTTGTGGCGCTATTCGCAGCAACTCCTCATCGCTGAGGTTGGCATTGCCCTCTGTGCCAGGAATGACCGCCACGCCTGCCTTCTGCACAGTGGCGCGCGCCACAGCCTTATCACCCATCTTGGCAATGGCGCTCGGCGAAGGACCAATGAACACGATGCCTTCATCCGCACAGGCCTGGGCAAACTCCTCGCGCTCCGCTAAAAAGCCGTAGCCTGGATGGATCGCGTCAGCATTGGACTTCTTTGCCACTTCCAGTATCTTCTCAATGCGCAAGTAAGAATCGCGCGCCGGAGGCGGGCCAATGTGGTACGCCTCATCCGCAAACCGCACATGGAGGGCGTTTCGATCCACATCGGAATACACAGCCACGGTCTGAATGCCCAACTCTTGGCACGCCCGGATGATGCGCACCGCGATTTCGCCCCGGTTGGCGATGAGAATCTTCCTAAACATGGGGAGCGACACAAAGTATAGCGGTTCGCACTGGGACGGACACCAGCGTTTATGATGGTGACCGTATGAGCACAGCATCCTCTCGGCGCCGCCTCGCTGTAGGGCTGGTGCTGGGTGTGTTGGCGTTCTGCTCAATTCAAGCGCGCGCACAGAATAGCGCGCGCGTGATCTTCGAGGAGAGGTTCGAGGGCGCCTTCGTAAACGATCCGTTTTGCCGTGAAGGCACGTGCAATGTGCCAGCGGGTTGGGGGGTGTGGTTTGTGCCACAAGACCCACAGCGCGACGCACCACGTGTGCACCTGCAACCTAACTACGGCCCGGCCACAATTGCCAACAGCAGCGCGCAAAGCCAGCGCGTGTGGGTTGAGAGCGGCGCTTTCACCGGCGGCTTGTATCGCGTTGTGAGCGACCTGCCAGTGGGCACGCGCCTGCGGCTGACCGCTCGCGGGCGCGTGTGGTCCACCAACGATGATAGCCCGATCTCAGCGCGCCCCTCGCGCGATATTCGCATCCGCATTGGCATTGACCCGGTGAGCGGCGACAACGGCAAGCGCAACCCTCTTGGCGGTCAGGTGGTGTGGTCCAAGGAGGACGACGCCAAAGACCAGTGGGTGGAGTTCTCAGTGGAGGCCGAGGCGCGATCATCCACCGTGGTAGTGTTTCTCTACAGCTCGATCAAGGACCCTGTGCGCCACAACGAGGTGTATTGGGATGATGTGCGGCTCGAATCTGTGACACTACCGCCCCCTACCCCCCCACCTAGCGAAGTGCAACCCACACCCACCCTAACCGCCGACAGCTCGCCCACACCGTCATCCACCGGCGTCACCTACACTGTGAAGTCGGGCGACACCCTCTTCGGCATCGCCCTAGCATTTAACACAACCGTGGATGAGCTGCTGCGCAACAACCCCACCGTGCGCCCCGATGTGCTGCAAATCGGCCAGGTGCTGGTGATCAAGCCGGCCCCTGAACCCACCCCAGTGCCCCCAACAGCAATATCAACACCCGATCCATTTGCCAACGCTCAATCTGGGCAGCCTGTCGAGATCGTGTTGCCAACGCCTGCTGTCGGCACGATTTGTGTGGAGGCGTTCTTTGACGACAACGGCAACGGCCGGCGCGAGGATTTTGAGGACCTCGTGCCAAACATCAACTTCGAAGTCACGCGCGATGGCAACAGCCTCGGCACCTACATCACCACCGGCCTGAGCGAGCCGTACTGCTTCGAGAACCTGCCCAACGGCCCCCATGTCGTGCGCGCAACAGTGGTGGACATCTACTACACCACCTCGCCGGTGGAGGATAGACTGACTGTGGCCGGCGACAAGTCCACCTTCTCGTTGGGGCTGCGGCGAAAACAAGACGGCAGCGCCAACATTGCTCGCCGCGCTTCCAGCTCTGATAGTTCCGTCCTCAGCCGCTTCTCAACCCAATTGGCGCAGCTCAACGTGTCGCTGGTGCTGCTGGTGGCGGCAGTGGGATTCACGCTCATCGGGCTGGTTGGTCTGTGGTTGTCGAGTTGGATGCGCCGAAACCGCATCTGAAGCCCTATGAGCGCTGCTGAGGCAAAGCCACTGAGGGGCGTGTGGATCGCTTGCGCCCTGGTGGGGATAGTGGCACTGCTGGCCTCGTGGAATGTGTGGAGCGGTGAGGGCATCTTGAACACCCGCGCCGGCGGCGACAGCCCCTTCCTGCTTATCCGCACAGCGGAACTGGCTGAGAACCTGCGCGCCGGCGTCTTCCCCGCCCGCTGGATGCCCAACGCTGCTTACGGGCTGGGCTACCCATTCTTCCACTTCTACGCTGCGTTGCCCTACTACCTCGCCGCCATCGGCGTGGTGGCCGGCTTGGACCTGCTGCTCAGCGTGCAGCTTGTCCAGACTATCGGCATGGTTGCCGCAGCGTTCAGCATGTACCTCTTCTGCCGTCGGCGGCTGGGCGAAGCCGGTGCAGCGTTGGCTGGTGCTGCTTACACGTTAGCGCCGTTTCACCTGGTCAACGTGTATGTGCGGGGGGATTCGCTTTCAGAATTTTGGGCATTTGTGTGGTTTCCGCTCATCCTGCTGGGGATAGAGCGCGCTGCTCACCACGCTGACCCACCCAGCGGAGCCTGGCTAGCGCTGGCGCTGGCGGCGCTGGCGCTGACGCACAACGTGTCCGTGCTGTTGTTCGCGCCGATCATGCTGGCGTTTGCGGCGGCGACACTGCTTCAGCGCTGGCGCATCGCAGGCGCACTCGCAGCCTGGCGCGGGCTAATGAGCTTGGGCATTGCGGCGACAGCAGCCTTGCTCGCCACAGCTTGGTTTTGGCTGCCCGCTCTCTCAGACACCCCCCTGGTTCAGCTCGATAACCAAACCACCGGCTACTTCAACTACCGCAACCACTTTCGCAGAGCCGACCTCGTGCAGCTCAATCTCCTGTTTGATTACACAACGGACGCCGAGCGCGACCCCTTTCGCATGGGTCTCGTGCAGATGCTGCTCACCCTTGCCGGCGCAGCGATGTGGTTGGCCTCCTCGCGGCGTGTGGCGTTTGCTCGCCCGTGGTTTGCCATTGCCGGCTTTTCTGCTGCGACGTGCTTCATCACACCACTCTCCGGGCCACTGTGGGAGTTGATCACCCCGCTGCAACTGGCACAGTTTCCGTGGCGCTGGCTCTCGATACAAAGCCTTTTTAGCGCGTGGCTGATCGGGGGCTTGGCACTTGCCGCAGGCACGCTGCATCGGCCGGCGACTGCTTGGCTGGCCGCAACAGCGGCAACAGCCACGCTGCTAGTGGCTGCGCTTGCTAAGCTGCCAAACGACCGGCTGCACATCCGCAGCGAGGACGTGACACCCGAAGCTATTCAGTTCTACGAGTGGTACACCGGCAACATCGGCACCACCATTCGCGCCGAATATTTGCCCAAAGCAGCACAACCGCGCCCCTACGTGGGGCCGGCGCTGCTCGGGCAGCCGTCGCTCGCCCTGCCGCTGGAGGCGGCCGCGGAGGAGGAGTGGCAGAACAGCCTGCTGCGGCGAACCCCGCTTGAGCAAACCTGGCAGGTTTGGCTATCGCGCCCGCTCACGCTCGCCTTCCCGATGCTCGACCATCCCCGTTTGGAAGTGAGGCTCGACGGCATCGTTGCCGACGAGCGGCGGCGTCATGCGGACAGCTGGGTTGCTGTGGCGCTGCCAGAAGGTGCGCACACACTCGTCTTGCGGCGCGCAGCCTCAGTGCTGGAAACAGCCGCGCTCTGTTCATCCGCACTGGTCACAACCGCTCTGCTCGCGGCAGTTGGGCCGGATCTCGCCCGACGCCGTCGCGTTATCGCTATCGCGGGTGTCATGCTGCTGATGGCATTGATCGGCGCATGGCTGGTCAGCGCCTCGCGGACGCCCCTTCCAGCGCCGATGCGTGTGGTGGATTTCGCGCGTCGGCCCTTTCCGCATCGCGGGCCAGTCGTGTTTGAGAACACCAAAGAGCGCTATGTGCTCGTCGGTGTCAATATCGCCCCTGAACAGCTTCGGAGCGGTGAGACGTTCACGCTCACGTTGCAGTGGGCAGAGGGACGCGCGCCGGCCGGTGTCACCGTCACCCAAGAGCTGCCGATGGGCGGCGAGTTCATCCAGCTTTTCCGCTACGCCCGCCTTCAGCAGAGAGGCGATGCTCACACAAGCCAACACCGTTTGCTAGATGCCCTGCCCGGCCCACTGCTGTTGCGCCTGCAAGCGTTCGATACAAGCGGCAACTTGCTGCAGCCTCGCGTGGGCAACTCACCCGTCAGCGCGCTGATTGCCGGCGCGGAAGCGCCAGCCATCACGCTGGTGGGGCCGATCGTGCAGCCGCCGCCATCCGCTACGTTCGCGCCACCACTCATCACCTTCCCATCCACCCGCATCGCACTGCAACACCTAGACTGGTTTCACACTTCCCATCATGCCGTGTGCTTGCGTCCTCAATGGCGATGGGCAGACGGCAGCCTCCCACGTGCCGGGTCTTGGGCGGTCTCATTGCGGCTGCGCGGCAGCGATGGCCGGCTTGTCGCCCAGGCGGATAACCAGCCGCAAGGCGGTCTTGCACCCACCTGGGCATGGCCGACAGGACAACTTATCTTCGACAGCCACTGCGTGCCACTCAAAGACGTCACCGAAGCGCTGCGCCCGCTTGAGCCATATGAGCTGGAGGTAGTGTGGTATCGCCGGGGCGACCTTCAACTGCTTGACCGTGCAACACTGCGCGGCACGCGTGGCACGCGCCTGGAGGATTTGCATGAGCCGAAGCCCTAGCACACTGGCGCTCGTATTGGCGCTCGTGCTGGGAGCATGCGCGCCGATCCGCCCACTGTATAAGATCGCGCTGGTCGCGCCGTTTGAGGGGCGCTGGCGGCAAGTGGGCTACGACGTTTTTCCGGCCTTTCGGCTAGCCCTCCGCGATCACGCGCGCAAGGCCAAGGGCGCGCGCGTGGTGGTCAGCTTTGTCGCCTACACCGACGACGCCGATCCGGTTAAAGCTGCGCAGGTGGCCCAACAAGTTGCGGCGGATCCGGAGGTGCTGGTTGTGATTGGCCACTTCCTCATCACCACGACGCTGGCTGCCCTAGCAGTTTACGAACAGGCCGGCCTGCCCATGCTCGCGCCGCATGTGCCGGCCGATCAGTTGCCAGCCAGACCGTGGTTGTTCCGTCTAGGTCCATCCCTATCCGAGGCGCCGCGCCACAACGTGGCACAACCCTGCTACCCCGCGCTGCAAAGTTCAACTTTCGGCACCTGTCACAGCGATGCCCCTCCACTGGAGTCCTCGCTCCGAGCACAAGCAACACTGGTTGGCTTCACCGACATCTCCTTGGGGACGCCACCCACGCCCCGCGCGATCGTCGGCTGGGATGCGGCACAAGTAGCCTTGGCAGCCATTGACCTCGCTGCTGCCGAGGGCCGGCCCAGTCGTGCGAAAGTGGCAGCCGCGCTGCGCCAAGTGCGATACGATGGATTGCTGGGCGTGATCAGCTTCGACGACCAACAACGCTGGCGCGCAGCACCGCTCTGGCGTTGGTCCACAACCTCTCATCCATGAAGGCGTCTATTGCGACTTTCAAACACATTGCCCGTCGTCTGCTCGGGCTAGACTACATAGACGACGTAGCGCTTCCACCCACCCAGCGATACGGCTTGCGGCTGCTGTATTACAACGGCGCGCTGGCGCTGTTCTCCGAAGCGGCGATCAACAACTACACCAACCTGTTCCTGGTGGCGCTGCGGGCGAGCAACGCCCAAATCGGCTTGCTTGGCACGTTGTCTCAGGCTTTCGCGGCGCTTGCACCGTTGCCGGCTGCGCTGCTGGCGGAGCGCAGCAAAGCCTATCGGCTGCACATCGTGCTGCCCAACTTCATCGCCCGCCTGGGGTTCATCCTGCTGGCAGCGCTGCCGCTGCTGCCGCTGGGCCAGTTTGCTGCGATAGTGGCGATCTGGCTGCTTGCAGGGCGCGCGTTCGCAACGTCTTGGAGCACTGCGCCGTGGACAGCATTTGTTGGGCAACTGGTGCCGCTGGAGCTGCGCGCACGCTACTTTGCAGCGCGCAACTTTCTGGGCGGCTTGGCCACCATCACCGGCACACTCATCGCCGGCCAAGTGATCAGCACGCTGGGCTTCCCGCTCGGCTATCAGGTTGTGTTTATCCTCTCGCTTGCAATTGGGTTGGCAGCCTCTTGGACATTCTGGCGCATCCCGGCCCCACCGCAGGCGGGGGCAGGGGCGCGCGATCCAGTTGCGCAAGCTGTCGCTCACTGGTTTAGCCAAATCTGGGAGATTGTGTCGCCGCGGCACATCTTCGGGCGCTACCTGTGGTGCGGCTGCGCACTGGCGTTTGCCGTGAACATCGGCGGACCATTCATTCAGGTGTATCAGGTGCGCGAGCTAGGTTTCGCCGCTGGCACAATTGGCATCCTTGTCTCGCTGGAGCAGGTTGTCAACATCCTCGCTCAGCGCGTGTATGGGACGTTTGTCTTCGCCAAGTTGGGTGAGCTGCGAGCGATGAAGGTGCTGCGCTTCTCGACAGCGCTGGTGCCGTTGGCGTGGATATTTGTGCGCGACCCGCTCGCAGCAGTGCCGGTGGTGATGCTGGCGGGCACGATCTGGTCCGGCCACGAGCTGGCCAACTTCAACAACGTGCTGCGCTTCACGCCGGAGCATCGAAGGGCGTCCTTCGTCGCAGTGCAGACCTTTGCCGTGTCGGTGTGCGCAGCGGCAGGTCCCGCGCTCGGCGGTGTGCTATCCGAGCTGATCGGCTATCAAGCGCTGTTTGGGTTATCGGCCGTCTTGCGCGTGTTGGCTGCAGCAATGTTAGTGGCGCTGGTGCGCTGAGCAGAGAGCAATCCTTGCAGTGCTACACTTACTTTTCAAGCAACCATGACAAATGAACAGCTCCCCCAGGCGGGCGTGCCCAAATGGGCTTGGCCAATCCGCGAGCATCTCGACACATTCCTCGAGCTAGTGATGGAGTATTTCCACAGGCGACAGCTTAATGTGGAGCTGCACTTTCAAGGCGGCCTGGTGACGCCACAGACCAACACGACGGAGCCACCCATGACAGGGGTGCTGAGCTTGCACCGCCTGGCGCGACAATGCGCCCAGCGTGAGCCTGGCGACTGGCGCAAGGTGATCCAAGAGTATCTCGATTGTCTCCTTGCCGCAGGTGACATACTCCCGCCCGATTTCCGTGAAGTGTCGGAACGACTTCGCAGTCGGCTATACCCCACAAGGTTGCTCAAGCAAGTGAAGGACATTGTCGCGCGTCCAGGCCCTGAGGGCACCATCGAGGTTGTTGTGGTTGACATGCCCTCGGCGGTGCGCACGGTGTCGGCAGTCGAGGCAAAGCAATGGGGGCTGCCACTAGAGCAGTTGTTCGAGCTGGGACGGAGGAACCTTCGGCGCGCCCTGCTGGAGCAGATGCACCAGTTCACCGTCAACAACGACGTTGTGCTGCATGTCTTCTCTGGCGATAACTTCTACACTGCCAGCGGCCTGCTGATCGCAGAGCACATCTTTCCACCACACCTGCCGCACGGCGCGCTGGTGAGCATCCCGCGCCATGATGTGCTGCTCGCCCACTACATCCACAACATCGGCGCAGCCGAGGCGCTGGACATTTTGGTCAATGCAGCGCTTCAACTAGCGGAGGATGAAATCGGCAGGCTGACCACCAACCTGTATTGGTACCGCGACGGCCAATGCGTGCATATCCCTTGGCAGGAGAAGGACGACGAGCTGAGCTTCTCCCTGCCTGAAGAACTTGAAGCAGTGCTGGAGTCGCTCCACTTGAGCGCCATGCTGTCTTGAGCAATGCGGCGCCTCTCGTGGGTCGTCTTTGACCTGGACGAAACGCTTTACCCCCGCAGCGCCGGCCTCATGGCTGAGATCAGCGCTCGCATCACTCAATACATGGTCGAGCGGCTTGGTGTGCATCCCCAGCACGCCAATCATTTGCGCCAGCGCTTTCGCGGCACCTACGGCACTGCGCTACGCGGCCTGATGGAAGAGCGCTATGCGGTTGATCCGGAAGACTACTTCCGGTTTGTCCACGACATCAACCTGGACGGGCGCATCGAGGCAGACCCTGCCCTGCGCGCGATGCTGCTCGACATCCCACTACGGCGCGCTGTGCTCACCAACAGCAACATCGAGCACGCCGAGCGCGTCTTGCGGCGAATGCAGGTGCGCGATTGCTTCGAGCAGGTGATTGACATCAAGGCGCTGGACTTCCACAACAAGCCCACCCCCGAGTCCTTTCAGCGCGCACTACAACTGCTCGGCGCCCATCCCGCCGAAGTCATCTTCGTAGAGGACACGCCAGCAAACACTCGCGTCGCACGCACCATGGGGATGCTCACTGTGTTGGTGGATTGCCCAGACAGCGACGCCGCCGACTACCACGTGAGCAGCGTGCTGGAGGTGGGCAGGCTGGTGCGGGCCTACCTGGAAGCCGGCGGCGCGTAGCCGTCAGCAATGAAGCGCTGCCCGCGTGCACGTTCAACCCAGCACACAAGTAGGGGAGCATTTCTCGGGAAGGGCAAAATCACCCCCGGCTCATCCCGGCGATTCGCAAAGTGACCGACGCCGCGAGTGCTGCCCTGATGGAAGGGGGAAATCCGGCCAAAGGCGTGACCCTGACGGACATCGAGGAGCGCGTGCCGGCGGCGCGCCAGCGCACCTCATGCCCATCGCAGCGAGGCTTTGCGCCTGGAAGCCGGCTACTTCCGCGCGCACCACGAACGGATGCCATATCGTGACTTTCAGGCTGCGGGTGCGCCTATCGGCCGCGGGACGATCGAGGCGGGCGCCAAACAGGTCAAGGCGCGTTTCAGTCGGGGCGGGATGCGCTGGTCTCGGGCCGGCCTGAGCAACGCGATGCCATTTCGCATGGGAGTGGTCGTTTCGACGCCTTATGGAGGGCCGCTTGCCCCTGTTAAGAAATGCACCCTCTGTCTGCACTTGGTAATGACAGCGGGATGTTATACTCGCTTGCGAGATCGTTCACGCTATGTCGTCTCAGCCGACATCTTCGGACACCCCAGAAAATCCCCTCGCTATCACCAACACAGCAGATCGCCAAGCCAAAGTAGTGGTGCTGCTGGTAGCCGTAGTGGTGCTGCTGGTGCTGGTCGGCGTAGTGGTGTTTTTGGCGTCGAACCCCGCTCGCACAGCCAACATCCGCGACATAGTGCTCATCCTCTCCGCAGTGGGGTTGATAGTGGTGAACTTAGCGGTTGGTTTGCTGCTGGTGTTGCTCATCTTCCGGCTGCAGTTGCTGGTGCGCTTGCTCATCACCGAGCTGATCCCGCTGATCAGCGAGGTGGGCCAGGACTTGCGCCAGACCGCGCGCACGGTGCGCGGCACAGCAACCTTCCTCAGCGACCAAGTCGCACAGCCGACCATTCGCTTGGCGAGCTTCCTTGCCGGCCTGAAAGGGGCAGCCCGTGCTGCAAACTGGAAAGTGAGAGAGCACCTTAATCGTCGCTGAGATTGGCACGCGAAGCGTCGAGCGTTCTGCTGTATCCTATAAGCAAAGGAGTGTGACCTATGTCCCAACAAGATTCAGGAGCCCAGCTCGGCGCCTTCTTCGCCGGCGTTGTGATCGGCGGTCTGGTGGGCGCAGCGACGGCCCTGCTGCTGGCGCCGCAAAGTGGCGAAGAAATGCGTCGCCAGCTCGAGCGCACCAGCGCAGACCTGCGCGATCGCGCCCAGGACACGCTGGAGGACGCTCGTGAGCGCGCTGAGGCCACCATCGCCGACGCGCGCCGGCGCGCGGAGCGCATCCTGGAGGAAGCGCGCGAGCGCGCAGAGCAGATCGTTAAGGAAACGCGCGACCAAGTTGAGCGCGCGGTGGCAGAGGCAAAAGCTGCCGCTGACCGCGCCGGAGAAGCCTCCGGCGAAGCCTAGCGAAGGCCGGCAACTTTTCCCCAGCCTGCCTGCGGAAGGTTGCTTCGGCAAACGCCGCGCTAGGTGCTGACTGGACACCAACTCGTTCGATTGCCTTTTCGGCCCCTGGTGTGATGTTGCGCGCTACCCCGCGAGGCGGGGTAGCGCGCTGCTGTTTTCACGCATCCCGAGTTCCTAAGCCCGAAAAAGGAGTGAATCATATGTTCCGTGAACAGTCGTTTGACAACTTGCCGATGGAGAACTTAGAAAGGCCTGCCGTGGGCTCGATGGCTTCCGCACCCGCGGAAGTTAAGGCACCAGCAGGCGGACTCCAGCCCACTGCCGCGCTCCCCACTCAGCGCGCGCAGTGGTTCGCCCGCGCCAGCCGCGTGATGCCGTGGGGCGTCTCGTCCAATTTCCGCTATTGGGGCGAAGAGGGCACCATGGTCATAGCACGGGGCAAAGGCGCTTACGTGTGGGACGTGGACGGCAAACGATTTATCGACTATCGCCTTGGCTTTGGGCCGGTGATTCTGGGCCACGCCTACGACGCCGTCAACCAAGCAGTGATCCAGGCCATGCAAGACGGCAATGTGTTTGCGATGACCAACGTGCACGAAGTGCGTGCTGCAGAGGCGATCTGTCGCATGACAGGCGTGGAACAGGTGCGCTTCACCAACAGCGGCGCTGAATCCACCATGCATGCGCTGCGCGTGGCTCGCGCGCACACCGGCCGCGAACGCTTTATCAAATTTGAGGGCTGCTACCATGGCGCTCACGACCACGTGATGTGGAGCACTTCCACTTCGCCGGTCAGCGCGATGGGTTCACGCCGCAACCCGATCCCGGTGCCAACCAGCAGCGGCATTCCCAGCGTCCTGCGCGACAAGGTGATCCCGCTGCCCTACAACGATTTCGAGATGCTAGAGCGCACCGTGCGCGACTATGGTCACGAGATCGCTGCAATCTTGGTTGAGCCAATCATGGGCAACAGCGCTTGCATCATGCCGGCGCCAGGTTGGCTGGAGTTCATCCGTCACCTATGCGACGCGCATGGCATCGTCCTGATCCTCGACGAGGTGAAGACGGGCTTCCGCATTGCGCCGGGTGGCGCACAACAATTCTTCAATATCCAAGCCGACCTGGTAGCCTACGCTAAGGCGATGGGCAACGGCTTTCCAGTTGGCGCGATCGGTGGCAAGCGCGAGTTTATGATGACCATCGAGCCAGGCGCTGTTGGCCAAGGCGGCACGTATTGCGGCAACGTGGTGTCGGTAGCAGCATGCGAAGCCACGCTCCGCGTGATGGAAACCGAGCCGGTGTTTGAAGTGATCAACCAGCGAGGTGCGCGCTTGATGAGTGGCATTCACCAACTGCTAGAGCAGTACGGCGTGCCCCATGCGGTCACCGGAGTGCCAGCCATGTTCGGTGTCCACATTGGCCACACACCCGGCCTGCCTATCCCCACAGACTACCGCAGCATGTCGCGCTTCGCCGACGAATCGCTTTCCCATCGCATCACGGCAGCGCTGCATCAGCGCGGGATCTTACCCGATATTGATTTTCAAGAGCCTTGGTTTCTCTGCTACTCGCACAGCGAAGCGGACATAGACGAGACTCTGGAGAAATACGAGGACGCGCTGCGCGAAGTGCTGCGCGCCTGAGCGCATCACGCTTCTCCGAGCGGGCAGGCGCCTTCGCCTGCCCGCTCATTTTTGTCCGCGCTCCGGCTGGAGCGTTTTTGCGATAATCGCGCCGATGGCTGTTGCAGTTGTCCCCGGCGGGCCAGATGCCCACGGCAAATTCGGCACGTATGGCGGGCGCTTTGTGCCGGAGACGCTGATGCCCGTGCTGGATGAGCTGATCGAGGCATACGAAGAGCTGCGGCACGACCCCGCCTTTCGCGCAGAGTATGAGCACTTGCTGCGAACCTACGTGGGCCGGCCCTCGCCTCTCACCCACGCCCGCCGTCTCAGCGAGGCGCTCGGCGGCGCACAGATTTACCTCAAGCGCGAAGACCTGCTGCACACCGGCGCGCATAAGATCAACAACGCGCTCGGCCAGGCGCTGTTGGCCAAGCGCATGGGCAAGCAGCGCGTGATCGCCGAAACCGGCGCCGGCCAACATGGTGTCGCCACTGCCACCGCTTGCGCATTGCTCGGCTTGGAGTGCGTGATCTACATGGGGAGGATAGACATGGAGCGCCAGCAACCCAACGTGCATCGCATGCGGCTGCTCGGCGCTGAAGTGCGTTGCGTGACCAGCGGCACTCAGACGCTGAAAGACGCTGTGAACGAAGCCATCCGCGATTGGGTCACCCACCCCCGCGAGACCTACTACATCATCGGCAGCGCGCTAGGCCCGCATCCCTACCCGCTGATCTGCCGCGACTTCCAAAGCGTGATCGGGCGCGAAGCGCGTATGCAAATCCTGGATCAAGCCGGCCGCCTGCCTAACACTGTGATCGCGTGCGTCGGCGGCGGCAGCAACGCGATCGGCATCTTCACCGCCTTCCTGGCTGATGCATCGGTGCAGTTGGTGGGCGTGGAAGCAGGCGGGCTCGGCATCGCCAGCGGCAAGCACGCCTCTCGTTTTGCACCTCCGACTCAAAATGTGCGTGGGGCGGTGGGCATCTTTCAGGGCATGCGCACTTACGTGCTGCAAAACGCCGACGGCCAGATCGCCGAGACCCACTCCATCTCGGCTGGGCTGGACTATGCCGGCATTGGGCCGGAGCACGTCTACCTGCGCGAGGTCGGACGTGCGGAGTACGTCTCCGCCACCGACGCGGAGGCGCTGCGCGCCTTCCATTTGCTTTGCCAACTGGAGGGCATCATCCCAGCACTGGAATCCTCACATGCGCTCGCTGAGGCGATCCGCCGCGCACCACATCTGAGCAGGGATGCCATCCTCTTGGTGAACTTGAGCGGGCGCGGCGACAAGGACTTGAACACGGTGTTAGCAGCCGATGAGGCATCACCCGACGAAGCTGCGCACGGGTAGGGCTGGACGCGCCGCGGTCAAGCGAGACACCCATGGACCGCTTGCTTATAGCCCGCGCGCCGCACTTCGAGCCACACAGGGGGCGTGCCCTTTTCAGCGCCGTGCGATCTCGATAATCGGTTTTTTGGGTGGCTCCTGACCCGCGTTGAGCTCAGCAGATGTTGGGCGATTGGGGTCGTGCTTGGGCAGAATCTCGCGCGCTTGAAGGATGATGTTCGTCATCTTGGCTGCCAGGTCGGTGCGATCCTGCTGAGCCAGCTGATCGGCGAACTGAGCCATAAGGCCGATCAGGCGGTCATCCACCTCGGATTTGATCTCGTGGAGCAGCTTCTCTGTCTCGTCAGGATAGCGCGCTGCAAGCAGCATGTTGATGATCTGAATTTCCGGCGGTTGCTGCTCGACGATCACGCGCATGGCGACTTGTTGGATTGACTCAAGCGTGCGCGCGGTCTGCTCATCGCCGTTGCGTCGCGCTACCTCCAAGTTCATCTGAAGCACGCTGAGGAAAGCGTCGTCAATCTCTGCGGCGTGCTCGCGCGCGGTCTGGAGTGGATCTTCGCTGAGGGCGATCTGCTCGATGAGGCGCGCCTTAGCCTCCAGAAAGGCGCGGGAGGTGGCGTCCACCTTATCGCGGATGTCCTGCACCTCCTTGCGCAGAGCGATCAAGCGCTCGCGCTCGGCGGTGTCCTCAGCGGCGTCAATGCGGCTGCTCAGCATTTGGAAGAAGGCGTAATCGAGCAACTGGCGACCGGTAGTCACCAGTAGCTCGCGAGTTTCAGCATCAGGTGCAGCGATGAGCTGTTCCAGGAGCGTCTCGCGGTTGGGAGACTTTTGTAGGGCCTCAACAGCCTTCAAGCGCGCGCTGACGCGCTTGCCGTAGGTGGTCTCTTCCAACAGGATTTTTTGGAGCGCGAGCAAGGCTTTGGCGCTCTGCTCACGCCCTGCCCCCACGCTGGCCTCGATGCTGGCAGCCAATATGTCGAAGAGGATGGCATCCACTTTGTCGTCGTTTTCGCGCGCTCGCGCGCGGGCGGTGGCTTCGTCGGGGGATTGGGCCAAGCTGCGGATGAGGTCGGCCTTCTCCTGCTGCGCGCGCAGCATCTCGGGGGTGATGCCGTCTTTCTCGAGAATGGCCTCGACCAGCGACTGGAAGGAAAAGAAGATGCGCGGCTGCAAGAGATAAGCGCGCGGCGCATCCGAGGGCAATGTGCGCATCACTGACTGGGTGAGCTGGCCGATGATCCGTTGTTGTTCCAGCTCATTCAGCCCCATCTCCATCGGCATGAGAACCAGGGCCAGTTGCTTAGCGGGGTCGTGGTAGAGGAAAGGGGCAGTTAGGTTCGTCAACTGGCCCGACAGCAGTGCTGCCTTCAGCGCAGGTTCACGCCCAACGTCGATGATTTGTGCTTGCAACGGTTGAGCTGACGCGCGCACGGCGCCAGCGCGCAAGTCGCCAGGGGTGATGAGTTGGGGCATGGTCAGTTGTCAGCTCCTCACTGGTGAGATCGGATGAGGATTATAGGCGGCTGCGGTGAGCAGCAACCGTTTGTGAGAAAGCCCATGCGATGCCGCCGCCTTAGCTACTGGACGCCAGGGATCGGCTGGCGATACACCGTAGTAGGTGTGGACTGGCCGACGGCCATCATCATGAGGAAGTTGATGTTCACGTGCGGCGGGCGCGTCACACAGAACAACACCGCATCCGCGACGTCATCCGGTGTCATAGGCGTCACCCCTTCGTACACTTTCGCGGCCCGCTCCACGTCGCCCTTGAAGCGCACGATGCTGAACTCCGTCTCCACCAGCCCAGGGTCTATCGAGGTGACGCGGACGGCAGTGCCAAGCAAATCTTGTTTGAGCGCTTCGGTGATGGACTTGACGGCAGCCTTGGTGGCACAATAGACCGCGCCATTCTGGTAGGCGTAGTGCCCGGCCACTGAGCCGATGTTGACGATGTGACCACGCTGGCGCGCCACCATGCCGGGCAAGATCGCGCGCGTGACATACAGCAGCCCCTTGATGTTGGTATCCACCATCTCGTCCCAGTCATCGGGGTCGCCCTCGTACAGCTTGCTCAAGCCGCGGCTGAGGCCGGCGTTATTGATGAGGACATCCACCGCGCTGAACTCAGGGGGCAGCGCGCGCACCGCTGCTTCCACTGCGCGTCGGTCGCGCACGTCAAGCTGAATGAGATGAGTCGGGACATTCAACGAAGCTGCCAATTCCTCCAGCCGCTGATAGCGGCGAGCACACAAGACCAAGCGAGCACCGTGCGCGGCAAATGCCTTGGCACACGAACGTCCAATGCCACTGCTAGCCCCGGTGATGAAGACAACGCGATCGTGAAGCGAGAACGAAGCCATAGCAGGCCAGAGTGTATACCGCTCTCAAGTCCGTCGAATCACGCACATCACCTTGCCCTGGATGGATGCCTGCGCAGCGTCCACGTAAAAAGGCCTCATGCGTGGGTTTTCCGGCTTCAGTTTCAGGCGTTGTCCCTCGCGATACACGCGCTTCAATGTGGACTCGTTGCGGTCGAGCAGAAAAACAGCGGCCAAGTCGCCGTTTTTCACCTCGGCAGGGTTCTCCACACGCTGCAGCACGACGATATCGCCATCGTTGATCAGCGCGTCAATCATCGAGTCGCCGCGCACTTCCAGCGCGTAGAGGTTGCGCCCGTTGCCCACCAAGCTGCGCGCGATGTGCAGCACGTTGTCGGCGCTGGCGAGCGCATCGGCATCTGGGGTGGGCACCGGCTCACTAGCGACGATCTGGCCCACGATCGGCACGCTCACCATGTCGCGGGCATGGGCGGGCTGTTGCAGCACAAGCCCGCGCGATCGGCGGTGATACCGATTCACCAACTGAGCGCGCTCCAGCGCCTTCAGGTGGTAGCTCACCATCGAGGTGGAGCTGATCCCCAAGCCTCGTTGTATCTCGCGGATGGTCGGCGGGAGATCGTGTTCCTCCTTGTAGCGCACGATGAAGTCCAACATGCGCTGCCTGATCTCGCTGAGCGCTGAGGCGCGAGGTTCCGACATTACACACCCTCCGAACAAGTGTTCTGGCGAAATGATAGCTGAACAGACGTTCTACGTCAAGGGCGCTGGATTGCCTATCTGTCACAGGGGAGTTGGCGAGTTGCTCAGCTCAGGACCTCGCGCTGCCACAGCCTCAGCGTGCGATCTCCCTTTCAGCGACTTGCAGCCGCGCACCATCTCGCTCAACCTTTGCATCCCCTCCCCCCACCGAAAGACACGCAATCCCTCCCAATGACAGGCTGACTCCCACTGTGGGTGTGCCGCTACAATCAGCTTACACTTCAACAGCCTCGTCTACAACAACAGGATTACATCCGCGCTGCGGCAGCCATGACGCGAAGAGTGTGCTGCTAAGCTTCAGCAGAACCGGCTTCTCCCTGGGATTTCCGCTGTAGCAGTCACTCATCTTGCAGCGGCTTATCCTCATCGTCAAGGATGCGCAACTGGTAGTCGGTGACAAGCTGTTTGAGCTTCTGCGTCAACGCCTGCCACTCTCGGCTTTGGAGCAGGCGCTCGAATGATTCGCGATCCGGGGCGACGCCGGACATGATGATCTGGGGGCCTTCACCATAAAGGGTGAGCCACGCCTCATTGAGGCGAACGCCGGCTTGCCCAAGCCTAGGCACGAAGTCTCTCACGATGAACTCGAAATAGGCCGACTCTTCTTCAGCGATGATGTTCCAACTAAGCACAAACCTGACCATGGGCGGGCTAATGCTTGGCCTCCAGGACGATCACCTGCATATCTTCAGCGTCTTGGCTATGGCTGACCTTCAGCATGTCCTGCACCTTGGGGCTCGCCACGCCCATCTCCTTCAGGAAGCGAGAGAGTGTGTCTTTCTTTGTGCCGAAGTCCATAGGGACAACGATGCCTGGCTCGATCATGCTGATCACCTCCGCAGCTTGGGCCGGCGAGAGCACGCCCTCCCCACCGATCGGCACTAGCAACACGTCCACTGTCTCCAGCGCATCAATCTGCGCTTGCGCTGGCACGAACGCAAGGCTGCCCAAATGCACCACATTGAGGCCGTCGAAGCTAAAGGAGAACACGGTGCAGGGTTTCAGATTGCTGCGCTTCTCAGGGCGCATGGCAATGCCAGTGATGAACACCCCGCCGATCTCGTACTCGCCTGGGCTGGCAATCACGCGCACATCGCCGCGCTGTGTGCCGCTCACCGCAGCCACGTGGTTGTGCGCAGGGTCATCGCTGCTGACGGTGACGAGGTCCGCTTTCAGGCGGAGGGGTTCACCGCCGGGGCGAGGCGCGTAGGGGTCGGTGACAATCGCGATGGCTGCGCGTTCGACAAGTCGGAAGCAACTCTGGCCGTACCACGTGATCTCCATGTGCGCAGGGATTGTAAACGATGGCTTCACCAACGGAGGCACTACGATCAGGCCGTGCACCCATCGTCGGCTCGGCTGGGCCCCTGGACGGCCCATCGCTTCGGCGAAGGCGCGTTCCTCCTTCAGCTGGATCACGAGCCAGACCTGTTGAGGGCCAACGCGCTGGCGCTTGGCGCAGCGCGGGCGATTGAGTCGGCGCAGCTCGCCGGCGTGACCCGCGTGCAGCCAGCGCTGGATAGTGTCCTGGTGTGCTTCGATCCACTCCACCACTCAGGCGACGCACTCCAAGCTGAGCTGCTGCGCATTGCCCAGGCAGCGCCAGCATGGACAGCGCCACACCCGCGCACCATTGTCATCCCCACCCGCTACGACGGCGAGGACCTGCCAGAGGTGGCCAGGGCGCTAGGTTTATCCGTCGCCGAGGTGGTGCGATTGCACACTGCTCAGCCCTACCGCGTGTTGATGATCGGCTTTGCGCCGGGGTTCCCCTACATCGGCGTGCTCCCGCCGCAGCTCCACATACCCCGGCGGGCCACGCCGCGCGCCGCCGTGCCGGCCGGCTCGGTGGCCATTGCTACTGGCTTAACTGGCGTCTACCCCTCGCGCCTGCCGGGCGGATGGCACGTGATCGGCTCAACAACCGTCACCCTGTTCGACCCCTTGCGCAACCCACCTGCGCTGCTCCAACCGGGGGATTGGGTGCAGTTTGTGGCGTGCACCGGCGAGGCTTCAAGCTCAGATGTGTGCCCCTAGCCTGTGTTGCGCAAGCCGGCGCTCACTCCGTTGATGGTCAAGCCGATCACGCGCTGCAGCATCTCCAGCTCGGTGGGGTCGGCGTTGCCGGCCTGCATGAGCGCGCGCAGGCGACGGATCATCTCCACCTGGATGTGGTTCAACGGGTCCACGTAGGGATTCCGCAACTGGATCGAGCGCTTTAAGGTGGGCTCGTTGTCGAGGATCTCCTGCTGCTGCGTGACCAGCAAGATCATCCGGCGGGTGCGGTCAAACTCATCTCGAATCTTGCCAAAGACGCGCTCGCGCAGCGCATCATCCTCAACCAGCGTGGCGTATAGCGCGGCGATGGCCATGTCGGCCTTGGCCAGGCTTTGTTGAGCGTTGTCTATGGTGGTTTGAAAGAAAAACCACTCGCGATACATGCATTGGAGCTGCTCGCGCGCAGACGGCGCTTCGGCGACGATGCCCTCCAGCGCCGTGCCAAGCCCATACCAGCCCGGCAGCACAAAACGGCTTTGCATCCAGGAAAACACCCATGGGATGGCGCGCAGGTCGTGCACGCTTCGCGTCTGCCGGCGGAAGGCAGGGCGCGAACCCACTTTCAGTTGAGCGATCTCTGCAATAGGTGTGGCCTGCTCCCAAAAGCGCAGGAACTCTTCGTCCTCGTAGACCAACGCGCGATAGGCTTCGTAGCCCAACGCAGAGATGCGGTTCATCAGCTTGCGCCACGCTATTGGGATCGGCTTTGGCGCGCGCGCTGCATGCATGGCTAGCAACGTGCCGTAGGTGACTTGTTCCAAGTGGCGGTGCGCCAGCTCGGGATTGTGGTAGCGGCTGGAGAGCACTTCGCCTTGCTCGGTGATGCGAATTGCGCCATCCCAAAGCCCCACCGGTTGAGCGAGGATCGCGCGAGCGGTGGGGCCGCCGCCGCGCGCGATCGTGCCGCCACGACCATGAAAGAGCGTCACCTGAATCCCTTGCTCGTGACAAGCAGCGACAATGGCCTCCTGCGCTTGGTACAGCTCCCAGTTTGCTGTGATGTAGCCGCAGTCCTTGTTGCTGTCGGAGTAGCCCAGCATCACGATTTGTCGGTCACCTTGTTGGCGCAAATAGGCGCGGTAGTGCTCGTGTGCGAACATCGCTCTCAAGATGTCTGGGGCTTGCTGCAGATCGCGGCGCGTCTCAAACAGTGGCACGATGGGGAGACGGCAGTGCGTCCATCGCATCATCAGCAACACTTCCAGCACATCAGAGAGGGCATCGGTCATGCTGATGATGTAGACGCCCAGCGCCTCGCGGCCATAGTGGCGCTGCGCCTCGCGCGCCAGCTCAAACGGCTCGATAACATGCCATGCCTCTGTGCTAAGTGGCGGCAGGCGATCAAACAGGCTCGCGGAGGGCCTTGATAGCTGCTCAGTGAGCAAGCGCAGCTTATCCGCTTCATCGAGCGCTGCGTAGTCCGCGCAGATGTGCAGCTTGTGAAACACCTCAGCAAGGGCCAACTCATGCCAAGCGGAATGTTGGCGCAGGTCCAAGCAGAAGCCGTGCAAGCCGAAGGCATGCGCCAGCACTTGGAAGTGATGCGGCAAGCCCTCCGCGATGGAGCCTGCGCGGCCACCGCGCAGGCTCTCCACGATGGCGTCTGCCACCTCGCGCAATTCCTCCGGCTGTAAGAGCGGCGTGGGCTGCACGGGTAGTTCAAGCGTCGGTGAGAGCGCTACCCTTCGCTCACGGCGCGCCAGTGGATACAGCGGCTGATGTTCGGTGTGGTCGAGCAGGTCTTGCAGCCGCGCTTCAATCGCGCTGCACAACTGACGGTAGGGTTCGGTGGAGGGGTAGCGTCGCAGGGCGGTGCGAGCGTGGAACGACTGGGCTGCGCTTTTCTCGATCAGCTCAGCTATCTTCGGCGCGATCACGTCGCGGCGTGAGGAGTTGCTGAGCAGGCGCGTCATCTCGTGTGTGACCTCGATCAGGTGTTTCAGCACCACGATGCGCTGAAGTCGCAGCGTCTCGGCTGTCACCTGTGGCGTGACGTTGGGGTTGCCGTCGCGGTCGCCACCGATCCAAGAGCCAAAGGTGAGCCAGCGTTGCGGCAGTCGCACACCAGGGTAATGCTTGGCCAAGGCGCGCGCGAATTCTGCATGCAATTGGGGGAGCACATGCCAGAGAGCGTTCTCGAAGTACCACATGCCTGTGCGCACCTCGTCAATTACAGCAGGCTGGAAGTCGCGCGTGCGTTCGGTCAGCCATTGCACGGCTATCTCCCGGCGCATCGCGGCGTCCACTGCAGGTGAGGGGGGCTGCTTGAGCAGGTCGGCGATGTGGCGCGTGCGGAATAGCACCACGCGGCGTTTAGCCTCGGTGGGGTGTGCCGTGAACACCAGCTCGATGGACAGGCGGTCGAGCATGGCTTGCAGCTCTGAAGCACTCACGCCTGCCTGGCGCAGGTGGACCAGCGCCGCTTCGATGGACTCACGCACCGGCTCAGCCCGTTGGCCGGCCTCTTGCTGCGCGCGATAGGTCCGCAGGCGGCTGGCGCGATAGTCCTCCTCGCACAGATTCACCAGCTCGAAATAGGTGGTGAACGCCATCGCCATCTCATAGGCCTCTGCGGGGGTGAGACAGCGCATCAGGCGCTCCAACTCACGGCCTGCCTCTAGGTCGCCGGCGCGGCTTTGGCGAGCGAGGTGGCGGATGCGCTCCTCCAGCTCGAAAGCCTCCTGGCCAGCAATTTCCACGATCACCTCGCCGAGCAGCTTGCCCACACGACGGACCTGAGCCTTCAGCAAATCTTGGGCCTGTTCTTTCTCTCTGGGTGTGCTGGTCTCCATGTCGCTCTCACCTTTGCAGCGGGATTGAGGTGGACGCAGTGTTAGCGCTTGGAAGTAGCTGCGCTCTGCCGATGAACAATATAATCCAGCCAGACCAACCCACACATGAAGAAGCTGGCCAAAAACATTTTCTACGACGTCGCCACCGACGGCACCAATTTGGGCGTGGTGATGGGCGAAGACGCAGTGGTGTGCATTGATCTGCCGGTGGACCCTCTGGAAGCAGGCGAGTGGCGCCGTGAGGTGCGCCAGTTCAGCGGCGGCAAACCGATCCGCGCTGTGGTCTTCACCTCGTCGGAACGGCTGAACAGCGAATGCATCGCCATTGTCGGCGCGCCGGTAGTGATCCAGAATCAAATGTTCGCTCAGGTCACTATGCCGCTCGAGCCACTGCCCTCCATGCCACTGGAGCCACCGCCGCCCATGCCAGCGCCGTTGCGCGACCTGCTTGCCACTCCACACTGGACGTTTGAGACTTCGGTCAGCATCGTGCTACATGGCGACAAACCTTTGTTCGTAGACGTGGTGTATCAGGGCGGTTGCTCGCCCGATGGCAGCTTTGTCTTCGTGCGCGATCAGGGCATCGCCTTCCTCGGCGAGCACGCGACAGTAGGCCACCCGCCGCTGCTCGCCCAGGCCGATCTCCCCCGCTGGCAGGAGGTGCTCCAGGCGCTCAAGGCCAACTCATCGCTCAGGCTTGTTGTGCCGGGCCGCGGCACACCAACCGACCCTGCAACCGCCGCTGATGCCACCCTCGCATACATCCAGACAGCTCTCGCGCAAGTCCGCGCCATGGTGCGCGCCGGCAAGCCACGCAGCGAACTGGCCACCCTCGTGCCGAATCTGATGGCCCAATACGGCCCCAAGTCCACGCGCGGGCAAAAGCTGACATTAGACCTGGACGCGGTGGGGCGACACGTCCGCGCCGGTCTGGAACACATCTACGATGGTCTGAAATCTGGCACGCTGAAATGATCACCGTCGTCGGCAGCCTCAACTACGACTTGACGGCGCGCGCGCCGCGCTTCCCACGCCCCGGCGAGTCATTGGTTGGCAGCGCGTTTCACACCGCCTGCGGAGGCAAGGGCGCCAACCAAGCCTACGCGGTGGCCCGGCTGGGCGGCGCTGCGCGCATGATCGGCTGCGTGGGCCGCGACACCTTCGGCGAGGCAGTGCTGGATAGCCTGCGCCAAGTGGGGGTGGACACGTCGCACGTGCTCATCCGCAGCCATGTCCCCACTGGTGTCGCCATCATCCTGCTCGACGCAAGCGGCCAAAACGCCATCGTGGTTGTGCCCGGCGCCAACGCCACGCTGCGCGCCGAGGATGTATACCAGGTGGCCGATGTGTTGCGCGCCAGCGACACGGTGATCACACAACTGGAGACCACGCTAGAGGCCACCCACCACGCCATGGCCATCGCTCGCGCCGCTGGCAAACGCACAGTGCTCAACCCTGCGCCTTTTACGCCGATTGACGACGCGCTGCTGAGCCTGTGCGACTACGTGATACCCAACGAACACGAGGCCGCCCAGCTCACCGGCCTGCCCGTGCACGACCCACCCACCGCCCAGGCTGCGGCTCAGGCGCTGCGCCGGCGAGGCGCCGCCAACGTGCTGATCACGCTCGGCGCGCAGGGGGTATGGCTGGAGACGCTGGAGTGGTGCGGCTTAGTGCCGGCGTTCTCGGTGGCAGCAGCGGACACCACTGCGGCCGGCGATGTGTTCATCGGCGCGTTTGCCACTCGGCTCGGCGAGGGCGCCGACCCGCGCACCGCAGCCCGCTTCGCTTGCGCTGCTGCAGCTATCGCAGTCACCCGCCCCGGCGCACAACCCAGCGTGCCGACACGCCATGAGGTGGACGCTTTCCTACAGGCTCATTAGCGCCAGGCCATATCCCACCCACATGAGCACACGCTTCTGCTGTGTCGTAGGTGCGGCGATTGCGCTTCTCATTGTGCTGGAGCTTCGCACAGCTCACGCCCAAACCTGCCCGCCCACCTGTGAAGGGCCAGAGGCTGGCTCGATCGTGGTGGACGAAACCACACCGCATTTCCAGCGCTTCGGGCCAGCGGGTGGTTGGCGCAACGTCACCGGCACCGGCTTCAGCTACTACAGCGGCTCGGCAATTTGGACCAGCAACGTCTTCAGCCAAACGGAGAACTACGCCACATGGTCGCTGCCGCCAAGCGCCACCCTGCCGCTCACCTACGAGGTGTTTGTCTTCATCCCACGCTACCACGCCTCCACCACTGCCGCACGCTACGAGATCGTGCGCGGCAGCGACATTCAGACACGCACGGTGAACCAAAGCCGCTACTACGCTGAGTGGGTGTCGCTGGGGAGCTTCTACTTCACCGCAGGCATCTCCAACTACGTGCGCTTGGGCGACGTGACTGGCGAGGGGCAATACACGCGCCGCATCGGCTTCGACGCAGTAGCCTTTGCCCCTCGCTACCCAATGCATGCGCTGCCCGTGCGCGCCTTCATCCCTGCGCTCTACAGCAGCGGCCATTCCCCACACCCCACCACCTCGCGCTACGTGCTGACCATCGCGCCGGCCGACCACGAGCTGATGGGCTGCGAGGCCGGCCAACGCGACGAGCGGGGCGTGGTGATCCTCGCCTTCGGCCAGCCCTGGTATCAACCAGAAACCAACCGTTACGGTGTGATTTACTACAGACGCCCCGGCTATCCCTTCGCTGATATGGCAACCATCGCCGGCGCGGCTCAAGGCTTCTTGCGCGGCTACTGGAGCTGCGCCACGGAGGACGCTCGTCTGGACTTGGGCATCGGCACGAACAACTATCTGCGCGCAGCCATGTCCGACACGTTGCGCAGCTATGTGCATGGTCGTCAATGGGCAGAGATGGTGAACCAGGTGCACGCCTGGCTACAGAATGCCGCCCCACCCACTGTCACCGCGCGCGTGCGCGTGTTCGGCGCGAACGATATTGAGATGAGCTGGAGCCAAGCAGCGCTCGCGCAAGCCTGGCTGGAGGGATATGCTTCCCTGGCGCGACGCCCCATGATCAACTTCGGCACATGCGACGGTTGCCCCACCACTGCAAGCCCCAACCGGTCACCTAACAACGGCTGGACGGTGGAGGACGTCTGGCACGTGAACAGCGGTGTGGCGGTAGCATTCCCAGAGATTTACCTGCGCAGCGGCGTCAACGCCGACCAGTGGTATCACATGAGCCGCTACGCCGCGCTGGTCAAAGGCCAGCCACTCACCTTCATGGGGCTGCTGACGCAGTGGCAGGCTTGCCAGGAGCGAGGCTGCAACGGCACCGATAACACGCCACACCAAGGATGGAAGCAACTGCGCGACGCGCTCAATGCCGATCCGGTCACGACACTGACCGAGCCGTTGCCGCCGCCAAGCGACATCACCTGGGCCAATCGGTTCAGCAGCGCCGGGGCGATGGCATTCCAGCTGCAAGCGAGCTTGCCCAGCCGCCAAACAGCTGACGGCGTGATCGTGGAAGGGTTGCTGCCACCGCTGCCGGCCGCTCAGTTCCTCGCCGAGAACGCTTGGATCGGCCAGCTCGGCGCGCAGACGCTCACGGTATACGCCGGCCGCGCGCGCAACCCGCTCAGCGGTGGGTTAGACGAGAGCGAGACCGGCGCAATCGCCATCTTCGACGCGCAGGCCAACTGGCAGCTCGTGCTTGCACCGGCGGGGATGGGCACACTGCGCATCGTGGATGCGCGCGCGGAAACGCTCTGGCTGAGTGATGGCGCGCGCACCGCGCGCTTCGACCTAAGCCTACAGCGCTGGGATGCGCCCACCCAGCCTTGAAGCACCTATGCGCGGCAAAAAGAAAGGCCAACTGCCAACCAAAATCTGTCCTGTCTGCGGGCGCCCATTTGAGTGGCGCAAGCGTTGGGCGCGCGATTGGGAGCGCGTGGTGTATTGCAGCGAGCGCTGCCAACGCGAGGCGCGCCGTCAACGCCGCCAGGTCACAACCCAGCCATCCTAGGCGCGGCGCAGCAACGGGCGCAGCATCGCGCGCTCCTCAGTGTTGAATGCTTGCAAAGCCCACAATGCTGCGGCGTAAGCCCCCAAGCTAACCACCACACCGATCAGCGTCCAGCCGACCGCATGGAAGAGCAATGCCACACCGGCCATCAGCCCTGTCGCTAAAAACGGACGCGCCAGCACCTCCACCCAGTTCACCGGCGTGATGAAGCGACGCACGTAGTAGTAAAACGCCGCGCCTTCGACGATCTCGCTGAAGATGGTGGTCACTGCGGCTGCGACGTAGGAGAAGAGCGGAATCAAGAGCGCGTTGGTGATCACGTTGAAGGCAAGGCCGATTAAGAAGGCACGGGTGAGCGCGCGCTGCTGGTTGGCTGCGATCAGCGCGTAGTTGGTCACGCTGTTGATCCAGCCAATTGGCATACTCCAACCCATGATAGCCAGCGCGATCGCGCCATCGGGCAAAAACTCCGCACCGCCCAACACGCCGATCAGCACAGGCGCGAGAAAGGCTGTGCACACTGCCAACGGCAACGCCGTCATCACCAGCAGCTTCACCGCCAGCACGTAGCTGCGCGCCAGCGACTGATCGCGCTGCGCCGCCATGCGCGACATAGCGGGGAAGAGCGACTGGGTGAAGTAGGCCGGGATGATGTTGAAGGCGTCTATGAACTTGTAGCCGGAGGAATACACGCCCACCACACCGGCCCCCTTGATGGCCTGCAACATCGGCACGTCCACTTTAAAAAACAGCGTGGCCAGCAGGTGGTTGAGCATTAGTGGGAACGACTCGCGCAACACGGCGCGGTTGGATGGTTGGCTTCGTCGCGCCGGCGGCTCAGCAGCGTCGCGCGCGTGCAACAAACGACGCGCTGCAAACGCCAACATCCCCAGCGCGATCCCGTTCACCACCATAGACGTGACGCCGAGGCCAACCACACCCCATCCCATCAACAGCAACGTTGCGCCAATCACAGACTTCAGCAGCGCCGTGACCACAGTGAGCGCAGCCGGCACCTCAGCCCGCTCGAACGCGAAGAAGAGCGCGCTCAGGCCAGTGGCCACGCTGCTGGGGAGTTGCGCCAGCGCCAGCAACAGGATCGCCGCCTCGGCGTCTGGCGACAGGTTGAACAGGGCACGCCAGGCCACCACCAACAGCACCACCGCCGGCGCCACGCTTGCCCCCAGCAGCAGGCGAAGGCGGGTGGTCTGGGCGAAGTAGGCAGAGGCGTGCGATTGATCGCGGCTGGCCTCGCGAGTGAGGAACGTGTTGAGGCCAAAATTCATCACGATCTCGAACCACCCCACCACTACCACGGCAAAGTAGAAGTTGCCCGCGCCGGTTGGCCCGAGCACGCGCAGCATGATCAACGCGAACGCAAAGTCAATCAGACGCGAGACAATGTTCAGCGTAGTGAGCAGCACACTGTTGCGCGCGATACGCCGCACGTCGCTTTCGCGCTTTTCACGGCGCGGCAGGTTGCGCCACACATACACACCACCGAGGAACGCCACCCCGATCAACGCCAAGAAGCTGGCAAACGCGCCAAAGCGGAAGCTGTCGGGCGAATAGCGCAGGCGCACCGTCACTGCGCCAGCGGGTGTGTCGAAGCGCAGGCCGCGGAAGTTGCCGTTCACCAACGACACCGGCATCTCGCGCTCGTCGGCATTGCTGCCGCCACGCGGACGGACAAACGCGCGCCAGCCAGGGAAATAGCTATCGGCGATCACCAGCCACGAGGGGGCGGTGATGTCCGCGTCCACCCATAGCTCGTTGTGCTTGCGCACGGTGATCGTGGCTGGCCGAGGGTGCGCCGGCTTGGGTTCACCGCCGCCTTGTTCGGCGAGCAGAATCACGTAGCGGCGCGGGTCATAGCGCTGGATCGCCTCGGTGAAGCTCTGGGCGTAGACGGTGCTCTCCAGCGGCATCACAAACGCGCGCGGCATAACGCGCGTGTTCTCGTAGATCAGTGTTGCGCCGTCGTCGTACACCAGGCGAAAGGAGGGGTGGGCGATGGGCGTGATCGCCTCGGCCAACACATAACGCACGCCGAGCAGATCAAGCAGTGGCGAGTCCAGGCTGCGCGGATCGCGGATCGGGCCGATGCGGTTGTAGAGCAGGTCGCCCTGCGGCTCAATGGCGCGCATGTAGGTGGCATATTGGCGCGGGATGATCGAGTCGTAGCCGCGCACATCGCGCAGGCCAAACGACCATGCCATGTTCATGTTGAGCGGCTTGAAAGCAGCGCTGCCGGCAGGTTCCCAGGTGGTGAGTCGCCAATCGCCATCATCGCGCGCTTGCAGGAAGGCGATCGCTGGCGGCGTGTAGCGCAGCAACTGCGGGTCCACTGCTGGGTTGAAACCCGCGTAACCGAGGTTGAGGTCGAGCGCAACCAACGCAACCGCAGCGATGGGCGCATACCGCAGCAGCGGCGCTGTGGCATCAGGCCGGCGCCGGCGCTCGATCAGTAATTTCCACACTGCGCCGCTCAGCAGAAGGAACGCGCTGAACCACAGCAGGTTGCTGGCCGTGTAGCTGAAGAAAGCCTCCGGCGTGCGAAAGGCGCGCTGCACCAGCTCGTTCGCCAGCGCTCGGAGGAAGATCGGGCGCGCTGCCTCCCAGCCCAGCCGCACCAATACAACGCCCAGCACAGACAGCACAGCGACACCTATCACCACGTATGGCGCGATCAGCGTGGCGCGCGAGAAACGCGCTGTTGGCACAGGCAGGCGCATGCCACTCAGCCGGCCACGCAGCGCCTGCCCTTCCACGCGGAGGCGCTCCAAAGCGTGCGACGCCAGCGCTGCCAAGGCCAAGGTGAGCGGGAACTTCCAACGGAAGGGGGAGTGCAACTGATCCACGCCCGGCAGGCCGTAATACAGCACGGCGTAGAACGGCGTGCCGAAGATGAACAGCACACAAACCACCGCCAACACGATGAAGAACCAAGAGGGAAAGAGCGCCTGGCGGCCGGCGTGCATACGACGCGGTGCGCGCGCTGCGCGGATCGCGTTGCCCACCTCCATGCCGGCCAGGAGCAGCGTGAGCAAGCCCACGTACACCCCGCCTTCTACGTGGTCTTTGATCCCCCACCAGGTGTTGCCACTCGGTGTGGCGACCGGCTCAACGCGCAGCGAGAACCAGTCGAAGTAGGCGTGGTGGGCTGGATTGCCGAAGATGTTGGGCATCAGCCATAGCAGCACATTGCGCAGCGGGAAGCCGTAACTGAGCACTTGCTCGAATGTGGATCGCCCCGCGCCACGAAAGTTGCGCGTCACCAGCTCATACAGCGGCAGCAATTGCACCGCCCCCAACGCCACCCCGGCCAAGCCCATGAAGCCCAGCCAAGCCAGCCGGCTGAGCAAAAAGCGCCCATCCACCCGCAGGTTGGCGAAACCGATCACCGTGCTCACCCGCCACAGCGCGTAGAAAGCGGTCACCAGCGCGGCGTACACCACCATCTCCACGTGGCCGGCCAGGATCATCATGGCGATCGCCACTGCACCGGCTGCCGCCCATGGCAACGACGAGGGCCGGCCGCCCAGCGCTGGTGTCTGGCGCACGATGCGGTCCACCATCGCCAAGATCAGCGGCAGCCAGGAGGCCGCGGCGATAATCATCGGGAACACCACCGAGACCAACATGAAGCCGCTGAGCTGCCACACCACCCCACCGA
Source organism: uncultured Anaerolineae bacterium (assembly GCA_938028725.1). GTDB lineage: Bacteria > Chloroflexota > Anaerolineae > J036 > Brachytrichaceae > CALIMH01. Next base: position 191,501 of record CALIMH010000006.1, on the reverse strand, counting down.
ACAGTGCGCTGAGCTGGTGCAGCCCCAGCGTCCGCAAAAAGATGAACATGAACAGACCAGCCAGCCCAAGCTGGATCACCGTGAACCAGCCATACGCCTTCTCCAGCGGCAACACGTAATACAGCACGCTCAGCGGATACATCGCCGAATGCTGGCCCGCTGCAAGGAACGGCACGCCGGCGAACAAATAGGGGTTCCACAAAGGCAGCTCACCCGCGCTGAGCGCGCTTAAGATGAAGCGCTTCCACTGGTAGTTTTCCAGGATCAGATCATCCAGCAGCGCATTGTGTGGCAGGGTGATGCCAAACTGCGCAGCAGCAGCGCGAAAGGGCTGATACTGAAACAAGTTGTCCGCCGGCAGCAGCGTATATGGCCCAACGGTGACGGGGAAGAACAAGGTGAACGGCAGCAGCAGCAGGACTAGCACGCACAGCGCGGTAACACCCTCCGAACGACGAAGCCACGAATGCAACGACCGCATCGGGGGTGAATCATACGTGAGCGAGAGGCCTCCCCAGTGGTCAGTGGTAAAGTCACATTTCAGCTGTGTGCGGCAAGCCGATCTCCGCAACCCCCATCACGCGACATCGCCTGCTGGAGCTGCGCGCGTTGCAATGGGCCGCCGGCGTATTGTTGGCAGCAGCGCTCGCGGTGCTGCTGTTTTACCTGCTGGTTTACGTGCAGTACGCACGGGCGCTCTTCATCTTCCCCTTTGACTACGACCAAGGAGAAGGCTTTGAGCTATACGACGGCATACGCTTGTTGCGCGGCCAAAACATCTATCTGGATAACGCGCAGTTCCCGTTCTACTCATCCAACTACCCGCCGATGTATCGCGCCATGCTGGTGCCGCTGCTGGCACTCTTCGGGCCGCACTTGTGGGTGGGCCGTGCGCTCACTTTCGCCACCTCGCTGGTGACTGGGCTGGTGATCGCGCGGGCAATTTGGACAGGCACACCCACAGCTCCGCCGTCCCTGCGCGGAGCGCTGACAGCGCTGGGCGGGCTGTCGTTCTTCGCGGCCAACTACGTGTATCACATCGCGCCGCTGGCCCGCGCACACCTGCCGATGGTGATGTTCGCTGCGCTGGGCATCCACTCGCTGGATCGGGCCTTCAGCCGAGCACAGCCACAAGCATGGCGGGCTGGCCTGGGTGTAGCGCTACTGATGACAGCAGGCTTCACCAAGCTCCAAGCGGTGGACGCGCTTGTGGCGGGATTTGGCTGGCTGCTGCTGCGACAGCGGCGTTGGTTTGTGGCCGCCTTCTTCGCCTGCCTGGCTGCCACCGTGGGCTTAGTGGCGTGGCTGAATGCCGTCACTGCTGGCCAATTCTGGATCAACGTGGTGCTGGCCAACGTGAACGAGTACGACATTGCGCTCACCTGGCAGACCTATGCGCAGTGGCTGCGTCTCCAACTTGTGCTGATCGCCGGCGGCGTGCTGCATGGGGTGTGGGACGTGTGGACCATGTGGCGCGTACGCAGCACCAGACCGCTCAGCGTGTGGTCGCTCTACTTCCTCACCGCCAGTGCGATGGGGTTGCTGACCGGCAAGTGGGGCGCCGGCCCGGCATACCTGATCGCCTCCATCGTGGCTGGCGCAGTGTGCACAGGGCGCATGTTGGCACGGCTGGCAGATCGGCTCGGCGCGTGCCATCGCCCGGCTGGGGCGGCGGCGATGCTTGCGGTGAGCGCGCTCGTTTGGCTGGCTCAGGCTTCACTCAACGTGCATTTGCCCACCAGCGGGCGCCTGTTCGGGCGCGTGGCGCAGCTCATCGGCGTGGCCGACGCGCCTTCCGTTTATCCGCCCTACCCCTACTTCGACAGCGCCGGCTACACCCAGCTCGGCCACTTCCCCCTGCCCGAAGATCACGCCCAAGGGTGGGCGCTGGTGGAGGCGTTGCGCAACGTGGAGGGGCCAGTGTGGAGCGAGGAGGCCACCTTCGTGCTGCTGGCGGGCAAGGAGGTGGTCACCAATCCCACCCAGCTCTACAACTTGTCCAAAAACGCCATGCTGGACACACGCGAGATGATCGCGTTGATCGAGCAGCGCGCTTTCGGCGCGGTGCTCTTTCGCGCGCTGTTCTATCCCGACGACGTGAAAGAGGCCATCCTGCGCAACTACTACTGGGCGCAGCGCTTCCCCATCAACGGCTTTGAATACTGGTTGCTGTTGCCTATACCGAAGGAGATGCCATGACAGAGCCTTTTGCGCTGCGCTTGCCCAACTACGAGGGACCGCTGGACGTGCTGCTGCGATTGGTCGAGGAGCGCAAGTTGGACATCACCGAAGTCTCGCTAGCGCTGGTGGCCGATCAGTTTCTCGCATATCTCGCCAGCTTGAGCGAGCGCGACCTAAGCCAGATCGCGCACTTCATCGTCGTGGCAGCCAAGCTGCTGGTGCTCAAAAGCCGCATGCTGTTGCCCACCACGCGCCCTTCCGGCGAAACAGACGAGGAGACGGTAGACGACCTGGTGCAGCAACTGCGCGAATATCGGGCCTACAAACGCGCCGCGGAGTGGTTGCGCCAGCGCGAAGCTCAGGGTTTGCGCGCGTTCCCTGTTCCGCCCCCCTTGCAGCGCCCACAGCCGCGCACCAATGGGTTGGCAGGCGTGACGCTGCCACAGCTTACCCAGGCGATGCAGCGCGTGGTGGCGCGCTGGATGCCCCCACCGCCGGCCGACACTGTGATCGCGCCGCTGCCCTTCAGCATGCAAGAGTGCATGGACCGCATTCAACGCGCCGTGCATAGCCTCTCGCGCGTGACGTTTTCCTCACTGCTCAGCGTGCGAGCATCACGGGCCGAGGTGGCGATCTCGCTGCTGGCACTGCTGGAGCTGTTGCGTCGCTTTGTCGTACGCTGCTACCAGGATCAGCCCTTCGGCGAGATCATCATCGAGTATCTGCCAGAGGAAGAGCGGCCGGCTGTGGAGGAACTCTACTCAGGCGACGCCGAGATAGCGGGCTGAACCTCGTCAGCGCACGCGCGTCCACAAGATGAGGTGGCGCCGGCCACACCTTTGCTCAGCACTACAATAGCATTCGCCTATGACCACGCTGCTCACCAGATGGGGCGAGGTGGAAGTTGCGCCGACCGAGGACCTACCACCCGAAGCGAGCGAGGTGCTGAGTGAGGAAGCGCTGGCGTTTGTCGCGCGGCTACACCGCGCGTTCGAGATGCGCCGCCGCGAGCTGCTGGCCAGGCGTGCCGAGCGCCAAGCTGCCCTTGACGTCGGCGCGCTTCCCGCCTTCCTGCCCGAAACCCAACCGATCCGAACTGGCGACTGGCAAGTGTCGCACCCCCCGTCCACGCTGCAAAAGCGCCACGTTGAAATCACTGGCCCCACCGACCGCAAGATGATGATCAACGCGCTCAACAGCGGCGCCGACGTCTTCATGGCTGACTTCGAGGATGCCAACTCGCCCACCTTCGCCAACATGGTGCAGGGCCATATCAACTTACGCGACGCCATCGCCCGCACGATTGAATACACCGCCCCTGATGGCAGGCGTTATCGGCTGAACGAGACCACCGCTGTGCTGATGGTGCGCCCACGCGGGTGGCACTTGGTGGAGAAGCATGTGCGCGTGGACGGCACACCCGTCAGCGCCTCGCTCTTCGACTTTGGGCTTTACTTCTTTCACCAAGCAAGGCGCTTGCTGGAGCGCGGCTGGGGGCCCTATTTCTACCTACCCAAGCTAGAGAACCACCTGGAAGCACGGCTGTGGAACGACGTGTTCAACGCAGCGCAAGATTGGCTAGGCTTGCCGCGCGGCACGATCAAGGCCACTGTGCTCGTAGAGACGATCCTCGCCGCCTTCGAGATGGACGAAATCCTTTACGAGCTGCGCGACCACATCGTCGGCATGAACGCCGGGCGCTGGGATTACATCTTCAGCGTGATCAAGAAGTTCCGCAAGCACGACTTTGTGCTGCCCGACCGCGCACAGGTGACCATGACCGTGCCCTTCATGCGCGCCTACACCGAGCTGCTGGTGCGCACCTGCCACAAGCGTGGGGCACACGCCATCGGCGGCATGGCTGCCTTCATCCCCAGCCGCAAGGACCCGCAAGTGAACGCCATCGCGCTAGAGAAGGTGCGCGAGGACAAGCTGCGCGAGGCCAACGATGGCTTCGACGGCACGTGGGTGGCACATCCAGATTTAGTGCCGATCGCCAAGGCAGTCTTTGCCGAGAAGCTGGGCGACCGGCCGCATCAGAAAGAGCGCCTGCGCGAGGACGTGCGCATCACCGAGCGCGACCTGCTGAACTTCCACGTGCCAGGCGGCGCGATCACCGAGGCAGGCGTGCGCAACAACCTCAGCGTCTCCTTGCAATACATCGAAGCGTGGCTGCGCGGTGTGGGCGCGGTGGCCATCTTCAACTTGATGGAGGACGCCGCCACCGCTGAGATCGCACGCGCTCAGCTCTGGCAATGGGTACACTCGCCGCGCGGTGTGCTGGACGATGGCCGCAAGGTGACCATGGATTTGGTCCACCAGCTCATGGACGAGGAAATCGAGAAAATCCGCGCTGCATGGGGTGATGCCGTCTTCCAGCGGAGCCGCATCCACCAGGCGCGCGAGATTGTCGAATCGCTGATCGCCAACGCCGAGTTCGTGGATTTTTTAACCTCGACGGCCTATGAGCAGTTGCCTTAGGCCCAGACGCGGCCGGCGGACAACAAGCAACTCATGAACCCCTTCACCCGCTCACTCCTCCATCGCAACACCAACGTCAGCCTCCAGACGTTCGTTGCCCGCTGGGACGCCCTGGAGGCGCTGGTCATCCGCGTGTACCGCAACGGCACTGCCAGCACCGCTGACTGCGACGAGCACCGCGCGCTGCGCCCGCTGCTGCTGCTTGATTATCAGCGCTGGCGCGAGCCGCTGCGCCCCTGCTGGCGCGCGGCGCGGTGCGGCAGCAAGCCGTGCGAAGAAGACCCGTTCGAGTTCCTACTTCGCGTCGAGACACCCGCGCGCTTTGTCGGCAGTTGGGAACACATGCAAGCACTGCCTGCTGCGCGCGAAGCGCTCAATCGGCTTTTGCTGGAAACCCAACCTTAAACATGGCCCACCACCCCACCCGCGTTGTGGTTAACCTGCAGGCGGTCCGCGACAACGTGCGAACTCTGCGCGTCCGACTAGGGCCACGCACCGCGATCATGGCGGTGGTGAAGGCCAACGCTTATGGTCACGGCGACCTGGCCGTCGCTCGCGCCGCGCTAGAAGCCGGCGCGACGTGGTGCGGCGTCGCAACACTGGAGGAGGCCATTCGGCTGCGTGAGGGCGGCATCAAGGCTTCCCTGTTGGTGATGGGCTACACGCCGCCAGCGGCAGTGGCCGAAGTGCTGCACTACAACGTGCGCATCACGCTCTTCTCGCTCGCCGACGCTGCGGCGTTTGCTCGCTTTGCGCAGGCGAGCCAAAAGCCGATCCGCGCCCACATCAAGCTGGACACCGGCATGGGGCGGCTGGGCTTTCTGCCAACCGAGGCGCCGGCTGCGCTTGAGGCGCTTCGGCAACAGCCTGGTCTGGTCATCGAAGGCGCTTTCACCCACTTGTGCTGCGCTGAGAGCGACCCCGATTTCAGCCGTCACCAAATCGCCCAGTTCGACGTGCTCACGCGCCATCTCGGTCTGCCTTGGCGGCACGCCTGCAACTCCGCCGGCGCGCTGAGCTACCCTGAAGGGCGCTTCGACATGGTGCGGGTGGGCCTGGTGACCTATGGCCTCTCGCCGTGGGGCGCGCAACCGCCGGCGGAGATGATGGAGGGTTTCCGGCCAGCGCTGTCGCTGCGCACGCGCATCGTCTCGCTCAAGACGCTGCCAGACGGCGCCGGCGTGGGCTACGGCGCCCGCTATCGCTGCGCAGGCGAGCGCCGCATCGCGGTGATCCCGATCGGCTACGGTGATGGCTTTCGACGCGCCCCCACCCACTTCGGCGAGGTGCTGGTGCGCGGTCAGCGGGCCCCGGTGGTGGGCAGCGTGTGCATGGACCAATCCATGCTCGACGTGACGCACATCGCCGATGTGCAGGTGGGCGACGAAGTCGTGGTGATTGGTGAACAGGGCTTCGACTGCATCACCGCAGAAGAAGTGGCGGCGCGGCTCGGCACCATCAACTACGAGGTGGTGACGGCGCTCAGTGCGCGCCCCCGCCGTGAGTATGTCTCGCTGTGAGCCACGGCGATGGACTACGTGATCCGCCCCGTCGAGACCCTATCCGACCATCGGCAAGCTGTGGCCCTGCAGCAGCGCATTTGGGAGGGTGAGCAGCCAGTGCCCACCCATCTCACGCTAGCGCTCGCGCGACACGGTGGAGTGGTGCTAGGGGCCTTCCTGCCCGATGGTCACATGATTGGGCTGGTGATGAGCTTTTTGGGCTGGTCGCGCTTCGGCCTATGCCACCACTCACACATGGCAGCAGTGTCGCCAGAGTGGCAGGGGTGCGGCATCGGCACGGCGCTCAAGCATGCCCAGCGCCGAGCAGTATTGGCACAAGGCGTGACGCTGATCACGTGGACATACGACCCCCTGCTGGCGCGCAACGCCTGGTTCAACATCGGCAAGCTGCGCGCCATTTGCCGCACCTACATCCGCAACGCTTACGGCGACATGCCCGATCCGATCAACGCCGGCGTGCCCTCCGATCGCTTCGAGGTGGAGTGGTGGCTGGATCGCGACCTACGCGGCCCCAAGCCCACGCTGAGCATTGATATCCCACACGACTTTGCAGCATTGAAGCGAGCTAGCACCGAGGCCGCGCTGGCGTGGCGAATGCGCGTCCGCGAGCAGTGCGAGCGAGCGTTTGCAGAGGGCTATGCTGTCGTGGAGTTCGAGCGAACAACAGCGGGAGGGCGATACTGGCTAGCGAAGCTGGACCCTTGAGACCCATGCCCCACCAGCCGGCAGCGCTCATTTTTGTGCTACCGCCATCCTGTCTGCTGCCCGGCTCTTGGCTTGGTGACGGCGAAGCAACTCCTCTAACACCGCCCGAAACGGCACGCCATGCTCCTCCAACAGCACAAGCAACATGAACAGCAAGTCGGCGGACTCAGCCACAAGACGGTCAGCGTCTTGTGCAACGCCGGCTAGTGCCACTTCCACTCCCTCTTCACCCACCTTCTGGGCGATGCGAGCGCGGCCTTCCGCAAACAATCGCGCCGTGTAGCTGTGAGACGGATCGGCGTGCCGGCGCTGGGCGATCACATCGCTCAGGTAGTCCAGCAGGCTGCCGTGTGGCGGAGGTAGCGCCTCGCCCTCAAGGTCGTGCCAGAAGCAGCTCACCCGCCCAGTATGACAGGTGGGGCCGGCCGGCTCGGCGCGGATCAACAGGCAGTCCGCGTCGCAGTCGGCGCGCAGCTCGCGCACACGCAAGACGTTCCCGCTGGTCTCTCCCTTGTGCCAAAGCTTGCCACGGCTGCGCGACCAAAACCACACCTCGCCGCTCGCCTGCGTGCGCTGCAGGGATTCGGCGTTCATCCAGCCCAGCATCAACACGCGGCCGGTTAGCGCATCCTGCACGACAGCCGGAATCAGGCCATCGGCATCGTATTTCAGCTCCAACATAACACGCTGGATTGTACGAGCTGCGCGCACTACAATCCGAGCTGATGAACCCGATCCTGTGGCGCCCTGACGAGGAGACGCTGCAGCGCTCCAACCTGCGCGCGTTTATGCGCTGGCTAGCCGAGCGAGATCGCCGCTGTCGCTTCGACACCTACGCCGCGTTGTGGCAGTGGTCGGTCCAGGACATCGCGGGCTTTTGGGAAGCAGTGTGGGCATTCTTCGACATTCAGGCAGCATCACCCTACACCTGCCCGCTGGCCGAGCGGTCCATGCCCGGCGCGCAATGGTTTCCCGGCGCACGCCTCAACTACGCCGCACACATCTTTCGCCACGCCGAGGACGAGCGCCCGGCGCTGATCTGGCGCACAGAGAGCAACGCCAACACCGAGGCACTGCGCACCAGCACGTGGACTTGGGGCGAGCTGCGTCGCGCGGTGAGCGGCTTGGCGGCCTTTTTGCGCGAGCAGGGCGTGCAGCCAGGCGACCGAGTGGTGGGCCTGCTGCCCAACCTGCCGGAGGCGGTGGCCGCGCTGCTGGCCACCGCGAGCATAGGCGCGGTATGGTCGAGTTGCTCGCCGGATTTGGGCCCCACAGCAGTGTTGGACCGCTTCCGCCAAATCGAGCCCAGTGTGCTCATCGCTGCCGACGGCTACGTGTATAACCGCCGGCCCTACGATCGGCGCGAGGCCGTGCGCGCGTTGATCCGAGCCTTGCCCACCCTCCGCCATGTGGTGCGCGTGCCCCACTTGGACCCTGTTGCGCCGCCGTTCAACGCCGGCGTAGCAGAGACCACCTGGCACGAAGCGACCGATCGGCAAACCGAGCTTCAATTCACACCGGTGCCGTTCGAGCACCCACTCTGGGTGCTCTACTCCTCCGGCACCACCGGCCTGCCCAAGCCCATCGTGCACTCGCAGGGCGGCATTCTGCTTGAACACTTGAAGGCGCTAGCTTTCCACACAGACCTGCACCCTGCCGATCGCTTCTTCTGGTTCACCACCATCGGCTGGATGATGTGGAACTTTTTAGTGAGCGGGCTACTGCTCGGCAGCACCATCCTACTCTACGATGGCAGCCCTGCCCGCGAGGACATGCGCGCGCTGTGGCAATTCGCCGAGGACAGTGGCATGACGATCTTCGGCACCAGCGCCGCTTATCTCACCGCGTGCATGAAGGCTGGCCTTCAACCAGGGCACACCCACGACTTGCGCGCGTTGCGCAGCATAGGCTCCACCGGCTCGCCGCTTGGGCCGGAGGTCTTCGACTGGGTATACGCACAAGTGAAGCCAGACGTTTGGCTTGCGCCGATCAGCGGCGGCACCGACCTGTGCACAGCGTTTGTCGGCGGCTGTCCACTGTTGCCAGTGCGCCGCGGTGAGATGCAATGCCGCTACCTCGGCGCAGACGTGCAAGCCTTCGACTCCACCGGCTCCCCCGTGATTGACCAAGTGGGCGAGCTGGTGATCACCCAGCCCATGCCCTCGATGCCGATCTACTTCTGGAACGACCCCCAGATGCGCCGCTACCGCGAGAGCTATTTCGAGATGTATCCTAGCGTTTGGCGACATGGCGACTGGGTGCGCATCACCGCCGAGGGCGGCGTGATCATCTACGGCCGTAGCGATGCCACCCTCAACCGCCACGGCGTGCGGATCGGCACCGGCGAAATCTACAGCGTGGTGGAAGCGCTGCCGGAGGTGTTGGACACGCTGGCAGTGGACTTGGAGGGATTAGGCGGGGAATCCACTCTGCTGCTCTTCGTGGTGTTGCAGCCGGGGCTGGCTCTCGACGAGGCGCTCACGGCCAAGCTGCGCCAGGTCATCCGTGACGCACTTTCGCCACGACACGTGCCAGATGAGATCATCCAAATCCCCGAAGTGCCACGCACACTCAACGGCAAGAAAATGGAAGTGCCGATCAAGCGCTTGCTGCTCGGCGCACCGCCGGAACAGGTGGCAAACCGCGACGCCATGGCCAACCCCGCTGCGCTCGATGTCTTTGTTCAACTCGCGCGCCGGCGACGCCAAACCACTACCAGCACCCAATAACCCCCACTCACATGCAGACGCTTTTGTTCTTCACCCCCGTGTTGGCCGCCATTTGGCTGGCTAACCGCGCTCAACAACGCCCGGAGCTGCGCGCCTTTCTGCTCACCTACCTGACTCTGCTCAGTTTGGGTGGGCTGGCGCTTGGGGCGGGCACCGCCATAGCCGGCTTGGCATCAGCCATCTCCTTGCAAGGGCTGGGCGCGCTGCTGGCGGGCCAAGAGGCTGGCAACCTCGCGCTAGGTGGCGCCGTGATGAGCGTGTGCGCCGCGCTGGCGATGATCGCGCTGACCCCGCCGGCGGCTCGCCTGGCTGCGCGCGCGATCCCGATCGACCCAGCTCAGCCAGTGCATCTCGCCGCGCTCTCCCTCACTGCGCTAGCGTTTGGGTTTAACCTGTTCCAGACCATCGCGCTGTTGCCGGCTGCACTCAGCGCCTTCAGCAGCGGCACAGCGCCGGAGATTGGCCTGACCTATCTGGACGTCCTGGCCTTCCCATTGCTCACCTTGCTGCTGAGCGGGTTGTTGGGTGTGGGTTGGCTGACGCGCCGCAACCAGGACGAGACCCTAGCCCGCCTCGGCCTGCGCATTCCCACCATCCGCGAGGTGGCGATTGCGCTGGCGGCCAGCGCCGCGCTGATTGCGCTGGCTGCCGCCACCGAAGCCCTCTGGCGCGTCATAGACCCAAGCGGCCTGGAACGCATCGGCGGCTTGTCGCAAGCGCTGCTCGGCAACATGCAGGGCCTGGCCGGCGCCGTGGCCATCGGTCTCGCCGCTGGCCTAGGTGAGGAGTTTTTTTTCCGCGGCGCTTACCAACCGCGCATGGGCATAGCGCTCACCACGTTGCTGTTCGCCTCTTTCCACACGCAGTATGGCCTCACGCCGGCCACAGCGCTGGTGGTGATCGTCAGCTTGGTGCTGGGTGTGATGCGCCAGCGCCTTTCGCTGAGCGCTTGCATCATCACCCACTTCACCTACAACTTCGTGCTAGTGCTGCTCGGATGAGCAGGAGTGTTCGCTACCGCTACCTGCCCACCAGTTGATACACTGCACCCCGATGATCGAGCACGTACAGCTCGCCTTCGGCGTCTTGGCCGAACGAGCTGATCAGCAGGTCGGTGTCCAGCACGATGTCGCTCTGCCAGGCGCCGTCAGCGTTGCGTCGTAAGCTCCAGATCGTGCCTGAGCAAAAATCACCATAGATGTAACTACCGACCAGTTGAGGCAGCATGGTGCCGCGATACACATAGCCACCCGTGATGGAGCAGCGGCCGTCGCTATGGTCATATTGCCAAACTGGATCGGTGAGTGAGGTGTGATGTTCTTGCGAGGCGAACGGTGCGAAGCCCTCGCGCAGCTTCCAGCCATAGTTTCTGCCGCCACCAGTGCCAGCAGGAGCAAAGTTGATCTCCTCGAAGCGGTTTTGGCCGACATCAGCAACGTACAGATCGCCAGTGGCGCGGTCGAAGCTGAACCGCCATGGGTTGCGCAGCCCGATTGCCCATAGCTCAGGCCGACTGTTTGGGCCGAAGTCAGGGTTATCCTCTGGCACGCGATACGGCGCCGAGGAGTTGGATTGCGACACATCCAAACGCAGCAGCTTCCCTAGCAAGCTGCTCACGTTCTGCGCCAAGTTTTGTGGGTCGCCAGCGCTGCCACCATCGCCGGTGGCGACATAGAGCATGCCATCTGGACCAAACTGTAACTGCCCACCGTTGTGGTTGGGGTATGGCTGCTGAATGCGCAGGATCACCCATTCGCTAGCGGGATCGGCGCGCAGCGCGTCCTGGGCGAGGAAACCGGCAACCACTGTTGCGCCGCTGCGGTCGGTGTAGTTCACAAAAAACTTGCGGGAGGAGTTGAAATCGGGCGCGAAGGCTAAACCCAGCAACCCCTGTTCCGAACCACGGCTGCCCACGCGGTCGGTGATGTCCAGGAACGGCGCAGTAAGCTGTTGTCCCTCTTGGATCACGCGCACGCGCCCCACTTGCTCCGTGACGTAGAGCAAGCGGCTTTCTGGAGCAACCGCCAACTCGGTGGGCTTCACCAGTCCATCCACCAGCAGCACCAGCGCTGGTCGCATCGCTGCTGCCTCAGTCGGCGCGGGGACAGCAGCAGTTGCACCCGGTTGAGCGGCAGGCGTGGGCGCATCCGCCGCTTCGATTGGCGAGGCGGGGAGTTCCGGCGCTGGCGTCACACCCGCGCTCTCAGCGCGATTGGCTGATTCAGCAGCGATCGGAGCTGGAGCAGTCAGCAAAGGCTGTGCTGGCGACTGAGCGGTGGGCGCAGGCGTTGGCGGCGTAGCACTGCAAGCGCTGAGCAGCGCACAGCACACGCCGATCGAGCATGGTAGGAGTCTGTGCACCATTGTGGCGATCTTAGGCTGAGCCACTGAATGGCGCGTGAGTGCGCCGGATGCCCTCTGCCGGCATGCCGCCAAAGCCGCACGTCACTATAATCCCCAATGGCTTGGCGACCGACAATCGTTTGCTGGAGGGCCATGTGGCGCTGGTGACCGGCGCAGGGCGTGGCATTGGGCGCGCAATTGCTCAGATGCTCGCCCGCCAAGGCTGTCACCTCGCCTTGGTTGCCCGCAACGTAGATGAGCTGGAGGCCACCCGCGCCTGCTGCGCTGCCGCCGGTGTCTCGGCGCTAGCGCTTCCGCTGGACCTGGCTGAGACACAGCGCCTGCCCACCGTTGTCGAACAGTGCATGACGCACTTCGGACAGCTCAACGTGCTGGTCAACAACGCCGGATGGCACCAGTTTGCCTCGGCCTTGGAAGCAGACCTGGCAGTGTGGGATCGGCTGATCGATGTGAACTTGCGCGCTGCGATGCACCTCACCCGTCTGGCGCTGCCTGCCATCGTGGATGGTGTCACGCGTGGCCGGCGCGGCGCCGTGATCTTCATCTCGTCACTCGGTGGCAAGTTCAGCGCCCCTACCAACGCCGGCTATGCCGCTGCCAAGCACGCGCTGGCCGGCTTCAGCGGCAGCGTCTTCGAGGACGTGCGCGACGCCGGCGTGAAAGTGTGCGCAATCTACCCCGGCTGGGTGAACACCCGCCTGCTGGCTGATTGGCTCAAGCCGGAGGAGGCGATCCAACCAGAGGACGTGGCCGAGGCTGTGCGCTTCGTGCTGGCTTCATCGCCCACCGTCTGCCCCACCGAGATCGTGCTGCATACCCAGAGCAGCCGCGCGGGGCGCTTGTTCGCTTAAGCCTGCTGACCAACACGAAACGATACTGGATACCCGGCATGCTCACGCTTCATCTGGAAAAGGACACTTACGCGATCTGTCGAATGGACCCGAAAGCTTCCGTGGAAGCTTCTCCCTGGCTGGCGCTGGTGCGCCTGGCGGACGCGCTCATGGCTGCATACCCCACCGCCTCTGCACCGACAGATGTGCCGATTCGGGCGGATTGGTGCGCTTTTCGCATTGAGCTTCCAGCCGACGCCTTCGCCACGCAAGCGCTCTGTGAGGCGCTGCGCCCATTAGCGGAGGCGCGGGTGGAGGCGTACTTGCTCAGCATGCCCGGCGCGCATCTCATCCTTGTCCCCGAGGCGCAGCGCGAAAGCGCCATCACCGCGCTCACGCGCTACGGCCACACCGTGCGCACCGCACCCGAGCATGTGGAGGTGAAGTGCAGTTGGCGATTGCCCAGCGGTGAGCGCGTCGTCGCTGCTTTCCTCGCCGAGGTGAGCACCTACAACCCCGCCCAAGACCGCTGGCTGATGCGCTTTGTGGATGTGCGCTTCCCGCAGCCAGTGGACCAGCAAGCTCAACGGCTTATTGATGCCCAGATCGGCAAGTGGGCGTGGGTGCCTAGTGAAGCACGCCAAGGGTTCACCCTACCGCTGAAGTACGAAACGCTCACCGGCCAGGCACGCTGGTTTTACGCCCACGACCCTCGCGCGGGCGAGTCGGAGGCGCCAAACGCATGAGCACCACGCTTCCCCCGCTCATCCCTCGCCAGGCAGCAGAGTGGGAGCCGGCGCGCGTAGTGCTGCTGTGCGAACCGCGGCTTGAAACGCTGTTCGCGCTGTTGCAAACCAGCGCAGCCAACTTCTTGTATCCGTTCTCACTTGCCGCGGGACGTCGCGAGCATCAGCACTTCCGCCGCACGTTGGAGGCGTTGGGGATTCGCGTGATTGACGCGCGTGAGGCGCTGGTCGCTGCACCACTGGAGCGGCTGCGAGCATGGGCGCGCCAAGCCATTGCGCTGCAATGCGACGCTTCTCTCGACGACGCAGCCCGCAACCAAAGCGAATTGCAACTACTGCGCGCCATCGAGGCGCTCGACCCCGAGGCGCTGGTGGAGCTGCTGTTCTTGCGGCCGGAGGTGTATCTTGCGGCCAACACCCTAGCGCTCGACCCCACCACCCAGCGGAGCGCACGCCACAGCGTGCGCCCTGCCGATAGCGCCTACTACGTGCGCGACCCGCTCATCACCACCATGCGCGGCTGCGCGATCACCCACCTGCAACACGCTGGCCGTCAGGTCGAGAACACTATCGCCGAGCATGTGCTGGAGGCGCTCGGCATCGCCCCCATCCACCGCGTGCAGCCCCCCGGCTGCTTGGAGGGCGGCGACTTCATCCCCTGCGGCGAGTTCGTGCTGCAGGGGCAAGGCCTGCTTACCAACGCGGAGGGCGTGCGGCAGTGTCTGGAGCATCGCGTCTACGGATTCGTGGAGGTGGCAGTGGTCGAGGACCCACGCCGCAGCATGGACGAGATGCACCTCGACACCTACTTCGCCATGCTAGACCGCGACCTGGCCGCCTGCTGCGAGACGCGCCTCAGCGGCGCCGACGAGCCGCTCGTCCACGTGTATCTGCCTGAAGGCAGCGCGGAGGACTTCCGCTACGTGCTCACGCGCTCCACGCTTTTCTCGCGCTACCTGCAGGAGAAAGGCATCCACGTCATCCCGTTTAGCAAGGAGGAGCAGGAGCGCTTCGCAGCCAACGGCCTTTTGGTTGGGCCGCGCGAGCTACTGCTGCCTGCGAGCGTCAGCGCGGGCTTTGTCGCGCGCTTGCAAGCAGCCGGCGTCAAGACTCACCTCGTGCCGTTCGACGCCTTGCTGGGCGGCTACGGGGGCCTGCATTGCGCCTCACAGGTGCTGGTGCGCGGCGAGACGCCCTAGCCTACGCCTCGCCGACAGCGGCGATGCACACCTCAAACGGCGCCAGCGCGACGCGCGCGTGTAGATGCTCTCCCTCACGGCCATGCGAGGAGAAGATCACCGCTCCCCGCCCTTGAGGGAGGGAGATCATCTGATGCTGCTCGGATGTGTTGAGCAACACCACGCAGGCACTGCCCACGGTGCGGCGCGTGAAAGCCAACACCGCTTCTGAATCTACGTCGAGCGGGGCGTACTCACCTTCCACGAGGGCCGGCGTGCGTTTGCGCACAGCAATCAACCGGCGGTAGAAATTCAACAACGAGTGGGGGTCGTTCTCCTGGTCGGCGACGTTGACGCCCTCAGCGTAGTTCGGGTTTACCGGCAGCCAGGTGCGCACACCGGCAGGGCTAAAGCCAGCGTTGGGAGCGTTGGCCCATTGCATCGGCGTTCGGCAGCGGTCGCGGGTGATGCGCGCCGTTATCTCGATCGCCTCCTCATGAGAGACGCCTTGCGCGCGCGCCAGATGATACATGTTCAGCGACTGATGGTCGCGCAGTTGGTCGAGGTCTCGGATCAGCAAGTCGGTCATGCCGATCTCCTCGCCGTTGTAGAGCACCGGCGTGCCGCGCAGCGTGAGCAGAAGAGCGGCGTTCACGCGGGCGATGGCGTCATCGTGGATGCCATCTCCAAAAGCCGTCTTCATGCGCGTGCTGTCATGATTATTCAGCGTGTTGCACGGCCAAGCGCCAGGCGGTAGCGCGCCCAGCCGCTGCTCCTGATTTGCGCGGACCCACGCCGGCGTCAGGCGATTGGTGCGCATGAGCGGGAAGTTGAAGACCAGATGTAGCTCGTCGTTGCCGTTGCCGTAATAGGCAATGTTGTCATCTTCACCGATCAACACGCGGTCGCCTGGGTATGCGTCCACTAACGCGCGCAGCTCCTTCATCAGGTCGTGCACCTCAGGCAGGCCAAACTGGTAACGGAACATCTCCAGCAAGCCGGCGGTCAGCGCAGCTTGTTCCTCCGGTGGGCGGCTCTCGCGGCCAAAGCGCAGGATTTCTGTCATGGGCATAGTGGACTGGTGCGGCGTCAGTGCGGGATCCTCGTAGATGGTGCCGATGGCGTCCAAGCGGAAACCGTCCACCCCCATCTCCAGCCAGAAGCGGACCACTTGCCACATGGCCTCTTTCACCTGTGGGTTGCGCCAGTTGAGGTCGGGCTGTTCTTTGAGGAAGCAGTGGTAGTAGTACTGCTCCGTGTGCGGGTCGTATTCCCAAGCTGAGCCGCCGAAGATGGAGTTCCAGTTGTTGGGCGGGCCACCATCCGATGCGGGGTCGCGCCAGACGTACCAATCACGACGGGGGTTGTCGCGGCTGCTGCGCGACTCAACGAACCAGGGGTGTTGGTCGGAAGTGTGGTTCAGCACCAGGTCGAGCAGCACGCGGATGCCGCGCTGATGGGCTGCGTCGAGGAAGCGACGGAAGTCGTCCAGCGTGCCATATTCTGGGGCGACGTCCATGTAGTCGGAGATGTCGTAGCCGCAATCAGCGTTTGGCGAGGGATAGTGAGGGGAGAGCCACACGGCATCCACGCCGAGGCGCTGCAGGTAGTCCAACCGCGCGATAATGCCGGGAAAGTCGCCGATGCCGTCGCCGTTGCCATCAGCGAAACTGCGCGGGTAAATCTGATACACCACGGCTTTCTGCCACCACTTCAAGCCACGATCTGCCATGACAAACCTCATTGAATTAGCTCATAAGCGCCAAGTATGGATAGCTCAACCACCAACGTGATGCCGAAGAGGTACCACGAGCGGGGTTTGCCCAAGTGAAGCCGATGATACTCGCCGGTGATAGTGACGAAAGCGATGAACGCCATGACAAGCAGCGGCAGCAAGCAGTAGCCGACCACGTCGGCCAGCTCGTAGTCCCCGCCACCCCATAGCCTCGCCAAGCGCGCGTAGATCAGGTAGTAGGTTTGCCGCAGGATGTAAATGCTCCACAGCGCCAGCAGGGTGGTCACCAGCCAGAGCACCAGGGTGACCGCCGCCACCAGGGCACGATTGCAGGCCGGACAGCCTGCCTTGTTCGCGCACGCCCATGCGATGCTGCGTGGCGTAAGTGCGGGCGTCGTGGTGCGCCCGCCTACGCTGCTCAAATGCCCTGCAGCTTCAACTCCTCCGCACGGTGGCAGGCCACCCAATGATCGGGTTTCAGCTCGCGGAACTCCGGCGCCTTCTGCTTACAAAGGTCCACTGCGTAGCGACAGCGAGGATGGAAGTAGCAGCCGGATGGGGGGTTGGAGGGGTCGGCCACATCGCCCTGCATGATGATGCGCTCCGACTTGTAGAGCGGGTCAGGTTTCGGCACAGCCGAGAGCAACGCCTCGGTGTAGGGGTGCAGGGGGTTAGCGTACAGCTCCTCCGCGCTAGCCATCTCCGCCACTTTGCCCACGTACATCACAGCAACGCGATCTGAGATATGCTGCACAACGCTCAGGTCGTGGGCCACGAAGAGGTAGGACAGATTGAACTCTTCTTGCAGGTCCTGCAGCAAGTTCAGCGTCTGTGCCTGAATGGACACATCCAGCGCCGAAACCGGCTCATCGCACAGCACAAGGCGGGGGTTGAGCGCGAGCGCGCGCGCGATGCCGATGCGCTGGCGCTGGCCGCCGGAGAATTCGTGGGGGTAGCGGCGCAAGTGATCAGGGCGCAAGCCGACCCGCTCCAGCAGTTGGATGATGAGCTCCTCGCTCTTCCCCTTCTCGTACTTGCCGTGGATCACCATCGGCTCAGCAATGATGTCGGCGACAGTCATGCGAGGGTTAAGCGAGTTGATCGGGTCTTGGAAGATCATGGCGATCTCCTCACGCACCTTGGTCATCTCTTCGCGCGTCAGTTCCAGCAAGTTCACCATCTTCGGCTGGCCATTTGCGGACAAGGCCTTACTCTTGAAGAGCACCTGGCCGGCCGTTGGCTCATACAAGCGGATGATGCAGCGGCTGGCCGTGGTCTTGCCGCAGCCACTTTCACCCACCAAGCCGAGTGTCTCGCCCTCGCGCACGTATAAGCTCACGTCGTCCACCGCTTTGACGTAGCCCACCGTTCGCCGCAACAACCCCTTCTGAATGGGGAAGTATTTTTTCAGACCCTTGACGTCCAACAGGATGTTGTCTGTTTTGCCGTTTGTTGTCTGCGCCATTGCCTCCTCACTCCTCATATAGCAAGCAACGCACCCAGTGATTGTCGCCAACCTGCACCCAATTGGGAACGTGGCGATCGCACTTGCCCGCGATAAAGGCTGGGCAGCGCGGGTGGAAGACGCAGCCAGTCGGCAGGTGCAACGGGTCCGGCACCATGCCCTCGATGGAGGCTAGGCGTTGACCCGTCTTCGGGCCAAGCTTTGGCACCGACTGGAGCAGCGCCTTGGTGTAAGGATGCTTGGGGTTATAAAACAGGTCCACCACTTTTGCGCGCTCGACCTGCTTGCCCATGTACATCACCACGATCTCATCGGCCATGCTCGCGATCACGCCGAGGTTGTGGGTGATGAACATGATGGCCATGTTCGCGGTTTGCTGGAGCTCGCGCATGATGTCCAGGATTTGCGCCTCGATGGACACGTCAAGCGCGGTGGTCGGCTCGTCAGCGATCAACATGTCTGGCTCGGTGGAGAGTGCGATGGCGATCATCACGCGCTGGCGCTGCCCGCCGGAGAGCTGGTGTGGGTAGCTATCCACGCGCTGTTCCGGCTTGGGTATGCCGACGCGCCGCAGCATTTGCACGGCGATCTCGCGCGCCTCCTCGCGGGTCACCTTGCGGTACTGTGTGATCCGCTCCACCATCTGGTCGCCGACCGTCTTCAGCGGGAGCAGGCGATGCAGACTGACCGCCTCGTGGATGTGGGTGCCGGCAGTGTATACCGGCGTGAGCGAGCTCATCGGCTCCTGGAAGATCATGGCGATCTCGCCGCCGCGAATTTGGCGAATCACCTCGCCATCAGGATCGAGCTTGGTGAGCTCGATCACCTCCACCTCATTGGAGCCGGCTAACTTCTTTTGGCGCGGGACGCGATAGTACAAAATCTGTCCGCCGGTGATCTTGCCAGGCTTGGGCACCATGCGCAAGATGGCGCGGGCGGTCACTGACTTGCCGCACCCGCTCTCGCCGATAATGCCTACCGTCTGGCCACATTTGATGTCGAGTGTCAGGCCATCCACAGCCTTGACCACGCCGCCGCGAATGTTGAACTCCACCTTTAGGTCGCGCACCTCGATCAGCGTCCGGCGCGTGTCCTGAGGAGCTGTGGTCAATTGAGTTGCCGGAATTGTGCTCATGGGTCAGCTTTGCTCCTCGTGGTGGTTCATCCGCGGCCACTGTAGGGGTCTAGCGCATCGCGTAGGCCGTCGCCCAACATGTTGTATGTCAGAATGGTCAGCAGGATTGGCGGCACCACCCAGAGCAGCCATGGGGTGAAGCGAATGGCGCGCACCGTAGCGGCATCCTGCAGGAGCGTGCCCCAACTGGTCAGCGGCGGACGCAAGCCCAACCCCAGCCAGCTCAGCGCCGTCTCGGCCAAGATCATGCCCGGGATGGAAAGGGTGGCGATCACGATCACGTGGCTCATCGTGCCGGGCAACAGGTGGCGAAACATGATGCGACGGTCGCTAGCGCCGAACGACTTCGCTGCCAACGCGTACTCGCGCTCGCGCAGCGAGAGCACCAGGCCGCGCACCTGGCGCGCCAGCCCTCCCCACCCCAAAAACGCCAAGATGATGGTGAGCATGAAATACACGGTGATCGGCGACCAGAAGGCAGGGATGGCAGCCGAAAGTGCCATAAACAGGGGGATGTTCGGGAAAGCAGCCAGAAACTCGGTGAAGCGCTGCACGAACATATCCACCGGCCCGCCGTAGTAGCCCGAGATCACACCCAGCGTAACGCCCAGCGCAAGGGTGAGGAATTGGCCAAGCAGACCGATCATGAGCGAGAGCCGCCCCCCATACAAGATGCGGCTGAGGTAATCGCGGCCCAATGCGTCCGCGCCGAGCAGGAATATGCGCGCGTCTTTATCGCTTGTCTGTAGGCCAAACAGATGCACGTTCATCGGGATCAGGCCCAACAGCATGTACTCGTCGCCCTGTGCGAAGAGCGCGACGGGATACTTCTTCGTGGTATCCGGCACCCAGGTGCGCAAGCGCTTCACCTGATCCACCCGTCGCTCCAGGCCATACACGAAGGGGGCCTGGAATCTTCCCTCCTCGTCCAAGAACTGAATCGGGGTAGGCGGCGCCTCGACATAGCGGCTGCGATTCTCCAGGGCATAGGGCGCCAGGAACTCCGGTATGACCACAAACGAGAAATACAGCACAAATAGCAGCACGGCGCCGAGCACGCCGAGGCGGTTTTTCTTAAAGCGATACCAGACCAGGTCCCAGTAACTCTGGCCCAACTCCTTCTTCTTCACGAGCGACACAGATGAGGGAGCAGTTGCAACAGCCATAGCGGAAGTCCTCCTGTGGGAATCTCACTCCAGGCGGATGCGCGGGTCAACCCAGGCCAGCAGCAAGTCGGCCACCAAGTTGCCGACCAGCAACATGATGGTGAGGAACACAATGCACGTGCCGGCCAGATACATATCCAGCTTGCGCAGCGAGTCCACAAACACAGGGCCGATGGTGGGCAGGTTAAGCACAATCGCCACCAGCGAGGAGCCCACAATGATCGAGGGGAACACCTCTGCACCCAGGATGGTGACCAGAGGGTTGATAGCGATGCGCACGGCGTGTTTCCAGATCACCGTTCGGTTCTTCAAGCCACGCGCGCGCGCCGCCTCGACAAACGGCTGGCCGAGCGTGTCCAACAGGTTGCCGCGCATGATCCGGATCAAGCCACCGGTGCCGGTGATCGCGCTGATCAGGGCTGGCACCCATAGATGGCTGAGCAAGTCGAGCACCTTGCCAACGCTCCACGGCGCATCGCGATACTCCGGCGAGAACAGGCCGGTGACCTCCAAGTTGAAGACCACGATGGAGAAGTAGAGGATGATCAGGGCCAGCAGAAAGCCGGGCATTCCTAGACCGATGAAGCTGATCACCGAGATGATCTGGTCCCCAATAGAGTATTGGCGCACGGCCGAATACACGCCAAGCGGGATCGCCAACAACCACGTGAATAGCGTCGTGGCGAGCGCCAAGATGACGGTATAGCCGAGGCGGGCGCCCAAAATGTCGCTGACCGGTCGCTCGAACTCAAACGACTCGCCGAAATCGCCCCGCAAAAAGTTGATCGCCCAGT
This sequence comes from uncultured Anaerolineae bacterium, assembly GCA_938028725.1. Classification (GTDB taxonomy): domain Bacteria; phylum Chloroflexota; class Anaerolineae; order J036; family Brachytrichaceae; genus CALIMH01. The sequence continues at coordinate 170,469 of CALIMH010000006.1, read as the reverse complement.
TGAGGTAGCGCTCAAGGAAGGGTTTGTCCAACCCATAGCGCACGCGGAGCATTTCCACCTGTAACTCCGCGCTGCGGTCGCCGCGGGCACGAAGCTGCTCCACTTTCTGGGTGAGGTAGTCGCCTGGTGGCAGCTCAATGATCACGAAGCTAACAAACGAGACCAGCACCACCATGATCAAGGCGTAGCCGAGGCGACGAATGAGGTAATTCAACATCGTCTCGTCCTCTCCTTCACGTTTGGAATCTCGGATGTCGAGAGATTACAGCGCTTTGACGAGATGCGTTTGCCCAGCGTGCAGCGCCAGCGCTGATATTCGGACCAACAAGGTCACACCGCAGCGGACAAGATAAGCGGAAGGCTGTGGCGAACAGCCTTGCGCCATCCGCCACAGCCAAGGCTGAATGCAATCGGCTTTGGGGACTTGCATGGCTGCAAGTCCCCAACAAGCGCCAATTGCCACCGCCTCACTTGTCCATCCACCACGTTGCGGGGATCTGGTTGCCTGGGGTCGCCGGTGCCCACGGGCCGACCACGCCGTAGTCCAGGATGTTGCGCATGTAGTTCTTCACGATGATGGGCATGGGCTGGTCACCAGCTACGCCGATCACGAACGGCCCTTCCTCGATGATCACGTCAATCGCCTCCCAGACCACCTTGTGGCGATCCTCGATGGTCTTGGTGTTCAGGCCCTTCTCATAGAGCGCCTGGAGCTTGGCGGCCGGGCTGCCTGGCTCGGGCTTCACGCCGCAGGAGTATGGCTGGCCCTCGACCAGCTTGCACTGATCTTTGCCGCTGGCATACCACCGACCCTCGAGCGGGAACATATAGCGGTTGACAATCGGGAAGATCCAGTCCGGATACGTCCAGATGTCAATCTCCGAGATGTGCGCGCCGCGCAGCATGTATTGGCCCTCACTCGTGCGGGTATCGGCCTCGGGCTGGCCCTGCAGGTTGTTGACCTTCACCTTGATGCCCAGGTTGGCCTCCCATTGGGCTTTCGCTTCGGCTGCCGCATCCACTTGCGCCTTCAAGCTGCCGCCCCAGTCGGTGATGTCCACCACCAACTCAAAGGGCTTGCCACTGGGCAAGGTGCGGAAGCCGTCCGCGCCCTTCTTCATGCCGATCTCGTCGAGCAGCGCGTTGGCCTTATCGGGGTCAAACTCGGCGTAGGCAGCAGCCCAGCGCTTATACACTTCTTGACCCTCTGGGCTGGCGAAGTGCCACGACTGCGGGCTGATGGTGGCGCCCTTAGCCTCGCCGATGCCGCCCCATACCACTTCGATCATGCGCTCGCGATCTAGACCATACGAGAGCGCCCGGCGGAAGCGCTTGTCGCGCAGCAGGGCGCGAATCTCGGCCGCCATTTCTGGCGTATCCTCCTCGTAGTTCTTGCCACCTTCCACGTAGTACTGGTTGACCATGTAGCCTGGCCAAGCGCCGGCGCCGTTCTTGTAGTTCTCCAAGAAGCGATACCCACCCTTCTCAGCGTTCTCACGCAGCAGCGGGATTTCGTTCGGGCCACCACAGATGCGGAAGGCAGTGTCGTACTTCCCCTGCGTGCAGTTCAAGATGCGCACCTGCTCATCTTGCACCAGCTCCACCTCGATGGCGTCGATGTAGGGGAGCTGATTGCCCTTCTCATCCACGCGCCAATAGTAGGGGTTGCGGGTGAACTTGTAGTTCTGGCCGTCGGCAGAGAGCTCGGTCAAGCACCAAGCGAACAGGCAGGGATAGCCAGGCGTCAGCCACCACTGATCAGCCTTTTGCAAATCGTCGTATGTAGCGGTGGGAGTGTACTTGGGGTGGTATTGCTTCAGGTAGTGCGCCGGCTTCATCATGGGGTTGGCAAACTCCCAAAAGCCCTGCGCCATGTAGAACGGATTGACCCACATCGGCTGATCCGACTTCCACACCACCGTGTAGTCGTCGGGGAATTCCATGTCAATCAACGAGCCATCAGACTTGCGCAGCCAAGCCGGGCGAGAGATGCTGCCTTTGTAGTTCTCGTCCTTCACCATGTCCTCCCACCAGAACTTCCAGTCAGCACTGGTGTAGGGTTGGCCATCCGACCACTTCAGGCCCTTGCGCAGCTTCAGGGTGAAGGTCTTGCCGTCGTCGGACCATTCGTAGCTCTCGGCAAGGCCAGGCTCGTAGCCAGTCAAGTCAGCCTTCCACTTGATGGGCGGCTCGGAAATGTAGAGCAGCACGTTGCCCACACCAGGCCACCAGCTCGCGGTGCGAATCGTGCCGCCATATTTGCCGATCGCTTCGCGGACAGGCGTCACGACCGGCACTTCGGGCAGGCGCTCTTTCACCGGCGGCAACTTGCCTTCTTTCACCAGCGCAGCAAGCTGAGGCGCCTCGTTGTATTGCGCCTCAGGCGCTGGGGTGGGCACAGGCGTGGCGGTCGCCTCCACCGGCTTGACAGCGGGGGCAGCCGGTTCTTGAGGTTGAGCGGGTTGCGCGGGTTGAGCGGGTTGCGGAGCTTGGGTGGGCTGCTCGCCACCACAAGCAGCTAGCAAAAACGCTGCACCAACAAGCAACGACACTATCTTGCTTCTATTCATAGCTCACACGTCCTTGGGGTGTGCACTGATCAGAAAGTCTAGAGCTCCTCTTCTCGGTTTTAGATATCTCAGATGTTCAATCTCGAAACAACGATCGACAGCGATGGACAGCTCCATCGCGACTCCCGGAGCAAACGCGGCTCAGTTCTCCTCTTCAGCTCTCACCTCCTTGGTCGTCCGGGTGAAACGTTTTACAAACTATAAGCTAGACGGCCCTTTTTGTCAAATCGGTTCACCGCCCTCTGCTGAGACATGAACGACCCTGCTCCTATCAGACAGCTCCAGCTTCTATCGCCAGATGTCGCAGTGTCGCGCGGCGCACACGCTGCTCCACCACGCACACCCCTAGCCCTGGTTGCTGGGGTACGCGCAACGTTCCATCTGGTTCGAGCGTGAATGGCGGGTCGATTAAATCTTCGGCGTAGTAGCGATTGCTCGCGCTCAGATCGCCCGGCAACGTGAAGTTCGGCAGCGCCGCCATCGCCACGTTCAAGGCGCGCCCGATGCCGCTCTCCAACATGCCACCACACCAGACTGGCACACTAGCGGCCGCGCACAAATCGTGGATGGCCAGCGCGTGGGCAAGGCCACCGCTACGCCCTTGCTTGATGTTGATGATGCGGCAAGCGCCCAATGCGATAGCAGCCCGCGCATGATCGGGGGAATGAATACTCTCATCGAGGCAGATGGGTGTTTTCAGTTGGGGCTGCAGGCGACTATGGTCGAAGATATCGTCATAGCCCAGCGGCTGCTCGATCATGAGCAGCTCTAGCTCGTCCATTTGCTTGAAGATTGCAGCATCTGCTAAGGTGTAGGCGCTGTTGGCATCCACCATCAACGGCACCCGTGGGAAGGCGCGACGCACGGCGACCGCATCAGCAACATCGCGCCCAGGTTTGATTTTGATCTTGATGCGCTGATAGCCCTGGGCGAGAAAACCGGCGACGCGCTCCACGAGCGCTTCCGGCGTGGGCTGAAGGCCGATGCTCACCCCTACTGGCACTCGGCTCCTCACAGGGTGGCCGGTGCAGGAGCTGAGATAGGCGGCCAAGCTCATCCCTGCCTGTTGTGCAGCGATGTCCCACAGCGCGGCCTCTAGGGCGGCTTTGGCGATGTGGTGGCCGCGCACGAAACGGAAGCGCTGCGTTGCTTCGCGCGGGTCCTCAAATGGCGCACGAAACGCCAGCGGTATCACGTAGTCCTTCAGGATGTGCCAGGCGGTATGTTCGGTCTCGTAGCTGTAGCCGGGGCCATCCCCGGCCCACTCGCCCCATCCAACTATCCCGTCGCGGGTGATGGCCTTGACCAGCACGGTGCGGCGCTCAGTGGTGACGCCGAAGCTGGTCTCGAACGGGGTTAACAGTGGCATGGCGATGTGGAACAACTCGACGCGCGCGAGTGTGATGCTCATGGTTCAAGGTCGCTCCTGTGCCAATTTCAGCAGGGGTGCAGACTGTGCTGCCGCAGGCGATCGTCTAGCCTATGCCAGGTAGCGCCGTCGCTAGCGCTGCAGGGATATAGGCGCGGCGTGAGGCCAGTGCGCTTGGGATAGTGAGCCAGCAAGTTGGTGGTGAGTGCGGGCACGCACGCCTGAGCTGCCAGCGCAATGGCACAGCCGCCGAAGCCGGCGCCGGTCATGCGCGCCCCGAGCACGCCATCGGTGGCGCGCGCGATCTCCACCGCTGCATCGAGGGCTGGACTGCTCACCTCGTAGTCGTCGCGCAGGCTGTCGTGCGATTGGTTCATCAGCGCACCCAATTCGGCCACGTCCCCTGCGCGCAAGGCCTCAACGGCTTGAAGCACGCGCTGATTCTCGCGCACCACGTGACGGGCGCGGCGCGCAAGCAGCGGCGGCAGCTCAGTTTGGCGGCGCGCCAGCTCTTCTGGTGACACATCGCGCAGTGCCGGCACGCCCAGCAAGCGTGCAGCTTGCTCACACTGCGCGCGGCGTTCGTTATAGGCGCTGGACGCCAGCGCGCGAGGGGCGGCTGTGTCTATGATCACCACCGTGTAGCCTTCGGGCAAGGGCACTGGTTGGTGGGCCAACGTGCGGCAGTCTATGAGCAGCGCATGACCTGCGCGCCCCAACGCGGCGATCAGTTGGTCCATCAAGCCACACTGCACGCCGACGAAGCAGTTTTCGGCGCGCTGGGCCAATCGCGCTGCATCCAGAGGCGAAAGCTGGAGCGAGGGGGTCGCTGCTGCGAACGCCATCAACGTCGCCAACTCAACAGCCGCCGAAGAGGATAAGCCGCTGCCGATGGGCACGTCGCTGCCGAGCACGCCATCGAAGCCCTTGAGCGTGTGACCGGCGCGCAACAGCGCATCGGCCACACCAAGCACGTAGTGACTCCAGTGATGCTCTTGTCGCCGTGCGATCGTGCCCAGGTCAAATGATAGCTTCTCGTTGTAGTGGAGCGAGAATAGGTTGACCACGTTGTCATCGCGCGGCGCGCCGACCACCACCGCCTCGCGGTCTATGGCCATGGGCAAAACTAATCCGTCGTTGTAATCGGTGTGCTCGCCGATCAAGTTCACGCGGCCAGGTGCCCGCGCGAGGAAAGTTGGCGCGTAGCCGTAGGTGTGGCGAAACGCCTCCTCCAGCACAGCCATCTGCATGGCAATTTAGTGTAAACACAAAATACAAAGCCGAGCAGCGCAGGCTGCTCGGCTTGACGAGGAGCGCTTGGACGACGCACTTACGGCACGAACAACGTCACTTGCTCCAGCAGCGAGGTCAGCGACGCCAGCACCAGCCCCACCGCCGACGCCATCATGAACAACCCGATTAGGCGAATGAAGCGCAGGGTGTCGGCATCGCCAAAGGCTGCGTCTATGCGGCCGGCCAGCGGCAACTTCAACGCCTTCTCCTTCGGCAACAGCAAAAGGGCATAACCGCTTGCGAACAGCGCACCGGCGACGATGAGGGCTACAAAGATACCTGTAATTACTGGACTCATAGTAGTGACCTCCTGAGCGATAAGTGCTACGGACGAAAGTGCATCACTATTTTCTCATAATCAGGTTACTTTGGGACGCCCCCTCAGCCAATCCGTAGGATGCGTGCCGCCGCAGGCAAGGCTTTGGTCAAGCTATGGATACAAATACGGCTCCGAGGGCGGTTCAATCTCGTGCACTTCTTCAGCCAGGATGATCGGGATGCGCTCACCGGCGAACTCGGTCACTCCGAAGCGCCCACGCACACGGACCCACATATCGTTTACCCACGTGGCAGCCTGTTCGGTCCGCACCAACAAACCAATCGCTGCTGCGTCGGCCACGCAGCAACTGACCACAAAGCGGGACACCCAGAACTCTTCCTTGCGGTTGCGCGGGTCACGATACACGAAGCCGCTCACGTCCACCGCCTTGCCACTGAAGGCAGCCAGGTCTGCGCTACGAGCGAACTCGCGCAGCCAATCCAAGATGTTCGATGGTTGGCGTTGGACCAGCGTTGTAGTGACAGATCGCTCTGGGGCGAAGCGACTGATGCCGCGTGCTTGCACAGCGCCGGCTCCTAGGGGGCGCGCAGGCACCAGCGCACCGAACAGTAACGGCAGCAACAGCACTCCCCAACTCAGCACGGATAGCCGCCAAGCACGCCGCTTAGCCGACAGCCAGATGGGGACACCGATCGCTGAGGCGCGGGGGATCTCTACTTGCTGCCGCATGGCCAGGCCATTCCACACCGCGCTCATCGCCAACAGGATGAACAGCCCTGCCGCCAACAGGGAGAGCCACGCGAAGCGCAAGTTGATGTAGTAGCTCAGTGTGCCGTTGGCGATCTTGCTGTAGAAGAGCAATCCCAAGCTGGCCAGCACACTAGCGCGCAGCAAGTGGGTGGCTCGTGCAGACAACATCGCGCGTCACGATGGCACGGTCGGCGCTTGAGCAACAGCTGATGCCTCTGCCATCGCATCGGCCAAGGCTGGTTTCGCCCGCTGCACTTGGGCCTTGATGAAGGTGAGGACGTCGGCAAACAGCACCGGCGCATCCGGTTCAATCGGCAGCTCATGCGCGCTGTTCTCGTACCAGATCACACGCTTGTCTGTGGAGGCGACGCCGGCCGCCAGTGCCTCAGCACTCTGCGGGCTCACCACGCGGTCACGTCTGCCTTGCATGAACACCACGGGCGTGGTCACGCGCGGGAGCAAGCGGATCACCCGTTGGTTGAGGCAGATGAGCTGGTAGATCGCATCCACAGGGATGCGCACCGACTGTGTGATCGCGCGGCGCACGGCGGGGTCGTCGAAGTTGACGTCTTGGCGGTTAAGTCGTCGCGCAAGGTTGGCGCGAAATTCAGGGTCCTCCCAGTTGGCATCGCGCAAGGGGTAATAGTAAGGGACGAAGAAGCGCGCCAAACCGACCAGCCGCGTGCGCGCGTCGTTGATGGCGTACGGTGCGCCCATCACAATCAGGCCGCGCAGCTTGGTGGAGGGGTGCTCGGCAGCCAGCCAAAGCGCGATCAATCCACCCATCGAAAGGCCGGCGACGAAGAGGTGTTCGTATTTCTGCTCCAAATCCTGCAGCGCTTGGCGCGCGGCTTCTGTCCACTCCGTCCAGCGCACGCCGCGCAGGTTCTCCGGCAGATCGCCATGTTTCGGCAGCAGCGGCACGTGGGCAGCGTGACCGCTCACAGCTAAATGCTCCGCCAGCGGTCGCATCTCCGCTGGTGAGCCGGTGAAGCCATGCAAACACAACACGGCCACCCCGCTGCGCCCTTGAAAGCGAAGGGGCCGTCGCGCCTCGCGCTCCTGGTCGCTGAGCTCTAGCAATGGAGGCATGATCCAACTATACCTTTTGCGCTCCCAAGCTATGAGCGGGCCCTGAACCGCCACCCTGCGCCAGCGACTGATACCAGGGAGGCAGCCATTCCATCCCACGTTGTGCCCTTGCTACAATCCACTTGCCTCATGACTACAACCGAGCCGATTTTGTTTGCCACGCCATCCTGGGCGGCTGCCTTCAAAGAGGCGGTGAACCAAAGTCCCTCCTACGCCGAAGCTGCCAAAAACTGGGAGGGCGACTTCTGGTTTATCGTCGAGCCGGACGCCGAAGGGGGAGAGCGCGTGCTGATGTATGTTGACCTCTGGCATGGCCAATGCCGCGAGGCGTTCATCGCCAAAGACGAGAGCGAGCGCAACCCAGAGTTTCGCATTTGGGCGCCGGCGCGCAACTGGCGACGTGTGATCACGCGCGAGATAGACCCGATCCGGGCGCTGATGACCAACACCCTGCGACTGAAGGGCAACTTCGCCAAGATCATGCGCAACGTGAAGGCAGCGCAGGAGCTGGTGTTGTGCGCTGCCAGCGTGCCGACGCGCTTTGAGTAGCTCGCCCATCGCGCCGGCGCAGGCGCCGGTGTTGAGCATCTCATTCACCCTTGCAGCGTGAGGTTCACTCTCATCCAGTGATGCGGTCGGTGCGCCCATGCGACAATGGCTTACTATGGCCAGGCAATATCGCAATCCCCCGCCGATGATGATTGATCCCACCAAGCGCTACGTGGCACGGCTGAAGACCAGCAAGGGCGACATCGTGGTTGAGCTGTTCGCAGACAAAGCGCCGCGGACGGTCAACAATTTTGTCTTCCTGGCGCGGGAAGGGTTTTACAACAACACCACCTTTCATCGCGTGATCAGGGACTTCGTGGTTCAAGGCGGCGACCCCACCGGCACAGGGCGCGGCGGCCCGGGCTATCGCTTCGCCGACGAGTTTCATCCCGCCCTGCGGCACGATGGGCCGGGCGTGCTGTCCATGGCCAATGCCGGGCCCAACACCAACGGCTCACAGTTCTTCATCACGCGCAAAGCCACGCCTTGGCTCGATGGCCATCACACTGTGTTCGGCAGAGTGATCGAGGGGATGGACGTGGTCAACGCTATCCCCGACCGCGATCCATCCCAGGCGACCACGCCAGGGGAAATGCTCCTCACCATCGAAATCACCGAAGCCTAGGCCGGCCTCGGACCGAACTGCGCACCACGATGAGCGTCATCCTGTCCATCGGGACAGCGCTGCCGCCTTTTGTCATCTCCCAAGAGCAAGCCGCGGCGTTTGCGCTGCAGCACTTCAGGGGGCGGCTGCCCAAGCAGGAGTCGCTGATGCAAGTGTTTCCGAACACGCGCATAGCCAAGCGACACTTTGTCGTGCCGTTGGAATGGTTTGAGACACCCGAGCACACCTGGCAAGAGCGCAACGCCATCTACCTGCGCAGCGCCGAAGCGTTGGGCATGCGCGCAGCCCAAGCGGCTTTAACAAACGCTCGTTTGCCCCCAGAGGCGGTGGACTTCGTGGCGTTTGTCTCGACGACCGGCTTGGCCACGCCGAGCCTGGACGCGCGCATGATTGAGACGCTGGGGATGCGCCCCAACACGCGCCGGCTGCCGATTTGGGGGCTGGGCTGCGCAGGCGGCGTAGCCGGTTTGGCGCACGTGGCCGAGTTCACCCGCGCCGAGCCGGACGCCATCGGCCTGCTCGTCGCTGTGGAGACTTGCAGCATCACCTTCCAGTTTCATGACTTCTCGAAGAAAAACCTCGTCGCTGCCTCACTCTTCGCCGATGGGGCAGCCGCAGCTGTCATCGCTGGGGACCGCGCGGCACGAGGCGGGCTGCGCGTGGTGGGCTCTTACTCCCACCTGTTTCCCGACAGCGCGCACGTGATGGGTTGGGAGGTGCTCGACAGCGGACTCTCCGTGATCTTTGCGCCGGAGATACCTGCCCGCATCGCACGGGATTTGCCGCCAGTGGTCGACGCCATGATGCGCGCGCTGGAGCGCCCCACCCATTCCATCCGCCACTATGCCCTGCACCCCGGCGGCGCGCGCGTGCTGGACGCCTACGCGGCTGCGTTCAGCCTCTCTGCCGACGACTTGGATTGCTCCGCACAGGTGCTGCGCGATTGCGGTAACATGAGTTCACCAACGGTGCTTTTTGTGCTAGATCGGTTGATGCGCCAGCGGCGCATTCACACAGGGGAGTGTGTGCTGCTCGGCGCGCTGGGCCCCGGCTTCAGCGCAGAATTGGCCCTTCTTGAAGGAGGATAGCGATGCGAACAGGAAACGCGCGCCTGCTGCGAATCGCGTTGATCCTAAGCATCACCGCCCTGCTCATCTCGATCTTCGAGCGCGTGTGGGCGTTTGGCCAATATATCAGCAGTGCGTTGTCTGTGCTGGTAGGCGCGTGGTTTCTGGCATTTCTGGTGAAGTCCCCCATTGAGCGCCTGACCAATGGCGTGGTCCCCCCGCGCGCTATCCGTTGGGCCGAGCAACGATATGGGACAGCCACCGCCCGACGGCTCAGCATTTTGCGGCTGCCGCTGAGCGTGGCCGTGACGCTAGTGTATGGTGTGGTGCTGCTGATGCTGATCGGCGCTGTCGCCTTCGCCACCGCCACCCTCATCCCACAAGCGACTGACCTCGTGCGCCGACTGCCGGACTTCTCCATCACGCTGCAACAAGAAGCCCTGAATTGGTGGAGCAATTTCGCCCTGCGCTTCGGCTTGGACCCGAACGCGCTGAGCCAGCTTTTGGCCTCGCAGGAGCTTTCGCGCCAGATCACCCAGGTGGCCGGCTCAGCAGCTTCGCAGGTGCTCACCATCGCGGCCGGCACAGCCACCGCGATCAGCCAGCTCTTCCTGGTGATCGTGCTCAGCTTGTTCATCGTGTTGGAGGATCAAAAGATCAAGCGCCAACTGTTTGCCCTGTTGCCCCCCCACACGCATGAGGGGACGCGCTCCCTGCTCACCGCGATTGACCGAGCTTTCAACGCTTACCTGCGGGCACAAGTGATTGGCGCAGCCCTGCGCGGGCTATTCATCCTGCTGGTGTTCAGCGTGTTCCAAATCAACTTCGGCGTAGTGGTGGCGATCGCCTTTGCGTTGCTGTCATTCATCCCGATCATCGGCGGGCCGATCGGCGTGGCAATCGTGCTGATCGTCGCGCTGCTAGTGCGCCCAGAAATGGCCTGGCTGGCGACGGCGCTGGCTTTGGTGTTTGACCAGGTAGTTGCGTATGCTGTGCTGCCACGCCTTACAGCCAACTTGGTGGGCGTCCCTGGTCCGATAGCGATTGTCGCCCTCACGATAGGCGTGCAACTGCTCGGCTTCTGGGGGCTGATCTTGAGTGTGCCGATTGTGGGCGCAGCCTACGCTGTGCTGTTTGAGTTTTGGCTGCCGCGCCAGACGTGGTATGCGCCAGCCGCAGCGCGTCCAATGGTCGAGGGCACCCCATCAGCCCCCACCGCCTTGGCCTCCGAGCCAGGCGCTGCCAGGTCGGAGCGCAGCGGTGAGCCACGCGCTGCCGAAGCCGGTGGCGCCTAAAGCAGCAGGCCGCCATCTCATCTGGGCACAAGATTCTCCGGCTACACTCACTGCCAACGAGAGGGACACATATGACCTTGGGCAGCCTATTCAACCCACGCAAAGAGCGCGAGGGCATCTTCAAGCGCAGCGGCCGATTGCCACCCGGCCAATCGCTCACCGAAAAGTTCCCCGTTCTGCACTACGGCCCTGTGCCACAGTACGACATGAGCCAGTGGACATTCCGCATCTTTGGCGAGGTAGAAGAGCCAAAGACGTGGACATGGGAGGAGTTCCTCAAACTCCCCATGCGCGAAGTGATGATGGACATCCACTGCGTCACCCGCTGGAGCAAGTTCGACACACGCTGGCGCGGCGTGTGGTTGCCCGACCTGATCGAACAGGGCATCATCCGACTCAAGCCCTCAGCGCGCTACGTGATTGAGCACTGCGAGTTTGGCTTCACCACCAACCTTGACCTAGAGCACTTCATGAAGCCAACCACGCTGCTGGCCATTGAGTACGACGGCAAGCCACTTGAGCCTGAGCACGGCTACCCGCTGCGTGTGGTCGTGGGCGCGCTGCCCACCGCCCCCCAAGATCCAGATACGCGCTACTTCTGGAAGGGCGGCAAATGGCTGCGCGCACTGGAGTTCAGCGCTATGGACCGGCCCGGCTTTTGGGAGCGCGCAGGCTATCACAACATCGCCCGCGTGTGGCGAGAGGAGCGCTTCGAGGGCGATTAGCCCAGCCGAGCCCCCATCATTGCTCCGCCTGGACGCCAGCCTGCTCCGTCAATAGGCCAGCGATCTCCACGTACTCTTGCTTCATCACAGCGCTGTCGTCCACACCAAGGTGTGCTAGCAGCTTGCCGATAGCTGCCGCCTTGCGCTCTGCGTCGCGGCGACTCCAGGTGCGGCTTTTGATCTCTAGGAAGTAACCGTCCTGCGATGGGTTGAGCATTCGGTCGAGGTTGATGAACATCTCCTCGTCGTCGAAAATCACCTCCCAGCGCAGGCGCTCTTTCTCCAGCTGGATTTCTCTGACTGGCTTGAAATACTCGCGGTAAAAGCGCAGGCTGCGGTCTGCCGGGGACATGAAGCGGACACGGCTGAGCAACACCGAGTGCGGGTATTCGCGCTCGCTTTGGCCGCTGACCAGCGTCAGGCGATAGCGCGTGCTGCTCACCTGACCCTGCGCATCGAGGCGCTCGTCCTCACGGTAGCGCAATCGAGATGGCTCGTGCTCAAAGAAGAAGTAGGTGTCGAATTGGCGATAGTGCACGTGGCGGACGACGGTCAACTCGCTGCTGCGCTCGATCGTGTCCAAGATGGGTTGAGGGTCGGAGATGCGTGCCTTCACCTGCACCTCGAACGACTCCTCTTGCTGCACGCCGCCGATAGCCGCCAGTTTGCGCAACACATCGCCCTCGCGCGCCACCAGGAAGTGATGCACCTGCTCGGCAAAGGCGTTTGCCTCGCGCTTGATGCGCTCCTCGTCCAGCGTCAACAGTTGGCGTTGACGCATCAGGCAGCGGCCATTCACAAATACATCGCGCACATCAGTGGATTTGCTGGCATACACGATTTGGGCGTAGATGATGTCTGCGTCGGCGGTGACGCGCGCGTATTGCGGTGTGTTGTGCAGCCGGTCCAGCTCCATCACGATCACGTCGGCGCGCTTGCCCACCTCCAGCGAGCCGGTGAGGTGGCCGATGTGCAATGCCTCGGCGCCCATGCGGGTGGCCATGAGCAACGCCGTGCGCGCCGGCACGGCAACCGGATCGCGGGTGCTGCCTTTAGCCAACAACGCGGCCAGGCGCATCTCCTCAAGGTGGTCGAGGTCGTTGTTGCTAGCCGGCCCGTCAGTGCCGATGCCCACCTTCAGCCCAGTCTCCAGCATTTTTTGGACGTTGGCGATGCCACTGGCCAGCTTCAAATTGGCCGATGGGTTATGGACCACGGTAGCCCCAGCGTTGCGCAGGGTGCGCATCTCGCCGGCGTCAATCGCCACGCAGTGGGCTGCGATTACCTTTGCCTCCAGCACGCCGTTTTTCTTCACCCAGTTCACCACTGGCATACCGTTGGCGCGGCGACATTCTTCGACTTCTGCAAAGGTCTCACTGATGTGGATGTGCAGCGGCACGTCGTGCCGAATGGCGATTTCGGCGCAGGCGCGCATCAGCGGCCCGCTGCAGGTGTAGGGCGCGTGTGGCGCGATCACCGGCACAATAAGCGGATGTCCTTTCCACTTCTGGATGAAGCGCTCCGCCATATCCAAGCTCTCGTCGGCGGAGGCCGCATCCGGCGTGGGGAACTGCATGATGGTTTGCGAACAGAGCGCACGCAGGCCAACCTCAGCGAGCGTTTGGGCGATGGCGTCCTCGAAGTAGTACATGTCGTTGGCGCAGGTCACACCGCTGCGGATCAGCTCAGCACAAGCCAGCCGCGTGCCCACGGCGACAAACTCCGGCGAGACAAAGCGGCGTTCCACTGGCAGCATGTAGCCATACAGCCACACGTCGAGCCGCAGGTCATTGGCCAAACCGCGCAGCAGAGTCATCGGCAGGTGCGTATGGCAGTTGATTAAGCCAGGCAGGATCACACAACCGCTGCAATCCACCACCTCGGCGGCCTCAAACGCCGCGCGCAGGTCGTCTGCCTCTCCCACCGCTGCAATCGTGTCACCCCGCAGGGCCACTGCGCCGCGCTGATACTGGCGGAACTGCGCGTCCATCGTCAGCACAATGCCATCAACCAGGAGGACATCTGCCTGCTGCATAAACAGCTTTATATCACGTTGTGTGGGCTCACAAGTAATTGACATAGCCCGCCATCGAGCCTACAATAGTGTAGAAACAACACTAAAGGAGTGTGCAAATGACAAGCCTTGCTACGCACGCCCGCCCGTTTATCCGGTACTTGGAGGCGTGGTTAAGCGACCTGCGGCCTCTCAAACTGAGCAAAAGCATCGCCGAGCCGGAGCGGGTGGCAGTGATGGGCGTGGACCTCATCCAGGGCTTCTGCACGGTTGGGCCACTGGCCAGCCCACGCGTGCAAAGCATTGTGAAGCCCATCGTCAAGCTGTTCAGGGACGCCTACGATTTCGGCGTGCGCCACTTCGTCTTAGCCCAAGACGCCCATGCGCCGGACGCCGTGGAGTTCGCCCAATACCCACCCCACTGCGTGCGCGGCACACCCGAATCACAGACCGTCCCAGAGTTGCTGCGCTTGCCCTTCGCTGAATCGTTCGTGGTCATTGAGAAGAACTCGCTCTCCTCCGCGATCCACACGTCGCTCGACGCTTGGCTGGAAGCACACCCCCAGGTGAACACTTTCATCGTGGTGGGCGATTGCACTGACCTGTGCACCTACCAGCTAGCAATGCACTTGCGACTGCGCGCAAACGCGATGCAACTGGCCGGCGTGCGCGTCATCGTGCCGGAAAACTGCGTGCAGACCTACGACACACCCGTTAAGGTAGCCGCTAAGCTGGGCATCCCCGCCCACGACGGCGACTTGTTGCACGCCGTTTTCCTTTACAACATGTGGACGAATGGCGTGGAGGTGGTCAAGCGCCTCACCCGCTGAGGTTGGTATGATTGGGGCAACACCAACGTTAAGCCACCTCAGCACGTTAGTTCACCTCTGACATCAACCCGACAAAGCTAAGCCAAAAGGTAGAGCGAAGGAGGAGGTTTTACCCCATGTTACCTGTGCATGTCCTGCCGAGAGTGTGTGCCCTTTTGGGAGCCACAACGCTGCTGGCGGCAGCGTGTGCCGCACCGCCCCCTGCGGCGACGTCGCGTCCAGCAGAGGGGACTACCGCGCCGGCTGGCGAGCCGATCTACATCGGCGTGAGTGGTCCTCTCACTGGCCCCAACGCGCGATACGGCGAGCAGTGGAAGAAAGGCTTTGATCTAGCGCTTGAGGAGATCAACGGGCGTGGTGGCATCAACGGACGACCGCTGACTTACATTTTCGAGGATAGCCAAAGCGACCCCAAACAATCTGTGCTCGTGGCGCAGAAGTTCGTCGCCGACGAGCGCATCATCGTGGAGCTGGGTGACTTCAGCAGCACCGCTTCCATGGCGGCCTCGCCGATTTATCAGCGCGCCGGCTTGGTGCAGTTTGGCTTTACCAATTCCCACCCCGACTTCACCAAAGGCGGCGACTACATGTGGAGCAACTCCACCACCCAGGAGCAGCTCTCGCCAGCCATGGCGGAGTTCACCGTGAAGGAGGTGGGGCTGAAGCGCATCGCAGTGTTCAACATCAACAACGATTGGGGCAAGGTTACGGCGCAGATCTTCGTGGATACGGTGAAACGACTGGGCGCCGACGTGGTGGCCGTGGAGTCCTACCTGCCCGATGAGAAGGACTTTCGCTCAGCGCTCACGCGCGTGCGAGAGGCCAAGCCGGACGGCATCGCGCTGATCTCCTACCAGGCCGACGGCGCCCTGATCGCCCAGCAGGTGGAAGCGGCTGGCCTGAAAGTGCCGCTAGTCGGCGCATCTTCGCTGCACTCGCCTGACTTCATCCGCCTCGGCGGCAAGGCGGTGGAGGGCACGCTGATCCGCGCCCAGTTCCTGCCCACCAACCCGGACCCTCGCGTCAAGGCTTTTGTGGACAAATATCGCGCTAAGTACAACGAGACGCCGGATTTCTTCGCAACGCACGCCTACGACACCATGCACTTGATCGCCAAAGCCATTGAGCTGGGCGGCCCAACGCGCAGGGGCGTGCGCGAGGCGCTGCCTAAGCTGCGCGATGTACCCAGCGTGATCTATGGCTCGGTCACCTTCAATCCAGAGACACGCCGCGTGAGCAATCCCCAGTTCGTCAACCTGATTGTGAAGGACGGCGACTTCGTCGCTTGGGACGGCAAACTGCCGACGCGATAGCAGGTTGAGCGCTCCCACAAACGCGGGGAGGGTGAACTGCTCCCATGTTCACCCTCTCCCACTTTTCGCAGATCGCGCAAAATCACTGCACCAAGTGCTATGGCTGAATCTCCACCACCTTTGCATGGCAAGGTGGCTATCGTGACTGCAGCCAGCCGCGAGATCGGTGCAGCCATCAGCGAACGCCTTGCGCTGGACGGCGCCGCGGTGCTCATGGCGCACTACGGCGAGACCGCACTGGCAGAGCAACATGCAGCGCGCATCCGCGCACAAGGTGGCGACGTCGCCGTGTTCGAGGTGGACTTATCTCGCCCGGCGGGCAACGCGGCACTGGTCCAACGCTGCGTGGAGCAGTTCGGACGGCTGGACTTTCTGGTCGCCAACGCAGGCATCACGCGCTATGCCTCCATGCTGGAAAGCGACGAAGCACTATGGGACTTGCTGATGAACACCAACCTCAAGAGCGCCTACTTTGGCGCGCAGGCTGCCGCTCAACGCATGATCGCGCAAGGCTGGGGCGGGCGGATCGTGTTCTCGTCGTCGGTGGCCGGCATGCGCGGCTTCCCGGAGCTCAGCATTTACAGCATCACCAAAGCCGCCTTGCAGCAAATGGCACGCACTATCGCCGCTGAGCTGGCCGCACATCGCATCACCGTCAACGCCGTCGGCATCGGCGCTGTGTTGAACGCACGCAACCTGGAGACCGACCCGCACTACGAGTCGCGCTGGGCGCACATCAACCCACTCGGCCGAGTGCTCTACCCATCCGACATTGCCGGCGCGGTGCGCTTTTTGCTCTCCGACGACGCCGCCATGATCACTGGCCACACGCTCGTTGTGGACGGCGGCTTCTTGCTGAAGTGAGCACCCGTGACCTACATCAGCGCAACCGCCGCAGGCGCATGGGCAAGCCATGTTTCGGCGCCAGGGTGGGGTTGTAATGCATAGGAACGGGGCCGCAATGGAGCGGCTCGAAGCGCCAGGCGCTCAGCAGGCGCGCCAGCAGCACCTTCAACTCCACCTGCGCCAGCGGCTTGCCAACGCACATGTGCGCGCCTCCACCAAAGGGGATGTAGCTGAACGGGTCCAGGCGCGCTTTGCGTTCAGGCGCAAAGCGCTGAGGGTCGAAGCGAAGCGGATCAGGAAACACCTCTGGCAGACGATGGCTCGCAGCAGCGGAGTACATCAGGCTGCTGCCGGCGGGGATGCGCCATTCGTTGAACTCGAAGTCCGCTTCCACTCCCCGCAGGCCGATCCACACCGGCGGATACAGGCGCAGCGTCTCGTCAATTGCCATCCCCAATTGCACCAGATCGGCCAGCTCAGCCATGCCGATCCGCGATGAGTCCCCAAACCGCTTCAGCTCTTGTTCGATAGCGCCTAACGCCTCGGGATGGCAACCGAGCAAGTGCAGCGCCCAAGCCAACGAACAGGTGGCCGTGTCGTGGCCGGCGTAGATCAGCAGCAACACTTGGTCTCGAACCTGCGCATCAGAGAGCGCGCTGCCATCTGCGTCACGTGCAGCAATCAACCAGGAGAGCACATCGTCGCCGTGGCCACCCTCAGCCCGACGGCGCGCGATCATGGTGTAGAGCATCGAGTCGAGCTGCCGGCGTGCCAGGCGGTTGCGACGATACTGCGTGAACGGCAAATCGAGGCGCACCCACTTCTGAATGTTCGGCTTGGTGGCATAGTCAAAGGTATAAGTGAGCGTGCGCGCAAAAGCATCGTACTCCGCGGAGATATCTGCGCCCGTGAGCACCTGCATGATCACCTCCAGCGTCATGCGGCGAGCCTCCTCATACACATCCACCACCATCCCATCGCGCCAGGTGGCCATGCGCCGCTCTGCCGCGCGATGCATGAACTCCACATACCGCTCGATGCGACGCACGTGAAAGGCTGGCTGGACCAGCCGCTTCTGCTGGGCGTGACGTTCGCCATCAGCGAGCAACAGCGCATCGTTCATCACGCTCAGCAACAATCGGTAGCCACTGCGCACAGAGAGCTTCTCGGCTTGGTCCACAAAAATGGCGCGATGGGCGCGTGCGCCTAGCATCACGGTGAGGTTGAAGTCGAAGGCGCGCAAGCGAAAGACGGGCCCGTAGCGACGATAGCTCTTGACAAAAAAGCCGATGGGATCTCGGCCAAAAGTAACAGTAGATGCCAGCAGCGGCAAAGAGGGCGGCATCTCCGCTGCTTCTTGTTTGATCACACTCATAGCAACACAGCGCTAGGACGTGCCATAGCGCATCGGGCGGATTGTATCCATCCTGCCTAAGTCAGCATCTGCCAGACCCGAACACGGTACCCCTTGCTGCTGCCTTGTGTCTCTCCAGAGAACAGCTCCGTGCTGCTGAAGCACGTACAATCTTGCCGCTTCTGGTTATGGTTTCAAGCATTCAAACTCACGATAGCAACCTACACAAGCGGGCGGGCAAACGCTCGTGGAAGGATTACCTGGGGATCGCTGCGCGTGGCTTCTGCATGGGCGCAGCGGATGTGGTGCCAGGGGTTTCGGGTGGGACGATGGCGTTCATCCTCGGTATCTACGACGAGCTCATCAACGCGCTGCACAGCTTTAACATTCAGCTAGTCCGCCAGCTCTTGCGCCTGCAACTGAGCGAGGCGCTAAGCGCTGTGCCGTGGAAGTTTCTGCTGGCACTCGCTGCCGGCATCGTCAGCGCGATTGCGCTGCTCGCGCGCCCCCTCAAGCACGCCTTGGACACGCATCCCTCGCTCATATTCGCCTTCTTCTTCGGCCTGGTGCTAGCGTCTGTGTGGGTGGTGCGCCGGCGAGTGGAGCGATGGACGCTGCCACGGGCTGGGCTGCTGCTGCTCGCCGCTGCGGGCGCTTTTGCGCTGGTCGGCTTAACCCCGACTCAAACTCCTGCGGAGCCGCTCTCCTTCTTTTTGAGCGGCGTGGTCGCCATTTGCGCGATGATCCTGCCGGGCATCTCCGGCTCGTTCATCCTGGTGCTGCTGGGCAAGTACGAGCAGCTCATTGGCGCAGTGACGCAGTTCGACGCCAGCGTGCTGATCGTGTTCGTGGCGGGGTGTGCGGTCGGATTGCTCAGCTTTGTGCGTGTTCTGCGCTGGCTGCTGCGCCATTACCACAGCGCTACGCTCAGCGCGTTGACCGGCTTCATGCTCGGCTCGCTGCGGCGCGTGTGGCCATGGCAAGACCCAAACGCCAACAATGCGCTCGTCAACGTGCTACCCAGCCAGCTCGACAGCGACGTGTTGCTGGCTACCGTCCTCGCCCTGCTAGGAATGGTACTGGTGATCGGGCTGGAGCAATTGGCCGAACGGCGCGACAGAACTCGCGCGATGCATGCTTCCGCGCGCGATGCCATGCATCACCCAGCCCAAGTAGGCGCCGAGCAACAGATGTAGGTTGGCAACATAGAGTTTGTCAAAGAGATGGTGGGCGCTCAGATGTGCCCAGGCGCCCAGCACACCGAGGGCGACAAATGGCTCAAGCAACCCCATCCGGACGCGGCGTGCTAGCCACCAGGCAGACAGCAGCGCTGCTGCCCAGGCAAGCCCATACGTCACTAGCCCTATCGCCCCTGTCTCTGCAAACACATTGAGGTAAATGTTGTGGGCGTGGCCGAGCGCATTCTCCCAGGGCAGCAGTCGAAAGGCGGGGTATGCCGCGGCATAGTTGCCCAGCCCCACGCCGAACCAGGGATGCGCCTCGATCATGCGGATAGCAGCTTGCCAATGCGCTAACCGCTCGATAATCGAGAAGGTGATCGGCGTGATGTGTGCGTTGCGCACGTCGAGGGCGCCGTAGAGGGTAAGCTGAGCCTCCAGGGCGGGTGGGATGTTCAACCAGTCCAGCCCATAAGCAGCCGCTGCGATCAGTGCTGCTCCACTCACCCAGCGGGTCGAGCGTGGCAACAGCACCAGCAGCATCGCCCCTACCGCAGCCGCCACGCCCACCAACGCGCCGCGCGATCCGCTGGCGACCAGCGCATACAGGCAAGCCATCCCCACGGCAGCACTCGCTGCGCTGAGCAACAACCAGCGCCACTGTTGTCGTCGAACAGCCCATGCTGCTATTCCGATCGCGAGCGCCACTGCCACCGGCCACACCAGCCCCATGTAGCCACCGTAGGGGTTGGGCTGTTCCAGCCCCCCATAGGCCCGATAGCGCCCTGGCGTCTCCAGCAGCAAAAACTCATCGGGACCTTCGCCACGGAAGTGCGCTTGGTAAATGCCGAAGAGGGCCTGTGCCAAGCCGCCGAGCAGCACTGCGATCAGCACTACCCAGCGCTGGTTCTCACCCTCGCCAGCGATCAGCGCTGCGACGGTCAACAGCTGCGCCCACTTGAGCAGCTCGCCGGCCCACTCGGTCCCGTCGTGGGCGGCGAAGAAGCTGAGCGCCCCCCACCCAGCGTATGTTGCGAACGCCAGCCAGAGAGGGTTGCGCCATGCTAATCGTGGAGCGCTTCGCAAGGCCAACCCGCGCGCGGTGTAGGCCAACAGCGCCAAGCCTAGCATCACCTGGCCGCTGCCAAGCGACCAGCCCAGCATAGCGCGCTCCAAGGGCTGCCAGGGGCCGAGGATCACCGCCAGCGCCACGCCGAGGGCCGGCTGTGCAGCTAAGGCCACCAGCAACGCGCCACCAGCGGCGAGCACCAGCAGCGCCCAAACAATCGGCAAAGGCGCCCACGCCACGCCTACAGCGACCAGCAACGCCGCTGCAGCCCATGCAGCTCTCGAAGGCTGCTCGAGATGCCGGAGCAAGCTCATGATGCTGCTGGCTGCGGCTTGCTCTTCACGAGCACCGTCCACGTCCCGCGCTGGACAACCGTGCCGTCCTGCTTCTTCACTTGCACCTTGAAGGTCACCTTGCCGTTTCCTAGGCGCGGGACCGGTTTGGTTTCAACAACCTCTGCCTCCAGGTGGATGGTATCGCCGATGAAGATCGGCGCGGTGAATTCCCACTCCAACGCGCGGAAGACGTCCACCGTGCCGAGCAGGAAGCCCATCTGGAAGGCCAAGCCGCTAGCCACGCTGAGGCCCAACAGGCCATGCGCAATGCGCCGGCCGAACATGCTGTGCTGCTGAGAGTATGTCTCGCTGGTGTGAATCCCGTTGTAGTCGCCGCTCAGGCCGGCGAACATCACCACGTCCGACTCTGTGATGGTGCGGCTAGGGGAAACAGCGCGATCGCCGACGGCGAAGTCCTCGAAGTAAAGGCCATGCGGTGTGGTCAACGCCATGCGTTGATTGTAGCGAAAGGGCCTGTCTAGGTTTTCAACCGCGACAGGCCCCGCGCGAATTACGGTTGCGCCAAGCGATGACTCACATCGCGCATGATGCTACCGTCGGGATTCAGCACACGCGCTTTGAATTGCCAGTCGCCGTCATTGGTGTAAACCTTAATCAGCAAAGCGTTGAAGCCTTTCTTCAACTTAATGGGCGGCAGGTCAATATCGCGCGTGTCATCGGGCATGTAGCGGCTAATGTCGTTGAACCAGATGCGCTCACCATTGAGCCAAGCTGCGATGCCGTCATCGGAGTTCAAGCCGAGCAGCCCACTCCGCTCTTCCGGAGACTCGATCCACACGAACGCGTAGGCTGACGTGCGATAAGCTGGCGTGACATAGCGCAGCAGGTTGATGTTGCGCGACTCGCTGCGGATGAGCCACGCGGTCTTGTCGCCGACGCGCGGGATGTAGTTGCCGTCGCCACCAGGAAGTAGGTTATCGCCCAATTGACGCCACGGATACCCACCGTTCAGCCACCAGGCACGAATATAGCCATCGCTGGGAAACGGATACACGTTCGCGCGCGCAGCAGCAACCTCACCCTTGTCGTTGACAGCGGTGAGGATGACCTCGACAAAGCCCTGATCGCCTAAGCCGGCGGGCATGACGAAGGATGCGTCCGTCGCCGCGGTGACAGTGATAGGTGTGGGGCGGCGGCCATCGTAGCGCGTCACACGCCATTCGACGCGGGCAGCGTTTTGCACGTCGGCGCGTAGGGCGACGCGCTGGCCGGGCTGATACACCTCACCATGAAGCGGCGTGCGCATCGTCACACGAGGGCGCGTCGTGCGCGTTTCGGTGATGGTGGCCAGCGGCTTAAGCGGGTTCTTCTCATACACAATGCGGCGCAAGCCGCCGGAGTAGATCGAGAGATACCACAGCGCGCCATCTGGCCCAAACTGAATATCCACTGGCTCGCCCATCTGCTTGCCAAATGGGAGCACCTCCTTGAATCGGCCCTTCTGGTCCAGCACCACACGATTGATCACTTGCGTGGAATAGTCGCCGTAGAAGAAATTGCCCCTCATCTCCGGGGGAAAGTGATCACCAGTGTTGAAATCACCAGCGACGACGGCGGCGTTCTGATTGTTGTGGTGGTAGCTTAGCTCTTTGGGTGTGGTTGTTTTGACGTTCACACCGCGACACTCTGGTAAGGATTGATGCTGAGGAACATCCATGATGCCCTCCACGCAGGGCCAGCCAAAGTTAGCCCCCTTGGTAGCGATCATCAGCATCTCGTAGGTATTCCAGCCTACATCGCCTACATAGGGAAGCTGTGTTTCCGGATGCAGGGCGAAGCGAAAGGGGTTACGGAAGCCATACGCCCACACACGCGAGCGCGCGCTCTTTGGAAAGCGGGGGTCGTAGAACGGGTTGCCCCGCACGCCCTCACCGGTGCGCGGATCAATGCGCAGCACCTTACCCTGTATCGTGTTGACGTCCAAGGCTAGCAGCGCCTCTTTGCCAGGCATCGCCGAGAGCGCGCCCTCCCCCAGCGACACCCACAAGTAGCCCTTGCGGTCGAACTTCAGGGTGCCGACAGAGTGATTCTGGGTGTAGTTCCAGTGGTCGTCCAGAATGACATAGGCGCTGCTGGGGCGCGCCACATCGCCCTCTACTGTATAGCGGACGATGCGGCTGCGGCGCGGCTCATCAACGTCAGGTTTTTGGCCGGGGGCGTCCCAGGAGTACATCAGGTAAATCCAGCCGTTCTGCGCGAAGTTCGGGTCGAGCGCCATGCCGATCAGGCCGCGATCCACGAAGTTGTTCACCTCGTCGCGGATGTCAATCAACGGCTGCGCATAGAGCACACCGTCCTTCCACACTTTCACCCGCCCATTCTTCTCCGCGATGAACACACGCCCGTCGGGCGCAAAGGCAAACGTGGTCGGCAGTTCCAAGTCGGCCACGATCTGCTCCACCCGAAAACCAGGGGGCAACTCGAGCTGACGCGGTCTTGCATGAGCAACCGGATTTGGCAACGCCAATGCAACACACAATCCAGACACGATCACTGCGTATCGAAAACACATCGCACTACCCACTCCTCGAAGCGCAAAAATCATCACTGCGTTTGATTCGGCTAGTCACGCAATAGTTTAACCACAAGCATATTATCCGGCGACAAGTTGCCGTCAGCCAATCGGACCGGTAAGCGTTGACCTGAAGATGGTAGATACCATCCCAAGTGAAGGCCAGCAGCCTTCGGCGGCAACGCCACCGGCCAATCAATGGCGAGGCGCTCGTTGGCATCCCACAGGCTGGTGGGGTAATGGCCATCAAACGGCTGAGCATCGTGTTGAGCGAGCAGATTGCCATTGGCATCCAACACATGGACGAACAGCGTATAGTCCGCGTCCGGTTGACGTAGCACTGCCCACTCAAGGCGAAGGCCGTTGTCTGTCCGCTCCCACTGTATCAACCGCAGCGTGTCCCCAAAGGTGGCCAACCCCGTCGCAGGGAGAGGGGGGCGGGAGTCTGTAGTGACAACCTTCACGCGGCGGATGAGAAACTCAACCCCGTTGGCGCCATCTATCCCCAACTTACAGGGTGGAGTTTCCTCCTGCTCCCCTACTGTTGTGGAAGACTCAGTCGGCAGCGGACGGCAGCCTGGCTCGGGGTGCTTCGCCAATAAGCTGAGCTTCAGTTCAAACGCGCCGCCGGCGATGTTCGGCGGAATGAGAAACCGATACACATCGCGGAAGTAAGCGCCTGGCGTCCATTTGGTTGTGGCGAAGCGGCCGTGATAAGGGACGTAAAACTGCTTTTGCACCGCACCGCTCGGAGGCTTCACCAGCTCCAACACTGTGTAGTAACTCTGTTTGAGCGGCCTGAGCGCGCCCCAAAACAGCACCACTTCCACCACCTCACCCGGCCGGACGCGCTCGCGCGCGACGGCGGCATGCAACAGCTCGATGGCTCCGTTGAAGGTGGTGTAACGCTCGCCGCGCGGCAGATCGTGCTGCACAATAATCGACTCGCGGTCCAACGTTGGCGGGGGCGTGTAGTTGGGCAAGATGATGCCCGGCGGCACTGCCACCGCCAGCACTGCCAAGCCGGCCACTGGGGCCGCAACCAGCCGCTGCATCACCCGCAACGGCATCAGCGTGAGCCAACCCATTGCTGTCAACGTCGCCACCCCGCTCACACCCGGCATGATCAGGCGGCTGTTCTCTGTGCCCACATAGGTGCGCAGCCACCAGACAAACATCAGCAGCAGCGTCGCTTGCCAGGCTAGCATCACGACAAAGCCTCGCCGGTTGGCGATCATCGGCAGCCCCTGCGCGCAGGCTATCACACAGCCGACCACCGCTGCGGCCAAAGCAGCGAACAGCACACCATTCACCCAGGCGTCATAGTGCAGCTCAATGCCGATGTTGCCCCAATACGAGGTGAACCATTGCGGCACGGTGCGGAGTATTCCAGGCAATCCCATCGGCGGGAAGCGCAGCAGGGCTTGATTGGCTTGCTGAATTTGTTGAACCGCTAGCGGGTCTCCGTAGTTCAGCGTGTTGAACAAGAACCAGGCCCCACTGATCAGCAGTGTGCCGCCCAGCAGCGCAACCAGATACAGCCCACGACGCTCCCCCACGAGCCACCAAACAATCAGCGCAGGCACCAGCAGCCCAAGCCCTTGCAGCTTGCTTAACACCGCCGCACCGATCGCCATGCCCAAGGCCCAGAACCGTGCCACAGATGCGCCGACGCGGCTCAAGCGCGCCATCCACCACACCGTTGCAGTCGCCGCCAGCGTGATGGCAATATCGTTGTTCACAATGCTGCTGATGTGGATGAACTTGGGGTTGAAAGCGGTCAGCGCTACGGCCAGCAATGGCAGCGCCTGCGCGCGCGGCTGCTGTGGCGCGATCAGCTCGCGGGCCGTCAGATACACCAGCACGACCACCATCACGCCGAGCGGCACAGCGATCAGCCGCGCCACGTGCACAGCCAGCGCAGCACCAAAGTAGGGGAATCGCTCCAGCTCTGGGATATGCAAATGTTGACCGCGCACCCCTTGATAGTCGCGATTCACCCGTGAGTCAAACCAATCAGGGTTGAGATGAACGAGCTGGTCGAGGTTGCTGCGATCGAACGGCGCGATGGCCAGCGCCACTAGCGCGTAATACAACACTGGTTGTGTGACCTCATGCGAAGGCAAATCCTGGATGCGCAAGTTGGGGAGCCGCCGCTGGCGAGCCAAGTAGTCTGCGTATTTGAAGTGCGCGGCCTCATCTGGCGCCTCGAAGATGGGCAAGGTGACGCTGTAGGCCACGCACAACACTACAAACGCGCCCACCAGTCCTGTTAGCCAGCGTTTGGGTGAGCTGAGACTCATGCCGACCGAATCAATCTACTAACCACTTAAAGAAGTTGCGGGCGTACAGTCGGTTGTCGTGCTGATCGAGGTCTGAGCCAGGGCCGGGGCCGTTGTGAAAGGTGTTGCGGTCGCAGGTGCCGGCCAGTTTGCCACCGCTGGGGATCTCGCGCGTCCACGTGCACACCACGCGGTCACCCGCTTGAAGGCGCGCCCGCTCCTGTTCCTGCAGCGCACAACCACTGCGCTCCAACGGTGAGCATTGGGCGATGATGGTGATCTCCTGCTGGGCTGATGCGCGCACAATGAACTGGCTGGCTCCCTCCACGCCAAAGGCACGCACCCCTTGCATGATGGGGTGTGGCGTGACAATGTCAGTGATCACCGTGGCTGGCTGGAAATTGTCCCTCAGCACCTCAACGCCAAATTGGGCGAGGAAGTCGTTGTCGCTGGCCCAGTTATCGGGGCCATACTGGAAGTCAGCATACACCAGCACGCGACCACCGCCGTTGTAGTAGCTCGTGAGCGCCTGCACTTCCTCGGGCTTCAGCCGGCGATGATTCGACCCCAAGACCACCACGCGGTAGAGGCTGAGCTGCTCCAGCCGAATCGTGTTGTTGGCCGTGAGGATGAACTCGTCCACAGCCAGGCCTAGCTCGCGCTCCAACACTTCAACGCGCAAGCGCGAAAAGCTCTCCGGATAAACGCCCTCATCGCGCACCCGCGAGTGCGGGTAGCCGGAGTCGGGAATGTGATCGCCATTGATGAACAACACGCGCCACGCACTGCTAACGCTGCTCTCGGCCTCACCAGCCCGAAAGGCGGGGATAAAGAGGCGCGGCGTCAAATTGGGGGCGGGTGTGGCGGTTACGCTCGAGGAGGTAGTCCCACCTCCGCAAGCGGCTAGGCCGATTGCCACCACTGCCCACCACACCCCATTGAGCTTCGAGCAGGCGATTCTCATTGGTAGCTGCTTGTGTGTACGATTGATTATAGGTTCTGAGTGACGCTGGCACGGGCATCAAGCGCCACGGCGCGCGTTGCGCCGCTTTTGCAGAGTGAGCGCATGCTGGCCTATGGTGCATATACTCATTGCTGTATGAGCGACGTCGAGTTCTATCCAGTCAATATCGCTGGTGTGGAGCGAAAACTGCCTTTGATGGAAGTAGCGCCCGGTGTGCGCATCGCAGTGCTCAACATTTTGGGTGACACCGAGCTGGTCAAGGCCGCAGCCCGCGCGCTGGCCGTACACGTGCCGCGCGAGACGGAGTACCTGGTCACCGCCGAAGCGAAAAGCATCCCACTGGCCTACGCGCTGAGCGTGGAGACCAACCTCCCCTACGTAGTGTTGCGCAAATCCCACAAGCCCTACATGGGTGAGGCGATCTCAGCCGAGACACTCTCCATCACCACCAACAAGCCCCAAACGCTCTACCTAGACGCCAAAGACCGCGAAGCCATCCGCGGCAAGCGTGTGGTGTTGGTGGACGACGTGATCAGCACCGGCAGCACCTTGCAAGGCATGCACCTCATCATGCAGAAGGCTAACGCCATCGTGATTGCCGAGCTGGCGATCTTCACCGAGGGCGATCGCGCCAAATGGAGCAACGTGATCGCGCTGGGTCATCTGCCCATCTTCACTAGCTGAACGGAGCTTGAGCAAGCGAACGCTCATCCACGACTGCGCGCTCATCTTGCCCGATCAGGTGCTGCCGCGCGGTTGGCTGTTGGTCGAGGGGGAGCGCATCGGCGCTTTCGGCGCAGGTGTCCCACCCACTCACGTGACCGCTGACCAGCGCCTGGCGGCAGAAGGGCGGGCACTGCTCCCCGGCTTCCTCAACGCTCATACCCACCTGGAGCAAACCTTCATGCGCGGCTTCGCCAGTGGGCGGCCGCTGCTGGAGTGGCTGCGCAACGCTATCTGGAAACTCCAAGCCGCGATGGACGCGGAGGACGTTCGCTTAGCAGTGACGCTAGGCCTTGTCGAAGCGCTGCGCGGCGGAGCCACCCATATCGTCCAACACCACAAGGTGGCGCAGCCCGGGGTTGTGCTTGCGCTGGCGGAGCAGTTCGGCGTGCGTTTGACGCTGGCGCGCGCCTGGGCCGATCGTGGGGCAGAGGCCGAGCCGGCCGAGCGCATCTTGGCCGATCTGCGCGAGCTTTTCGCCATGTGGCATGGGCGCGGCGACGGGCGCATCCGTATCGCCAACGGCCCACTTGCGCCGTGGCGTTGTTCTGCCGAAACCCTTCAGCGCAGTGCAGCGCTGGCACGCCAACACGGCGCTGTCACCCACTGCCACATGAACGAGACCCAGCACGAAGTCGCGCTCACGATGCAAGAGCACGGCCTACGCCCTATCGAGTGGTTTGACGCGCTCGGCATCTTGGGGGAGGATTTCCAGGCAGTGCATAGCGTTTGGCTGAGCGACGGTGAGATCCAACGCTTGGCGCAGCGTCGGGCGACGGTGGTGCATTGCCCAGCAGCCAACATGATCCTCGCCTCCGGCTGCGCGCCGGTCGTGCGGTTGCGCCGTGACGGCGTGCGCGTGACACTTGCCACCGATGGCCCAGCCAGCAACGACGGTCAGGACATGTTCGAGATGATGCACCTGGCAACCCTACTGCAGCGTGTTCACACGCTCGACCCAGCCGCACTCAATCCCCGCGAAGCGCTCGAAATGGCCTGGGGAACTCACCACTTGCAGGTTGGCGCGCCTGCCGACCTAGTGCTGGTCAACACCAACAGCGCGCGCATCCAGCCGGTGCACGACTGGCACGCTGCGCTGGTGCACAACGTGCGCCAGTGTGATGTGGAGACCGTGATGGTTGCAGGGCAACTGCTCATCCACGAGGGGCGCGTGCTTTTCCTCGACGAGGCTGCGCTGCTGGCGGAGTGCCGCGAGCGGGCGCACCACCTGCTACGGCGCGCGGGCCTCAACTAGCATCGGCTTGCATCAGCCCAGCGGCCATAGGTCCGCGCGAGCTTGCATAGCCGCGCCGATACTTCCGGCGTCATCATCTCCCAGGTGAATCGCCATTGCCAGTTGCCGTCTGCTCGGCCGGGGAAGTTCATCCGCGCCTCACTGCCCAAGCCGAGCACATCTTGCAAGGTGAAAATCACCAAGTCCGCAACCGACATCATCAGCAAACGAATCAGCTCCCAGTGAATCTCGCGGCCAGCGGTGCCGGTGTAATCCAGCACGTGTTGGCGCGTCTGGGCATCCAGCTTCTCGAACCAGCCGATGGTGGTGTCGTTGTCGTGCGTTCCAAGGTAGGCAACTGTGTTGCGCACGTAGTTATGCGGTAGGAACTCCGAGGATGCGTCGGCGACGAAAGCGAAGTGCAAGACGCGCATCCCGGGGAAGCCGAGCGCATCGCGGAGGGCGCGCACAGCGTCGGTGATGATGCCGAGGTCTTCGGCGATGATTGGCAACTCGCCCAGCGCGTCGCGCAGCGCGCGGAAGAGGGCCTCGCCCGGCCCTTTCACCCATCGGCCGTTGACAGCAGTCGGCTCGTTGGCCGGCACTTCCCAGTAACTCTCGAAGCCACGGAAGTGATCAATGCGCACCGAATCAAACAGGGCAAAAGCCGCACGACAGCGCTCGATCCACCAGCGGTAGCCTTGCTGGGACATGACCTCCCAGCGATACAAGGGGTTGCCCCAGCGCTGGCCGGTGGGGCTGAAGTAATCTGGCGGCACGCCGGCGATCACGGTGGGATTGCCGCGCTCGTCAATGTGGAAAAGCTCGCGGTGCGCCCAAGCGTCGGCGCTGTCGAAAGCGACAAAAATAGGAATGTCGCCGATGATGCGCACACCGCGCGCGTTAGCGTATCGCTTGAGCGCATGCCATTGTTGGAAGAACTGAAACTGGTAGTAGCGCTGCTGTTGCACCTGCACGCTCAGCCTGGTTCGGGCGCGCGACACCGCGCCGGGTGCGTATCGCGCGATGTCGTCCTCCCATGTGTTCCACGGTGCGCCATCGTGTGCCTCCTTCAGCGCCATGAAGAGCGCGTAGTCGTCTAGCCAGCGGGCGTTCTCAGCACAGAACTGCTCAAACGCGCGCTGCTGCTGAGCGTCGGCGTGTTGCAGGAAGTGGACAAAGGAACGCTGAAGCAGTGCCCGCTTCCACTGAATCACCCAGCCGTAGTCCACACGCTCGACAGGGAACGGCGGCACGTCACTCAGCGCGGCGGGGTCGAGCGCATTCTCCTCCACTAAGCGTTGCGGGCTGATCAGCAGCGGATTGCCGGCGAATGCTGAGAAACACTGATAAGGCGAGTCGCCGTAGCCAGTAGGGCCTAGCGGCAACACTTGCCAAAACGACTGGCCGCTTTCCACCAAGAAGTCTACGAAGCGATAGGCGGATTCGCCCAGGTCGCCAATGCCGAAGCGACCTGGCAACGATGTGGGGTGCAGCAAGATGCCGCTAGCGCGTCTCGTGGTTGCCATCCGCCCGCCATTTTACCGATTTACACCAACTTGCTGCTTCGAGGCCGCCAGTGGGCAGCCAGGCTTGCTCTGAGAATGAAGCAGGCTCAAGCGATCTCACCCACACAGACGGCGCGCACGCCTTGAGCAGTGCGCAGGAGCAGCGCGCCGTCGTCGCGGATATCCTCGGCCACACCACACACCACCGTATCGCCCACCTGCAAGGCGACGGTCTGTCCCAGTGTGTCGAGGCGGGCGCGATAGGCGCATAACAGAGCCGGATCCGGCTCGGCGAACAGCCACTGCGCGCAGCGCTCGAGCAGGGTATGCAACACCGCCTCGCAGTCAAACTGCCGGCCATAAACGGCTTGCAAGCTGACAGCACGCCGGCGCACCTCCTCCGGCGCGGTCTCGAAGATGGTGTTGACGTTGAGGCCAATCCCCACGATCGCGTATTCGATTTGCGAACCCTGAAAGGCGCTTTCCACCAACACGCCGGCTACCTTTTTGTCCACCAGCAACACATCATTGGGCCACTTGATGCGCGGCGATGGAGCGGTGGCTGTCAAAGTCTCGATAGTCTGGGCGACCGCCACGGCACCTGCCATGGTCAAATGAACAGCCGGTGCTGGCAGCAACTGAGGGCGCAACAAGATGGAGAGGTAAAGCGATTGACCTGGCGGCGAAAACCATGCGCGGCCGGCACGTCCACGTCCTGCAGTCTGGCCCTCTGCCACCACCACCAACCCAGCCGGCGCGCCAAGCTCTGCGCGCTCACGGCAGACATCCATCGTGGAGGTGACCAGCGCGTGTCGCTCGACGACAAAGGGCGGCGTCATACGTGCGCGAAGGCCTCTCCTTGGCGGTTGCCAAAGCGGCGATCAATGCTACAATGTGTATGAGCCATTCAAGCCCATGAACAATTACAGTGTAGTTTCTAAGTCAATAAGAGCTTCCCTAGCCGCTGGGGTGCTCTTGGCCAGCATAGGGCTTGCCCATCCTGCGAACGCTGCAGCTCCTGCGCAGTCTTACCGCTGCCTATGGTACACCGTTCGCCCTGGCGACAGCCTGGGGCATCTTGCGTTGCGCTACGGGGTGACGGTGTTGGAGCTACGCCGCGTCAATGGTCTGACATCCACGCGCATTTATGTGGGCCAGCGGCTTTGCATACCCCGCCGGGTCGCTGCGCCAGCTCCAGGGAATGGGACAACGCAGCCGAGTGGGCCGTGGTATGCCGAGTTCTGGAACAACACGTCGCTCTCAGGGCCAGCAGTGCTGGTGCAGAACCACAGCGCCATCAATTTTAACTGGGGGTTTGGCTCACCAGACCTTTCCCGCGTGCAGCCGGATAATTTCTCAGGCCGCTGGGTGCGCAACATCAACTTCGCTGGCGGCATTTGGCGCTTCACAGTGCGCGCAGACGACGGCTTTAGGCTGCTCGTGGACAACCAGACCGTGCTCGACTTCTTCAACTTTGTGGGCATCCAAGAACGCAGCGTGGACCTGGCGTTAGCGCAGGGCAACCACAACATTCGGCTGGAGTTCGTGGAGTATAGCGGCAAAGCCCAGGTGCAGCTCACCTACACGCGCCTCGCCCCGCTGCCGACACAACCAGCGCCCACCACTGACGGGCGATTTAACAACGGCCCATGGCAAGCGCAGTATTTCAGCAACCCCAACTGGCAAGGGGCGCCAGCTTACACAACCACTCACTGCTGCCTGCGCTTCGATTGGCAGGGCCGCGCGCCAGCGCCTGGGGTGCCCGCCACAAACTGGTCAGCACGCTTCAACCAAGTTCGCTATTTCCCTGCTGGCACTTATCAGTTTGTCGCTCGTGCCGATGATGGGGTGCGCGTGTTGGTGGATGGCACACCCATCATTGACGAAGTGCGCGAGCAATCTGCCCGCACATTCATCGGCCAGGTGACTTTAACCGAAGGCAACCACACCCTTGTTGTTGAGTACGCCCAGTTCGGCGGCCAATCGCTCGTCTCCATGTATTGGGACTTTTTGGGCAGCTTCAGCGCGCAATCACAAGGCAACACCATCATCTTCCAAGGTCAAAGCATCCCTTACTTCCCGCCTTTCAACCCGTAGGAACGCCTCTTGGCGTTGGCTGTGCCAGGCCTCATCTCCATTGATGAGGCCTGGCGCGCTTTTTTTAAGCTTGCATGCGCTCAGCAAGCCAG
The DNA here is from genome assembly GCA_938028725.1 of uncultured Anaerolineae bacterium. Classification (GTDB taxonomy): domain Bacteria; phylum Chloroflexota; class Anaerolineae; order J036; family Brachytrichaceae; genus CALIMH01. The sequence continues at coordinate 138,482 of CALIMH010000006.1, read as the reverse complement.
TCGCCATCCAACTCCATTACGCACAACTGCGGGGGGTGAGTGGCGAGCGCTGTCACAGCTTGTGCCATGTTCACCTGCTCGAAGCGCACCTCAACGCCGGGGCGCAACTGCGCGGCGTGGGGCAGGTCAGCCTGGAGCACATTGCCAAGCACGGGATAGCCACCAGTGGGTTGGGCATCCATCATCAACACGATCGGCAGACCATCGGGGGGCACTTGAATCGTGCCTGGCAACACTGGCAGCGTGCGCACTTCCGCACTGGCGCGCGCGTGCAGCGGCTGGCCTTGCAGACGCAGCCCCATGCGGTTCGACGTAGGTGACACGCGCCATGGCTGAGCACAGAACGCTGCTAGGTCAAACCTGTCCGCGTGAGGACCAGGCAAAAAGCGCAGCCGGCGGTGGTAAGTGAAGGGATTGCACAGGAGGCGTCCGGCTTGGCGTGCCCAATCCGCCGAGCGCAGCGCCGAGAGGCAATCGCCATCGCGCAACCAGCGCACACCCAGCGGAGGCAAAAGACCTATCCCGCCAGTTATCGCCAGATAGGCACGCGCGCCGTCACCTTCACTAATGCGCAAGCGCTGGCCTGCGCGCAAGAAGAAGCTGCTCCACGGCGGCAGCGGCGCATTGTCTCTGGATGCACTGAGCGCGCCTGCAATTGCCACCGTGCACGCTTGCTTTGCCTCGAACTCCGCGCCGCCAAGCGCGATCTCCACACACGCAGCGTTGTGGGGATTCCCAGCCAGCACGTTTGCCGCCCGCCATGCCACCACGTCCATAGGCCCACCCCTCGGCACTCCCCACCTTTGCCAACCCTCATGTCCCTCTCCCACCACGCACGAGATGCCAGCAGTGACAACCTGCAGCATCGTAAGTGATTCTAGCTCGCCGGCGAGGGCGCGACGCGCCGCCGCTAGAATTGTCAACGTTCATGCGCAAGCGTCAGCGAAGTAGGCGAGCAGTGCTGCTTGGCCTACTGCCTGTTGTGGGTGTGGCAATAGCGCTTGGAGCGATGGCAGGGCTATTGACACCGCGTCGTCCCACCCCCGGCGCACGCCCGATTGTGATACAGGTCACGATTTTTGCGCCCACGCCGACGCCACCTTCACCGGCTGCAGATCGCCCAGCAACCCAGGCAGCGTCACAGCCAGCACCCGCGCCTACACCGACGCCGCAGGCGGCACAGTATGTGGTTCAACCGAACGATACGCTCTGGGACATCGCCATCCGCTTTGGCTTCGTCACGCTCGACCCGCTGATCGCTGCCAACCCAGGTATCAACCCGGACTTCCTCTCGATCGGCCAAGTGCTCAACATCCCAGGGTTGGACTTCATCCCCCCGCCGCGCCCGACGCTGCCGGCGCCACCGCCGCCATCAGCCGGCGAATACGTGGTCGGGCGCGTGTTGCCAGATGCCGGTGGCCTACGGCTGCGCCGCGCGCCGGGCTACGACAGCGAAGTGATCACGCGGCTCGGCCCCAACACCGAATTGCGCATTTACGGGCCGATAGCGGGCCAAAGCTGGCTGCGCGTGCAAACGCCGAACGGCACCTGGGGCTTTGTGGATGCGCGCTACGTCGGCATCGGCAGCGCGCTAACGTTGCCCACCAGCACCCCGGCTTCAGAGACCGCCTCGGAGGCAATCAGCGAGCCGGTCATCGAAGTAGGGCCTTTGGAATACCCCTACCTCTCCGACATCTCGCCGCGTATGAGGGAGGTGTTTCGGCTCGGTCAATCGCTGGGGAACCGCCCCAACGTGTTTACCGTCGTCGGCGATAGCAACTCCCAACACCCTGCTTTCCTCAAGCCGCTCGATGGGGACAGTTACAACCTTGGCAGCTACCGTTACCTTCAAGCGACGATTGATTTCTTCAAAGGCTCTTTCGCCAGCGAGAGCGCCGCAGCATCAGGTGGGTTCAACACGAGCAAAGTGCTAGACCCTTCCCACGCCCCGCCTTACTGCAACGGCGAGCCGCCGCTGGTGTGCGAATACGAGCGCAAGCGCCCTAGCATCGCATTGGTGCTGTTGGGCACCGGCGACCAGCACACCTGGCAAAACTTCGAGGCCAACTATCGTCGCATCATCGAGTTCTTACTCTCGCGCGGTGTGATTCCGGTGCTGATCACAAAAGGCGACGACCTGGAGTGCCGTGACAACAACGCCCCCTGCGGCTTCATCAACGGCAAGATCGCGCAATTAGCGGCAGAGTACGAGGCCCCCCTGCTCAACCTGCGCCAAGTGGTTCAGCAATTGCCGAACGGTGGCATGACCAGCGACGGGTTTCACTACAACTTTCCGCCCGGCAACCGCTCGGCATGGTTCACGCCAGAGTACTTGCAATACGGTTACAACCAGCGCAACTTGACCGCTCTGCAAGTGCTCGACGTGCTTCGGCGGCGCGTGATACAGGCAGGGCAATGATCGCGAGCACGCGGGCGACGATGCTGCGCTATAATACTCGTGCGACGCGGGAGTAGCTCAGGTGGTAGAGCGTTTGCTTCCCAAGCAAAAAGTCGCGGGTTCGAATCCCGTCTCCCGCTTATCAAGAGTACGAAGCGCGCCATAAGTTGGCGCGCTTTTTAGCGTCTATCGCAGTGTGCAATGTTCAAAGTGCTCATTCCCGATGACCTTTCTGCGGCCGGTTTAGAGGTGCTCAAAGCTGACCCAGCTGTCAGCGCGCACGTGGTGAAGAAAATGCCGCGCGCCGAGCTGCTCGAAAACATCGGCGAATACGATGCCCTCATCGTGCGCAGCGAGACCAAAGTCGACGCCGAGGTGATCGCACGCGGCAAGCGGCTGCGCGTGATTGGCCGCGCTGGGATCGGCGTGGACACCATTGACGTGGAGGCTGCCACCCGTCGCGGGATCATCGTCATGAACACGCCCCAGGCCAACACCATCGCCACTTGTGAGCACACCATTGCCATGATGCTCGCGCTGGCTCGCAACATCCCACAGGCGGATGCTTCACTGCGGCGCGGGGAGTGGACGCGCAGCAAGTTCCTCGGCGTGCAGTTGCACGGCCGAGTGCTCGGCGTGATCGGCTTTGGGCGCATCGGCACGCAGGTTGCCCAGCGCGCTCAGGCTTTTGGCATGGAGGTGATCGCCTACGACCCGTTCGTCAGCGAAGAGTCGGCCCGCGCCAACAAGGTTGCATTGGTGACGCTAGATGAGCTGTTGGCGCAGAGCGACTTCGTCACACTGCACTCGTCACTCACCCCCAGCAGCCGCCATCTGCTGGACGCAACAGCGATCGCCAAGATGAAGCCGGGCGCTTTCGTGATCAACGTCGCGCGTGGTGCGCTGGTGGATATGCAGGCGCTCTACGAAGCGCTCAGCAGCGGCAAACTGGCCGGCGCCGCGCTCGACGTGTTCGAGGAGGAGCCGCCAGACGTCCGCCATCCACTCTTCGCGCTCCCGAACGTGGTCGTGACTCCTCACTTGGGTGCAAGCACAGTCGAGGCGCAGCGCGATGTGTCCGTCCAGATCGCCGAGCAAGTCTTAGATGCCCTGCACGAGCGTGAGGTGCGCAACGCGGTGAACTTCCCGCCGATTGACCCGACCATCGCGCCGATCCTGCGGCCATACTTGCAGCTTGCTGAGAAGATGGGCCGCTTACAGGCCGGCCTAATGGAAGGACGCCTGCAGAAGGTTGAGGTGGAATACGTCGGCCCCGACGTCAGCGCCCACGTGAAGCCGCTGACGGTGGCGTTGCTGCGCGGCCTGCTTGAGCCAACGCTGGGCGCCGAACGGGTGAACTACGTCAACGCGCCGCTCATCGCCAACGAGCGCGGCATCCTCGTGACCCAAGCGGTCAATCTCACCAGCAGTGACTACACCAACCTTGTCTCCTGCCGCATCACCACCGATCAGGGGACGCGCCTGATTGCCGGCACGTTGTTCGATGGCAGCGAGCCTCGCATCGTGCAGATCGACAAGTTCCGCATTGACGCTGTGCCGGATGGGTTGGTGCTGGTGATCTCGTCGCGCGATGTGCCAGGCGTGATCGGGCGCGTAGGCACCATCCTGGGCGCTAGCTACGTCAACATCGCTGAGTATCGCCTGGGCCGCACCAAGCCGGGCGAGTTCGCCCTATCGTTTGTCAACCTTGACAACCCCGTGCCCGACTACGCCATCCACGCGCTGCGCGAGCTGCCGGAGGTGGTCTGGGCCAAGCAGCTCACCCTGTGAGAGCCTCCAGCTCATACCCACTCGCCATAAAGGCCGTGGCATAGCCTGGCGGGGCTGAATACGCGCGACACCCGCTGCTAGGCGACAACCATCGGACGGATAATAGGGGACAATGCCCGATGTAGCACTGATGCTTTGGGGACTAGGTGTGTATGTGCTGGCGCCTACTCTGCTCGGCGCGCTCAGTGCGCTGGCCTTTTGGCTGCGCCGCAACATGCTGCTGGGCAACGCCATCGGCAGCACAGTGATCGCGGTGGTGATGATCTTTCACATCTTGCAGTTTCTCGCCAACACCTTTAACGCAAGCAGCACGATCTTGGACTTGAACGACGCTTGGCTGCCGCTAGGTGCACTGGTGATAACAGGATGGGTAGATGTGCTGCTGCTGTTCGTGGTTGGTGGCATCGTAGAGTCGCGCGTGAAGCACCGCATGATCAGACCAGAAGACTTCTGAGCACATCAGCGATGAGCACGGCTAAACCAAGCCTCCCACAGGCCATTGCCGACCGCGCACGCCTGGTTTGGCGGCTGATGCGCGATCGGCGCGTGCCGCTGTATCTCAAGGTGCTGCCCATCGCCGCCCTGTTATATGTGCTCTGGCCGTTAGACTTGCTGCCGGACCTTGCTGTCAGCATCGGTCAACTGGATGATCTGACCGTGCTGCTCCTGGGGATAGAAGTGTTCATCGCCCTGTGCCCGTCGCATGTGGTGGATGAACACCAAGCTGCCATCGCCAACGCCGATCAGTCGCATGGCGACGTGATCGAGGGTGAATGGCAGGTGCGCGAGTGAACCCGCACGCTGCTCACTCTGGTAACACCACGAACGGCACCACCATCCACAGGCTGCTCCGGCGTGCCAAGCCGCGCAACCATCTCACCCCACTCAGCACCCCGCCGATGGGCCATCGAAGAGGACGTGGCGCAAGGCGGCATTGTGCGCTGAAGGTCGGGTCAGGCGGAAGCTGAGCTAGCCTCCGCGCTGTGGCGATGGCAACCGTGAGATCGCCAGTGGCGTCCACCAGCCGGCGCTCTAGGGCCTGCGCGCCCGTCCAGACACGCCCGCCGCAGATCGGCTCGAGGTCTTCTAGCGGCAGCCCGCGCCCCTCCGAGACCACCTGTTTAAAGCGCTCGTAAGCCCGCCAGACGCTGCGCGTGAGCGCCTCGCGTCCGTCGGCGTCCAAAGGCACGGACTCGCTCAGCAAGGCAGCGCGCTTGCCCCGCCGTAACACCACACTGTTCACCCCTAGCCGGCGCAGTGCCGATAGCGCCTCCAGCTTCAGCGCAATCACGCCAATGCTGCCCGTGATGGTGAGCGGCTGCGCAACGATAGCATTTGCAAAGGCTGAGACGTAGTAGCCACCTGAAGCAGCCACGCCGCCCATGTAAACCACCACCGGCTTGCGTGCTCGCAAGCGACGCACCTCCTGCGCGATGTGGTCGGATGCCAGCGCCGAGCCTCCGCCAGAATTCACATGCAACACCACCGCTTTCACAGCAGGGTCGCGCCCTACTTTGCGCAGCAGTTCGCTCACGTCTTCCGCGCCGCTGACCTCACCGACACCAGACGGGAACGGCAAGGCGCGACTGCGCCCCTCTGCGATCAAACCACGGATCTCCACCACAGCCACCTCGGAGGCCCGCGGCGGCGATTCCAGGCGCACCAGCGCGCGCAGGGCGCGAGACAGCGGCGCGATGAGCTGCTCTTCTGAATCAGCTGGCACGCTAAGCCGCTCCCGAATCGGGGGCGGCAACCGCTTGCTTGCATACGTCCACAGTCGCCGCCAACGAGAAGGCCGCTGCTCCCGTGCGCTGGGGATGCGCGACTTCAAGAAGTCGTCCAGTTGATCGCTGTACAGTGCCTCGTCCAGCAAGCCACATCGCACCGCTTCCTCTGCGCTGATCGGCGCGGCGTCAATCAGCTCACGGACGCGCTGCACTTCCAGGCCACGCCCCTGAGCGATGCCCCGTACGAGTTCCTCGAAACGCGCATCCAACAGCCATTCCGCTTGTGCGCGGCTCTCGGCGCTGAAATCGCTGCGCGTGAGCGCATCAAAGGCAGTCTTGAAAGGCGACACGGGGAAGGCCTCTGCCCGAATGCCCACTTGGTCGAGCGCTTCCTTCAAGAAGACAAACTCACTGGCAAGGCCGGTCACGCCCCATTCGGCTGCAGGAGGCATCACCACCCAATCGCAAGCGGCAGCCAGGTAGTACTGGAAAGGGGTAAAGCTCTCGCCATAAGCCAGCAAACGCTTGCCCCGCTCCCGAAATCGCATCAGCACGGTTCGCAAGCTTTGATAGGTGGACGGAGCTGCCACACACTCCAAACGCACGACAGCGCCTTGCACGCGGCTATCTGCTGCCAAGCGCGCGAACAGCCGGCTTAAGCTCCAGACAGACCATGAAGCCGACGCGCCGAGCAGCCGACTCCAAAGCTGCATCACAAGCGGGCTGGCAAATTCGACGGGCAGTTCCTCGATCTCGCCGCCTAGGCGCACCTCCACCCACGGCGCTAGCGGCTTGCGTCGCCGTCGTGCGTTATCCAGGCGGTTACGCAAACGCGACACGTAGCTCAAAGCGAGATGATTGTATCGAACGGCCAAGAGATCAGCCAGCCCACACGGATTCTCATATTGCTCTTAGCCTTGCATCAAAGAGCTTTCACGTTGATCTGATAGGTTTTTGGGCTACATACGAAGTTGTGCGACAGGAGAGCCCATCATGAAGCGTTGGTTATCTTTGATGCCATTGTTACCAACCAGCATGTTATTGGCGGCGTGCGCGTCGGCAAGCCCCTCCATCCCCTCGACGATGCAGACTCCCACCGCTGCCCCTGCGCCAGCGACCTCCATGCTGATGCAGGAAATGACTCCTGTGAGCCAGGCGAGAGAAACCAGCACAGCATCTTCAGAGCCAACCACCAATGCACCCGCTGAGGCTGAGCCGGCGACGCAGTTGTCATCGGTGACTTACCGAATTGACAACACACGCTCGGAAGCGTCTTTTGAAATGCGCGAAGAACTCTTCGGCCAGCCCACTATCGTCAAAGGTGTGACCGGGAAGGTGGAGGGCAGCATCATAGCGGACTGGTCGAACCCTTCAAAGTCGCGGTTGAGCGTCATCGAGATTGATGCGGCCGACTTGCGCACGGACAATGAGCGGCGCAACGGCGCGATCCGCCGATTCATCTTACAAAGCGACCAATATCCCAAGATCGTTTTTGAGCCTACCGACATGCTCGACATGAGCTCAGAGCCCGTGCGGGTCGGCTCGAAGTTGCAGTTTAAGATTAGCGGCAAGCTGACGGTGCGGAACATCACTCGCTCGGTGACGTTTGATATCACGGTGAACGCGGATTCGGAACGGGAGATCAGCGGCACAGCCGAGACCGTGGTGCGCTGGCGAGATTTTGAGTTGAGCATCCCCAACGTGCCCGGCGTGGCGAATGTGAGCGAAGAGGCGAAGCTGAAGCTGGACTTTGTTGCGGTGAAGCAGTGAGCCTTAGGTGGTTTTCAATTCCTGCGCGTGCGCGCGCACCCAAGCTGCGCGCACGCGCGCCTTTTCTGGCATAACCTCAAACAGGTGAAGTGGGCCGTAATCCTCAACAGTGAAGGATGCTGCCACAACGCCGGCGACGGCGCTCTCTAGCGCGTCAGCAGTTTGGACGAAGCAAGCCATGAAGCCACCACAGAAAGCGTCGCCCGCGCCGGTCACATCCACAACCGTGGTGGGGTAGGCCGGGACATGCCAACAGCGACCGGCCTCTCGATCGCACAGCACCACTCCACGCGCCCCTTGCTTAACCACCGCGATGCGTGGGCCACGCTCCATGAACCAACGCAGCGCCAATAAGGGGTGCTCGGCCTGCGGGCGATCAGCAAACAGCGTGCGCACTTCCTGCTCACTGGGCATGAACGCGTCCACCTGTGAAAGCACCGCTTCAACAAAGGGGAGCAGGTTGGGGCGCATGGCGCGCTCGCCGGGGTCGGCGCTCACCCAGCGCACGCCGATCGCACGCGCAGCAGCCGGCACATGGAGCTGGGTGCGAATGCTGCAAGGCGCGATGTGCAATGCGGAGGGTGGACACTCGGCCAAAGCTGCAACATCCCCAGGCTGCACCGCGAGCGGCTCGTAGGCATGAGGGTTGTCCTGCCCGAGTGTCGAGTGAACGTAACTGCGCAGGTCTTCCGGCACAGGAAGCCCAAGGCGCGCAAAGTGCAGCGCTGGGCGTGTGTCGTCCCGAGTGTGGGCATCCAGATAGGCGTAGAACGTACGGTGTTCTTGCCATCCTGGGACGCGACATACACCGCGCGTGTCCAGGCCAAGCGCGCGCATACGCTCCAACCACGCTGCGGGGAAGTTGTCGCCAGCGCGCGCCAGAATCACAGGCTGGCATCCCCACACACGAGCGCCGGCAGCGGCGTACAGGGCATTGCCGCCCATCTGTCGAAGGCGCACATTCCCCTCAGCGGTGATGATGTAATCCACGCGCAGGCCGCCACAGCAAGCCAAGGATTTGGGATTCAACGCTGCGCCCTTAGGCTACCATAGCGACCAGCTCACGGACCAGCTCCACGTCCCACTCCACCGGCACACCGTTGCGCGCAGGCAGTCCTCGTCGCACGAATGCAGCATGGACAATGAAGTGGTCTGCGCGCCCCACGAAGTACTTCAAAGTCTGAGGCGAAACCCCACCACCCACGAGGAGAGGCACAGGCAATCGCAAGGGGCGCACCTCATCAAGCATCCGAATAGACTGCTCAGGCGTTCGGCCAGTGAGGATGATTCCATCTGCACGGCCAAACTCCACTGCTTGGCGACACATCTCTTTGAGTGGTATAGGGGCTATAGGCTCGCCCAAGCGGTCATACACATCAGCGAAGATACGGATGTGCTCAGCGTTCAGATGATGCCGTGTGCGGATCGCCTCATAGGCACAACCTTGCACAATGCCCTCCGCTTTGAGCATCGCGCCAACATACACCTTGATGCGCACAAACTGGGCGTCAACCGCATGGGCGATCTGCAGCGACTCCTTGCCGCTGTTCTGCATGAGACATACCCCTAGCACAGCGTCGGGGAAAGCGCGGCGCAGCTCCTTGCCAACAGCAGTCATGTGAGCAATAGTGTGCTCCATCACCTGTGGTGCGACCGGCACGTCGTTGACGTCTTGGAAATAAAACGCTCGCACACCACCATCCCAAGCGATGCGTGCATGCAACAGCGCATGCTCGATGATGCGCGACAGCGGTTGACCATCTGGGCGCAACGACTCTCGGGAGGGGAGCAGATGAATTGCAGCGATGATGCGAGGCAGTTTGAGCTCCTGAGTGGCCGCCATGTCACACCTCCGTACGAGATCAATCACAGTTATTCTAAGGCTTTGTGACGCAGATACTGCTGTGATCCCCTGATAGGTCGAGGCTAGCTTGGCCAGTGGCCAAGCTGCACGCGCTCGACACCATACCCGGCTTCTTGCAGGCGGCGCATCACCGATTGGCCATGAGATTCGTCACGCACTTCCAACACCAACTCAACACCAGTGCGGGTCAGCGGCGCCAGCCACACTGCACGGCGATGGATCACGTCAAGGATGTTAGCGCCACAATCAGCGACGTGGTTGATCACAGCAGCCAATTGGCCTGGCCGATCAAGCAGGGTGAGGCGCAATACGATAATGCGACCTTGCTGAACCATCACTTGCTCGATCACGCGGGCCAACAAATTGCCATCAATGTTGCCTCCACATAACACGGCGCAGACGACCTCGTCAGCCTCAGGTCGCACCGCACCGCTCAGCAGCGCCGCCGCGCCGGCAGCGCCGGCGCCCTCCACCACCAAGCGTGCATACTGAGCGCAATGGGCGATGGCACAGGCGATGTCGTCGTCGCTCACAGTCACCACATCATCTACCAGTCGGCGAATGTAGTGCATGGTCAGCTCGCCGGGATGCTTCACGGCAATGCCATCAGCGATAGTGGCTACCATGGCCGGCGGGGTGAATGCCTGTCCACGCAAAGAAGCCATCACCGAGGGACAAACATCGGACTGTATGCCGATCACTCGCACGCTGGGTTTCAGCGCCTTCACCGCAATTGCGATACCACTGATCAATCCCCCTCCTCCCACCGGCACCAGGATCATGTCCACCTCTGGCAAGGCGCTCAGAATCTCCAAGCCAATCGTCCCTTGGCCAGCTATCACAAAGGGGTCGTCGAAGGCGTGCACAAAGGTCGCTCCCGTTTCCGCCTGCAGCGCACGCGCATGGGCCACCGCATCGTCGAAGCTGGAGCCGTGAAGGATGACCTCAGCACCGAAGTTGCGGGTGTTGACCACCTTGGTTAATGGCGCAAATTCAGGCATGACAATGGTGGCAGGCACCTGAAACAATCGCGCAGCCAACGCCACGCCCTGGGCATGGTTGCCGGCGCTTGCAGTGATCACGCCTCGTCGTCGTTCCTCCTCGCTGAGGCGGCTAATGCGGTTGTAGGCGCCGCGTATCTTGAAGGAGCCCGAACGCTGCAGCGATTCCGCCTTGAGGAATACCCGAGCACCTAGTAGGCGCGTCAAACGTAGCTCTGGCAGCATCGGAGTTGCTATGAGCTGATCGCGCAGCACTTGCTGGGCTGCATACACATCGGCAAGCGTGACTTCAACCGGCTGTGCCACCATAATGGGAAGCGTACAACATCCCTAAGCCATCCTATCTGCAAACCGCGCTCCGTTTGGGGTCTGCATGCAGGGGCTGCGGGGCGACCTTGGCGTCAGTAGGGAGGTGGAGCGCTACGGCATTGGCTTGCTGAAGGCGGGATGGAGCTACTTGCGCCTGCAAGATCGATTTACCTCTCCTACAAGGCCAATTCAGTTGCCCCTTACTAGCATCCTGCACATTCGCCACACCATCACTGCACTGCGCTGGCGCAGCGAACGCACTTCCCCTCACATGACAAAATAGAGTGTATGAACATTGCAGCAACAAGCCTTCACATGCACGTTGCAGGCAATTGCATCCACCTCAACCCGCGCGACCCTCACTTCTACAACAATCCCTATCCTTACTACGACGTTATGCGCGAGTTGCCACAGCCCTTCTACTGGCAGGAATTCAACCTATGGTGCTTTGCTTGCTGGGAAGACGTGAACACTTTGCTGCGCGATCGACGCTTTGGGCGGCAGATCACCCACCTGCGCACCCGCGAGGAGCTGGGCTGGGAGCCAATCCCCGATGACCTCAAACCTTTTTACGAAGTGGACGAGGCTACGATGATCCAGAAAGAGCCGCCTGACCACACACGCCTGCGCAGTCTGGTGCAGAAAGCGTTTATGGCGAGACAAATCGAGAGCTTGCGCCCGCAAATTCAAGCCTTGTGCGATCAGCTCATCGATGCCATGCCCCATGACGCACCCTTTGACTTGCTGCCAGCCTACGCCACACCGGTGCCTGTGCAGACCATCGCGCGATTGCTGGGAGTGCCAGTCGAGATGAGCGATCACCTCCTGCGGTGGTCTCATGCAATGGTCGCCATGTATGAGCTAGGGCGCACCCGCGAGCAGGAGCGCCAAGCTGTGCAAGCCACACAAGAGTTCTACGCTTACCTTTGCGAGCTCGTGCGCGAACGACGCCGACACCCAGCCGGCGACCTCATCACGCAGCTCATCGCAGCCGAAGATCAAGGCCAAAAGCTCACCGAGCACGAGTTAATCTCCAGTTGCATGCAACTGCTCAATGCCGGCCATGAGGCCACTGTCAACGTGATCGGCAACGGCGTCTACGCGCTGCTTACTCACCCTGGGCAGTGGCAGAAACTGGTGGATAACCCCTCGCTAGCCAAAGGCGCAGTTGAAGAGTTGTTGCGATTTGACACCCCTCTGCATTTGTTCACACGATGGGTGTTAGAAGACCTCACGTGGCGGGGGCATGCATTCAAGTTTGGCGACACCATTGCCCTGCTGTTGGGCGCAGCCAACCGCGACCCTCAACAGTTTCCATGTCCTGATCAGCTGGACATCACGCGCATCCACAACCCACACGTATCTTTTGGCGGCGGCATCCACTTTTGCATCGGCGCACCGCTAGCGAGGCTGGAGCTTGAGATTGCACTCAGCACTTTGGCACGGCGAGTGCCAAATCTAGAGCTTGTGCAGCCGCCCGTCTATCGCAACGCCTACCACTTTCACGGCCTCACTGCGCTGTGGGTGAGACGGCGCTGAAAAGCAACCAGAAGCAAGGAGGCATCAGGCAGCTTTCAGCTCAATCCCTTCAGCGTCGAAGCGCTTCTTCAGTTGCTCAGTGATTTCAATGCGAAGCTGTTCTGCCTGAAGGAAATCGTCGCACCATATCTGCAGGGACAGCGTGATACCGTCCCGCGAAAGTTGCGTGACAGGACAGCCAACAACTTGGCGGGCATTAGGGTGACCACGCGCTACTTCAAGCGCAAGCGCGCGCACACGGTCAATGTCCGCTGTAAGGCTAGTGGTGAGTGGGATCGCCACCATCTTGCGTGCGTCCCGCATAGTCAAGTTCACCAGTATCTGAGAGGACATCACGCTGTTTGGTATGACAATGCGACGATTATCCAAAGTGCGCAGGATGGTGTATCCCAACGTCAAGCTCTCCACCACTCCTGTTTCAATGCTTCCCAGCGCGAGCACCCGAACGTGGTCGTGAATCTCGAAAGGGCGGTAAATTGCTAACGTCAACCCAGCCACCAAGTTGCTCAGCGTGTTCTGTGCGGCCAAGCCGATCACTAACGACACAATGCCAACGCTAGCGAGCAGCGCGGTGCCCAGAGCGCGCAACGCGGGCACCAAGCTGGCATACACAACGAAAGCCAACACGTAAATCAACACGCTGCCGATCTGGGCAGTGAACTCCAAGGTGGTGCGGTTGAGCAACCGCTGCTCTCTCTCGAGTAGGCGGCGGATGAGGTGACGCCACAGGCGAGAGATCAGCCACGCCGTTACAGCTACAGCTACAAAGTAAACTAACGCCCCGGGCAGCATGCTGGGGTCGAGGGCGAGCTGAAGCAGCTTATCTATTGCCATGCTCACACGTTATATCTCAGCGCGCACCACAAGGGCAAGGCCGATCGCACGGCTACGCTCGCGTGAAGAGCGCTAAGAACTCACGGTTGCCATCAGCGCCAAGAATGGGTGAAGGGATCACACCGCCGGTCTGCCAGCCGCGCTGGGCCATGTGAGCGCACACCTCTCCGACCACTTGCTCATGCACTTGAGGGTCTCGCACAATGCCGCCCTTTCCCACCTGGCTGCGCCCTGCCTCAAACTGTGGCTTAATCAAAGCGATCATGCAGCCGCCCTCACGCAGCCAGGCGCCCGCCGTCGGCGCGATCAGCCTCAGCGAAATGAAAGAGACATCTATAACCACAAGCTCAACCTGCTCGGGCAGCGCAAACAGGTAGCGAGCGTTGACCCCTTCCATTGCTATGACACGTGGGTCGTTGCGGAGTCGCCAGTGCAGTTGATTGCTCCCGACGTCAATCGCATACACGCGCGCAGCGCCGCGCTGCAACAAGCAATCGGTGAAGCCCCCCGTGCTGCTGCCCACATCAGCACAGACCAAGCCACGCGGGTCAACACCGAAGTAGTCCAGCGCAGCTTCCAGTTTGAAGCCACCGCGCGAGACATACTTTGGCGGGGCGATGAGTTCCACGCTTGCGTTCGCATCAACGCGGCGGTCGGGATGAGTGAGCAGTTCGCCGTTCACCCGCACTTCGCCGGCGCGGATCAATCGTTGCGCCCAGTCACGGCTCTCGGCAAGCCCACGCGCAACAAGCAACACATCCAGGCGCACTTTGGTTGATCTCACGTTATCGGCCAACAGCTAGTCGCTCGATTAGCCGTTCTGGGAAGCTGCGCTGCCGCATCCGCTCTTGTGTGTAGGTGACGGGGTATGCAACACGGTACTGCGTCCAGGTGAGCGCTTCTGTGTCCAGCACAGCGTAAGCAGCGCGGGGGTCACCATCACGTGGTTGCCCCACGCTGCCGGGGTTCATGATGTATGTGAAACTGTGTCGTAGCAAGAGCGGGGTGTTTGGGGATGGCGACACCGCGCTCACCGTGCGCGTGCGTTGGTCCTTTGAGAACATCAGGGGCACATGGGTATGGCCCACTAACGCGCAGAGTGTGGTCACAAAGTTGAAATTCTCCTCCGCTACTCCAACATCGAGAACATACTCCCAAATCGGCTCACGGGGGCTAGCATGGACAAGCAAGAAATCACCCTGCAATTCCCTCTCAGGGCGGACGCGTAGGTAGTTCCAGCTTGGCCCTGTGAGCGTCTCGCGCGTCCAATGGACCACAAATGCGGCACTCTCGTGGAACGCTTCGATCGCCAGCTTGCCGAGCACAGCCCAGTCGTGATTGCCGGCTAGGCAGACGTGTGGCAACGTGCGCAGCAACTCAATGCACTCGTTTGGGTCCGGCCCATAGCCCACCACATCGCCAAGACACCACACAATGTCATAGTTGGCGTGCCTGCGGGCAGCATCTTGCAGCACTGCCTCCAAAGCCGCGAGATTGGCATGGATGTCGGAGATAACCAAACAGCGCATTACCGGAGGACATCACTCGGGAGTATTCCCGTTCCTGTGTTGGAGTTGCCAAAGCTTAAGGCCAGTTTTCAGCACCTTCAAACCGAGCAAGGCACACTTCACGCGATTCGCAGTGAGCGGCACACCAACCAGCTCCAGCATCGCTTGCGGCTCGAATCGTTCCACCTCTTCGACAGACTGCCCCACCACGTGCTCCAATAGCATTGAGGCAGCTGCTTGGCTGATGATGCACCCATCCCCCTCAAAGGCAGCATTGGCAATGCGTGTGTGGTCTTCACTTAATTTGACGGCAATGCGAAGGCGGTCACCACACAGCGGGTTGTCCTCCTCATGCACGAAGTCCGCGTCGGGCAAGTTGCCGTGAAAGCGGGGATTCTCGTAGTGGTCCAAAATATGGTCTCGGTATAGGTCGTCCATACGTCACTCACCGTTTTATGCGCAGCGCAGCTTTTGCACGCTCCAGCGAGGTCACCAGCGCATCCACATCTGAAAGGGGATTGTAAACGTAGAAGCTAGCACGCGCCGTGGCGTTCACGCCAAGGCGCTGGTGCAGCGGCTGAGCGCAGTGGTGGCCGGCCCGGATCGCAATCCCATCGCGATCCAGGAGTGATGCTAAGTCGTGTGGATGCACACGCTCAAGTGTAAACGTGACCACACCACCGCGGTGTTCCGCGTCCAGCGGCCCAAAGATGCGCACGCCGGAGACCTCGCTCAAGCGCTCCAGGGCATAGGCAGTGATCTGTCGCTCGTGCTCCCGCACTGCTTGCATACCCAGCGCAGTTAAGTAGTCCACTGCAGCGCCGAGCCCCACTGCTTCTACGAAGGCTGGCGTGCCTGCCTCGAATTTGAACGGCACATCGTTCCAGCGCACCTCGTCGAAGCCGACGTAGCGGATCATGTCGCCGCCAGTGAGGAAGGGAGGCATAGCCTCGAGCAAGTCCCGCCTTCCATATAACACGCCGATGCCAGTTGGGCCAAGCATCTTGTGGCCGGAGAAGACCAAGAAGTCACATCCCAACGCCTGAACATCCACTGGCATGTGTGGGACTGATTGTGAAGCATCCACTACGGTCACTGCGCCGATCGCTTTTGCGCGCTGGACAATTGCGTGCGCATCATTGATCACGCCCAGCACATTGGAGACGTGGGCAAAGCTCACCAGCTTCACGCGCGATGTGAGCAGCTCGTCCAGTGCATCGAGGTTCAGGTAGCCCTGCTCAGTGATCGGGATGAATTTCAACTTCACCCCGCGCTCCTTCGCCAGCACCGTCCAAGGTACAAAGTTGGCGTGGTGTTCAAGCTCGGTGAGCACGATCTCGTCACCCTCGCGCAAGTTGGTGCGTGCGTAGGCGTAAGCGATGAGATTGAGCGACTCCGTCGCGTTGCGGGTGAAGACAATTGTGTCTGCTGCAGGCGCATTGATGAAGCGCGCCACCTTCTCTCGCGCCGCCTCGTATGCAGCAGTGGCCGCTTCGCTGAGTTGATACACACCGCGATGCACGTTGGCATAGGCGCTGGTGTAGATCGCGTTCATGGCCTCTAGCACCTGGCGCGGTTTCTGAGACGAAGCAGCGCTATCCAGAAAGACCACAGGGCGGCCATCACGAGTGGCGAAGATGGGGAAGTCAACGCGCAGGCGATGGACATCTAAGCTACACGCTGGGGAAGCCTTCATGGCAGCACCTCAACATCATATTGCACCAGTCCGGAACGACGACAATTCACTTCAGCAACCCATATCCCTGTAGGGGAATCTGCCGCCACTTCCCAGAGCCAGACAGCTGTCCCTTGGCTGTCCGTCTGACGCACCAGCTCAGATGGTTGAGGCGTCACTGCCGCCAGATTGCCACCTTGGTCTCTCTGAAGGAGTCGCAGGACACACGCGTCGGCAGGCTGAGCGCGCACCATTAGAGCCGCAGTGCCACCCCGATACACCTGCGATGAGAGTGAGAGCAGAGTCACACCCTGCGAGCTTGAGATGACCGATGTTGGCGTTGATGTGCTGGCAGCGTCGCTGCCGCTTGAGCCCACCGGCCGCCTTGTGGCAACAGGCGGATAAGTGGGCGTGGCTGCGAGCGTTGTGATCGTGGCCACTACCGCGGTGGAAGTTGCATTCAAATCTGGCCCACTAGTTTTCATCACCGGCACTGTGGCGATGGCGCTTGGTGTAGGGACGAGAGGGAGTCCTGTTGCAGTGGGCGGCAAAGAGGTGACGGTTGGCAACGGCGAGATCGGCGAATTTATCTGGGCACTCTCCGGCAGCCTCGCATTATTAGCCAACCAGATAATCGCAGCCAACCCTACCCCAATCCCTCCCGCAGCGGCGCGTGCTGCCACTCGACGCAAGCTCGTCATAGTGCACCTCGCGCCAACTCACTGGGAAGTGGTGGGCAAGCTGATTTGCGAACGCAAATACGCCAGCATGAACTCATCCAGGTCGCCATCGAGCACATCTTGCACACGGCTTGTCTCCACGCCGGTGCGCGTGTCTTTCACCAATTGGTAGGGGTGCAGCACGTAGTTGCGAATTTGGTTGCCGAACTCCGCCTCGACGTGCTCGCCCTTCAACGCGCGCAATTCCGCTTCTCGGCGGCGCTCCTGTAATTCTTGCAAGCGCACTTTCAAGATGTGCAACGCCCGCTGCCGATTCTGGAGCTGACTGCGCTGATCTTGACATGTGACGACGATGCCAGTAGGGATGTGGCGGATGCGCACAGCGGTCTCATTCTTTTGGACGTTCTGGCCGCCGGCTCCTTGCGAGCGAAACGTTTCTATCTCCAAGTCGTTGGGGTTGATCTCAATTTCCATCTGTTCCTCTCCCAGGTCTGGATACACTTCCACGCGGGCGAAGGAGGTCTCACGAGTGTTGCCGGCGTTGAAGGGCGACAGGCGCACCAGCCGATGCACACCGCGCTCGCCACGCAAATAGCCGTAGGCGCGGTTGCCGTTGATCTGGAGCGTCACGTTTTTAATGCCAGCCACCTCGCCGGGGTTGTAGTCCACCTCGCTAACCTCGAACCCGTGTCGCTCAGCCCATCGCACATACATGCGGTAGAGCATCTCCGCCCAATCTTGGGCATCCACCCCCCCAGCGCCAGGTTGAATGGAGAGAATGGCATTGCTATGGTCGTGCTTGCCGCTGAACATGAGCGCATCTTCCGCCTTTTGCAGTTCCCGTTCCAGCGCAACAACCATAGCTTCAGCTTCCGAAAGCAGCGACTCGTCCTCTTCCTCTTGCGCTAGCTCGAGCATCGCCTCTGCATCAGCCAGGTGCCGTCGCAAGGCTTGATGCTCGTCCACCAGCTCCTTGAGCGCCCCCATCTCGCGCATCAGCGCCTGCGCACGCAGGGCGTCTTCCCAAAATGAAGGGAGCGCGGATTGTGCTTCGATCTCACGGAGGCGGCCTTCCTTGGCATCCAGCTCAAAGACGCCCCCGCAGGTTATCGAGGCGCTCCCGAGCACTCAACAACCTGTCTTTTAACTCAGAGATGGACTCGAACATAGCGTGCTGAGATCATACCCTGCCAGCAACTTTGGAATTGCGGTAGAATTCGAGCAGCACAAGTTAAAAGCGATGACCGAGACGAGTACGCTGGTGCAGAAGCGGACAGAGAGCGAACACGCTTTGCTGAGAGTGTCGCACGTGGAGCGCAGCGGAATGGACTCGCGAGCTGGAAGCTGAATCAGGTGCAAGCCCGTAGTAAGCAACCCGGAGCCGCCACCGTTATCACGGCGGAGCGAATGTTGGTTCGCGATTTGAGGGGTGATGAACTGCTGCAGTTCATCGCCTAAACGTAGGGTGGCACCACGAGTGGAGCGCCTCTCGTCCCTCGACGAGAGGCGCTTTTTGTTTGAGCACGGAAGAAGGAATGGGAAGGCTCACGATCAAACCCACGTTCGATGAGGTGCGCATGCTCAGCGCACAGGGCAACCTCGTGCCCATCTATGCCGAACTGCCCTCTGACCTTGACACGCCCGCTTCGCTATTCCTGAAGCTAGCCAATCACAGGCCCGCTTTCTTGTTAGAGAGCGTGGAGGGCGGGGAGCGCGTGGCGCGCTACTCCTTCCTCGGCGTGCATCTGCGCGAAGCGCTGGTGTGGCGCGAGGGACAGCTGTGGCGACATCGTCTCTCACCCCAGGGCCTGCTTCAACGCGAGCTGGCGGCGGTAGAGGCCAACGGAGATGTGTTGGCCCATCTGCAGCGCGAGCTGGATCGTTACCGGCTGGTGCGGTTGCCGCAGTTGCCGCGCTTCTGCGGCGGTTTGGTGGGCTACTTGGCTTATGACGCCGTCCGACAATTCGAGCGGTTGCCGAACACCGCTTGCGACCCTTTCCAGTTGCCGGAGGCGGCCTACTTACTCACAGACACCCTCGTCGCCTTCGATCATGCGCGCCACCGCTTGCTGATCATCGCTAACGCCTACCTCGACGGTGACACAAGCGTGGCGGATGCGTATGAGGAAGCGCTAGCACGCATCAAGACCATCCACGCGCGACTTGGCAACTCGTTGGCGGAGTTGTCACCCGATCCGTGCGGCGTATGCACACCGCCGCGGGCTAACAAAACCCAGGCAGAGTATGAGGCAATGGTGCGCGCAGCCAAAGAGCACATCAAAGCCGGCGACATCTTCCAGGTTGTGCTTTCACGGCGCATCGAACGCCGTACCACCGCTCATCCATTCAGCATTTACCGCGCCCTGCGCATGTTGAACCCTTCACCCTGGATGTTTTATTTCAACTTTGATGGCCTGCTGGAGGAAAATCTCAGGCTGATTGGAGCCTCCCCAGAAATGCACGCGCGCTTCGACAACGGCATTGCCAGCGTGCGACCAATCGCAGGCACACGCCGGCGCGGCCTTACCGAGCACGAAGACGCGGCGCTGATGCAGGACCTACTCTCAGACCCCAAGGAGCGCGCCGAGCATGTGATGCTGGTGGACTTGGGACGCAACGACATTGGGCGCATCGCGCGCTACGGCAGCGTCCGCGTGCCAGAGCTGATGGTGGTTGAGCGCTACTCGCACGTGATGCACCTCGTCAGCTTGATAGAGGGTGAGGCGCGCAATGGCATCACGGCGACCGATGTGCTACGCGCCACCTTTCCCGCCGGCACGCTGACCGGGGCCCCCAAAGTGCGCGCGATGGAGATCATCGAGGAGCTGGAGGGCGAACGCCGCGGCATTTACGGCGGCTGCGTAGGCTACTTCTCCTTCGGCGGCCAAATGGACACCTGCATCACCATTCGCACCATTGTGATGCGCAACGACACGTGCTACGTGCAGGCAGGCGCGGGCATCGTCGCCGATAGTGATCCCACCAACGAGTTTCACGAGACACACAACAAAGCACGCGCGCTCATGGTCGCCATTGATGAGGCGGAGAGCATGTGACAGTGAGGAAACTCGATGATAGTGGTCATTGACAACTACGACTCGTTCACCTACAACTTGGTGCAGTATCTCGGCGAGCTAGGCGCCGAACTGCGCGTGTTTCGCAACGACCAAATCAGCATCGCTGAGTTGCAGCAGATGCAGCCGCGGGCATTCGTCATTTCACCTGGCCCAGGTTCCCCTGACAAGGACAGCGGCATCAGCAACGATGTGATACGACATTTCAGCGGCAAGGTGCCCATCCTCGGCGTGTGCTTGGGCCAACAGTGCATCGGCCATGTATTCGGCGGCTGCGTGACGCGCGCCCCCCGCTTGATGCACGGTAAGACCTCTCTGATCCACCACAATGGACGTGACCTGTTCCGCGGATTGCCCAATCCCTTCGAGGCCACCCGTTACCACTCACTCATCGTCGCTGAGCCATTGCCTGCCGTGTTGGAGGTCACTGCCTTCACCAAAGAGGGCGAAGTAATGGGGCTACGCCATCGTCAGCATCCCACATTCGGCTTGCAGTTTCATCCGGAGAGCATTCTGACCCAAGGCGGCAAGCAAATCCTTGCTAATTTCCTCGCTCTGATCTAGCTCAGCAGTTTCTCAGCGAGTCGAGTACAAACTTCAACAATGCCAATTGATTACGATAGCGTCCTTCAATCGCTTGAGCAACAGGCGAGCCGCCTCAGCAACCAGCGAGAAGACTACGCGGCCCATTTGACACACCTGCGCCGCCCTTTCGATGACGCCCACCGATTCCAGGACCGCTTCCGGGCAGCGCAGGGCACATCTCACCAGCGGCTTGACCTCACCGCATTTGGCAACGAATCCCCCTTCGAGCAATCGAAATTCTCCCTCAACGAAGAGCCCGAGCGATATGTGCTCATCGCGGTGGATGGCTCACAGGTATATCCGGATCGCCACAAGCCAGTCTTCTATGGTCTTGTGCAAGCCGTGAGCATCAGCCTCCATTACTCTGAGCGCTCTGTCCACATTTCAACGAAACGCCGGACACAGCTCATTTTCGAGGAAGAGCTGCGTCAACAAAGCTCAGCAATGCGAGCGATTAACTACCAGCGCTACTGTTTGGAGATGAAGCTCCTGAAGTATGCTTGCGAGGAAGCCACAAGAGATAAGGGTCAGGTGGTGCTCTTGGTTGATGGCATGCTATTGCCGGCGGCTGAATTGCTCGACCCCACAAACACAGGTGGCAAGCAAATGCCTCCGCCGCTCGTTGATCTGCTGAAAACGTCGCAACGAACCCACGCTATCCTTTGCAACTATGTGGACAGGCCAAAATCTACATCACTGGCCGCCCTGTGCGCTGCATCTCAGCCATCGGCACACAATGCTCTTCGATACGTGCCTGATCACGTGTTACTACGAGATGTGCTGAAACCCGCTCACCGCACAGGGATCATGCGCTCCCACGTCAGCCTTCACGATGGGGAACATCTGTGTGTGTGTTATGCCAACTTCGGCAAGGGGACTGGCAACAGCGCAGTGATCGCACGGCTGGAGTTCCCCGAATGGTGCTCTAGTGCAGAGCAGATGGCCCAGCTTTGTGCGATCTTGCAGCGCCACGTCAGGCTAGGCGGTGGCTACCCGTTTGCCATGAGCGCCGCACACGAGGAAAGCGTGATCCACAACGAGGAGGTCCGCGCGCTTGATGAGCTGATGCAAGAGAAGCTAGCGGGAGACGAACGGCTCGCAGCCTCCCCGAAGCGTCAGGCCAAGGCGCTGGGCTACCGAGGGCGGTTGTGACGTGCAGCCCACCTTGCCAGGCCTGAAGGCCTGCTGAGCTGGGCCTCACCTCCCTGACGCTGCAGCAACGAACCGTACAATTTCCATCCGTCATGATTGCTGAGGTGACCGGCACGGCAGCAAGGAGGTGGAACAGTTGACCAAGCGGTTGACCTACCACCTGCTCACGCTCGGCTGTGCCAAGAACGATGTGGACTCCTCCAGCATGGCCCAGTTGCTAGATGAAGCGGGCTACCACAGCACCGAGAAAACAAACCAAGCCGACGTGCTCATCGTGAACACCTGTGGTTTCATCGGCCCAGCGCGTGAGGAGAGCTTGCGCTATCTGCGCGAACTGGCCGCGCGCAAACGGAAGCATCAAGTGTTGATTGCAGCAGGCTGCCTCTCACAGTTGTGGGGGCCACGCTTGGCCGATGCCGTGCCAGGCCTAGATGGCGTGATCGGAACGCGACGCTGGATGGACATCGTGGAGTTCATCGAGCGCGTGCGAGCTAGCCGTAAGGGGGCTCCTCACCCCTCACCGTTGTATCACCTGCCCACAGAGGCCGACACGGTTGGCGAGGACGAGCGCGGCGCACAGCGCGTTGCAGTGCAAGGTGCCAGCGCCTACCTCAAAATTTCCGACGGCTGTCGGCGCCCATGCGCATTTTGCACCATCCCTATCATCAAAGGCACGCTCAAATCTCGCCCGCCCGAGCTTGTGCTCGCAGAGGCGCAGCGCCTGGCTGAGCAAGGCGTGCGCGAGCTGATCCTGATCGCGCAAGACCTCACCGATTACGGCAGCGACCTTGGCCTGCGCGATGGCTTGGCCCAACTCGTCACCGACATCATCCGGGTTGCACCATCGCTGGATTGGCTGCGGCTGATGTATGCCTACCCCGGAGCAGTTAGCGACCGCTTGATCGAGGTCATGGCTACCAACGACAAAGTGGTGAAGTATCTCGACATCCCCCT
This sequence comes from uncultured Anaerolineae bacterium, assembly GCA_938028725.1. GTDB lineage: Bacteria > Chloroflexota > Anaerolineae > J036 > Brachytrichaceae > CALIMH01. Next base: position 115,621 of record CALIMH010000006.1, on the reverse strand, counting down.
GCAACATGCCCACCCTGCCACCCTGCGCCGCATGCGTCGCCCTAGCAATATGGAATGGGTGTATCGAACGTTTGAAAAGATGCGCACTGCGATGCCGGAGCTGGCCATTCGCACAACCTTCATCGTTGGATTCCCCGGTGAAACCGACGCTGAGTTTGAGGCGCTGCTGCGTTTTGTGGAGGAGATGCAGTTTGACCGCGTAGGTGTGTTCACCTACTCGTTCGAGGCCCAGACAGCTAGCGGCCACATGCCCCATCAAGTACCGCGCGAGGTAGCCGAGGCGCGTCGCAACGCGCTGATGGAGCTGCAGCAGCGCATCTCACTGCGCAAGAACCAAGCCTTCATTGGCAAAACGCTCACCGCCCTGATCGAGGGCACCGACGCCAGCGGAAACATCAGCATCGGACGCACCTACCGCGACGCTCCAGAGGTGGACGGGTTGGTGCTCCTACGCGGGTGCATCCCCATCGGCGAGATGCTGCCAGTCCGGGTGACGGGCGCGATGGAATACGACCTGATCGCCGAGCCGCTTGGCGCGCCAGCAATAGCTGCATAGGAGGTCATCGCCTTGGGTTTGACACAAGTCCACGCCAACTTAGCTACCGCCGTGATGCTCTTCAACGTCATCCTCGGCGCGTGGGGCATGCTCAAGTACTTCCGCGGTGAAAGCATGGACGGCAACTTCTTCGGCGCAGTAGCGCTCAGTCCCGTGCTCGGATTGGTGCAAGCTGTGGTTGGGTTGGCACTGGTGACCCAGGGGCTTGGGGTCACGGTGCGCGCTGTGCACTACCTCTATGGGGTGTTGGTGGTGTTGGCAGTGCCGGCTGTGTTTGCCTACACACGCGGGCGTGACGACCGTGGCGCGGTGTTGCTCTACAGCGCTGTGCTGCTGCTCAACGCGCTATTTGGCTTTCGCGCCTACAGCACCGCGTATGGCAACAACTTCTAGCGAGCTGTTGACAGCTGTTGTCGCGCTTGCCAAGCAGCCCGAAGCACCCGGGTGAATTGGGCGGGGTCCAGGCCCGCCCTTCCCACCCCTATACCCGCGCCATGCGGCAAACAGGCGTAAGCTGCGCAGTTGCTCTCATCCACGCTGCCGCCGTATAGAATCCGGACGGCCTCGCCGTCTCGGCCGAAGCGAGCGAGCAACACCTCGCGCACATGTGCGAACATCTGCGCAACGTAGGTTGGGTCGGCAGCAACACCGCCCGCCCCCACCGCCCAGATTGGCTCATAGAGCACCCACACTTGGCTCACGTCGGAGACACCGGCTAAGTCGCGCTTTAGCTGCTGGGCAACATATTCCGGCCCTGCATCAGCCTGCTTCACCACCAACGGCTCGCCCACGCACACCATCACGCCAAGGCCATGACGCAGCGCACTCAGCACCTTTTGGTTGACCATCTCCTCACTTTCCCCAAAAAGTGAGCGGCGCTCGGCATGACCTACCATCACAAACCGCGCCCCACACGCTTTCACCATTGCAGCGCTGACTTCACCGGTGTAGGCGCCCGCGTCAGCGAAGTGGATATTTTGCGCGCCGATCCACCAGCGCGGATCAGACTCCTCCACAGCCGCCTGCAACGAGGTAAACGGTGGAGCAAGCCAGAGCGTCACATCATCAGTGAACGCGGACACCTCCTTCCGCAACGCGCGCATGTAGGCGCGCGTCTGCTGGGGCGTCTGATGCATTTTTAAGTTGGCGCCGAAGAGAAACACTAGCCCGCATTGTATCGCCCGCCTGCCTTCGGCAAAGTCATGGCCTCAGTGACCACGCAAGCGGCGCCTTCTTAAGACCAATACTTACGACCGATACTAACAAAACGATTGGCTTGACAAAAACTCATCTTGCGCTAAAGTGGGCGTTACATCAACGTCGCTTTGCAGGCTTTTCACTTGCAAAGTCCCAGGAGGTACAGCTATGAAGACAATGAAAGCTGCTGTTGTTCACGATTTCACAAAGCCGCTAAGCATCGAGGAAGTGCCCAAGCCTGAACCTGGACCTGGCGAGATTGTGGTCAAGATAGAGGCCTCAGGCCTTTGTCACACTGACATTCACGCTGCTCACGGCGACTGGCCGGTGAAGCCCAAGTTGCCCTTTATTCCTGGCCACGAAGGTGTGGGCATTGTAGAAAGTGTCGGTGCTGGCGTCAAGAACGTGAAAGAGGGTGACCGAGTGGCAATACCGTGGTTGGGCTATGCATGCGGCGAGTGCAAGTACTGCGTTTCAGGATGGGAGACGCTCTGCGAGCGCCAACTTAACACTGGCTACTTCATAGACGGTGCCTATGCAGAGTATGCAAAGGCCAACGCCAAGTATGTTGGGCTAGTTCCCAAAGGGGTATCGCCGCTCGATGCTGCGCCACTCACCTGCGCAGGCGTCACGACCTACAAGGCAGTGAAGGTCTCTGGCGCGCGCCCCTCGGAATTGGTGGCTATCTTCGGTGTCGGTGGGCTTGGCCACCTCGCACTGCAGTATGCAAAGGTTGCTGGCGCCACAGTCGCTGCGGTTGACCTGCTCGACGAAAAGCTGGATGTCGCCAGAGAGCTGGGGGCCGACTACACCATCAACGCGAAGAAGCAGGACCCAATTGAAGAGCTGAAGAAGTTGGGCGGCGCTGATGCTGCGATTTGTGTCGCTGTATCGCCGAAGGCATTTGAGCAGGCTTTTCGCTCGCTTGCGCGCAATGGCCGCCTGGTCTTTGTGGCACTCCCTGCTGATAACTACATGCAGCTCCCGATCTTTGAGACGGTGCTCAATGGCATCCGCATCATCGGCTCTATTGTTGGCACCCGTTTGGACCTGGCGGAGACCTTCGCAATCCATGCAGCCGGCAAGACGCGCGTGCTCTACGAAACGCGCCCGCTGGACAAAGTGAACGAGGCATTTGAAGACGTGGAGCACGGCCGCAACAAAGCGCCGCGCATCGTGTTCAACCAGTTTTGAGGCGACTCGACACCTTTGCGGCGAGCACGCCGCGCAGCCTTCCTGCGGCAGGTGCATGCCTCCGCAGCAACACCAAGCGAGTGTGGGCACAGGCAATGCCTGTGCCCACACTCATCGGTTATGACTGTCCTTAGAGCATCTCCCGCCGAGCTTTTGCAGTGGATGAGGATATGCTATAGTACCGCTGAGCTGGTTTCGTTGACCGGCAGTGCAATTACCTGAGATGTGCCGGATCGCCCCTCGAGTCGCCCTTAATAGCGCACACGAGAAGCGCAGCATAGTGGCCAGTCCTCTGCGCGATCCCGCACGTGGTGAGGTCGTCTTCGTTTGTTGAGCGCGCCTCAGGAGAGAGTTCACAGCAAGAAAGTTCAGCCCTTGTCGTTTCCCCACCCACCTGCACGCTTGTTTCGCCAGAAGTGAACCCACTGATTTTCTTTTGTCATAAAGACCACCGAATCATGTCGAACCGAATTTACGTAGGCAACCTGGCCTACTCCACAACCGATGTTGATTTGCGCAACTTCTTCGCCACGGTAGGCGAGGTGAAGAGCGCCGAAGTTGTGATGGACCGCATCAGCAACCGATCCAAAGGCTTTGGCTTTGTCGAGATGGTGAACGACGAGGATGCCAATCGTGCTGTTCAAACGCTGAACGGCAGAGAGTTGGACAACCGCCAGCTGCGCATTGATTTCGCCCGGCCGCGCGAGGAGCGTCCGCGCCTCGGCGGAAGCTTCAGCAGCGGTTTCTCCTCCGCAGCAGGCAGCGCTCGATCGACTCGCGGCGGAGGCGGCAAGCGAGATGACCGCAGCTTGCGCGAGCGCCGCCGTAGCCGCTACGAGGACAACTTCTAGACAAGGGACAAGCCTTAGCGCACGGGCCGCCTGACCGAGAGGTCGAGGCGGCCTGTGTTTATGATCGGGTCGACGTGCTCAACGTGCTCTGCCTTAGCAGCGCCGTCAAAGGTCAGCGACTGATTCGCACGCTTAAGGCGCACGGCTGCCGCGTCTTCCTGCTCACCGAGGAGCGCTGGCGCGGTGAAGAGTGGCCCTACGACGCGCTGGACGGTGTGCATTACATGCACAGCCTTGCGATCCGCCAACACGTGATCCACGCTGCAAGCTACATGATGCGCGGGGTGGCTTTTGACTTGATCGTGCCTTTAGACGAGTATGAGGTGGAGACCGCCGGCCTGCTACGCGAGCACTTTCAGCTCCCCGGCATGACCGCCTCTCAGGCACGCCGGTTCAGCGACAAGCTGGCGATGCGCGTCCATGCCCAAGCAGCAGGCATCCCAGTGCCTGAGTTCACGCCCGTGTTTAACTACGACCGCCTACGCGATTGGATGGCGCGCGTGCCACCACCTTGGCTGCTCAAGCCGCGCCAAGAGGCCGGCACAATGGGCATTCAGCGCTGCAACAACGCTGAGCAAGTCTGGCGGCTGCTCGATCAACTCGGCGACCAGCAATCCTACCGTTTGCTCGAACAGTTCGTGCCCAGCGATGTGTTCCACGTGGACGCTGTCGTGTGGCGCGGCGAGGTCTGCCTGCAAGTGGTCAGCGCATACCGCGAGCCTCCGCTCAGCATCTACCATGGCGGCGGTGTGTTTGTCTCGACAACAGTGACCTCCGAGGCCGAGCGCGCAGCGCTGGCAGCGCTGAACCGCAAGGTGGTGCGCGCCCTAGGCGGAGAGCAGTTCAGTGGGGTGGTGCATGCGGAGTATCTGCGCGCAAAAGCGAGCGGCGAGTGGCTCTTCCTGGAGGCCGGCGCGCGCGTTGGGGGTGCGCACATCGCCGAGATGCTCGAATACGCGACCGGCATCAACTGGTGGGAAGCCTGGGCGCGCGTCATCGTAGCGGAGGCACAAGGCCTACCCCTAGCGCTCGAACCAACACGCAACCAACATGCAGCCGTGTTGATGTGCCTGGCGCGACAAGAATTCCCCGATCTGTCCACCTTCTGCGCGCCGGAGGTGGTTTGGCGGCTGCGCAAGCCCTTTCACGCCGGCTTGATTGTGGCGTCTCCCAGCGCCGAGCGCATCACCGAGCTGGTGACGGAATACAGCACCCGCTTTGCGCGCGAGTTTTTGGCGCGCGCAGAACCATGGGATACCGGCCGCAACATCTGAAAGGAGGCACTTGGTGAACTTCAAGCACCTTGTCGAGCGATTACTGCGCGAGGCCCAGGAGCGTGGGGACTTCACTCGCCTGCCCCGCATGGGGCGGATCGAGCTGGACGACGACGCCCTTGTGCCGGAGGACGAACGGCTTGCTGTGCATGTGCTCAAGAGCAACGATATGGCGCCGGCCTGGATCGAGGAGGATAAGGCGCTGCGCGAGAGGCTGGCCCAGGGGCGCGCGGCGCTGCGTCACGCTTGGGAGCGCTACCAACACGCGCTCCAGCACGCCCAGACCTACACCGAGCGCAGCCGCGCTGAGCAGGACTGGCAACGCGCCAAACAACAGTTCGAGTCGCTGGTCGAGGAGCTAAACCGTGACATCTTTCACTTCAACCTGCGGGCACCCTCCCACCTGGTGCAACGCCTTCCGCTGCGCCTGAGCGAGGAGTATGCGCGCATCTGCGGCTCTTAACCGGCGCGGCTGGCTCACTCCATCAGTCGCACGTCCAGTTCAGTAGCAGCAGGCAACACGTCCACACCGATAGGTGCACATGCCAAGCCGTGCGCTCGCACCAGCCCAAAGATCAGGTTGGACTTGGTGACAATCGGAATGGCCAGGGGCAAGGGAGAGGGATGCAAGGACTCTGCGCGGTAGTCAAGGGTCACAGGGAACCAATGCTCCAGGTTGCGCGGCGAGCGCATCTCCGAAGCTAGCACGGCGCGCACCACATGTGGGCGCGGCGGGTGGCTCACCCCTTGCAACCGCCACAGCGTCGGCACGAGGAAGAGGTTGGCAGTCACCAGTGCGCTGATCGGATTGCCCGGTAGTCCGAACACTGGCTTACCGTCACACACGGCGAACAGCGTGGGCTTGCCGGGGCGAAAGAGGATGCCATGCGCAATCACCCCAGGCCGACCTAGCTGCTCCACCACCTGGGCCACGAAGTCGCGCGGTCCCACGCTGCTGCCAGCGATAAACACCACCGCATCCGCCTCTTGCAAGGCGCGCCGGGCGGCTTGCTCAAAGGCTTCTGGTTGATCAGGCAATATGCCGAAGTCCACCGGCTCGGCACCATGCCGAGCCGCCAGCGCAGCCAGCATCGGCACATTAATGTTGCGCACCTGGCCGGGTAGCGTGACGTGCTCTGGCGGTACTAGCTCATTGCCGCTGGCGATGAACGCCACGCGCGGGCGTCGATAGACCTCCACGTGGGTGATGCCAAGCGCCAAACAGCCACCGATTTCCTGCTCGCGCAAGCGAGTGCCGGCGCGCAGCACAGTGTCCCCCGCGCGCACATCTTCACCTTGCTGGATGATGTTGTCGCCAACCGATACCCTGCCGGCCACTTGAATGCGCCTTGCACCTTCGCCTTCCGTTTGGCTTGCGTCGGCAACCGGCTGGGTGTCCTCCAGCATCACCACGGCGTCGGCGCCCTCAGGGACGTGCGCGCCGGTGTGCACCAACGCAGCTTCGCCGAGGTGAATTGCGAAAGGCGACAGCCTCCCCATCTGCACCTCGCCCACCACGCGCAACACACCTGGCACACTGGCTGCACACACCGCGTAGCCATCCACCGAGCTGCGACGGAACTCCGGCATCGAGATCGGCGCGATCACATCACGCGCCAACACGCGCCCACGCGCCTCTACCACAGGCACAATCTCAGCCGGTAACGGTCGCCACGCCGAGTCCAGCACTGCGTTGAACTCGGCGACAGCCTGGGAGGGAGGAAGCAGGGCAAGCTTCCGCATGAGGATGCGCCCTACCGCAGAGCCAGGCCGCCCCCGGAGAGCAAGGCAGCCACGCTCTGCTCCATCAAGCCGAAGAACGGCGCCGCTTGCAAGCCGATCATAAAGCACAGCACGATCAGCGGCGCTACGCTGAGCACCTCCTGCCAGCGCAGGTCGCTCAGCGCGTCGTTGGCGGGATCGCGGCTTTCGCCGAGGAACGTCTTCTGGAAGAAGGTGAGCAAGTAAACTGCGCTGAGCACCATGCCCACCGCAGCGAAACCCGCTGCCCAAGGATTAGACTGGAACGCGCCTTGCAGGATGACAAACTCACCCACGAATCCGTTGAGCGCTGGCAACCCCATCGACGCCAACACCAGCATCAGCGCCAGCGTGCTGTAGAGCGGCATGCGCACCCACAGGCCGCCGAACTTGCCCATGTCGCGGGTGTGACGGCGCTCATACAGGAAACCGATGATCAGGAATAGGCCTCCAGTGCTCAAGCCATGGTTCACCATTTGTAGGAGCGCTCCCTGCACGCCAAGCGCGTTCAGCGCGAAGATGCCGAGCACGATATAGCCCATGTGGCTGACGGAAGAGTAAGCGATCAGCTTCTTGGCATCGCTCTGTGCAAAGGCCACCGCAGCGCCGTATAGGATGCCGACGATCGCCAGCGCGATCATCAGCGGCGCGAAGGCCTGGCTTAGCTGCGGGAAGAGCTGCAAGTTGTAGCGTATCAGACCATACGAACCCATCTTCAGCAGCACGGCAGCTAACACCACCGAACCCGGTGTAGGCGCCTCAACGTGGGCATCGGGCAACCACGTGTGGAACGGGAAGATCGGCACCTTAACCGCGAAGGCGATGGCAAAGGCCAAGAACAACAACACGCTTCCGGCGAAAGCGCTGCCTTGCTGCCGCACTATCTCCAAGTCAAAGCTGCCAGCATTGACACCCAGCACCACAATGGCGATCAGCATCAGCACACTAGCCGCCATGGTGTAGATGAAGAACTTGACGGCTGCATAGACGCGCCTGGGGCCACCCCACACGCCGATGATGAAGTACATCGGCACCAGCGCGAACTCCCAGAACACGTAGAAGAGAAACATGTCGAGCGCGAGGAACACTCCCAGCGTGGCTGTCTCCATGAGGAGCATCAGCATGTAGTATTCCTTCTGGCGCTCGTGGATAGCATCGGCCGAGGCCCAAATCACCAGCAGGAAGATCAGCGTGGTGAGCAGCACCAACCACACGCTGATACCGTCCACGCCCACCTTGTAGGCAATGCCGAACTGGGGGATCCAACTCAGCGACTCGACGAACTGATAGCTGCCGGCAGCAGGGTCGAAACGCAACAGCAGCACCAATGAGACCGCCAGCGCCAACGCTGACGTCAGCAGCGCTACCCAGCGGCTCGAGGCGCGCGAGACAAGTAGGACTGCCAGCGCGCCGATCAAGGGGATGAAAATCAGCAACGACAACATAGGCTAAGGAGTAGGCAACCGCACATCCCGCTGCGACCTGCTCACCTCAGCTTCGCTTTGAAGAAAGCCACCGCGCGCGCCCAGGCATCCTTCGCGGCTTCTGGCACGAACATGCCGTGATCGGGGTTGTTGAAGGCATGGCCGGCGCCGGCATACACGCGAAACTCCGCATCTTTGCCAGCCGCGGCGTAGAGGCCTTTCACCTTCTCCACTTGCTCCAACGAGACGAAGCTATCGCGCTCACCGTAGATCGCCAACACCGAGGCGTTCACCTTTGCCACCTCTTCTGGCGTGGGGTCATACATCACGGGATACCACGGCGAGATAGCGGCCAGATGCTGGTAGGCAGCAGCAACTTTGAAGGTGAGCAAACCGCCCATGCAGAAGCCCATCACGCCCAGCCGCTTGGGTGAGACGCCAGGGTCGCGGCGCAGGAACTCCAACGCAGCGATGATCTCGTCCACAGCGCGCGACATGTTCTCCACCGTTGCCATCATCAGCTTGCCGGCGCTGTCTGGCTCGGTTGCCACTTTGCCGTGATACAGGTCGGGCACCAACACGACGAAGCCCTCGGTCGCCAGGCGCTGTGCCAGCTCGCGGATGTGCGGCTCGATACCCCACCATTCCTGGATCAGCACGATGCCGGGGTAGGCCTTCTCGTCATCCGGGCGAACGTAAAAGCCTTGCGCCTCGGGGTGGCTTTGTGGGTCGGTATGCACGGTTTTGGTTTGAACGATCATGGCTTCACCTCCAGCAGCGATCCTATCGCACCACCACGAAATACGCGGTTACCAGCACCGCACCCAGCAACATCACCAGGCCATAGTTGCGCACCAAGCCGGTCTGCAAGCCGCGCACGAGCTGGGCCAGTCGCCTGAACACGTCACCCACGCCGTTGACTGCGCCGTCCACCAACCCCACGTCCACCACCTGAGCGCAGACCGTGCTGATGAAATAGAACGGCTTGACGACCACCTGCGCGTAGGCATCGTCAATGCGCCAGGCGCGTGCAAGGAACAGCCCCACGCCGCGCGCCACCTCGCGAGCTGCGCGCTCTGGTCGGCGATACATCCACCCCGCGACGGCAAGCGCAAGCACAGATAGCGCGGTAAAGAAAGCAGCCAGCGGCAAGTTGAGCGGCTTGGCCTGCTCTGCGATCAGCGGCTCCAGCCAGTGGTGCAACCAACCGCCGCCGGGAAGGTTGAGCGCCCCTCCCAGCACTGCGCCAACTGCCAGCGCGATCAGCGGCGCGGTCATCACGGCCGGCGACTCATGGGCATGGGCAGCGCTTGCCGTGCGCGGCTCGCCGAGAAACACGAGTATGAGTTGGCGGCCGACATAGAGCGCGGTGACAATCGCCGTCGCGCCCAACAAGAGGAACGTCAGGGGCTGATGGGTGAAAGCCGCAAGCAGAATCTCATCCTTCGAGAAGAAGCCAGATAGCGGCGGCACCCCCGCCAAGGCCAGCCCGCCAATCACAAATGCTGCAAACGTGACCGGCATGCGACGGGCGAGGCCGCCCATGTTGCGCATGTCCTGTGGGTCGGTGTGGCGATCGTGTCCCATGCCGTGAATCACCGACCCAGCAGCGAGGAAGAGCAACGCCTTGAAGAAGGCGTGGGTCAGCAGGTGGAACATGCTCGCCACGTACGCTCCCAGACCCGCAGCAGCCACCATGAAACCAAGCTGCGAGACAGTGGAATAAGCCAACACCCTCTTGATGTCCAACTGACGCAGGGCACTGGTGCCAGCAACCAGCGCCGTAAGCGCTCCAACCAGCGCCACAATCTGCTGCGTGAACGGTGCTAGCTCAAAGAGCGCGTGAGCCCGCGTCATCATGTAGATGCCCGCCGTCACCATCGTTGCAGCGTGGATCAGCGCAGAGACCGGCGTCGGGCCGGCCATGGCGTCAGGCAACCAGACAAAGAGCGGGATTTGGGCGCTCTTTCCAGTCGCGCCGATAAACAGTAGCAGTGTGATCACGCCAGCCGCCGCTGCCAGAGCCCCACCCTGCGCCTTCACAGCCTTGAACACTTCGGCGAAGTCCAAGCTGCCGAAGGTGACGAAGATCGCCAGGATGCCCAACACAAAGCCCACGTCGCCAATGCGGTTGACGACAAACGCTTTGCGTCCGGCGGCGGCATTTTTCAACTCGGTGAACCAAAAGCCGATCAGCAGATACGAGCACAGCCCCACCAGCTCCCAGCCGACGAACAACACCAAGAAGTTATCCGCCATCACTAGCGTCAGCATCGAGGCGATGAACAGATTGAGATACACGAAGAAGCGCTGGAAGTGCGGATCGCCGTGCATGTAGCCGATGCTGTAAATGTGGATCAGCGCGCCGATGCCGGTGACGATCAGCATCATCACACTGCTCAGAGGGTCCACCAACAACCCCCAGCTCACCTGAAGCGGGCCGGCGCTGATCCATGGCAGCACCTTGACATGCACAGCGGCATGTTCACTGTCACCTGCCACTTGGGCGAACAGCGCCAGCGACACGGCGAACGAGGCGACCACAACAGTCGAAGCTAGCCAGCCCACGCCGCGCTCGCCCAGCTTTTTGCCGATCAGCACATTCAGCAAGATGCCCAGCAACGGGAACAAAATCGGGGACGCGACAAACAACTCCATAGCGGCTCAACCTCGCAACTGGGCTAGTTCATCCACGCTGGTGCTGCGCTTGGTGCGGAAGATGGTGACGATCAGCGCCAACCCCACGGCTACCTCCGCGGCGGCAATTGTCATGATGAAGAACACCGTCACCTGACCATCGAGCTGTCCCCAGCGATGCGCAAAGGTGACAAAGGCCAGGTTGGCCGCGTTCAGCATCAGCTCCACTGACATGAAGATGAGCAGCGCGCTGCGCCGCAGCAGCACACCAAGCGCGCCGATCACGAACAGCGCAGCAGACAAGAATGTGACAAACGATGTGGCATCCATGGTTGTGCACTCCCTGCGTCAGGATTTGCGACTGAGGACCAACGCACCGACCATCGCTGCGAGCAACAACAACGCCACCACTTGCAAGGGCAAAAGGTAAGGGCCAAATAGCCACATCCCCATCGCTTGCGGGCTGCTATCCGGACGAGGCGCAACAGAGGGGGACGGCTCGATCTGTGCGCCGCTCAGCAAAGCCCAGGCTGCCACCGCCAACAGCGCCACCGCCAGGATGATCGCCAGCGGGCGCTGATAGGCCAGGCCGGGCGGGTTTTCCGCCGGCGCCAAGCGCTCCGCCCCTAGCAACATGATCACGAAGACAAAAAGCACCATGATCGCGCCGGCATATACCGCCACCTGCGTCACCGCCAAAAATGGCGCGTTGAACAGCAGGTAGATCACCGCCCCCACACTAAAGTTCAGCACGAGAAAGAGCGCCGCATACACAGCGTTGCGACTGAGCAACAGCCCCAACGCCGAGGCGAGGCTCAGAGCGCCAAGCAACACCAGCAAAGCCCATTCAGCCATCGTCATAGTGTTCGTTGGGAATCAAACGGACTCGTCAATCGGCGGGAAAGGCAAAATGGCGCGGTCGTACTTGCCCGGCGGGGTTTGCTGTGGCGTTCCCGGAACTCCCGGCGGCGGCGGCTCAAGCAGCATGGACTTGGTGTAGATGAGGCTCTCGCGCGTGTAGCCGACGGGAAAGTCTATCGGCTCTAGCACAATCGCGTTGGTTGGGCAAGCGTCCTCGCAGTAGCCGCAGAAGATGCAGCGCAGCATGTTGATCTCATACACTTTCGCGTAGCGCTCGCCCGGCGAGTAGCGTTCCTCGTTGGTGTTCTCCGCGGCTTCCACGTAGATCGCGTCGGCCGGGCACGCCGCAGCACACAACGCACAGCCGATGCAACGCTCCAGACCGTCCTCATAGCGCTTTAGGTGATGCCGACCGCGGAAGCGCGCACTCATCGGCTTTTGCTCTTCGGGATACTGGATGGTGACTGGCCGGCGAAAGAGCGTCTTGAAGACGGTCGCCAGCCCCACCGGCACTTTGCGCAGATACTCTGTGATCATGCTCTTCTCCTCGGCCCACTCATAGCCTGATGTCACTTAAAACCTGGCACACCTAACGCGATCAACAACGCCGTCGCCAGGACGTTTTCGATGCTGATGGGCAGCAGCACCTTCCAACCCATACCCATCAGCTTGTCGTAGCGGACACGCGGCAGCGAGGCGCGCACCCAGATGAACGCCAACAAACAAACCACCACCTTGATGGTGAAGTACACCACCGACAGCGCTGGCAGCTCGTTCACAAATGGGCCAGACCATCCGCCTAAGAAGAATGTGGTGAACAGTGCGCTGACCGCGATCATCTTGACGTACTCGCCCATGAAGAACAGCGCGAACTTCATGCCGCTGTACTCGGTCATGAAGCCGGCGGTCAGTTCCTGCTCGGCCTCCACCAGGTCGAAGGGGGCGCGCATGGTTTCGGCAAAGGCCGCCACAACGAATATGGCTGCCGCCACCGGTTGGCGGAAGATAAACCAGCCCAAAATGCCGCCGTACTCGCCCGGATACTGAGCTGCCACAATGTCGGCCAAGCTAAGCGATGAGGCCATCAACACCACCGCCACAATTGCAAAGCCCATGCCCAGCTCATAGGAGATGACCTGGGCAGAGGCGCGCAAACCGGCCAGCACTGCATACTTGTTGTTGCTCGACCATCCCGCTAAGGTGATGCCATACACTGCTATGCCCATCACCGCCACCACGTACAGCGCGCCCACGTTGAGATCGCTGGCGAGTTGGAAGAGCGGCCCTTTGCCGACCGGTATCACAGCGAACAAAATCAGCGAAGGCACAACCACCAGCACCGGCGCCAAGAAGTACATCGGCTTGTCCACTTGCGCCGGCGTGATGCTCTCCTTGAAGATGAGCTTGAGGCCATCGGCCACTGGCTGGAGCAGGCCAAATGGGCCGGCGCGGTTTGGGCCAATGCGCGCTTGCAGGCGAGCAATAAACTTGCGCTCAACCAGCGACAGGTAGGCGAAGCTGGTCAACAGCACAAACACGAGTGCGGTGGATTTCAGCGTGATCTCGAGTAGCGCGGGCATGGTTATCTCCTCTAGGCGACTTGTTGCAGCGACACCATGCGGGCGCGAAGCAACGCGCTGCGGCGAATCAGCTCGCCATCGCGATACAACATCCGCGGTCCGCGCTTCAAGCCGGCGATGGTCGGCTCTGGGATGGTCACGTCGTAAGGGGGCAGTGCGCGGGTCTCAGCCTCAGCGGCATAGCGCGCGCCGATGCCACCGGTGTTGTCATACGCCGTACCACCGTAGTAGAGGTCCTCGCGCCCTATGGGCGGCCATTGCTCAACCACACGGCTCAGTGCGGCGTAGCTCAGCTCCGCGTAGGCGGGCACATCTTTCGCCAGGGCCTCGAATATCTCGGCGGGCGAGTTGTATCGCCACTCGAAACCCAGCCGGCGCGCCACTTCCTGCGCGATCCACCAATCTGGCTTAGCCTCGCCAGGCGCCGGCAGAGCGCGGTAGAAGCGCTGCACGCGGCGGTCGCCGCTGGTGAAAGTGCCCTCGCGCTCGGCGAAGGTCAGCGACGGCAACACCACATCCGCCTGCTCCACCAACGCAGTATGCAGCACCTCCTGGATGATGTAGAAGCCGGCAGGTGGTAGCTCCTGGGGGTCGCCAACGCCTACCGCCCAAACCACCCGCGCAGCGGGCGGCAGTGCGGTATGCGGGGAAAGCACATCACACACACCCTGGGTGTTAGCATGGGGATACAGCGGCAGGAGGCCACTATCGGACCTGCCGGCGTGGCCACTTTGCAGCAGCAAGTTGGCGAGCAACTGCGCCAGCGCGCGGGCGCGCGGCCCATCGAGGTGCTCATCGCCGAAGACGATCAGCGCGTGGCGCGCGGCTTGTAGCGCTTGCGCCAGCGTCTCGGCTTGCTGCTGCACCCATTCCGGCGCGCGGCCCACCTCGAAGCGATGGATGGCTGAAGCGTAGCGGTGCAGCTTGGTGCTGCGGTGATGGGCGATGATCAACTGGGCGCCGCGATCCACAACCGCTTGGCGCAAGCGCAAAAACCACACCGGCGCTTGCTCCTCCACGTCGGCATTCACCGCCAGGACCAGGTCGCCGCGCCCTAGCCGCTTGAAGTCAGCATCTTTCCCCACGCCAAAGGCGCGTGCCACGTCCGCGTAATGCGACGGCACGTTAGGAGACACGCTCACCCTGGCGCCAATCGCGCGGCCCAGCTGGCCCAGCAAATAGGCGTCCTCGTTGGGGATGCGGTCACCCACCATGAGGACGATCTCACCATCAGCGGCGCGCAAGGTGTCAGCGACCAGTTGCAGCGCCTGCTGCCAGGTGGACTCCACCAAGCGCCCTTCGCGGCGAATTAGCGGCAGATGAAGGCGATCTTCCGAACGTGTGAAGTGATGGACGTAGCGGCCCTTGTCGCAAATCCAGATTTCGTTCACCCACTCGTTCTGGCGGGGCATCACGCGCTTGATCTCAAACCCACCATGTCGCGTCTCGAGACGCGTGTTCAGCGTGATGTTGCACCCCACGGCGCAGTGCGTGCAAATGCTCTGTGCGCTTTGCAACTCCCACGGGCGCGCCTTGAAGCGAAAGTCGGCTGTGGTGAGCGCGCCGACGGGGCAGATGTCGGTGGTGTTGCCACCGAAGTAAGAATCAAAAGGGGGATCGCTGAAGGTGATGATCTCCATGCCGCGACCACGGTCGTGGAACTGCAACACGTGATCATCGGCGATCTCGTCCTGGAAGCGAATGCAGCGGCTACACTGGATGCAGCGTTCGCGGTCCAAGAAGATCAGCTCACCGAGCGGGACGTGTTTCTCGTTGTGGAACTTGGCATCGTAGTCGAAGCGGCTAACGCCCGGCCCGTGCGCGAGGGTGAGGTTTTGCAACGGACACTCGCCGCCCTTGTCGCAGATGGGGCAATCGAGCGGGTGTGAGGTGAGCAAAAACTCCAGGATGTCCTCGCGGGCGGCACGCACCTGTTCTGTTGCTGTGCGCACCACCATGCCTTCGCTCACCGGCGTGGTGCAGGCAGTGGTGAGCTTCGGCATAAACTGGATGACTGGGTTGCCGTTCTCGTCGCGCACCACCTGCTTAGTGGCCGGGTCGATTTTGGGCGTGCCGATGTCCACCAAGCACATGCGACACATGCCCACAGGCTTCAGCTTAGGGTGGTAGCAGAAGACTGGGATGTGGTTGCCGATCTTCTTCGCGGCGTCCACCACCAGCGTGCCCTTTGGCACAGCCACGGTGACGCCATCAATGGTGACGTTAACAAGTTCCGCCATTGCCATTTCTCACTGTTCAGACGCCGCGGGCTGCTTGATCACGTCGCTGGGCAAGCTCACCTCAATGGTGATGCCGCGCCGACGCACAGCGCGCACGCGGCCGATCACCGCCGCTGCGTCGCCCTCGACCAACGTCACCCGCTTAGCCACGGTAGGAGGCAAGTGCACGATCTGGACGCCGGTCTCGTCGTAGAGCAAGACGTTGCGCCCACCATCCTCTAGCGGGTCAACGCGATAAACGCGGCCGACGACGCGCACCACGGCGTTGTGGTCGTTGCCACTGAGTGGGCCGAGTGCATACTGGCGCACCTCTCGCCGTGCCGGCTGTGCTACTTCCACGCTGGAAGAGGAGCTGAGGATCAGCTCCGGCTTGTTGCGGAACACGTTCACGCGCCCGGTCACAGTCAAGATTGCGCCGACATTGATCGCCTCCGGCATGCAGAGGGCATCGTATTCTTGCTCGAAGATGGTGAGCGTAATCTCGCCACTTGTATCGCGCAGGGCGAACTTAAAGCCTGAAGCAAACGGCCAAGCATCGATCACCTCGCCCACGACCCGCACCCGCTTCTCATCATCATCCACACTGATCTCGCCGAGCGGTGTGACGGCCAGCGACTTGGCAGCTGCAACAACGGTTACATCGGTGCCGCGCACTGGCACGATTTGCTTCTGCTTGCGGTAAAAATCCACCTTGCCCGTCGCGCGAACGACGGCCCCTTCTCGCAGCGACTGAGGGTCAAGGAGCTGCTTGAGGGCGCGCTCAAACAGCACCAGCGTGATCGCCCCGCTCTCGTCGCGCAAGGTGTAGCGCACGCCTCGGCTGAATGAGCGCACTGCTGTGATCTCGCCTTGCACGGTAACAAAAGTGCCTTTGTCCTGCTCGCCGATCTGCCCGACAGGTGTGACGGTGCGAACGTCAGCTTGTGCAACAGCTGGCGATAACACCAGCGCAGCACACACCCACACAAGCCATAGCCAGCGCATCGTCACCCCCAGCATTGGCCTAATGCCGTTTTTGGCCTACCGCGCCGGCAATCAGGTTACCGGCCGGGTCGATCACATGTTCGCGGATCAGCTCATCGTCGTAGCCGTTGCGTAGGCCGCCGGAGTGCGCTCGCACAAATGCCTCGTACTCGGCACGGAAATGTTTGAGCGTGCTGAGCATCGGCGAAGTGGCAAACTCACCGAGCAGGCAGAAGCATTTGCCGGACATTTGGGCGGCCACTTCGCCGATCATGTTCACGTCATCCAATGTGCCGTAGCCGCTGAGCAGCTTGTTGTAGAGCTGCAGGGCCCAATGCGTGCCCTCGCGGCAGGGGGTGCACTTGCCACAGCTTTCGTGCTTGAAGAAGCGCACCATCTTGCGCGCCGCCCAGACAATATCCACGCTCTCGTCCAAGATCACAAACGAAGCGGACCCGAGGATGGACCCAGCAGCCTGCAAGCTCTCGTAGTCCAGCTTGGTGTCCAGCGCCGAAGCCGGCAGGATAGGTGCTGACGAGCCAGCCGGCAACACACCCTTGACCGCGCGGCCTTGCAGCGCACCGCCGGCCATCTCGATCAGCTCGCGGATGGTGTACTGGCCGAGCGGCAGCTCGTAGTTGCCGGGGCGGTTGACGCAGCCGCTGACGCAGAAGATCTTGGTGCCGGGGCTTTTCTCTGTGCCAAACTGGCGATACCACTGCGCGCCATGTAGCACGATCGGCGGCACATTGGCCAGCGTCTCCACGTTGTTCACCACGGTGGGTTTGGCGTAAAGCCCCTGCTGGGCGGGGAACGGCGGGCGCAAGCGCGGCTGGCCCAGCTGCCCCTCCAGCGAGGAGAGCAGCGCCGTCTCCTCGCCGCAGATGTAAGCGCCGGCGCCCAAGTGGATGTATACGTCCACATCGAAGCCGCTGCCAAGCACGTTTTTGCCGATCAGGCCGCGCGCGTAGGCCTCGTCAATTGCTTTTTGCAAGGTCTGTGCCGGCTCATAAAACTCGCCGCGCAGGTAGATGTAAGCCGTGTTCGCCTGAACGGCGTAGCAAGCAAGCAGTGTGCCCTCGATCACTTGATGTGGGTTGCAGTCAATCAGTTGATGGTCCTTGAACGTGCCGGCCTCGCTCTCGTCGCCGTTCACCACCACGTATTTTGGAAACACATCCTTCGGGATGAAGCTCCACTTCACGCCGGCAGGGAAGCCTGCGCCTCCACGTCCGCGCAGGCCGCTGTCCTTGACCACGCTGATCACGTCATCCGGCTTCATCGTAGTGAGCGCCTTCTTCCAGGCTGCGTAGCCGTCGTTAGCGAGGTACACGTCTATCTCGCGGATGTTCGGCACGTCAATGTCGCGCAGCAACACGTGCCGCTCCATTGTCTTGTTTCGAGACCCGTAAAACGTCGCCATACCCTTTCTCCCTACCCTGTCCGAATCAGGGCAGCTCGTCTATCATGCGGTCAAACGTCTGCTCGTCTAGCGCGTAGCGATACTGTTTGTTGATCTGCAAGACCGGCGCGCGGTCGCAGGCGGCGATGCACATCACGGTGTTCAAGGTGAATTTGCCGTCTGGCGTGGTTTCGCCGACGCGAATGCCCAGCTTCTTCTCACAGTGCGAGACGAATCTATCAGCCCCACGCAACGCGCATGGCAAGTCGTCGCACACGTCAATGACATACTTTCCAACCGGCTGCTCGTAGAACATCGTGTAGAAGCCGACGATGCTCTTCACCTCTGTAGGATCGCAACCGATGATCTCAGCCACCTCACGAATCGCTTCGGGAGTACAGTAACCATACTCCTCCTGTGCGATATACAGCAGTGGCATGACAGCGCTGCGGCGTCGCTCTGGTGGATACTTCGCCAGCACTTTTTCGATATCCTGTGCGCGCTTTTCTCTCAACATGTGCTCTCCTTATCATCCCAGCTCAGCGATCCACATCGCCTAGCACAATGTCTATAGAGCCGATAATCCCAACCAGGTCGGCGATCAAGTATCCCTGGCTCATCTGGGGGAGGGCCTGTAAGTTGTAAAACGACGGCGCGCGGAAATGCACGCGGCGCGGCTTCGGGCTGCCGTCGCCGCTGATCAGCACGCCGTACTCACCCTTGCCACTTTCCACAGCAAAGTACACCTCTCCCTCTGGAGCACGGAAGCCCTCCGTCCACAGCTTGAAATGATGGATCAGCGACTCCATCGAATAGGCGATTTCGTGCTTTGGCGGAGGTGCCACCTTACGGTCATCGGTCATGACCGGTCCAGGCGGCAGACGATCCAGCGCCTGACGGATGATTTTGAGGGATTGATGGAACTCCTCCATGCGGCACATGAAGCGGTCGTATACATCGCCGTTGCTGCCCAGCGGCACGGAGAAGTCGAAATGGTCGTAGCTGGAGTAAGGCTGCGCTTTGCGAACATCATAGTTCACGCCACTGCCACGCAGCGATGGACCGGTCAGCCCCCAAGCAATGGCGTCCTCGGCGCTGATTTTGCCCACTCCGACCGTGCGGTCCTTCCACATGGGGTTGTGGGTGAGCAGCTTCTCGTACTCTAGCAAGCGAGCGGGGAACACGTCCAAAATCTTGCGCACCAGATCGTAGAAGCTGTTGGGCACATCGCGCCAAAGCCCGCCTGGGCGGATGTAGCTGCTCATCATGCGCGCACCGCTCACCGCCTCGTAGACGTCGAGGATCATCTCGCGCTCGCGCATGGCGTAGAGGAACACGCTCATCGCGCCGATGTCGAGCGCGTGCGTCCCCAACCAGACCAAGTGGCTGTTCATGCGCGTCAGCTCCATCAAGATGACGCGCAGGTATTGCGCCCGCAGCGGCACCTCAATACCCACCAGCTTTTCCACCGCCCCGCAAAAGGCCAAATTGTTGCTCATCGGCGCCAGATAGTCAGTGCGGTCGGTGAGCGGGATAGCCTTGATAAAGGGCTTGCTCTCGGCGGTTTTCTCAATGCCGGTGTGCAGGTAGCCGATGTCGGGGATGCAATTCACAATGGTCTCGCCGTCCAGCTCGAGCAACAGGCGCAACACGCCGTGGGTGGAGGGGTGTTGCGGGCCCATGTTCAGCAGCATAGTCTCGCCGGTGAAGGCGCGCGGGCTAACCAACCGTTTGAGCTGCTCCAGCGTGATGTCGAGCTGGACGTCTTCTGGGGTGAAGGCCGGCTTGCTGGCCTGGGATAGGTTGAGGTCTTGCGCGGTCAACATGGGGCTTCACTCCGCGGCGTAGGGCTTTTGCGCGTCAATGCGCGCGCGGTTGAAGGTGAAAGCATTCTCCTCAACCTTGACCGGCACATCGCGGCGCAGGGGATGCCCCTGGTAGTCAGCCGGCAGCAAGATGCGACGCAGGTCGGGGTGTCCGTCGAAGTGGATGCCGAACAGGTCGTATATCTCGCGCTCGGCCCAGTTCGCGTTGCGATACACACCGCACGCGGTGGGCATGATCGGGTCGTGTTCGCTAAGCATCACCTTGACGCGCACCCGCAGGTTGCGGGAGAGTGAGTAAAGCTGGTAGAGGATGCCAAACCGAGGCTCGCGCGGGTAATAGTCCACGCAGGTCTCGTCGGTGAGCATCTCAAAGCGCTGCACGTCGCGCAGGTGGGTGAGCGCCTCGATCACACGCTCGCGCGGCACGACGAGCGTCACCTCGCCGCGGAAGACGACCACCTCCTGAACAACGCCGGCCAGCGCGGTGCGCAAGGTTTGAGCCAGATCAGTTTGCTCGTTCATACGGACACCCCTCACTGCCACTTGTTGAGTGGCTCGTGGCGGATCTTCTCGTGCAGCTTCATGATGCCCTCGATCAGCGTCTCTGGGCGCGGGGGGCAGCCGGCGACGTACACATCCACCGGCACAATCTCATCCACACCCTGGACGATGGCGTAGTTGTTGAACACGCCACCGCACGAGGCACAATCACCCATCGCAATCACCCACTTTGGGTCAGGCATTTGGTCGTAGAGGTTGCGCAGCACAGGCGCCATTTTGCGGCTCACACGGCCGGCCACGATCATCAGATCGCTCTGGCGCGGGCTGGCGCGCATCAGCTCCATGCCGAAGCGCGAGAGGTCGTAGCGCGACGCCTGGGTGCTCATCATCTCAATCGCGCAGCAAGCCAAGCCAAACAACATCGGCCACAGCGAACGCGAACGCGCCCAACCTACTACCTTCTCCAGCGACGTGGTGACAATGCCCATGTCACCTAGCTTTTGCTCCAAACCCATAAGCGTTGAACCTCCGTTTGAGTCCCTGCTGCCTCAGCTTTTATCCACGCTCTCCCACTCCAAGGCGCCCTTCCTCCAGAGCCAAACGTAGCCGACGAGCAGGAGAGCGGCGAAGATCAACATGTTGGCGAAACCATACCAGCCCAGCGCACGGAAGGCAGCAGCCCATGGATAGAAGAACACCACCTCTATGTCGAACAAGATGAAGAGCACAGCGATGAGATAAAAGCGCACTGGCAAGCGACGCTGGGCAACACCGATAGGACGCATCCCGCTCTCGTATGGCATCAGCTTGGTTGCGTTTTGCGCTCGCCTGCGTGGACCAAACAACACTGAGATGAGCAAAACCAACAACGCCAAGCCGGTGGAGAGCAGCACCAAAATGAAGACCGGCACAAAATCTGCCATAGCTAAAAACCAACGCAGCTTGCTGCTTGCAAGCTGCATCACTTGAGAATCTTATCACAAGCTGCTTGGCCAAGCTATACCATCTTGGCAAAGGCTTGGCGCATGTGAAGCACGTTCAGGCCGCAGTGGACGACGGCATTACAATGCTCGCTCGTCGTGCTTCTTCGCTCATCTTACGGCAGCATCTTACTCGCGGCAGGTGCATATCTAGCGTGGGGCTTTTTGCCACTTTACCTTCGGCTGCTGCGCGACGTGCCCCCCTTGCAACTACTGGCGCACCGCGTGGTGTGGGCGTTGGGCTTTTGCGCTGTAGTGATGACGCTGGCAGGCGCGTGGTCTTCTGTTCTGCGCGCCTTGCGCGCTCGCGGCGTGCTGTTGAGCTTTGCGCTGAGCGCTGCGCTGCTCATGCTGACGTGGCTCACTTACATCTGGGCGGTCAACAACGATCACACTGTCGAGGCAAGCTTAGGTTACTTCATCACGCCGCTGGTCAACGTAGCGCTGGGCGTGATCCTGTTGAAGGAGCGTCCGAGCGCAGGCCAGTGGGTGGCCATCCTGATCGCTGCGGTTGGGGTGGCGTATCTGGCCCTGGCGTATGGAGCGTTCCCGTGGATCGGCTTGCTGTTGGGGGTGTCGTTCAGCGTGTATGGTTTGCTGCGCAAGCGCGCGCCGCTTGGCTCACTAGCAGGGCTGACGGTGGAGACGGCGCTGTCCGCGCTTGTCGCTGCCCCCTACTTGACAGTGGTCGAGAGCAGCGGCCAAGGCATGTTTGTGGGCGCTTCGCCTGGGCGGCAGCTTCTGCTGCTGGCGGCCGGCGTGGTGACGGCAGTGCCGCTGCTGTTGTTTGCCGCCAGTGCGCGGCGCATGCCACTCACCGTGCTGGGCGTGCTGCAGTATCTCTCACCGACCATTCAGTTCTTGGTAGGAGTGTTGGTCTTCAACGAGCCGTTTAACCAGCAGCGGCTGCTTGGCTTTGGCATTATTTGGCTGTCGCTGCTCTTCTTCACCGTGGAGGGCATATGGCGCTCGCAACAGCACCTGGCCGCGCTCCGAGCTGCTGCGCCGCGAGCCTGTCCAGAAGCAAAATGAAAGCTACTCTACATAGTTAACGCTCCTCTTACACCCTCCTGCTATTTTTAGGAGCATGACATCAGAGTTGGAGCTGTTTGAGCGACCAGCAGCAGGGGAGATATACATGCTCGCCGGTTGGCGTCAATGGGCTGATGCGGGGGCTGTCTCATCTGGGTTGCTGGAGTGGCTGATCGAGCATCTGAGCGCCCGCAAGATCGGCGCGATCCGCTCCGACGGCTTCTTTCTTTTCCAGACACCCGTCTCGCAGTTTCTGTTCAGGCCAGTGATCAAGCTGGAGGAAGGATACCGCCGGCAGCTCATCAAGCCGCGCAGTGAGATCTTCTACTGGGGCAACGAGGAAAAGGGCCTTGTGCTATTCTTGGGCGACGAGCCTCACCTCGATGTTGACCGCTACGCGCGCGCGTTCTTCGAGGTGGCGCGCGAACTGAACGTGAAGCGCGTGGCTGCCGTGGGCGGCATCCATGCGGTCGTGCCCTACGACAAGGAGCGCGCTATCACGTGCAGCTACAGCCTGCCGCACTTGAAGGAAGAGCTGAGCGAATATGCGGTGCAATTCTCCAATTACGAGGGCAGCGCAAGCATCGGCTCCTATCTCAACGATCAAGCAGAGGCGCTCGGCATCGAGTACTTCTCGTGGCACGCCTTTGTGCCGGCCTACCCTCTCAGCCAGCTTCACCCTTCGCTCGACAACGTGGTTATCGAGAAGGACTACAAGGCCTGGTTTGATATTCTGAGACGGCTCGACGCCATGTTCAACTTGGGCCTCACCCTAACTGCTCTGGCAGAACAAAGTGAGGAGCTGACCCGCACGGTGCAATCGCAGATTGCGGCGCTCAGCGCCAAGTTGCCTCACGCGCCGATCTCCCCCGCCGAATACATCGCGCGCTTGACAACCGAATTCACAGAGATGCCCTTCGTACCTAAAGGAGATGACATCTGGGAAGATGCGCTGAGCGACATTTTTAAGGACGCCGAGTAAGTCCTCTGTCGCTCGCTTCATACAACAGTGCGCTTCTCGCCGGCTCAACAAGGGAGCAGCGCACTGTTTGTTTAGGTTTTAGGCTTTCTCCTCGCGCAACACGTAACCCACACTGCGCACGGTGTGGATCAAGCGCGGCTCACCGTTGGCTTCTGTCTTTTGCCGCAGATAGCGGATGTACACCTCCAGCACGTTGCTTTCGCCGCTGAAGTTGTTGCCCCATACGCGGTCAAGAATCTGCTCGCGGGTTAGCACTTGGCGTGGGTTGCGCATCAGATACTCGAGCAGGTCGTACTCCTTAGCGGTCAACTCGAACTGGCGATCGCCACGCTTGGCCAATCGCGTGCCAGTGTCTAGCTGCAGGTCGGCAAACTTCAACACTTCCGGCTTGCTGCTAGGCTGAGTGCGACGCAGCAGAGCGCGCACGCGCGCCAGCAGTTCTGGGAAAGCAAACGGCTTGACGAGGTAGTCGTCAGCGCCGCTTTCCAGCCCAAGCACACGGTCCGGAACAGAGTCCTTGGCGGTGAGCATGAGGATGGGCACGTTGCTGGCTGAGCGAAGCCGCATACAGACCTCCAGGCCACTCAGCCCCGGCATCATCCAGTCGAGGATCACCAGATCGGGGGGATTGTCGCGCGCTATCGCCAGGCCGGTCGCACCATCGTTGGCAGTGGTGACCTTGAAATTCTCATACGATAATCCGCGTCGCAGCAGGTCGCGGATGGAGGGGTCGTCTTCTATGACCAGGATGTGTTCCATGGCTTTATCCTAGCCTAGTTTTAACCAGTATCGAGAAATCTGAGAGATTTACGGTAACAACTCAGGTTGATCTGCCCACAGCAAACTGGGGGCCTGCGCGAACGCCGGCGGGAGCGCCCCACCCCAGCGCTCGTAGTGCACCAACTCGGTGAAGGGCTTGCGCTGGCTGCTGGTCCAATCAATCGTGTTACGCGAGGCATTCGGATCGCGATACCCCATGCGAAAGATGGCCACCAGCTCGTATTCTGGCGGGATGCCCAACAGTTCAACAAGTTGCGCCTTGAAGTGCGGTATCTCCAGCGGTGTGCTAATAAACTGCATCCCAATGTCCAGAGCAGTGGTAACCAGCCATAGCGTTTGGATCACCGCGCCCAGTGTGATAGAGGCATACAGGCCGCTTAGCTCAGCGGGGCGATATTCTTGGCGGTCTAGGGTGATTGCCAGCAACATCCCTGAACGCTCCACAATGCGGCGCTGGTCGTTGCCCAAGATGGCGGCCACACCGAGTTTGCTCAGCAAGCTGCCCACCTGCTCGGAGAAGATGAGCTGCACCATGGGGCGCAACACCGACGGGACGTTGTCTATGTAGATGCCGTTGCCAGTACGCAGCGATTCCTCACGGCTGAAGCGGAAATAGCGCCGATAACGGGCGACGAACTGGCCCTCTTCCATCAGCTGGCGCATGGCTTCGCCGGCGATTTGAGCGATGTGCGCGATCTGTCGGCGATCTTCCACGACGACAAAGCGCCATGGTTGGCTGTTGAAGTGTGAGGGCACACGCGCCGCTGCCTCGATCAGCAAGCGTTTATGCTCGTGACTGAGCGGCGTCACCTTCATCGGGGTATTGGTGGTGCGGCGACGGCGGATCGCTTCAAGCAGTTCCATCACTCTTTATTCTAGGTTCGGGCAGCGTTTACGCCAAGCAACTTACAATCGGCTGCTGATGACTTCAGAACGCTTTTACGCGGAGTCGCTCGCATACGACATTGCCTTTAGCGATCGCGATTTTGGCGAGGAGTGCAATTTCTTGGAGTGGTGTCTGCGCACCTGCGGCGGCGAGCCGGCCATGCACGAGCGCAGTTTCTTGGAGTTGGCCGCGGGGCCGGCGCGCCACGCCCGCGAGTTCGCAAGGCGTGGCTGGCGAAGCATCGGGCTGGACCTCTCGCCAGACATGCTGCACTACGCCGAGCAAAGTGCGCAACGCGAAGGAGTGCGCCTGGAGCTCGTGCACGCAGATATGACGCACTTCTCTCTAGAGCAGCCAGTTGCACTAGCTGCCAACTTGATGGAGAGCTTTTCCCATTTGCTCACCAACGAACAGGTGGTGGCGCATTTGCGAGCAGTAGCGCGCAATTTGCTACCCGGCGGCGTGTTCGTAATCGAAATGGCGCATCCTTCCACTATTTGGCGAGATAGCTTGCCCAACGAGTGGGTTTCCCGATCCACTGACACCAGCTTGTTTGCCGATGTGCCTTTCACAGAAGTGGAAGTGCTGTTCGGCGCCCAGGACGATCCCTACGACTGCATCACCCAGCAGTGGATGGTCACCACGCGGCTGCGCATCCGCACAGCGGGGCAGCCAGAGCGAGTGGTCGAGCATCATCACCCCCATCGCTGGTACCTAGCCCAGGAGCTACACGCTTTGATTGACTTGAGCGGGGCTTTCTCACAGACGTGGTGGTTTGGCAATATGCTCATCCCGCCACCACCACTCGACTGTGGGCCAGCCAGCGAGCGCATGGTCGTGGTGTTGCGCAAGTGAGCGTCGGCTCACTCGATTGCCAAGCGGTAGCCTGCTGGCTCGGTAGTGACAAGCGTGACCGGCGAAATGGCCAGCACAGCTTTCTGCACCGCTCCACCAAGGTCAATGCGTAACTGACCGACGCTGCCGTGCAGGTTCATGATTTGGCGCGCGTAGCTGCCATCAGCGTTGGTCAAAATAGCCTGCACAAGCCAATGTTGTGGCAGCGTATTTCGCACGCGCACCCATCCTTCTGCTAGCCAATCCGCCGGCGTGGAGGCGTCGTCGCGCCAACCGATCTCAGGGATCGCCACATCATCCAGCGCGAAGCCCTCGCGATTGATGCCATCGTCGGTGATCACCTCGAAGCGCAGCCAGATGGAGCGGCCGGCGAAAGGCGTGAGGTCCACACTCTCCTCAATCCACTGCGGCTCAGCGCCGCCAGAGCTGCCTGTGTAGCCACAACCCAGATTGGCGTTTTGCGGGTTGCTGTACGTGCAGGAGGGCGGCTCAAGCAACGCCCACGTTTGGCCTCCGTCGGTGCTGACGCTGAGGTAAGCGTAGTCGTAGTCCTTTTCCAGGCGATACCAGGCGCGGTAGCGCAGCGTGGCGCGCGTGACGCGCGTCAGGTCCACCCTTCGCGTGAGGCGCGGATTGCTGTCGTCTGCGCGATGAGACCACCAAAACGGCTCATCGTGCTCGCGCATAGGCAACAACGCCACGCGCGCCGCGCCGCTGAAGGTGATCGTCACTGGCCGCTCGCCCGTCAGCTCGTAGTAGTGCGTGCCGAACTGCCAGAGGCCTTCTTGCACTTGCACAGGGTATTGCAAGGCTTGGTAGCGGCGAAACATCCGCATCACTACTGGCTGATGGGTTACCTCCGCCGACGTGTAGTGAAAGCGCGGGTCCGCCGGCTTGAGGGGTGTGCGCCATTGGTAGTTGGCTACAACAAACTCACCGAATAACTCCGGGAACGTGTATGGTGCACCGGTGTCTGGGTTGGTGATGCCTTGGCGCGCTAACACCTTCATGAAGCCCGCGACGCTGCGTTCGGGATGAAGCGCTAACGCACGCAGCACCTCGCTGCCAAACCGATCGTGCAAGTAAGACCAGAAGAGATACGCGCCGCCGTATTGCGCCGAGTTTGCGCCTGGATCTGCTTCCAACCAGTAGTTGAGCTGCGTCCAGGGCTGCTCAGCAAAGCTGTAAATCGTGCCGATGCTGTTGGCGAAGCCGGCCAGTCGTTCTGCAAATTGCGATGCTCCCTCCTCCAGCCAAAGCTCCGAGGCATGGACTTGGTGGTTGCTGATCATGTGCTGGAATTCATGCGCGATGGTGCTGAGGTAGGTGTCGCTGCCGGGATCGGCGCCGTTGTAGCCTGGCTCAGCGTGAATGACAAACAGCTGCGCCTCGTTCGAGTCTGAGCGCACGGCGCGGGGCAACGCATCCGGCGCGGAGAAATAGCCGCCCACTGTGCGGCCAATCCCGCGCGCATGCAGGATGTGCACGCGCGGGTCGCAATCCACGCCCGGCGTCTCCTCACTGCCGAAGAAGGCACGCAGCTTTGGATATATGTGATTAGCGAAGTGCTCGGCTGCTTCCACGAGACGCTGCTGGTCTAGGCGCACCCGTTGGGGGGCGGTCTGCACCCACATGTATGTGTGCGGATTGACGTAGCGCAGCTCAGCCTCAGCTTGGAAGAGCGTGTTGTCGTCCTGATTGGTCAGTGTAAATGTGCGCCTTGTGCCCACCTCGAGGGGCGGCGACCAGCTGAAGCAGCTTGGCTCCGCTTCAGCAAGGGTGGCAAACCCAAAGCGCACGGCAATTTCGCGGAGGTCGCGCTTCGGTGCAATATGGTTCGCTAAATGCGCCACGACATCACCTGCGCTTGACTCTGCGGGCTGGTCAGGCAAAGTGAGGGGATAAGCAGGCGCAAGGTCAATTTGGGTCGGCGTGGGCAGCGGGTTCACTGAAGCCACGCCAGCGCTCCCCTGTGCTGCTCGGTAAAGCCGCACAGCTAGCCACACCGTGCTGCCGATCACCCCCGCCCCACAGAGGCACACTGCGGCCAGGGTAGCGGCAAGGCCCGTGAGCAGCAACGTGCTACGTCTTTCCACCTCTCCCATTGTAGGCGTTGGGCAAGGCGTCGAGGCGCAGCTTGAGAGAGGCTAACTTCGGCGCACTGTTGCGCCCAACTGAGTCTCCAGGGCGCGGATCACCCGCGCGCGCAGTTTCTCGGTGTCCTTGTCGGTGAGGGTGCGGTCATCGGCCTGCCAGGTGAGAGACCAGGCCAGGCTCTTCTTTCCCTCGCCGATCTGCGCGCCGCGGTAGACGTCGAACAAATGCACGGCTCGCAGTAGGTTGCCGCCGGCGCGCGTGATCACACGCTGTACCTCTTCAGCGCTCACCGACTCAGCCACCACCACCGCGATGTCTTCCACCACTGGCGGGAAGCGCGGCACCTCGCTCACCTGGGGAGTAGTTTCAGCGAGCTGGCGGAGCAATGTCACATCCAGCTCTGCCACCAGCACAGCCAGATCGGTTGGGAAGTCCCAACGCTGCTTGACATGAGGGTGCAGCTCTCCGAAGTGACCGAGCACATGGCCACCATTAATCAGCTTGGCAGCGCGGCCTGGGCGCAGCGAAGGATGCTGGGACGGAGCAATCTGGACATTGCCCACCCCGAACGCGCTCACCAGCGCCTCGATCAAGCCTTTCAGGTCGTAGAAGTCCATCGTGGGCGGTGCTGGCTCCTGCCACCAACCCGTCTGACGCACGCCGGCCAAGCCAATGGCCAAACGCGGCACTTCCTCCGGCAGCGCCTGATCTACGCGCTGCAGGTACACATTGCCCACCTCAAAGAGCGCCACGCGCGCATGATGGCGCAGGTTTGCAGCCAGCGTGTCCAGCATGGCTGTCAACAAGGTGCGCCGCATGACGGTGCGGTCTGGGGTGAGTGGGTTGGCCAACGCAACGTAAGCATCCAACGGCTCAGGCTGCATATCGGCGCGCGTCTTCGCCTCGGCTTCTGGTGTGGTGAGGCGGTAAGTGATGATTTCTTGCAGCCCTAACCTGACCAGCGTGTCCTTGAGGTCATCTTCAAATTCCAGTTCTGGATTGCTGTGGGCGGGGGGTACTTCTGCTGCCATGAGCGTGGCAGGCAACGTGTCATAGCCGCGTAGACGCGCGATCTCCTCGATCAAGTCGTGTTCGCCCTCCACATCGAGACGGTGGTCGGGCACCACCACTTGCAGCGTGTTGTCTGACAAGGGCTGCAAGTCAAACTCAAGCGCCCGCAGGGTTTGCGCGATGTCTTCGGCAGGTATCTCCACGCCGAGGATGTGGCGCACCCGTTGTGGGCGTAGGCTCACGATGGTTGGCTGCACCGGGTTGGGATAAGCGTCGCACAGGCCGCGGTCAATCTGCGCGCCAGCGATCTGCTGCAACAAATTGAGGCCACGCCGCTGAGCTTGCAAGGCCATGCTTGGATGCAAGCCGCGGGCGAAGCGCTGGGATGCCTCGCTCAACAGGTTATGACGGCGGGCAGTGCGGCGGATGTGCGTGGGATCCCAGGTTGCAGTCTCGAAGAGGATGTTGACGGTGTTGTCTTTCACCTCGCTTTCTGCTCCGCCCATGACACCAGCGATGCTGAGCGGCCCCAGTTCATCGCACACCAAGATGTCCTCTGGGTGTAGCGCGCGCTCCACCCCATCCAGTGTGGTCAGCCGTTCCCCTGGTTGTGCGCAGCGGGTGATGATGGTGCGTTTGCCGCTGGGGCCAACGCGCACAGCGTCCAGGTCGAAGGCGTGAGTCGGTTGGCCAAGCTCCAGCATGACATAATTGGAGATGTCCACCACGTTGTTGATCGGCCTCATGCCGCACAAGGTGAGGCGTCGCTGCATCCACCAGGGAGAGGGGCCAAGCCTCACACCTCTGGCAATGCCAGCCACGAAGCGCGGGTTGCAACGTGCATCGTGGATGTGCACGGCAACGCTCTCATGCACATCGGGGCCGTCGGCCTCAAAATCGAAGGAGGGATAGCGCAGCGTTTGGCCAGTCAACGCGGCCACTTCACGAGCTACCCCGATGATAGACGCACAGCGCGCGGTGTTGGGCAGAATAGCGATCTCCAGCACGACATCGCCCAGGTAGTCCACGAGTGGGACGCCGACCGGCGCATCGTCGGGCAAGATCAGGATGCCCTCGTGATCGTCGCTCAGGCCCAGCTCCTTTTCGCTGCACACCATCGAGTCGTTCTTGATGCCGCGCAGGGTGGCCTCTTTGAGTGTCATAATGACGCGGCCCTCTTTATGGCCGTCGTAAAGCCGCGCCCCCTTCAGGGCTAACGCCACCTTCATCCCTTTGTCGCCGGGCTTGAGGTTTGGCGCGCCTGTCACCACAGTTATCGGCTGGCCGGCGCCAAAGGCAACGGTCGCCAGCAACAAGCGATCGGCGTTAGGATGTCGCTCGACGCGCGTCACCTCGCCAACGAAGATTTTGTCGCGGTCCCAAGGTAGCTCGCTACCAGGCACGCCAATTCGCTCGACGTGCTCCACTTCCAAGCCAGCCAATGTGAGCCGTTCGGCCAGTTCATCAATCGAGAGGGGAATCTCCACGTACTCACGCAGCCAGGAAAGAGGTACTCGCATAGGACGCTGCTACCACTCGCGCGGGGGATTGTAGCAAACCAAGACGGCGTGTTGACCTCCCTGCTGCACGTTTGTGCTCTCCACCGTGGAGACAATGCATGCCTCGCTCGTGATAACCTACGCGCATGGCAGCAACGAAGTACGCCATTGGTGTGGACCTCGGCGGCACCAAGATTCTCGCTGCTGTGGTGGACAATCACGGCAACGTGCTGGGCAGCGCGAAAAAGAGCACCCAGGCAGAGAAGGGCGTCGAGGCTGTCATCAAGCGCATCGTAAAGGCAGCGGAGGAAGCACTTGACGATGCCAACGTCAAGAAAGACCACATCGCAGCTATCGGCGTGGGCGCGCCAGGGCTCATTGACAGCGCGCGCGGCGTGGTGCTCAACTTGACCAACCTGCCTGGTTGGCGTAACGTGGAGCTGGCGCGACACCTGCGCAGCTGGCATCCGGCTACGGTGGTGATCTCCAACGACGTGCGGATGGCAGCCATTGGCGAGCACCGCAAAGGGGCAGGCCGCGGGGCCCACAGCATGGTAGTAGTGTTTGTCGGCACCGGCATTGGTGGGGGTATCATCCTCGACGATCGGCCATGGGTGGGCTTTCGCTCCAGCGCGGGCGAGGTGGGACACATGATCATCGCCGCGGATGGGCCATTTGCCATCGGCAATGGCATCCGCGGCGGCATCGAGGCACTGGCCAGCCGCAGTGCCATCGAGCGTGACCTGCGCGCGGCCATCGCTGCAGGCCGCAAATCCATCCTGCCTGAGCTGATGCGCGAAAAGGAAACCGACACCATCACCAGCAGCATCCTCGCCAAAGCAGTCAGCAAGAACGATGCGCTCACCATGGAGGTGATGCGCCGGGCAGCTCGCTATTTGGGGCTACACGCTGCCTCGTTAATCAACATACTCGACCCCGAAGTGCTGATTTACGGCGGTGGCGTGATCGAAAGCTTGGGCGAGTGGTTGTTGTCACAAATCCGCGAGGTGGCCTTCGAGCACGCGCTCAACAAACATCATTTGAACAAGGTGCGCATTGTGGAGGCAGAGTTGGGCGACCGCGCCGGCGTGATCGGCGCAGCGCTTGTGGCGCTCGATGCAGTGTAGGGACAATAGGCTTGGCTGCTGAGTAGCGCGCTGCATGCGCAACCTCGCGTTGTAGCATTGCAATTTCGATGAACGGCAAAGCCTTTCGCGCGCTACCGTTCGCGGCGCGTGCACATGCGACGTCACTGCTGCTGCTCGGCATCATCGGGCTTGCCTTTTTGCTGCGCTTGCATCGCGTCGCCTTCCAGAGCTGGTGGTGGGATGAGGGCTACAGTGTGCATCTGGCCAGCCAAGGCGTCTTCCGTGCAATTGCCATCACCGCCGGAGACTTTCACCCACCGCTCTACTACGTCCTGCTCTCGCTATGGGGGACGCTCGCCGGCTACAACGAGCTCACCACCCGCCTGCTCTCTGCGTTCTTTGCCACGCTGCTTATCCCTGTCACATATCGCGCCGGCACCGAAGCCCTCGGCCAGAAGGCTGGGTTGCTCGCAGCCACGCTGGCAGCGCTTGCTCCTGCCCAGGTGTACTACGGCCAGGAGACGCGCATGTATGCGTTGTTCACCCTGCAATCTGCTCTGTTGCTGCTGGTGAGCGGACGTCTGCTCCGCAGCCCCCGCTGGTCCATCCCCGCGCTAGCAGCGACAAGCGCAGTGGAGGCGTCGATGGCCTACACACACTACTTCTCAGCCATTGCTATCGCTGTCCTCAACCTCATTGTGGTCGTCAACCTGCTGCGCCAGCCGAGAGCCGCACGAAGCCAAAAGCTACGTGGCTGGCTGCTCAGTCAAGTGGCAGCCCTCGCAGCCTATGCGCCTTGGCTTCCAGTCGTGCTGGGCCAAGTCGGGCGGCATGTTGATGAGCGCACGCTCTCTCCTACCCCGCTTGACTTCTTCACCTCGACCTGGCACTTCTTCAACGTTGGCGTGCATGACTTGGTGGGCACCAATACTGCTGTAGCTCAGCGCACCGCGCTCGTTTCATCCATCTTCGGTGTCATCCTTTTGGCGGCGCTACTTTTGGCAGCGTTGGCACGTTGGCGCAGCCTCACACCTTGGCATGGTTTTTGGCTCGGTGTGTTTGTCTTGCCCTGGGTGACAGCTTTTGCGCTCACGCAACTGAAGCCCACCTTCCACCCTCGTTACCTTTTGATGACCACACCGGCGCTGTTGCTGCTCATCGCTGCGCTGGCCCAGGCGCTGATGTCACGCACAGGGCGCCTCGATCGGATAAGCCGCGGGCTGGGGATGGTGCTGGTGCTGGCGAGCATTGGCAACGCTTTCCACGGCCTTTGGGTGGTGTATTACGAGGAGCGCTTCCACCGCGAGGACCTGCGGGGCGTAGGCTACTATCTGCGCGCCGTCAGCACATCCCAAGACGCAGTGATTGTGGATGATGAGGACTACACTTTAAGGCAGTATTACCCCGGCCCAGCCTCACTCCACACCATCAAAACCTACAAGCGCGAAGCAGCCAGCATCGCAGACGTCCAGAAGGCCACTGCCGACAAGCGCCGCGTCTTTCTTGTGCATTGGTTTCGGGCTATCTCTGACGATAAGCGGCTGTTCCCTTTCTTGCTGGAGCGGGCCGGCCTGCTCACCGCAATGCAAGAATTTCGTGGCTACACCCTGCAAACTTACGAGTTAGAACAACCTGTCGCTTTGCCCACCTTGCGACCTGTCAGCATCCACTTCGATGGGCAGTGCGAGCTGATCGGCACGTTTGTGGAGCCACAAACCCACGCAGGCGAGGGAGTGGCCGTTGCATTACGCTGGCGCACTCGACAAGCCATCCCCGATAAGCTTAAGGCGTCCGTGACCCTGCTCGATGCTGACCGCCAGCGACTTAGCAGCACGGATTGGCCGTTAATGAACGACTCGTACCACTACACTGACCGCTGGGCCGTTGGCGAGGAGACAAACACCTATTTCGTCGTGGCTGTTCCACTTGGCACACCACCAGGCACCTACACGCTCACCCTGACGCTCTACCGCGAACCAGATTTGAAAGGGTTGAACGTGTTAGACCAAGCAGGCAACCCCAGCGGCCAAAGCATCCCGTTAGGAACGGTGGAAGTGCTGCTGCCTCGCCTCAACGCCGATCCCTACAGCACAATGGCGGCTATCCGTCAACTGGACACTCCGCTGGGCATAGCCGAAGGTGTGCAATTGCTGGGATTCCAGCTCGACCCTGTCACCCTTGCACCAGGCGAGGCGCTACGGGCACAGTTGTTGCTTCAGGCCCAATCCAGCAGCCTGACAGACCAACCGCTCAGCATGGAGATACGACGAGGGGCCACGGTGCTGGGGGAACAGCGTGGCGCCCCCGGCTACGGGCACTATCCGCTATCGCGCTGGGTTGCGGGGGTCCCTGTGGTGGACCGGCGGGTGGTTTGGGTTGCGCCGAACGCTGAGCCGGGGCCGGCGGAGGTCCGGCTGCGGGTGGGCGAAGGCAAGTGGCACCCCCTGGGCACAGTGGCGATCGCCGGCCGCCCACGCCGCTTCACAGCTCCATCCTTCGATGTGGCAGTCGGGCAACGCTTCCTCGGCCTCGCCGAGCTGGTGGGGGTTAGCCTAAGCTCTACAGTGCTGCAGCGTAGTGAAGCGCTCGAGGCGCGGTTGGTGTGGCGCGCGCTCAACACATCTCCCGTTGCACGGCCGCATGTCGTGTCCGTTCAGGTGCTTAACTCCGACGGGCGATTGGTGGGCCAAAGCGACCAGCCGCCGGCAGCTGGAGCGTCACCCACCACCTCGTGGGTGGCAGGCGAGTTCGTCGAAGACGTGCACAAGGTAAGCTTTCGCGAACCACTGGTCGGCGAGGGCCGCTTGATCGTTGTGTTGTACGACTCCGAGACCATGGTGCGCGTTCAGACAGAAGACGGCCAGGATCACATTGCGCTGCCGATCCAGCTGCACGGCAAGTAAGGCGCACCTTCACTAGATCACGGCGCTCTCAGTTTGCGGAGGTAACCTAGCTTTCCGATGAATGCTCTGCGTTCCGTAGTGAGATTGCCTGGTTCTGCGCCTGGCCCAGTAGGCATCATCGCGGGAATACGCAACCTGCAAGCCTTTCAGCGCGATATCTTAGGCTTTCTCACGCATCTTGCTCGCACATACGGGGACTTTGTGCAATTCAGCTTCGGGCCACTGACCACCTACTTCATCAATCATCCCGATTTCATCCATCAAGTGCTTGTAGAGGAGGCCGCCAAGTATTACAAGACGCGCATCACCAAAGCAGTGTTGCGCCCGCTGCTTGGGGAAGGGTTACTGATCAGCGACGGGGCCCTGTGGCGGCAGCAGCGCAAGCTCATCCAGCCCGCCTTCCACGCCACCCGCATCGCGGCTTACGCTGACACCATGGTCGCCTACGCGGAGCGCGCAATCGCCGATTGGCGAGCTGGCCAGGTGCGGCGCATCGAACAAGAGATGATGTCGCTGACGCTAGACATTGTGACCAAGACGCTGTTCGGGGAGGAGCTAACTCCCGCCGAGCGCGAGGACATTGGGCGTGCTGTAGATATTGGCCAAGCGCAAGTTGGCCAAGAGTTTAAAACACTCTTTCGCATGCCTCACTGGGTTCCCACACGCGCCCAGCGGCAGCGCCAATGGGCTTTGAACGTCGTTAACCGGGTCATTGACCGATTCATCGCGCGCTACCGCCAAACCCGCGAGGATCGTGGCGACTTGCTGACCATGATGTTGGCCGCGGTAGACGAGGGCGGACAAATGAGCGACGCACAAGCACGCGACGAGGCTTTCACTTTGATCGTCGCCGGCCATGAAACCACAGCCAACACGCTCACTTGGACATGGTATCTGCTCGCACAGCATCCCCAAGCAGAGGCCACGCTGCACGCGGAGCTGGACGCCGTGCTGGGCGGACGTCCTCCCACTCTCGACGACCTACCGCGCCTTCCTTTCACAGAGGCCGTGATCAAGGAGACCCTGCGGCTCTATCCGGCCGCCTACGTGACGGCACGCGAGCCGCAAGAGGACGTTCACATCGGCCCATTCCCCGTCCCCAAGGGTCACACGGTGATCATCTCGCCTTATGTGACCCAGCGCGATCCGCGCTGGTTTGACGCGCCTGAGCAATTTCGGCCAGAGCGCTGGCTGAACGGCTTGGAGAAGCGCTTACCAAAGTTTGCTTACCTTCCCTTCGGCGGCGGGCCGCGCGTTTGCATCGGCAACACATTTGCGTTGATGGAAGCGCGGCTGATCCTGGCCACCCTGGCACAGCGCTTTCGCTTGCAGCTCGCCCCCGGCCATCAGCCCGCCGTGGATCCGCTGGTGACGCTTCGGCCCAAATACGGCATGCCAATGCTCGTTCTGGATAGACGGGCCTAGTGCGTCCCCCAACCCCACCTTGCCTTAGCGCCAGCACTCGGCTATTCAGTTGTCGAGCGCGCGAGAGTCGCGCTCCTTGCTGCAATCTGCCACGGCTTGGTGTGAGTGTAAGGTGAGTACAATCCGTTTCGAGCGAAGACCACCTATCATGACTCACCCACCGCTCGGCCCAGAGGTGATGAACAATCGCTACCGATTGCTCTCCATCGTTGCCGCGGGGGGCATGGCCATCGTTTTTAAGGGGCACGACATGTTGCTCAACCGCGTGGTGGCCGTCAAGGTGCTGCGAGAATCCTTTGCGCGAGATGCGCTATTGGTCGAGCGTTTCCGTGCCGAGGCGCAAGCCGCCGCCAGCCTCAGTCATCCCAACATCGTTACGATCTTCGACGTGGGGCGAGAGGTGAACGCAGGCATCGAACAGCACTACATTGTGATGGAGTTTGTCAACGGCTACGACCTACGGCACAAGCTGCGCCTCGGCCAACCGCTGGACATCAGCGAAGCGATGGACATCGGGCAGCAAATTTGCGCCGGCGTGGGCTATGCACATCGGCGTGGGTTTGTCCACTGCGACCTCAAACCGCCTAACATCCTGATCGGGGCTGATGGGATTGTAAAAATCACCGACTTCGGCATTGCCCGCGCGTATGCCGCTGCGCTTCAGACAAACCAGCCGGAAGAGACGGTGTGGGGCACCCCAACCTACTTCGCGCCTGAACAAGCGGCCGGCTTGCCTCCTACGCCCGCCAGCGACGTGTATAGCATCGGCGTCATCCTATACGAGATGCTGGCCGGCCGGCCGCCGTTTATCGCCGATGATCCCGCGGCACTAGCGAGGCTTCACCAACAGCAGCGTCCCATTCCCCTGCCTCAGTTAAACCCCCTGGTCACACCGCAGCTCTGGGATGTGGTGCGGAGAGCGCTAGCAAAGGACCCAGCGCAGCGCTATCGCAATGCAGAATTGTTCCATGTGGCGCTCAGCTTATGGGCGCAGCGCAGCGAGGAGCAAACACTGGTCAACCTCCCTCCGCTTCCCCCATCATCCACGGGCTACCCAGCCACCGCACCCCCTCGCACACCCGCCAAAGCAGCAAAATCAGACACAGACGGGCCAGATGTTCTGCTCTGGCTGTTAGGGGCGTTGGCCTTTCTGTGTGTGGTGGGGCTTATCCCGTTGGGCGTGCAAGTCTATCGTGCCTACACCTTCCCGGCGCCGACGCAACCCAACGCGCTTCCCACTCCCAGCGCTGCTGCCAACCCGCCAACCGCAGCCTTCATCCAAGCGCGCGTGCCGCTCCTTGTGGGCAAAACGATCTCCGAGGCGGCGCAGATTGTGGAGCAGCTTGGTCTGACCCTGAGCATTGCATCAGCGCAAGACAGCACAACCGCCAGCGCCGGCCTCGTGATCGAGCAGCGCACAGCCCCTGATACGCTCGTGCCAATTGGCTCTGTTGTAGAAGTGGTGATCAGCCGCGCGCCGGAGCTCCGCCCTGTGCCCAACGGATTGATTGGGCAAACCTTAACGCCGGCCACGATGGATGCGCTGCGCGCTGCCGGCTTCGCTGTTATCACACGGGAGGTGGTGGACTTTGCGTCGCGCGAGGTCATCTTGTCCATTGAACCGCCGGCAGGCACACTCTTGCCGCTCGGCAGCACCCTCACCGTAACCGTCAGCAGCGGCGGGCGCATCCCGCTAGAGGCCAACCTCTTCCCAGTGCTGTTAGAGTCTGCGCTGTTGCCGCGGGACACATACCGCGTGGGCGAAGCGATACAGTTCAGCCTCACCTGGCGCGGCTTGG
This sequence comes from uncultured Anaerolineae bacterium, assembly GCA_938028725.1. Classification (GTDB taxonomy): domain Bacteria; phylum Chloroflexota; class Anaerolineae; order J036; family Brachytrichaceae; genus CALIMH01. Next base: position 78,017 of record CALIMH010000006.1, on the reverse strand, counting down.
CAGACGTGAGAAAAGATTACAGAGTAGGATGGTATCTGCTCGACCTCAGCGGCACGCGCGCACTGGCGCAGGGAGAAGACCGAGCACCCTTCCATAACGGCATCCCCGCCCCCACACAATATTGGGCCAATGGGACCGTCGTGAACGACCGATACATCTTGCGAATTCCCAACACGCTGCAGCCAGGAGAGTATGGCTTGTATGTCAGCATGTACAACGAGGACGGGAGGCTGCGCGTCATCAACCCAGGCCAAACAACAGCCCCTAGCGACCTCGTGCTGATCTACCGCATTCGCGTAGTCAGATAAAAAGTTAAGGGGAGGCCGAGAGCAGCCTCCCCAACAAGTTAAGCTTCTAGCGCCCGGTGAACTGGTAAGTCTGCATGGATAGCTCAGCGAGGCTAAACCATCGGTCGGTCTGCGCCTTGAAGGCTTTCCAATTGTCGTACACGCGCTTGAAGTCGGGATCGCCTGCGGCATACTCCTCAAGGATTTTCTCTGTCTCACGCCGCGCTGCGTCCATGACAGTGCGCGAGAAGCGCTGCAAACGCACGCCCTGTTTGCGCAGGCGTTCCAAAGCTGCTGCGTTGCGAGCGTCGTAGCGCGCCAACATAGACATGTTGGCCTCCATCGCGGCAGAACGGACTGCCTCCTGGTAGGTCTTCGGCAAGCTGTTCCAAGCGTCAAGGTTGATCTCAATCTCAAGCGAAGGACCGGGATCCCACCAACCAGGATAGTAATAGTACTTGGCGACTTTGTAGAAGCCCAGCTTCTCGTCATCGTATGGGCCCACCCACTCTGCTGCATCCACCACACCGGTCTGCAACGCCTGGAAGATTTCACTGGGAGGCAACGTTTGCACGGTCACTCCTAGCCGCTTCATCACCTCGCCGCCAAGGCCAGGGATGCGCATCTTAAGCCCTTGCAGGTCCCGCACCGTGTTGATCGGCTTGCGGAACCAGCCGCCCATCTGCACACCCGTGTTGCCAGCAGGGAAGAAGATAACGTTGAACTTGGCAGCGTAAATTTCTTGCAACAGCTCAAGCCCGCCACCTTCATAGAACCAGGCATTTTGCTGGCGCGCGGTCATACCAAACGGCACGGTGGTGCCGAACGTCATGACCGGCGATTTGCCGGTGTAGTAATAGGACGGCGTATGGCCAATCGGCACTGCACCCTGCGACACGGCATCTAACACTTGCGTGCCCGGCGCCAACTTGCCGGCTGGCTGCGGCTCAATGATGAACCCGCCGTCTGTTAGTGCCGCTACACGCTGTGCGAAGAACTCAGCGCCGCCATACACTGTGTCCAGTGAGACCGGCCAGCTTGTGGCCATCTGCCAGCGCACCTGAGCACGAACAACCGTTGGAGCGCTGAACACAGTGGATGCAGCACCGAGAGCTGCTGTTTTGGCAGCAGATTTCAGGAAATCGCGTCTTTGCATAGCTACTTACCTCTAAGAAGAAGTTGAGAGGAGGCCTCATCAGCCTCCTCCCTGTGCTGCTTTTGCAGCCATCTGCTCAAGCTATCGTCCAGTGAACTGATAAGTCTGCATGGATAGCTCAGCGAGGCCAAACCAGCGGTCGGTCTGCGCCTTGAAGGCCTTCCAGCTATCATACACACGCTTGAAGTCTGGGTCTTTGGCGGCATACTCCTCGAATAGCTTCTCGGCCTCCCTCTTCGCAGCGTCCAAGATAGAGCGCGAGTAGCGCCTCAAGACCACACCTTCCTTGCGCAGTTTCTCCAGCGCAGCAGCGTTGCGAGCGTCATAGCGTGCCATCATCACCATATTGGCCTCCATAGCTGCTGAGCGGATCGCCTCTTGGTAGGCCTTCGGCAGCCTGTTCCACTCATCCAGATTCACTTCTACCTCAAGTGAAGGACCTGGCTCCCACCAGCCTGGATAGTAGTAGTATTTGGCGACTTTGTAGAAGCCCAGCTTCTCGTCATCGTACGGGCCGACCCACTCCGCTGCATCCACAGCGCCGGTCTGCAGCGCCTGGAAGATTTCGCCGCCCGGCAGCGTCTGCACCGTCACGCCCAGCCGCTTCATCACCTCGCCGCCCAATCCAGGAATGCGCATCTTGAGCCCTTGCAGGTCCCGCACAGCGTTGATCGGCTTGCGAAACCAGCCGCCCATCTGCACACCCGTGTTGCCAGCCGGAAACTGGATCACGTTGAACTTCTTGGCGTAAATCTCCTGCAACAGCTCCAGGCCGCCCCCCTCGTAGAACCAAGCATTCTGCTGGCGCACACTCAAGCCAAACGGCAAGGCCGTGCCAAAAGCCGTGATCGGCGACTTGCCAATGTAGTAATACGATGCCGTGTGGCCTATCGGCACTGAGCCTTGCGAGACCACGTCCAACACCTGCGTGCCAGGCGCCAACTTGCCGGCCGGCTGCGGCTCGATAATGAAGCCGCCATCGGTCAACGCTGCCACACGCTGGGCGAAAAACTCGGTTGCCCCATAGATGGTATCCAGCGAGACCGGCCAGCTTGTTGCCATCTGCCAGCGCACCTGAGCACGAACAACCGTTGGAGCGGTGAACACCGTTGACGCAGCACCCACTGCCGCACTCTTGGCTGCAGCCTTCAAAAAGTCTCGTCGTCTCATAGCTTCCCTCACTCCATCCGTTATCGAGTTGGACATCGGGCACTCTCTTTTTTACTGCCTTCGACTAATTTTGTCAAGCAGTGTTGAAGCGGAGAGCCAAAGCCAGAGAGAGACAACAAAAACAACTCATCCACGCGCGCGACTGGGCGTGGTTCAATAAGGGCGAGGCCGCTAGAACTTGCTTTAACTACTGATGCTGCGCCTAGCGCCCCGAGAACTGGTAGGTTTGCATTGTCAGCTCAGCGAGGCCAAACCACGGGTCGGTCTGCGCTTTGAAGGCCTTCCAGCTATCATAGACGCGCTTGAAGTCAGGGTCGCTAGCAGCATACTCCTCATAGATCTTTTCTGCCTCTTTCTTCGCGGCATCCAGAATCGAGCGCGAGTAGCGCTGCAAGCGCACGCCTTCCTTGCGCAGTTTCTCCAGCGCAGCAGCGTTGCGGGCATCGTAGCGCGCCATCACCGTCATATTAGCCTCCATGGCTGCGGAACGGATTGCCTCCTGGTAAGTCTTCGGCAACTTTTTCCACTCGTCCAGGTTCACTTCCACCTCTAGCGTTGTGCCTGGCTCCCACCAGCCTGGATAGTAGTAGTATTTGGCGACTTTGTATAGGCCCAGCTTCTCATCATCGTATGGGCCGACCCACTCTGCTGCATCCACAGCGCCGGTCTGCAGCGCCTGGAAGATTTCACCGCCCGGCAGCGTCTGCACCGTCACGCCCAGCCGCTTCATCACCTCGCCGCCCAATCCCGGGATGCGCATCTTCAAGCCTCTTAGCGCAGTCGGGCTGCTGATTATCTTGCGAAACCAGCCGCCCATCTGCACACCCGTGTTGCCAGCCGGAAACTGGATCACGTTGAACTTCTTGGCGTAAATCTCCTGCAACAGCTCCAAGCCGCCTCCCTCGTAGAACCAAGCATTCTGCTGGCGCACACTCAAGCCAAATGGCACTCCGGAGCCGAAGGCAGTGATCGGTGATTTGCCAATGTAGTAATACGAAGCTGTATGGCCGATCGGCACTGAGCCTTGCGAGACCACGTCCAACACCTGCGTGCCAGGCGCCAGCTTGCCGGCCGGCTGCGGCTCGATGATGAGCCCACCGTCGGTCAAGGCCGCCACACGTTGAGCAAAGAACTCAGCGCCGCCGAACAGGGTATCTAGTGAGACTGGCCAGCTTGTCGCCATCTGCCAGCGAATTTGAGCACGGACAACTGCCGGCGCGGTGAACACCGTTGACGCAGCACCTACCGCTGCAGTCTTGGCTGCAGCCTTCAAAAAGTCTCGTCGCCTCATATTTGTTACCTCCTGGTCCTGATGGGGAACATCGCTTTGGTTTGCAAAGGTTGGAGGTTTCTACCCCCCTTATCCGGATTTGTCAAGGCAATCCGTTCCAAACCTGTCTGACACCCTATGCCTAACACCCTCAACTTATGAGCCAAGCAGCCTCCATCCTGCCGCAGTCAAGTCGCCATTGCCAACCAACCGTGCCCCCTGGAGCCAGGCCAGGCCTTCCAACTCATAGCTGACTGCTTGCCAACTCTCGTTAGTGTCAGTTCAGCGCCTTGCACTGTTCTATGCCTTCAAGGGGTAATGGCTCGTCAGCAGCTAGTGCGGTTGAGAGAAGCTGCTAGGCAGTAGAAAGTATGCAGCCACGAAGGGCTAGCTCACGGTGAAAGAGGAGAAAAGCGGAGAGGGCGGGATTTGAACCCGCGATGGCTTTTGGCCATACACGCTCTCCAGGCGTGCGCACTAGACCGGGCTATGCGACCTCTCCGTTGAACAACATTATAACTTGCGCTGCCTTGCTCTCAGCCAGTGAGTATAGTGGTCGCCATGTCGTCCAACTATGTAGAGCGCTCTTTTGGTGTGATACCGGTCTGGCGCTCGGATAACCGCACGCGCTTTCTGCTCGTACGACACAATGCGGGTCATTGGTCTTTTCCCAAAGGCCATGCACAGCTCGGCGAAAGCAACACAGAAGCTGCGCTGCGTGAACTGCAGGAGGAGACCGGCATCACCGACGTGCAACTGATCACCGAGCGCGCCTTTATCGAGCAATACCGCAAACCTGATAGCAACCACCCGGCTAAGTTAGTAGACAAGATCGTGCAATACTACATTGGCATCGTGCACACCCCCAATACACGCCCCCAACTGAGCGAAGTGCAGGAGTGTCGCTGGTGCGAGTTGCAGGAGGCCGACGCCCTTATCACGTTCGATGAAAGCCGTCGTGTGTTGTGGGAAGCTGCCGCAGCCCTCAAGTTGGCTTAGCGCTAACCGCTCATAGTTGTTCAAAGCGCTCCACGTTCAGCACAAACACTGTAGCTCCGCCGACCTCCACATCCATCACTCGTGTGCTCAGGGCGCCGGGCACTTCGCGCGGCGAAGGGATGTATGAGATACGGCGCTGTGCTGTTTGCTTCAGGATGTTCAGCACATCTTCCACTTGATGGTCGGCCACCCCAAGCAACAGGGTGGTGTTCTCTCGGCGCAGCCAGGCGCCCTGAGTGGCGATGCGAGTGACGCGATGTCCGGCGCTGGTGAGCGCCTGCATTACCTTCGCTGCATCATCAGCTTGCACAACAGCCAGAATCATCTTCATGGCTTTATCACCTCTCCCGCTTCAGGCCTCGCGGGCATCGTAGCGCGCGGGTAGCTCCCCAGCACCCGCAGCACGGTGGTAATCTCACTGAGATGGGAAAGCGCGCGCTGCCCTCGTAGCGCTTGGGCATGGCCGACAAAATCCAGGTAAAACACGTACTCCCAGGGCGAGCCTTGCAAGGGGCGCGACTCGATCTTGGTCAAGTCTATATCACGCAGGGCAAATGCTGCCAAGGCGCGGAAGAGCGCGCCGGGCACGTTGCGCATGGCGAAGACGATGGAAGTCTTGTAGGCTTGGTCATCAAACAGAGCTTGGTGCTGCATGCTGGGCTCACGCGCAAGCACTACAAAGCGCGTGTAGTTTGCGTCGTCGTCCTCAATGCCCTCGCGGAGGACAGGGACGCCGTATAGTTCGCCTGCACGGCGGCCGGCAATGGCAGCGGTGTCTCGCCGCTCTTCCAGGGCAAGCATTTTCACGCTGCCGGCTGTGTCGTATACTGGCTCGCGCTCAGCATGAGGCAGCAGCCGTGCGAGTGTCCGCTCGCATTGTGCCAGCGCTTGCCAGTGTGAAACCACGCGCCGAATGTCGGCGAGTTGCACACCCGGCAGCGCGTAAAGATACCACTGCACGCGCACGATCACCTCGCCGACGATGTGTAAGCTGTGCCGCATCAGCAAGTCGTAGTTGCGATGCACGCTGCCGCCTAGTGAGTTCTCCATCGGCACAATGCCGAAATCACAGCGCCCTGCACTCACGTCATCAAACACATCGTCGAAGGTAGGCCGCGGCAGCAGTTCAACAGCACTGCCGAAGAAGTCCAATGCTGCCTGCTCGCTATAGGCTCCGGGTTCGCCTTGGAATGCAACCTTAGGATTCATGATCTCGCCACTAGGATACAAGGCCTCGAAAGCCCCGCAGCCTGAGCTGGTGGATGAAACCGCCCTTATGCTTGCGGCCATGGCGCTGCGTGGACAGGATAATCAGCTTCAACATGGACGACATCCAGTTGCACGACCATACTCAGCCACTGCCCAAGCGTCCTGTGAGCGAGGCCCGCATCACCGATTGCCGCGTGATGCCTTGGCCTGATGGCACACGGGTCACGGTGGAGATGGGCCTGACGCCTTTCAGTATATTCCCCTCCATTGACGTGAGCATCATGACGCCCGACGGCGAATTGCTGCGCTACGTCTCCCTGGTAGGGGCAATGGAACGCCGACCTGCTCCGACCATGTGGCTACCACGAGGCATTCCCCGCGGCACATTGCTGGTTGCGGTCATGGAAGTGTTAGGGGAGGACGAGCCGCAACAGGTGGTGCGGGCTGAATTTGCCGTGGCAGGCCCAATCGTGCGCATGAGCGTGCAACCGCCCGTCGGAAGCTCCTAGCGATACTCCAGCGTCACCGGACGCGCATCCAGGCGCGACGGCGGTATGCCCAGCTGGATCAAAACAGCGCGCACTGCGGTGCCGCCAAGCAGCTGCCAAAAGCTTGGGGCACCGTAGCGTAGCACGCGCGGTTCGCCGGTGATGCCACCGCGTCGCGCGGCTTCGGCCAAAGCGTCTTGATAAGAGCCGAGCTGGTCTACTAGCCCTGCCGCAAGTGCTTGGCGACCTGTGTACAGGCGACCATCGGCCAGTGCTTTCACTTGCTCCACGCTCATCTTGCGTCCATCAGCGACAACGCGCACAAACTCCTCGTAAACCTCGTCAATGACCTCCTGCCACAAGCGTCGGTCCTCGTCGGTGAACGGGCTGGTGGGATTGCCGAAGTCTTTGTTTTCGCCGCTCTTGATAACGTGGCTCTCCAGCCCTAGCTTCTTGTAGAGGCCCAGGATGTTGGTGAACTCGCTGATCACGCCGATGCTGCCGGTGAGCGTGTCCGGATGCGCGACGATATGCTCTGCTGCCATGCTGACGTAGTAGCCGCCAGATGCAGCCACCTCGCCCATTTGCACCACCACCGGCTTGCCGGCATGCTTGAGCGCGCGGTAGATCTCGTCGCTGGCCACCACGCTGCCGCCAGGCGAATCAACCCGCAGCAAGATCGCTTGTACGTCTGAGTTCTTGGCCGCTGCGCCAATCAGCTGCACCAAGCGCTCTGAAGAGGCAACCGTGATGCCACCGAAATCAAACGGCGACGTGTCGCCGCTCACAATCGGCCCGCGGAGCTCGATTAAGGCGACGGCCGGGCCAACTCGTGGCCCAGAGACGTGCTGCGGTCCACCGAGGTCACCGATGGTTGAGGAAGCTGCTGCGCTGTTCAGGACCGCGCCGAAGCCAGCAAACGCAGCGAATGTCAGGCTCACGCACAAGCAGAGGGGCAGCAGAAAGCCCACCACGACGCCACCCAATGCCCAGCGAGCCAGGCGCGATTCGCGCGACGATTCACTCATCGCTCATTCCTCCTTTTGCTTAAGCTTAACCGAGAAGGGTGAAATGAGTGTTCAAGCCCAGCGTTGCTGATGAAGGTGGGTGATAGCGATGGCCAGTGCATCAGCAGCGTCATCAGGTCGTGGCAGCTCTGCCAGGTGCAGCAGCAATCGCACCATTTCTTGAACTTGGCGCTTGTCAGCGCTGCCATAGCCAGCCACCGCTTGCTTAACCTGCAACGGCGTATATTCTGCAATCGTCAAGCCTGCTTCAAACAACGTCATGAGTGCGACACCGCGCGCTTGTCCCACGCTAATGGCGCTCTTCGCATTTGTCGCAAAGAAAATGGACTCCACCGCTGCCTGCTGTGGTTGCCAATGCTCAACCAGCTCGCGCAAGCGGCGATGTAGCTCAGACAAACGCTGTGGTAAAGCACACGCAGGGTCTGTCTCCAGTGCGCCGTAGGCGACCAGCTCCAAATCGCCGCTTGAGGATTCGCGCACCAGTCCGTAGCCCGTCACAGCAACGCCCGGATCAATGCCGATCACCAGCATGGGTCAACGCCTATCATAGAGCGCGCTGCTGGCAGCGGTGGGAGGACCTTCAAAAAAACAGGCCCGCGCGAGCGCCATCGCTACGGGCCTACAGCAACGACATCGGAAGCGTTTCTGCGCTCAAGCGGCGACTTCTTCGGGCAGCTCCAAGTTGTGATACACCTGCTGCACGTCGTCCATTTCTTCAAGGGTTTCGATCAAGTTGAGTACCTGCGCCGCCTTTTCTTTGTCCAGGGTGGTTGTGCTGGTGGGGACCATCGCCAGCTCAGCGCTGGCAAGCTCCCAGCCCTTCTTGAGCAGCGCCTCGCGCACGTCGCGGAAGCTCTCGACGCTGGTGGTGATCTCAATTGCCTCTTCACCGATGTCTATGTCGTCGGCGCCGGCCTCCAGTGCCACCTCAAACACTTCGTCCGGGTTAATGGACGGCTTGCGCTCGATCACAATGATGCCCTTGCGCATAAATTGCCAGGCGACGGCTGCGCCGTCAAATTGACCGCCAGCGCGGCTGACAGTCTTGCGAAGCTCGGCGACAGTGCGATTGCGATTATCCGTGAGCACCTGGATCATGGCCGCTACTTTGTGGGGCAAGTAGACCTCGTACATCACTTCTTCCAGGGCTTCGCTCTCGCCACCTTGCCCCGTAGCGCGGGCGATGGCGCGCTCGATGTTCTCCTTCGGCATGTTGGCCGCGCGCGCTCGATCTACTGCCAGCCGCAGACGGAAGTTGGTGTCGGGGTTGCCACCGCCCTCTCGCGCCGCGATCATGATCTCGCGGGTCAGTCGGGTGAACATGGCGCCGCGCTTAGCATCGTTTGCACTCTTCGCGCGCTTAATGGTTGCCCATTTGCTGTGACCTGACATGATTGGCCTCCGATTCGTCTTTCACTCGCTTTATCAACGTGCTCGCTACTTGTGCGACAGCGGAGAACGAGCTTCTATTTTATCGCGCTCACTTCGCATACTCGATGGCGCGCGTCTCTCTCACCACCGTCACCTTGATCTGGCCAGGGTATTCCATTGTCTCCTCGATTCGCCGTGCGATGTCGCGGCTGAGCTGAATGCAAGCGTAATCGTCCACCGCATCTGGCTTGACAATCACTCGCAGCTCACGGCCAGCCTGGACAGCGAAGCATTCAGCAACGCCTTTGAAAGATCGCGCGATCTCCTCGAGCTGGCGCACGCGTTTGACATACATCTCCAACGTCTCCCGTCGTGCGCCAGGGCGCGAGCCGCTGATAGCATCGGCGATCTCCACAATCACTGCCTCAACAGTTTCCTGCGGCACATCGTGGTGATGAGATTCCACACAGTGGATCACCTTTGGGTTGATGTTGTGGCGTCGCAACAGTTCCACGCCCAGCTGCACGTGTGTACCCTCATTTTCGCGATCGAGCGCCTTGCCGATGTCATGCAGCAGCCCAGCCATGCGACACACTTTCGCGTCCGCCTTCATCTCTGAGGCGAGCAAGCTAGCCAGCCGCGCTGTCTCCACGGCGTGGTAAAGCTGGTTCTGGCCATAGCTGGTGCGGAAGCGCAGGCGGCCAAGCGTCTTTACGATCTCGTGAGGCAGGCCAGGCACGCCGGCTTCAATGGTGGCACGCTCGCCTTCTTCGAGCATGATGCGCTCGACCTCGCGTCGGGCGTCCTCCAGTGCTTTCTCGATGCGGGAGGGGTGGATGCGCCCATCGCGGATCAGCGCCTCCAACGCGCGACGAGCGATCTCACGGCGGACTGGGTCGAAGCAAGAGATGGTGACCGTCTCCGGGGTGTCATCCACAATGATGTCCACGCCAGCAGCCTGCTCAAAGGCCTGGACGTTGCGCCCGTTGCGGCCGATGATGCGACCTTTGGCCTCTTCACTGGGGAGTTCGACAGTGGCGATGGCGCGCTCGGCCACCGTGTCGGTGGCGATGCGCTGCATCGTTTCGATGACGATTTTCCTCGCACGCAGCTCAGCAGTCTCACGAGCTTCGTTCTCGATCTCGCGGATCACGCGCGCCATGTCGGCCCGCGCAGTTTCGCGCACGGCGTTGAGCAGTTCCGCGCGCGCTTGCTCGCGGCTCATGCCTGCGATCTCTTGCAGGCGTGCTTCCAGTGCTGCTAGCTTCTCTTTTTGAAGGCGCTCGATCTCCGCCTCGCGCTTGTCGAGCTGCGATTGTCGTTGGTTCAACGCGCGCTCGCGCTTCTCCAAGCGCTCGCGCATTTGTTCCACTTCGTCGCGGCGGCGCTTGAGTTTGTCCTCTTCGCGCTGCAGCTCAGCGCGCCGCTCGCGCACTTCCCTTTCCAGCTCGTTGCGGACTTGTATGGCGCCATCTTTCGCCTCTAGCAGCACCTGTCGCGCGCGTGCTTGTGCTTCCTCCAGCGCTTTCTCAGCCTCGGCGCGCAGCACAGCTCCTTCTAGCTTCGATTTCTTGTGCCCGGCGCGGTACGCTACCACGCCAACAACCAGCGCCACAAGTGCGCCGATGATTGCCTCGATGATGAACAACGTCTCTCCCATGTCTTCCCTCGCCGACCTATGCCGTCGGCCAAGGGACGAAAGCGACGCAATTCAAGGATGCAAAGGCAGCACGAACCCGCTTCCTCCCAGCATGCCGAACACCTTGTTCACGCGTTCTCGCTTAGGTCCCGTCCGACGACAAATCAGCACTGAATGCTGCGATCACTTCTTCGATGACCGCAAAGTCGAAGCCACGGCGTGCCAAATAGGCACTCAACCTGCGTCGGCGCTGAGATGGCTCAACGACAGCCAAGCGTTTGCTGTAGCGCCGTGCTGCTGAGAGTGCGGCGGCGTAGTCGTCCACATCCTTCAGCGCCTCCGCGATGTGCTCGTTTGACACACCTTTTCGCTGCAACTCCCATGCGATCGCGCGTCGGCTGCGCGGGCTGCGCTCCTGGCGGCTCTGCACCCATGCTTGGCTAAAGGCGCGGTCATCCAGCAGACCACACTGCTGCAGGCGCTCCACCGTCTGCTGTATCACGTCTTCGGTGACGCCCAAGCGCTGCAAACGAGAACGCACTTCCTGCACCGAGCGCGGGCGATAAGCGAGCAAGCGCAGCACCCGTTCCTGCGCACGCTCTTGCCGATCCGCCTGCAACAGCGCGCGCACTTGAGCGTCGTTGATCTCTTGGCCCACTTTCAGCGCCACGGCATAAATTGCAGAGAGGCTGAACGCAAACGCGCCATCCAAATAGACACTAACGCGACCGCGTGCAGCCCTTTGAGCCTTGAGCGCTGTGATCACATGGGACATTACTAAACTAACGCTTTTTGTGCGCCGATTGTAACCCTGCTGTTGCCTAGCCGCCCGGGCTGTTTCAGTCTCACTTCAGCCAGCTAGCCACATCCAAACCCGCATTGCCCCTGAGACGTCACGATTCGCCCAGGCGAAGTAGGGGATAGCTGTTATCAGCGCCGGCCGTCGGCGGGATGGCAGGTAGGGGGCATACAGGGGACGCTTCGCCTCACGCCAAACTTCCCGTAAAGCTTGCACGCGAAGCGCTACCCCTCGGAGTCCTTCGATGTCTAGTTCCTCCCGCTTCCATGCCAGTTCCATCGGCAGCAGCATATGATCAAGCGGACAAAATGGATTGTCAGTCTGCTCAAAGCAATATACCAATGGACCTCGCTGAAGGGCAACCCGTCCCAAGGCCGAGCGCACGGCAGGATGCGCGCTGAGGAGCTGTGCGGGCATATCCAGCTCTAAATCCATCACCATCGCGCCATGTTTGTCGCAACACTGCGTAGCTCCGTTTTAGGCGCACGCGACGCGATTTACCGTTCACCCTCAGCCGAAACTTTGGGCACCAGCCTGGCACGCGCAGGTACAGCGCAAAGTGCAACTTGATAGGCCATCAAGCATATCCGCCACAAAGTTTTGGGGATCATTCAGGATTTTCCTCGTCGTTTCTATCCTCTTGGGAAGATGTGGTGGGTATAAGCCGTGCTCATGCACGGCTCGTGTGTCGGACAATACTTTGGATTAGGTCCTGCAGGCGGGGGTAAGTTTCGATGTAGCGATCCACGTAAAAGCGATAGGCCTCATGTCGTTCCTTGTTCGGCTCAATGCGCTCCTTGACGTGCACCATCGCTGCCGAAGCAGTGGGGATGTCGGGATACAGCCCAGCAGCCACTGACGCCAACACCGCTGACCCCAGCGCCGTAGCGTTGGCAACACGAGTGAGCGTGATGGGAGTGCCGCTCACATCGGCGTGGATTTGCATCCACAAGCGGCTCTTCGTTGGGCCCCCAGCGGCGACGATCTCGTCCACCACATAGCCATAGCTGCGCATGGTGCGAAAGATGTGCTCAGAGCCGTAAGCGATACCCTCGATGATGGCGCGAAACAGATGGCCCGCGGTGTGCTTAAGCGACAACCCCAGCATGACACCACGCGCTAGCGAGTCCACGTAAGGTGTGCGATTGCCCTGGAAGTAGTCCAACACTATCAGGCCCTCGGAGCCAACCGGCACCTGCGCCGCCCACTCGTTGAGCACCGTATAGGTGTCTACCCCTCGCTCCCGCGCGACAGCAGCAGCATTACCAGCGTAATGCTCCTTGAACCACTTGACGACAGAGCCAGTGGATACCTGCCCACCCTCGACCGTGTACTGACCTGGCATCACGGCATCGGTGTAGGTACCAAAGATGCCCTTGCCGTAAAACGGCTTGGCCGACTGGCCAAGCATGAGATGCGAGGACCCAACGATGAAAGCCATTTTGCCTGGCGCTACGACATTGAGGCCGAACATGGCAACGAACGCATCGGCGCCGCCCTCTGCCACAGGAATTCCCGCTGGCAGGCCCAGTTCCTCAGCAACCGACGGCAGCAGCGTGCCGGCTACTTGGCCCATGTCCAACACACGCGAGGGGAAACGTGGGAGGAGGTCCCCCAGACCTATCTGCTCGTAGAACGACACCGGCCAACCGCCCTCTTGGCGGTCGTAGTACCAGCGGATGCTGGTGTTGTTAATGCTAGCCACCCAGTTGCCGGTGAGGCGCAGAGTGACCCAGTCTATGAACTCGCCCACGTAGCGCGCGCGCTCATATACGTCGCGCTCGTTTTCCTTGAGCCACAACACCTTGCATGGCAACCACTCTGCTGACACACTGCCGAAGCCGTTGTATTTCAGCGCAGGGTGGCCGCTGGCTGCGATGCGCTGGGCCTGGTCGGCAGCGCGCACGTCCATCCAAATGATGGCTGGGCGGAGCGGCCGAAAGCCCTCGTCCATGACCACCACCGTGCAACTGGTGCAATCCACACCAACGCCGGCGATGGTCTCCTTCGATATGCGGCCCTCTTGCAACGCGCGCCGCGTGGCTTTGACAAAAGAGTCCCACCACTCCTCCGGCTTCTGCTCAGCCCAACCAGGGCGGGGGTGATAAAGTGGATAAGGCTCGGCCGCGAAAACGACCGGCGTGCCGTCCAGCGCGAACACGCCGACGCGCACACTCTCCGTGCCAAAGTCAACACCGATTACGAAAGGTGGGGTGGCCATAATCTTTGCCTCAGCACACCAAGCTCAAGTTTGTTGTTTGTTAGGTGCTGCATCGCGTTTTGTGCGACGCTGCTCGCTGAGATAGTTCATCACCATAGTGAGTAGCAGCATGGCGCCCCAGGCGAACTCTTTGAAGCACTGGCCACCACTGACCACAACCAACAGCATGTTCAGCCCCATGGAGATGAACTGTAGCGTGAGGATAGCCAGCACAATCCCAGCAACACGGCTGAAGCCGCACTTGGGTTTACGCCTGCCATCACTGCACTCCTGATGATACAAGTAGTCAGTAGCAAAGTTGCCGGCGCCGGTTGACACTTCGTCAGCCACCACTATAAGAATAACGCACTTATTAGCTGTATTTCATATCCATCTCATAAGCCTTCATATCATACACACGGGCCTGATGCGGGATATTCGCTTCAGGCTAAGCTAGCCAAAATTGTTAAAGGAGAGGAGATAAAGATGCAAAGACTAAGGACATCCACATCGCTACACCTTCTTCTCAGCACCCTGACATCTGCGTTGTTGCTCACGGCATGCGCTACTCCAGCGCCCAGTACACCAACACCTGTTCCACCGACGTCAACCCCGGTGCCAATGCCTGAGCCAACCAGAGCCCCTTCAGACATTGTGGATATCGCCACTGCTGCTGACAACTTCAAAACGCTGGTTAGCGCAGTGCAAGCCGCCGGCTTGGTGGACGTGCTCAAGGGTGAAGGCCCGTTCACTGTCTTCGCCCCGACCGACGAGGCCTTCGCCAAGCTCCCCGCCGACACCCTCGCCGACTTGCTCAAGCCAGAGAACAAGGACAAGCTGACCGCCATCCTCACCTACCACGTCGTGCCCGGCAAGGTCATGGCGGCTGACGTGGTCAAGCTCACCTCCGCCAAGACTGTTGAGGGCAGCGAGGTCAAGATCACCGTGGACGGCTCCACCGTCAAAGTGGACGACGCCACCGTAGTGCAAACCGACATCGAGGCCAGCAACGGCGTGATCCACGTCATTGACTCGGTCATCCTGCCGCCATCCCTGCGTGAATCAAGCAAGCCAGGCAACATTGTGGAGGTCGCCGCTGCTGCCGGCTCGTTCCAGACCCTCGCCGCCGCGCTAGAAGCCGCCGGCTTGGTGGACGTGCTCAAGGGTGAAGGCCCGTTCACTGTCTTCGCCCCGACCGACGAGGCCTTCGCCAAGCTCCCCGCCGACACCCTCGCTGACTTGCTCAAGCCAGAGAACAAGGACAAGCTGACCGCCATCCTCACCTACCACGTCGTGCCCGGCAAGGTCATGGCGGCTGATGTGGTCAAGCTCACCTCCGCCAAGACTGTTGAGGGCAGCGAGGTCAAGATCACCGTGGACGGCTCCACCGTCAAAGTGGACGACGCCACCGTGGTGCAAACCGACATCGAAGCCAGCAACGGCGTGATCCACGTCATTGACTCGGTCATCCTGCCGCCCAAGTTGCGTTAGATCAGCTTTCTGGCAACTGTTGTTCGCGAGCAATAGAGGCTGGCCAATCTGCATGCCAGCCTCTATTGCTTGTCTTAGCAGCACCTTATCGGTCGTAACAGCTTGAGCCGTATAATCTTAAAACGTAGAGCCCATGCTCAGTGATCAAGTTCGCCAGACATTTGTGGATTACTTCGTTCAGCACGGGCATCGCCACGTGCCGTCATCCTCCCTCATCCCCTTTGACGACAAAACCCTGCTCTTCACCAATGCCGGGATGAACCAGTTCAAGAACGTCTTCTTAGGTCTGGAGCGGCGCGAGTACACCCGTGCAGTGACCGTGCAAAAAGTAATGCGCGTCAGCGGTAAGCATAACGACTTGGAGAACATCGGCTATACCCGCCGCCACCACACCTTCTTCGAGATGCTGGGCAACTTCTCGTTTGGCGATTACTTCAAAGCTGAGGCGATGGGCTTTGCGCTGGAGCTGCTGGAGAAGGAATACGGCTTTCCGCGCGAGCGCATGTGGTTCACCATATACAAAGACGACGATGAGTCGTTCGCGTTATGGCAGAAGCACGGCGTTCCCGCGTCGCGCATTCTACGCTTTGGTGAGAAAGACAACTTCTGGAGCATGGGGCCTACGGGGCCATGCGGACCCAACAGCGAGATTCACATCTACACCGGCGATTTGCGCGACAACGATGCGAGATGGGTCAACAACGATGCTGACCCTGAGGAGCGCACGTCGGAAGTGTGGAATCTAGTGTTCATGCAGTTCAACCGCGATGAGAGCGGCAAGCTCACGCCGCTGCCTCAAACTGGCGTGGACACTGGCATGGGCTTTGAGCGGCTAGTGCGCCTCATTCAAGGGGTGCCCAGCAATTACGATACCGATCTTTTCACCGACATTTTCGAGCGCATCCAGGCAGTGGCCGAACATTCGCGCGCCCAACGTGAGCAACACCTTGTGTCTTATCGGGTGATCGCCGATCACGCTCGCGCGGCAACCTTCCTGATCGGCGACGGTGTGCTGCCCGGCAACGAAGGGCGCGGCTATGTGCTGCGCATGCTCATGCGCAGGGCTATGCGCTTCGGCCACAAGATGAAGCTGAGCGAGCCATTCTTGCACCAAGTGTGCGACGCCGTGATCGAGAAGATGGGTGGCCACTACACTGAGCTGCTCGCACGCCGCGAATACATCCTGCGGACTGTGCTGCAGGAAGAGGAGCGCTTCGCGCGCACCCTTGATCACGGCATAGCCCGACTCGAGGAGATTCTGGCCGATCCCACCACGTTCGCCGACTCAGAACAACGCTGCATCAGTGGAGAGGCAGCCTTCCGCCTGTACGACACCTACGGCCTCCCCCTGGAGATCACCCGTGATGAGGCCCGCGAGCGGGGATTGATAGTGGACGAGCAAGGGTTCCAGCGTGCGCGCGAACGTGCGCGCCAAGTGGCACGCGCGGCCACACAAGGGATGTTTGAAGGCGACTACGCGCGCTTGGCCGAGTATCGCGACGTGCTAAACGCACTGATTAGTGATGGGGCGCTCCCTGCAGGCGGAGTCACGCACGATCCCTACGGCCCCCTCGTCCGCCACACACGGCTGGTAGCAATCCTGCGGGATGGCGAGATGACCTCGCGCGCAGTGAAGGGCGAACAGGTGGAACTGGTGCTGCGCGACACGCCGTTTTACGTGGAAAGCGGGGGACAGGTGTGCGATCGCGGCTTAATCTGCGCCCAAAACGACCCCATCGCCGACTCCGAGCCCAACTGGGGCTTCGCCGTGCGCGAGGTGCGCCGGCCCGCTCAGGGCTTGATCGTGCATGCAGGTGTGGTGGAATGGGGTGATCTGCAAGTGGGCGACGCTTGCATCGCACAGGTGGACCAGCCACGGCGCGAAGCTGTTGCCCGCAACCACACCGCCACCCACTTGCTGCAAATGGCCCTGCGCAGCGTGCTCGGCACACACGTCCGCCAGGAAGGTTCGTTGGTTGCCCCTGACCACCTGCGGTTTGACTTCTCCCACCATGCTGCCTTGAGCGAGGACGAGCTGCGCCAAGTGATGGATGTTGCCAACAGTGCCATCCTCAACAACCTGCCTGTCTCCGCCGTCCACATGCCCTACCAACAAGCCATTGACGCCGGCGCCCTGGCGTTCTTCAGTGAGAAGTATGGGGACATCGTGCGCGTGGTGAGCATCGGCGAAAATGGCGCGCCACCGATCAGTATGGAGCTGTGCGGTGGGACTCATGTGCGCCAAACAGGTGAGATCGGTGGGCTGCTGATCGTGCACGAGGGAGCTATCGCCGCCGGTGTGCGTCGCATTGAGGCGATCACCGGCCGTGCCCTGCTCGAACATGCCTACCGCCAAGGACGGCTGACGAGCACACTGGCACGCATACTCGGCTCACCTGCTGAGCAACTGGTTGAGCAAGCATCCCGCCTCGTCGCCCAGCTCGAAGAGACACGCAAACAACTGGAGGCCGTGCAACGCGAGCTTGCTCGCGTCCAGTTTGACTCCGTCCTGCGCCATGCACAGGCAGTCAACGGCGCACACATCCTGGTGGCCGAGGTGCGCGCCGACAACGCCGAGCTGCTGCGTGAGATGACCGACTGGTATCGCGCACGCTACTCTAGTGGTGCTATCGTGCTTGGCGCGATCATCAACGGCAAGCCGGCGTTGGTCGCTGCTGTCACCCCTGACCTGAACCGCCGCGGGATAGATGCAAGCAAGCTGATCCGCGAAGTCGCAGCAGTGATCGGCGGTAGCGGCGGCGGACGCTCCACCCTCGCCCAGGCCGGCGGCAAAGATGCTCAGCGCCTAGGCGAAGCACTGGCCAAAGCGCGTCAGCTCCTATTTGGATGAAAGCCAAGCTGCTCCACCTCGATCCCAACGACGACCCAGCGTCTGCACGAGACCGCATCGAGTGGGCCCAAGCTCCACGCGTTGCCCTGGTCATGCCCGCTGAGCTGGTCTGGCAAAGCGTAGATTACGCGCGGTTGCAGCATGCAGCTATCGGTCTAGGTGTCGAGCTTGGCATCGTTCATCCACTCCGTTCCCAGCGTGCTGTAGCGGAGGAGGTCGGCCTACGCGCGTTCCCCACCCCAGAGGCTGCGATGCGCCAAGCCTGGCCCACGGCGTCTCGCTCTTTGCCGGCGCGGCTATCGCTTCCTCGCCGATTTGTGCCGAACACCCTCAGTCGCTTCTTTCCCGCGCGAAAGCCCCTGGCTGCTGGGTTGAAGGGATTGCTCACCCTGTTTGCGCTGTTTGTGATGCTGGGTGGCGCTGCAGTCTTATCTCTGGAAGCGCGCGTGACGCTGGCCGTGCCGATCTCGCTTATTTCAGAGACGCTGCCCTTCACACTCGATACGCGCTCAGACAGAGTCAACCTAAACGAGCGCATCATCCCAGCGCGTCGCCTAGATGTAGTGGTGGAAGGACAACTTTCTACGCCTGCCAGCGGGCGGAAGGACATCCCGCGCTTCAAAGCGCGGGGGCGCGTGGTCTTCTTCAACCTTCTCACCACTCCTTACACCGTGTTGACCAACACCGTGTTGCGTACGACAGCCACGAGCACTCCCCAGCGGTTTGTCACCCTGAGCGCTGTGGAAGTACCGCCTGGCGGACGTGCCGAAGCAGAGGTCGAGGCACTGGAGCCCGGCGTTCAGGGCAACGTGGGCGCGCTGCAAATCAACCTGGTGGAGGGGATCGCCGCTGTTGCCGTGCGCGTTGCAAATCCAGAACCGCTGAAGGGCGGCGGGGACGTAACCGTGCGCACTGTGGTGAAGGAGGACTACAAGCGGCTGGAGCAGGCCCTACGCGGACAATTGCTGGAGAAGGCGTTGGAGCAGATGCGCCAAGAGCGCGACGTGGTGGCCAACGGATGGATCATCCTACCTGAAACGCTGTTCGTAGCCGATGTGCAAGAAGCCACTTTCAACCGCTTCCTCACCGAACAAGCCGACTCAGTCACGCTTACCATGCGCCTTCAAGTAACAGGGCTAGCCATTGACCCAGCCGATCTTCAGCAAGTGGGGCGGGCGTTGCTGGCAGACCGCACACCGCCGGGCTTTCGCCTGCTCGCTCTCAACCCCACCCGTAGCGAAGCAGTGGAGCAGACCGCCGACAATCGCGTACAGATCCGCTTGGTGATGCAGGGGGTTGTCGGGCCGGCAGTGGATCAAGCGTTGGTGAGGCGCACCGTACGCGGCAAGTCCATCGAGGAAGCCGCTAGCTTGTTGGAGCGTTCCTATCCACTCCGTCGGCCACCAAGCATCTACGTACGGCCTGAATGGCTTTATCGCCTGCTTGGACGACTCCCCCTTGCCACCCATCGCATCCAAATTCAAGTAGATTTAGAACCATCATGACCTGCTCAACACAGGGAGCGCCGAATGCCCATGGCCAGCCTCATGGGCGCGCGTTGGGGCTAGATGTGGGCGCGCGACGGATCGGCGTGGCGGTGAGCGACCCACTGCAGATCGTGGCTCGACCGCTCGAAGTGATTGACCGCTCCGCGTTGGACGCGATTGACCGCTTGCAAAGCGTCTGCCGTGAGCACAACGTATGTGTCGTGGTAGTTGGGTTGCCATTGCACAGCGACGGGCGGCTCAGCGCACAAGCTGAGCAAGCGATGGCCTTCGCCGAGCAACTGCAAACAGCGCTTTGCATACCCGTTGTCTTGCACGACGAGCGATTCAGCACCCAAGAGGCCCGGCAAATCCTCAACCACCAACGGCGCCAACGCATGGCCTACGACGACGCATGGGCAGCCGCTGTTGTCTTGCAACGGTATCTGGACGCGCGGGCATTTGCACAGACAATCGGCCTTCCACCCCACAGGAGTGAAATAGGATGAGACGCAAAGCCCCGCTCTGGGCAAAGGTTGTCATCTTCGTCGTTGCACTGGGCAGCCTAGTCAGCGCACTCGGCACATGGGCAGGGTTGATCCGTGAGCCTGCAACCAGTAGCCGCATGAGCACCTTGGACCGCTGGGCGGTATCCACCTACTTAGACATCATTCGCACCGGCGACCTCGCTCGACCGGCCAGTGACAACCCTACTCCGCAGACCTTCATCATTGAGCCAGGCGAACCACTCTCGCGCATCGCCCAGCGCCTGCAAAGCGAAGGGCTAATCCGAGACGCAGAACTCTTCCGCTTGTATGTGCGGTTGCGCGGCATGGACAGCACCATCCGCGCAGGCCGATTCACCCTGCGCCCCAACATGAGCATCCCAGAAATCGCTCAGGCGCTTCAACGCAGCACAGCGATAGAAGTGCAAGTGACCATTCCGGAGGGATGGCGACGTGAGGAACTGGCCGATTTCCTGGAACAACAGCTCGGCATCAGCGCTGAGGAGTTTCGTGCCCTCACTAGCCGAGCTAGCACCTACGCCTACCCCTTCCTGAAAGGGCTGCCTGCCGATGCCACCCTGGAGGGTTATCTCTTCCCAGATACTTACCGCTTGCCCGAGCAGCCCACCGCTCAAGATGTGATTCTGCGGATGCTGGACAACTTCAACCAAAAGGTGAGCCCGCTGCTGGAACAGTACCAAGCAGCAGGAGGAGGCTGGACATCCCACGAGCTAATCACGCTGGCCTCGATCGTCGAGCGCGAGGCAGTTATTGCAGCGGAACGCCCCATCATCGCCAGTGTGTATTTCAACCGCCTGCGCGTCGGCCAACCACTTCAGGCCGACCCCACCACACAGTATGCGCTTGGCTATCAAGCTAGCCAGAAGACGTGGTGGAAGAAAGGCCTCACAGTGGAGGACTTGCGCTATGCTGACCCCGGTGGCTACAACACCTACGTGTATCCCACCTTGCCGCCCGGCCCCATCGCCAGCCCAGGACTTGCATCCATCCAGGCAGTGTTGCAGCCTGCGCAAACCAACTACTTCTACTTTGTTGCCTCGTGCAATGGCGACGGCAGTCATCAATTCTCAATCACTTTTGCCGAACACCAGAGCAAGCTATGTCGCTGAGCAGTCACACGGAAGGTGAGGGTAGATCTGCTGGGCTGGAAGCCTTTCACAACAAACTTCGCGCTTGGCTTGCCCTGCACGAAGCCGTTTGCGAGCATTTGGTCTTCGAGCAGTCCACTCGCTCAGTAGCCGAGGCAGCCCGCGCAGTCGGGGGGACACCACAAGACTTTATCAAAAGCATTTGCTGGCTCACCGTTGACGAGCGCATGGTGATTTCGATTGTGAAAGGGGAAGACCGAGCCGACCGCCACGCCGTACAGGCCGCAGCAGGCCTCGGCAAGTTGCACATAGCTTCGGAGCAAGAGGTGTTACGCTACACCGGCTACCCAGCTGGCGGAGTTCCACCATTTGGGTTCAACGCGCTTTTTCTCATTGACGAGCGTGTGATGGAAATGGCGTACGTATACGCTGGTGGCGGCAGTCCCCATGCGCTCATTTACGCCTCGCCTGTGGAGATAGCACGGCTCAACAATGGGCGCGTGGCGCGGCTGCGCGCTTGATCTCACCAAAGCAATTGACACCATGCCCAAGCTGACATTCAACGTGGTGTATGACATGGTGCGGCTCATTCCCAAAGGCAAGGTGATGAGCTACAGCGGGATAGCGCGGCAATGCGGCAGCCCCCATAGCGCGCGCTACGTTGGCTTTGCCTTGCACGCCCTGATTGGCACACATCGCCGCGAACAAGTACCTTGGTGGCGGGTGATTAACGCACGCGGTTACATCTCTAACATCTTTGCGCTGGAGGAGCAGCGGCGTCGTCTCGAGGCAGAAGGAGTGGAAGTGGACGCGGACTACCGCGTGGACATGGCCCGCTTCGACGGCGAAGCCATCGTCCGCCGCCGCGTGCTGCAGCGGAGAGTCAAGTCATTAGCCAGAAGTCGCGCAGGCCGCTGCTGAAATGGGGATGGCGCAGCTTGCGCAACGCGCGCGATTCGATCTGCCGTGCACGTTCGCGCGTGATGCCCAGCATCGCGCTGACCTGCTCCAGCGTCTTCGGCTCACCAGTGCGCAGCCCATAGCGCAGCTCCAACACCTCGCGTTCTCGCACCGACAGCATGCTCAGGGCGCGCTGAAGTTGCTCTTTTAACAGATGCCGAGACACCGTATCAGACGGGGATGGTTCGCTTTCGTCGCGGATGATGTCGCTCAACACACCGTCCTGGTCACTACCGATAGGGGACTCCAACGACAAGGGCTCCGCGAACGCGCCAGCTATCTGTTGGAAACGCAGCTCCAGCTCATGCAACTTGCGTGCGATGGAGGGGGGCAGCGGTTGCCCCTTCGCGCGAGCTTCGGTGACAGCACTCTGCTCCTCGGACGTCAGCAATCCCATTTCGAGAGCAAGGTCCAGGGCGGTCGGAGTCTCGCCTCTTTCCTGCATGATGCGCTGCTGCACGTTGAGCAATTTGCTCATCGTCTCAGCCAGATGGGCCGGCAGGCGGATCGTGTGGCCTTGCTCCGCCACACTGCGCGAGATGAACTGACGGATCCACCATGTGGCATAAGTGCTGAAGCGAAAGCCGCGCCAGGGGTGAAATCGCTCCACGGCCCGCATTAGGCCAAGACTACCTTCTTGAATCAAATCCGGCAAGCTGACGCTGCGCCCCAAGAAGCGCCGCGCGATGCTTACCACCAGGCGCAGATTAGCCTGTGCCATGAGGTTGCGCGCATCGGCACAGGCTTGAAGCACGCGCGCGTGATGTGCTTGGCACTCTGCCTGAGGCGGCAGCCACTCCACCAACAACTCCCTCGGCGGTGGCTCGTTGGTGTGCTCAATGTGTTCAGCGAGGCGTTCCGATAGTGCAGTCGGCAGCACAATCGCGCACATGAGCATCTCAAACAGCGGCTTACTCAACGCTTCCACTTTCAACTCACGTCCCCAGCCGAGCGGGCGGAGGTACGCCTGCAAAAGCAATGGACGGTGTGAAAGCGCCTCTTCAGGGAAACGCGCCCCTTCGCGCAGCAGCTCTGCCCAAGGTGGTGGAGGTGCAGCGAGCTGCTCTACAGCGCGATTAGCCTGATGCCAAGCACTCAGACCATGCTCCCACACTTCCAAGTACAGCCTTAGGAGATCGGGTGCGCCATCGTCGCCGAGCTGGTGAAGCCAGCGCTCTGTCTCACAAAGCGTGGCCACCCGGATTTCCTGATCCACGTTGAGGAGCGGAGTTTGGTTAATCTCACGGAGATAGGTGAAGAGGAGGTCTTCGTGATCTTCAGCACGGCCCTCGTTCCCTGCTGCAAGCAGGTCTAGGGACTCGTCGTCCTCCAACTCCTCCCCTGACAGAGCAAAAGCCGCAGCTTCGGCTTCTAGGTCGCTAGCCTCCCAATCTCCAAACAGGTCATCGGACTCAACAAAGTCTTCCGCTCCGAAGTCATCAGTGGAGGCTTCAGCTTCTACCTTCTGGCCCAGGTCACCATCATCGGCTGCGTTTGTGTCACCTGGGGATACCGGCAATATGTCGCGCTCATTTTGTGTTTCGAGGCGCGTCACTGTTGACCTCTTAGCTTTTTGTGATTTTGGCATCTCTCACCCTATGACTAGAAGATGCTCAACTCGTTGCGCAGTTGCAGTGCCCTTTGCGCGCGCAATCGTTGCGTTGTGACATGCCTCAACTGGAGATTATAGTGTTGCAAGGCTGACCAATCTTGAGTCTCTCGCAACTGTTCAATCATCGCCACCAGCGCTTGCTGTTCGCGCGCAGCATTACGCTCACGCAGTCGCAGCGCCGTGCGCACCACCTCTTCGCGGACCAGCGCAGCATCTTCGCGCAACAGGCGGCTCAGTTCTTGCTGCGCAGAAGGTGCAGCCTTGACAAGCGTCGGATCGTAATCAGCAACTAGCGCCAGCCAAGTGTCGTCGTCGCTGCTTTCCACGGTTGGGTGTCCTATCGCGTGACGGCTGAGCGCATGGAAACCCTGGCGCAGCGCAGCATCAGCAAAATCTTTCTCGCTGAGCACATCCAAACCGGCGCGCGTGAGCGCCACATTTGCGTCAATCAGCATCTGGGGATGACGCAACAGCAGCGCGATAAGATGCAGTTCAAGGTCCAACGATGGTGGCGAAGAGGCAGCCGGTTGCTTCGCATAGCGGGGTGTTGCCTCACCTCGCCCCTTGTGGCGCTGTTCACGCTCGGTCTCGCTCAGCGTCTGCGCCACTGCACGCACGGTCACACCCAAACGACGCGCGAGCTGCTGCACATACGTGTCGCGTTGGACGGCGTCGGTGGCATCCAGCAGAATCGGGGCAACGGCGCGTAGTGCAGCCGATTTCTGCACAGCATCTGCCAAGTTGAATTGACTGAGCACGGCGTCGAGCACATACTCCACGATGGGGGCTGCGCTGGCGATCACGCTGCGCCATTGCTGCGGGTCAGATAGCACAATCTCGTCTGGGTCGCGATTGTCGGGCAGCATCGCCACGCGCAAGTCAACTTTGAAGTGCAACTGTGCGCGGAGCGCGCCGCGCGGGTCAAAGCGCAGCTCCACCTCGCGCTCGGCGGATTCGCGCGCCACGTCTAAGCTGCGCAAGACAGCACGTTGACCTCCTGCGTCAGCGTCCAGCGCCAGCACAATGCGCGGGGCAAGCCGTCGTAGCATAGTAAACTGCTCATCGGTGAGCGAGGTGCCCATGCCGGCGACAACGTTGGTGAACCCCGCTTGGTGACAGGCGATCACATCCATGTAGCCCTCTACTAGCACTGCTTCGCCGGCCTGTCGAATGGCGTGGCGGGCACGCTCCAGGCCAAACAAGAGGCGGCCTTTATCGAAGACGGCTGTCTGAGGGGAATTCATATACTTGGGCTCACTCCCATCGAGCGAACGGGAGCCAAACCCCACCACCTGCCCGCGCAGATCACAGATTGGGATGATCAAGCGGCCACGAAAGCGGTCGTAGCGACGCCCCTCCTCATTCTCCACTACCAAGCCGGCGTCCACCAGCTCCGTCTGCGCGAAGCCCTTTTCTGTGAGATAGGCCGAGAGTGCATGGTAATCTGGCAGGCTGTAGCCAAGTTTCCAGGCTCGGATGCTATCCTCACTCAGCCGGCGTTGCTTTAGCAAATAGTCGCGGCATATTTGGGCCTGTGGCGCGCTGAGCAAGAGCTGGTGGAAATAAGCCATAGCCTCGTGGAGCGCCTCGCGCAAACGCTGGAGTGCAGACTGGGCGCGTTGCTGCTCTGGCGTTCGCTCCTCCAATGACACGCCGGCGCGGCGCGCCAGCTCCTGCAGGGCTTCGCGGAAGGTCCAACCCTCTATTTTCATCACAAACGTAAACACGTCTCCCTGCTCGCCACTGGAGAAGTCTTTGAATGTTTGGGTGTCGGGGAAGACGAAGAAAGAAGGGGTACGTTCTTGCTTGAACGGCGAAAGCCCCTTGTAGTTGCGCCCGCTACGAGTCAGCTTCACATAGCTGCCGATCACGTCAACTATGTCCAGCCGACTACGGATTTCCTCAACCACCGACATCGTGTTGATTGTATTGGGGCAAGCCACCACGTAGAATCGCCGCTGTATGGTTCATCCACTGGAAGCAGCACTGCGCCGTCATGTGAGTGGCGCAGTGCGCTTTGATGCCGCTGCTCGCGCACTCTACAGTACCGACGCCAGCAACTACCAGGTTTATCCCCTTGGCGTGGTGATGCCGCGCACTGTGGACGATGTGATTGCTGCTGTTGCGTTATGCGCAGAACACGGCATCAGCGTGATCCCGCGCGGCGGAGGCAGCAACTTGTGCGGCTCAGCTATCGGCGCCGGCGTGGTGCTCGACTTCACGCCGCACATGGACGCCATCCTAGACTTGGACATTGCAGCGCGCCAGGTGCGGGTGCAACCGGGTGTGATACTGGGGCGGTTGAACCGGCAACTTGCTGCACATGGGTTGCAGTTCGGACCTGATCCGGCCAGCGCCGAGCGCGTCAGCGTAGGCGGCGCGATTGGCGCCAATGCTACCGGCGCGCACTCCATCCGCCATGGCATGACGGCCGATCATGTGGATGCGGTGCAAGTCGTGCTAGCAGACGGCACGCTGACCACGTTCGACGCTGATCAGTCCCCTCCCCTTCTGCGCGCTGCCGTGGAACAGATCGCGCGGGCGCATGAGGTGGCTATCCGTCGTGACTTCCCCAAAGTCTGGCGGCGCGCAAGCGGCTACAACCTCGACTACGTGGTGGAGATGCTCAGCTTCGATTCAACCCGTCCTCCCGCCTGTCTCACCGAGGCAAACGCGCGCCGCAGGGGCAGCAACCTGGAAGCTCATCTGCGTCAGATTGGCCGCCGCACCCTAGCACCACTCTTTGCCGGCGCTGAGGGGACGCTGGGGGTGATCACCGAAGCGACCCTCCACGTTGTGCCGAAGCCGCGCCACACCGCATTGGTGGTAGCGGCGTTCGCCTCGTTGGAAGACGCCATGCGAGCTGTGCCACTGCTGCTCACTGCTGACCCATCCGCAATCGAACTGATCGGCGGGGTGTTCATCCGCACCGCCCGCGAGCTGCCGGAGTGCCGCGAGCGGCTCAGCTGGTTGGATGCGCGTGACGTGCCGGATGGCGTGCTGGTAATCGAGTTCGACGGCGACACACCAACCGAGGTGGCTGACAGGGCCGAGCGCCTGCATCGCCTCGCACGGACCGAACAACTGCCCTGTCACCTCCGTACGCTTCTCGACGCACAAGCGCAAGCTGACGTATGGCACGTGCGTCGCATCGGACTCAACGTGCTCACCAGCATCCGCGGCCATATCAAGCCGATCAGCATCGTGGAGGACTTGGCTGTGCCTGTTGAAAGGCTGGCCGAGTTTGTTGCGCGCATGGACGCGATCTTCGCTGCCAATGACACCTACGGGGCCTATTACGCGCATGCCAGCGCCGGCGTGTTGCACGTGCGGCCGATGGTCAACTTGCGCACTGCACGCGGACTTGAGCAAATGCGCACGATTGGGCAGCAAGCACTGGCGCTGTGCCATGAGTTAGGTGGGGCGATGAGTGGCGAACACGGCGACGGCTTGGAGCGCTCGCATTACAACGAGGCGTTGTTTGGTCCGCAGGTGTATCAGGCCTTCTGCGCGCTGAAGGACACCTTCGACCCGTGCGGGTTGCTCAACCCTGGCAAAAAAGTGCGCGCTTCCGAAATGGAGGCCCACTTGCGCTTTGGCCCAAACTACCGTGCCGCCCCCTATCTGCGTCCTACCACCTTTCGCTTCCGGGAGGATGGCAGCTTCGCCGCCATGGCGGAGCAGTGCAACGGCAATGGCGCGTGTCGCAAACTGGACAGCGGCGTGATGTGCCCTTCGTATCGTGCAACCCGCGACGAGGCCCACAGCACACGAGGCCGCGCCAACTTGCTCCGCGAGCTGCTGCGCGAGAACGCGCCCATTCATCTCGATCTGGAGGCTGTCAAGCGCGCGTTGGAACTATGCCTATCGTGCAAAGCTTGCGCCACTGAATGTGTGGCTGGGGTGGACATGAGCAAGTTGAAGAGTGAATTTCTCGCTCATTACTACGCGCGGCACGGCATTCCCCTGAGGGCATGGTTGCTGGGCCGCATTGGGCGTTTGGCGCCGCTCGCCTCAGCACTAGCCCCGCTCAGCAACACGCTGCTGCGCACGCGGCTTGTCAAAGCCGCCTTTCAACTCGCCCCTGAACGACGACTGCCGGCCTTTCACTTTCACTCGTTCGACCGTTGGTGGCGGTATCACCCACAGCCCAACGACGATCGGCCGCAAGTGGTGCTCTTCGTGGACACTTTTGCGCGCTATCAACATCCACAAGTGGCACTTGATGCTGTGCGCCTGCTCGAACATCTGGGTTATCGGGTTATCGTGCCGCCGTGGCGTTGTTGCGGACGACCGCTGATCTCGCAAGGTCAGCCTGCTGCAATGCTCGAAGACGCACGCTTCAACGTGGCGCAGCTATACCACTGGGCACGTCAAGGCATCCCCATTATTGGCTTAGAGCCAAGCTGTGTGAGCGCCTTGAGAAACGACTATCCCGATTTGCTCGATGGAGATGAAGTGCGCATCGTGGCACAATACACCATGAGCATCGAAGCATGGCTTGCTCAACGCCTACCAGATGCGCCATCGGCGTCCGACGCACCACTCGTACTGCTGCATGGTCACTGCCATCAAAAGGCCTTGTGGGGGACATCCACCACCCACATCGCCCTGCGCAAGGTTGGTTTTCGCGTCGAGGAGATTGACTCCACATGCTGCGGCATGGCCGGCGCGTTTGGGTATGAGGCCGAACACTACAGCCTCTCGCAGCGCATCGGAGAACTTTCTTTGCTTCCGGCAGTGCGTGCTGCACCGCCCAACGCGGTGATCGCAGCGCCGGGCACGTCCTGCCGTGAGCAGATCGCCCATTTCACAACCCGCGTTGCTTATCACCCCGTTGAGCTGATCGCACGTCGTGTGTTGCGACAGTCCACAACAGCAACGTAACAACTCGATGCAGATTTTAAGAATTGTTCTAGAATACTCGTCATGAGCACCGTTGACCCAAAGCGGACCGTTGCTGAGCTTCAAGAGCTTCGCAAACTCACTTCAGACCCCAACACGGGGGGAGCAATGCGCGTGGCTTGGACGGACACATGGATGCAAGCGCGCGAGTGGCTCAAACAGAAGGTGGCCGACCTGCCGCTAGAGATACACATGGACGAGGCCGGCAACATGTGGTACACCCTTCAGGGCAAGA
Source organism: uncultured Anaerolineae bacterium (assembly GCA_938028725.1). Lineage (GTDB taxonomy): Bacteria > Chloroflexota > Anaerolineae > J036 > Brachytrichaceae > CALIMH01. The sequence goes on along the minus strand of CALIMH010000006.1, from coordinate 49,248 downwards.
GCAAGCAAGCTCTGCTCATCGGCGGCCACCTAGATAGCGTTCCCAACGGCGGCTGGTTAGACGGCTGCTTGAATGTCCTCGCTGGTATCGAGGTGCTGCGCCGGATCGCTGACGAATACCATGGCAAGCCCCCTATCACCATCCGTGTGGTGGATTGGGCTGACGAGGAGGGCGCAAGATTCGGCCGCAGCTTGATCGGCAGCAGCGCATGTGCTGGCAACTTCAAACCCTCTGAAGATCGCCACAGGAAAGACAAGGATGGGATCACCCTGGAAGATGCGCTGCGACGTTGTGGCGTGGACATTGACCAAATGAAGCAGAGCCGCAAGGAGTTGAAGAACGCAGCAGCGTACCTGGAGCTGCACATTGAACAGGGGCCTGTGCTGGAGAGCATGGGGCTCCCCCTGGGGGCTGTGATCGGCACATTTGGCGTCGAGCGACACGCGCTGAAATTCACTGGCCAGGCAGCTCATGCGGGCAGCACCCCAATGGATAAGCGCCATGACCCGCTGTTGGCCGCTGCGCGCTTTGCGCTGGACGTACGTGATATCGCGGTGCAGCATGGCGGTGTGGGCACGGTGGGCTACTGCGTGACGCGCCCAGGCATTCCTACAGCCGTTGCTGCCGAGTGCGAAGTAACCTTGGACCAGCGTCACCTCAAAGCGAGCAAACTGGCTGCGATGTACAAGGCGGCCGTCAAGTCCAGCCAGCGTGCTGCAAAGGCGGAGAAATGTGAAGTGCAGTGGAGTCACATTTGGAACATCGAGCCGCTGCCTTTTCACAAGAAGCTTGTCCAGTTCTGCTACGAAAGCTGTGTGGAAGTGGCTGGCAAGGCACATAAGCTGCCCAGCGGTCCTCTCCATGATGCTGCAGAGATGGCGCGCGCCGGCATCCCCACCGTCATGATGTTCGTGCAAAGCCTGCGCGGCATCTCGCATAATCCCATAGAGGACACCAAAATTGAGCACGTCGAGATGAGCGTGCTTGCACTTGACCGCCTCGCCAGCAAGACTATGCAGTGGATTTTGTCTCAGTAAGCGCACCTGCTTGAGGCTCGCCAGTATGGGACGGACGGCGGACAATGCGTCGCCGTCCGCGATCTTTTCTTTCCAAGAGGGAGTTCGTCACTCACCACTACAATATACTTCGCACAGCTTGCATGGTTCGTCCACTAGTACTTCAAGCAGTGAAGGAGGCAATCACCTCAGCCCAACACGCCGGCGAACTGCCATCCTTCATGCCCTTGCCTGAAATTCACATTGAGCATCCGCGTCAACCAGAACACGGCGACTATGCTACAAACATAGCGCTGCAGCTTGCGCGAACAGCGCGCATGTCCCCCCAACATATTGCCGCTACCATCGCGCGACACATTACCAGCGCCGACCTCCAGGCCGAGGCTGTAAATGGCTTCATCAATTTCCGACTTAGCCCAGCTTTCCTAGCCGCGCAAGTCGAACATATCCTTCAACAGGGCGAGCGCTGGGGTGAGATTAATCTAGGCAATGGACGCAAGGCCCAGGTGGAGTTCGGCAGCGCAAACCCCACCGGCTACGCGACCTTGGGCACGGGGCGCAACGTGGTAGTTGGCGATGTGCTAGCCAACACGCTGGCCGCATCAGGTTATCAAGTGCATCGAGAATGGTATGTAAACGACGCCGGTTCACAAATTCGTGTGTTCGGCGAGAGCGTGTTTGCGCGATATGCCCAAGCGCTAGGGCTGGATGAGCCTATGCCAGAGCGCGGCTACCACGGTGACGACGTAGCAGAGATAGGGCGTATCATCGCCGAGCGAGAAGGGGAACGCTTCCTTCACCTGCCCCGCGCGGAAGCGATACGCGCTATCGCGGAAATTGGCGTGGCGCTGGTGATGGACCAGATCAAGCGCACCATGCAACGCCTGGGGGTTCACTACGACAACTACTTCAGCGAGAAGAGTTTGTGGGCAAGTGGGCTTGGCGATCAAATGCTAGCACGACTACAACAAAAAGGCCTGATCCTGCAACACGACGGTGCGCTGTGGTTCAGCGAGGATGGCTCACCGATTCGCAGCTCGCAAAGCGATGCTGAGGAGACGCCTACAACTGACGAAGCTGGCAAACGCTTGCCGGTGCAGGCAGTGGTGATGCGCTCTTCGCAAGTTGCGCCACTGCCAGAAGAACGGCCCACTTACTTTGCCAGCGACATTGCTTACGCCTACCACAAAGTCATCCTCCGTGGCTTCAACCCTGCCATCTACGTGTGGGGAGAAGATCATCAGGCGAGCGTTGAGCGCCTCTACGCCGTCGCACGTGCACTTGAGCTGCCGGAGGGCTCAATCAAAGTGGTGATCTATCGCTTCATCACACTGATGCGCGGCGGTGTAGAAGTGCGCATGGGCAAACGCAAGGGCAATGCATTGCTCATTGACGATGTGCTCGACGAGATCGGCACGGACGCCTTCCGCTACATTATGCTCGCGCGCAGCGTGGACACCAAATTCACTTTTGACATTGCGTTACTTCAGGAGCAAAACGAGAAAAACCCTGTCTACTACATTCAATACAGTCATGCTCGCATCTGCTCGCTTGAAGCGCGCGCGGTTGCAGAAGGCTGGGAACAAGACCGTACAGCCTCGCTACACTACACTCACCCAGCCGAACTTGCGCTGATCCGCAAGCTACTAGAACTGCCAGAAGTGGTTGAGCTGGTAGCCAACACCCTTCAACCCCACCACTACCCAACCTATGCGCGAGATGTAGCTTACCTGTTCAGCAAGTTTTACGAAGAATGCCGCATCAAGGGAGCCTCACCGTCAACAGTGTTCGCGCGCTTACAGCTAGCGCGTGCGACTCGGCTGACGCTGGCCAAAGTACTGAAACTGATGGGCCTGAGCGCACCGGAGAAAATGTGAGCCATGGGAGTCAAACCCGATCACTGGATTCGCCGAATGGCCATTGAGCAACGCATGATTGAGCCATTCGTTGAGAACTCGGTCCGTCAAGGGGTGGTCAGCTACGGCTTATCCTCTTACGGCTACGACATCCGTGTTAGCAACGAGTTCAAGATATTCACCAACGTCAACTCTGCTATCGTAGACCCAAAGCAGTTTGTGGCGACCTCCTTTGTAGACTTTACCGGCGACATATGCATCATCCCCCCAAACTCGTTCGCGCTCAGCAGGACAGTGGAATATTTTCGCATTCCGCGCGATGTGCTGGTGATCTGCTTAGGCAAATCCACTTATGCCCGCTGCGGGTTGATTGTGAATGTCACCCCGCTCGAACCAGAATGGGAGGGCTACTTGACATTGGAAATCAGCAACACAACTCCCCTACCAGCCAAGGTATATGCCAACGAGGGGATAGCCCAGCTTGTCTTCCTCAGTGCTGATGGATTATGCGAGAGCAGCTACGCTGATAAGCGTGGCAAATACCAAAAACAAACAGGGGTGACATTGCCGCGCATTGAGTGATGAAGTCTAAGGTGCATTTGGCGCCTTGTTTGTGCCCTATTGTTGCTCCATAGGAGATGTTATTGGAGCACCAGACGATAGCGAAATGGATTGTTTCAAGAAGGTATAGCTGTCGCGATAGCAAGACACAAAGTCGTTACCCACGATGATGCGATAGCGCGGTCCGTCCGGTTTAGGTTCTGCTCTCACATTTGCATCTTTCAAACCAATTGTGCGTTTTAACAAGGGCAAGATGCTACCCTTACGGGTGACCGTGAAATCCACCACTTGTGTCTCGGTGTAAACGCGGTCCGCTTGCTTCACAGAAATCACCCTCAGACCTAGCTCCCGCATTCGCTCTACAGCGACACGCTCAAAACCTGGCCTAGCATGACCATTCCAAACCTCCACGGTCACTCCTTCCTCTGAGCTCTGGTTAAGTGAGACAGTCAACGCCTGAGTCAAGAATGGCGTGATCCGCTGTCGGTCTGGCACAAGCACTGCTCCCACCTCAGGGAGAGTGATGCCCGTGAGGCCCACGGCGTCAAAGTAGCGACTGCGTAGTGCACTCTCATCCAGACGGTTGGCAATTTGCGCTAGCCATAGAATCTGAGACAGTGAGAGATCTGTTTCGATGTAGCGGTCTAGCTGCTGGAAGAGCTGGGGGATGAGAGTAAGGGAGAGCAGTCCATTGACACGTCCCTTGTCCAACATTGCACGCAATACTTGCTGCATACGCCGTCCTCGGTCCATATCGCCCCCCCGCACACCATAACGCGCACGTACGTAGGCCAAGGCTTGTAATCCGTTTAACTTATATACCCCTGGACTAGGCAGGCTGATCGTCATTGTAGGCACCGCCCCACCTACTTCCCAAACTTCTCCAGTGAAAGTGTCAGTATAGGGGCGGGTGACTACGTTGGGCTGCTCGGGATCAGCCACATAGAAGGGGTCACGCGGGAAGACTTGATGCAACGGGCAGGTAGCTACTAACTCAATCCCACCTAACAGATCCACCGTCCGCACAAGCCCAGTAAAGTTAACCAGCACATAAGCATCTATGCGTAAGCCGAAGTTGTAGCGCATTGTTTGACGAAAAGCCTCCACACCGCGCCTAAAAGCTGTGTTGAGCTTAGCCATACGATGCCCTGGGATATACACTAGGGTGTCGCGGGGGATGGAAAGCAGCGTCACAACTGGTATATCGGGATAGATGCTGGCAATGATGATGACGTCTGTGTTTCCGCTTCCTCTGTGTCGCGAGTCACCACCCAGCAATGCAATATTTATTACAGAATTGGGCAGGCGCACTTCTGGAACAGGCGCGGGAAGTACATTGAGCGAGAGGACATCTGTGGACTGAATCCCCGAAGGCGCAGTGAGCGGCACGGTAGGCACTATGACTGGGCGCCGCATTATTGGCTGAAGAGCGAGAGAGGATCGCTCGTTAGGTGGAGTTGGGGTGGGTTTCGTAGCTCCACTCACACTTTCGCTATGTCCACCATCCGGCAAGGGAGGTGAGGGTCTTTGAGCGTAAGCAATTTTCCCAACCAGATATACCAGTGCTATGAGGAGAACCGATGACACGAACCGCACACACCTCATAGTAACCGAATTATCCACAATTGCGCAGCTCAAGGGCCGCGCCCTTTCACATAGTGTGTATTGTCTTGGGGTAAGCGCGCCAACTAGACCAACATCTGGCGGATATCTGTGCCCGCCAACTGTTTCTGTTATGGGCCGTTTCCCCACGTTCTACACAACACTTTGGGTTGTAGAGAATGTCCCAATCCCCACAAATGGCGTCAAGAAGCAGTATTCCCCCTACAGATAGGGCACGATTTGTTCATGCTCAACATCCACACCACTGCTACTACAGCTGAAAGAAAAGCATGAGAGCAAAGAGACTGCGCATACAATGGTATACATTCTGAAGTCACCATTGCCTCTACCGCTATGCTATGGATACAACTTTGCTTGCCTCTATGTTGAGGGAGATCCCTGACTGCGCTGAATCATTGTTGCTCCCTACCAATCAAGATGAAGAAGCGTTCTTGCTTGCTGCGCTGGAGTATGCACGTTGTCTTGCTCACAAAGTTTCGCGTAAGGTGATACCTGGCCAACAGGCTGTTTCTGCCCAAGCCAAGCAAGATGGTTCACTACTCACCTCATTCGACCTGGAGGCGGAAGCTGCTGTTTACCAGATGATAGCTGCTTCTTTCCCCACCCATGATTGGCTTTCGGAGGAGAGCAACCAAACTTTTCGCGGCTCAGAATGGACTTGGGTGGTTGATCCGATTGATGGGACAACGAATTTTGCACAGGGATTTCCAGTGTGGGGAGTCCTGATAGGTTTGCTGCACAAGGGCTTTCCAGTACTCGGTGTGATGGATTTTCCATTGCTCGGCGAGCAATACTACGCTGCAAGAGGTTTAGGGGCCTGGGTGAATGGCAAGCCGATCCAAGTCCTCTCTCCAGAGCAAGGGGGAGAGCGTCCCTCTTCCCAGCTTTTTGCCTGCTGTAGTCGCACGTTGAAGTTAGGTGCGTGGCCCTTGACCGCTAAAGCACGTGTTGTTGGTACGACGGCTTACAACCTAGCCCTGGTGTCACGTGGGGTTTGCGTGGGTAGCCTTGATCAAAAGGTGCATGTTTGGGATATTGCTGCCGCGGTGCCGATAATAGAGGAGGCTGGCGGGTGCTTCAAAACCAATTTGTCCGTGCCGCTCTTCCCACTCCGCCCGGGTGTGAACTACCGAAATGTGAATTTCGCCGTGCTCGCTGCGCGTAGCCAAGCTGAACTGTCTCTTTATGAGCAGCAGTTAAGGGGGTTCTTCATCCCACAGCCAATGGCTGAGCCGCTAGCTTAAGCCATTCCTGAATGCTGAGAGACTCTGGTCGCCTAGAAGGGTCAATTTCGCAAGCTCTGAGAGTAGCCTCCACTTGTGCTTTTGATAGCCGCAGCCCCGCTGCAAGAGTATTGCGAAGTTGTTTTCGTGGTTGGAGAAAACCGGCGCGCACCCAGTAGAAAAAGCGCTCAGCATCTACTGGGTAGGCAAGCTGATGGGGGACAAGTTGCACAACTGCAGATGTGACACGTGGTGGTGGAGAGAAATGAAATGGGGGGATGCGGAACAGTAGCTTAGGTGTTGCGTAAAATTGGACGCTAATTCCAAGCAGATTGGCACGAGGTGGCTGAGCGATAATCCGCTCAGCCACTTCGGCTTGAACAGTGAGCACTGCGGAGCGGAACGGACATCCGCCCTCCAAGATGTGCCGAATTGCTGCGGACGTGATGTAATACGGTAGATTGGCTACGACGACGACCTCTTCACGAGAGCTAATCTGGCTAAGTAACTCCTGCCATCGCACTTGAAGCACGTCCGACTTCACAACGATAAGATTGGGCGGGTTGCCTATTTCGCTGGGTAAACGCTCAGCCAATCTTGCATCCACTTCAACTGCAAGAACAACTCTGGCTCGCTCCACGAGGGGGCGTGTGAGTGCGCCAAGTCCAGGGCCAATCTCAATAACTACAGACTCGGGAGTTACCTGAGCAGCATCAACGATGCGTTCAATGTCACGTGAATTGATGAGAAAGTGTTGGCCTAACCGTTGCCGCATAGGCACTGAGTGTGCGCCGGTTCACTCGAGGAAATAGCGGATCTGCGAGGGCACCGGCGTAAGTAGATAGACATCTACCCAGCGGGACCACATGCGCAAATTGTTATCATCGTATCCCAGATCTATCCGTTTACCCTTGATTGCCCCTCCTGTGTCACAGGCTAAGCCTATCCCGTAGTCTGGGACGTAAACTTTACTTCGTAGAGGTATCACACGTGGGTCTACTGCCACAATGCCGAACCGCATTGGTTCACCGCAGCGCGTACGACCATACCAGGGTGAGCTACGAGCGACTCCGGCTGTGCTCGCCGAGTAGGATGTGGCTAACATGCGGACCTTGCGCCAATATTGGAGAGGTCCAGAGGGGGTGTCTAATGTGCGAACGACAACCTTAGTGCCATACTTGTTGATCTTTGGTTTAGGCGCTAAGGGGATGTAATCCTGGAGCAGGGTGCGATCAATTTCAATGCCGTCCTCTAGTGTCACCAAGCTACGACGCTCGCGCACGCCTGGGACGCCCTCTTGAGCCACGACAGAAGTGTCCAGCTCCATCTCAGGGTCTGCCTCCCAGAGTGTGTCAAAGGGCAAAGTGTTTTGCTGCACGCGTAGCTCACGGCGAAGGCGGACTACACGAATTTCCATAAAGGGTTCGACCTCCTTGTCAAGCGCGGGCCGAGTGTAGTCCTCGTCCAGCAGTGCAACGTTCATCTCAGCCAGTACTTCTCCTACCGTTCTTTGGAGGGTGCGAGTTCGCACAGCACGACCGTCAGCCCAGATAGTAACAGGTTTGGCTTTTTCTATATTGATTGTAATATTGGCGTGAAGAGGCGTATCGGGTGGAGGTTGGATTCTATCGGCGAGGTGTAGGATGTAGCCCGCTTGAAGCAAAGCTTCCCCCACACTACGGGCAGTTGTGTTAAGTGTGCGAGTAACGCCGTCCTCTTGAATCCGGATAGGGAAGCTGCGCAGCAGCACAATCTCGGCGTCGGGCAAGTTGATCTCTGCGGTGGGATTGTCATTGCGTTGCCGCGCGACGATCTGGTCTGTGAAATCATCGTTTACGGTGAGGCGATCATGCACATTCAGGCTAATCCCTATCTGCTCCAGCAGTGCCCTTGCACTTGTCAGTTGGGTGCGCAGCATGCGTGGCGGTTGGTTGTCAATAAGCAAGCGTACTATGTGAGCTCGACGGATAAGAATTTGGTTGTTGGAGCCGACCGGCTCATCCAGTGCTGGGAAGGTCAAGTCTTCTGAGGCCAACGAGATGCCGGCCTCACGAAGGATGTCGCGCACAACTGTCTGGTTAGTGCGCACGTTGATCGTGCGCGCTCCATCTTGGATGCGAACGGTGTTAAAGCGATTGAAATAGCTGAGGGTGAAGAGGCCGAGGGTAGCTAGCACCAAGGGGATGATCATCCAGCGCATGCGATGAACTGTGCTGCGCACCTTTGATTGAGGTAAATACCGTGCCATATGACACAATGCGCTGCCGAGCCATCCTGTGACACTCAAAAGAAACACCTTACCGTTGCTCCTTCCCAGGCCTGGCGGGGTTCGGTGGCTTTTGCCGCACAGAGCCCGGCAGCGCAAGATATAATAATACCCGCATCACGTGCGCCCATAGCTCAACTGGATAGAGCACTTGACTTCGGATCAAGGGGTTGTGGGTTCGAGTCCTGCTGGGCGCGTCTGTCCTGTTTCACGTGAAACAAGAAGTGGCCTAGCAAGATGCCCGCGTTTCACGTGAAACAACAGCTGATGAGGGCTTGCGACTTTCTTTCATGAGCGACTCGCTTCTTACCAAGTTGCGCAGCATCCTCCTGACAGAGTTCACGGAGACAGAGCTTATCGCGCTTTGCCGTGATCTCAACATCAATTACCACTCTTTGCCCGGGGTCGGTCAGTTTGGAAAGTCTCGCGAGCTCGTCGCGGTCGCGGCACAACGGGGAATGCTGCGTGCGCTCTGTAGTCGCATGCGTGAGCTTCGGCCGGATGTGTGGGAAGCGCAGGCTATTGCATCAGCGCTGATGGCCTGGGAGCTTGCTCAGCAACAGCGTGGTCGTTCGTCTCGTCCACGGCTCCTGCTGGTCTCGTTCGCAATGGCTGCACTGGCTGTAGCAGGCATTGGAGTGGTTAGTCAATTTCCTGCCCGCGCGCCTTCCAATCTGTCTCTCTCCTCACAACAGGATTGGCCAACTCCAGTGCCAACAGCGGCTTCAGATAACACAGTCGCGATAACAACGATGAATCCTATCCCCTCTCTTGTTCCCTCCTTAACTCCCACGGCTACCCCTGTGCCGTTGGAGCTGATGATAACTGTTCAGCCCTCTCCTACTTCTGTGAGTACAAATCTCCCTTCCCAAACGCCGAGCGCTCTCCCCACAATTGCGGCCGATGAGCATCCTGCAATTCGGACTGTTTTGGAAATTAACGAGCAGCTCGTGGGTTTCTTCAAGGGACAGGTGCCAGAAGGAGAATTGAGACGTTACTGGGCCGGCGCAGCATGGGAACGCGTAGTCAACTTTGGCAACGTCAAACTGTTTCGGGCAGTGCGCATGAATCGATCTCAGCGCGCTGCCCTGGAAGTTTCCTATCGTTATATTCAGCCTCCACGTCTGCTTTCTAGTACGCAAGACGCTGCTACGGTTTTTGCACAGGAGGCTTGGCAATATCGCAATCCCCTTAACGACCATCAGCTTTGCGACGTTCGCGAATATACATACGAGTTGGTTAAAGAAAATGACCGATGGGTCATTCGCGCCTTTCGTAGCGAAGTTCTAGAGGAGCCTTGTTTGGCAAGGTGAACAGAAAGAGGAGGTCATAGCACCTCCTCTTTATTGTTCCTACCGGATAGCGATGCACTCGATCTCGATCAAGACTCCCCGCGGGAGTTGTGAGACTTGCACCGTGGATCTCGCCGGCGGGTTTACAGCGAAGTATTCACTGTAGACGCTGTTCATGGCAGCAAAATCGTTCATGTCTTGTAGAAAAACTGTTGTCTTCACCACTTTGTCAAGCCCGCTCTGTGCTGCCTCCAGAACAGCGCGCAAATTTTGAATCACCCGATGGGTCTGAGCTCGAATATCGCCTTCGACAACTTGCCCGGTGGTTGGGTCTAAAGGGATTTGGCCTGAACAAAAGACGAAACCTTCGGTCACGACGGCCTGAGAGTAGGGGCCTATAGCGGGTGGTGCAGCTGTTGTGGATACGGTGTGACGGCTTGCCATGCTTGTCACTCCTGAAAGAATTGCCCTGAGGTTGTCTACTGAGACGGAATGATAAAAACAGCGGACACAAGCAAACTCAAAACGAGTGTGACAGCTACCAGCAGTCCCACGATCGGGGCCAACCGAGATGTATACCCTAACCCTAATCTTCTATGTTTTCGTCTCATACTTGCCAATTGTATTAGCTCACTGATGGTGTGCGCGAGCGCTTAGCTTATCTTACTCAATCTAAGTGTGGCGATTCCAGACCTCTCCTGTCCACTCCCCTCTATCCAGGGAGCGCATCTGGTTGTTTACTGGATCGCAGTGACCCCAAGTTGAATAGCGTATCATCAGCCTCTGATATGGCCTTGCTCATCGAGCATGTAGATGTGTTAAATCCTGACAGCCCGAGGAGTGTTGCGAGCAATTGTTCCATCCTCATCACGGGTAATCGCATCGCTCGGATTGCCTCAGCAGACGAGCTAAATTGTGCTGAGCTACTCGCGTCACCACTCACAGAGAACTTGGAAGTGCTGAACGGGAGGGGCTTGTTCGCTATACCGGGTCTCATCAATGCGCATACACACTCTCCCGAGAATTACATGCGCGGCGCCACAGAACGATTGCCACTTGAGCCTTGGTTAGTTTGGCTGTATGGCACATGCGGTGAATTCACACCACGCGATCATTACCTCTGTGCAGCAATGAGCGCCATTGAGATGCTGCTCAGTGGCGTAACCAGCACAATCGATCACCTCTGGCACGGTGGGGCATGGCAGCGCGATTTCCTAGATGCTGCAATGCAAGCTTATGCCGATAGCGGCATCCGCGCAGCAGTGGCGCCCATGTTTGACGACCACGATTATGTGCTTGATGTGGCAGACGAGCTCGGCTACGACTTGCGCGGCAGCGCGTATGGCCTCTCCCACGGTGGCTATCGGCCCGACCGTGAAGCATATCGTCGCGGTGTCCTCAGGGACAACCTAGCACTCTTCGAGGACTGGATGCGCTCGTGGCATCAGTACGATAGCGGACGCCTCCAGACTTTCCTCGGCCCCGCCGCTGGTCATTTGGTAACTGAGGAGTGTTTGCACTTGTCGTTTGAGTTGGCCAGAAAGTTTGGGGCGGGGGTGCATATGCACTGTGTGGAAACTCGAGTGCAGGAGTACTGCATCCGCCGTGTGCATGGGAAGACACTGGTCCAATGGCTGCACGATGAGGGATTGCTTGCTCCTGAACTGAGCCTACCACACTCCGTGTGGGTTCGCAGCGCTGAGGACCTGGACCGATTAGCCCAAAGCGGGGCTGTGCCAGTGCACAACCCGGCCGCTAATCTCAAGCTCGGCAGTGGCCTTATGCCGCTGCGCGCAATGCTTGAGCGAGGTGTCAGGGTGGCGTTGGGAGTGGACGGGGCCTGCAGTAGCGATAACCAAAATCTGTTCGATGCCCTGAAGCTGGCTGCACTTATCCACAATTTGAGCGACATTGACCCTTCGCGCTGGATTTCTGCCCGTGAAGTGTTTGAGATGGCCACCATTGGAGGGGCAGCGGCATTGCTGATGCGCGAGCAGCTTGGCGTGCTGCGCCCTGGTGCACTTGCAGACATTACGTTGTTGGATACGCGAAGCGCGCTCCTTGCGCCGATGAACGATGCATACGGCATGTTGGTCCACGTGGAAACCGGACAATCCGTCCGTCACGTGATTGTGAACGGCAGGATAGTGGTGCGCGACCGGTGCATCGTTAACCTGGATGCACAAGCGCTGGTAGAGGAGTTTTTCGCGCGTGCAGATAGACTGCCTTTTCGACGCCCCCTCGATGCTAAGACGCAGCGCGACGTGGCGGACGCTCAGGCTTTTTGGTGGGATGTGATGCGACGGTGGCAGATGGGATAGCTTGTGCATTCGAGCGCGTGATTAGGCTGTAGGTTTCGGGATGCCGCTGTTCCAGGAGAGGGAACAGCTTCCGCCAAAACTGCATTACCCTGAAGTCCAAATCGGCAACGATTACGGCAGGACGGCTGCGAGGGGCCTGAGCAAGTATCTGGCCGGTTGGAGCGCATACGAAAGATGAACCATAAAATCGCACTAACGTCTCACGACCTGTGCGATTAACTGCCGCTATGAACAATCCGTTGGCAATAGCATGTGATTGCATCATGATCTGCCATTGTGGCTTCGAGTCAAAGTTGGGAAATTCTGGCTCGCTGCCGATCGCGGTTGGATACACGATCAGCTCTGCGCCCTTCAGCGCGTAGATGCGGGCCACTTCTGGAAACCACTGGTCGTAGCAGGTGGGCACAGCAAGCTTGATCAGCCCCAGGTCGTGGACAGGGTAATCAGAATCTCCTGACTCGAAGTAAAACTCCTCCTCGTAGCCCGCCCCGCGAGGAATGTGCTGCTTACGGGTGAAGCCAACCAACGAGCCATCAGGAGCGAAGACAACTGCCGTGTTGTAATAGTGTGGAGTGGTTGGGCGTGCCCCACGCTTCCGTGGGATGCCTCGCTCGAATAACGAAGCAACGATAAACGCACCAGACTCACGAGCTAACGCTCGACAAAGCGCACTGGTAGGCCCCCCATCCACTGGTTCTGCTAAGTCGAAGAGATGGGGCGACATCACATCCCCAAAGTAGCGATGTAGTGTTAGTTCCTGTAGGCAGATAATCTGCGCGCCTTGTGCTGCTGCGCGCAAGACGCCACGGCGCAAGGATTGAGCATGACGCTGCGGGTCAGCATGCCAACGTTCTTGCACTAGCCCAATTCTGACGATTCGCTCTGGTGGAGTCTGCACGAGCTGAAAGTTACATCTCAAATGTTAAGCCGGTGCGCTCTCTTTTTAAGGTATAATTCTCGTATCATAGGCGACAGGGTAGTGGTGAACAAATCAGGGTTCGCTTTGTGGCCTTCACCCCAGCCCGTGCTGAATCCTGGTAAGACCCACACAAGCGTATGGCAGGCAAAACGTTCACGATAAAACGCACAATCGGTGCCCCTTCAAGCCTGGTTTACATGTCGTTCACCAACGCTACAGCACTGCGCGAGTGGTTCTGTGATCTCGCGGTGGTGCAGCCCTTCGTTGGTGGGCGTGTGTATTGCCAGTGGCACGATGGAAGCGCTTTGATGGGGCGTTACGTTGCCCTGATACCCCAAAAGAAAGTCGTGCTCAGCTTACGTGGCGATGAAGATGGGAGTAGCGTTGCGGTGAGTGTCACGCTGCTCGACAAGGAGACGGACACTGTCTTGACGCTTGTGTTGTCCAATGAAGGCAAGTTGTCTGCAAAGGCGTGGGCACAAGAGGAGATGCGATGGAGCGCTGCGCTCGACAATTTGCAATCTGTTCTGGAGACAGGAGTTGACCAACGCGCCTTGTCCTACCCATCACTGGGCGTGGATGTTGCACCCAATGGCGTAGCATTAGAAGGGGTACGAGTCGTAGCAGTGCATCCGAACAGCCCAGCCTCAGAAGCTGGCATTCAAGTGGGCGACGTGCTGTTCGCCGTAGGCAACTCGAAGGTGCTCGATAGAGAGTCACTGTCTGCTGCTCTGAGGCAGCGAAGAGTGGGTGACAAAGTGAAGGTGGACATCGCCCGCAATGGCCATCGGTTCAACACAGCGGTGACACTGGGGGCTGCTGTAATGTTGGATGTCCCTCGTGATCACGAGGTGTTGGCGGAGTTGGTCGCGCGTAAGTACACAGAGATTAACCGCGATCTCACACAAGCGCTTAAAGGTGTAAGTGACGAGCGAGCAGCGCGCGTTCCCTTGGCAGGACGCTGGAGCGTGCGACATGTCCTCGCGCATCTCATAGAGGGTGAACGCTACATCCATCACTGGATCACTTGTCTGATCAACGCGGAAGAGCCATTGCACGACTACCGATATGCTCCGACGCTGCGCGAGCGGTTGGATGCAGTAATCAACGGCTTCCCCACGGTCCAGGCGCTGCTCACTGAGTTGAAACGCAACGAGGCTGAGACGGTGGCCTTGCTCAATGCGCTGCCCCCTGACTTTTTGGCGCGCCGGGCTAGTGCGCGCCGCTTGGCTGAGACCATGCTGCTGTGGCCAGAGCACGCGCGCGAGCACATTGAGGAGATCCGTCGTCTACTCAAGCTCGTGTAGCAACTATGGCATGTGTGCGGTGGGGCAGGCTGTTTGCTGGATGGCTCATCTTATTGGTAGGATGTGCATCATCTGCACCCGTTGAAAATGCACCACGCAATGTGGAGGCTTACCTGCGCGCGCGCGTGCGAGGGGACGTAGCGCAGATGGTGGCACTTTCATGTGCTGACTGGGAGCAACACGCACGGCTAGAAGCGCTCTCTGTTCAAGGTCGCAGCCCCCAGTTGAGCAACATGGTGTGCCGGCTGGATGGTCGAGAAGGGCAAGTGGCATGGGTCACCTGTCAAGGTCGGCTTCTCACCAGTTACGGCGGGGAACGGCGCGAGTTCGATTTGGCTGAGCGCACGTTCAAAACCGTGGCTGAGGCTGGCGACTGGCGAGTATGCGGCTATCGCTAGCTCTCGTCTTCCTCCACTGCTGCAATCACGCGATCGAGCGCTTGGAGCGTGAGCAAGTTGCGCAGATTAAAACCATACGGTAGCGACTCTGGTGTGAAAATGTCAGCGCGTCCGTGGGGCGGCAGTGTCAGGTGGGTGCTGTCTTGCGGGTCTACACCGTGGTTGGGCAAATCCTGCAACGCCCGCGCGAAGTTAACCAGAGGAACTTGATAATCATGCGCTATGCTTGCCACAATCTGATTGAGCAGTTTGGACTTGTCGGGATTTTCTGGGCGCGGGGGGAAGGTGCTCAGAATGGGGATTACACCAGCCGCTAGAGCTTGACTGACAATGTCGCGCAGATAGAGGTCGAAGGAAGCTGCAGGGGTAGTGTTGACGTCGTTCGTGCCAAACATGACGATGGCAAACGCTGGGTTGGCTACCCGCAATTCGCACGTCAACGGTGATTCCTCTGGCTGGCACCAAGTTGGGTCGGCCCAGGTGGGGTCAAGAGGAGAGGCTACGTTGAAGCCTCCACCGGCGGCCAAGCTGGGGGTGAGGAAGGAGTCTTTGTCCCATGAACCCTGCCGAGCGGGAGTGCCGCGAAAGCGCGCGATCACACGCTCGAGCGAGCTGTGTTCGCCTAACACGTAGCTTCCGTCTCCAAGTGGTGCAAGAAAGTGAGGGTTGTCAGTCATGCAGTCGCCCATCTTAGTGAGCACGCGAGGGTTGCGTCCTTTTGTCTTGCCAACCGCATAAGCTGCTCGCAACTGTTCGCGCATCGTAGGCGTGATCTCGGGCAGCACAGGCAGCCTGTCCAAGTCAATGTCGCGTAGCGCGGCTTGATTGAAACCCTCAGGCTGCGATGCAGGGGGAAGGGTCGGACTCTCTGGAGCGCGTATATGCGTACACGCAAACAAACCCAGAGCTATCGCCAGTGTCCATTTCAAGTAGGCATGCTCGCGCATCATTTGCATTGTAGCCAGCGCTTGACAGGTGTGAGCTGCTACGCTTAGCAAGTGGAAGACCTTACGAAGTAGCCGCGCTGCTAATCGCTAAAATGGAATTGCATACACGAGCGCTAGGTGTGCTGCGTTGGGGCAAAGCTCTTCTAGAAAAGGAGGCAAAGAATGACACCTGCAAAAGCAAGCGGCAATCGCAAGCAAGTGCGCAAACGAAAACCCGCGCGGAAGCCAACGTTCCAGATCACCTACGCCAATTTGAGCAGTGCGTTGAGCGACCCAGAGATGTTGGCCCGCTTCGACAAAGCGTTGGCCAAGGTGCAGTCCAGCATCGGCGAGCAGGCTCGCACCTACCCTATGTTTATCAACGGTGCTGAGCGTTTTGCAAATGAGCAGTTCGCCAAAGTAACACCCGCTGACACTACCCTGACACTCGGCTATTTCCAGAAAGGTAGTGCGCAGGATGCTTGTGATGCTATCGCAGCAGCAAAGGCGGCTTTCCCCCTGTGGAGCGGGATATCCTGGAAGCGTCGTGTGGCGATGATGCGCAAGGTGGCTGCGCTTATTAACCGACGCCTTTTCGATATTGCAGCCTGGGTGAGCATGGAAGTGGGCAAGAGCCGCGCTGAGGCCTTGGGTGATGTGAAAGAGACGGCCGACCTGATTGATTACTACTGCAACCAAATGGAGATCAACAACGGCTTCGACAAACCCTTGTTGCCGGAGGGGGGCAGGGGCGAGTCGCGCAGCGTGCTCAAACCATATGGCGTATGGGCGGTCATATCGCCTTTTAACTTCCCCATGGCGTTGACAGGCGGCCCGGCTAGTGCAGCCCTGATCGCTGGCAACACGGTGGTTGTGAAGCCTGCTAGTGACACCCCTATGTCGGGCTGGTTGCTCACTGAGTGCATGCGCGATGCAGGAGTACCAGCCGGCGTGTTCAATTACATCACTGGCCCAGGCAACATAGTCGGAGAGGAGCTAGTGACCAATCCAGACGTCGCCGGTATGACCTTCACTGGTTCTTTCGAGGTGGGCTTCAGTCTGATCCAGCGCTTCAGCCAGCAGATGCCACGTCCCTTGATTGCTGAGATGGGGGGCAAGAACGCCGTCATTGTGAGTGACAAAGCAGATCTGGAGAAGGCATCTGAAGGTGTAGTGCGCGCTGCATTTGGCCTGAGTGGGCAAAAGTGCAGCGCAACTAGCCGCGTATATGTGCATCGCGCAGTGAAGGAGCACTTTCTGGAGCTGCTCAGGCGCAAAACCGAAGCCCTAAAAGTCGGCGACCCTTCGCAGGTTGGAGTTTTTACCGGGCCAGTATGCAATCGCAGCGGCTACCAGACATTCCAACGCGCCGTGGAACAGGCACGCCGCGATGGAGGTGTGTTCGTCACCGGTGGCAATGTGCTCACAGAAGGCAACCTTGCTAAGGGCTTCTTCTGCGCACTTACCATCGTAGATGGCTTGCCGCTCGACCATCCCCTGTTCTACGAGGAACTGTTTGTCCCCTTCCTGCTGGTGGCTGCTGTGGATTCGCTGGAACAGGCCGTAGCTGAAGCGAACAAGGTGCGATATGGTCTGACAGCAGGGCTATTCAGCAAGGATCGCAAAGAGGTCCAATACTTCCTTGAGCACATCCAGGCCGGCACAGTGTATGTGAACCGTGAGCGCGGTGCGACAACCGGTGCCTGGCCAGGCAATCAAAGCTTCGGTGGTTGGAAAGCCAGCGGCAACACCGGTCGTGGTGCCGGAGGACCATACTACCTCCAGCAGTACATGCGCGAGCAGAGCCAGACAGTGTTTTAGACCTTAGACCCAAACGTCGTGTCTCGCCAGAACGGGGAAGTGCTCATCGAATGAGCTCAGAACTAACCTGGCCTAGGCTGCGCATTGCACCATAGACAGGGCGGTTGGCGTGTGCGCGCGGACTACGGCAAGCCCACGACAGGGACCTTGCTCTCTCGTCCAATGAGCTGAACCAACTTTCGATTCACCCATCCTATCTGCCCATCAGCACGGACTTGCAGCCATTGCAGCGAAGGGTCTGTAGCTATCACCTCGAGGCGTCGCTCCCCTCGCAGGACTGTTAACACTTCGGACCTAAGCGAAGGCTCTCTGCGCAGATTAACTACTCTCCCGCGACGGAGCAGGGCGTGGAGCGCGAGATCGGGCGATGTTTGACTCAATGTAGCGGCTGTGGTGTCGGTGACAATGGAGACTGTGTCTAAACTTACCCAGGCCACTTGCTGAATTTGTGGCAGCATGAACTGTAGCCACTTTCCATCAACGCTGCGCCCCTTGATTTCTGCCGTGAATGGCGCAGTGAGCCTTGCGAGAACGCGCGCGCGTGCGGTGGGCGCGCTGCGCGCGTTGACAACAACGCTGCGAGGCACAGTAAAGGATACCGTCTGAGTGGCGCTCAAGGGCGGACTGGCTATTGCCGTGTCCGCCAACATCTTCGTCGCGGTGAGGATCACCGACGGCTCGCTCAAGATGGCCTCGAGCGGCTTTGTCTCTATGGAAGTGCTGATAACCACAGAGGACTTCGGTGAGGGGTCAGTCTTGTCCACGAATGATGATGCAAGGCGGGAGAGGTTTGTTTTGTCTTCCCGAGTGCGGTCGTAATAGCAAGGGTTGAAATCGTCACCGATGATGATGGTCAACTGGGCCTTTCCATTGGATGGTTGTTGGCGCACTTGCGACGGGGATAGCTGAAAGGTGCGTAACAACAAATTCACAGGGCTACCCTTGGCATTGGGCGAGTGGTCAAGAATGAGCGTGCGAGTGTAAGGGCGTTCGGCGGGGCGTAGGTCCTGAACAACGAAGCCCAGCTCTTTCAGGCGGTCGGCAGCAGCCAATGCGAAGCCGGCATCGTTGGTGCCATTGAGCACCACAATGGGGATGCCAAGGTCAATGCGCAGGGTGGAGACCTTCAATGCTTGCTCGATGAAGCGTGTCCAGCTGACGCGACGAAGCGGCTCACTGCCATTGAGTGCGGCGCCATTGAAATCTTCACCTGCCAAGTGAAAGCTGCGAACAGTTGTGTCGCCAAGCCGCATTGCGAGCAATCCAAAGCGCAGCAGGGTTTCGAGGGAAAGGTCTGTTTCCACGTGCTCTCGGACATCTCGATACAGGCGGATGATCGCTGATGTCGTGCCAATTTGGCGCACCTTGGCCAGCATGGCCCGCACCAAGCGTTGTTCTCGCCTACCGCGATCCACATCCCCGCCGGGGATGCCAAACCTGGCGCGCACGAAGGCGAGTGCGCGCAAGCCGTCCATGGAGTACACCCCAGCCTTGGGTATATCGATGGTTAGTGTTGGCACGAGCGTGCCAGCGCGCCACACCTCGCCAGTGAAGCGATCGGTGTAATCCTTGCTGACAACAGGTCCGCCTATGTAGTAAGGGTCGCGGGGAAAGACTTGCTTCAGCGGGCACGAAACAATCACGTCCACGCCCCCCAGAGCGTCCACCGCCTTCACCACAGCCTCGAAATTGATTGCGACGTAGTGATCGATACTCAGACCGAAGTTGTAGAGGATCGTCCTTTTAAAGAGATCAGGCCCACCTCTTGCATAAGCTGTATTAACCTTGCTGACGCCGACGCCGGGTATGTAGACCGGCGTGTCGCGGGGGATGGAAAGCAGCGTGACTACTAACGTGTCTAGGTTGACGTTAGCAATCATGATCGCGTCAGAGTTCATGAAATTGCGATTGGGACGTTTGTCAATCCCCAGCAAGGCAATGTTGATAGTGTTTTTTGGGAGCTGTACTCTTGGGGCTGGTGGCGGTGGTGCAGGCGTTGCAGTAGGGGGAGGAGGAGTGGGCTCCTGGGCGTGTGCGTGGAGGCATAGCACTACTGCGGTGAGGAACGCCAAGCCGGCCCTGCTGATGATATCGCGACAGCGTTGATGCATATGGTCGGTGCAGTGTAGCTCACAGGTAATCGCGTAGCAAGCGAGCACGGCGGGGATGGCGCAAGCGGCGCAGCGCGTGTGCTTCGATTTGCCGAATGCGCTCACGGGTGAGGCCGAATTTGTGCCCCACTTCCTCCAAGGTGTAGCTGATGCCATTTACCAAACCGAAGCGCAGACGCAGAATACGCTGTTCACGGGGGGTCAAGGTACTCAGCACTTCTTCGATACGCGAGCGTAGCAGCTCCTCATACACGTGCTGTTGAGGGGTGGGAGATGTTTCGTCTTCGATGAATGCGCCGAACTCTGCATCCTCATCCTCGCTGATGGGTTGGTCTAGGGAGACCGGCTGCCAGGAGACCTTCAGCATCCACTCCACCTGGGCTGGCTCTATACCCAGCTCTTCTGCCAGCTCTCGAGGTGTGGGTTGTCGGCCTTTGACCTGCTCCATCTCCCGCATCGCCTTATAGAGGCGACGGATGCGGTCGTTCATGTGAACTGGCACGCGGATGGTGCGGCTCTGGTCGGCTATCGCGCGTGTGATAGTTTGGCGAATCCACCAGGTGGCGTAAGTGCTAAATCTAAAGCCCAGCTTGTAGTTGAATTTCTCCACAGCCTTCATCAAGCCCAGATTGCCCTCCTGAATGAGGTCAAGGAAGGGTACGCCGCGTCCCATGTATCTTTTCGCTATGCTCACTACCAGCCGGGTGTTTGCTTTGATAAGGTGCTCGCGGGCCAGTCGGGCTTCTTCCAGAATAGCTTCAATTTTCTTGCGCTGCTTCTCGCTTAACTTGTGGCCGCGCGCTTTCAAACGGGCCTCAGCTACACGTCCCCGCGAGATCGCTTTGGCAAGCCGTACTTCCTCCTTATTGCTCAGCAAGGGCACCCTGGTCATCTCGCGCAGATAAAGCCCAATGGTGTCGTCAGTGCTTATATGAGCCAGGTCGTCATCGGGCGCGTAGATAGGCTCGCTGTCGTCTTCATCGTCGGCATATTCGTCTTGGTCCTCATCCTCGTCACTGTCTATGTCCTGGACTGTGACGCCGGCGCCTTCAAGGGCACGCACAATCTGGTCGAGCAGTTCGTAATTGTCTTCGGTGTCTGGCAGCAAGTCAATAATGTCGTCGGTGACAAGGTAGCCTTGGGTGTCAGCCTTGATGAGTAGCTGGGCGATGATTTGTTCTTCATCTACTGGATTCATGACAAACCTCCATCCTCTGGGGAAGTTAGCGTGCTGGGTTGAGTCCCCGCGCTGTCGAGCCTGATATCTAGCCAGTCCTGATCTGCCACTCCTAGTTCGTGCAGAAGCTGCTGTGCTGAAATGTTGCGGAAGCGAGGATGTATGGGGTTGATGGGAATGGCCAGGATGATTTCTTCACGCAGTGTCTCGGTTAGGTCTAGCCAGCCGTCCTCACCAATGCGTAGGTTCGGACTGTCAGTAGGAGTGGAGGAAGTGGTGAAGAGCAGGTCCTCTAGCTTGATGTGGATGGGCAGTTCAAACTCGTCCAGTGAGCGAGTGCATTGTGCCGTGATGGCAGTGTCCACTTCGCCTTGCACAAGAATGCCTTGGTTGATCCGTGTGAAGTGGAACTCACCACGCAAGAAGTGCACCTGCAGACCATCGGAGAAGGTAGTAACGCCAAGGTCGAGGGTGGCACTTTGCGTTTCTCCGACCGGCCCATACAGCAATTTGTGCAGCCGGTAGCGCATGATTCGGAATCCTAACAGGTGTTGCTGAAAACGTCAACACTTTATTGGAGGGCTTTTGGCTAAGTTTTGTGCAACCCAAGGGCCTAGGACTGAATTTTAAGGTTAAGCCTTCGTAGCGGTCAAGTGAGCGCCTGAGTCTAGAATACAATCGCCATTCCAGCGATTGGAACTATTCCTCTTCTCTTCGTGGGCGCGTAAGCTAGTCTAAATTGTCGCTTGCAATGGGTGAGAGTGTCCGATGTTGAGACCACAAGAGGCTTGGCAGGCTGTTTTAGGTGAGCTGGAAATCAGCCTTGGACGTAGCAGCTACACGACTTGGTTGAAGTCAGCTAAGCTTCTCACTTACGAGGATGGCCAGTTCGTGATCGAGGTGCCGAATGGGTATGCCAAGGAGTGGCTTGAGAAGCGCAAGCAGGCTGAGGTGCAGCGTCTGCTCGCTGAACGACTGGGCCGCAATGTGAGTGTGAGCTTTGTTGTATTGCAACATCGCACAAGCGCAGAAGCAGAAACGAAGCCCCTCTTACGCGAGGAGAGGGAGGATAATATGGCCTGCCCTATGGCGTCTACTGGACGTGAGATTTACCTCGGCACAAGCAATTTGCTGTCGGAATACACCTTTGAGACATTTGTGGTGGGCGCCGGCAACCGCTTCGCCTACGCAGCCTCGATGGCGGTGGCCGAGCAGCCGGCAATTAAATACAACCCCCTGTTCATCTATGGTGGCACTGGTTTAGGCAAAACGCATCTGTTACACGCTGTCGGCCATCTCGTGAGGCAGAGGGGACTGATTTGCCGTTACATCACCACAGAGACCTTCGTCAATGACTTTATCGAGGCGCTGCGCAATCACTCGCAATCAGATTTCCGTGACAAATATCGCAGAGTGGATGTGTTGCTGGTTGACGATGTGCAATTCCTGAGCGGCATGGAGCGCGCGCAGGAAGAGTTCTTCTACACGTTTAACACGCTGCAAGAGGCTCACAAGCAAATTGTGCTCACCAGTGACCGGACACCAAAGCGCATGGTAAAGCTTGAAGAACGGCTGCGCACCCGCTTCGAGTGGGGATTGATGGTGGAGGTTTCCCCGCCTGACCTGGAGACGCGCATCGCCATTTTGCAGCAAAAGGCTGAGCAGCGTGCGGCTAACGTGCCCTCTGAGGTGCTGGAATTCGTGGCGCGGCAAATCCAAAGCAATGTGCGAGAGCTGGAAGGTGCACTGAATCGCTTAATAGCCACCTCGGAACTGCTGGGTCGCCCAATCACCGTGCAGCTTGCACGCGACACGCTGAGTGACCTTTTTGGCCGCCAGGTCAACATTAGCCCAATGCAAGTGGTAGAGACTGTGGCAGCCTACTACGGTATCACCGTGAAGGAGATGATCTCGGCAGCGCGCAATAAAGAGCTGGTGGTGCCGCGCCAGGTGGCAATGTATTTGCTCCGGCAGGAGACTGATGCTTCGCTGCCTGAGATCGGCTCGCTGCTAGGTGGACGTGACCACACCACCGTGCTCCACGGCGTTGAGCGGGTGAAAGAACGCCTGGACACAGATGACCAATTGCGCCGCGACTTGATGCACTTGCGAGAGCGGCTTTATGTCAACGCCAGCTCCGAAGGTTGAGCGCGCCGTGAGGCGCGTGACCGGGCGATCGCCCCGGGCACTATTCAGATGCAAGCAGCGCTTCTACTTGCTTAGCGAGCGCAACGTCTTTGTCGGTCAAGCCGCCGGCGTCGTGTGTGGTCAAGGCCAGGGTGACGCGATTCCACTGAATAGTGATATCGGGGTGATGCTGTGCTGCCTCGGCCAGCCAGCCAACCGACATGACAAACATCAGCGCTTGAGGAAAGTCGCGGAATCGGAAAGTCTTGGCGATCTCTCCAGCTGGGTTGAGCGACCAGCCCGGCAGCTCGTTTAGTGCCTTCTGAACCTGCTCGCTAGTAAGTTTGTGCATGGGTTTGTGGACTTGCCTGATGAACTCAGATGAGAAACTGCCCGTTGCGATAGAACACGACGCCGTCAGCGCTAATCTCAGCATGGTGGGCGTCGGCAATTAAGTCCCAGTGGATAGCGCTCTGGTTGGTTGCTCCTGTGTCGGGATAGCCCGCTCCCAGTGCAAGGTGAAAGGTGCCGCCAATCTTCTCGTCGAAAAGGATGTTGCGCGAGAAACGCTTGATCCCGTAGTTGGTGCCGATAGCCACCTCTCCCAACACGCGGGCGCCGGCATCGGTGTCTAACACGCTGCGCAGGAAATCCTCGTTTTTCTCAGCGCAAGCGCGCACCACACGGCCCTGCTCAAACCAAAGTTCCACACCGCTCACCTCACGTCCTTGATAGATCGCAGGGTAGCGGAAGCGCACCCAGCCTTGCACAGAGTCCTCGTGTGGGGCGCTGAATATCTCACCATCTGGGAAATTGCGCTTGCCGCAGCTGTTCTTCCAGGTTCGTCCTGTGATGGTCATCGTGAGATCCACATCTGGGCCTTGGAAGCGCAGTGTGTGGTGAGCTTGTAGGAACTCTATGTAGCGTTGTTGATGCTGCCCCAACTCTCGCCAGCGTGCAATTGGGTCAGGGTCGTTGACAAGGCAGGCGGCAAAGAGAAACTCGGTGTATTCCGACAAGCTCATGTCGGCGTCCATAGCGTAGGCCTCGGTGGGGAACTGGGTGACGCACCAGTTGTAGTTCCCTTGCGCGCTGCGCTGCAACCGTCGCTCCAGGACGGGGCGCAGTGCGGCCTGGTGGCGCTGCACCTTAGATGGCTCTATGTTATTGAAGCGGCGAGTGTTGGTCTCCGCTCCGATGCGCACATAGGCATCGAACATGCCTTCCTCGACGGAGATGCGATCGACCGGCGAGACAAAGTCTAGCTGCTCGTCTTTGGCATGAGTGTAAAAAATTTCTTGCGCTCCAGGCAAGTCGGCGCGCAAAAAGGCGTTGCCACCAGCTTCTAAAATGCGGCGGTAGATCGCCAGCATCAGAGGTGCAGCCGGTGTTTGACTCCACACATACACGGTTTGGCGGGGCTTTACCTCCAATGAGTAGTTCACGATGACATCCGCCATCTTGTCGAAGCGTGGGTCATACATGTGCCCGATTGTAAGTGGGTCGCTGGCGCTGAATGAGAGGCCTATAATTCGCATTCGCCTCGTGTTGAGCCGTCATCTACCTGCGCTTGCTTCGCGCAGCTTTGCCATCTTCTTGGCCGGTCACTTTGTCTCGCAAGTCGGCAGTTGGATGCAAACGACAGTGCAGGCGTATCTGGCTTACCGGCTCACCTCGGCGCCGATCTATTTGGGTGCAGTGGGCACTGCGAGCACGTTGCCGGCGATGTTGCTGGCCTTACCGGCTGGCGTGTGGGTGGAGCGAGTGAATAAGCGCCATGCTGTCATGGCATTGCAGGCAGTGATGATGGCACAGTCGCTGGCGTTGGCCGTCTTGACGCTGAGCGGGCGCGTCACTATTGCATGGATCATCGCGCTAGCGTTCGTCAACGGGGCTGCCAACGCCGTGGAGATCACGGCCCGCCAGGCGATGCTAGGTGAGTTAGCCGGCCCAGCGGCGCTGCCAAACGCGATTGCGTTGCAGGCAACTTCCTTTAACGTGGCACGGGTGTTGGGACCAGCGCTAGCTGCGCCTCTGCTCATCACCTTTGGCGAGGGGTGGGTCTTTCTGCTCAATGGATTGAGCTACGCCGCAGTGATCGGCTGCTTGGCTGTAGCTCGGCCGGTGGTAGAACTGCCGAGAGCTACAGGCTCGCTTGAAATACGTGCTGCGTTCGGCGCTTTGCGCGAGGGACTGGCCTACACGCGCAACCAGCCGTTGGTGTCAGCGGTGGTGGTCATGGCGGCAGTGGTGGGGTTAGTGGCCTTCCCTAACGTGGGACAGTTGCCAGCGTTCGCGCGCGATGTGTTGGCTCGCCCGACGGATACCCAGGCTGATGTGGCAACGCGGACCAGCGCCTTGATCACAGCCCAAGGATTTGGGGCGCTAGGTGCTGCGCTGATGCTCACTGTCTTTGGCCAGCGGGTGCAGCGCAAAGGGGTGGCAATGCTGCTAGGTCAAAGCGCATTCACCAGTGGTCTGTTGCTGCTGGGTTTATCTCGCAGCGAGGGTGTGTCCATGGCAGCATTGGTGATGTTTGGATGGGGCACAGTGACCACGCTGGCAAACAGCAATACACTGGTCCAGCTAGTTGCGCCGCCGTCATTGCGCAGCCGTGTGATCAGCACCTATCTTTGGGCGCTACAAGGTTCCGCACCGGTAGGTAGTTTGCTGGTGAGCAGCGTGGCACAGCATGTGGGGGCGTCAAAGGCTGCTCTCCTCTCTGGCCTGGTATGCGCGGCAGTATATCTCTTGCTGCACTGGCGCGTGGCGGTAGTGCGCCGCTTCAATGTTCAGGCAGCGCTGAACGTTCTGGAGGGCGTTCAGCCTGGCACGCGGAAATCCACCATCTGAAGCTCAAGCCGTGGCTCGCCGTTCCAAGCCGACCATTCCAAGTGGACAAGCGCCTCTAACGCGTCGCCGACAGAGACCTCAGCAAGGCGTGTTCCCATACGCCAGCCTTTGAGATCCCAGAGTGTGCCAAGTGAGTCGCGCACCGTGAGCCGCAGATGGGATTCTTTGCTGCTTCCCCCGAAGATGCGCGCCCGCTGCAACTTCAACCCTTTTAGCCAGAATAGTGGACGTGGATTGCCCGAGCCATGCGGTTGAAGCAAAGCTAGGCTGCGCATAGCTGGGCTGTCCCAGATCGCGCATTCCCGCAGCGTGAGCGCATCCAGCATCGCATCAGCGCGAAAGAGGCGTTGCCAGCCACCAGGAGGACGATGGGCGGCTGCCACACGCATCAGACAATCCTTGAGCAAGGGAATGTGCTCGGTGTTTACGGTGAAGCCGGCGGCCATGTCGTGCCCGCCGTGCTTCAGCAGCAAACCGCGGCAGATGTCGAGCGCGCGGGTGATGTGGAAGCCGCCCACGCTGCGGCAGGAGCCTCGCCCAAGGTTGTCCTCGACCCCGACCACAACGGCCGGCTGGTAATGGCGTTCTGCTAACCGCTGTGCCGCTAGCCCTACCACACCGACGTGATACTCGCCGGCCGCAAATAACAGCGGCGGCTGAGGATCATCCGCCAAGGCGCGCTGCTCGGCGTCCTCGAACACTTGCTGGGTCAGTGCTTGGCGATAGCGGTTGTGCTGGTCCAGCGCACGTGCCAATTCCTGTGCGTGGGCTGCGTTCGAGGTTAGCAACAAGTTCAGCGCCTGGTAGGCGCTCTCCAAGCGGCCGGCAGCGTTGAGACGTGGTGCGAGCGCGAAGCTAATGTGTTCGGCGGACAGGGCAGCAGTGTTGAGTCCGGCGATTGACATGAGCGCGCGCAAGCCAGGCCGTTGGGTATGTCGCAGGTGTTCTAGCCCGCGCTGGGTTAAGGCGCGATTGACCCCGATCAGTGACACCATGTCCGCCACTGTGCCAAGCGCGACTAGCTCAAGCCATGCACTAGGGTCGGCTTCGTTGCGCATCATGCCGGCGCGACGCCCGCGCTCGATCAGCGCCTTGGCCAGCAGATACGTGACGCCAACGCCGGCGAGCGAGTGCAGCGCGGTTGCTTCTAGTTCCTGTTTCGGGTTTACCACTGCGAACGCTTCCGGCACGCGCCCGTCCTCAAGCTCGTGATGGTCAGTGATGATGAGGTCTAGCCCAAGCTGGCGCGCCCGCTCCACCTCGGCGAACCCACGCACCCCGCAATCCACAGTGACCACAACGCCCACGCCTTGGCTGTGCAGCTGCTCGAGCGCGGCTGTGTTTAAGCCGTAGCCCTCGTCGAAGCGATTTGGGATGTACACGCGCGATTGAGCGCCGAGCAGCGCAAGGGCTTCGTTCAGCAGCGCGCAGGAAGTGACGCCGTCCACGTCGTAGTCGCCGTAAATGGCGATTTGCTCGCCGGTGGCTGCTGCGCGCAATAGACGCTCTACCGCCAACGAAAAGTCCTTTCCAGGAAGATGTGCCGTGCGGACATCGGCTGTGTTCAAAAACTCTTGGGCCGCCTCTGGGTTGGTGAAGCCGCGCGCATACACCACCTGAGCAGCTAGGCGGTGCAAAGGGGCAAGCGCGTGGATGAACTCCTCCGGCGCTTGTGGGGATAGCTGCCACACCCTGTTCATTGCGTGTGCAACGCAACCAGCGCGTGCAGGGCAGCGTGTAAAGCATTCGCATCGGCAGCAAAGCCGCCGCCTTGTGCAAACCTTGCACTGCCACCCCCTTTGGCGCTGCTGTCCTTTGCAAGTTGAGATAGCACCTGGCGCAGCAGCGCCGCCGCGTCAAGGCTGAGATGCTCCGAGCGCGCGATGATGATGTGCGCCAGCGCGCCGGCACGAGCCAACAGCGCGATCACGTCGGAGCGCTCAGTTAGCGTTTGCGCCAGGGCGCGCAGCTCCTCGACTGTGGCGTCTCTGTCAATATGGACGACCCAGCGGCGCTGCTGGGCATCGAGGACAGCCATGTCAAGCAGTGCGCGGGCTTCATGCGCGCGCAGCTTCGAGCGAACAGCTTCCAACTCCTGGCGGATTTGCCGCGCCTCTTCCAGGATGCGCAAGGCCGCGGCTGCAACGTCGTAGCGGGGTGCGCTGAGGGCAGCAGATAAGGCACTGATGATTTCGTGCACCCGTGAATAATCGGCAAGCGCCCGCCATCCGCAGCGAAAAGTGACGCGCGCGCCGCCTTTGTGGCGCTCCACCCGCACAACTTTGATTGCCCCCACTTGAGCTGTGTTGCGCACGTGTGTGCCTCCACAGGCGGACCAGTCGTAGCCAGCGATCTCGACAATCCGCACCTCGCCCTTCACCTGGGGCGGTCGGCGCAGCGGCAGTTGGCTCAACGCTGCGTCACTTGCGACGTAAACGTGCACTGGTAGGTCCTCGAACACCACGCGATTGGCTTCTGCTTCAACAGCGCGCACCACGTCAACCGAGGGCAGTGAGGGTGCGTCTAGGTCAATCGTGTTCTCCTCGCTGCCGATGTGAACGCTGCGGGTTTCTAGGCTGGCCACACGAGCAAAAGCTTGCGAGAGGATGTGTTGGCCGGTGTGCTGTTGCATGTGGTCAAAACGGCGAGACCAGTCAATTTCGCCGTGCACGGTCGCGCCGATGGACGCCTCGAGTGGCCCGCTTAACACGTGAACCACCGTGCCATCATCCTCCAAGCGCACATCGTGCACTGTCACACCATTGAGCGTGCCGTGGTCACACGGCTGGCCGCCGGAGGTGGGATAAAAAGCCGTCTGATCGAGGACCGCAGCAGGGCAACCCGCGTAAGTGACAAGGCGCACCAAGCGAGCCTCGAACGTGCGCTGGTAGGCGTTTGCACGGCACAGCAGAGGGGTGCTCATGGTTGGCTGTTGAAGCGCGCCTGCTCGGCATTACTCGGCGTCGCTTGGCGGTAAAGGTTGGCGAGCTCGCAAGTTAGCTGAAGGTAGCGATCGCCGTAGGTTGTCCCAGGCTCGATTGCTGTTCCCTCGACCCACTCGTTGAAGGACTTAACGATCAAGAAGTCGCCGTTGGTTTGGCGAGTGACGTCGAACGTCTCACGGTAGTATTCGCCGTTGCGTCGGTCGCGGGCGAAACTTGGAGAGGGAACGCGATGATCCACCGGCACGCGGCGCGAGCGTGTGTCGTCGTAGCCGGGGGCGATGGTGTCGGCGAAGAAAAGGCGCGTTTGGTGCTTTGCGGCTATTTGGCGCAGTCGCTTTGCCCAGAAGGGTTGGCGCAGCCAATCGCGTGGCGTGTTCTTGTGGTCAATGCGGTAAATGTAAAGCCCGTCGAAGAGTGGGTTGAAAGCGGTTGTATAGCCTTCAGCCATCCAGATGGTGCGGCGTTGGGGATCGGTGGCGTCGCGCACACGCTTCCATCCGCGCAGCGCAGCTGATGGGCTTCCCCATGGGCGGGGCATGTCAGTAAAGAGGATGACAGGTCGCCCTTCAATCTTGAGGTAGTTTGGGTGTGGCGTCCACTGCTCGATCAGGAAGCGTAGTGCTTCAGTGAGCACTGACTCGCTGATCTGTGGCAGGACATTGGTTTGCAGCACAATCGCGTGTCGCAAGGACGTGCCTTCAGAGTAGCGCAGCAGCTTGGCGAAGTTTTGTGTGGTAATTGGCTCAAAGGGGCCATACCAGTGCGGGGCGAATCCATCGAGGCAAGCTTGCTGCGCTTGCGCGACGTGTCGCTGGATGGTTGCGTCGTCGCCAGAGCGGTATGGTCCGGCGAGTGGCGTGTCGAACGTTTGAGTGCCATCGAAGAGCGCTGGCTCGTACCACATCATGTAGTCGGCGATCACAACGCGCGGAGTGGTGGGCTGCGCGCGAAGGGGAGTGGGGCGAGGCGTGAGTATGACGCTGATTGCACACACCGCTGTTGTGCAGATGCGTAGCAGGTGATGGGCTGATACCATGGCTGGTCACTATTATGGCCTCGGAGCACGACAACGACAGCGTCCCAGCTTGAAGGCCGGCGCAAGGCTAGTGTCTGCCCTAAGCGGCCAGGGGCAAGTTGGTTGCAGTGAGCCGATACACCCGCGTGGGCGAGCGAAGCTCGTGAATGACGCCGTCAGCATCGCACCATAGTTCAGCATCGCCAAGCTGGTAGTGGGCGAGCGTCACGGTGTCAGTGCCCAAGGTGCGCTGGGTGTTGGCCAAACGGCGTAGCTCCATCGTGTGCAGCGTCGGGCTGAAGTCCAGTGCGTCCAGTTGCCACACACGGCGCTGGCAAGACTGTCCCACTTCCAGATGCGCCCGATACACGATGACCGTCTTCAGCAGGGGGCTGTCCCAGTCAAGTTCAACATCTTCTCCCCAAGCGAGCGGCTTTTCGTGCACCTCCATGCGATGTTGCCAGCAGATAACTGCCGAGCGCCTATCCGCGTCTGGAAAGGAGACGCGGCACACGCGCGCACCATGCAGGCCGTGGATGCTCAGCTCTTCGATTTGCCTTTCGGCATTGAGCAAGAGCGACAGTGAGTCGCCGCGTGGCTCGGCGAAAGGAGCTACGCGCACCAGCTCGTCGTCTAGCTGTATAAGCGAGCCGTCGTCCGCGAAAATGATCTGCCATCGCTCGTCTGCGATGACGTTGCCGGCTGCGTCCAAGTGTTGGTAAATCCCCTTGCGCTTGCGTGTCATGGGTGACCTCACTCATGATAACGCTGTGTGCGAATGAGGCCTCACGCCGAAGCCTTTAACTGAGCGTCAGCACTGCGCTACCCACTATCAAGGATTGCCAGAGAAGTTGAGCCCGCAGGTTACCCAAAAGCAGTTGAGGTAGCCAAATTTGCGCAACCAGAAACGCGCCAATGGGTTGGCGTGTGGCCAGCAGCAACACAATCACAGCTGCGCCTCCCAACGCGCGCCAGTGCTGCTGAGGCGAAGCCACAAGAGCTAGTCCGATGCTGAGCGCGACAAGCGCCCAAGAGGGCGGCGCGACGATCGCATAGCCAAGCAGCACCGGCAATCCAGCCCTCAGCGCGCCCAGCGTCGCTTGCCACACGATGTTCCACAGCGGCATCTGGATGCGACGTCTTGCCCAGACGTTGGCCTGAACGCCCAGCAGCGCCAATCCGCTAAGTGCGGTGGCTGTGGTGCCCAGTCCAATACTAGCCAGCAGGCTGAGGGTTGCAAATGTGAGCACGCTGAGCGCTACGACGTCCAGGCTGGTCGCGCGCCCTGTCGCTTGTGCCCAAGCGATCAAAGCGCCGAGGTGACGGCGCGCTTGCTCTGCGTCACTCTCAGGCAGCGTGTAAGGTAAGCTAGGCAGCACCACCTCGCCGCGCCACGTCTGCCAAGTGCTCAGCAAGCGTTCCCACTGCACGCCATCGAGCAAGGCCCACAGGGCAATCCACGCGTTAACTGCTGCCATCGCTAGCAGCAGGGTGAAGGCTGACCCCTGACTTGTCGTAAGCTGGGCTACAGCAAAGCTGGTGAGGAATGCGAGGTTTGCCAGCCATGCTGAAGCACCAAATTGACGCCAATTCAGCGCAACCAGTGGCTGGGATGCCTCGGCGTGCATGGTGTGATGATGAACCGGCGTGCGTCTTGGGTCAAGGTTGAGGCGTGATCTGGCCGGTGTTGAGCCATGCTATCGCTGCTTCTAGCTGAGGGTCGCGCCCGGCTTTTTGGTCGTCTAACGTGCGGGTCACCGTGTAATTGGGCGAGATGCCAACCTCGTGGATCAGGCGGTCGTTGGGGGTGAACCAACGCTCGATTGTGATGCGGAGCTGGCCGCCGTTGGAGAGGGTTTGTGGCGATTGCACTGAGCCTTTGCCGAACGTCCGCTCGCCGATTAACACGCCACGCCCACGGTCTTGGATGGCGCCGGCGACGATCTCGGCTGCGCTGGCTGAGCCGGCGTTGACCAGCACCACCAGCGGAATATCCTGCGCCAGGCCTTTCTTGGTGGTGCGCGTGGTGCGGGTTCTCCCTCGGTAATCGCGTTCGATCACGAACGTCCCCTCATCCAGGAAGAGGTCGCCCACTTCTACGGCTTGGCTGAGCAGACCGCCTGGGTTATCGCGCAAGTCCAATATCAGCCCACGCGGATTGTGGGCCAGCAGCTTGCGCAGTTCGGTCTCAAGCTGCCGGCTGGCTTGCTGGCTGAAGTCGAACAAGCTCACGTAGGCGATCTCGTTGTTGCTCACCAGACGCCCTTCCACCAGCGGGATGATGATCACGCTGCGCACGAGAGTGATCTCCACAGGGCGCGGCTCGTTGGCGCGCCGCAGGGTGAGCTGCACTTTGGTGCCGCGTGGCCCACGGATCAGCGCAGCCACCTCGGTGGTGCTCAAGTCTCGCACGCTGACCCCATCCACGGCCTCGATGATGTCGCCCGGCAGCACGCCGCCGCGTTCGGCAGGACTGTTGGGAAACACGCGCACAATTTGCACGCCTCCACCGTTCTCGATTTGTTTGAGCGTCGCGCCGATCCCCTCGAATTGGCCGCTCATGTCCTCGCGCAAGATGCGCGCGAAGCGCGGCTCGATGTACTGCGTGTAGGGGTCGCCCAGTGCGTTGACCATGCCGCGAATGGCGCCATCGGTCAGCGCGTCGTCGCTAGGGAGCGTGCCATACCACTGCTCGCGCAACCGACGCAGCACGTCGTTCAGCAGCGCGGTGTTGATGCGCCCGCGGGATTGCGTGGTGTTCGGTGCGCTATCGGTGGAGAGGCTCGCTTCGATGTTGTTGAAAGGGATGAACGGCAAGCTGCTGGGATGCAGCATTCCCCCCGGCTGCGACATGGTGACGCCAACAGCCACGCCCATGATAAAAATGAGCGCGCCGGCAAATGCGCCGGTTAGCCATAGCGCCAACGCGCGAAGCATGCTGCTGCGCGCAGGTTGAGTCGTCTGCATAGCTCCTCCAAGATCAACGGGATTGTGCAACGGCCTCTGAGAGGAGGCGAATCGCTGCACGCAATTGTTCACTCGCTTCTTCTACTTCGACGTCTGGCATCAGACCGCGCTGGTCAAGTGTCTGTCGGCCGGCTGTCAGCCAGCGCGAGGTGGTGAGGCGCAACGAAGAGCCATCGCTGAGCGCAAACAGGCGCTGCACTGAGCCTTTGCCAAAGGTGCGTGTGCCGACCAAGCGCCCGCGCCGATGATGCTGAATGGCGCTAGCAACAATCTCCGCCGCGCTAGCAGTTTGTTGGTTGACCAGCACGACCAACGGCTTATCTAGCCCCAGCCTCGACTCGCGGCGCTTGACGTGGAAAATTTGCTCGGCTTGCCCACGGCTTTGCTCAATGGCGATCACGCCCTCCGGGATGAACTGGCTCGCCACCTCTACGGCGGCGTCCAACAGGCCGCCGCTGTTGTCACGCAAGTCAAGGATGTAGGCTGTCGTGTTGTGTTGCTTCAGCGCGCGCAGTGTCTCCTGTAGTTCGCTCGCTGTTTGCTCGGTGAACTGGTGAATGCGTACCCAACCTACGCGCTGCCCGTCACCCGTTAATTCCCACTCGACTGAGGGGATGCGGATCAGCTCGCGGGTGATCCAGAACTGAAGGCGCTGCGCGTTGCGGCTCACCTCGATGGTGACAGTGCTGCCCACCTCACCCTGCAAGCCGGCAGCGTCCTCCAGTCGCGCAGGGGAAGGTAGCGCTTTGCCGTCCACGCTTAGCAGGATGTCTCCGTTCTGCACACCGGCGCGCGCAGCCGGACCATTAGCCAGCGGGGTGAGCACGATTTGCCCTGCGTCGTTCAAGACGAAGCGCACGCCGATGCCGCCAAAGCTGCCGCGTAAGTGCCCCCGCACAAGGTGGTCTTGGGCAGGTTCATTGAACTGGGCATGTGGGTCGCCGATGGACGACACGAGGCCACGAATGGCACCATGCTCCAACGACGTGGTTGGCGGTAGTTCCACCAGCGCGTGGGTCTCAATCAATTGCCAAGCCTCGTCCAACAGCGGGTGAAGTTGCTGTTGCACTACGGATGGCGTTGGCACCGCTGACGTCTCCGTCCGCAGGGGCAGCCAAGCTTGCAGGCTAAGCCCCATCCCAAACGCGATTGCGCTCCACAGCAACAGCCCCACTGCGTAGGCCATCCTGGGCAGTTTCATATCGCTGATGATGACATGGTTTGCTGATGTACACCCCAGCGATCAGCTAGTGCTCACTCAAACAAGCTCTCGACAAACGCTGCGGCGTCGAACGGCTCCAGGTCCTCTATCTGCTCTCCCACACCGATGAAATGGATCGGGATTCCCAACTCGCCCGCAATGGCAAACGCGACGCCACCTTTAGGCGTGCCGTCGAGTTTGGTGAGGATGACGCCGGTCACGCCGACCGCCTCGGTGAAGCCACGCGCTTGAGCAACGGCGTTTTGGCCATTGGTGGCATCGATCACGAGCAGGGTGTGATGCGGGGCTTCGTGGACGGCGCGGCGCAGTACGCCGTGCACTTTGCGCAGCTCTTGCATCAGATTGTGGCGTGTGTGGAGTCGGCCGGCAGTGTCCACGATCAGCAGATCGGCTTTACGGGCGAAGGCAGCTTGCACTGCATCGAAGGCGACGGCTCCGGGGTCGCCGTTGGGAGGGCCGGCGATCACGGGCACGCCGATGCGTTCGCCCCAGATTTGCAGTTGATCCACAGCCGCGGCGCGGAATGTGTCACAGGCGGCCAGCAACACCTTTCGCCCACGCTGCTGATACCAATGCGCCAGCTTGGCGATGCTGGTGGTCTTGCCGCTCCCGTTCACGCCGACAACGAGGATCACCTCAAGCAGTCGCGTTTTCTCCCACGAGGGTGGGGTAGCATGTGGCGGCGACTCCAACAGCGCGCGCAGCTCGTGCTTGAACACTTCGTGTAGCCGCTCGGCGCGGACAATGCCTTCAGCTTTGGCGCGTTGGTGAAGTCGCTCTAACAGCTTGGTGGAGGTGGCGACACCAACATCTGCTTGCAGTAGCAGTGTCTCCAGCGTGTCCCAGGTGTCCGCCGTGATGTTGGACTGACCCAGCAAGGCTTGCACCTTGCCGAAGAAGCTTTGGCGAGTGCGCGCCAGCGTCTCGCGCAACGAAGCCATAGCGAGAAGGGATTATCGCATTGGTGAGAGAGTTGCACGGCGTGCCGAGAGCTGCCCAGCGTCTAGCCACACAAGCGCAGCGCCTCGTCTATGGCTTGTTGGGTTGGCATGGCTTGGCCCTCGTGCCAAGCACGCTCAAAGGCCTCGTCGGAGGTGAGCGCTTTTCGCACAGCAGAAAGCCGCTTGTGCAGCTCGCGGTAGCGCAGCGGCTCAAGGCGGTTGTGCATGGTCAAGCTCTCGCGCAAACGTGAGGCTTGGGAAAGCAGTCGCACCGCTTGCTCCAAGTGGCCATCGAAGTGGGCGAGGCTGCCGGCAAGCACAAGGAAGTGGGGCAGATGCTCGCCGCTACCGAAGCGCTGGCGCAACTCCAACCCTTCGCGCAGCACCGCGCGCACCGTCGGCAGGTCGTCCTGATAGAACGCGATCATGCTGAGCGGCATCAGCCAGTCGGCAAGGCCGGTGAGGTCGCCCATGTCGCGCATGAATTGGACGCACTGCTCGATAGCCGCGCGGGCGCTGGTGTAGTTCCCTTCTTCGAAGTCCACCAGCCCCAGCTCTCCGATACAGGCGATCTCGCGGTAGCTGTCGCGGATCGCGCGTGCGATAGCCAGCCCCTCTTGGTAGAAGCGTTTGCTCTCTTCCAGGTCCTTCTTCTGGACGCGCGTGTGTTTGCCCAGCCACATCAGCAAGCCGGCGGCTTCCTCGTGCAATTGGGCTTGGGTGGCCAGTTTCAGGCCGGCCTCCAGCACTTCGCGCGCTTTCTCATAGGGTTCGGCTGCGATGCCGCGCAACAAATGGGATTTGACGATCAACTGCACATTCCCAAGGCGCTGGGCGGCCTCGCTACCCAGTTGGGTGTAGCTGAGCATGCGGTCGTAGTCGCCCATGCGCCAGAACAGATAAGCTGCGCCGAGTAGCGCCTCGGTGCGTAGCCACGGGGCAGGACTATGGTCAGCGAGGAAGCACAGCCAACGCACACCTTCTGCCCAGTAGCCACGCCGTGACCAAAAGGCGTGTAAGCCGTTCCATCTGCGCTCCAGCAGCTTCAGCTCGCGGCTTTCAGCCAAGCGGCTGAGCGCGGCGCGAAAGTTGGTCTTCTCCTTCTCGAACAGCAGCAGCCATTTGCGCTGCTCAGGGGTGCCCAGGTGGGGGGTGATGCGCTCGCTCAGCTCAAAGTAATAGTGGAGATGCCGGTCGGTGAAGAACTCGCGCTCATGGGCTTGCTCCAAGCGCTCCAGCGCATATTGGCGCAAGGTCTCGGTGAGGCGATAGCGCCCTGAGCCATCGTCCAACACAAACGACTTGTTGATAAGCTGCACAAGCAAATCCAAAATGTGGCTGGATTCCAATTGCGGCTCATCACCGGCTCTAGGTGAAGAGGGGGTGTCGCTGCAGACAGCCTCAGCGGCTTCTAACGTCCAATCGCCGGCAAAGACCGCCAGACGGCGCAACAACACGCGTTCCGGCTCACTGAGCAAGTCGTAGCTCCAGTCGATGGTCGCGCGCAGCGTTTGGTGGTGGGGGAGGGCTGCGCGCGCGCCACCTGAGAGCAACTGAAATCGGTCGGCAAGGCGTTCCGCGATTTGTGCCACGGTCAGCCCACGCACGCGCGAGGCAGCCAATTCCAGTGCCAGGGGAAGCCCATCCAATTGCTGGCAGATGCTGGTCACGATTTCGTAGTCTCCGGGCCCCAGCTCAAAGTCTTGGCGTGCGGCGGATGCGCTCGCCAAAAAAAGTTTCACTGCGTCCTCGATCGGCAGCCCTTCCAGCCGATAGACGATCTCGCCCGGCACATTGAGCACTTCGCGGCTGGTAACCAAGCACGTGAGCTTGGGACAGTAGCGCAGCAGTGACACAACCACTTCGGCCACCTGCCAGATCATGCGGTCGCAACCATCGAACACGAGCAGAAGATGCCGATTGCGCAAAAAATCCGCTAAGATGTTGAACGTGGCCTCGCCGGTAGGAC
Organism: uncultured Anaerolineae bacterium; assembly: GCA_938028725.1. Lineage (GTDB taxonomy): Bacteria > Chloroflexota > Anaerolineae > J036 > Brachytrichaceae > CALIMH01. The sequence goes on along the minus strand of CALIMH010000006.1, from coordinate 12,392 downwards.
GCAGCCCCAGCGCCGTGGCGATGGTGTCGGTGATAAGCAAGGGATCGGTGAGGGTGGCTAGCTCGACCATCCAGACACCATGGGCGTATTCGCCGGTCAGCTCTTGTGCCACCTGCATGGTTAGCCTTGTCTTACCTACGCCGCCTGCGCCGATGATGGTGAGCAGGCGATGGTCGCGCAACAACTGCTTCACTGCTGCTAAGTCACTCGCACGGCCAATAAAAGGAGTGAGCGAAGGCAGCAGATTGGTTTGAGGGGGGTGGGGTTCGGCGTTGGCAAAGCCGGCCTCAGCGAGCGTGCGCTCGCGATGGGCTTGAGCTTTAGCTTTGGCAGCCTTTGCTAGGGCAATGAGCTGTTCCGCCTCTGGGGTGTTGGCAATGCGCAGCGCTTTGACAAAGTTCTCGCGCACGCTATCCGGATCAGGGGTGCGCTGGTTGCTTTCCAGGCGAGCGATATGGGCCTCGGAGTAGCCCACCGCTAGGCCCAGCTCACGTTGGGTGAGGCCGGCCCGGCGGCGCAGCCGCCGCAGCGTCTCACCAAAGGTGGGTGTTTGACCAACCTGGCCGTTTGAAGATGAGCGCACCATGAGAGATAAACCTCAATTACGTGACATAAATCGCTGCCATCACTGCAAATTGTACTGCAACCACCACTTGATAACCTCTCCGCGACGCGTGAGATGACAAGTTTTCTGTCAAGAAAAGTCAACTTTTCCGAGCAGCCTTGAAATACGATAGGAGGCGAACAAAAAAGCGAGCAAGCAACTCGCTTCTCGGTTCCGATAACTGGCGTCCTCCTGGGTCCCTCCGGGTTGGATTCTCGGGTGGTCAACTCCCCAACGTGATGGGCAAGCGTTGGGGAGTTGGCTTTTTCTGGGCGGTGCTGGGGGTTGGCAGTGAAGCACACCGAGCTGTCCCCGCGCTGTGGGTGAGGCTGGCGCGCTTGCGGCGTGCGAACGAGTCGCCGTATGAGACAAGCAAGCGAAAAACTGAGACGAAGCTGAATGCTGGTGGCAAGGCGCGCTCGTGTCCACAGCAGCACGCCTCTCATGGCTTGGTTGATTAGTGCGCGTTGAGAAAGAAGGATGCTGTGCTGGCTGCAAGCGCCAACACATCGCAGTGCTCTCACCAACTTGACAGGTGCTTGACAAGCAGAGGTGGCATGCGCATTTGGCAGAAAAGGTCAACTTTTCCCCATGGCTTCGGCGTATGTTATGGGCGTGAGCTGTAGAAGGCTCGCAAGGAGGGAATGACATGTTGACCTACGATCGTCTTTTGTTTGCAGAGATGCGCTACCGCGAGATGGTGGCTGCAGCTGAGAAGCAGGCGGCGTATCGCCGTGCGATGGTGCTGGCGCCGAGCCTGCGTGAGCAGCTGGCCAATCGGTTGAGCGCATGGCTCGGACAGCGCCGCTCCACACGTCAGGCTGAGGCTGGTGTGGCGCTGGCGTCACGAGCCTAATTAGAGAGAGCACTAGCGTCCTCCCGTCCAAGGGGTTGGATTCTCGGGTGGTGAGCGTCCCAGCATCCTTTGGCATGCTGGGACGCTCGCTTTTGGCCCCAAAGCGCTCAGAAGCGGGTGAACGACCACCCCGCCGGCGTGCCATCGCGGTAGGGCATCACACCGTAGAACACGCTTGGGTTTGCGTCAAAGACTAACGGGACAAAATGCACGTCCCCAGGCCAGAGGGGCAGATTGGCTCGGCGACGGGCCTCTAAATCCGGATGACAGGCATCGAGCAACCGTTGCAAAGGCACCCAGCTCAGCTCGCCTTCGTGATTGCGCGCCAGGGGAGTGCCGCTCCATGATGTGATGAGGAAAATGAAGCCCAACCAGTCCTCTCCGCCTTTGCCGAAACCGGGCCAGCTCACCACACCGCGCAGTTGCATGTGATGCGCCTCGATGCCTGCTTCTTCGCGCAGCTCTCGACGCATACACTCTGCCACGTCTTCTCCGGCGTCCATCTTGCCGCCAAGGCCGTTGTACTTGCCCCAGGCGGGGTCGTCTGGGCGTGCATTGCGATGGATCATCAGCACATGCTGGTGGTCGGCCGAAAGCACATAGCCCAACGTGGCGACGATGGGGGTATATGGCATGCGATGGAGATTTTACGCTTTCGTGCGCTCAGGTGACGTGCGCAAGTGTACCGAAGCGAGCAGCAATGATCACGTCGGCTACATTGGTGCCGGTGGGGCCAGTGCGAATGTGATCGCCAAGAGTCGCAAAGAAAGCGTAGCTGTCGTTGTGACGAAGTAGAGCGGCAGCATCCAGCGCGAGCGACCGCGCGCGGGCAACGGAGTCGTGCCATGCAATGGCGCCGGCCACGTCAGTGGGCCCGTCACTGCCGTCGGTGCCGAAAGCGACGACGCAATCGCCGGGCGCGGCGTTTTGGGCGTCGAGCGCAATCGCTGCTGCTAGGGCCAGCTCCTGATTGCGCCCACCTTTGCCGCTACCTCGCAGCGTGACGGTGGTCTCTCCGCCGTAGATCAGGCAACTGGTGGGTGGGGCGGCTAGAAGCGCTTGCGCGATCTGGAGGCCCACCTCGCGCGCCTCTCCTTGCAGTGTGGTGGTGACCACGCGCGGTTGCATGCCCGCTGCTTGTGCTGCCTCGGCGATGGCCGCACAAGCAGCGGCGTTGTTGGCCACGATGACGTTAGGCACGCCTGGGAGCGCGGTTGGACCGCTGCCGATCACCGCGATGGGGTCGCCGACTACGTCGCTGAGGAGCAGCCCCACCACGTGCGCCGGCTGCGCCAGGCGCGCCAGCCCTCCACCTTTGAGTTGGTCCATCGCAGTGCGCACGGCATTGAGCTGGTAGATGTCTGCGCCGCTCTGCAGCAAGTGCATGGTGGCTGCTTGGATGTCTGCCAGCGAGTAGCCTTCAACGGGGAGCACCATCAGTGCGGATGCCCCACCGCTGATACAGGCTATCACCAGCGTTGCCGGCGAACAGTGCTTCAGCGCCTGCGCCACTGCCTCGCCGGCGCGCAAGCTGTCCTCATCAGGGATGGGGTGGCCGCTCTCGATAAATACGCTGTCCTGGAACAACGGCGTTAGGACAGCCTGTTCTGCTGTGCTCAACGAAGCTGTGTAGCCGCGCCGGGTGACAATCACCTTGCGCGTCCACGTGCTGCCGATTTGCTCCATGACCGCTTGGGCCATGGGGAGCGCGGCCTTGCCAACTGCGATCAGGCGTCGGTCTGGGTAGTGGCTGAGGTCGAGGACATGCCCGCCGACAATGAGCTGCGCGCCATCACAGCGCACATGGCGGCGCACAGCTTCGCGCGGCGACACTGCGCGCAGTCCTGCGCGAAGCCAACCCTCCAAGTGAGCGCGCCAGCGAATTTTGTCTTGTGCGCTCATACGTTGGGAGGGAGAGCGCTAACCGATCTGGCGCGTCGAGAGAGCCGCCGTCGCACTAGCCACGCTAGGCCGGCAAATGGGAGCGCGATCAAGCTCAGCGTTGGCGCAACGACAATGACCAACCAAATCGCAGCTCGCAGCAGAAATTGCAAGGCCTGGATCAACGCCTCCACTGCGTTGCGCACCTCACCAACAAACTGCCAACCACCCACTTCGATGGGCCGCGCCAGCTCGTCCTGCAAAATAGCGGCGTTGATGCGCGACAGGCTGGTGGCTTCTTTCAGGTAATTCATTCGCCCGCGCAGTTGCTCAATCTGGCTGCGCACTGACACTAGCTCACGGTACACGTTCAGCACCTCATCGGTGTTGCTGGCACGGTCCATGAGGCGTTGGAGCTGCTGCTCGGCTACCTCTAAGTTGCGCAGGCGAGCTTCCAGGTCAACATACTCTGCTGTGACGTCCTGGCCGCTGATGTTCTCGCTGCGCACTTCTATTGCCAACTTGTGCACGCGGTCGAGCGCTTCGTTCAGCCGCTTGGCCTCCACCCAAAGCGTTATCTGCCCTTGCAAACCGCGAGGGAGACGGTTGATCTCAGAGGAGACGACGAAGCCACCCATCTCCGTTGCCATGCGCGATAAGTCGGCGATGGTTTGCTCTACGTCGCGCACGACGATGGTGAGATCAGCGTCGCGGACGACCAGCCGTTCAGGAGAAGGCAAGTCTGTGTGGGGCAGGCCTGTGTCAGGCATGCGCTTCTCAACTGCTGGCTCCGGCACGAGGACAGCAGGAGCGGCTGCAGGCGATTCCCCACCGAACGGCGGAGGATTCTGTTGAGCTACGCAGCCTGTGGTGAACAGCAGGCACAAGATCGCCGTGAGGCCGGCTAGTCTGGTAAATGGTGGCATGGTGGCTACTCCTTCCTGTCAGTGGTTAAGACGCCGCGCTGTTAGTAAAAGTTCCAGGCGTCGGGGTCACGGCCTTGTTGTCCCGCTAACCTCAGCGGCCCCACACTCTCGCACCAACCGCTTTGCCCCTGCTTGCGATTCGGAGGTGAGTTGTGAGCGCAGCGGAAAAGCAGCATAATCAGTATATGCGAGAGATGCTTCCCCGCAAGCTGATGGCGCTGATTCTGGTGGCGACATTGTCAACCGCAGCCAATAGCGCTCACGCTCAGACGGTGGTGACGCGCGGCACACCGGTGACGCGGATTCGCTCGCTCGTGACGCTGAACATCCGCGGTGGGCCACACATTAACTACCCCGTGGTTGGGCGACTGCACCCAGGGGATCATGCCAGGGTTATTGGCGCGAGCCAAGATTACAACTGGTGGCGCATCTCGTGCCAGTTGCGCTCATGCTGGGTCTCGGCCAACCCGCGTTACACCCGCCCGGTAGCCTGGCAGTAGCAGACGCGCTATGCGCGAAGTGATCGAGGATGTCCTGCGCTGGGCAGGCGAAGGGCTGCCGGTGGCTGTGGCCACGGTGGTCTCCACAAAAGGCTCAGTGCCGCGCAGCGTCGGCGCCAAGATGGCACTGGCGCCGGATTACCGCATCGCTGGTTCAGTGAGTGGTGGATGTGTGGAGGGCGCATTGTATGAGTCTGGCTTGAGTGTGCTGAACTCTGGCCGCCCTCAGCTGTTGCGCTTCGGCATCAGCGAGGCGCGCGCGTTCGAGACCGTTGGCCTGGCGTGTGGAGGTGAGATAGCGGTTTGGGTGGAGCGACTGGACGATCAGCGGCGCGCGTTTTGGGAGCGAGCATATCGCGCGGAGCACAGTGCCGTCGTGTTGAGCGTGGTGGAGGGTGCACCAGAATGGCAAGGGGCCTGGCTCGCTTACGACATGGATGCCGCAACACTGGAAGCTCACGGCCTGCCTCAAGCGGCGATCCCTAATTTGCAGGCGCACGCACTAACTGCGCTGCGGCAGGGTGAACCGCAGCTCTTTTTAACAGAAGTGGAGGGCAGAAGCTTGCATGTGTTTGCCGATGTGCTGCTGCCGCGTCCCACGTTGGTGATCGTGGGCGCCACCCACATCGCTATCGCGCTCACCTCTCTAGCACACGTGTTGGGTTTCCGCGTGGTGGTGGTGGACCCGCGCAGCGCTTTTAACAACGCTGAGCGCTTCCCGCATGCGGATGAGCGCATTGTGGAGCATCCGCAACGAGCCTTTACCAAGCTGCGGATGCACCGCGCCACAGCAGTGGCTGTGCTCAGCCACAATGAGCGTTTCGACGACCCCGCGTTGATCGCAGCGCTGCAGAGCGAGGCATTTTACGTGGGCGCGCTGGGCAGCCAGCGAACTCAGGCGCAGCGCCGCGCACGCTTGCTAGCATCTGGTCTCTCAGAGGAGGCGCTGAATCGGTTGCACGGCCCCATTGGCCTTCGCATCGGCGCGCGCACGCCCGAGGAGATCGCGCTCGCCGTGATGGCCGAGATCATTGCCACTCAGCGGGTTGTGCCGCCTGCTGCAGCTTGTTGAAGCGCGCTGCCACTGATGAAGCCAATGTAAGCCGGGATCAGCGGCAGCACGCACGGCGACAAAAACGAGAGCAAACCAGCAGCAGCAGCAACTGGAACGTTCAGTGTGGCATCCCCTAGAAGGAGGAACTCCAGCTCGTTGTTGATGCTGGCCAGTGCGCTGCTCATGCGCGCTAACTGTCCACCCAGCAACAGCAAGCCCACTGCGATCAGCAGGATGCCGCTGACGATCTTGACGAGGCGCATGTGCTTTTGCATGCGTCGCAGGATTGGCACGGCGCGGTCAGCGAGTGCGGCGGTGAGCAAAAAGGGCACGCCTAGGCCTAGCACATAGGTGCTCAGCATAAGCATGCGTGGCCCCAGATCAGTCGTGACACTGAGAGAGAGGATGGCGCCCAGGAATGGGCCAATGCATGGCGTCCACCCCGCTGCGAAGCTGAGGCCGGTCAGATAGGCGCGCAGGCCTCCGCTGTAGCGTGTCAGGGTGTGCAATCCAGCGCGGGTGTCGCTGTAGAGCCAGGGGATGTTGAAAGGGCGCAAAGTGAACAGACCGAATAGCACTAGCACAATGCCACCCACGATCCGCACAATGTCGCGTGCCTCGTAGAACACGTCGCCCAACAAGGTGCCGGAGACTCCAAACAACCCCAAAATGAAAGTGGCAAATCCCAACACAAACAATATCCCTTGCCCCAAAATATGTTGGCGGGAGAGGGGTTGCACAGCCGCTGGCGAAAGTGCAGATTGGGTCATGGCCTGGATTATAGTGATTTCAGCCTGAGATGGCGCCGTGGCGCACTTGTTGAGAGCATGGGGCTGTGCGACAATCGGCAAGGTTGAAACTCTCTGAAAAAACAAGGGTGCCTCGATGGTCACAGCTGAAGTGTTCAAGCGCGTGATGCGCTGCTGGGCGAGCACTGTCACAATCATCACCACGCGCCATAACGATGTTATACATGGCCTGACAGCCACTGCCTTCTCACCGTTAAACGCTAACCCCCCGCAGGTGCTCGTCTGCATTTACAAGCAGGCACGCACGCATGCACTGGTCGAACAAAGTGGCGTTTTCTGTGTCAATTTCCTTTCCACGGCGATGCTCTCGGTGTCTGACCGCTTTGCAGGTCGTCATCCTGCCGAGGATCGTTTTCAGGGGGTTCGCTTCCGCGCCGAGGCAACCGGCGCTCCAGTCTTGAGCGACGCTATTGCCTACCTGGATTGTCGTGTCGCCCGCGCGCTAGACGCCGGAGAGCACACGGTCTTCATCGGAGATGTGGTCGCTGCGGACGTGCAAGAGGGGACGCAGACACCACTGCTGTACTTCAACGGTGCGTACTTTGCGCTGGGCGAGAAGCTGTGAGCAATGGGAGCGCAGGCGATAGCCGATGCTTTCGCGCGTGCACGCGCTGAAGGCCGACCCGCGCTGATGCCGTATTGGTCGCTGGGCTACCCCGACGCGGAGACGTCGCTGCGCGTGATCGAGGCGATCGCAGCAGCCGAGCCGGATTTGTTGGAGCTGGGAGTGCCTTTCAGTGACCCCTTGGCGGACGGCCCGATCATCCAACGGGCTAACCAGATAGCGCTCGCGCGAGGCATCACCGTCGCGCACTGTGTGGAGTTGGCGGCCACGCTGCGCCGGCGACAGGTGCGCCAACCAATGCTGGCCATGGGATACGCCAACCCGCTCGCGGCGCGCGGCGAGGAAGAGTACGTCCGTCTCTGGCACGACGCTCAGGTGGATGGACTGATTGTCCCTGACCTGCCGCCGGAGGAGAGCGGTGATCTGCAACGCATCTGCGCTAGGTATCAGATGGCGCTGGTGCAGTTTGCTGCGCCGACCAGCACGGATGCGCGCATCGCGCTGGCAGCTCGCTGTGCGAGCGGCTTCATCTACGTTGTCTCGGTGACCGGCGTCACGGGCCCACGTCAAGACTTGGCTGCTGGGTTGCGCGATTACGTGCTGCGCGTCAGAAGGCTCAGCGGCGGGCTGCCGGTGGCAGTAGGCTTTGGCATTAGCACGGCGGAGCATGTGCGCGAGGTTGGACAATTTGCCGATGGGGTTATCGTCGCCAGCGCGCTGCTGCGTGCAGCCGGCGAAGCTTCAGACCCTGCCCAGGCGGCTTACGACTTCGTGCGCGGCTTGCAGTATTGGCGCTGATGGTTGCTTCTGGTGCCTGTAACGTGTCATGCGTTCGAGGATCAGGCGGACCTAAATCAACAATGGAGACACGCTGGCCTTCCGCACCACCGCCGGATTGCCCTTTTGAGCCGTCTGCCGCGTTCGACGGGCTGACCTTCACCGGCCGCCATGCCGAATACACATACGCCGACACCTGGTACCCCAGTTGGGCGTCCGACGACCACATGTACTCCCCTTGGACGGACGGCAACTTCGAGCGCAACTGGGCGGGCGCCTTCCATGACCCCAACGCCGTGGAGTGCAGCTCGAAACTCGATAATCCCGCCAACGCCGGCAAGGGCGGCAAGTCCGGCACCGGCCAGGCCAAGATCATCGGCGACGACCCGCTCAGCCTGGAACTGGTGAACTTGGGCATCCACTATGCCTCGCCTCTTCCCTATGGCGGGCGCTACCCCTGTGGCAGCCTGGTCTATGACGGCGTGTGGTATTACGGCACGTATTGCCTGGACGAGACCGATCGCGGGTTGAACTGGGACGTGCTCGGCCCGTTCGTAGGCTTTCGCGTCTCGCGCGACTTCGGGCTTACCTGGGAGGAATGCCCCCATACGCCTGCCAACCCGATCTTCGGCGAATCTGGCAAGCACGGAGCAAAGGTCAAGATCGGCGCGCCGCACTTCGTGGATTTTGGCAAGAACATGATGCACTCACCGGACGGCAAGGCCTACCTGGTCGGCCACGGCGCGACGCGCCCAGACGCTGAGCTGGCCTGGATCGCCGGCGATCAGGCTTACTTGATCCGAGTGACGCCTTCACCGGAGAGCATGAACGACCCAGGGAAATACGAATTCTTTGCCGGTCACGACGCGGCCGGTCGGCCAATTTGGAGCCACAATTTTAGGGACATCCGGCCGCTGCTGGAGTGGAACGGACGCATCGGCCATGTCACGGTGACCTACAACGCGCCGCTGCGCAAATACCTGATGTGTGTCACGGACGGCTGGCCCACCAACAGCACGATGAACACCTTTCTGCTGGAAGCCGACGCGCTTACCGGCCCATGGCGGCTGATCACATTCATGGAGAAGTTCGGCGAGCAGGGATACTTTGTGAACATCCCCTCGAAGTTCATCAGCGCCGACGGCATGACCTTTTGGCTGTGTTACTCGGCTAATTTCACCAATCAGCCCGGCGTGCTTGGCGCACGGCTCAAAGCCAACCCGCCAGGCAGCCGCTACGGCATGTGCTTACAGGAAGTTCGGCTGCAGAGCCGAACATGAAGGGCGCAGACGATTAACGCTAAATGACGGAAGACCTTCGGCTGCTAGCTAACCAACCAAATTGTGCAGCGGCTGCGGACCGAGATCATCCACGGCAAACTAGCGCCCGGCGAGCGATTGGTCGAGCTTGACATGGCGCAGCGCATGGGCAACAGCCAGGGACCAGTGCGCGAGGCGTTGCAGATGCTCGAGCGCGACGGCCTCGTTGAGCGGCGCGCGCACATCATGCTGATCTGGTCGCTGATGGGGCATCGCAACAACCCAAAACAAAAGCGGAATCCACCGGCGTGCCGGACGGGGAGCGATACGCGGCCCAAGTCGTGAGAGGAGCGAGGAATGCGCGCGCTATGCCTAAAACGCGGTGTCACTTCCACACCATCGCTTGACATCATCCGCCGGATCGCTATAATCCTCGGTAGCGTTACCGGTAGCGGTGCCGGTCGTAAATCTAATGAGCACGTCTAGCAGCGCCATCACGATTGCGGATATCGCCCGCGCCGCCGGCGTGTCGGTCTCCACGGTCTCACGCATCCTCAACAACAAGCCGGACGTAGCCGAAGGGACGCGCCAGCGCGTGCAAGCTATCATCGCGGAGCTGGGCTTCACGCCACACGTCCAGGCGCAGCGGCTGGCCGAGTTCCGGGAGCGCAGCCGTCAGAGTGTCGAAGGCCTTGCCTTCTCGCCCGATAGCGCGACCCTCGTGATCCACGAGCGCCACGCAGCAGACGCAAAAGACACGATCAAGCTGTGGCGCGCGGCCGATCCGCGCAGACTGCAGACCTTGGCGCAGTTCGAGGGTAAAGCGTCCGGGCCAGTCTTCTCGGCAGATGGCCGCGCGCTGACCATCCTCGATGGCAACTCGGTGACAACGTGGGACGTTCAGCGTGGGGCGAAGCTGGATAGCTGGCAGTTGCCGCTGGAACGCCCCGGCAGCAGCCCCGCTTCGGCGCAGCCGGCAACAAGTATTCGACGACATACAGCAGAAGCAGACCGGTGCCCAACCCATGCGATGTATGCGTCGCCGCGCCGACGGGGTATTGCAGCGCATGAGCTGCGCCCAGCCCAGCGCTGCTGAAAGCCATGCCGGCCAACAATGCGGCGAGGTGCATCCCCTCGCGCGCGGCGACGGCGTTCGGTTGATAGACGGCAGCGCGCAGATGCCGTCCTAGCAGTCGGATCGCCCGTTCGGCCAGCGCATCGGTGATCGGCTGGCGGCCGGTAAACTGCGGACGCGCATCCGGCGGCGTATCGAGCGCGTCGTAGCTTACCACGGTGTAGGCTTCAACCGCGTGAACGAGCGCATCCATGCCGCTCTCGGCCGTCACCTTGGCCGGGTAGGAGCGCGTGAGCAGCGGGTCCACGATCGCCAAGCGCGGGCGCAGATGTGGCCTGGCGACGGCCAGCTTGAGGTGGCGCGCCTCGTCCTCAATGACCGCCACGGCGGTGACCTCGGAACCCGTGCCGGCGGTGGTGGGCACGGCAAACACAGGGACGGTCGGGCCGGGGACGCGATTCTCGCCGAAGTAATCCGCCGCGCTGCCGCCATGCGCGTAAACCGCTGCGGCGACCTTGGCCACATCCATGTTGCTGCCGCCGCACAGGCCGATGATGAGGTCGGGCCGCGCGGCGCGCGCCATCTCCGCCGCGGCGTTCACCATGGCCGTGCCAGGCTCCGGCGTCCCGCCTTCAAACACATGGTTTGCAATTTGTGATGCGCGCAAGCTGCGCCGCACAATATCCACCAGGCCGGCTTTGATCACGTTCGGATCGGCGACGATGAGCGCGCAACTCAGGTTGCGATGGCGCGCCTCAACGCCGATGCGCTCGGCGACGCTGCAAACGAACAAGACCTCATCGGCTGTGCTGAAACGCCAGGCTGGTGACGTTGGGTTGACCATACAGGGCACAGGTTATTACACCAAAGGCGCTGTTTGGCAACCGCATCTGCGCAGCGCGCATGCAGTCGTTGACACTGCGACGCACCACTGAGGCGCATTTCTCCACAGGAACAAGACCCAAAAGCAGGCGCAGGCAAATGCCTGCGCCTACCCCTCGTCGGCAATGCGCCTCACCCCTACGCCGCAGCGGCTTCGGATGGACAGGGCGACTCAATTCACCACCGCCACGGGCGTCGGCGAGATGCCGAACTCGCCATTGCCCAGTTGGCCATATCGGTTGCGGCCCCAGCAGCGCACGCCGCCCTCCGTGGTCAAGACGCAGGTATGGTGCCTACCCCCAGCTATCGCAGCAACAGGGCGGGTGTAGGCGGTGACTTTTGCGGAGTTCGTCCGGGGCGTGAAGGTGCCGTCGCCGAGCTGGCCGTAGAAGTTATCCCCTGCGCACACGACGCCGCTTCGCTCGGTCAGCGCGCAAGTGTGGTTGTAGCCACTGGCAATAGCCTTGAATTTAGAAGAGCCTACAGCCCTCATAAGCACCTGACGGAGGGGGTATAGAATATCTTCTTGCTTGGTTTGCCAGTGCATGCCCAGGCAGCTAACGCCGCCCTGCTCGGTCAGCGCGCAGGTGTGAGAGCCGCCTGCAGCGATGGCCTTGACGCCTTTATCGAGGCCGCGGACGCGGACAGGCGCGCTGCGGTCCTCTTTGGTCCCGTCGCCGAGCTGGCCAGACCAGTTGCTGCCCCAGCACAACACGCCGCCCTGCTCGGTCAGCGCGCAGGTGTGAGAGCCGCCCGCAGCGATGGCCTTGACGCCGTTATCAAGGCCGCTGACGCGGACGGGCGCGCTGCGGTTCTCTTTGGTCCCGTCACCGAGCTCGGCATACTCGTTTCTGCCCCAGCACAACACGCCGCCCGGCTCGGTCAGCGCGCAGGTGTGAGAGTCGCCTGCAGCGATGGCCTTGACGCCTTTATCGAGGCCGCGGACGCGGACGGGCTCGCTGCGGCGCTCTTTGGTCCCGTCGCCGAGCTGGCCAGCCCAGTTGTCGCCCCAACACAACACGCCGCCCTGCTCGGTCAGCGCGCAGGTGCGAGAGCCGACCACGGCGATGGCCTTGACGCCGTTGTCGAGGCCGCGGACGGGGACGGGCGCGCTGCGGTCCTCTTTGGTCCCGTCGCCGAGCTGGCCAGACCAGTTGCTGCCCCAGCACAACACGCCGCCCTGCTCGGTCAGCGCGCAGGTGTG
>CALIMH010000005.1 GCA_938028725.1 uncultured Anaerolineae bacterium | reverse complement strand
ACAAGACATGAACAGCGAATCAAGCGAACCGCGAGCGGTTGACCGTTTCGGCATCGAGTTGGCCAACACGCCGTTGCGCAGCGACCCTGAGCGCGAGGCAAAGCGCAAGGCCGCGCGCGAGATGCATCGCCCCAAAGGGCTGGTGATCGTCAACACCGGCAAAGGCAAAGGCAAGACGACGGCGGCTATCGGCATTTTGGTGCGCGCCTGGGGGCGTAATCTGCGCGTCGGCGGCGTGCAGTTCTTCAAGCACGAAAAGTCGTCCTATGGCGAGCTGAAGGCACTGGCCAAGATGGGCATCGAGCTGACGCCGATGGGCGACGGCTTCACTTGGACCAGCAAAGACCTGGATGAGACGCAGGCCAAGGCGCTGCACGGCTGGGAGGTGGCCAAGCAGAAGATCGCCAGCGGCGAATACGACGTGTTCCTGCTGGACGAGTTCACCTACGTCATGCACTTCGGCTGGCTGGACGCGAACGAGGTGGTGGCATGGCTGCGTGCGCACAAGCCGCCGATGACCCACGTGATCATCACCGGCCGCGACGCACCCGAAGCGCTCATCGCGTTCGCCGACCTGGTGACGGAAATGCGCGAGGTCAAGCATCCCTACCGCGACCAAGGCATTCGCGCCCAGCCCGGTATTGAGTTTTGACGATGAGCGCCGGTCAACCTCACGCGCGCGTGTTGCGCAGCGACGGCAAATACATCAACCTTATCCTCAAGACGGGCCATCTCTTCGTGTGCAAGGGCTGCTGCTGCGGCCACGTCGAGCGAGGCCATGCGCCGGTGCCGGAGGCGCTCTTTCACAACGAGTGGGAGCGGCGCAAGTTGCGCCATCGCGTGCATCTCACCATCGGCGGATGCCTGGGGCCGTGCCCGCTCGCCAACGTGGTGATGCTGAATTTTGCCGGCACGAGCTTGTGGTTCCAGTCCTTTAACACCGATTGGCAGGTGCTGGCGCTCTACGATTACATCGAAGCCGTGCTCGCGGCCAATCGGCTGCTGCCGTTGCCGGAGGCGCTGCGCCCCTTTGTGTTCAACTTCTATGCCTGGCAGGCACAGGCAATGGCCGAGGCCACCGACGCGGTCGCGCCGGCCGACGAGGCAGTGGTGTCGCCTATCGTGGTGCTCTCGCACGCCGACACCGACCTGCTGGTCGTCCGCCGCGCGCGCGAGCGACTGCCGGCAGACTTCCCCTCGGTTTGCGCCCTGCCGCTGGAGCCGCTCCGCGCGCCGGAGGCCCTGGCGCAGTTCGAGCGCGAGGTGTTGCGCGACGCGCAGCTTGTCGTGGCGCGGGTGGAGGGCGGCGTCGAGAACGCGCCCCAGCTTCGCCGCATCGCCGAGTTTTGTCGGCAGGCCGACCGCGCGCTGTTGTGCGTCTCAGCCATTCAGCCTGACCCTCAGCTCGACGCCCTCTCCACCGATCCGCCCATCGCCCGCGAGGCCTACACCTACTTCCAGGAGGGCGGCACCGAGAATGTGGCCCAACTGCTGCTGTTCCTCAGCGACCACTATTTCGCCACCGGCTACGGCTATGCGCCGCCCCGACCTCAGCCTCGGCTCGGCATCTACCACCCGGCGCTGGGCGAGCAGCCAGACCTCGCAGCGTGGCAGGCGCGCGCCCAGGCAGACCGCCCCACCGTCGGCGTGATGTTTTATCGCGCGCACTGGCTGAGCGGCAACCTGGCCTTTGTGGACGCGCTGGTGGCCGAGATCGAGGCGCAAGGCGCCAACGTCCTGCCCTTCTTCGTCAGCAGCCGCAACGACCTGGTCACCCTCGTCCAGCAATTCGGGCTGGGCAGTACTCAGCCGATGGACGTGCTCATCAGCACGGTTAGCTTCGCCATGTCGCCGGAGGTGGCCGCCCAGGCGCCTTTTCCCATCCTGCAAGCGATCACCAGCGGCAGTGCACGCGAGCAGTGGCTGGCTGCCCAGCGCGGCCTCGGCCCGCTGGATACGGCGATGAACGTCGTTCTGCCGGAGTTCGACGGTCGCGTGATCGGCGTGCCGATCGGCTTTAAGCATGAGCGCGAGTATCGGCCCGACGCGGAGCGCATCGCCCGGCTGGTGCGGTTGGCCCTCGGCTACGCGCGGCTGCGCCGCAAGTCCAACGCAGAGAAGCGCATCGCGTTCGTGCTCACCAACAGCAGCGCCAAGGCCGGCAAGATCGGCAACGCAGTGGGGCTGGATGGGCCGGCCTCGCTGATGAGCATCTTCGCCGCCATGCGCGAGCGGGGCTACGCGCTCGGCGACGACGTGCCATCGGACGGCGACGCGCTGATGCACGCGATCATCATGCGCGGCAGCTACGACACGGACTTCCTGCTGGACTTCCAGCGCGAGCAAGCCTTCCGCGTGTCGCTGGCGCGCTACACCCACTGGCACGCCGAGCTGACCGACCTCCAGCGTCGCCACATGGACGAGCGCTGGGGCAGGCCGCCGGGCCGGTCTTACGTGCACAACGACGCCCTGCTCTTCAGCGCGCTGGAGCTGGGCAACGTGCTGGTGGCCCTGCAACCGCCGCGCGGCTATGGGGATGACCCAGAGGCGATTTATCACGCGCCTGATCTGCCGCCGAGCTACCAATACCACGCCTTTTACCGCTGGCTGACGACGCCACGAGAAGCCGGCGGCTGGGGCGCCGATGCCATCGTTCACCTGGGCACGCACGGCACGCTGGAGTGGCTGCCCGGCAAGGGCGTCGGCCCATCGCCCGACTGCTTCCCTGATGCACTCATTGGCGATGTGCCCTTCTTCTACCCCTACATCGTGAGCAACCCCGGCGAGGGCGCGCAGGCCAAGCGCCGCGCGCACGCTGTCATTCTCGACCACCTCATGCCGCCGCAGACTACTGCGGAGCTGTATGGCGAGCTGGCTGAGTTGGCGCAGTTGGTGACGGAGTACTATGCTTGCGAGGCCACCAGCCCCGACAAGCTGCCGATGTTGCAATCGCAAATCTGGGCGCTGATCTGCCGCGCGCGGCTGGACAAGGAGATCGGCGCCATTTTGCAGCGGCAAAACGCCAAACACAGCCATAGCTGGGACCCCGCCTTGACGCCAGAGGGCATCCCGGTGCGCATCGTCGAATTCAGCGGCAAGGAATTTGCCCACATGATGGAGGACGTGGATGGCTACCTGTGCGAACTCCAGAGCTTGCAGATCCACTGTGGCCTGCACACGCTGGGCCACGCGCCGCAGGGCGCTGCGTTCATTGACACGCTCTACGCGCTGCTGCGCCTGCCAAACCTGGACGTGCCATCCTTGCGCGCGGCAGTGGCGCAGGCGTTGCAGGTTGAGCTGAACTCGGATTGGCGGCGCGGCAAGACGCAGGCCGAGCAGCAGGTGGACGCGACGGCGCGCGCGCTGTTGCAGGCGTTGGCCGAGGCGCGCTTCGACCCGACGCAAGTGGATGCTGTCGTTCGCGCGCATCTGCCGCGCGCGCCGTCCGCCGATGTGGTTGCGGCGCTGCGCTATGCTTGCGCTCAAGTCGTGCCCGCCCTTCGGCGCGCGAGTGACGAGATCACCAACCTGCTCGACGCCTTGGATGGCAAGCCGGTGCCCGCCGGCCCCGCCGGCGCGCCGACGCGCGGCATGGCGCACGTGCTGCCCACCGGCCGCAATTTCTTCACCGTGGACCCGCGCGCCCTACCTAGCCCAACGGCCTGGGAGGTGGGCAGGCAATTGGCCGAGACGCTGGTCGAGCGCTACCGGGCCGAGCGGGGCGAGTACCCCTTGCGCGTTGGGCTGAGCATCTGGGGCACCACCGCCATCCGCACGCAGGGCGACGACCTCGCCCAGGCGCTGGCGCTGCTGGGCGTCCGCCCGGTATGGCAACGCGAGAACCGCCGCGTAGTCGGCCTGGAGGTGATCCCGCTGAGCGAGCTGGGCCGGCCGCGCGTGGACGTGATCATGCGCATCAGCGGCTTCATGCGCGACGCGCTGCCCCATGCGGTGGCGCTGCTCGACGAGGCCGCGCAGATGGTGATCGGCCTGGATGAGCCGCTGGCGCAAAACGCGCCGCGGCGGCTTTACTTCGAGCGACTGGGCGCGCTTATCGCCGGCGGCGCCTCGGCAGTCGAGGCCGACCGCCGCGCGCGCTACCGCGTGTTCGGCTGCAAGCCAGGCGCATACGGCGCCGGCATCCTCCCGCTGATCGAGGCCGGCAACTGGCAGGACGCGCGCGACTTCGCGCTGGCCTACGTCAACTGGGGCGGCTACGCCTACACGCGCAGCGAGGAGGGCACCGACGCGCGCGAGGACTTCCGCGCCGCGCTTGCCACCGTCCAAGTGGCCACCAAAAACCAGGATAACCGCGAGCACGACATCTTCAACTACGACGACTACTTGCAGTATCACGGCGGCATGATCGCGGCCATCCGCGCCTTGAGCGGCAAGCCGCCGCTGGCCTACTTCGGCGACTCCAGCGACCCCCAGCGCGCGCGCACCCGCAGCCTGAAGGAAGAGGCGGCGCGCGTCTTCCGCAGCCGTGTGGTCAACCCCAAGTGGTTGCAGGCTATCATGCGGCATGGCTACAAGGGCGGCCTGGAGATGGCAGCCACGGTGGACTACCTGTTCGGCTACGACGCCACCTCAGATGTGATCGAGGATTGGATGTACGAGACGTTGGCCGAGCGCTACGTCTTTGACGCAGAGGCGCAGGCCTTCCTGCGCCGCAGCAACCCCTGGGCAATGCGCGAGATCATCCAGCGCTTGCTGGAGGCGATCCAGCGCAACCTGTGGAACGCTGCGCCGGAGATGCAGCAGCGCTTAGCTGAGGCGCTGGCTGAGCTGAGCGGCGACCTGGAAGACTTCATGGATCGCGCCTGGGCGCTGCGCCAAGCGCAAGGCAGAGGGCAACCGGCGTGATGACCATCCCGCTGGCCTTTGCGCTGGACGTGCTGCTCGGTGAGCCGCCGGCGCGCCTGCATCCGGTGGTGTGGATGGGCGGCTACTTGCGCCACATGCAGCGGCGGCTGCCGGCGCGCTTTCTGGCCGGCGCGTTGGCGTGGTGGGGCGGCGCGCTGCTGTTCGCTGGCGGCGCGTGGCTGGTCCAGTCGGCGCTGCTGGCCGCGCTGCCGCCGGCGGCATCAGCAGTGGCGCTTGCGGTGATGTTGAAGCCGCTGTTCGCCTGGCGTGGGCTGCGCGCAGCAGCGCTGGAGATCCTCCGCGCAGACGCGCTGGCCGAGAGACGGCGCTTGTTGAGCTGGCACCTGGTGAGCCGCGACACGCGCGATCTGAGCGCAGGCGAGGTCAACGGCGCCGTGATCGAGTCGCTGGCGGAGAACTTGAGCGACAGCGTGGTGGCGCCGCTGTGCTGGTTCCTGGTGGGTGGGCTGCCGGGCGCCGCGCTCTACCGCTTCGCCAACACCGCCGACGCTATGTGGGGCTACCGCACGCCGGCGCTGGAGTGGTTCGGCAAGTGGGCGGCGCGCGCCGATGACGCGCTGAACTTCATCCCTGCCCGCCTGACGGCCCTGTTGCTGTTGACCACAGCTTGGCTGCTGCGGTTGGACGCGCGCAGCGCCTGGCGCGTGTGGCGGCGCGATGGACGGCGGACGCCTTCACCCAACGCCGGCCAACCGATGAGCGTCGCGGCAGGCGCGCTGCGCGTGAACTTGACCAAGCGCAACCTGTACTCGCTGGGCGCGGAGTTCCCCTTGCCGACCGATGCGGACGTTCGGCGCGCCCTGCGCTGGTGCGGCGTTGCGGCGTGGACGTGGGTTGTCATCGCCGGCGCGGTTGAGCTGGCGATGCAGATGGGGGGCTTGCGATGAGCGCGTTTGCCTTCACGCACGGCGGCCCGCAGGGGCCGGACGATGCGCTGCTGGACTTCAGCGTGAACACCAACCCGCTCGGCCCTAATCCGGCGCTGGTGCGCGCCTGGCGCGATGCGCCGCTGGCCGACTACCCCGACCCGCACTACACGCGGGCGCGCGAGGCGCTGGCCGCCTGGCACGGGTGGCATCCCGACGGCGTGGCGCTGGGCGTCGGGGCAAGCGAGCTGCTGCACCGCCTGGCGCGGCTGCTAGTGCGCCCCGGCGACGTGGTGCTCAGCCTGGGCGCGCCCTTCGGTGAATTCGCCCTCGCCGTCGCGCAGCAAGGCGGCGAGCTGCGCATGCTGCCGCGAGACGAGGGCGGCCTGCGCGCGTGTCTAGCCCAGCCGGCGGCGCGCGTGCTGTATCTCTCCAACCCGCACAACCCCACCGGCCACTACCTCGACCTCAACCGGCTGCGCGCGTTCGCCGGCGTCGTCATCGCCGATGAGGCTTACTTGCCGTTTGTGACCGCGCCGCTGGCGGTCTCGCCATGGCCGGGGCTGGTGCGGGTGCAATCGCCGGGCAAAGCGCATGGGCTGCTGGGGATGCGCCTGGCCTATGCCCTGGCCGAACCGAGCCTCGCGCGCGAGCTGCGCGCCTTGCAGCCGGCCTGGGCCATCCCCTCGCCGTTGGCGGCGGCGCTGGAGGCGCTGCCGAAGCAGGACGACTTCTTGGCGCGCACCCTGCCCACCGCGCGAGGGTGGGCAAAGCAACTGGCGCGAGACCTCGGCGGCGAGGAGACGGGCCTGCACTTCTTCACCGTTCGCGTGGGCGATGCGGCAGCCGTGGCAGCGGCGCTGCGCGCGCAGGGCATCCGCGTGCGCGATTGCGCGTCGTTCGGCCTGCCCGACCGCGTGCGCGTGGCCACCCGCGCGCCGGCCGACAACCGCAAGCTGATCGAGGCATGGCAGACCTTACACCTCCCCGACCGCGCTACAAGCCAATCATGATCGTGGGCTGCACCAGCAGCGCCGGAAAGTCTTTCTTGGTCACGGCCTTGTGCCGCCATTTCGCCAATCAGGGCGTGCGCGTGGCACCCTTCAAGGCGCAGAACATGAGCAACAACGCCGCCGTCACGCCCGACGGCCTGGAGATCGGCCGCGCCCAATACGTGCAGGCGTTGGCCGCGCGCGTTCAGCCGGAGGCGCGGATGCAGCCGGTGCTGCTGAAGCCACAGGCCGAGACGCGCTCGCAGGCGATCGTGCTGGGGCGCTATGACCCGCGCATCACCGATATGCCCTGGCCGGCGCGCAAGCCGCACCTGTGGGGCGTGGTGCGCGAGAGCCTGCATTCGCTGCTGCGCGACTTCGAGCTGGTGGTGATCGAGGGCGCCGGCAGCCCGGCCGAGGTCAACCTGCGCTCCGGCGACATCGTCAACATGCGCGTAGCGCTGGAGGCACATGCCGACGTGTATCTGGTGGCCGACATTGACCGCGGCGGCGCGTTTGCCCACCTGCTGGGCACGTTTCTCTGCCTCGCGCCGGAGGAGCAGGCGTTGATTCGCGGCTTTGTGCTGAACAAGTTTCGCGGCGACCCAGCGCTGCTGGGCGACGGCATGGACTGGCTGCGCGAGCGC
Source organism: uncultured Anaerolineae bacterium (assembly GCA_938028725.1). GTDB lineage: Bacteria > Chloroflexota > Anaerolineae > J036 > Brachytrichaceae > CALIMH01. The sequence goes on along the minus strand of CALIMH010000005.1, from coordinate 124,020 downwards.
ACAGGCGTGCCAACGGTGGCCGTGGTGCCGATGCTGGCGCATGCGCTGCCGGAGGAGGACGACATCGCGGCGCTGGCCGCCCGCGCCGATCGCTCGCGCCCGGGTGAGGAGCGCGCCGTCCGCGTGGCGATCCTCGCCTACCCCTATGCCAGCAACTTCGACGAGTTCGACCCGCTGGTGGACGAGCCGGGCGTTGTGGTGAGCGTAATCCGTCGCCGGCAGCCGCTGGACGATTTCGACGCCGTCATCCTGCCCGGCAGCAAGCACACTGCCGCCAGCCTCTCGGCGTTGCGCAGCAGCGGGCTGGCCGCCGAGGTGTGGCGCGCGGCGCAGCGTGGCGCGCTGATCCACGGTGTGTGCGGCGGGATGCAGATGCTCGGCCAAGCGCTGCGCGATCCGCATGGGCTGGAAGGCGGGGGCGAGATGGCCGGCCTGGGCCTGTTGGACGTGGTCACCGAGCTGGCGTCGGCCAAGGTCACCCAGCAGCGCCAAGCGCATTGCGTGGAAGTCGGAGCGGTGGCAGGCTACGAAATCCACCACGGCGTCACCGTGGCCGGCCCGCGCGCCCGCCCACACCTGAGCGATGGCCTCGGTTGGCGGCAGGATAACGTGATCGGCGTCTATCTGCACGACCTGTTCAAGCACACGGCCTACCGCCAATGGTGGCTGGCGCAGCTCGGCTGGCAGGGGGCAGCGCGCGACTGGCACACCCACCTCGATGCCGAGCTGGATCGGGTGGCGCAGGCAGTGATGGCGCATTGGCCAGGGCTGAAGCTGCGCTCGGCCTAAGGCGCGGATGCGCGCCCTCCTGCTATGTGACGCTCACCGGACAATCCCACACGCGCCGGCCGATCGGCATCGGCCCTGCGCCGACGACCTCGAACGCGCCGGTCAGACGGATGTCCTCCGACGAGCTGCCCACCATCACTTGGACGCGACCCGGCTCCAGCGTCAAGCGCAGGTCGGCGTCGTAGAAGGCGAGTGCGTCCGCAGGCAGGTGAAAGGTCACGCGCCGGCGCTCGCCCGGCGCCAACGTGAGCCGCGCGAAGCCCTTTAACTCCTTGACCGGCCGCGGCAGGCTGGCGTATTCGTCGCGCACGTAGAGCTGCACTACTTCGTCGCCGGCGCGCTCGCCGCTGTTGCATACCTCGAGCGAGATGTCCACGCGCTCCCCCTGCGTGACCTGGGCCGGCGAGATGGATAGGTCGTTGTAGCTGAAATGGGTGTAGCTCAGGCCATGGCCGAAGGGATACAGCGGCCGCACCGACTCATCCAGGTAGTCGCCGTGCCAGTTCGAGCGCGAGGCGGAGGGCTTGTGGTTGTAGAAGATCGGCACTTGTCCGGCGCTGCGCGGGAAGGTGACCGGCAGCTTGCCGCCGGGATTGACCTCGCCGAAGAGCGCCTCGGCGATGGCCGGGCCGCCTTCCTCGCCGGGCAGCCACGCCTGGAGGATGGCCTGGACGCGCGGCGCCAGCCCTGTGAGCACATACGGCCGGCCGGTGACCAGCACAAGCGCGACCGGCTTGCCGGCGGCCAGGATCGCCTCCGCCAGCGCTTCTTGCGCGCCGGGCAGGCGCAGCGAGGCGCTGTCGCGCGTCTCGCCGGAGGTGCAGCGCGGCGTCAGGCCGGAGCGATCCCCCAACACCAGCACCACCGCGTCGGCCTGTTCGGCGACGCGGACGGCCTCGGCGAAGCCGTCCGTGCTGGGGTCGAGGTTGTCGCAGCCGCGCGCGAAGAGCACCTGCGTTCCCGGGGCGACCAGCGCGCGGATGCCGTCCAGCACGGTGGGGATGCGGGTCAGCTCTTCCGCTGTCTCAGCAGGGAATTGGTCTTCGAGATGGGCCGGGTAGGTGTAATCGCCGAGCAGGTTGCGCGCGTCGTGGGCGTTCGGGCCGATCACGGCCAGCGTTCGCAGGTTGCGCGGCAACGGCAGCAGGCCGTCGTTCTTCAGCAGCACCAGGCTCTGGCGCGCCAGCCGGCGGGCGAGCGTGCGGGGGCGCGGGTCGGCGAAGGTCGCGGCGGCGCGCTCTGCCTCCACGTAAGGGCGCTCGAACAGGCCTAGCTCGAACTTCTTCTGCAGGTTTCGGCTCACCGCCTGGTCAATCGTCGCCATGTCCACCTCGCCGGCCTCCAGCGCCTGGCGCAACAGGTCGCCGTAGCAGCAGGGGGTGGGCAGCTCGATGTCTATGCCGGCCCGAATGGCGAGCACAGCGGCGCGGCGCAGGCTATCGGCGGCGAAGTGGTAGGTGTGGATCATCATAATCGCCTCGTAGTCGGAGACCACCAGGCCGTCGAAGCCGAGCGTCTCGCGCAGCAGCTCGGTCAGCAGCCGGCGCGAGGCGGCCACCACTTCGCCGTCCAGCTCAGGGTAGGCGTTCATGATAGAGGCCAAGCCGGCCGCCTGGATCGCCGCCTGGAAGGGCAGCAGGTAAGCCTCGAACAGCTCGTGACGGCCCAGCAAGGCCGGCGCGCAGTTCAGGCCGCCCTGCGAGGCGCTGTGGCCGATGAAGTGTTTGCCGGTGGCCATCACGCCGTCGCGCAGGTTGTCACCCTGCAAGCCGCGGACGTAGGCCACGCCGCAGCGCGCGACGAGGGTTGGGTCCTCGCCGAAGGTCTCCTCCAGGCGACCCCAGCGCGGGTCGCGGGCGAGGTCGAGCACCGGCGCCAGACCGTGATGCAGGCCGACCGCGCGCAGTTGGCGGCGGATCGCCTCGGTCATCTCGGCGATGAGGTCCGGCTGGAAGGCGCTGGCCAAGCCGATGGGCTGGGGGAAGATGACGCCCTGGCGCACCATTGCGCCGGCACAGCACTCCTCGTGCAAGATGGCCGGGATGCCCAGCCGCGTCTCCTCAACGAGGAAGCGCTGAATCTGGTTGGCGGCCTCGGCCAGCGTGCCGGGGAGCAGCGTAGAGCTTCCGCCGGGGCGGGTGATTTGGCCGATGCCGTGGCGGAGATGCTGGCGCAGCTTGTCGGCGTCGAGCCGGCCGTCGGTGAGTAGGTCGCGCATCCAGCAAGCGTTGAGCTGGGCGAGTTTCTCTTCGAGCGTCATGCGGGCGAGCAAGTCGCGCACGTAGGGGTGAACGTTGTGCGTCATGGTCTCTCGTCTGTTCTAGAGGTATAGGCTGTGTGCGGGTTTTGCTTGCGCTGATTCTAGCAACTTGGCGCTCGTGTGTTGCTGGCCCAGCTCGGCAAACCTTGAGGCTTTTGTGCGCTGCATGCCAACTGTTGAATCCCACGCGCAACGAGCGCTGGCGAGCTGGAGCGATTGGGTATAGTTCGGGCACTCGTCAGGAGACACAACAGCGAATGGACAAAAGCCTCTTGTTCGCTAACGCACCGCTAGGTCGCCTGAAGCAGCTCAGGCTGGGGTTATCAAAGCAGCCGCGAGCGAATGCGCTGGAGTCTTTGTTCGGCTGGCTGGTATTCCTTGCCGTGCTCGCCTGGTTTTATCGGTTGCCGCCCTGGATGTGGAGCACGCATCTCCACTACGGCGGGGACACCATCGAGGCCGTCTGGCAGGCCAACTTCTGGCGCGACGCAGTGCTGAGCGGCGACTTCAACCTGATCAGCAGGGAGATGGCCTATCCGGTGGGCACGCACCAGTTTATCGAGGCTCACAGCGGGCCAGGCCTCTTGCTCCTGCCCGTCTCGCTCGCATTCGGTGGGACAGCGGCTGTTAACGTGGGCTTCGTTGGGGGCTTCATCCTTTGCTTCATCGGTGCGCGACGATTCTTGCGCAGCCCACATCTGGGCCGCTCAGCGACTCGCCAGCAGAGACAAGGCTACTTTCGCTCCCCGAGCCTTGGAACGGCCTCTGTTTTTGTTGTACTCGCGCTATCTAGCCAATCACCTTCCAAGCGCTAGCGTCCAGCTTTCTTTTGCGCCGGCTCACATCTTGTAGTCGCCCTGGCATGCAAATCTGGATTTTGAGGGGCTACTCGACGACCCGGCCAACTTAGCGATGCTGCGCCGAGCCCAGGTGGGAGTGATCCTAGTGTCCCCAAAGAGTGTAGAGCTGGCCAAACACAACACCGCTTTGCGCTTCGTGGAATGCTTCGAGCCTGAGCCACATCAAAAAGCCTACTACCCCACTCTATGCGCGTTTGAATTGCTCCCCGACCCCGAAGCATTCTTCACCATCCAGCCGATCAAAGGGTTCTCCACCTTTGAGCCTTAGCGGGTATGGATCGAAGGCACGCTTGCACAAGCCGGCTGGTGGATGAACAAGCCGGCCCCGTGACAACTCGAGATCGCCCTGCGCGCCTTCTGCCCTGCTACCAAGGAGCAAACAGCAACCATCAAACTCAACGGCCAGCCGCTGGCCACCCATCGCTGGGTCGGCAACTGCTGGGAGCTGCGGCAGACTCAACTGACGCTGCCGGCTGAGCAACTCCGGCCTGGCCTTAACCGCCTTGAGATTGTGGCTGCTTCCGCTGCGCGACCTTACCTATACGACGCGAACAATCCAGACCGGCGCCCCCTCTCCGTGCTGGTCGAGCGGCTGCGCGTGTTGCCGGTGGAAACCGCAGATGCAGGCCGGTAGAATAATCAGCGGCGCATGATAGGACACAATAGCTCCACTTCGCCCTTCCCCATGCTCCTGTCTGTAGTTTGCGTGCTGCGCAATCAGGCTGAACATCTGGAGGAACTCGTTCGCGAAGTCTCCAGCCAACTCGCGTCGCTTGTGACAGATTATGAGTTCATCATTGTTGACAACGCCTCAGAAGACGACAGCATCGAAGTGCTCAGACGGCTCACCGGCGAGTCAGGCTACCCCAATCTACAGGTGTACGCGCTGACCAAAGCGGTGGATAACCACACGGCATGTTGGGCAGGAGTGGAGAACGCACTGGGCGATTTTGTCGCAGTGCTAGACCCGTTCGTAGACGACATTCGATTTTTGCCGACCATGCTTGAGCGCGCGGCTGCCGGCGCCGATGTGGTCTTCGCGCGGAATCAGCAAAAGCCACGGCAAGGCTTCGCCTACAGGATGGCGTCTTCCGTTTTCAATCTGGTTTACCGGTTGTTCAATGGCGTGGACCTTTCTAAAGAAGCGCCCAGCTACCGGCTGCTCAGCAGGCGAGTGGTGAATTTCATCCTCCGACACCCCCAGCCGGTCATCAGTTACAGATACTTGCCCGCGACCGGTGGCTTTGCCCGCGCGAATCTTGAATACAGCGCCGCCCCGCGCGCACAGCTTAGCAAAAAGCTCAGTGAGAGCGTTGAACAAGGCATCCGGCTCATCTTCTCGACAACGCGCACGCCGATGCGCATCGTGACTTCGCTGTCACTCTTCGGCGCCCTCGCCAACGTGCTTTACTCCGTCTACGTAGTGCTGATCGGCATCTTCAAGCGCGATGTAGCCCCTGGTTGGATCAGCCTGTCGCTCCAGCAGTCTGGCATGTTCTTCCTCCTGTCTCTGGTGTTGCTGGTGCTGGGCGAATACATCTTGAATATGGTTCGGCTGAACAACGAAGGCCCGCCCTACCACGTCAGTCAGGAATTGACCAGCGCGCGCCTCACCCGCAAAGAGAGGCTCAACGTCGAGGACGCTACAACCTAACTGTTGAACCCGCTCCAAGATGCGCGCCTATGACGACGGCAGACGTTGTGATCATCGGCGGCGGCTTTTACGGGTGCGTCATCGCCATTTACCTTGCCCAGAGAGGGGAATTCAAGCACATTGTGCTTTTTGAGCGGGATGACCAGCTACTGGGCCGCGCCTCATACAACAACCAGGCGCGCATCCACGCCGGCTACCACTACCCCCGCAGCTTCACCACCGCCTTTCGCAGTCGAGTGAATCTTCCCCGCTTTGTGCGCGATTGGCCCGACGCGGTGCAGAGCGACTTTATCAAGCTTTATGCTATTGCCAGGAGCAACTCCAAGGTCACCGCGAAACAGTTCGAGCGATTCTGCGCCGAGATCGGCGCCAAACTGCGGCCGGCCGAGGCCGCGCTCAAGCGACTCTTCAATCCGCACCTCATTGAGGAAGTTTTCCTCACAGAGGAATACGCTTTCGACCCAGTGAAGCTGAAGGAATGGGCGCAGCGAGAGCTGCGCCGGGCTGGCGTGGAGGTTCGCTACCAAACCGCAGTGACAGCTGTGCGCCGTTCTGGGGCCGATGGTGGACTCAACGTGATAGTCAAGCTGCCGAACAGCGCTTTGGAGTCGCTCTCGTGTCGGTATGTCTTCAACTGCACGTATAGCTGGCTCAACCAACTGCAGGGCGACTTCCCAGGCGTCCAAACCGGCCTTAAGCATGAGATCACCGAGCTTGCACTCGTCGAGCCTCCGCCAGAGCTGAGAGAGATAGGCGTCACCGTGATGGATGGGCCGTTCTTCTCCATCATGCCCTTCCCAGCGCGACGGCTACACACGCTGTCGCATGTCCGCTACACGCCCCATCTAAGCTGGAAAGACGAGCGCGGCACCGATCCCTACCGCAAGTTGGCCGAGTATGATCGGCAGACGCGTGTGGATCGCATGTTGAGAGACGCAAGCCGCTATCTGCCTTGTGTGCTCAAGGCGAGATACGTAGAATCCCTCTTCGAGGTCAAAACTGTGCTGGTCAAAAACGAGGGCGACGACGGCCGGCCGATTCTCTTCGAGAAGTATGCCGCGCTGCCGGGCTGCTACTCCGTGCTGGGGGGAAAGATAGATAACATCTACGACGTTCTGGAGCGCCTGGAACAGGAGCTTGCGCTGCAGCGCGCTAAGGCGGAGGCGGTATGAGCAACGCCCTCATCGGCTACACCGGCTTCGTGGGGAGCACACTGCTTAAACAGACAAACGTTTTCGATGCGCTCTATCGCTCAACCAACATCCACGACATTCGCCATCGCGCATTTGAGATGGTGGTGTGCGCCGGCGCGCCTGCACAGAAGTGGATCGCCAACCGCGAGCCGGAGCAAGACCGAAGCAACATCGAGCGGCTGATGGATTGTCTTCAGACGGTTGACTGTCAACACTTCATCCTGATCAGCACGGTGGATGTCTTCAAGTCGCCGGTTGAGGTTGACGAGTCATCGCCAGTAGAAGAAACCGGCTTGCATCCCTACGGGCTGCATCGCCGGCTGCTTGAGAAGTTCGTCGAAGAGCGCTTCCCGCGGCATCTCATCGTTCGCCTGCCGGGACTGGTCGGCCCAGGCTTGCGCAAGAACGTGATCTACGACTTGCATCACCATAACAACCTCCACGCTATCGACAGTCGAGGCATCTTCCAGTTTTACCCCATGGTCAACTTATGGCACGACATTCAAATCGCGCGCAAGGCAGGTTTATCGCTCGTCCACCTGACGGCTGAGCCGATCAGCGTGGCCGACGCCACGCTGCTCGGATTCGGGCGTCCTTTTGCGCAAACCCTAGATGGCACACCGGCGCGCTACGACATGCAGACCAAGTTCGCTACCCTTTTTGGCGCACAGGGACGCTACCAGTACAGCGCGCGGGAGAGCATCATGGCGATCCGCTGCTACGCGCAGTCCGAACCTCACTGAGCCAGACCAGGCGCAAAAAAGATGCGACTAGCTATCTCTAACCTCGCCTGGGACGTCACCGAAGATGCCGAAGTGGCGGTCGCGCTCGGCGAGTTTAGCGTTGACGCGATTGACGTCGTGCCGGGAAAGTACTTTCCCGCGCCACAGGAAGTGGAAGATGCAGCGATCCAGCGCGTCAAACAGTGGTGGGCGGAGCGCAGCATCGAGATCACCGGCATGCAAGCGCTGCTGTTCGGCACTTCGGGCCTGAACTTGTTCGGCGAGGCCACCGTCCAAGAAGCCATGCTGACGCACCTGCGCTCGATATGCCGCATTGGGGCCGGCCTCGGCGCGCGGCGCTTGGTGTTCGGCTCGCCCCGAAACCGCGACCGCAGCGGCTTGAGCGACTCGCAGGCGCTCGAACAGGCCGTGTCCTTCTTTCGCCGGCTGGGCGACATCGCGCAGGCGTATGGGGTTGTGATTTGCCTTGAACCCAACCCTGTAGAATATGGCGCGAACTTCATGACCAACACTCAAGAGACCGCTGCCGTCGTGACAGCCGTGAGCCATTCTGCGATCAAGATGCAATTCGACACTGGCGCCATGACCCTCAACGGCGAGAAGCCGGCGGAAGTGCTGAGAGCGTATGCGCACCTCGTCGGCCACGTCCACATCAGCGAGCCGCACCTGGCGCCCATCGGAGACGGCGAGACTGATCACCGCGCAGTGCGCGACGCGCTGCAGTGCTACCTGCCCGAACACGTCATCTCGATTGAGATGGCGGCGACGAAGGACGAGCCTCACATTGCATCCATTCGGCGCGCGCTCACCAGAGTAGTGGAGTGGTACTGCGCGCGCTGAGCTGCGACATGTATGACTGGCCTCACGCACTCACAGCTCAGCCCGTCTAGCAACATGGAAGGCGCAGGCGGCGACATTGATCCCGCCTATCGCGCCACATGGGCGGTGCCTGCCATGGAGGTTTCTCTGTGGCTTGGAAAGCAGCATCCCTTCTGCGTCGTCATTCCGGTGATCAACGAAGGCGAGCGCATTCGGCGCTTGCTTCAACGCATGGCGACGCATCGCATCGCCGACGTCGCCGACATCATTATTGTGGACGGCGGCAGCACCGACGGCTCACTGGCACTTGAGGCCTTACGCCAACATGGCGTGCGCGGCCTGCTAGTCAAAACCGGCCCCGGCAAGCTGAGCGCGCAACTCCGATGCGCTTATGCCTTTGCGCTCGAACAGGGTTATCAGGGGATCGTCACGATTGATGGCAACAACAAGGACGACCCAGAGGCAATCCCGCGCTTCATCGCAGCGTTAGAGCAGGGCTTTGACTTCGTCCAAGCCTCCCGATTCCTGCCCGGCGGCAGGGGGATTAACACGCCGCTGCTCCGGCACCTTGCCGTGCGATACATTCACGCCCCCTTGCTCAGCCTAGCTTCCGGTTTCAAGTGGACCGACACCACTCAAGGCTTTCGCGCATACAGCCGAAGGCTACTGCTGGATGAACGACTTGCACCGTTCAGAGACGTCTTCAACACCTACGAGCTGCTCGCCTACATCTCCTACCGCGCCCCTAGGCTCGGCTACCGGTGCATCGAGCTCCCGACCGTCCGCGAATACCCGCCCGACCAGGTGCCGACCAAGATAGGCGGGGTTGCCGGCAACTTAAAGCTGCTTTCCATCCTCTTTGCGGCGTGCCTGTCGAAGTACAACCCTTAGCTTAGCTTTTTGAGCACACAAGATGACCATGTCACAAAACGCGAAGCTCAGCATTACCTCTACGCTCAGCATCCTAGTCGCATCGCTCGGCATCGCTATTCCTGCCCTCATGCTGATACTCCGCGTCGAATTCGGCCAGGCCTACACAGAGTTCCTAGCCGGCTACCCCATCACCTTCACGGTCCAGGGGAAGCAGCAGGACCTCCTCGCCATGCCGGTGTTTATCCTGGCCTTCTATCTTTCTTTCTCCGCGCTCAGCAGAGTAACCCGAGAGATCCACTGTCATGCCGACCCCATGGCCGCCACCGCCTTTGTCGAGCAAATCGCTTGGTGGTCAATTCCCTTTTACTTCGGCCTTGCCGCAATTCTTTTGGAATCTGGATTGACGCTCACGCGCCCTGAGCTGCTGATATCAGCGCTCGGCATCATCTCTTTAACTGCTATCGTGGCCTTCAACAGGCGCTCAGTGCAAGCGACTGACATACGCTCCTGGAGCTTTTTGCTTTTTCTTGCCTTTCTACTGCCGCTCATCCCCATCAACCTGGCTGCTCTGTTGAGCAGGGCGCCTGTGAGTCTTGTTGGTCACTTTGACGATGCGGCTTTCGCCCAAGCCAGCGAGGCGCTGCTGATCGTCTGTCCCGCGTTGATGGCGCTGCTATTGCTCCTTTCGCCACGGGTGAACGCTCAACCTTGGTTTGTCAGAGTGCTGTATTGGCTATCGCATGCGACTCTGCCCCTGCTTTTCGTCGCCTTATACCCCGCCAAATTGTTTGACGCTTCAACATCTCAGCTCTACGCCTACCCCGCCACGATATACCTGAAAGCGGCTATTCTGATCTTGCTGCTCGTCTCTTATGCGGACGTGTTCATCCGGTTCAGGAAGCTGAACCCTGCGAACCTTGGCAGCGCCATCTCACCCTTTGCGCTGTTAGCGCTTGTGCTCGCAGTGCGCGCAGGCGTGACTATCCACCCACTACTCAGTCCCGATGATTATCACTTTGGAGAACGGATTATTGGCCGATGGAGCTACGCGCGCGGCTTTCTGCCTTACGTGGATTACATGCCCCAGCATGGTTTGCTCGATGACGACTTCGCGGCGTTTGTCTCGTCTGTCTTCTACGACGGCTCGGCCGCAACCCATCGTGATGCTTCTCGCCTTACTTCAGCGCTGCTCATTGCGATTGCTTTCTTCTCCACTTACGCTTTTACAGGGAGCAAAGCCCTCAGCGTTGCAGTGAGCCTGACTATCACCAAGCTTCGACTATGGATGGCATTCTTCATCCCTTTCGTCTATTTGTGGTCAAACAGCCGGCTGCGCTCGCGCCCACCGGTGTGGCTTGTGGCATGGTTGCTGGGCTCGATTGTCTTGATACTCGCCGTTCCGGCTCAGGGACTTGTCCTGAGCGCCGCGTTTGCTCCTCTTGCCGCGAAGATGGCCTACGACTTGCTGCGCGGCAGAAGTAAGAAGGAGATCGGCTACCTTGCCGGCTTGGTGATCGGCATCATCGTCGTCGTTGCCGTCACGCCGCTCTATCGCATGCTGTTTGGAGCTGTTGAAAACACCCTGCAGAACAGCGCGATCAACCAGATCAGCTATGGCATCCCCTGGAAGTTCAGCTTGAACTCCCCAACTAAACCCAGCAATTTTCTAGAGCTTGGGCTTGAAGTGGGGGGCGCATCCTGGGTTATCCCCTTCATCCTGTTTCTTTTCGCCGCGCAGAGAAAACTTCCGGAGGTTGCAAACCGGCAGAGCGACGTGTATGCGCTAGGGGCTGCTTTGGTATTCGCTTTGCTGATGATTCCCTACAGCTTCGGAAGAATAGACTGGAACGCCCTGGAGCGCTCGATGTTTGTCTCCGCATTGTTCTGGTCTGCTTTTGTGCCGGCTCTGTTCTGGAAGGCGGCGCAATCTGCCCAGCGCGCTTTGCTCGCATTAGCGATCGTCTGCGCGCTCGCTTTGCCCATTGGAGAGCCTGTGCTTCTCTCTCGACTTACCTCAGCAATCGCTCAGCGAATTGAGACGCCGCCCCTGCGGGATGCAGCAAGAGAGGGATTCCCGAACATCGGTCTGGCTCATGTCACTGCTGACCACTGGGCGCGCTTGAGCAAGCTCAAGCAGTTCCTCGACGCGCAACTTGCGCCAACTGAGGCTTATCTCGACCTCACCTCACGGAATGCTCACTACTTCTACTTCAACCGACTTCCGCCGATTCCCATCACCGCTCCCTTCAACATGCCTCATCCTGATCAACAAAAGCGCGCGGTCAGGATTTTGACGGCTTCAACACCCAGAGTCGCACTCTTCCAAGCTGACAACGTCTTTGGAAGCTTGGAAAACCTTCCCATCCGCAATTACTATTTGTATCGCTTCGTCATGGACACTTACCTGCCCAGGATGGAAGACCGCTTCATCCTGGGCTACTCTAGGCAAAGCAGCCTGCTCCCACCGCCCGAAAGTCATATCCTCTCCGCCGAGATCAAAGACCTCACTGACGACAACTGGCTGAACGGGATCAGCCGCAACGAGCCGGCTATCCTCATCAGCGACCCCGTCCTCGTCTCTATGCTCCGACCCGGTGACTCGCTCCGCTTTGCCGACGGCAAGCCGCGCGCTATCCAGCGCGTCTGGCCGGAAGGCTCCGCCATCTGGTTCAGCTCCGAAGGCTCTACCCCGGTCACTCCCATCCAGCAGCGTTTTGTCGAGATCGCGGTTAGCCCAGGAGTCTATCAGGAATACACCGCTTCGCTCTTTCAGCGCGCCTTTGGCCCTTCCGACCTGATGAAGCTTCCCATCGCCTGGGGGCGCTCCGCGCGCACGCTGCAGGGCAGGATGACGCCGGTCGGCGAGCTGCCGTCGCCGTTCCAAACCTTCCATGTATCCCTGATAGTAGACGCCTACAAGGTGGCGGGCGAGGACCCACAGGTCAGCTTCGACATCGCGCACTTCGACATATCGGGCCGCCAGGCGGGCGTGCTCAAGTTCGACTTCGCCTGCCAAGGGCAGAAGGCCGAGCCGCGCCTGCAGGTGTTCTGGTGGGGCGATGGTCGCGGCGGGGCGTTCGAGGAGGCCAGCTTGCGCTTCACCGCAGAGAACGGCACACTGATCGTGCCGCTGGACGTATCTCCGTGGTGGTATGTCCTGGAGCATGTGAAGGGCATCCGCATCGACCTCGATAATCCGCAGGCTTGCGAGGCCTTTCGCTTGTCCAACCTGGGAATTTATCAGCGCGCACTGGATTAAAAACTGTGCCGACCATTCACAGAGCTACAGCGCACACATCAGTAGCGGAATTTCCATCTCCTCGCGTGTCAAGCCGCCGTGGTGGCCAAGGTAGCGCATCTCAAATTTCCCATCCGCGCGGTAATACACTGACTCACCGATGAAGGGCAGCACAACAAGGTTGCCCACCCGAGCAAGAAAACGGGCCGACGGCGAAGTCCCAAAGAAGCCTGCCGCAATCAACTCCGCTGTTTTCACTACGATAGCCTTACCGCGTAAGTGCTCGGTGAGCACACTCTGCGCTTCATCGAGCAGCTCAGGTTTAATGTGCAGGAACAAGTCGCGTGGCGAACCAGCCGGCACCAAGGGCTCGCCATATCTATTGACTGATACGTAGCTATTGAAGCTGGCTAGCGTCTGGTTCAGGTAAATCGTGCGTTGCGGATTGACCTCCGCCATCCCGTGATCAGCAGTGACAATGAGCAGCAAGTCATGGCTGCGGAGAGGCTCCAGAAGATAGCGCTCGACTGCAACGCAGAAGTGGTCCAACTCTGCTAGGGCCTGCTCCGCAGCCGGGCCATATTCGTGGCCCAGCCCATCCACCCCGCCGTAATACAGCACGAAGTAGGATGGCTGACACTCTTCCTCCACAGCTCGGCGCAAGTTCACCAGCCCTTCGGCGAGCGTATCGTAATGGAGACTTCGCGCGCTCTCAGCTAGTGCTCGCGCGGGCAGACTGCTGGACAGCCAGCTAGGATGAAACAGTGTCGCTTGCACGCCAGCTCGTTTGAGGTGCTGGTATATCGTCTCATTTGGGAAGACATCAGCCGGCACGAGCCCGGCCTCGCTCAATGTGTTGCGGCCCTTGTCACCTGCAAATGAGAAAAGCAGCGGCGCAATGATGCGATCCAGCTCAGGATGATACTGAAACCACTCATACACCCCGCTCTGGGATGGTGTCTGACCTGTGTGAAGGCAGGTCATGTGGGCTGCTGTGGTGGAAGGAAAGAGCGCAGTAAGCTTGGAGACAACGCCTTCTCGCAAGACACGCCGAAACAGCGACACCCGCTCAGCCATTTGCACAAAGTGGCGCCACCCAAAGCCATCTACCAGCAGCAGCACCACAGTTCGGTAGCGACGTGGCAAATCGCCCAGCACATCTGACGGCATGAGCATCTGGTATTCGTTAGCGAAAAGGTGGCTAACCATGGAGGGTAAGTTAGCAAAGCAATAAGATTCATACAGAGGGCGGACAAATGAGTCGCGCCAGCGTGCCGCTTCTACAGCACGAATGGAAGCTTCGTTGAGCATGAGACTAGTATCGCAGCATTACACTCAGCAGCATGCGCGTGTTGATATATGACACCAAGCGATATGAGCGCCAGGCACTCGAGAGGGCTAACGAGGGGCGTCATGAACTCACATTTGTGAGCGCTGCACTAAACGAGCAAACCGCTGCGTTAGCGGATGGCCACCCAGCAATCAGCATTTTCGTCAACGACGATGCCTCTGCACCTGTGCTGGAGCGGCTAGCAGGCGTCGGCGTGAAGCTGATCGCGCTGCGCAGCACTGGTTTCAACAACGTGGATCTTGAGACGGCTCGCCGCTGTGGGATCACAGTGATGCGGGTGGCTAATTACTCCCCCTACGCAGTGGCCGAGTTTGCTGTCGCCCTCTTGCTCGGCGTGGTGCGCAAAATTCACCGCGCCTGGAATCGCGTGCGCGAAAACAACTTCGCGCTGGATGGCCTACAAGGCTTTGACATTCATGGTCGCACCGTCGGCGTGATCGGCACCGGCCGCATCGGCACAGCGTTCGCCAACATCATGCACGGGTTCGGCGTGCGGTTACTTGGCCACGATGTTCAGCCCAGCCGGGACTGCATGGCGCTAGGTATGCACTACCTGCCTCTCGAGGAAGTGCTCGCACAATCCGACATCATCAGCCTGCATGTGCCGCTGCTTCCATCCACCTACCATCTCATTAACGCAAACACCATCGCCAGCATGAAGCGCGGCGTTGTGATCATCAACACTAGCCGGGGCGGGCTGATTGACACTGAAGCGCTGATCGAGGGGCTGAAGAGCGGCCAGATTGGAGCTGTAGGTCTAGACGTGTACGAGGAGGAAGATGGACTGTTCTTTCGCGATCGTTCCGACCAAGTGCTGACCGATGACGTGTTTGCGCGCCTGCTCACTTTCCCCAACGTGCTCATTACAGGCCACCAAGCGTTCCTCACTCACGAGGCGCTCACACAGATCGCCGATACCACCATCCAGAACATCACCGACTTCGCTGAAGGGCGAACTAACGCCAACACGCTCACTACGTGATACCAATCCCAAGCGTGGCACTATGGAGAACCATCCAGGACGCTTGTATGTAGGGCGCGAATATGACTTCGCGCAAAACAGGCCTGACCCTCAGCCGGTCTTCCTCACGCTGCGCAATCTGACCACACATGCCATCTGCCTGGGCATGACCGGCAGCGGCAAAACCGGCCTGGGCATCGTCACCCTGGAGGAGCTGTTGCTGCAAGACATCCCCTGCATCGTCATTGACCCGAAAGGTGACATCACCAACTTGGCGCTGCTCTTTCCCGAGATCAGCGCGCACGACATATTGCGCTGGGTGGACGTGACAGAGGCCCGCCACAAGCTGCTCACACCTGAGCAGCTTGCCGAGCAATCGGCACACAGTTGGCGTGAGGGCCAGCGCGCGTGGCACATCACGCCTGAGCGCATCGCGCGCCTGCGCGACCGCGTCAGCGTGGAAATTTACACGCCGGGCAGCAGTGCGGGCCTCCCCATCAACTTGCTAGGCCAATTCAGCCCACCGGCTCAGTTGAACTGGCAATTCCATACCGAGGCGCTGCGTGAGCGCATTAGCCAAGTCGCACAGGCGCTGCTCCACTTGGTTGGGGTTGCCGCTGATCCGCTTAAAAGCCGCGAGCACATTCTGCTCTCAACCATCTTCGAGGCTGCATGGCGCGCTGGTCAACCGCTGGACATGATCGCGCTGATCCGCATGATCCAGGACCCGCCCGTGCGGCGCATAGGGGCCTTTGACGTGGAAGTGTTTTATCCCCGCGAGGCGCGCTTCCAGCTCGCTATGGCACTGAACAATGTGATCGCATCACCCACCTTCGCCGCCTGGACGGAAGGCATACCCCTCGACGTGGACGCACTGCTTCAACCACGACATGACCCTCACGCGCGTAGCCCGCGCGGACGCACGCCGGCCAGCATCTTTTATCTAGCCCACCTGGGCGAGACAGAGCGCCAGTTCTTCGTCACCCTTCTCCTTTCACAATTGGTGCTGTGGATGCGCGCCCAGAGCGGCACCTCACTGCCGCGAGTGCTGATCTACTTCGATGAAGTGTTTGGCTACGCGCCACCTTACCCGCGCAATCCACCTGCCAAGACACCGCTGATGACGCTGCTGAAACAGGGTCGCGCGTCAGGTGTGGGAGTGTTCCTCTCCACGCAGAACCCAGCTGATCTGGACTATCGCGGGCTGAGCAACATCGGCACATGGCTGATCGGGCGGCTGCAAACCGAGCGCGACCGCGAGCGTGTGCTAGAAGGACTGGACCAGGCGGAGCTGCACTTTGACCGTGCCTACTACAGCGCTGTGTTGTCCAGCCTACCTCCGCGCGTCTTCCTTTTGCACACGCTCAGCGCTGAACCGCGCTTCTTCCACGTACGTTGGCCGATGAGTTACCTGACCGGCCCATTAACACGCGATCAACTGGCATGGGTGCGCAGCAGTTCAGTTGAACCCCCCGCTTCGAGCAGGTCAATCGAGGTCGCGCCAAGCAACAGCGGCGTGCGTCCTCAAGTCCCCCACACCGTGCGCGAGGTGTTCATGCATCCAGCAGATTCACCGCAGACAGGTGCTATCTGTTATCAGCCCAAGTTGTTGGCAATTGCGTCGGCTCGCTTCTCAGATCGCACTGCTGGCGTGCACTGCACACAGCGCTACGCTTGGATAGCTTCGTTAGATCCTAGCAGCGCTATGCCCGACCTGGCCACAGCGCAAGCCATCACACCTCCCCAAAAGGAAGCATTGAGCGCGCAGCCACTTCCCAACGCTCAATTCGGCGAGCTGCCATTCGGGCTAGACGGGCGCTGGCCCAAGCGCGCAGAGCAAGCAGTGAAGGACTACATGTATCACCACCTCACGCTCCCGCTTTGGGTGAACCGCGCGCTGAAGGTTTATGGTGCAGTCGGCGAAGAGCAGTGGATGGTGCGCCAACGCTGCGAGGTTGTGGCGCGCCAAAAACGCGATGCCGAAGCTGCTCGCCTACACGACAACTTCGAGCGACAAATGGCCGCTTTGCAGGAGCGCGCTGCGCGCCAGCACCGCGTACTCGAGCGCAACGCCGCCGAGCTGAGCGCCCGCAAACGGGAGGAGCTGCTCGGTGGGGTCGAGATGCTATTCAACATTGTTGTCGGCAAGCGCCCAATTCACGGCGTGGCATTTAGCGCGCGCCGCCAACGAGCGCGTGAGCTGGCACAGATGCGCGTTGAAGAGTCAAAGCAAGTGCTAGCCGAACTGAATGCCGCTTTGGAAGCACTGCGAGACGAGTACCGTCAAGCGTTGGAGTCGCTCAACGAGCGCTGGATGCGCATGATCGAGAGCATGGAGCGCATTGAAATTCCGTTGAAGAAGAGTGCGATCACCATTGAGATGGTCGCGCTAGCCTGGGTGGCGCAGCCAACCAGCTAATGCGCACGGGGAGCTTCCACCAGGCGCGCCAACGCGCGCGCTATGTCAAGCGCTGCGTCTGGTCGCGCTAGCGCGCGCGATACTCGTGCCACGCGCTGCATATCTTCTGGGCATTTCAGCCAGTGGCGCAATTGAGCTACTACTTGTGACGCCGTTGGGCACCAACGCGCCGCGCCGTGCGACACTGCGTAGTCGCGCGGCCCCTCTTCTTGACCTGGGAGTGCGTCAAACAGGATGATTGGCAAGCCAGCGATGAAACCCTCTGCCAGCGTGGTCGAGCCGGCCTTGGTGATCAGCACATCAGCCAAGCCCATGCGCTCCGGCACGTCCTCGACAAAGCCCAACACTTGGGTAAACAAGCTGTCGTTCAGACTGCGCATCAGTGCAGCGCGCAGCGCTTCGTTACGACCACACACCACGTTAAGCACAATCGGGAGCTGTGCCTCGATGATCGCGTGTGCGATGCGTCCTAGCATGGATGAGCCTTCGCCGCCGCTGAGCAACAGAACTCGTAACCGAGTGTCATGGCGGTCGCGCGAAGCAGCAGCGCGAGCGATGCGCTGCTGTAGCGTGGGCGCGACTGGCTGGCCGGTGGTGATCACGCGAGAGGGCAACACCCCGCGCGCGAGCAACTCCTGCCGTGCCTCCTCGGTGGGCGTGGTGATCAGGTCGGCGGTAGGCACGACGTGAGAGGCGTGCAGTCGGCTCAAGTCAGTGACCACGTGCACGTAGCGCGCGCGCGGAGCGATCCGACGCAACACGGGCGGGAAGAAGAGGTTGAAATGCGGCTGGCAGGACACATACACATCGGCTTGCGCTGAGCAAATGAAGCGCTCCAATCGCGCTGCGTCTAACCACAGCAGCAAGCGCGCAGCGGACTTGGTTCGCCACTCGTCGTCGAGCAGCGCGTAGCTCAAACGGTGCATCCAGCGAGCGTAGGTGAGGGAAAAGCGATAGGTCTGCTCGCTTTGGTTGAATGGACGCGGCAGGTAGCGAATTGCATTGAACACTCGCACCGTGTGATCAGGACAGAGCATGTCGAGTGCTTGCTTGATGCTGCCCGCCGCTGTGCGATGTCCGCCGCCTGTATCCGAGTAGAGCAGCGCAAAAACAGCCATGCAACGTGTTTCGGATTCTAACTAGCCGAGTATGATCCACACGGACAGTGTTGCACGCGCGCAGCTAAACATCAAGCTGCGCTCGAATTCATCAACTAAGGATCAACACCTATGCGAAAGAAGATCACGATCGTCGGGGCTGGATTTGTTGGTTCGACCACCGCCCATTGGCTCGCAGAGCGCGAACTCGGTGATATCGTGCTGCTCGACATTCCCGCCACCGAAACCATGCCGAAAGGCAAAGCGCTCGACCTGATGGAGGCCGGTCCGGTGTTGGGCTACGACACGCGTATCACCGGCACCACCGACTACGCGGACACCCACGGCAGCGACATCGTGGTGATCACAGCCGGTGTGGCCCGCAAGCCCGGCATGAGCCGCGAGGACTTAGTGGGCGTAAACCAGCAGATCATCACTGAGGTGGTGAACAACATCGCCGACACGTCGCCGAACGCTATCGTCATCATGGTCACCAACCCCCTCGACACCATGGCCTACCTCGCCTACAAGCTGCTGAGCCGACGTGGTTTCACGAAGAACCGCGTGATGGGCCAAGCCGGAATCCTGGACAGCGCGCGCATGCGCACTTTCATCGCCATGGAGCTCGGCGTGAGCGTCGAGAACACGCAAGCCTTTGTGCTCGGCGGCCACGGCGATGAGATGGTGCCACTGGTGCGCTACAGCACGGTAGCCGGCATTCCTATCTCCGAGCTATTGCCGCCGGAGCGTATCGAGGCCATCGTGCAGCGCACACGACAAGGCGGCGCGGAGATCGTCAACCTGCTCAAGACCGGCAGCGCTTATTACGCCCCCGGCGCAAGCGTCGCTGAAATGGTTGAGGCGATCCTCAAAGACAAAAAGCTGATCCGTCCATGCTCGGCCTACCTGGAGGGCGAGTATGGCCTGCGCGACATGTACTTCGGCGTGCCAGTTGTGCTTGGCGCGGGGGGCGTGGAGCGCATCATTGAGGTGAAGCTGAACAACGATGAGCGCGCTATGCTGGAGAAAAGCGCCGCGCTGGTGCGCAGCACCATGAGCGCACTTCAGCTTTGATCCACCGCTGCCGGCTGCGTCTTGTGATGCGCTCCCTGCGCGCTTGTTTGCGTGACGAGCCGCTCATCCGCCTGATGGTAATCGCCGATCTGTGGGACGCTGCCATCGAGGCGACCTCACCACGCGAGGCTGCTGAGTTGCTCGCCCAGCACATGACACAGCCGGAGCACCTGATCGCCACTTATCAATCCCTGACAGACGACGCGAAGCACGCCCTGCGCGCGCTTTTAGAGCAACGGGGGCGAATGCCCCTCGCTGCGTTTGAGCGCCGCTTTGGAGCGATCCGCCAAATGGGTCCAGGGCGCATGGAACGCGAGCGCCCATGGCTATCACCGCAGGGCCCGGCAGAGGCGCTGTGGTACTACGGCTTCATCTCGCGCGCATTCGAGGGCAGCAGCACACCGGTAGAGGTCGCCTTCATTCCCCATGAGCTGCACGAGTTGCTGCGCCACCACCTGCTGCCATCCGCTGCTGAAGCCGAGAGGGCGTCTGCTGAGACTTTGCCGCCAGCAACAGCCACAGGCAGCGAGTCGCGTTGGTTTCCCTTCATCGAGGACCTGGTCACCCTGCTATGCCACATCCAGAACAGCGAGGTGCGTCTGAAGCACAACAACGAGTGGGAGGTATCTGCGCGGCGCGAGCTTGCACCGATGCTGCACGACGCCGACGGCGTGCTCGACAACAGCCCTAAGGGACGGTTCGCCTGGATGCTCCATCTCAGCCAGCGGATGGGCTGGGTGCGCGCATATGAGCGACGTCTGCGCCTGGTCGCGCCGGCGGTGAGCGCTTGGCTCACCGCCGACGCTGAAACCCAGCGCCGTGCGTTGGTGGATGCCTGGCTCAACGATGACACATGGGACGACCTCACCTGTGTGCCAACGCTGGAACTGGATATGACCCACTCGTGGACGCACGATCCGCGCCGCGAACGACAGGCCATCTGCTCGCTCTGGGAGCGCTGGCGACAAGCGCACCCGGCAACAGACGTGGACGGCTTTGTCGCCTTCGTCAAGCAAACCCAGCCCGATTTCGCCCGTCCCGACGGCCGCTACGACCTGTGGCAGGTGCGCGACGCGCGCACCGGTGCGTTCCTCAGCGGCTTCGAGCACTGGGACGACGTCGAGGGCCAACTGATCCGCTTCATCATCAGCCGACCACTACGCTGGCTAGAGGGTGAGCCTCTGAACGACGCCATCAGCACCGACCACCCCTTTCGTGTCACGGAGGACGGGCGCGTGATCATCGCAGCCTCGCTGCGTCGCCAGCGCTTCCAGCTCGCGCGGGTCGCAGACTGGGCGGAGACCCG
Organism: uncultured Anaerolineae bacterium; assembly: GCA_938028725.1. Classification (GTDB taxonomy): domain Bacteria; phylum Chloroflexota; class Anaerolineae; order J036; family Brachytrichaceae; genus CALIMH01. The sequence continues at coordinate 103,383 of CALIMH010000005.1, read as the reverse complement.
GCCCACCCACTACGTGTATCGGCTGACGCCGCGCGCGCTGGCGCGCGCCCGCGCCCAGGGCATCCGTATCAGCCAAGTGTTGCGATTCCTCAAACACCAATCCAGCCATCCTCTCCCCAAAGGCCTCGAGCGCGCGCTTCAGCGCTGGGAAGACCGCGGCGCGGAGGTGCACATGGCATCACTCGTGGTGGTGCGTGCCCGCGAGCCGGCGATCCTCGATGCGCTGTTAAGCCTGCCAGAAGCGCGCCGCGCAGGGGTGGAGCGGCTCTCGCCAACTACGCTAGCAGTGCGCCAGCGCGATGCCGACGAAATCCGCGCGCTGTTGCTATCACGCGGCTGGCTGGCGGACCAAGCTGACGACCCACCACACCACCTCCAGTAGCCTGGATCACGCTGCGTCATCGCACGTTATGATCGCTTGTCGGTGCGATGGTGAAAGTCAGCCGTGCTGAGTTCGAGCAACTCGTATGGGAGGCAGTGGACACGCTGCCATCTGCACTGCGCGATCGCATCGCCAACCTGGAGATCGAAGTGAAGCTCAAGCCCAGCCCCGCAGACTTGGCCGACGCCGATGAGGACGACCCCAACGAATTGTTTGGCCTCTACCGCGGCGTGCCGCTCACGGAACGCGGCACACACTACGATATGACCCTGCCTGACCTGATCACCATCTTTCAGCGTCCACACGAGCTGGCCTGCAACTCGTTGGAGGAGCTGCGCGCAGAAGTGCGCCGCACTGTGTTGCATGAGCTGGCGCACCACTTCGGCATCAGCGACGACCGCCTGGACGAGTTGGACGCTTACTGAGATGAGCGCGCTTCCGACCACACTTCAGCGACAGTGGAGACGGCTACAGCGTTGGTTGGATTTCAACCGCTGGTACGTGCGCGGATCGCCACCTTGGGACCACGGCATCCCCGCGCCGGAGGTGATCGCATTCGCGGAGTCGCACGCACCTGGCCGCGCGCTCGACCTTGGCTGCGGCACCGGCACCCACGCCATCGCGCTGGCCCAGCGCGGCTGGACCGTGACCGGTGTGGACTTCGCCTGGCCCGCCCTGCGACAAGCAGCGCGCAAAGCGCGTGCAGCTGGTGTGCGCATCACATGGCTTTGGGACGACGTCACCCGTTTGCGCAAAGTGCGCGGCCACTTCGACCTCATCCTGGACATCGGTTGCTTCTTCAGCCTGGACACTGCGGATAAGCAGCGCTACGCCCAGCGTGTGCGCGAACTCCTCGCCAAGGGAGGCACACTGCTGCTTTACGTCCACTGGCGACGCCCACCACACACCTTTGGGTTGCTTGAAGACGAGCTGCGCGTGTTCGATTTCCTTCAGCTCACGCGCCGCACGGACAGCGTGGACGTGGTGACCGGCAAAGCCTCCGCCTGGCTTGCGTATCAGAACGGGACGTAGCCGCTCAGAGCTCACGCCATTCCCATCGCACGTCGCCATCACCGCCCAAGTGCAACACACCCACGCGCGGCGATTGGGTATGCGACCGATAACACAAGCCAACAACAGCGCCGGGGTTGAAATACAGCACACCGTCCCATCGCTTCGCACAAGCGAAGTGGGAGTGGCCGAAGATAACGATGTTTGCCTGAGGCGGCCGCCAATCCGCCAGCCGTCTGATCAAGTGGTCGTTCAACTGCTCCGGCGTGTCAAACTGGTAGCGACGTGAGACCTTGTCTAGCACCAGATAGCGAAAGCGCAAATGGCCATGTGTCAGCCAAATGACGTGAGGGCCGGCTTGAAACAGCAAGCTCAACGGTAAGTCTTGGTCATGCGTGCCGGTGCTGAACTGCCAGTGAAGGTTGCCGCGCACGGCGTACGTCGGGGCGACACGCGACAGCTCAGCAAGAATGTCCGGCGCCTCCAAGTCGCCGGCGTGCAAAATCGCGTCACAACCTTCCAACAGCTCCAACACTCGCTTCGGCAATGCCGGCAAACGGTGGGGCACATGCGAATCCGACAGCACACCGAGGCGCGACCAACGTTCCAGCACAATCGGATGTTGGCCGGTCAAGCCTTCCATGTTGCCGTGCGGATGTTACCATCGAGGCACAACAACCATGGCCTCGATCTTGGAGATTATCCTAGCCCACAAGCGCGATCGGGAGCTACCGGCGCGCAAGCAGGCCACACCATTGGCGGAGATGCGCCGCCTGGCCGAGCAAAGCCCTTCCCCCTCGCGCCACTTTCACCGCGCGCTACAGCACGCTGATGGTCGCGTGGCGCTGATCGCCGAGATCAAGCGCGCGTCGCCTTCAAAAGGTGAGCTGGTCCGAGGCGATTTCAACCCTCTGTCCATCGCAAAGGTTTACGCCGAGAACGGCGCCTCCGCGATCAGTGTGTTGACCGACGAGCAGTTCTTCCAAGGCTCATTGGAGTATCTGCGCGCTGTGCGCCACGAGACTGCGCTGCCCGTGTTGCGCAAGGACTTCATCGTGGACGAGTATCAGGTGTATGAAGCGCGCGCCGCCGGCGCCGATGCCGTGCTGCTGATCGTGGCTGCGCTCGACCAAGCCCAACTGCGCGACTTGCACACGCTGGCCAGCTCGCTAGGCATGACGCCGCTGGTGGAGGTGCATGATGAAGCGGAGACCGAGCGCGCGTTGCGCATCGGCGCACAGGTGATCGGCGTCAACAACCGCGACCTGCGCACATTCACCGTGGATATGCACACCACTGCCCGCTGCGCCGCGCTGCTGAACGGCGAGAAGCACATCACACTGGTCTCCGAAAGCGGCATCTTCACTGCCGAGGACGTCGCCCGTGTGAGTCGCATGGGCGCGCGCGCTGTGTTGGTCGGCGAATCACTGATCACCGCGCCGGACATCGCGGCGCAGGTGCGCGCACTGGCCGGCGTCCGAGGTCCCCTGATGCCCCATGCGCAGTCACGCAGCTAGCTGCCCGCCCAACAACTTTTTAACACGTGCTTTTAAGATTGCTGCATGAATGCTGTGCTGGAGCACTTGATTCGATCGGTGAGCCAACTGCGAGATCACGCCTTAGCGCTGGAGGCGAAGCACCAATCGGCCATCGCTCAGGCGTCGCCGGCGTATCGAGAAAGCGCTCGCAATCTGCTGCATTACCTTGCGCTCCGTCAACACGACATTCGCCACCTGCAAGACGAGCTGGCCTCGCTTGGCCTCAGCTCGCTGGGGCGCTCGGAGAGCCACGTGATGCACAGCCTTCACGGTGTGCTGACAGCGCTGCACGCCCTCTTGGGCCAGCAAGCGGCTCTGAATCCTGCCGATGTGCCGACCACCTTCCGCAGCGGGAATCAACTGCTGGAGGAGCACACCCAGCGGCTATTTGGCACACCCTCAGGAAAGCGCAACGTGCGCATCATGGTCACCATGCCGAGCTTTGCCGCGCGAGACGGTGCATTTGTGCGCGAGTTGTTAGCAGCCGGCATGGATGTGATGCGCATCAACTGTGCGCACGACTCACCCGGTGAATGGCTGATGATGATCGAGCACCTACGCCGCGCCGAACGCGAGCTGGGGCGAAGCTGCAAGATTTACCTCGACCTGGCCGGCCCAAAGCTGCGCACCGGGCCTCTGGCCCCATTCGCTTACGTCATCAAGTCGCGCCCTGTGCGCGACGTGCGCGGGTGTGTGATCACACCCGCCCGCGTGCACTTTGCCCCCTCGCCAGCTCAAGCTGACCCGCTCCTGCCACTCATCCCCTTGGAGGGCGACATCCCCGCACACGCGCAGGTTGGCGACACGCTCCTGCTCAAGGACGCGCGCGGGCGCAACCGACGCTTTCACATCACCTCTGTTGGGGCAAATACCTTCGTCGCCGAATGCGACCGCACCACCTACTTCGAGACAGGAGGTGTGGTCCGCTTGCTGCGCGACGGCCAAACGCTCAGCGAGGGGCGCATCGGACCGCTGCCGCCGGTGTTTGAGCCAATCACCTTGCGCGTGGGGGACACGCTGCTGATCACCAACGACACTGTCGCAGGCCGTTCGGCCCAACGCAATTCGCAGGGACAAGCGATCAAGCCGGCGCACATCTCCTGCACGCTTGGCGAGGCGTTTCGCAACGTCGCTGTCGGCGAATCCATCTGGTTCGACGATGGCAAGATCGGCGGGCGCGTGCTGAGCAACGACGGACACACGATGCGCGTCGAGATCACCCACTGCCGGGCGAAGGGGGGCAAACTTGGCCCTGAGAAGGGGATCAACTTGCCGGACTCCTGGCTCGAGCTGCCCGCGTTGACGGACAAGGACCGCGCCGATCTAGCGCTGATGGCGCACCGCGTGGACATGGTGGGGCTTTCTTTCGTGCGCGAGCCGCAAGACGTACTCACCCTAGCGCACGAGCTGCAACGCCTGGACGCATCCCACGTCGGTATCGTGCTGAAGATCGAGACCCGCCGCGCTTTTGAAAACCTGCCGCGCTTGCTGCTGGCTGGCATGCAAACGGCCGCCATCGGCGTGATGGTGGCGCGGGGGGACCTAGCCGTCGAGGTGGGATTCGAGCGCCTCGCAGAAGTGCAGGAGGAAATCCTCTGGCTTTGTGAAGCAGCACATGTCCCCGTTATTTGGGCCACGCAAGTGCTCGAATCGCTCGCCAAGGGCGGCGCACCGTCGCGTGCAGAGGTGTCCGACGCTGTCATGAGTGGGCGCGCCGAATGCGTGATGCTGAATAAGGGTGACTACGTGATCGAAGCGGTGCACTTCTTGAGCGGCGTGCTGGAGCGGATGGCCGCACACCAAACCAAAAAGCGCTCGCGGCTGCGCCGCCTCGCCATCGCGCAAATCTGAGTGCGCCGTGTGGTAGCCTTTCCACACAATGCGCCAAACCCTGTGGATAGCTGCGCTGCTGCTCGTGGCCTGCACCGCTGAACCATCACCTACGCCCTCTCCGCCGCCGGCCACACCCAGCCCCGCACCAATCCCCGCGACCCTTCCGGCGCTGGACGACACAGGCTGGCTCTCGCTAGCCGGCGAGGGCGTCAACGTCGCTAACTACGACGCCAACAACCTACAGCCATTGCGCGCATTGGGCTTCGGCTGGATACAGGTGTTCAATCCGCCGGAGTTTCCCGTCGAGGGATTTCGTGTGCTCTACCGCGTGCCACTCCACGACGCCGCGAGCGGCGAACCCGCTGCGATCAACCGCTGGGCTGACCAGTTGGAAAGCCTAGCGCGCGAACGTCGCGGCGTGATCCACGCCTACGCCATCGGCAATGAGGTGAACCTCTCGCGCGAATGGGGCGGCCAACAGCCTGACCCCGAAGCCTACGCCAAGTTGCTCGCCATCGCCTACGCACGCATCAAAACCGCCGACCCAACCGCACTGGTGATCTCGGCCGGCATCGCACCTACCGGCGGCAACTCTGACGGCGCAATGGACGATCTCAGCTATGCGCGCACTCTGTTCGAGCTGGGCGCAGCCGACTACATGGACGCCTATGGCTTCCATCCTTATGGCTTCGCCTACGAACCAGAGCGCGACCCGTCAAGTCCAGAAACCGGCGGCCTGGTGTTCCGTCGTGCCGAGCTGCATCGCACGCTGATGGAGTCCTTTGGCATAGCCGACAAGCTAATGTGGGCCACGGAGTTCGGCTGGCTGGTTGACCCGGCGGAAGAAGGTCTCGCGTGCACCTTGCCTGGCCTCGATTGGCAACGCGTCAGCCGCGCCCAGCAAGCAGAATACGTCCTGCGCGCCTTCCGCTTCGCGCGACAGTTTTGGCCGTGGATGGGCCCGATGTTTTTGTGGAACTACGACTTCAGCCGCTCGCCGTTGTATCCCGACCCCTGCGAGCAAATGAAGTTTTATTCCATGCTGGACAACAGCGGCAACGAACGGCCGCTGTTGGCGGCGCTGCGCCGCGCCGCTAAAACTTCGCAGTGATGTGCGGGCGCTTCACGTTGACAGTGCCGCCAGAGGCAGTGATGGCGCATTTTGGGCTGAACGCCGTGGAATCAGCCTTTGCGCCGCGCTACAACATCGCCCCCACGCAGCCGGTGGCGGTTATCTTTGAGCACGCACCACGGGTGCTAGCTGTGGCGCGGTGGGGGCTGATGCCATCATGGGGCGAACGCGCCGGCCGCCAAACCCCGCTGATCAACGCCCGCGCCGAGACCCTGCACAAGCGCCCCACCTTCCGCCGCCTCTTGCACCGCCAACGATGCCTTATCCCTGCCGATGGCTTCTACGAGTGGCGCACCGATGCCGGTGGCCATAAGCAGCCTATCCGCTTCACACTGCAGGACGGCGGCTTGTTCGCATTTGCCGGCTTGTGGGACACTTGGCAAAACGCGCGCGGCCAGCGAGTGCCGTCGTGCGTGATCATCACCGTCCCAGCCAACTCGCTGATCGCGCCCTTGCACGATCGGATGCCGGCCATGTTGGACAGCGAGCAGGCGCGCCGCTGGCTTTCACCAAGCTGCGAGGCGCCCGAAGCTCAAGCTTTACTCAAGCCGTACCCCGCTGAACGCATGCGCGCCTACGCCGTGTCGCCGCGCGTGAACCAAACGCGCTTCGACGACCCCTCGCTGATCGCACCCTACGAGCCACCAGGCTAGACAACAGCCGACCATTCAGCTGTAAGCCCTCATCGGGACCGAGGGCGCATATGCACACGCAGCCGCCACTCGCCCGGCCCGAGCAGCATCACCACTTGGGACTCCCGAACGCCGGCCGCAGCGCACACAGGGGATAGACGACGTCATCCACTTCCTCCAACAGTGACATCTCCAGCGAGGGTTCAGCCAACACCACCCGCTGCCTCAAGGAATCAAGGCCCCCCATCCTCAGCACCGAGTTGGACAGTGTCACCGCGGGGCAGCGAACAGCGCCACACTGCTCCAGCGCGGCGCGATGCGAGCCGCGCTGCTACGTCACCTTCTCCAGCACCAGCAAATGAGAGATGCCGAACCTATGCAGCGGAGAACGCTCCAGCGCATCAAACAAAGCTCGCAAGCTCTGACCCAGCACACGCCGCCGGGCGATCACGTTGTCCAGCGCTGGGTACACACCCCGCAGCGAGACAAGCTGCAGAGGCGTGTCGGCGAAAAGCTGCAGCAACTGGGCAGCAGTGTATGCCCTCACGTGCGGGGCAAGGCGATTGCGCACCACACTTGGCAGCCAGTTCACCAGCGGCTTATTGCCGAAGTAATAGCGTCCCCGCCAATACACCCCATGCGTTTCAAAGGGATACCAGCGGTTCGGCGCAAAGATCACAGCGCGCCCTCCTGGGCGCAACACACGCGCGATCTCGCGCGCGGCCGCCCGATCGTCGTGCACATGCTCCAACACCTCGTTGCTGAGTACCACATCGAAGGTAGCCTCTGGGAACGGCAACTGCTCACACGCTGCCTGAACCAATTCAGTGACTCCAGCACAGCGCCCCTGCACCAAATACGTCGGCTCAATATCAATCCCAAAGACGTGAGGTGTAAATCGGCGGATGGCGCGCACGTACAAGCCAATCCCACAGCCGTCCACCAACACGCGCCTGCCTTCAAGCGGCGCTGCAGCGTTCAGCATAGCCAATCGGCGCTCTTGCCCCGCCCGCCAAACCAACGACGGCACACCGCGCTCTGCTCGTTTGTCCACCATGCGGGCCGAGGTATTCTAGCAAGCGGGGGTGGGGCAGCGCTGTTCAGGACCACGTCGAACCTGCCTGACCATCACACGCCCTCAGGGCACGCTGGGGGCAGGTTCGCTGCAGTGCACATGGTTGCTGCGTTGCGCTCCACGTAGACACGCAGGCCTGCGGTCAACGCGATGCAAGCGCGCGACGCTTGGCTGTTGAGCACGCGGCGCGCCTCCTCCACAACAGCGTAGGGCAGCTCCACCACGTCCCCATACACGTGCTCCGCCGCCAAACGCAGCGTGGCACGTTGCAAACCACGCGGCAGAGCGCGCCAAGCTGCGCGGTCCAGGCGCACCTCACCCGGCTGAACTGTCGCCACTTGGTCCAACGCTGCGCGGGCGGCTGTCTCGACGATCTCCCAGTCGTCGGTGAGCACATCGGCCAAGCGCGCCAGCGTCCGAGCGATGTTGGGGTTGTAGGTGCGCAGCAGAGGCAGCAGCTCATGGCGGACGCGATTGCGCAGGTGGTGCAGGTCGCGATTGGTGGCGTCATCGCGAGGGTGCAAGGCGCGGGCGCGGCAGTAGGCCTCGATCTCCGCGCGGGCAACGCCCAGCAGCGGCCGCACCAGCGTGAGCTGCGGCGCAGCCGGCAACGGGCTGCGAGGCCGCATGCCGCGCAGGCCGCGCAAGCCACTGCCGCGCAACAGGCGCAGCAACACGGTCTCCGCCTGGTCGTCAGCGTGGTGTGCCACGGCCACTTCCTGAGCGCTATGATTGCGCGCCACCTCGGCCAAAAATGCGTAGCGCGCTCGGCGCGCCGCCAGCTCCAGCGAGACACGTCCCTCTTGCGCCAGCACTGCTACGTCCACCCGCCCGACCACACATGGCAGCCCGCGTGCTTCTGCGAAGCGGCGCACCGCCAGCGCATCCTCCTGGGCAACCGCGCCGCGCAAGCCATGATCGAGATGGGCGACCACGATGTGCAGGCGATGGGCCTCGGCCACGCTGTGCAGGGCATCCGCGAGGCACAGCGAATCTGCGCCGCCAGACACGCCCACAATCACCGGCCGGACGTGATCCTGTGGTGGGAAGGCCTCAGCCACCACTGCGCGCATGCGAGAGACCAGGTTAGGGATCACCAGTTCGGCATCACAAGCGCGCACGCCAGGCATCTCGGATTTGTTCATAAAGCCGGCGCTGCGCCTCAGGCGGCAGATTAGTGGGCTTGTCGTCGCAGAGGAAGAGGACAGAGCGATAGCGCGGATCGAGCAGCAGCCGGCAACGCTCGCAAGCGGCAATATGCTCGCGCAACGCTTGCTGCAGGGTGATGTCCTCGGCGCGCGGCCGTCCGCGTCGCTGAGCCTCCTCCAAGAAGCGCAGGGCATCTTGGCACGCGATGGACTGCGCCGGCGGCAGCGCGTCGTCGCGCATGCGCGCGCTCACGTAGTCGCGCAAAGCGCGACGGGCACGGTGCAAGCGCACCTTCACCGCAGCCTCACTGATCCCCAAACGGTGCGCCGTCTCTGCCGTCGAAAGCTCCTCAAGCTCGCGCAGCACGAAGACCTCACGCAGCGCTTGGGGCAGCCGCTCAATCGCATCGCCGAGCATCTCGGCGGTCTCTTGTTGGAGCAGCAGCGCCTCCGCGTCCGGCTCGACGATCGGCAGCAGCTCGCTGAAATCTGCCGCGGCGTCGTCGGCCTGTGACGAATCCAGCGAGAGGGTGACGCGGCTGCGACGCTTGCGCAAGCGCATCAGCGCCGCGTTCACGGCAATGCGATGTAGCCAAGTGCGCAAGCTGGAGCGGCCATCGAAGTGGTGCAGGGCTTGAAAGGCGCTGAGAAACGTGTCCTGCAGCACATCCTCTGCCTCTTGAGGGTCACCGACCAGGCGCAGGGCCAAGCGATACAGCGCCGGCGCGTGCGTTTCCACACACAGTGCACAAGCCGCCGGATCGCCGGCGCGGATGCGGGCGATCAGCTCACGCTCTTCAGCGCGCGGATTGTTGCTCTCTACGACGCCCAGCAGCATGTCACACCAAGCGGGCGCCGTTGGGCACCGGCCGCTCAGGTTGAACCAGCACAATGTGCCCGTCAGCGTCCGCGAAGCCGGTCACCAACACCTCAGAGATGAAAGGCCCAATTTGCTTCGGCGGGAAGTTCAGCACAGCCACCACCTGTCTGCCGATCAGAGATTGCGGCGTGTAATGGTGCGTGATCTGGGCTGAGGACTTGCGCACGCCGATCTCTGGCCCGAAGTCAATCCAAAGCTTGTAGGCCGGCTTGCGCGCTTCAGGGAAGGCCTCGGCTTTCACGATAGTGCCAGCGCGAATTTCCACCCGCTCAAAGTCCTGCCATCGAATCTGTTCGGCCATGGCCACTTGCAGCGGTATTGTAAGGCCTAGCGGTGCGTACAACGCAAGGCAGATAAGGGTTGCACGAGCGTTATACTCTAACCGGTTTGCTCGCCGTGCTGCAGACGTTGAGCACGCTATGAACACGTTCGAACCACCGCTCAGGTCGCCCACCATCAGCAGCGTGGTCGCGCTGGTGTTACTTTGTGCCTCTGCCATTGCCCTGGGCATCGGCGCAGCCGTCGTCCCTCTGTCACTGCTCACCTTCCTACTGGGACTGGGGGCAGTGGTGCTGGGCGCGCTGGCGGCGTCCGCAGGCTACCTGTTGTGGTCTCTTTATCACTTTCACTACCACCTTGACCGGAACGCGCTGATCATCCAGTGGGGGCATATCCGGGAAGTGGTCCCTGTGCGGGAGATCGATAAGGTGCTTGCCGGCGCGGGCTTCGCCGATGCGCTGCGCTATCGGCGGCTGCCGCTGCCAGGATGGTGGGTTGGAACAGCCCATCATCCTGAGCTGGGCAAGATGCGCGTCTTTGCAACCGCCGAGCCAACCGAGCAGATCATCATCGTCTCCAAGCACGACAAACTCATCATCTCGCCTAGCGAGGTGTCGAGCTTCGTCGAGGAGCTGGCCAAGCGCATCCAGATGGGCCCCACTCAAGAGGTCACCCGCCAACGCTTGCTGCCGCGCCTGCTTAAGGAGAATGTACGTAGCGATCGCTTAGCTTTCAGTTTGATATTTTTGGCAATTGCGCTAAACTTAGCGCTGATCGCCTGTAGCACGGCGCTATATCCGATCGTGCCGGGCCAGGTGCCGCTCCACTTTGACGCGTGGGGGAATCCGGACCGGCTGGGAGACAAGAGTGGGTTATTCATGCCGGCGCTTATCGGGACAGTCGTGACAGCGCTCAATGTCGGCCTAGGCATTACACTCTATCGGCCAGCGCCCAACTCGCTGGGGCGATTGATGAGCCTGATTCTGTGGGGCGGTAGCGCTGCTGTTCAAGTGATAGGCCTGGCCGGTTTGCTCAGCATCGCCCTTAGCGCCTTCAACGGGAGTGCAGCATGATACTCGTGACAGGAGCGACGGGCTGCGTCGGGCGCGCGGTGGTCGAGCGCTTGGTGAATTCAGGCCATGCGGTGAAGTGCCTGTTCCATTGGGGACACGAGCACCCTGCACCGCGCCGAGTGGTGATCACCGGCGGCGACGTCCGCAACCAAGATTCCATCTATGAGGCGCTGACCGATGGAGGCGAGTGTGACACGATCATCCACCTAGCCTTCATCCGCCGCGAGACCAAAGAGGACAAATTCGAGGAGGTCAACATTCGCGGCACAGAGAACGTCATTGATGCTGCCAAGCGCGCCAAGGTGCAACGGCTGATCATGGTGGGCTGCCTGGGTGCGGAAGTCCGTTCTCCTTTCCCTCACTTGCGTAGCTTGGGGATCGCCGAGGAGCGCGTGCGCCAATCGGGGCTGAACTTCACTGTGTTGAAATCAGCGGTCATCTACGGTGAGGGGGACTGGCTGACGCGCTGGCTAAACCAAATCGCGCGCAACTTACCGATTGTCATGCCGCTACCTCACGGTGGCTACACCAAGTTGCAGCCGATTTGGGTCGGCGACGTGGCCGCCTGCATCGCGCGCAGCTTGGAGCTGCGCTCCACGTTCCGCCAGGTTATCACCATCGGCGGTCCGCAAGCGCTCACCTTGGCCGACATTGCCAAGATCACCTTGAAGGCCAAAGCAGAGCAGCGGCGGCTGGTGCGGGTGCCGACTCCGCTCACGCACTACCTCGTGAGCTTTCTCTCGCGCTTCCAGGATATGCTCAGCGAGCCAGAAATGGACGCGCTATCCTACAACCGCACTGCGGAGATCGGCAGCGTGCATCGCACATTTGGCTTTGCGCCCGTCAAGATGGTCCCGGAACGGCTGGCCTATCTCAGCCCCGGCTACCAACCGCCGCCACCACCCGTGCGCTTCAAGCCGCGCTCCCCGGCGCCGGTTGCGGCACTTGATCCAGCGTCCTCACAGCGCATGCGAGCGCGCATCCGCGCACTGTTGGGGCGTTGAGGGCGGGGTTAGCGTCGGCGATTCCAAGCAGGGTTGCCGTATTTCTCGGCTCGCAACGCCTCAGCGCAGCGCAGCTCGGCATCGGAGAGTGAGCCTCGCGTGAAGTCAATCTCCAGCGTTTCAGCAAAAGCGCGCTCCCACGCCCTCGCGCACTCCTCCCAGCTCACCGGTTTGCCCAGCACGTCCTCCAATGTGGCGGCGTGCGCCCGAACGTGCTCCGGCGCCGGCGCCTCGAAGAGGTAGTTGCAGATGCGCGCGATATCGCCGTGCAGGGGTAAGCTGCCGTGCTGTAGCACGCCATCCAACCGACGCCACTGCGCGCTGCCGACCAGCTTCTTGCCGGCGCCGACCACTTCATAGTCGCTTGGCGCCTCAAAGCACACCGGGCTTTGCGCCCTTTTCTCCGGTGGCACGCGGTTTGCCCGCACATCGGGCACGCCGAGCAGGCGCAAGGCGCACAAAATCGCCTCAGCAATGCGGCGGTAGGAAGTCATCACGTCACCGGCCGCCAGCGGATGATCGGCGGGCAACGCCATGCTGTAGGTGAACTCATCAGTATGCAAAATCGCAAGCCCGCCGGTGGGACGTCGCACCACATCCACACTATCGGCGCGACACCGCGCCTCATCCACTGTTCGGATGCGCTGACCTAAGCCCAGACTGAGCGACGGCGGCCGCCAACCATAAAAGCGTAGGGTAGGCGGCTGCTCGCCGCGGCTGACCGCGCGGGAGATCGCTTCGTCGCGCGCCATGTTGGTTGCGCCGTCGTGGTGGCCGTCGTAAATCAAGCGGAACGGATACATGGGGTTAGACGCCTTGCGCGAGCGCCACCAGCAACCGCACGCCGAAGCCGCGTGCGCCTTTCACATGGTAGCCTTTGGTCTCGCTGCTGAACATCATACCGGCAATGTCGAGATGTGCCCAGGGGTAGCTATCCGCGCCTCGCACAAAGTGATACAGGAAGTAGGCGGATGTGCCCACGCCGCTGTTGCGCCCGCCGCTGTTTTTTAGGTCGGCGTAGTCGCTACGAATCTTGTCGCCGTAGTCCTCGTAGAGCGGCAGGCGCCACACGCGCTCGCCGCTTGCCTCAGCAGCGCGCTGCACGCAAGCGGCCCAGGCCTCATCGTTGGCGAACAACCCAGCGGCCACCTCCTCACCCAACGCCACCACACAAGCGCCCGTCAACGTCGCCACGTCCACCACAGCGCGCGGCCGGTAGCGTTTGGCGAAGTGCAGCGCATCGGCGAGGATCAATCGCCCCTCGGCGTCCGTGCTGATCACCTCGACTGTGGTGCCGCTCATCATGGTGATCACATCGCCGGGGCGAAAGGCGCGGCCGTCGGGCATGTTCTCCACCAGCGGGATCAGCCCCACCACGCGCTGCGTCAGCCCAAGCTGCGCGATGGCCTGCATGGCGCCGAACACCGCAGCCGCGCCGCTCATGTCGGCTTTCATGCTTTGCATGTTGTCAGCCGGCTTGATCGAGATGCCACCTGTGTCAAATGTGACGCCTTTGCCGACGAACACCAACGGCCGGGCCTCAGCAGCGCCAGCCGGCGCATGCTCCAGCACGACGAAACGTGGCGGGTTCACGCTGCCCTTACCCACCGCCAGCAAGCCGCCCATCTGATGCGCCGCCAGGTCGGCCTCCTCCAGCACAGTGCAACTCAGACCAACGCGCTGCGCCATATCGCGCGCCTCTTCGGCAAAGGCGGCAGGCGTCAGCAAGTTTGGCGGTCGGTTGACCAGCGTGCGCGCTGCGTTGACCGCGCGGGCGACGATCTCCCCCTCACGCGCGCCAGCCTCTGCCTCGGCCACCTTGCGGGCGTCGTACTCAACCAGGATGCACGATTCCAAGCGATGGCGGTTGTTGGCTGATGTCTTCTGCTCTTGAAAGGTGTAGCTGCCGAGCAACGCGCCTTCCACTGTGGCTTGCGCTGCCTCGCGCATGGCAAAGCCACCGATGCCTCCTCCATGCGCGATAGTGGCCACTGTGCGACAACCCAGGTCTCGCGCTGTGCGAATGGCGGTGGCGCTGGCCTGGCGGGCGCGATCCAGGGTGAACTCCTCCGCCTTGCCCAGGCCCACGACAATCACGCGCGCGGCCGGCAAGGCGCCGGCAGTGTAGATGATGGTGATTTCGTTGAGCTTGCCGGTGAAGTCACCGAGCTGGATGCGCTGGCCTAACGGCCCCTGCGCCGCGCCAGGCGGGCGCAGGGCTGCTTCCACTGCGCCGGTCGCTCCACCCGGCGCTGTGACACCCTCGAACAAGTTCACCACAATCGCATCAGCGACCGTTTGCTGGATAGCTCCTTGCTGAACGATGATTCTCATGGCTCAACCCTCACCGTGCACACGCGCCCGCCATGCGCAGCATCTAGGGCAGCTCTCACCTGCCTCAAGCAAGCTGGGCCGCCTTCCGCCACGCACGCGCGAAGGTATGTTGCATCAACACAGCGTCCTCCTCCAAGTTGGGCGACTCACAAAGCACCCGCCCTTGCACGCCCATATCGGCAAGCGCCTTGAAGAAAGCGCGGTAGTCCATGTCCGACTCAGCGAGGTTCAGGTGGTTCCTCTCGCCTTTAGCGGTGTAGGCGATGCCGCTAAAGTGGATGTGCATAGCACGCAGGCCGCGCTCGCCCAAGACGGATGCAATCAAGCGCAGGGCGTTGACGAACTCCTCGTAGCTGTTGAACGAACCATCGCCGGCCCGCGCATGCAAGTGGGCGAAATCCACACACGGCAGCACATCCTCGACCTCGCGGCTCCACTGCAGCACCTCCTCCAGCGTGCCCAGCATCGCGCTCTTGCCCATTGTCTCTGGGCGCAATCGCACCCGCACACCCTCCTTGCGCAACGTATCCGCCACCTCGGCTAGGCGATCGCGGCTGACACGCCAAGCTGCAACCGGCTGGCTGCTCATGTAGGAGCCGGGGTGGAAGACGATGTCGGTAGCGCCAGCCTTGTAGCCCATGCGTGCGGCGGCGAGCAAGCGCTCACGTCCCGCTTGCCATGCGCTCTCCTCCGCGTTTAGGTTGATGTAGTAAGGCGCGTGCACGCTCAACGCCACGTCGTACTGTTCAGCAGCAGCCTTGATACGTGCACATGCTTCGTCGCTCACGCGCACGCTGCGCACCCAGGCCAGCTCCAGCGCCGATAGGTTCAGCTCACGGATGCGCCGCACACCACCCACGCTGCCCTCGTTTGCAGGAGCGCTGAGAGGCGCTCCCACTGTGCCGAAGCGTAGGGGTAGGTCGAGGTGGGTGGACTTGCTCATGGCAACGCGCATTGTAGCTAAGCTCGCTCTGCGCAGGGCGCGTTGAAGGCATTTCTCAGTCGTGCAAGCGTCCCAATCAGTTTGCGTGTGCTCTCACCAGACATATTTCTCCGCAGTGACAAGACCACTCACCTCAGCTAAGCCACGCCTGAGCGTCACTGCAGAAAAGCGGTTTTGGCTTATCATTACTCTGCTACTGTGACAACGACACCTCTCCCCTCTCCGGCTCTCTGGGACGCTGCTGCGCAACGCCAGGCCGCGCTCAAGTTGCGTTTGTTAATCGCTCTGATCGCGCGCCAAGTGCGCAACGACCTTGACCGCCAAATGCGCGCAGCCGGCCTGGGAGGCTGGCTGCAGCACACGGTGCTGACGTTGTTGGCCGAACGCAGCATGACCATCAGCGAGATCAGCCGTCGCATCGGTGTTGAGCCATCTACACTCGTGCCGGTGGTGGATGCGTTGGAGCGCGAAGGGCTGGCCAAACGCGGTCAGGACCCGCACGACCGTCGCCGCAGCCCCTTGACGCTGACCGAGCGCGGCCGTGAGAAGCAAGCCACTACCTCGCCTATTGACCCACAGGACATTCTGCTTGGCGCGCTCCGACAGTTTGAGCTGCACAAAGTGGCCCAGTTACTCGATATGCTCTACGAGCTGGCGGACTTGCTGGGCGTGGAAGAGGAAACGCTGCAAAGCATCACCGCCTACGCCACAGCACACGCCAACACGATATCTGACGGCCTCACGGTGCCAGCCCAGCCTCACGCTTAGTAGGCATCATGCGGCGCAGGCGCAAGCTGTTTCCCATCACAAACAGCGAGCTGAACGCCATCGCAGCAGCAGCGAGTATCGGCCCATACTGCTGAAACACACCAGCCGACGCCAGCGGGATCAGCAAAACGTTGTAGAAGAACGCCCAGAACAGGTTCTGGCGCACCCCGCGCCGCGTGTGACGAGACCATGCGATCGCATCCACCACGCCCCACAGGTCTGGTCGAATGAGCGTCACATGCGCAGCTTCGATCGCCACATCGCTGCCGCTGCTGATGGCGATCCCTACATCGGCCTGAGCGAGCGCCGGCGCATCATTAACGCCATCGCCCACCATCGCCACCCCCCCTCGCTGCTCGCGCTGGAGCGATCGGATTTGCTCCGCCTTCTCGGTAGGGAGCACCTCCGCAACAACTTGCCTCAAGCCTAGCTGCTCGGCGATCCGCTGTGCTACCGTGCGCTGGTCGCCCGTCAGCATCACTACCTGAACGCCATCGGCCAGAAGCTGGTTCACCACACCGTGCGCTTCAGGCCGCAACTCGTCGCGCGTGCCGATCAGCCCTACCGCGCGGCCATCCACAGCCACAATGATCACCGTGCAGCCCTCCTGTTGCAGGCGGGCAGCTTCATTTGCTAACTGGCCTAGCGCGACACCCTCTGCGCTAGCCAGTCGTTCGCTGCCGACGATCACGCGACGGAGCCGGCCCTCATCCGAGATCACTTCGGCGATCACACCACGTCCAGGCACGGAGCTGGCCCGGCGCAGCGCCTGGAGCGGAAGCCCGCGCTGACGTGCCGCTTGGACGATGGATTGGGCCAGTGGATGCGAGCTGGCCTGTTCTGCTGTCGCAGCCCACTGCAACACCTCGGCCTCCGAAGCTGCCTCGGCACCGACCACTGCCGCGATTGTTGGGCGTCCATGAGTGAGCGTGCCGGTTTTGTCGAAGACCACCGTTTTCACGGCCGCCACTTGTTCCAGGGCAGCACTGTCACGGAACAGGACGCCCAGCTCAGCAGCTCTGCCCATCCCGACCATCATGGCCGTTGGTGTGGCAAGGCCCAGTGCACAGGGACAGGCAACCACCAACACTGCCACAGCGTTCACCACCGCTCGCTGTGCATCACCGTTGAGCAACAGCCAAGCGATCGCCGTGAGCAGGGCGATCAGCGCGACGATCGGCACAAACACAGCGGACACGCGATCCACCAACATCTGGACCGGCGCGCGGCTGCGTTGTGCTTGTGCCACGGCGCGCGCGATCTGGGCCAACAGCGTTTGTCGGCCCACGCGCGTAGCCTCGCAGCGCAGCAGGCCATCCACATTGAGCGAGCCACCGACCACTCGGTCGCCGAGTTGCTTTTCCTTGGGGACGCTCTCGCCGATCACCATGCTTTCGTCCACCACTGCACGGCCGCCGACTACCACGCCATCGGCCGGCACCCGCTCGCCAGCCCGCACCACAAACACATCGCCGACGCTCAACTGCGAGAGAGGCAATTCAACCTCTTGCTCACCACGATGGACGCGGGCAACCGGAGGCGTCAGCGCAAGCAGTCGGTGGATAGCGTCGCCGGTGCGGCGCTTAGCGCGGGCCTCCAGATACTTGCCGACGCTGACCAGCGCCACAATTAAAGCAGCGGTCTCGAAATACACATGGCCGCTTACCCACCCGAGCATCACCGCCAACGACCACAAGAACGCCGCGGTGGCACCGAGTGACACCAGCACATCCATGTTGGCGGCGCGGTTGCGCAGGGCCACTGCTGCGCGCGCGTAGTATTGCCAGCCCGTGTAGAGCTGCACCGGCAGCGCCAACGCCAACAGCAACAAGTCGAAGAGCAGGTCATCGCCGGTGCGATGACCGCCGTGCCCGCTCACGCCGAGGCCCCAAAGCCCTAAATCACGCCCCATGCTGAGCACGAGCAGCGGCGCACCAAAGGCCAACCCCACCCACATGCGCCGGCGCTTATCTGTCAGCTCCGCGGCGCGGGCGGCCTGCTCTGCATCGGGGAGCTCCGGCGCGATGGCGTCGCCAGCGGTGGGCACATCATAGCCGGCGCGGCGCACTGCCGCGATCACCTCGCTCAAGCGCACCAGCGCGGGGATGTAGGCCACGCTCAAGCGTTCAGCGGCGTAGCTTGCTTCCGCCGAGACCACGCCAGGCAGCCCTGCGACAGCGCGCTCAATCGTGCGTGCGCAATTGGCACAGCTCATGCCAACCACAGCCAGCTCCACCCGCGACGCCGGCACCTCATAGCCGGCGCGGCGCACTGCCTCAAGCAGGTTAGCTGGCCGCACCTGTTGGGGATCGAACCACACCGTGGCCGAATCAGTGGCAAAGCTGACGTTCACCTCGCGCACTCCTGGCACAAGCCGCAGCGCGCTGGCGACAGCGTTCGCGCAATTGGTGCAGCTCATGCCGCTGATCGGCAACTCAACGCATGCCGATGCGCTGCCTTCCACTGTCATGGTTGCGGCGCGTAGCCGATCTCAATGAGCGTTTGGCGCACGCGCTCCCAGTTGGCGCGTTCATGTGCGGTGACCAGCACGGTCTTCTCCGCCCAATTTACCTGCACCGCTTTCACCTCAGGCAACTGAGACAGCGCCTGCGAGATAGCGCGCGCACAACCCTCACAGCCAATGCTGGGCACGCGCAGTAAGCGTGTCTCTGCCGACATGGTACACAGTGTAATCCATCGCAACCTGCTGCGGCCGATCCACTCATTCACTTCAGCTTCCAACGCCCCAAGCGGACGATGTGGTAGGTATAATTCCACTCCACCTGACTGAGGAAGGACACGTTCGGCAGATATGGAGCTCAACGACGCCCCCAAGCACACGAACCCAGAAACGGGGGAAGATTTCTCTCGACTGCTGGAGGAATATGGCCGCCAGGAGAGCACCTACCGCGTCGGCCAGCTCATCGAGGGCGAGATCGTCAAGATAGAAGCCGGCAGCGTCTTGGTGAGCCTGTTGGGAAAGTCCGAGGGCATCGTGCCCCGCAAGGACTTTGAGGCGCTCCCGCGCGATGTGCGCGAGAGCCTAAAGGAAGGCGACCGCGTGTACGCCTATGTCGAGCGCGTGGAGGACGAGAATGGCAACGTCCTCCTCTCGCTGAGCAAAGCCATCTTGGAACGGGACTGGCAGCGGGCCGAAGCACTGTTCACCCAGCAAACCGTCGTGGAAGAGAAAGTTGCCGGCTTCAACAAAGGCGGCCTAATCATCAAGTTGGGACGCTTGCGCGGTTTCATGCCTGCCTCGCAGCTCAGCCCCGCCCATCAGAAACTTGTCGGCGACGACGATCTGCCGCCAGAACAACGCTTCCAAAGCTTCGTCGGCCAGACGCTTGCTTTCAAGGTGATCGAGGTGGATCGCGAGAACAACCGCCTCATCCTGAGCGAGCGCGCCGCGATGAAAGAAGTGCGCGCCGCGCAGAAAGCCCGCCTCATCAGCACGCTCGAAGAGGGCAGCATCCTAGAGGGCGTGGTGAGCAGCGTGCTGGACTTCGGCGTATTTGTGGACCTGGGCGGCGTGGATGGCATGGTGCCACTGTCTGAAATCAGCCGCGTGCGCATCACCAAACCCAGCGACGTGCTCAAGCAAGGCCAAACCGTGAAGGTCAAAGTAGTCTCCATTGACCGCGAGAAGGGCCGAATCAGCTTGAGTATGAAGGCGCTTGAGCAAGACCCTTGGGAGAACATCGGCCAGCGCTATCGCAAGGGCCAGCTCGTCGAGGCAGAAGTGATCAAGACTCACCCGAAGTACGGCGCCTTCGTGCGACTGAAGAACGACGCGGCCATCGAGGCGCTCGTGCCGCTGTCTGAGCTAAGCGACAAGCCCATCCAAAGCCCTCACGAAGTGGTGAAGCCAGGCCAACTGGTGACGCTGCGGATCATGCGCATTGAACCAGAGGCGCGTCGCATGGCGCTCAGCCTGCGGCAAGTGAGCTGGGCGGAGTTCGCCCACACCGACTGGCAAGCCGAGCTGGAATCCGGGCCGGCAAGTGAATCATGAAGCAACACTACTGCGAGGGCGCCCACGAACACGCGCCCTCGCGCGCTATTTGCGCCCCCATCACAGCGCGAGTTGGGCCGCCGTCCAGGCTCAGCGCGTTCTTATGAGCATACGGTAACATACAGGCAAGAGGTGAAGCTGTGTCAGGGAAGATAGATCGCTTCACACAACGCGCTAGGCGCGTGTTGCAATACGCAAAGGAGGAAGCTGAGCGGTTAGCACACAGCTACATCGGCACAGAGCATCTGCTGCTTGGCTTAGTGAAAGAGGAGAACGGCATTGCCGGGCGCGTGTTGCGCGAGTTGGGCGCGCGCCCAGACCGTGTCACCGAGATGGTCGAGCGGATGAGCGGCGCCGGGCGACGCACCGGCAACGCCCGCTTGGAGCTGACTCCTCGCACCAAACAAGTGCTGGAGTACGCTGTCGAAGAGGCGCGCAAATTGGATCACCCCTACATCGGCACGGAGCATCTGCTGCTGGGGTTGATCCGCCAAGGCGACGGCGTCGCCATCGATGTGCTGCGCCAGATCGGGCTGACGCCCGACCGCATCCGCCGAGAGGTGATACGCGCCATCCAGCAAGAGCAGCCGGAGGGCAGCCGCGTCGCCGCGCCGGCTGGGCAGGCACCTGCTCAGAAGAAAGAGCGCGTCAAGACGCCGTCCCTGGATCAGCTCGCCACTGACCTGACGGCGCTGGCTGAACAAGGCAAGCTTGACCCCGTCATTGGGCGCGAGACGGAGATCGAGCGCGTGATCCAAATCCTCGCCCGTCGCACCAAGAACAACCCCTCGCTGATCGGCGAGCCGGGCGTGGGCAAGACCGCCATCGTGGAGGGCTTGGCCCAGCGCATCGTCGCCGGCCAAACCCCAGAACCACTACTCGGCAAGCGCGTGATGCAGCTCGACGTCGGCTCATTGGTGGCCGGCACAATGTACCGTGGCCAGTTCGAGGAGCGCCTCAAGCGCGTGATCGAGGAGGTGAAGGCCAGCGACACCATCCTGTTCATTGACGAGGTGCACATGCTGGTGGGCGCCGGCTCCGCTGGCAGCAGCGTGGACGCGGCGAACATCCTGAAGCCAGCGCTCGCGCGTGGCGAATTCCAGTGCATCGGCGCGACCACGCTGAACGAGTACCGCAAATACATCGAGAGCGACGCCGCGCTGGAGCGCCGCTTCCAGCCAGTGTACGTGGAAGAGCCGACGCCAGAAATGGCCATCGAAATCCTGCGCGGCATCAAAGGCGCTTACGAAAAACACCATCGCCTGCGCATCAGCGACGAGGCGATCCGCGCTGCTGTCTACCTCTCGGCGCGCTACGTCTCCGACCGTTACCTACCCGACAAAGCAATCGACCTGATTGACGAGGCCAGCTCGCGCGTGCGCATGTACAAGTCACCGCAGTCCATTAACTTACAGCGCGCCTTCCGCGAGCTACACCTTGTGCAGCAGGAGCGCGAGCAGCTCTTCGCTGAGGGCCGCTACGAGGAAGCGACCCGAAAGCGAGAGCGCGAGCTTGAGCTACAGCGTGAGATCGAGCACCTGCGCCTGCATTTCGACCACGAGAACGAAGGCGCTGTTGTCCGAGAGGACGACATCGCCGAAGTGATCGCGATGTGGACCGGCATACCGATCAAGCGGCTGGTAGCCACCGAGAGTGAGCGGTTGTTGCATCTGGAGGACGAGCTGCGCAAGCGCATCATTGGCCAAGATGAGGCGATCCAGGCCGTCGCACGCGCCGTGCGCCGCGCCCGCGTCGGCTTGAAAGACCCGCGACGCCCAATGGGTTCATTTATCTTCCTCGGACCTACCGGCGTGGGCAAAACCGAGCTGACCAAGGCGCTAGCAGAGCAACTGTTCGGCAGTGAGGACGCGATGATCGTGCTGGACATGAGCGAGTTCATGGAGCGCCACACCGTCTCCCGATTGGTCGGCGCACCACCTGGCTACGTCGGCTACGACGACGCCGGCCAGCTCACCGAGGCTGTGCGCCGTCGCCCCTACAGCATCATCGTCTTCGACGAGATCGAGAAAGCCCACCCTGAGGTGTTCAACATGCTCCTGCAGATCATGGAGGAGGGTCGGCTGAGCGACGCCCGTGGCCGCAAGGTGGATTTCCGCAACACCTGCATCATCATGACCAGCAACATCGGCGCGGAGCTGATCAAGCGCGAATCACGCCTTGGCTTCAACGTCAAGCGTGATGAGCAAAAGGACGCCGAACAGCGCTTCAGCGAGATCAAGGAGAAACTGCTCAGCCAGTTGAAGCGCGTCTTCCGCCCCGAGTTCCTCAACCGCGTGGACGCCACCATCGTGTTCCACCCCTTGGAGAAGTCGCACATCGAGCAGATCGTCACCCTGGAGCTTAACAAGGTCCAGAAGCGCCTGGAAGACCACAACATCACGCTGGTCGTGAGCGACGCCGTCAAGCAATACCTTGCCGATAAAGGCTACGACCCTGAATACGGCGCTCGGCCGCTGCGCCGCGTGGTGCAAAACGAGATCGAAGACGCGCTCTCCGACCAGATGCTTGCCGGCCGCATCCAGGACAACACGCGCGTGTTGGTGGACTTGGTGGAAGGCGCGATCAAGTTCAGCACTCTGGAACAGGTGCAAGGCGACGCCAACGTCCCCATCACGCCGCTCAAGCCGCCCGACGCCAGCCAGGCACTCGAACACGTCAACTAGGCACGAATGCCCTCACGTGAGCAAAAGGGGCGAGCGCGCGCGAAGCTGTCGAGCCGCCCCTTTTCGCTTTTTGCGCTGCCAGATCGCTGTGTGAGTGCTGCAGTGCGTCCCGTACAATCGGGCCGAGCTCATGGCCGCGTCGCTGTTCCTTGTCTTCGCGTGCGCCTTTGTGATCGCGCTCGGTTTCACCGCTTTGGCCATCCGCCTGGGCCTGGCGCTTGGCATCGCCGACGCGCCCGGCGGCCGACGCCGCCATGCCCGCCTCACCTCACGGCTGGGAGCACTCCCACTCTTCGCCGCGTTCACGTCGGCAGCAACGCTCAGCCGACTACTCGCCCCACCCTCCCTGGACCCTGTAGAACCGCAGCGCTTCAACGGCTTGCTGCTCGGCAGTGTCGTTGTTTGCCTCGCTGCACTGCTTGACGACCGCTTCAACCTACCAGCGCCCACCCAGCTCGTTGCGCAACTGGCCGGCGCCGGCATCGCCATCGCCCACGCGATCTTCATCGAGCGCTTTACCGACCCGCTGACTCGCCAACAAGTGGTGCTACCCCTGACCTTCGGTGCAGTGCTTGGCTGGGGGTTGGTGTTCGCGCTGAGCACATTTTGGTTCCTCGGCATGATGAACACAGTGAACCTGCTGGACGGGGTGGATGGGCTAGCGGCCAGCGTGGGCGCGGTCGCCTCCGCGGTCACTTTCATCCACATGTGGCGCGAGGGCCAACATAGCGTGGCGCTGCTGCCCGTTGCGTTGCTCGGCACGCTGGCCGGCTTTCTGATCTTCAACACGGCGCCGGCGCGCATCTTTCTGGGCGGTGGCGCCCTGTATCTCGGCTACCTGCTCGCCTGCATCGGCATCATCGGCGGCGCCAAGATCGCGCTGCTGGTGCTGGTGATGGGCGTGCCAATTGCGGATGTTGCCTGGCAAATTGTGCAGCGCGTCCGCGCGCGCCGTAGCCCGCTCAGCGCTGACCGGGGCCATTTGCACCTGCGGCTGGCCGATCGGGGGTGGGGCGCGCGTCGTATCACTGCCACCTACGTGCTGGTCAGCGCGTCGCTGGGAACTGTGGCACTCCTACCTCTTTCCCCCTTGTCTAAACTGATTGCTATCAGCGCTACGTTTGCCGCCGCGTTTGCCGCGTTGTCTGCTCTCTCCGCTCTGCCCACAGCTACCCCACAGCAGCGATAGGGGCGGATGATGGTTATCTGAGAAATCCGGCGATCGCCGAAGGGCGTTTTATACTACTGTCAACTCTGGGTTTAGCACCCGTTGAATTTCGCAGCGAGGGAGAAACGTGAACGCTTGGTTTGAAATCCGCAACTTGCACGTCAAGCTCGCCGAAGGCGACCGCGAGATCCTCAAAGGCCTGAATCTCAGCGTCAACGAGGGTGAAATCCACGCGATTATGGGCCCAAACGGCAGCGGCAAGAGCACGCTGGCTTACACCATTGCCGGCCATCCCGCCTACGAGGTGACCGAGGGTGAGATCCTCTTCAAGGGTGAGAACATCCTGGAGATGGAGCCAGACGAGCGTAGCCGCGCCGGCCTGTTTCTGGCTTTCCAGTATCCAGTAGCCATTCCTGGCGTCACAGTAGCCAACTTCTTGCGCACAGCTATCAACGCCCGCATCAAGGCAGAAGCAGCAGCTCGAAATGGCGGCGTCGTGCCACACGATGTGAAGGGCATTCCGATCCCCGTTTTCACCCGCCAGCTTCGCGAGGCGCTGGAGATGCTGAAGGTGGACAACTCGTTTGCAGCGCGCTACCTCAACGATGGTTTCAGCGGCGGCGAAAAGAAGCGCGCCGAAATCCTGCAAATGGCCATGCTGAAGCCTGAGATGGCCATACTTGACGAGACCGACTCCGGCCTGGATATTGACGCGCTGCGCATCGTCAGCGAAGGGGTGAACCTGCTCCACCAGCAAAACCCGCGCATGGGCGTGCTGGTGATCACACACTACCAGCGCCTGCTGAACTACATCAAGCCGCAATTTGTCCATGTGCTGATTGACGGCCGCATTGTAGAAAGCGGTGGACCAGAGCTAGCGCTCCACCTCGAAGAGAAAGGCTACGACTGGCTGAAAGAGCCAGAGGCAACCGCCTGACAACAACCCAGGGCATATCTACACGAGGAGGACACCAACTATGACCGAGACCAAAACACAAGTCTCTGTGAACGAGGAATACGTTGAGAAATACGGCTTTCACGAGCCGGAGAATTACGTGTTCAAGAGCCGCAAAGGGCTGGACGAGCAAGTTGTCAAAGAAATCTCTTGGCTGAAGGGCGAGCCGGCTTGGATGACGCGCTTCCGCCTTGAGGCGCTCAAGGTCTTCCTCAGCAAGCCTATGCCCAACTGGGGTGGCGAGGCGTTGAAGGAGATTGACTTCAACGACATCTACTATTACATCAAGCCCACAGACAAACAAGCGAACAGTTGGGACGAGCTGCCACCAGAAATCAAGCGCACCTACGATCGCTTGGGCATCCCAGAGGCTGAGCAGAAGTATTTGGCCGGCGTAGGGGCGCAGTATGAGTCCGAGGTGATTTACCACAACCTGGCTAAGGAGCTGGAAGCGCAAGGCGTGATCTTCCTGGACACTGACACTGCCCTGCGTGAGTATCCCGACCTATTTCGTCAGTATTTCGGCACCATCATCCCTTACACCGATAACAAGTTCGCGGCGCTCAATAGCGCGGTGTGGTCTGGTGGCTCATTCATCTACGTTCCACCCGGCGTGAAGGTCGAAATGCCGCTACAAGCTTACTTTCGCATCAACGCCAAGAACGTGGGGCAATTTGAGCGCACGTTGATCATTGTGGATGAAGGCGCGCAAGTGCACTACGTCGAGGGCTGCACAGCACCGGTGTATTCAAGCGACTCATTGCATAGCGCAGTTGTCGAGATCATCGTCAAGCGGGGTGGTCGCTGCCGCTACACCACCATCCAGAACTGGTCCACCAACGTGTATAACCTGGTGACCAAGCGCGCAGCAGCTTATGAAGGTGCCACCATGGAATGGGTGGATGGCAACCTGGGCAGCAAGCTGACGATGAAGTACCCGGCAGTCTACCTGATGGAGCCGGGCGCGCATGGCGAAGTGCTGTCCATCGCATTCGCTGGCAAGGGCCAACACCAAGACGCCGGCGCCAAGATCATCCACGCCGCGCCCAACACCACGAGCAAGATCATCAGCAAGTCCATTAGCAAGGATGGCGGCCGCACCAGCTATCGCGGCTTGCTGAAGGTGTACCGCGACGCAGAGAACAGCCGCAGCAACGTCGTGTGCGACGCGCTGTTGCTGGATGAAGCCAGCCGCAGCGACACCTACCCCTACATCGAGGTGGACACCGACCGCGTGGTGATCGGCCACGAGGCGAGCGTGAGCAAAATCGGCGAGGAGCAGTTGTTCTACGCCATGAGCCGCGGCATCAGCGAGGAGGAAGCTAGCACCATGGTGGTCTCCGGCTTCATCGAGCCGCTGGTGAAAGAGCTGCCGATGGAATATGCCATCGAGATGAATCGCCTAATCGCGCTACAGATGGAAGGTACAGTCGGCTGACGTCCACAGCATAACCATGACGATCACCTCTCCCTTGTTGAAACCTGCGCCCGTCTTGAAGCCGGCCGAGATCACCCGCGAGCAGGTGGAAGCTTACTCCGCCGCCCTCGGCGACACGGACTGGATGGCGGCAAAGCGTCTCGATGCTTTCCGCGTCTTCCGCGACACCCCCCCACCCAACCGCCACGACGAGCTCTGGCGGCGCGTGGACCTCACCCAGTTCCGGATCGCTGAGCTCATCGCCACTATCAACCCGCTGGACAACGCGCTGGACACAAAACTCGTGCCGCCAGAAAATTTGCCGGCCGGCGTGGTGTTTGTGGACTTCGCTGCTGCCATGCACCAACACGCCGACTTGCTGGAGCGCTATTACATGACCGAATGCGTCAAGGTGACTGACGCTTACTTTGCGGCGCTTCACGCCATCTTCGTGCGCGGCGGCGTGGTGTTGTATGTGCCCGCCCACGTGAAGGTCGAATCACCCTTCCGCGTGTTCACGCGCATGCGCGCCGATCAACGCAGTGGCTTCAACCATACACTGGTGGTTCTAGAGGAGGGCGCACAAGCAACCTTGATCGAGGACTTTGCCACAGAGGGCGAAGTCGCATCTGATGCCCCGCAGGCGCTCTACGACGGCGTGGTGGAGATCGTGTTGGGCAAGGGCGCTCAACTCGACTACGTGAACATCCAAGATTGGGCGCGCAACGTATACAACTTCACCAACGAGCGCGCGCGCATCGGCGAGGGCGCCACGCTGCACTGGGTGATGGGTGGCGTTGGTAGCAAGTTCACCAAGAGCTTGATCGAGGCCGACTTGGTCGAGCCACACGGCACGGCGCTGCTGAGCGGCGTGTACTTCGCCGACACCCGCCAACAACTCCATTACGACACCCAGCAGAACCACATCGCCCCACACTGCAAGAGCGATTTGCTCTACAAAGCGGCCCTGCGCGACCAGGCGCACACCGTGTGGCGCGGCAACATCCGCGTGTTTCCCGGCGCACAGAAGACCGACGCCTATCAAGCCAACCGCAACCTGCAGCTTTCCAGCCAAAGCCGCGCCGACTCAATCCCTGGCCTGGAAATTGAGGCCGACGATGTGCGCTGCACGCACGGCAGCACCGTTGGCACGCTGGAGCAGGAGCCGCTCTTCTACTTGCAGAGCCGCGGCATCCCGCTGAGCGAAGCGCGCCGCATGGTGGTGGAGGGCTTCTTCGCGCCCGTGATTGAGCGCATCCCTTCTCAGGAGACGCGCGAGCGGCTCACTGCTGAAATCAGCAAGAAAGTGAGCTGAGCGATTCCCACCCACCATCTCGCCCGTCACTGCGCGCCTCGGCAGCCTTCTGCTGAGGCGCGCGTCGTTGCTCCTGCAGCACTGCCGCGCCGGTGAGTGTGAGCACGACCGCAGCGGACACCAGCACTACAATGCCAGCGGCATGCTCGAACATCAATTTGACCAGCAGATTGACCGCCGACACACCAACAGCGCCAAGTGGCATCAGTATCCTGCCGACGTGCTGCCGATGTGGGTAGCTGATATGGACTTCGCCGCTCCCCAACCTATCGTGGATGCGTTGATCGAGCGCAGTCGGCATGGCATCTTCGGATACGAGTTTCCGACCGACTCCATCCGCGAACAGATCAGCTGCTGGCTGCTCCAACGACACGGCTGGGACGTTTCGCCGGAGGCCATCCTGCCTTTGCCAGGGGTGGTCAGCAGCCTTGCCTTAGTCACCCGCTTGTTTTGTAGGCCAGGCGATGCAGCAGTGACGCTTACCCCAGCTTACCCGCCGTTTCTCAGCGTGCCAGCCGGGCAAGGGCTCAGCGTCATCAGCGTGCCCCTGGCTCAAAGCGCTGATGGGTGGCGCTTGCGCTACGAGATCGACTTCGACGCGCTGCAACAAGCGCTGTCCGAGCCGCGTGCCACAATGTTCATCCACTGCCATCCCCATAACCCCACTAGCCGCGAGTGGAGCGCAGCGGAGAATCAGCGCATCGCACAACTGTGTGCCGAGCATGACGTGCTGATCGTTTCCGATGAGATTTGGGCCGATCTCACGTTGGCGCAACACCAACACAGGCCATTCGCGCTTCAATGCACCGAAGCTGCCGATCGGTGCATCACGCTCATGGCGCCTAGCAAAACGTTCAACACCCCTGGACTAGGCTTCAGCTTCGCGGTGGTGACGCATCCTGTGCTGCGGCGCAGGTTGCAAGCTGCGCTGTTCGGCAACTTGCCTCACATCAACATCTTTGGCTTGTTGGCCGCACAGACAGCCTATTCCGATCCGGCATGTGCAGCGTGGCTCGACGCGCTACGCGCCTACCTCACCGCAAACCGCGACTTCGCGCTGGCATATGTAGCGCAGCACTTGCCTGCGCTCCGCGCAACCGTGCCTGAGGCCACCTACCTACTCTGGATAGATTGCAGCGACGCAGCAGTGACCCGGCCCTTCCAGTTCTTTTTGCAGCAGGGCAAAGTGGCGCTCAGCGACGGCGTCACCTTTGGGCCAGGTTATGAGCGCTTTGTACGGCTGAACTTTGGCTGCCCACGCGCCCAACTGCACGAGGCGCTCGAACGCATGCGCGCAGCGCTGGTCTCAGCAACGGTGCGCGGCTAGAAGCGCCCTAGCGCCCCGTTGCGCGATGGCACACCACCCGCAACACCAGCCTGCGACTGAGTGGCAGGAATGTAGATGTCGAAAGTGGTGCCGACTCCCTCTTTGCTGTTGACCACGATTCGGCCATGGTGGGCTTGCACGATCGTGTGGACAATCGAAAGCCCTAGCCCCGCGCCGCCGTAGGCGCGCGAGCGCGATTTGTCAACCCGATAAAAGCGCTCAAAAATGTGAGGCAGGTCTTTCTCTGGGATGCCGACGCCTGTGTCGCTGACCGATAACCGAATGAAGCCGTTGTAGTAGGAGACGCACTCAATGCGCACCTCACCGCCGTCCGGTGTGTGCTTGATCGCGTTGTCCACCAGATTGATCAGCACCTGCTTCAGCCGATCAGGGTCTGCGTCCATCACCAAATCATCCTCAGCCTTGACCACAACGCTGATGCGGCCGTTGGCGAGCACCTGCACGATGCGGCCTACTTCATGTGCCAGTTGGCTGACGTTCACCTTGGTGAAGCGCATGGGCAACTCGCCGGCGTCGGCTTGAGAGAGTAGCAGCAAGTCGCTGACCAAGCGCGTCATGCGCTCGCTCTCGCGAGTCAGCGCGTCCAGCGACTCCTGGTCAGCGCAGCCCATAGCGCGCAGCAAGTCCACGTTGCCGCGGATCACCGTGAGCGGCGTGCGCATCTCGTGGGACACATCGGCCACCAAGCGCTGCTGCGCATCGAAGAGCCGCTTCAGGCGATCCAGCATTTCGTTGAAGGCGCGAGAGAGCTGCGCGATCTCATCGTTGGTCTTCGGCACAGCCACGCGCTGATCGAGGTTGTCGGCGCGGTAGATCGCCATAGCTGTGCGGGTGATTTCCTCCACCGGTTTCAACGCGCGGCGCGCGATCAGCGCGCCGACGAAGAAAGACAGCATCAGCCCCACCACACTACTCACTAGCAACGTGCTGGAGAGAATACCGAGCGCGACCTCGACGTTCTCGCGGGAGACACCCACCTGCACAAAGCCAAGCAGGCCACCAGGCTCTCGCTTCGAGTAAATGGGGCGCGTGAGCACGCGCAGCGGTGGTGTGTTGGGGTGGCTGTAATCGGAAAAGTAGTCGCTCTGCTGCTCGTGGGACAAGGACAATTCATAACGAAAAGCCTCAGGGTCGAGGTAGGAGTCAAAGTTGGCGTCGAAGATATTTGGCGAGGCGCCGATCAGCTCACCGTTGTTCGAGATGAGTTGCACGTAGATCTCCGATGAGCGAAAGGCATCCAGCGTAGGGAAGCTGATCACCTGGCGTCCGTTTCTCTGCATCAGCTCCACCGGTTGGCTATGCACGAGCGGCAGCACTGTGTCCGCCGCCTGGGTCAAGCGCGAATCAAGCTGCTGGTAAAGCAGAACCCGCACGGGGGCATACACACCTACGCTGATAATCACCAGCAGCACTGCCAGCACACCCGTGTACCAGAGCGTAAGTCGAAGGCGGATCGGCATGTCGTTTTAAGGTTAGCAATCATTCTAAGGCAAAGCCGGCCGGCCGATCTGCATCGCTCAACAGTGCCTTAACGAGCGTTCAAAGCAGCACTGCGCGCAAGCGCGATCATGCGCGGGCTGCCCTCGCGATAAGGAGAAAGGTCGTAGTCGCCGAACCAACGTGCCAACTCAAACCCGCTGCGCTCTAGCAACAGCTCCATCTCATAGCGGAAGACGTGGCGCAGCTTGAAAGCAAACGACTGCTCGCCCACCATCTGACCTGCACACCAGCGCTCGACGCGGTAGACAAGCTCTTGTTCTTGCGTGGCCCAGAAGAGGCGGCTGGCCACATATTTGCGCAGCTCTTGGCCGCTGTCGGGGTCCAGCAGCGTGGCTTCCAGTTGATACTGGCCATCGTCGGGTTGGTATGCCATCTCGTCGTTAGGTGGCAAGTCCACCACCAAGTATCCGCCCTCTCGCAGGACAGTGCGCGCGTGCCGCAGCACGGCAAGCTGATCGTCGCGGGTGAGGTTATGCAAAAAAGTGTTGAGCGCGATAATAGCCATGTCGAAGTGAGCGGGAGGCAGCGGCAATGGCGCGCGCGCATCGGCCTGAACGAGCAGCCCTGTGCCCTTTGCCTGCTTCAGCACTGGCAGCAGGTGCGCCGCTGCCAGGCGCAGCATCTGCATCGAGATATCCACCCCGGTCACAGCAAGCCCAGCCTCGACCATCGGCACCATCAGCCGACCGCTGCCACAGCCGATCTCTAGAACGCGGCGCGCGCCGCACACCTCGCGCGCCAATTGCAAGTACAAAGGCGCGTCGTCCAAGAACTGCTGGTGCTGAAGGTCGTAGACAGTGGCGAACTGGTCGTAGGTGGCGATCATGCTGCGATCTTACCTGGCAGGCGCTGCTGCTACACTTAGAGCAACAGCGGCTCGCTCGGCACTCACGAAGGTGCATCGCTTACTTGCTTGAGAGAGCTGTGAAACGCGCATTATGAACGCGCCATCACCGAACCCAATTGATGAGCTGGCGATGCAATCGTCTAGGCGTTACCTGCTGGCGGGGGTGCTCGTGACCACTGCCTTGGTGGTTATTTGTGTGGGCGCCGCGCTGCTGTTCAGCACAGGCCTTAACTTCTCGCGGCAGCCAGCAGCCTCTCCACTCCCACAGCCCCAGCTTGAAAGGCCAACCACAGCCGAAGCCGGAAGAGCTTTCACTGTGCGCGGGAGGGGCTTTCAGCCCGGCGAGTCGGTCGAGCTGTTTCTCGCCCCTTCACCTGCCGCTGCCTTCCGCGACCTCATCAGCCTGGGCAGCACCATCGCGAGGAGCGACGGCACTATCGAGCTATCAGCCAATGCGCCGAGCCAAAGCGGAACCTACTATCTCATCGCGCGCGGGTCCAGCAGCGGCTTCACGCCATTTGCGGAACTCAGCACGAGCCCTGCCTTTGGGTCAGGGACATCGAGCGCAGAGCTAGGGGCTAAGCCGCCGTTGCCGGAGCTTCACATCCTCGCCGTGAGCATTGGCCCGCAGCAGGATGTGACATGCCTATCTTCTAGCGCACCCTTGGAACTGGGTCTGCGTGTGACCATCCAGAATCGTGGTGCTGTCTTGGCGCCGCCGTTTGTCGTGCAGGCTAACGACCGCCAGGTATTGCTGCCCAATGGGCTTGGCCCCGGCGCAAGCACCACGCTGTGGTTCCCCGGCTACAGCACCGGCAACAACCGCGTGGTGATTGACCCCAGCAACGCGTTACCCAAAGCGCCCACGTCGTCCCTGGTGTTTGAAGGCCAGTTGACCGTGCCAACACCGCTACCTTTGTGCACGCCCACCACCCTGCCGCCCCTCGGCCGCGAAGAACCCATATCAGACCCCAACGCAGCCGGAGTGTGGTTCGGCCAGTTCTTTCCCAACCAAGACCTTCTGGGCAATCCGCAATTTGCCACAACCCGCAAGGAGCTGAACTTCAACTGGGGCAGCAACTCACCAGGCGGGAGCATCCCGCGCAATGACTGGTCGGCCATTTTTGTGCGCAACGAGAACTTCCCCACTACAGACAATTATCTATTCACACTGGTAGTGGACGGTGGCGCGCGTGTCTATGTGGACGGCAAATTGCTGATTGACGAATGGCGGTTTGGCGGCCTGCGCACGGCGAACGCAAACTCACCACTGACCGCCGGCCCGCACAACTTGCGCGTGGAGTACTTCAAGGCCACTGCAACAGCGCGCCTATCGCTGAGCTGGCGTGTGAATTACAGCGGCTGGATTGGGCGCTACTACAACTCCACCAACCGCGATGGGCCGCTGGCGCTCAAGCGCGACGATGCGGAGATCAACTTCAACTGGGGGCTTGGCTCACCAGCGCCAGAGGTGAACAACGACTTGTTCTCCGTGAGCTGGCAGCGTCAGCTCAGCCTTCCGGCAGGCGAGTACCTGTTTAAGTTTGACCTCACCGATGGGATGCGCTTCTTCTTGGACAACCAACTGGTGATTGACTCCTACAACATCCAAGGAGCGCGGGTGCTCACGGCCACGCGACAGCTCGACAGCGGCAGACACTTCTTCGAGGTGCAATATGCGCACTACTTTGGGCCGGCGCGCGTAAGCTTCACATTCACGCTGTTACCACCCACGCCCACTCCCACCGTCCCGACACCTACACCAAGTCCCACTGTGCCAACGCCTACGCCCACTCCCACTGTGCCAACGCCTACGCCCACCCCAACCGCACCAACGCCCACGCCCACTCCAACCGCGCCAACGCCTACGCCAACGGCCACACCCACAGCTACCCCAGAAACACCCACTGCAACGCCAACAGTAACCCCATCGCCCACCCCTGGTGTCACGCTCACCGTGATTATCGGCTCATAGAAGGGCTACAGCTCAAGCAGCACGATCTCCGGCTTGGTGTTGAGCCGTGTGGGGGTGGTATTCTCGCCCACGCCGGAGGAGACGTAGGCCCAACCCAAGGGCAAGTGATATAGGCCGCGACAGTAGCGCGAGCGGATCGGTGTGGTCAAACGCCACAGCCAGGGTAGGTAAATTTGCCCGTGGTGGGTGTGACCAAATAGACAGATCAGTGGCGTTGGCCAGTGGGGGCTACGTTGTTGCTCCATGCGCAGCAACAGATCGGGATTGTGGCCCAAGATGATCACCGGCGCCTGGGCGGGCATGCAGCATTGCAGCGCGCGCGGCACATCGTCTCGGTTGGCCCATAGCTCATCCACGCCAACCACCCACAGGCGATCGCCCAGCGACACACACTCGTTGCGCAACACACGGATTCCCAAATTGGGGAGCAGGCGCAGCAACTCCTCGGAGTGGTCTGGGCCGGGCAAGCCATAATCGTGATTGCCGAGCACAGCGAACACACCTTGCGGCGCGCGCAATTTGGCTAGCGGCGCGAGGAGGTCGACAAGGTCACAGCAATCCGTCAGCCCCACTAGGTCGCCGCCGATCAGGATCACGTCTGGGGAGAGGGCAAGTACGGCATCCACCACGCGCTGGGCCCAGTCCGCGCGCTTATACTCGCCAAGGTGGAGGTCTGAGAAGAAGCAAACGCGCACCGGCTTCCGCGCAGTGTGAGCCTGCACGATGGGCGTCATGTCGTAGCGCGTCACATGGATGCGAAAGGGGACAACAAAGCGGGCACGCACCCCGACGCCCGCCAGCGCGGCCACCGCCAAACAGCCAAGCGCTAGGACCAGCTCACCTCGTCCCAATGCAGCGATGACTACCAGCAAGGCCGAGGCCGCCACAACCGCGCTCGATGCAAACAGATAATCCACCAGGCGATGGACAAACAGCGGCGCTGTTCTTCTTTTTCTAGCGCGCAACGAAGATGCCGATTGCATCAGGGGGTTGAGGATAGCATAGTGAGACGGGAGAATAGCAAGCAGCTATGCGCGCCGACGCCTCCGATTACAGTCCGCATCACTTCGCACCGCACTTTTACACTGCCGACCGCCCCCAATCTAAAATCCACTAGAATTAGGCTTTGATGCTTGACCTTCACCCCTTGGCACGTGTGTTGGTGCTGTTCGGCGCGCTACTAATCGCTGGCGGCGTGATCGTGCAACTGATCACGCGCGTGCTGCCGCCTCTCCCGCTGGGGCAGTTACCAGGCGACGTGGTGATCGAGCGAGAGAACTTTCGGCTTTACATCCCACTTGGCACGATGATCGTGCTGAGCATTGGGCTTTCGATTCTGCTCAACATCATCGCGCGCTTGTTCAGCCGCTGAGTGCGCTCACTCGCCGCGCTTGCGCAGCGCGACCTGCATCCCCCAATTGACCGCCCCTATCACCAGACCGGCCAGCAGCGCATCACCGAAGCTGGCGAACTGCAAGCTGCCACCGCTCAGCGCTGCAGTCAACAACAGCACGAGCGCGTTGATCACCAACAGAAACAAGCCCAGCGTCAGCACGATCAGGGGAAAGGTGAGCAGCTTGAGGACAGGCTTCAGCAGCGCATTGACCAGGCCGAAGATCAGCCCAAGCAGCAGATATGTCGCCAGCGATTCCTCCCTCACTTTCACCCCTGGCAACAGTTGAACCGTCACAAACACACTGGCGGTGTTCACGACAAGCCACATGATGACGGTGTTCATAGCAAGCTCCACTCGTGCGAGCTGGGCAGGGACGCGGATCATTCAAGCACCTGCCGTCGGGCTGAGCACAGCCGCATACCAGGCGGCTGTTTCTCGGATGCCGATTTCGTGAGGGGTGTACTCAAAGGCTGGGTATGCGCGCGCCAACTTGCCTCCATCCAGCACGAAAGGTTGGTCGAACTCGTATAGCAATTCGACCACCTCGCGGACTTGCGGCGAGATCAAGCCGGCCAGTTGGAAGAGCAGGCGATTTCGCGTGACGACTTTCGGCTCGTGGTTAAAAGCGCGATACACCAGCTCGATGAACTGCGCGCCGGTGAGTGGTCCCGCGCCTGGCACATGCCAGGCTTGGCCATACGCCCCCGGGTCAGTCGCTAAGAACACGCAAGCCGCAGCGGCATCGGGCAAATACACGAAGTCGTGAGGCACGTCCAGCCGCCCCAGCCAAACAGCTTTTTGATTGCGGAGCGCTGCCTCAAAGATAGCGCCCATCAACGTGCCGTGCACATGCGCGCCGTAAAAAGTGGACAGGCGCGGGATCACCACTGCCACCTCGCCGCGCGCGTGAGCCTGCAGGAGCATCCGCTCCACCGCTAATCGCAGGCGTCCGCGCTGCGACGTGGGTTGCAAGGGATGCGCTTCGTCGGCCGGCACGCGCTGCAGCGGCCCATACACCAAAGGGTTGCTGGGGAAAACCAGCCGCGCGGCAAGCTCGCGGGCGACGTGCAGCACGCTCTCTGTGGCCTCGCGCAATTGCTGGCCGACGTAAAGGCAGTCGTAGATCACCGCTGCCCCCGCGCAGGCTTGCCGCAGCGCAGCAGTGTCCAGCGCGTCACACACCACGACCTCCACCTCGTCGGGCAACGCATCGGCTGCGCGCTGCGCGTTGCGGGCTACTGCGCGAACTGGATATCCCTCCGCTTGCAAGTGGTGCACAATTGCTGACCCCAACGCGCCCGAAGCGCCCAACACCACATGCAACTCGCTCATGCAAGCACAACTATAGCCCAATTCGCTACAACGTCACCAGCCCCAACTTCACAGCGCGGCTGATCGCCTCAGCGCGGCTGGCGACACCCAGTTTGGCGTAAACGGATGAAAGATGGAACTTCACCGTGGACTCGGCTATGCCCATTTGCGAAGCGATCAACTTGCTTGGCAGCCCCTGGCTCGCGAGCTGAAGCACCTCCAGCTCGCGCGGCGAGAGCGCGACGCCTTCATCCTCAACTGGCAACGGCACAGGCCGCAGCAGGTGGACATACTCTGGCGACAACGCGATCAAGCCTGATGCAACGGCGCGCACTGCCGCGATCACGGCATCTGTCGGCGCGTAGGGCGGCAACACCGCCCACCGCTCCACAGCCAAGCGCCGCATCCACGCGGCAGCTTGGGGAGCATCGCTTTCCAGCAGCACCACGCCGGGGCGCGCTCCCTCAGCGCTACTCAGCGCAGCCCGTGCCGATGCCAATCCGTCAGCCAGCACGACGTCGGCCTCGTCCAGCAGATCGGCGGCTCGGTGGGCATCGTCCGCCTGGCCGATCACGAGCATATCTGGGGCAGCACCGAGCAGCACCTGAAGCCCTAGCGCAAGCGCTGGCGACTCCGACACGATCAGCACGTGCGTCACGCTGCTCGCATTGTAGGCTTGGTGTGCCATCGGCGCAGGTCGAGCGCCTCGCACACCACTGTCGCCGGTATGGACACGCTTTGATCGCCGCCCACAATCAGCGCATTGATGCCGATCACGCTGCCGCGCGCGTTCAACAACGGCCCGCCACTGTTACCAGGAGCCAGCAGCACATCAGAGCGCAACACCGGGATACGCCGGCCGCCTGCCAAGGCTTCAGACCACGCGCTGAGCACCCCCATCGTGATCACATGGGGTTCGCCTCGCGGATTGCCGATAGCGAACACTAGCTCACCGACGCGCGGGCGTCCATCCGTGTCGAATGGCAGCGCTAGCACCGCCTGGGCATCCAGCTCGTGCGGATGCTCGATGCGCAGCAGCGCCAAATCCACCTCGGGCTTGAAGATCGCCACACGCGCGACCTCCTGTTGCCGATCGTGCGTGACCACCTGCACCACGCCCTGGCGCGCCTCGCGGACGACGTGCGCGTTGGTCACAACTTCCACCACCTCGGGATCGGCGCGCCAGACGACGCCGGTGCCAAAACCGCTCGCTGTGCGCACCTGCACCACGCCGCGGCAAGCGTACGCCAGCAGTGCAGCCAGGCCATCTTCCAGGTGCGTCACCACGTGCACTGCGTTCATCGCTCGCCCACTGCCACGGTAACAGTGGAGTATACGCCGCCGCGCAGCACGCCCAAGCGCAACGGCTGGCCGATGCTCGCCGCAGACACTGCCGCCAACAAATCGTCAGCGTCGTTCACCGGCCGCTCGTCCACCGACACAATCACATCGCCGACCATCATGCCGCCCTGCTCGGCGGGGCTGTTGTCCTCCACGCGCACCACTAGCAAGCCACGTTGACGCGACTCCGTCCGCTGGGCAGCCGGCAGCACCACCTGCTGAGTCAGCACGCCGAGATAGCCGCGCTTCAGATAACCGTGGTGAGCGAGGTCCTGGGCAAGCGGCAAAGCCACATCGAGCGGGATGGCCGCCGCGATGCCCGGCAACAGGCTGCTGGTCAACATCCCTAGCACGGCGCCGCTCGGCAAGATCAGCAGGCCGCCGCTGAAGCCGGGGTATGGGATCGCGTCCGTCTGGATCACACGATCTAGTCGTCCGGCCCACCGCGCCCGGCTCATGGCCGGGCTGCGCAGCAGCTTGCTCACCACCCCTAGGCTAGCCATCAGCCCATCTTCACCCGGCCGTGCTACGGCAAGCGCCATTTGCCCCACTCGTGCTGCAGCGGTTTGGCTCGCGGTAGGCACATCGAGCTGCCCAACGCGCAACACTGCCAAGTCGGTGAGGTCATCGCGGCCCACAAGCTCAGCGGCAAGCTTGCGGCCATCAGGAGTGCCGATGCGCAAATCGCGCGTGCGCTCCAGCGCGTGAGAAGCCGTCAGCACCAAATTCTGGGCGAAGGCGAAACCGCTGGAGGGCTGTCTGCGCCGCCCATACACCGTCACGATGGAGCGCCCCACCTGCTCCACTGCATCAGCCATTTGCTGCGAGAACTGTTCCAACAACGTCTGCGCGTCGCTCATGCTTACAACCATACAGGCCAAGCGCCTTTTTGACTAGCTGGGCGTTGGTCGAGATAAGCCACGCCATTCGGCTAGGTTAATGGTTAACGCGCAATGAGCGTATACGATTAGAATCGCAGTACCTTGCTCGACGAAGCGCTCACCCAGCGATCGGCCAGCAGCACAGCCGCTTGGCTGGCGGCAGAGTTGCGGCGCGCCATTGTGCGCGGGGAGCTGCACGATGGTCAAGCGTTGCCACAGGACGAGCTGGCCGCGCGCTTTGGCGTGAGCAAAATCCCTGGGCGCGAGGCGCTGGTGCAACTTCAAGCTGAAGGGTTGGTGACGTTAATCCCGCATCGGGGGGCAACTGTTGCTGCGCTCTCCGCGCCGGAAGTGGCGGAAATCTACGCCATGCGCATCGCGCTGGAGACGCTGGCGTTGCGCCACGCTGTAACCAACCTCACCTCGGCGGACTTGGTGCGCCTGGAGGGGCTGATCACCATCATGGAGGACGAGCGCGATCCGCTGGCCTGGAGCGAACTGAACCGCGAGTTTCACGCGCGCCTTTACGCGCCGTGCCGGATGCCACGCTTGCTGGACGCCATCCAGAGCCTGCACGTGAGCGTGCAGCGCTGCGTGGTGGCTTATCTCACCCAAAGCAACCACCACCGCGAGGCCCAGCACCAGCATCGCCTCATCCTACGAGCTTGCCGGCGCCGCGATGTGGCATTGGCCACACGACAATTATCCGAGCACTTGCAGCAAGCCGCAGACAACATCGCTAAGCTGCTGACGCCATTAGCCTTGAAGAAAGCCGCAATTCGTGAGAGGGAGGAAGCACATGCTCGAGCACGCGCCAACCCGTATCTCCGCGCCAACAGCGGACATCGCGCCAGAGGCAGACGCTGACCACATCTCAGACGCCACCACTTACAGCATCCTGAAGCGCATCGAGGAACGGCTGTTGTGGCTGAGCACGCTGATGATCCACCACGCCAACCACGTGCGCCATAACCCAGACAAAACCAAAGTTGGTGGGCACCAAGCCTCGGCAGCCTCATCGGTCACCATCCTGACCGCGCTGTATTTCTACTTTTTGCGCGCAAGCGACCGTGTGCTGGTAAAGCCCCACGCCTCACCGGTGTTCTACGCAGCGCTGTATCTGATGGGCTTGCTGCCCAAATCTGCGCTTATGACCCTGCGCCAGTTCGGCGGCTTACAGGCGTATCCGTCTCGCACCAAGGAAAACGCGCCGGTGGACTTCTCCGGCGGCTCGATGGGACTGGGTCCGGTCGCCCCCACCTTTGCCGCGTTGGCACAGCAATATGCGCAAGCTCACTTCGGCGATACCACCGCCGATCGCTTCATCGCCCTCAGCGGCGACGCCGAGCTAGACGAGGGCAACATCTGGGAGGCGTTGATCGAGGAAGAACTACAAAGCCTGCCTAACGTGATTTGGATCATTGACCTCAACCGCCAAAGCTTAGACCGCGTGACGCCCGGCGTGCGCGCGGCCAAGCTCAAGCAACTCTTTGCTGCATGTCGGTGGAACGTGCTCGAAGCGAAATACGGCCATCAGCTTCAGCGTGCCTTCAGGCAACCTGGCGGCGAGGCGCTGCGCCGCTGCATTGACGACATGGAGAACGAGGAATACCAGCACCTTATCCGCAGTGACGGCCCCACCATCCGCCAGGCGCTGACGCGACACACCCAAGGGCGCGAGGCGTCGCGCGCGATCGCCCATGTGCCTGATGACCAGCTACCCCGCCTGCTTGCCAATCTCGGCGGCCACGACATGCAACTGCTGCTCGAAAAGCTGCATGAAGCCGACCAAGCCGGGCGCCCGACCGTCATCTTTGCCTACACCATCAAAGGCTACGGCCTACCCATCTACGGAGACCCAGCCAACCACGCGGCTCTGCTGAGCGAGGAGCGCATCTGTGAGCTGCGCGCACGTTTCGGCCTCACAGCAGAGTCTCAATGGGACGCCTTCGACCCCGACTCGCCGGAGGGCCGGTGGTGTGCGCAGCGCGCCGCTGCGCTCAACTTAAGGCGCGCCATACCGCCCGTGCCACTCACCTCAGACGATGTGCCCGCTGAACTGAACGCCACCCAGACCCCTGTCGCCTCGACGCAAGAAGCGTTTGGGCGCGCATTGGTGCGGCTGGCAGAGGTGCCGCGCCTCGGCAGGCGCATCGTCACCAGCTCGGCGGACGTCTCTATCTCGACCAATCTGGGCGGTTGGATCAACAAAGTTGGCACCTTCACCCTGCGCCAGGTGACTGACTATGAGGCGAACCGCGCGCGCATCCTGAACTGGCAATTCAGCCTGCGCGGCCAACACATCGAGCTGGGGATTGCCGAGATGAACCTGTTCTCGTTGTTGGGGCAAATGGGGCTGTCCCACGAGCTGATCGGTCAACTGCTCATCCCCATCGGCACTGTGTATGACCCATTCGTGTGCCGTGCGCTCGACGCCATCATCTACGGCCTCTACTCCGGCGCCAAGTTCATTTTTGTGGGCACACCGAGCGGTGTGACGCTCGCACCAGAGGGCGGCGCCCATCAGTCCTCGGTCACATCGTCGCTCGGCATTGAGCTGCCCAATCTCGACTACTACGAGCCAACCTTCGCCATCGAGACAGAATGGGCGCTGTGTGAGGCGATCCGCCAATGCTTGGATCGGCGATATGGGCGCTCCTCATATTTGCGGCTATCCACCAAACCCATCGAGCAGTCTTTGCTTGAGCCGGTGCTGCAGCGCTACGGGCGCGACGAGCTGCGCGCAAGGTTTTTGCGCGGCGGCTACGCGCTGCTCAGCGACCCTGTCGCGCCAAGCGAACCCTACCTGCACATTGTCACCACGGGCGTGATGCTGCCGGAGGTGTTGGAAGCTGCGCACTACTTGCGCGAGGAGGGTGTGCGCGTCAACGTGATCAACCTCGCCAGCCCGCGCCGCGCGTACGACGCATGGCACGCTGCGCAGCGCCGCGGCGACAAGGCGCATCACCTTGCCCAGCTCATCCCACCGGAGAGCCGGCACGCGCCAATCCTCACCGTGCATGACGCCGCGCCTCACGCGCTGGCGTGGGTGGGCAGCGTGTTTGGCCAACCCACGTATGCGCTGGGCGTGACCGGCTTCGGCCAGTCGGGCTATCGCGCTGATCTCTACCGCTACTTCGAGATAGACACCGAAAGCATCATCCGCTTCGCGTTTGCACTGGTGGATGAGCACTGGGGCAATTGAAGCCCTTCAGCGCGCGCACCGAAAGCCGACATCGCGGTGGCTGCTGTTGGGGTCATTCTTGATGCGACGCGACACACGCAAGTCGTCAGGTGGGTTGGTGAAGCTGCCGCCGCGGATCACACGCTCATCCCCCTGCGCAGGGCCTTGTGGGTTGGTTGTGCTTTCGTCGCTGCTGTAATAATCGGGGCGATACCAATCGTTGACCCACTCCCAGACGTTGCCGCTCATATCGAAGACGCCGAAGGGGCTGCGATTGCCCAGGTGGAAGCCCACCGGCGCTGTGTCGCCTGCCGAGACCTGATTGGGGTCGAATGCTGCACCCCAGGGGAAGCGGCGGGCATCATGGTCCCCCCGCGCTGCGCGCTCCCATTCCGCTTCTGTCGGGAGGCGCTTGCCCAGCCAGCGGCAGTACTTGTCGGCGTCCCACCACGACACGTAGCGCACCGGCTGCTCGAAGCGAGCACCGAAGTCGTCCACCCGCCAAGTCTCCGCGAAGGGTTTGCCTTGCTGCTCAGCAGTGGTGACGTAGTGCGTGCGGCGGACAAACTCGCGGAACTCACCAACGGTGACCTCGTAGCGATCG
This sequence comes from uncultured Anaerolineae bacterium, assembly GCA_938028725.1. Classification (GTDB taxonomy): domain Bacteria; phylum Chloroflexota; class Anaerolineae; order J036; family Brachytrichaceae; genus CALIMH01. The sequence continues at coordinate 61,410 of CALIMH010000005.1, read as the reverse complement.
ATGGTGAAGGCCGCCACGAAGACAGGCCGCGCCGGCTGCTCATCTAATTCGCCCTGGTCATCACCACGCAGAAACGTGCCGGCAGGTATGGCGACCATCGAGCCAAGCGGCCCCTCCGCGCCGCGCACCGGCAACACCCCCAGCGGCACTGCTGTGCGCGCGCCGGTGCTGGTTTGGATGACCGCCGATAACGGGAAATCCCCATCCTCAGATGGCACCCAGCGCAACACCACGTTCACACGCTGCGGCTTGCGCGCCAGCTCCCGCACTGCGACTTCGCGCCCTCCTGCCGATAGGCTGACCCGCGCTAACCCATCGCCGGCCACGTGCAGCGCGAACCATAGCGGCCGGCCTGCGCGCGCAGGCGGCAACCTACCTTGCGCATCCGCCACCGGTGACAGCAGCGTCGCCGTCACTGCTGCGTGTGAGGGGGCCGAGCCGCAACTCAGGCTGACCATCAACAGCGCCATCACACTAGCGCGCCACATCGAACCCATTGTCGCATATCTGCCGTGCCGGCGTAGGTGTCGCCGAGCAGGCCATTCGTGCTATGCTTGCCAAACACGAGGAGTGGTTGACATGCCCTTCAATCGCTGGAACGATGCAGAAACACACGGCCTTAGCGCGCTCGAGTTGCTCGCCTATCGTTCGCGGCTGCTGGCCTCGGACCGCAGCATCGTCAACATCTATGGTGGTAACACCTCGGTCAAAACAGTGGAAATGGACCACATGGGCAGGCCAACCCGCGTGCTGTGGGTAAAAGGGAGCGGCAGCGACTTGGCCACCTGCACGCCGAAAGATTTTGCCGGCCTGAAACTAGAAGAGGTGTTGCCGCTCCTCTCGCGCGATTCCATGAGCGACGAGGAGATGGTGGCATATCTGAGCCGTTGCCAGTTCGAGCCAAACCGGCCGCGACAATCCATCGAGACGCTGTTGCACGCTTTCACCCCCCACCCTCACGTAGACCACACCCACCCCGACGCGATCATCGCGCTGGCCTGCGCAGAACGCGGCGAAGCAGCAGCGCGCGAAGTGTTCGGTGAGGCGATGGTGTGGGCGCCATACATTCGGCCGGGCTTCGCATTGAGCAAGCAGATCGCCCTCGCCCTGCAAGCAAACCCACGCGCCACTTGCGTCGTGATGGGCAAGCACGGGCTGATCACGTGGGGCGCCGACGCCAAATCAGCTTATGATAGCGCCATTGAACACATCCAGCGCGCTGAGGACGCGCTGCGCGAAGCTCAGCGCCGCATGTTCACCGGCGTTTCTGTCGCATCACCACAGCTCTCGGCCAAAGCGCGCCGCTGCTTTGCTGCACAGGTGATGCCTGCCCTGCGCGGCATGGCGACAGCGGGCGGCCGTGGCATTGTCACTTTCGACGACAGCGCGGACGTGCTGGCGTTCCTTGAGCGTGCCGACGCAGAGACGCTCTCCCAAGTGGGTGCTGCCTGCCCAGATCACCTCGTGCATACCAAGCGCGTGCCGTTATTCGTGCGCTGGAACCAGCAAGACGTCGAGTCACTGCTACACGGCCTGCGGGAAGGGATGCGCTCGTATCGCGAGCAGTACACGGCCTACTTCCAGCGCTATCACACCGACCCCAACGTCCGCATGGCAGACCCTGTGCCGCGCGTGATCTTGGTGCCGGGCTTGGGCATGTTCAACACTGGCCGCGATTACATGCAGGCCGACGTCTCGCGGCAGCTCTACCATCGCGCGATTGCTGTGATGACCCAGTGCACGTGGATAGACCGCTTCACCTCGCTCACCGAAGAAGAGGCGTTCCACGTGGAGTACTGGCCACTGGAGTTGTATAAGCTCACGCTGCGGCCACCGGAGCGCGAGCTGGCCGGCCGGGTAGCGTTCATCACTGGCGGCGCAAGCGGCATCGGCCGCGCCATTGCCCATCGGCTAGCACAGGAGGGCGCACACGTGGTGATCGCCGACATCAACGAGATCGGCGCACAGCACGTGGCCGAGGCGATCAGCCAAGCCAACGGCCAGGGGCGAGCCACCTTCATTCGCTGCGATGTGACGCGCGAAGAGGACGTGCGCCATGCGTTTGAACACGCCGCACTCACTTATGGCGGCGTGGACATCATCGTGAACAACGCCGGCATCGCTACCAGTGCGCCGATCGAACAGACCTCACTCGCCGACTGGCAACGCAACATGGACATCCTCGCCACCGGCTATTTCCTGGTGGCGCGCGAGGCCTTTCGCATGCTCAAGCAGCAAGGGAACGGCGGCTCGCTGATCTTCATCGTGAGTAAGAACGCGGTTGTGGCCGGCAAAAACGCGGCTGCCTACAGCGCCGCAAAGGCAGCCGAGCTGCATTTAGCGCGTTGTCTCGCTGAAGAAGGCGGCGCTAGCGGCATCCGCGTCAACAGCATCCTGCCTGATGCCGTGCTGCAAGGAAGCACCATTTGGAACAGCGAGTGGCGCGAGGCGCGCGCCATGGCATACGGCATCAAGCCAGAAGAGCTGGACGCCTACTACGCCAACCGAACCACCTTAAAAGTCAACATCTTCCCAGAGGACGTAGCGGAGGCAGCGCTGTTTTTTGCGTCGGCGCGCTCGGCCAAGATCACCGGGGCGTTCCTCACCGTGGATGGAGGCGTGGCCGGCGCATACGCGCGCTGAGATTCGCGCTTGCGCCTTGGTAAGGGGACGCGCATTATAGCGCACCTTTGTGTTGTTCTGTTTATGGCGGCGGCAAGTTGTGCATCTCGCTGAACTATGTCAAAATATCAGTGTTCAACAGCAGAAGCGCTTAACTCTTGCTGACCGCATCGGAGGGACGAGAATGAAAGTGACCAAGCGAATCTCCTTGTTGTTGCCGGCCATAGCATTGGCTCTCACATCGTGCGCCCCAGCAGCCGAAGTGGACCGTAGTGGAGACTTCTATTTATCGCTACCGCGCGTCGAAGTGCAACTGACCGACAACGGCGCTATCGCTTCCATCGCTGGTTTCAGCCCAGAAGCCATTCGCACCCTCTCCTTCGGCTTGATAGATGCCTCCCAGTTTGGTGTGCAGAAGGAAATCGTGGACTGGCTGAAGAGCACGGACACGCAACACATCGAGCTGGCGTTCAACGGGCGCGGGGCCTACGTCTTTGTGAACGGCAAGGCGCTGCCGCACATCGCCTTCTCGAGTGACTCGGTCAACACGGTGGGCGATCTGGCCGGCACGCTGACGGGTGCCTTGTTGCCCGGCTTCGAAGTTTATGGCTTGCTAGCACGTCGGTTCTTGCCTCTGGCGCGCAGCCTGGGCTTGAATCTGGTGATCCGCCTGCCCAAGATGCCCGGCGCGCCGGACATTCCGCTGCGCGACCTTGCTGCAAAGACGGCGGCTAAGCAAGACACCAAGCCCAGCTATGCGGCCTTGGCCAGGCTGGTGATCACCTACGATGAGAACGGTGTCCCATCCGTCGCCGACATCTCCGCGGCCGAGGTGCAGCAACTGTTTGGAATTGACCTGAGCCTGCTTTACCTCGACCCGGGCTGGGTGAAGCTCATGATGGATCGTGGCATTCAGCACTTCTCGTTGCGCAGTGAGAAGGACGGGTTGACCTTAGCGGTCAATGACAAGCCCCTGCCCAACCTCATGTGCGACGCGGAGTGCTTGTTGAACACCTCGAAGATCATCGGCCGTCTCAACACCTATCCAGAGTTGCAAGACTTCAACCCGATCATCGAGCAGTTCGGCCCGCAACTGAGCCAGGTGAGCGTCGAGCTGGCTGTGCGATTCCCGCTGGCGCCGGGCGCTAAGCGCATCCCGCTCCCGTTCGAGTCACTGGTGGAGTGACAAGCCGAGGTAAGTGCCATGAGCGCTGCGCCCCGTCATACCGGCCTAAGGCTTGTCGGCAGCGTGCTGATTGCGTGGGGCATTGTCAACGTCGCTGCTGGTGTCATCATCGGCTTGTTTTTGCTGACCGGGAACTTTTATGAGGGCTATAACCAGGGTGTAAACCTGGTGGGCTTTGTGCCAATCTTCTTGGGGTTGATAAACGGCATCCCGCCGTTGGTGTTCGGCAAGATCGTTCACCTGCTCACCGAGGTGGAGCAATACACACGGGCAGCAGCAGAAGCAGCGCAGGCGATGATCAAGCACAGCGAATGGCTCGTGAAGAGCACGGAGACAGTGATGCGCAATACGGAGCTGGCCGTCAAAAACACCGAGGTGGCGTTGCGGTCGGCGCTGCCATCTAGTGGCAGCGAGGGCAGCAGCGCTGCACCTTTGCCAAGCACAAACCCCTCGTAAGCGACCTGCCGAGGTCTTACCTATCCGGCGCACTGCTTGCTAACCACACCAGGCAGTGCGCTATCTTTTCACACCAACGCACATCCTACCGTTCATCCATCGCGCTCAGTTCAGCCTGCTTCCGGGGCGAGCCGCCCCGTGGCGCTTCTTTCGGCAGGGCTGATAATTGAGGCGCTGCCATGCGCATTGTGCTCCTCGCCCCTTTCGCGCGCTCACCCAAAGCGACGGTCAGCGTGCGCATGCTGCCGCTGGCTCGCACACTAGCCGCACAAGGCCACGAAGTGCACGTGCTGATCCCACCCTACGACAACCCCCCAGATAGCGGCGCGTGTCAGCAGGAAGGCGCAGTGCGCATTGAGAACGTACCCATGCAGGGCAGCGGCTGGCCCGGCCTGGTTCACATGGCGCAGCACATGGCCATCCGTGCCCGAGCGCTTGGGCCAGATGTGGTGCATGTCTTCAAGCCGGTGGGCGTGGCGGCTTTGGCCATGCTGCTGCTCGCGCGGCAGCGCCCCGCCATGCGTTTCGTCGTAGACAACGACGACTGGGAGGGTCGAGGCGGGTGGTTGAGCGTGTATCGCTACCCGCTCGCTTATAAGCTGTTCATGCTCTTCCAGGAGCGGTGGTCGCTGCGCCGAGCGCATTGGGTCACCTGTGCTAGCGAAGTGCTCCTGCAACGCAGCCGCGCATTGAGGGGACATGCCCAACGTCTGCTGCTGTTGCCCAACGGCGCGGACCGACAACTGCGCCAAACTGTGGAACAGTTGTTGCCCCACCGCAGCACGCTGCGCGCTCAGATGGGATGGGATGACACGCCGGTGATCATCTACGGCGGCAATCTGCCCCTACAGCATGACCTAGATGTGGCCATGCGTGCGCTAGCAGGCTTGCGCGACTTGCGCTGGCGCTGGGTGCTCTTCGACATGGGCGACGGCGCGCGCTCATTCCGCGAGGCGCTGGCGCGCACTTCCATCGCCGCGCGCGTGGAGTGGTGTGCGCCTGTCCCGTACGAGCGGTTTTTGGCTATGCTCGTTGCTGCTGACGTTGGCATCTTCCCTTATCGCGACACGCCGATCAACCGTGCCAAGTGCAGCGGCAAGGTGGTGGACTACATGGCCTGCGCGAAACCGATGGTGGTGAGCGACGTGGGGATGAACCGGCTTTACCTCGATGGCGGACGCTGCGGGAAACTCACACCCCCAGGCGACGTAGCAGCCTTCCGTTGTGCGCTGCACGAGTTGCTCGCTGACCCTGAGGCAGGTCAAGGGTTGGGCCGCGCAGCTCAGGAGCGGCTATGGGCTATCTTTAGCTGGGAGGCGCAAGCCCCTGCTCTGATCGCAGCTTACCAAGACTGTGCGACACTAGCCCGCAGCTAGCAAGGGCACAGCTCATACTCATCGTAAGCCAAGTGAATCGGCTTACAATCGCCGGCGTATGGCTTTGGTCGAAAAGCTACCCTTCCCGGCCCTCGAGCGCACCGTCCCCCAACAGCCGCCGGTGCCGCAAACTGGAGCCAGTGGAGCCAGGCCACAGCGTGGGCTGGCGCTCTCACTGCGCCAACGTGCGTGGCGCGCCCTGTGGTTTGGCGCGCGCATGGTGCTCGGCTTCATCTGGTGGGAGGTCATCCTAGCGCGCGTGATCGGCGCTGAGCGGGTGGCCCAAAACCGCATGGCGCGCCTAACGGCGCTGGCGCGGCGCTTTCGCAACTTAGCAGTGGAGCTGGGAGGGGTGTGGATCAAGCTGGGCCAATTTTTGAGCAGCCGCGTGGACTTGCTGCCGCCGGCCATCATCGCAGAGCTGAGCGGCCTGCAGGACGCCGTCCCACCAGAGCCAGCCTCAGTGATGTTGCCGCTGATCGAGCGCGAACTGGGCATGCCGATCGCCCAAGTGTTCGAGGAGTTCGATCCGACGCCGGTCGCTGCTGCTTCCTTTGGCCAGGCTTACCTTGCCACTCTCAAAGACACAGGCGAGGCCAGCAACAACGGCGCAGCAGCGCCGAGGCGGGTGGTGGTGAAAGTGCAGCGCCCCAACATGGAAGCCATTGTGCGCACAGATCTGCACGCGCTGCAAACCATCGTGGGGTGGCTGAAATACTACAAACCGATCCGCCGGCGCGCGAACCTCGATGCATTAACGCACGAGTTCGCTGAGGTGGTCTATCAGGAGCTGGATTACCTGCAAGAAGCCAAACACGCGGAGCAGTTCAATCGCAACTTCGCCTCCGACACGGGAGTGCGCGTGCCGCGCGTGTATCACGCCTTTACCACGCGCCACCTGATCGTCCTCAAAAACGTGGAGGACATCAAAATCCTAGACTTGGAGGGGCTGGAGAGCGCCGGCATCTCGCGGCGCGAGGTGGCCCGCAAATTGTTTGAAACTTACCTGGCGCAGGTGTTCGTGCATGGCTTCTTCCATGCCGACCCGCATCCGGGCAACCTGTTCGTCCAGCCATTAGATGTGGAGACTGCCCGCGCTTGGCGCGTGCCCATCGGGGAGGGGCGACCGTTTCGCTTGACGTTCGTGGATTTCGGCATGATGGGCACATTGCCGCCTACGTTCGTCAAGGAGTTGCGCGAGTTCATCCTGGCGATCACACTGAAGGACGCCCATCGCTGGGTGATGTCGGCACAGCGGCTCGGCTTCTTGCTGCCGGAGGCCGACTTGGTGCGCGTGGAACATGCAATCGCCCAACTGCTCGATCGCTTCTGGGGCGTGACGGTGAGCGACCTGAGCAATGTGGATTTCAACGAGATGTATGCTTTCGCGCAGGAATTCCGCGATCTGCTCTCGTCGCTGCCGTTTCAAGTGCCTCAGAACATGCTGTACCTGGGACGCACCGCCAACATCCTCGCCGGCATGTTAACCGCGCTCGACCCGGAGTTCAATCCCTGGCAGGCGCTGCAATCTTTCGCTCGCGACTTCGACACGCCTACCTCCAGCCCTGCCCGCAGTTTCACGCAAAGCGTGGTCGGTGAAGGTGTCAAACTGCTGCGGCAGGCCATCCAGTTGCCATCGCAGAGCGAGGCCTTCTTTTCGCGCGCGCTGAGCGGCCAACTAGAGGTGCGCGCACAACTCAGCCAGGCCTCCACCAATGATTTGCGCCGCATTGAGCGCAGCGTGGAGCGGCTCACTTGGTCGGTGACATTTGCCGCGTTGCTCATCTGTGGCACGTTGCTCTTCTTGAACCAAGTGGTGGTTCTGGCTGTGGTGTGCTCAGTGTTTGCGGCGATCAGCTTTGCACGGTTGATGACCGTCTAGCGTAGCCTCCAGCACTTAGGCGCGCTTTCGCCCCACCACCAGCATCCCGCCGCCCTCGTGATACACCGGCGACTCGTAATACGGCCTGAGCCGAGGCAACCAGCGCGCATACATCACCTTGGCGAGCAATGCCTGATACCCCAGCTTGCGCAGTCGAGGCGACACCAGCACGCTGAACAGCGTGCGGCGGCCAATGCCAAATCTGCGGTTGAGCCTATCCCATTGCCGCACCGCATCCGGCGCGACGTAGTAACTCACGTGCGTCAGCACCACCCCAACGCCAGACAACATCACGCGCCATTCATCTGCGGTGTGGTAGTGATAGTGTGCCAGCAGTCGGTCCACGTGACGGGCGTACGCCTCGGCGCTGGCCTTGTCGGGCGCGGCTTGTACGCCATCGAGCAGCGCGCGAAAACGATCGCTGGGTACAGTCAAGACCAACTGACCATTCGGACGCAACACGCGCGCCAGCTCTGGCAGCACGTGATGCGGGTCGGGGATATGCTCGATCACCGAGTTGCCATACACGGTCCCGAAGGCTGCGTCACGATAAGGCAGGTGATGGCCATCAGCGAACTGCACGCCATGGGTGTAGATGCCGCTATCGCGGGCGGTGGGTATCTCGGCGCGCGCAATGTCGCAACCGAAGATGCCCGGCTGCGCGCCGAACACGACGGCAGTGAACATGCCATCGCCACAGCCAAAGTCCAACATCGGTGCTGGGAAATCCAGCCGGCTCAACGCGCGCGCTTCTACGGCGCGCCAGAGCGCTACCGGCGGCGCAAACCAATAGCGGCGCAACATCTCAGCCAAAAAGTCGGCTTCAGCGCGCACACGCAGCGTATGAGACATCAGGCAGCTCGTGGGCGATTATAGTGACCGCCCATCTCCGGCACCAACATCAGCGACGCTAACACGATCAGGCCGGCGGCCATCCAAGCCACACCGCCGATCTCCAGATGCTGCACCAGTTGAAAGCCCGCCCAAGGCGCCAGCACGCCGCGCACGCCGGTGAGAAAGGTGTGCACGCTCATATACTCCGCAGCTTGGTCAGTTGGCGCAAAGCGCGTCACCCACAGATTCCAAGCGATCTCACCGCCAGCGTTTGCCGCGCCAAAGAGCACCGCGCCTAGCAACAAGCCCAGCGCGCTACGGCCAGTGAAGAACGCTGCAATGCCGAGCGCAAATCCGAGATTCAAGATGATGCGCAGCGCAAAAAAGTTCATGCGGTCGAAGAGCGCTCCCCACATCGGCGACAACAACAGCCGAATCGCTCCTGGTATCACCAACACGTATAGCGCCACCTCGCGCGGGCTCAACAACAGACCGTAGCGAGGGTTCGCCAAGTACTCAACGCGCAGTGGAAACATCATCAAATTGGCGAAGCCCATCAGCATCCACGAGAGCAGCATCCAACGCAGCAAGCGATCCCGGCGCACAAGGCGCATCGCGCCAAATGCGTTGAACATCCAGCCGGCCCAACCCGTAGCGCCCTGATCGTTGACTGTGCGCAGCGGATGAGAGGGGATGCGGTGGAGAAAGCTGGCGCTTGCCCAGCACGCCGCCCCAAACAGCACCAGCACCAACCGGTAGAGGCCGATGTCCGCCTCTAACAAGCGGCCCAGCCCTTCCCCCGCCAGCGATGACACTGCGATGCGAATGACGAGCGTCCGTGAGACGTAGCGCCCGCGCTCGCGGGGAGGATAGTTGCTCTGATAGGCCGCAGTGACCAACGGGATGATGAGGTTGGCGCTGCACATGCTGACCAGCGTGCCCATCACCAGCATCGGCAGACTTGGCAACGCTGCGGCCAGAAACAACGCCCCGCCGCCAACTATCATCACGCTAGCGGCCACGTGGGTCGCTGGGCGCGCCAAGTGTGCCGTGATCGGCACTGCCCACAGCGACAACAGCAGGCCCAAGTTGCCACTGGCAGCGATCAGCGATTTTGCTGTGGCATCAGCGTCGAAGGCGCGCGTGGCGATCAGCAGCAGAAATGTGGTGCCTGCCGCCTCGATTAGGCCTTGCGGCAGCGCGCGCAGCCGATCGAAGCGATACGTCAGCCGCGTGCGCTCAGGCAGGGGAAGCGTCGGGGCGTTGGTCGGCGCGGCGGTGCTCATCGGGCCGGCGCGTCCTCCAACACGCGCCACCCCTCCACTTGGGCGATCCGCCGCAGCGTGCGATTGGGCGAAACCGCCACCGGCTGCCGGCTCATGCGCAGCATCGGCACGTCGCCCTCGGTATCACCGTAGGCCGCGATCAACGGTGCATCACCAATGAGGGCGCGCAGTTTGCGCACCTTGGCTTCGCCACTCACCACCTCCCCTACCAGCTTACCGGTGAGCCTGCCGGCCTCGTCCACCTCCAGCACGCTGCCCAGCGCCTGCGCATCCAGACGCTCTGCGAAGCCACGCACCACTTGGATGTAGCTACCCGAGACGATAACCACGCACATTCCCTCGCGCCGATAACGTTCCAGCTCAGCGATCACGACGGTTCGGCGCGCTTGCCACAGGCTCTCGACAATCTCGCTCATGAGCGCATCCACTTGAGCAGTGTCGAAGCCGCGCAGCAGCGCAGTCATCTCCTTAAACCAGCGTTCGCGCAAGCCGGTGCTGCGCACCAAACCGAAGCGGCTGCCCAGCGATCGCAGCGCGCCCACCGCCACCAAGCGGCGATAAGCAGCCCCACGTCCTGCGCGTTCCAGAAAGCGCCCCACCACACGCCAGGTCTCAGCCCGGCTGAGCGTGCCTTCCAAGTCTGAAGCGACAAACATCATGGACCTACCCTCAGCTCACGCAGCACATCGGGGAGGAGCGCCAACAAATCGCTGGCCAGCAATCCGGCGTCGCCATGCTGGTCACGCCATGCTTGGCCCGCACGGGCATGCACGAAGGCGCCGCACAGCGCTGCATGGAGCGGCAAGCAGCCCTGCGCCATGAAGCCCGCGATGCAGCCGGCCAGCACGTCGCCCGTGCCGGCGACGGCCAGCACCGGGTTGGCAAACGGCAACACCAAGCCCGTGCCTTGCGGCGAAGCAATCACTGGGTATGCCCCTTTCAGCACCACCACATGCCCCCACTGCTGCGCGGCGCGCAGCGCCCACCCCACCCGATCGGCCTGGACGGCGGACACGTCAGTGGCGCATAGCCGAGCCATTTCGCCCGGATGTGGCGTGAGCACCGACTGCGGCGGCAGCAGCCGATGCCATTGCGATTGCTTGGCCAGCCAGTTGAGCGCATCGGCATCGCACACGATCGGCGAGCCACGCTCGCGCAGCACCGCACACAAGCGCGCCAGCGCCTCACCCGTCTGCGGTGCTTGGCCCATGCCAGGTCCAAGCAGCACGACATCCTGCGCGCGCGCCTGAGAGAGCCGCTCGGCGATCAGGCGCGCCGCGCTAGGGCCTAACGCCCCTACGTCCTCTGCGGGCGGCACGAACGTTGCTTCGGGACACCGCGCGCCTGCAATGGGCCACACACACTGTGGCACCGCCAGTGTCACCAACCCAGCGCCGACACGATACGCGGCCAGGGCCGCCAATGTAGGAGCGCCGACGTAATCGGCACATCCGCCGATCACCCACACGCGCCCGTGATCGCCTTTGTGGGCATCAGGGCGGCGCTGTGGCAAATGCGCGCGCACCTGTGCGGCATCAGCCAGCGCAACAGCGATCGGTACATCGGGACAGAGCGCATCAATGCCTATCGGCACCACCACCAATTTGCCGCTTGCCTGCGCTGCCGGCATCTGGTAATGGCCGCGCTTCGGCGCGTGAAAGGTGAGCGTCAGGTCAGCCGGCACCGCACAAGGGTCGAGCGCGCCGGTGTCGTAGTTCATGCCGGTGACGCCGTCGAGCGCCACCAGCGCGACAGCAGGCGGTGCAGCGCGCCGTTCTGCTAGCACAGCCAAAAGGCGCTGCAAGTCGCCACTGATAGGGCGCGAGACGCCGATGCCGAGCAGCGCATCCAGCACCACATCGCATTCTGCCAACCAGCAGCGCAGGGTGTTGAGATCGGGGTCGTCGGCGAGCACGAGCGAGACTGATATGGCCTGTGCAACCTCGCGCCAGACCGCATCAAGGTCGGGGTCGCGGGCGCGCAGCAAGTACGCCCGCACCTCCACGCCTTGCCGAGCGAGGTGGGCGGCGCACACAAGGCCATCACCACCGTTGTTGCCAGGCCCGATGAGCGCCACCACACGTTGCGGTTTGCCCAGATGTCGCAGCAGCGCTTCCGCTGCGCCAGCGCCGGCGTTGTGCATCATGCGCTCGTAGCTCAGGCCGCGCCGATCGGCGCACTGCTCCAAAGCCCGCATTTCTGCAACAGAAACTAAGCGGATGGGGGTTGGGCTGTGCATGGACGCAACACAGTTTACAATCTCACTGAGGGGAGTGATGCTGGGCAGGTGGCGCGTCAAACGTGAGCTAAGGGGAACGTTCAGCCTGATCGCGCTACTGCCACTATGGCTTCTTGCTTGCAGCAGAGTCCAAGCAGCAATCGATTCCCCACCTCCATTCTCCGCCCCTACCGAGAGCCAAGCGCTGATGCTGATGCCGAGGCAAGTGGCAGGCTGCAAGGCCGGTAGGCTGCATGTGGAGAACTTGACTCTCTACCGTTCCCTCGCGCACTCAGGTCGGACCTGGTCGTTGATCGGCACGCTCACCAACAACGCAGCCACCAGCGTCAACCAAGCCGTGATCTGTGTGCAAATCATCAACCGTGATCACACCATCTCGACACGCCGGACCTTCCTGGCCACGTCGCTCCTTGCGCACGAGAGTGTGCCCTTTCGCGTGCGAATCGAGGAGGATTTAACGCAAGCCTCAGACGTGCTCGTGTGGCCGGAAGATTGGGACCAGCGAGCTGTGAACTCCAGCTTGAGCAGGGCGGTATATCGAAGATTGGAGGTCCAGAACTTACACGCCATTGGCGGCAGCAGCATGCGAGGCACGATAAAGAACATCGGCAATGGTGAAACATATGCTGTGCGCATCTTGATCGGCGCCTATGACAAAAGCAACAATCTGATCGGTGTGTACGAGGCTGCCTTGGACGAGCTGTTCACGATCAGGGCGGGGGAATCCATCGCTATCCTCGCTACTACCGACCGCCTGATTGGGCCACAGGCGACCCACTTCCGCTCGATTGCGGAGGGCGTCCCGCGACAAGCAGAGTCGGCCTCTTTGCTCCCCGGAGTAGCTCAGTCGAGCGACGCTACGACTGCACGCACTCCATAGCGGCTGCCACCACGCGCTCTACAGTGAATCCCAATTTGGAGTACACGTCCTTATAAGGCGCAGAAGCGCCGAAGCGGCCGTCGAGCGTGACCAAGCGCGCGCCAGAGCCGACGTATTTGTGCCAACCCAGCGACACGCCAGCTTCAATCACCACCTTGGGCAAGTCGGGCGGCAGCACGCGGGTGCGATATGCTTCGTCCTGCAGGTCAAACAGCTCCCAAGAGGGCATCGAGACCACCCGCACGCGCACGCCGCGCGCGTCGAGCGCAGCCGCTGCCTCCAGCGCCAAGCTCACCTCTGAGCCACTGGCGACCAGCACCACCTGGGGGTTTTCTGCATCGCGCACGACATAAGCGCCGCGACTGAACCCCTCCAACTTGGGCAGGATGGGCAACGCTTGCCGGGAGAGGATCAACGCGACCGGCCCGCGCTTCCACTCCACCGCCACACGCCACGCCTCAGCAGTCTCGTTTGCATCAGCGGGCCGGAGGGTGAGCAGGTTGGGCATGGCGCGTAGGCTGGCGAGGTGTTCCACCGGCTGATGAGTCGGCCCATCCTCGCCGAGCGCGATGCTGTCGTGTGTGAAGACAAAGATCACGTGCGCGCCGCTCAGCGCAGCAAGGCGAAGTGCTGGGCGCATGAAGTCGCTGAAGCAGAAGAACGTGCCGCCATAGGGCAGTATGCCACCGTGCAGCGCCATGCCGTTCATGATGCCGGCCATGGCGTGCTCGCGCACGCCGTAGTGGATGTAGCGCCCGCTGAAGTCGCCCTTCCGCAGCGGCTGTGCGCCTTTCGGCTGGGTGTTGTTGGAGGGCGTGAGATCGGCTGAGCCGCCCAGCAAGTTGGGCAGCACGTTGGCGAGTGCGCTGATCACCGTGCCGCTGGCCGCGCGGGTGGCGATCGGCTTGTCCGCTGGATCGAAGGTGGGCAAGGCGGCCTCCCAGCCCGCCGGCAGCACACCCTCGATGGCGTCAGTCAGCTCGTGCCAACAATCGGGATGGGCCTCGCTGTAGGCCTGCATCAGGCGCTGCCACTCGGTGTGGTGGAGCGCCGCTCGTTCGCCAATCGCGCGCCAAGCCTCGGCCACATCTGGCGGGACATCAAACGTCTTCTCTGGATCAGCGCCTAGCGCAACTTTGGCCGCTTTGACCTCCTCCCAGCCGGGGGCGTCGCTGTGCGCTTTGTGCGTGCCTTGGCGCGTGGGCATGCCCTTGCCGATCACGCTCTTGCAGCAGATGAGGCTGGGCTTGTCGGTCACAGCGCGCGCTGCGTGAATGGCAGCCTCTACGGCTTCCATGTTGTGCGCGTCCACCGTTTGGACGTGCCAGCCATATGCCTCGAAGCGCTTAGGCACGTCGTCGCTGTAGGCCAGGGAGGTAGGGCCGTCAATCGTGACGGCGTTGTCGTCGTACAACCAGATCAACTTGCCCAGCCCAAGATGGCCGGCCAGCGAGGCCGCTTCATGACTAATGCCCTCTTGCAGATCGCCATCGCTGACAATGGCATAGGTGTAGTGATCCACCACGGGAAAGCCCGGCCGGTTGTAGCGCGCGGCGAGCCAGGCTTCGGCAATCGCCATGCCGACGGAATTGGCGGTGCCGCTGCCGAGCGGTCCAGTGGTGACCTCGATGCCGGGTGTGAGATGGTTCTCTGGGTGTCCTGGCGTCAAGCTGCCCCATTGGCGAAAGCGCTTGATCTCATCCAACGTCATCGCCTCGTAGCCGGTCAGGTGAAGGATGGCGTAGGGCAGCATCGAGCCGTGCCCAGCGGAGAGGATGAAGCGGTCTCGGTTGAACCACTGCGGCGCTTTGGGGTCAAAGCGCATGAATTTGGCATATAGGACGTAGGCCACGTCGGCCATGCCTAGGGGCATGCCGGGGTGACCTGAGTTGGCGGTTTGAACAGCGTCTAGCGTGAGCGTGCGAATCACATTCGCGCAGGCTTGGTCGAAAGGTGTATAGGTAGTCATGATGGCAAACCAGCGAAGGCGATTATAGGTTGCAACAGAACGCTGGCTTGCGCGTCTATCGCGCAAGCGCGCAAGCCAGCTCATCAAGCCACGCCATCGTGCTGATCAGTAGGCAATATCCACCTGCCGACGCTCCGCAGCGCTGCGCAGGATGGCGTCGCAGATCACAGCGTTGCGGTAGCCGTCCTCGAAGTCCGCGCCGTAGGGTCGCACGTCTTTGTTGTTCACGATTGCGTCAAGGAAGTGCCACAGCTCATGGACAAAGGTATGCTCCCAGCCGATGATATGGCCCTGCGGCCACCAATGCTTCCAGAAGGGATGGTAGCTTTCGCTCACCAGCACCTGGGTGAAGCCCTGCACCTCGCGCGGCTGATCGCGCAGGTGCACTTCAAGGTAGTTCATGTTCTCCAGGTTGAAGCGGATGCTGCCGTGCTCGGCGTTGATCTCGAAGCTGTTGAAGTTCTTGCGACCAGGCGCGAAGCGCGTGGCCTCCAGCGTGCCGAGCGCGCCGTTCTCGTACTCCACAATCGCTGTGAAGGCATCATCCACGGTGACCTTTTCGCGTTGGCCGCCCTCCCCTACCCGCTCGGCGATGAAGGTGGTGGTGCGCGCCATCACGCTCTTGGGTTCGCCGACCAAGAAGCGAGCTAAGTCAATGATGTGCGATCCGAGGTCTCCGAGGGCGCCGCTGCCGGCGATGTCGCTGCGCAGTCGCCACACCATGGGGAAGTTCTCGTCCGCGATCCACTCTTGCAAGTACACGGCGCGAAAGTGATAGATGCGCCCCAACTTGCCGGCGTCGATCAGCTCTTTGGCTAACCGAACTGCCGGCACGAAGCGGTAGTTAAACGCCACCATGTGCTTGACGCCCGCCTTTTTGGCCGCCTGCCACATCTCGTAGCATTCCTCGGCATTGCGGCCCAGGGGCTTCTCGCTGATCACATGCTTGCCGGCCTGGGCGGCAGCGATGTTCGGCTCTCTGTGCACGTTGTTTGGGCCACTGTTGTCCAACACGTGCACGTCGGGGTCGTCAATCAACTGGCGCCAGTCGGTGTAGGCTTTCTCGTAGCCGTAGCGCTTGGCTGCCTCTTTCACGGCATCGGCATTGCGCCCAGCAATTGCCACCAGGCGCGGGATCGCCACCGGCGGATACATCATGTAGGGCAGCTTCTTGAGCGCGTTGCTGTGCGCTTTTCCCATGAAGGCATAGCCCAACACACCGAAGCCGATCACTGGCGCCTCGCGGCTGGCTCGCTCACCAGCCATAGTGACAAAACCCACTTGCTCGTCTGCCATGTGCGTCTCTCCTTTGCGGCGGTGTCGTCGCAGGTCTCTACTTGCGCTCAAATGCAGCGTCGAAGGCCACGGCGCTCGGCTTGAAGTCGTAGCGGCGCACGTTTGCGCAGCTTTCCGCTGCGCCGTGCTCGCGGTCCATGCCGCTATCCTCCCACTCTACTGAGAGCGGGCCGTTGTAGCCGATCTCGTTTAACGCGCGGATGATGCGCTCGAAATCAATGTTGCCCCGCCCCACACTGCGGAAGTCCCAGTAGCGCCGCGAATCGCCGAAGTTGAGATGTCCGCCGAACACGCCGGCCTCGGTTGGCACGCTGCTCCAAGCCACATCCTTCATGTGCACATGGAAGATGCGCTCGCGGAACTTGCGGATGAAGCCGACGTAGTCCACGCCCTGGTAGCCGAAATGGCTGGGATCGTAGTTGAAGCCGAAGGCGGGATGATGGTTCACTGCTTGCAGGGCGCGCTCAGCGCTGGCAATGTCGAAGGCGATCTCGGTGGGATGCACTTCCAGCGCGAAGCGAACACCTTGCTCAGCAAACACGTCCAAGATGGGCGTCCAACGGGCGCTGAAGTCAGCGTAGCCGGCGTCTATCATCGCCGGGCTGACCGGTGGGAAGGAATACGCCAAATGCCAAATGCTGCTGCCGGTGAAGCCGTTGACCACTTTCACGCCGAACAGCTTGGCTGCGCGGGCGGTGTTTTTCATCTCTTCCGCGGCGCGCTCTTGCACCTGGTCTGGTTTGCCGTCGCCCCATACGCGCGGCGGCAGGATCGCCTTGTGGCGCTCGTCCACGCGATCGCACACCGCCTGGCCGACAAGGTGGTTGCTGATGGCGAAGCACTGCATCCCATGCTGCGCTAGGAAGTCGCGCTTGCGGCGCACGTAGCCATCGTCGCTGAGCGCCTGCTCAACGTCAAAATGGTCGCCCCAGCACGCGAGCTCCACGCCATCGTAGCCAAACGACTTAGCCTTCTGCACAATGACCTCGAAAGGGAGGTCTGCCCACTGGCCGGTGAAGAGGGTGACTGGTCTCGCCATAGTTCACTCTCGCACGAGGGATACGCTCTTGCTACAAGTGTATGCCAGATAGCCCGAAAGGCGATCCTGCCATTGGCTCGCTGGCAGAAGCAGCGCAGCACTCACTCCATCGGCCTGGGCCGATATTGCAGCGCTTCAGCCAGATGCGTGGGCGAGATGTGCTCGCTGCCGGCGAGGTCGGCGATCGTGCGAGCCACTTTGAGCACGCGATGGACAGCGCGAGCGCTGAGTTGCATCTGGTTAGTGGCAGCGCGCAGCAAGTTGCGCCCAGTTTCGTCCAGCTCACAGAAGCGGCGCACTTCAGCCACGCCCATGTCGGCGTTGCAGGTGAGGGACGTGCCGGCGAAGCGACGCAACTGACGGGCACGAGCTGCTTGCACGCGGGCGCGGATCGCCGCGGAAGGCTCTGCCGACCGCGCATAGATCAGCTTGTCGAAATCCACCCGGCGCACCTCCAGGTGAATGTCAATGCGATCCAACAGAGGGCCGCTGATGCGCTTGCGATACTGGCTGATCTGAGCTGGCGTGCACGTGCAAGGGCGGACCGGGTCGCCATACCAGCCGCACTTGCACGGGTTCATCGCTGCGACGAGCTGAAAGCTGGCCGGAAAGGTGAGCGTGCCGGCGGCGCGGCTGATACACACCACCTTGTCCTCAATCGGCTGACGCAACACCTCCAGCGTGCGGGCGTCGAACTCCGGCAGCTCGTCGAGAAACAACACGCCGCGATGCGCTAGGCTCACCTCGCCGGGGCGTGGAAACTTCCCGCCGCCGATCATCCCGGCGTGCGAAATGGTGTGGTGCGGTGCGCGGAAGGGGCGCGTTTGGATCAGCGGTGTGTTCGGCGGCAGCAGGTCAGCGACGCTGTAAATGCGGGTCACATCAAGCGCCTCCTCCCATGTCAGCTCCGGCAAGATGCCGGGCAGGGCACGCGCCAACAAGGTCTTGCCAGCGCCAGGCGAGCCGATCATCAGCACGTTGTGGCCTCCTGCTGCTGCCACTTCCAGCGCACGCTTAGCAACCTCCTGCCCTTTGATCTCAGCGAAGTCGGTGATGGGAAAGAGGGTGTTGTCCGAGGCGTTGGGCGGGGCGAGCGGCAGTGGTTGAGCTGGATGCAACGCCCGCCGGCCGGTCAGGCCCTCCACCAGCTCAACCAGCGACTGCACGCCGATCACCTCAATGCCCGGCACGAGCGCTGCCTCACCAGCGTCAGCTTTGGGGACGATCATGCGCCGAAAGCCCTGCGCCTGCGCGAACGCCGTGATCGGCAGCACACCCCGCACGTGCCTCACGCTGCCGTCCAGCGCCAGCTCGCCGAGCACCATCGCCCCGTCCAGCACGTTATCCGGCAGCTGCTCCGAGGCCATCAGCACGCCGAGTGCGATCGGCAAGTCATACGATGGGCCGATCTTGCGCAGGTCGGCAGGAGCCAGGTTGACCGTGAGGCGATTGGTGGGGAACGAGAAGCCGCTGTTGCGGATCGCCGAGCGCACGCGCTCGCTGCTCTCTTTCACTGCCGCATCCGGCAAGCCCACCAACGTGAAGTTGGCCAACCCCCGCCCGCTGTCCACCTCGACTTCCACAATGTGACCCTCCAGGCCAATGACAGCACACGAGTGCACCTTTGCCAACATGGAGTTCGCTCAAAGCAATGATAAGCCAGCTAGTCAAGCGCGCAAGAGCCGATGTTTGGCCGCCGTCACGAGGTCGCACCAACGACGGCAGAGCGGCGTGCTGCTCATGACCACCTCCATGGTGGCCTGCTGATAGACGACGGCTGCGCATTGCTGAGCCACCCGGTTGAGCTGGCGCGATGTGTTGAAGAGCGCGCGGGTGTGGTCGTGTGACATCTGGCCGCGCGCCACCACCTCCTGCCAAGCGCTTTTAAGCGCGCGGTAGAACACCTGACGTGCTTGCCCCAGCGCTTCTTGCGTCGCAACCACCGCATCGCGCGACGCGCCGGCCAGCCTCTCGTCCGCCACCACATCATCCATCAGCCGCAGGGCACAGCCGCTCACGGAAGCGGCCAGCGTGGGCACAGCAAACACATCGAAGGGCAATTGGTAAAGCGGTCGTTGAACATGCGAGGCCAGGTCGTCCAGCGGCAGGATGTGAGCTGCGGGCACCATTGCGTCCTCCACGACGATGGCATGGGTGGCGCTCGAGTGCAGGCCAAGCCCATCCCAGCCCGGCTCCAGGCGTACGTGCTGGGGTTGAAGCGCCAGCGCGATCGTCTTGTCGCTGCCGCTCTCCAGACGGCATATCACTGTGAAAATCGAAGCGTGCGGCGCGCCGGTAACGAATGGCCAGCGTCCGTGCACCCGATAGCCCGAGGGGCCGGCCATCGCCACGCCCCCCACGCTGCCACTTCCAGCTACCCATGCATGAGGGATGCTAAACCAGGTCTGGGAGAGTGCCAGCGGGAAATAACCCGCGAAGATGTTACCGCCTGCCGCGAGGTTCAAGGCCCACCCCACCCCTCCGTCCGCCCAGCTCACTGCCTCTAACAAGCGCAGCGCGTCGGGCCATTCCCACTCGTCGCCATCCACTTCGCGGGGAATAAACACACGCAGCCAACGTCGCCGAACGAACAGGTCCACCAGAGCCGGCGTCAAGTGCTGGGTGCGCCGGCAGGTTTCTGATTCTCGTTCGATCAGCTTCAAGTCTTCCGCCGCGACAAAAGCAGCAGGGTGATCGAAGTTGGAGCTCATGGCTACGATGCTGCGAGGGTGGGCACAGGCTCGATGGGATGAAACTGGTCCCGCCAAGAGTTCTACAATAATGCCACAATGAACTGGCCGCGCGTCGCAGCGTTGCGCGCTTTGCAACGTCAACACCAACTGGATTTCATCGCTCTCACGCCCGGTCCTAGCTTCACCTACTTCACGGCGCAATCCATGCACTTGAGCGAGCGGCCTATCTTGGCGCTGTTGCCCGCCGAGGAGGCGCCGCCCATCGCGATCGGGCCGCACTTTGAGCTGGGCAAGCTGGCCGCTGATAGGGCTGAGTGGCATACCTACGGCTACCGCGACGGCGAGCCGTTCGAGCAGGCCTTCCGACGCATGGCGGAGGATCACCTGACCAGTCGCCGACGCATCGGCATTGAGCCGACGCACTTCCGCGCGCTGGAGTGGATGCTGCTTACAGCGGCAGCGCCAGGGGTGGAACTAGCGCCGGCCAGCGAGCTGATCGCTGAGTTGCGCAGCATCAAGGATGCCGCCGAGGTGGATCACCTGCGCGCTGCCGTCCAATGCGCGGAGCGCGCGCTGGAGGCCACGCTGCCGCACATCCGACTCGGCATGACCGAGCGCGAGGTAGCCAGCCTGCTGATTGCCCAGCTCTTCGCCGCAGGGGCGGAGGGCATGCCGTTCCAGCCGCTCGTTCAGAGCGGACCAAACGCTGCGCTTCCCCACGCCACGCCCAGCGACCGCAGCCTGCAAGCCGGCGATGTGCTGTTGCTCGACTTCGGCGCCACACGCAACGGCTACCACAGCGACATCACACGCACCTTCGCGCTCGGTGAGATCCCCCCGGTGCTGCGCCGCGCCTACGAGCTGGTGCAACAAGCGAACACAGCCGGCCGCGTGGCTGCTGGGCCGGGCGTGCGTGCCGAGGCAGTGGATGCGGCGGCGCGCGCCGTGATCGAGGCCGGCGGTTTCGGTGCGCATTTCATTCACCGCACCGGCCACGGCTTAGGACTGGAAGGTCACGAGCCACCTTACATTGTCTTGGGCAACGCCACGCCCCTGCAGCCCGGTATGACATTCACCATTGAGCCGGGGATTTACCTGCCCGGCCTTGGCGGCGTGCGCATCGAGGACAACGTGGTGATCACCTCTAACGGCTGCGAGAGCCTGACCACCTTCCCCCGCGAGCTGATCACGCTCCCACTGTGAGTACGATGGCCCTCACCGCAGACTTGCTCATCATCTGGGCGTGGGAGTACGACGCCGATTTTGTGACAATGCTGATGGAAGCGTGCGCGCGGCACGGCCTGCACGCCGTCGCCTGCGACGAGAGCGAGCTGCCAGCCTTGCCGGAGCGTCTGGAGCGCGGCGAGCTGCGCGCGCGCGTCGCGCTTGATCGTGCGTGGGACTGGGGCGACGAGTACGAGCGCCATGTGGCCGCTGTGCAGCGCCACGTGCCGCTGCTGATCAACGACTACGAGCACACCCGGCGCATCTGGAACAAGTTCACCGTACACCTCGATTTGATCACGCACGGTCTGCACGCGCCATACCTGATCCTGCTGCCCTCTTACTATCACGACCCCAACCCCGCGCCCCCTGATCTCAGCGTGCTGGGTGGACGCTTCAGCGTCAAACCAGCGCACGGGGGCGGGAGCGGGGTGCTCCAACCAGCCGCCACGTGGCGAGAAATCTTGGAGCGACGCCAAGCTTGGCCGGCTGATGAAACGATTTTGCAAGCGTGGGTGGAGCCAAAGCTGCTGGGTGGTCGGCGGGCTTGGTTCCGCGTGTTTTACGCTTGTGGCAGCACCTTCCTATGTTGGGCGGATGACCGCACTCATATTCACGAGCCAGTTACACCTCAGGAGGAGCAGCGCTACCACCTCAGTGTGCTGCGCGGCATGACCCAGCACATCGCTAGCCTCAGCGGTCTCAACCTCTTCTCCACCGAGTTCGCGCTGGACCAGCACAACCTGTGGCAAGTGTGCGACGCGATCAACGAGCCGTGCGACTTTCGGCTGAAGTCAAAAGCGGACAACGGCGTGCCAGACGCGATAGTAAAGAGCATTGCCGAACGCATCGCCAGCTGGGTGAAACGCAAGGCGCGAGCCGCACCTCAAACTGCGGCCTGAGTCCACATCTGCGCTGCTGCCACTGCCACCTGAACGGCCCGCTCTACTGCCAAGGACTTGGCGTCCATCACGATCTGCTCACCGGTGGTGCGTTGCGCGATCACCCCACACACACAGCCGGCCGCAAATCCATACACGCCAGCCATTTTGAAGAGCGTGCCGCTCTCCATCTCATAGTTCAAGATGTTGAGGTGACGATACTCCTCCGTGATGCCACGCAACCAGCGCAGCAAATGGGGGTTGGCGGAGGCCACGCGCTCTTGGCCCTCGAAGAACGTATCCACGCTAGCGGTGATACCGACGTGGTGCTCCACGCCGAGCGCGCGCGCCGCCTCTACCAGTCGAACGGTGAGGAAAGGGTCGGCTGCGGCCGGATACTCGCGCGGGGCGATGTCGTCGGCTGCGCCTTGGCGGCACAGCGCCGCGCTCGTGATCACCACGCTGCCCGGCCGCACGTGATCCTGTATCGAGCCGCACGTGCCAACGCGGATGATGGTGCGGATGCCCACTTGCACCAGCTCGTTGACCACAATGCTGAGCGAGGGGGCGCCCATGCCGCTTGTGGCCGAGATGATCGGCACACCGTTGGGCAGCCACCCCAGATAGCTGTTCAGGCCTCGATTCTCCGATAGCGAGCGCGCATCATGCAAGAAGCGCTCCGCGATCAGCCGCGCGCGGTTGGGGTCACCACTGAGCAGTGCCAGGCTCGGCTGTGCGTCGGCCACGTCGGCCCGGCCAAAGCCGATGTGATAGAGGCGGCTTTCCTCGCTGGTCATAAGCCTTCTGATTCTAGCCGACAGCCCCGCACCTCTAAGCAGCAGGCAGCTCTATTTCACCACTCACTGGGCGAAACAGCGTCGCCGTACGGCCATGCGATGGCGCTCAGTGGGAGAGGATTTGGGATAAAAACAGTTTGGTGCGATCCTCTTTAGGGTTGTTGAAGATCTCGTCGGGCGTGCCGCTTTCCACAATTTGGCCTTTGTCGAAGAAGTACATGCGGTCCGCCACTGCTCGCGCAAAGCCCATCTCATGAGTCACAACCAGCATGGTCATCCCGGAGCGGGCCAGCTCGACCATCACGTCCAGCACCTCCTTAATCATCTCCGGGTCCAGCGCGGAAGTAGGCTCATCGAAGAGCATGATCTTGGGCTGCATGGCGAGCGCACGCGCGATGGCGACGCGCTGCTGCTGACCGCCGGAGAGTTGGCCGGGATACTTGTGGGCCTGCTCTGGGATTCCCACGCGATCCAGCAGTTGCATCGCCAGCGCTTCCGCTTTCTCCTTTGGCCACTTGCGCACCTGAATCGGGGCCAGGGTGATGTTCTGCAGGACAGTGAGGTGAGGGAAAAGGTTAAACTGCTGAAACACCATGCCGACTTCGCGGCGGATCGCCTCGATGTTGCGGATGTCCCGCGTGAGCTCGATCCCATCCACGATGATCTGACCGCGCTGGTGTTCTTCCAGGCGGTTGATCGTGCGGATAAATGTGGACTTGCCAGAGCCAGAGGGGCCAAAAATGACCACCACCTCACCCTTCTGCACCTCCATGTTGATGCCGCGCAGCGCGTGAAAGTGGCCGTACCACTTGTGCACGTCGCGGCAAACGATGATGGGCGAATCACTCATGGTCATCGTTCTCCCACGCCAAGCGCCTTTTCCAAACGTTGGCTCAAGTAAGACATCACGTAACTGAAGAGCCAGTAGATGGCGGAGATGAAAAGATACACCTCGCGCTGGGTGCCGATGTAAGCCGGCTGCGCCAACACACTCTTGGCGATGCCGAGCAGGTCGAGCAAGCCGACAATCGCAACCAGCGATGTGTCCTTATACAACGCAATGAACTGGCCCACCAGCACGGGGATCACATTGCGCAAAGCCTGAGGCAAGATGATAAACAGGTTGGTCTGCAGGCTATTCAGCCCCAGCGCGTAAGCCGCCTCATACTGTCCTCGCGAGATAGCCTGCAAGCCGCCGCGCACATTTTCGGCCTGATAGGCGGCGGTGAAGAGCACAATGCCCACCACGGCGCGCAGCACACGATCGATGGTCACGTTGCTCGGCAGGAAGAGCGGCAACATGATCTGCGCCATGAACAAGATCGTCACCAGAGGGACACCCCGCACCAGCTCGATATACACCACGCTGGCCCATCGCACCAGCGGCAGGTTGGAGCGCCGGCCCAACGCCAACAACACACCGATGGGGAATGAGAAGATGATGCCCGCGACAGTGAGCACAAAGGTCAACACCAGCCCGCCCCATACATTGGTGGGCACAACCGGCAACCAACCCTCCTCCGCCGTGAGGCCGCGCACCAGCAAGATGAAGAGCGGAAAGTAGATAACCCATAGGCCAATCACGTGCCGGCGCACGTAGACGTGGCCGAGGCGGCCCAGCACAAAAGCGACAAGCCCCACTACCGGCAATGCGCCGAGATGCGCGCGCGTGGCCAAGTCGAAGTCGGCGACGAGAGCCAGCGCCCACGGCGCTGCCAATATCGGCACAGCTCGCCATAGGCCGGCGCGCACCGTACTGCCGATCGTGAGACCGGCGACGAAAGCCAGCACATGCACAGAGAGCCACAAGCGCCACACTTGCTCCAGCGGATATTGGCCGATCAGGAGCAAGCGCAAATTGACCACGACGACCTCCCAGCGCGCCTGGGTCAACGCCCACTGTGCAAATGGCACAGCGAGCAAATAAAGCAACCCCAGGGCAAGCACGGTGAGCAGCGCGTTGTGCCACGGGGTAAACAAATGCTTCCACACCCATCCCAGCAGCGGGTAGCGCTCCGTTGGCGGGGGCAACACGACATCCGCTTTCGATGCAGCAGTGGCCGGCCTCAGTGACATTGCCTCATCGCTCCACAAGGCGGGTGCGGCGGTTATACCAGTTCATGAACAGCGACGTGAGCAAGCTCAGCGAGAGGTAAATGGACATTGCCAGCGCAATTATTTCCAGCGCCCGACCACTCTGGTTCAGGATAGTGCCCGACACAGAGAAAAGGTCTGGGTACCCAACTGCAACAGCAAGCGATGAATTCTTCGTCAAGTTCAGGTAATGGCTGGTCAGCGGCGGAATGATGACGCGCAACGCCTGAGGGAAGACAACCAGGCGCAGCGTCTGCGCGCCGTTCAAGCCAAGCGCTCGCGCAGCTTCCACTTGGCCTTTCGAGACAGACTGGATGCCGGCGCGCACCACGTCTGCGATGAAAGCGGCGGTGTAAATCACCAAACCGCTCCACAGCGCCATAAACTCCGGCGTAAACCTTTTGCCCCCAGAGACTTTTAAGCCCTCGACCTCGGGATACTCCAACGCGAGCGGCGGCTGGGCGATCAGCACAACCCACCCCAGCGCCACTAAGCCCACTCCTACCCCAGCGCTCCACACCCACTTCGGCCACGCAGGGCCGCTGCCCTTGTGCCTACGCCAAAGCAAGACCCAGATCGCTGCAGATGCGATCACGCCGGCCAGAAGGAAAAGACGAAAGTCGTCAAACGTTTCGGTGGGGATTGGCCACGGCAAATACACGCCGCGGTTGCTGAGCATCACTGGCCCAACCCGAAGCGCTTGGCGAATCTGAGGGAAGTTGAGAAAAACGCCGGCGTAAACAAAAATCAAAAGCACCAACAGCGGGACATTCCGCAAAGCCTCGATGTAAAAGCGCGCGAGGAATTGCACCAGTATGTTTTGAGAGAGGCGCGCCACCCCCACCACCACCCCAAGCAAAGTGGCGAACAGAATCCCCCACACGCTCACGTTTACAGTGTTTAACAAACCAACCACAAAAGCGCGCCCATACGTTTGGCTGCGGTCAAAGGGGATCAACGTCTCGCCGATGTCAAAGCCCGCTGTCGAGCTGAGGAAGGAGAAGCCCAACACCAGCCCTTGGCGGCTAAGGGCTTGAAGCATGTTGTTCACCAGGTAGCCCAGCAGCAACAGGATGATGGCCAAGAACGCAAGCTGGGCAAACACGCGCAGGACGCGCTCGTCGCGCCAAAAAGGGGTGTGGGCACGATCAGCCGACACCACTCTCACCGCGGAGAGGTCCGATAGCTCAGCAGCGGGAAGTTCGCGTGCTTTCTTCACGGTGTAACGGTGTATTGAGGAATTCTACAAAAAGACCTCCGCTCGTGCAAAAGGTTTCGCGCAGGCCCGAGGTGCGAGAGATGCACCTTATTTTCAGCCTTGGGCAATCGAACAGAGTGGCAGCGGAGGAAGTGAGGGGCAGCACCAGAGTGTGCTGCCCCTCGTTACTATTTCAGCGGAACGGCGGCGAGTACAGCAAGCCGCCATTGGTGTAGAGGCTGTTCTGGCCGCGTGCGATGTAGGTCTTGGTGTTCGGGCCGAGATTGCGGTCATAGATTTCCGCGTAGTTGCCCACCTGCTTGATAAGCTTGTAGGCCCAGTCGTTGCTCAGGCCTAGCTTCTGGCCCAGCTCACCCTCCACACCCAAGAAGCGCTTGATCTCCGGGTTGGTGGTGTTGGCCTTGACGTCGTCCACATTGGCAGAGGTGATGGCTTTCTCCTCAGCGAAGAACGTAGCGAAGATGGACCAGCGCACAATGTCCAACCACTGGTCGTCGCCATGACGCACCACAGGGCCAAGCGGCTCTTTGGATAGCGTCAAGTCCATGATGACGTGATTGTCTGGGTCGGGCAACACCCCCTTCGCCACCGAGGAGAGCTGTGACTTATCCGACGTGACGGCGTCACAGCGGCCTTGCGCATAAGCGCCGTAAGTCTGGTTGATATCTTCGAACGTGGCAGGGGTGTATTCAACGCCGGCGGTGGAGAGAGCGTCAGCCAGGTTGAGCTCCGTCGTGGTGCCCTTTTGCACGCAGATCGTGGCGCCTTTCAGGTCCTCCAGCTTGGTGATACCGCTGTCGTTGCGCACCATGATGCCTTGGCCATCGTAGAAGGTGACAGCAGTGAAGTTCAAGCCGAGGTCGGTGTCGCGCACCAGCGTCCAAGTCGTGTTGCGGATGAGCACATCCACCTCGCCGCTCTGCAGAGCAGTGAAGCGCTCCTGAGTCGTCAGCGGGCGGAACTCCACTTTGGTGGCATCGCCGAAAATGGCGGCGGCCAACACGCGACAGAAGTCGGCGTCGAAGCCGCTCCAATTGCCTTGCGGGTCAATGAAGCTGAAGCCGGGCAATTGCCCATTGACACCACAGACCAGCTTCCCACGCGCTTGAATCGCTTTGAGGGTCTCCCCGAAACCAGCTGCTCCAGCAGCCGGCACGGGTGTCGCAGCCGCAGCAGGAGCGGCAGGCGCCGGCGTGGTGGTGACCGGCACTTCGACGGTGACAACAACTGTCTCCACGACACGCTGGGGGGCGGATTGGGTTTGTGTCTGTGTCTGAGGTGCAGCACACGCACTCAGTGCCAGACTCAGCGCCACCAATGAACCAACGATGAAGGGTTGTTTTTGCATAGCTCCTCCCTTTGAGTAAACAAGGTGGAGAGGATTGTATCATCGCAGTCAGCGTGCGCTGACTTAAGGCCCAACCTGGCACACGTGCATCGCCCAGTGGGGGCAACTTTGCCCTCGGCGAGGCGCTCAATCCGCAGTGTGTCTGATTACAGGTAGCCAAGAGTGGTGCGCGTAAGCAAGCGTTTGCGCTGCCACCCCCTCAATCGGTAAATTGAGACCATCGAACCCCACCTGCAGCGGTGCGTTGCTCACCAGACCGGTTTGGCTCAACTGCACCGTGTAGGTGAGCACCACGATGGCACCCGGCGGCACTTGGCCTAGCGACCACACCAGCGCGCTGCCTTGCTGCGTCGCCGCTGGCTCGCTCGATAGCACAGTGGCGGCGCCGGCCAGCGTAGCGGTGATCAGCACGTTGGTGCGCGTGAACAAGTTGAGGTTAGTGAAGGTCACGGTGTAGGTGAGTGGCAGCGGGTAAAAATGCATGGCCGGTGCTTCGGCGCGCAGGACGCTGGTGGCGTGGTTGACTGCCTCTAGCGCGTCCACCAGGCCATGGCCGAAGGTGTGGTTAGGGACCTGCGTGCCCGGCACGCCGGCGCAGGTCTGCGCCGTAGTGGTCAGCGGGCGGGCTGTGCGCCGCAGCAGCGCCTCGGTGGCGTCCACATCGCCGCGCAGCCAAGGCGCCGCGCTCCACACCAGCGCTGCCACACCAGCCACATGCGGGGTGGCCATGCTGGTGCCGGAGAGGAAGGCGTAGCCGTTTGGCAGGCCATATGCCGAGCGCACGCTCACGCCCGGCGCCACCACGTCTGGCTTCAGGCGGCCGGTGAGCGAGGACGGGCCACGGCTGCTGAAGTTGGCGATTTGGTCGCTGCTGTTGGTTGCGCCGACAGAGAAGGCCTGGTCGAGCGTGGCCGGCGCCAGGCTGATGCTCCCGCAACTCGGCCCGCTGTTGCCCGCCGCAGCGATCACCATGATACCGGCGTCGCGCAGCGCCTGAGTGACAGTCACCAGCGCTGTGGGCACCTCGCAGCCTTGCTCACCGTAGTTTGGGTCGCACGCCCATGAGTTGCTGGTGATGTCGGCGGCCAGCGCGGTGTTAGGATGGTTGCCGTCGAGGTCGGTGGGCGCGAGTGCGAATTGGAAGCACGCCGTGTAGCGCGCCACGCTGCCGATGCCAGAGGGGCCCTCCATGTTGCGGCAAGCGATCCAGCGTGCCCCAGGCGCCACCCCGATCTGGTTGCCGGCGCCATCGTCGCCGTTGGACGTGCCGACCGTGTGCGTGCCATGACCGGTGAGGTCTTCCGGCTCGCGGGCCGGTGGGTTTGTGCCGCTAGCAGCGTCGAACCAGTTGTAGTTGTGGTCGGCCGTGGTGCCATCCCAGCCGCGATAGCGGGGCTTGAGGGCACTGTGCTGCCAACGCACGCCGGTGTCTAGATTGGCGATCACAATGCCTTGGCCGGTGTAACCCATCGCCCACACTTGCGGCGCGCGCACGCGCTGCACGCCCCACTCCACCCCAGCCGGCGCTGCGGCTGGCCGGGGTTTCAGGTGTGCTTGCAAGCCGAGGAACTGCACGTCCAGGTCCACCTGCGCCACCCGTGGTTGCGCCGCCAGCCAGCGCAGGTCAGCGCGGTTGGCGCGCCGCACCCACACTTGGTTGCTGATCCACAGCGGCATCAAGTCCATGCCGCGTGCGCGCAAGGCAGCGATCAGCTCACCCTGCGAGGCGGACGCGTGGGCCATTAACGTCTGGGCCACAAATCGGGTGCGCTGTTCCTTTGTGGGCAGCGCTCGTGCCGCCGAAAGGTCCGGATAGCCTTGCAACGTGACCAACACGTCGCGCGGTCCTGCTTTGACCGCTTGCCAGGCCCGCGCAGTCACACGCGGTGGCGGGGGTTCATAAGGCAACCCACCAAGGTTGAGCAAGCCGACCAGCGCCAATGCGATGGCTGCTCTCACGCGCTTCATCGAGACCCCGTCATGTGCTAGGCACGCCGCGCCGCGATCAAGTCGGCGAGCTGTTGCAGCGTGTCAAACGTCTCCGCGTTCAACTCGCTATCGTCAATTCGCACGCCGAAGCGCTCCTCGACAAACAAGCCCAAGTCCACAAGATGGAATGAGTCTATCAGGCCGCTGGAGATCAGCGGCTCATCGGGGCGGATGACACGACGAGGGTTCTTCAAGATGCGCTCGGCGATGTACGCCCCCACCGTCTGGGCGATGTCTTCGCTCATGGCGTTGATTATCATCTGCGGCAGGTGAACGCCCATGCCTGAGACACAACCCACCCAACGCAAAGTGCCGATAGGGGCGATCAAGCACATCGCGCTGGTGGCCCACGACAACAAGAAGCGCGAACTGCTGGAATGGGCGCGCTTCAACCGCGAGCTGCTGGCGCAACACGTGCTCTACGCCACCGGCACGACCGGCGCGATGCTGGAGCGTGAGTTGAAGCTGCCGCTCATCCGTTTGCAGAGCGGCCCGCTCGGCGGCGATCAGCAGATCGGCGCCAAGATCGTGGAAGGGGAGATTGACTTCCTGATCTTCTTCTGGGATCCCCTCCAGCCCCTGCCCCATGATCCGGACGTGAAGGCGCTGCTGCGCGTGGCGGTGGTGTGGAACATCCCTATCGCTTGCAACCGCGCCACCGCTGACTTTGTGATCTCCTCGCCGCTGATGAGCGCTGCATACGAGCGACTGCTGCCAGATTACGAGAGCTATCGACTTACGCCCATAGCGACATCCTGACGCTGCGCAGCTCTGTCTTTGCTTGTAGTCAACAGGCCGGCTTGTTGCAATGCTTGGATAGCCTGGGCCAACTGCTGGGGCTTGTTGCGCTCGTTCTGGCAGCTAAAGCTGAAGAAGAGGTCACGCCGCGCGCGGGTAATACCGACGTAGAGCAAGCGCAGCCGCTCGGCAATGTATTCCACGCGCGACGCCCGGATCAGCGCCTTTGCATCGAGTTGCGCGAACGTGCCGTCGGCTAAAGCCTGCAATGCGACGCGCGCCTCAGTCGAGGGATCGCGGCGGTCGCGCAAGAACCAGCGCTCGCCTCGAATGCCGGCGTCGGGGTCGGTGGGGAACTCAGCGTCGGTGACGTTCATCACGTACACTCGGTCCCACTCTAGCCCTTTCGCCTTGTGCAAAGTGGTCACAGTGATGCGGCCGGGCTGTGGCTGAAAGTCGGCCTCCTGCAGCCCTTCGCTCACGTAGTGCCGTTCGTTGCGCGCAATGTCATCCAGCAAACTGGCCAGGTGGGCCAAGGTGGCATTGTGAGGGTGCAGGTTGAAGTAGGTGCGCAGGCTGGCGGCGATGCTGCTGGCCAACGCCAATTGATACTCGTCGCCAGCGAAAAGGTCGTTTGCGATCAGCAGGAGGAACTGATGCAGCGGCAGCACACTCGCCTCCACCCATGGCCGCACGCGCTCGCCGAAGCGCTGGATCGCTTCCAATGTTTCTGCCGTGGCCTGCTTGTCGCGCACTGCTTTGGGGAGAAACTCAGCGCTGTCGGGTCGCGGGAAGAGCAGCCGGACGACATCCACACTGTTGATCAGCGCCTTCATTTGCTTTTGCTTTGCCACGCTGTTGGGCGTTTGGCCATCGGCGAAATCACCCAGCTCTTTCCAAAGCTCGGCCAGCCACTTTGCATCGGCTGGGCTTGCGCAGTAGCGCACGCACGCAGCCAACTTTTGCGCCACGTCGCGGACCGGCCGGCTGTTGCGCAAGTATTCCTGGTAAAGGCCGCTTAGGCCGCATTCGCGCTGAAACGCTTCCAGCTCCTCCACCACTTTGTAGCCCAGCCAGTTGGTGGGCACCAAAATTGCACAGGTGGCTTCAGGCGCTTGCCGCACAAAATCAATCGCCTGCCGCGCGACGCCGGCCCACTCCTGCTCCGCCCGCTCATACCTCAGCACACGAATGTCCGCCTGGTCAGGGTTTTGCTGAGGGTCGTCCGGTGGTGTGGGGCGCATCATCACCTGGTCATCCAGTGCGACTTGGCGCACCTCAAGAATGGGATGTTCCCGTGCTGCCCAGCGCGCCAATTGGTTGGCCAGGTCCATGATTGGCTGAGCGCAGCGGCCGGTGACAGAGAGCGAGGCGAAGGTCACGCCTGTGGCGTGGCAGAAATCGCGGAAGAAGCGCACGTCGGAGGCGGTGAAGGTGGTCATGATGGCTTGATTCGGGTCGCCGACGCGCACCCAGTTGCCGTGCTGTTGGGCCAGCAAATCCAGAATGGCTTGTTGCAGGGGGGTGCTGTCCTGCGCCTCGTCCTCGAGGATGAAAGGCCAGCGCGCCCCCAGCCGTTGGCGCAGCGCAGGGTCGCTTTCCAAGACGCGCAGCGCCCCGACGATGAGGTCGTCGAAGTCGAGATGGCCGGTGGCGCGCAGCACGGCGTCGTAGTGGCGGTAAATCTCCGCGCCGATGCGCAGAAACTCCACCCGCTCATCGGTGACACTACAGGCTTGGAGCCACTCCTGCAACTGCTGGGGGGAGACGCGCCGGTTCTTGGCCAAGCGGATCACCTCGCGGCCGAGCTGCTCGGTCGCCAGCCTCCAGTCCTTGTCCTCGCACTCTTCGCGCTCGCGCGGCAACAGCTCATCGGCGAGGAAACTGAGCCAGTAGGAGCGATGGGCGCCGGTGATGTAGTGTGTGGTGGCGCTGGCGATGGTAGCGTTGGCATTTAACTCATCAGCCACCGCATATTCGCTGTCCACGTTGGCAAGCGCAGGGTTCTCGTTGAGGATCAGCCGTGCCAGGCTGTGCAAGGTGCATACGCGATAACCGCCATCCGGCAGGCCACGAGCGCGCAAGAAGGCGCGAATGCGCGCACGGAAGTTCTCCACCGCGCTGTTGGTGAAGGTGACGATCAGCACCTCCCTTTCCTCTCGGCCGTCCTCGGCCTCGAGGGTGTGGATGTGCTTGGCGATTAGCTCCACGGCCAGGGCTGCGAGCGTGCGGGTTTTGCCACTGCCCGGCACAGCGCTGATCGCCAGCCGGCCGCCGTGGTAGTTGCACACGATAGCTGCTTGCTCGGCGCGCAACCCGCCATCGCCCCCGAGAGGAGAGCTGGGTGATGCCATGATCTGCAGCAACCTATAATACCTTTCTGCCCATGTCCACCCTGCAATGTGCCATCATCGGCGCCACCGGCTATACCGGCGGAGAGCTGCTGCGCATCCTCAACTTCCATCCCCACGTGCAAGTGACGCAGATCACGTCGCGCTCGCGCATGGGCGAGTATGCGCACGTGCTCCATCCCAACTTGCGCAACACGCGCAACGGCAGCCTCAAGTTCATCCGCCCTGAGGACGTGCAAAAGACCGACGTCTGCTTTCTCTGCTTGCCCCACGGCGAAGCTGCCCAGCAGATCGAGCGTTGGGCGCAAATGGCGGACGTGGTGATAGACCTCAGCGCCGATTTTCGACTCGATCCCCACAGCTACGCCACGTGGTACGGCAAGCCCCATCCAGCGCCGCAGTGGGTGGAGCGGTTTGTGTATGGCCTGCCGGAGCTGTCGCGCGAGGCGCTGCGCGGCGCGCGCTATGCCAGCGGCGTTGGCTGCAATGCGACCGCCACGAACTTGGCGCTGCTACCGATGATAAAGGCGGGCTTGCTGGACGTCACCCAGCCCATCATCGTGGATGTGAAAGTCGGCAGCAGCGAGGGCGGCGCCGAGAGCAGCGAGGCCTCTCATCACCCTGAGCGCAGCGGCGCCGTGCGCACTTACGCGCCCGCCGGCCACCGCCACGCCGCGGAGGTGTTGCAGATGATCGCGCGCCTGCACCCCGGCGACCCGCCTAGCCTGCACATGACCGTCACCGCCATCGAGATGGTGCGTGGCGTGTTGGCGACCGTACACGCCTTCCTCACACGCCCGCTGGAGGACAAGGACCTGTGGCGGGCCTTCCGCGAGGCCTACAAAGACGAGCCGTTCGTCCGCATCGTCAAGTCCAGCAGCGGCATCTTCCGCTTGCCGGAGCCGAAAATCCTCGCCGGCAGCAACTGGGCTGACGTGGGCTTCGCGCTCAGCGCCGACGGCCGCAAGGCAACGTTGCTGTGCGCCATTGACAACTTGATGAAGGGCGCGGCTGGCAGCGCCGTGCAGTGCTTAAACATCATGATGGGCTGGGACGAGCGCACCGGTTTGGAGTTCCCAGGCCTGCACCCTTAACTGCTTTCGGAGCGAGCCATGAGCGATCACCCCCTTCCTACAAAGCCGCTGGTGGTGAAAGTGGGCGGCAGCGCTGGCATCAACTACGACCTCGTGTGCGACGACGCCGCCGCGCTGGTGCGGCAAGGCGTGCCACTGGTGTTGGTGCACGGCGGCTCGCATGAGACCAACGTGCTCAGCGAACGGCTTGGCAAGCCGCCCCGCATGTTGACCTCGCCCCAGGGCTTCACCTCGCGCTACACTGACGCGGAAACGCTCGACATCTTCGCAATGGTGTACGCCGGCAAGCTGAACACCCGCATCGTGGAGCGCCTGCAACGGCGCGGCGTGAATGCTGTCGGCCTGAGCGGGCTGGATGGCCGCCTGTTGGAAGGCCCCCGCAAGAGCAGCGTGCGCGCTGTGATTGACGGCCGCCAAGTGCTCGTGCGCGACGACTACACCGGCAAGGTGGAGCGCGTCAACACCCATCTGTTGCGGCTGCTGATGGACAATGGCTACACCCCTGTGATTTCGCCACCCGCTTGCAGCACAGAGGGCGAAGCCATCAACGTGGACGGCGACCGCGCCGCCGCCATGATCGCTGCTGCAATAGGCGCTGAGCAGCTGATCATCCTCTCCAATGTGCCTGGCTTGTTGCGCGCCTTCCCCGATGAGAGCACACTCATCTCTCATATTCGCTACGCCGAGCTGGAATCTGCGCTATCCTTCGCCGAAGGGCGCATGAAGAAAAAGGTGCTCGGCGCGAGCGAGGCCATCGCAGGCGGCGTGCGCCAGGTGATCTTCGCCGACGCGCGCATTCCCCAACCGATCACCAACGCCATGCAGGGCCGGGGCACAGTGATCGCCCTGTGAAGCGAACATGCAGGCTCTTCAGTTCAAGCAAGCAGTCATCCGTGCACTGCACGATGCGCAGCTCCAAACAGCGCTGGACCGCGGCACTACCCGCGGCGTCAATCATCGGCTGGCCGCGATGAGCGCCACCACCGACGCTGCTGCGCTGCGCCACCAGGCCCGCTTGGCGCGCGAGCGCGCGCTCAACCAGTTGCCGGCGCTGCTCGAGCAGCTAGAGCGCAACGTGCTCGCCAACGGTGGGCATGTCCTCTGGGCGCGCGACGGCGACGAACTCAACCGCCTCGTCCTTGAACTGTGCCAAAAGCACGCTGTCCGCCGCGTGGTCAAGGGCAAAAGCATGGTGACGGAGGAGAGTGAGCTGAACCACGCGCTGGCCCAAGCCGGCATCGAGGTGGTGGAAAGCGACCTGGGCGAATACATCATCCAGCTCGCCGGCGAGCGGCCCAGCCACATCATCGCGCCGATGTTGCACAAGACGAAAGAAGCCACGGCGGAGCTGCTGCACCGGAAGTTGGGCATGCCGCTCACCGACCGACCGGAGGAGATGGTGCGCTTCGTGCGCGGCGTGATGCGCACCAAATACCTGGAGGCGGATATGGGCATTAGCGGCGTGAACTTCGCCATCGCCGAGACCGGCACCATCGCGACAGTGGAAAACGAGGGCAACAATCGCCTCTCCACTAGCGCGCCGCGCGTCCATGTGGCCGTGATGGGCATCGAGAAGGTGATCGCCACATGGGAGGACTACGCCATTCTGGTGCAATTGCTGGCGCGCAGCGCCACCGGCCAGCAGCTATCGGTGTACAACAACCTGATGACCGGCCCCCGCCGCCCCGACGAGCCGGACGGCCCCGACCACTTCTACCTCATCATCCTGGATAACGGGCGCGGGCGCATATACCAGACCGAATACGCCGAGAGCTTGGCCTGCATCCGCTGCGGGGCTTGCTTGAATGCCTGCCCCGTCTATCAGAACATCGGTGGCCACGCCTACGGCTGGGTGTATCCTGGGCCGATCGGCTCCATCATCACGCCGCTGCTGCGAGGCCTTACCCAAGCTCCCAGCTTGCCCTTCGCAAGCAGCTTGTGCGGCGCCTGTCAGAGCGCTTGCCCCGTCGAGATCGCCATTCCCGACATGCTGCTCAAGCTGCGCCGTGACTTGGTGCAATCAGCCGGCAATGCGTCGCTTGGTTGGCGGTTGGCCATGCTGCTGTGGCGGCTCGGCATGACCTCACCCCTGTTGTATCGCCTCGGCGCCGCGCTGGCTGGTGCGCTTACCCGCCTGCTCGCAGGGCGCAGCGGCACAATCCGCCAACTGCCACCCCCGCTGAATGGCTGGACGTACAGCCGTGATTTCCCTGCCTTCAGCAAGGGCACGTTCCGTGAGCGCTACCGCCGACGCGCTCAGCACGCTGCCCTTCGCTCCCACGACCATGAGCCTGCCACATCACAACGCACGCGCCCGTGAAGAAATTTTGAGCCGCCTGCGGCGCGCCTCACCACCCTTCCCCTCCACAACCGCTGACAGCAAGCCAAGCCTGGTGGTGACCCGCGCATCGCCAGATGAGGACTGGGTGCAGCGCTTCATCACAGAGGCGGAGCGGGCGCGCGCCATGGTGCATCGCGTCTCGAACGACGAGGAGGGGCGCGCTGTGCTCCGTGAACTGCTCACCCGACTCGGCGCGCGCCGCGCCATCACATGGGACATGGCTCACATCCCGCTGGCAGGCGTTGACGCAGTGCTGGAGGAGCTGGGCATCGAGCGCGTGCAAGGGGATAACGTCACAGTCGCCACGGCGGACGTTGGCATCACCGGCGTGGACTGGGCACTGGCAACCACCGGCACACTGGTGCTGCACGCCGGCCCAGGCAAGCCACGCATGGCGTCGCTGCTGCCCCCTTATCACCTCGCCATCCTGCGGGCAGGACGCATCCTGCCGCGCCTGGAGGACTACTTCGCGCTGCAACGCGCCGCTGATCTGCGCCCGCTGCGCGAGAGCAGCAACGTGACGCTGATCACCGGCAGCAGTGCCACGAGCGACATCGAGCAGCAGCCCGTGCGCGGAGCGCACGGCCCGCTGGAGCTGCACATCGTGCTGCTCACGCCCTAGGGCTGCCCCACTCACAGGCCGAGCTAACCCGCCTACGCAATCAGCTACACTTAGCAGCGCTGTGGCTTTAGCGAACATTGTGGGGGCGTTGGGGCTGGCTGGCGCAGCAGGCTTGAACGCCTACATCCCGCTGCTGATTGTCGCGCTGCTCGCTCGCGCCAACGCGATCCGGCTGAGCGAGCCGTTCGATGTGCTGGCGAGCATCCCCGCTATCCTCGCCATTGTCGTGCTGGGAGTGATCGAGTTCATCGCCGACAAGCTGCCCGGCGTGGACCACATCAACGACGCCGTCCAAACCTTGATTCGGCCCGCCGCCGGCGCGATCCTCTTCGCTGCCAACACCGGCGTGATCACCGAGATAAACCCTACCCTCGCGCTGATCTGCGGGCTGGTGTTGGCGCTGAGCGTGCACGCCGCCAAAGCCGCTGCGCGCCCTGTAGTCAACGCCACAACTATGGGGGTTGGCGCCCCAGTGGTCAGCCTGTTGGAGGACGGCGCCTCAGCAGCCCTCAGCCTCGCATCGGTGGTTGCTTGGCCGCTGGCGAGCGCGCTGCTGGTGGTGCTTATCCTGCTCGGGATGCGCCAGATCAGGCAGCTGCGCGCGCGCAAAGCATGAGCTGGGAGAGCGTGATCGGCCACACCTGGGCAACCCAACGGCTGCGCCATGCGCTTGCGCGCGGCACGTTGGGCCAATCGCTGCTGTTCATCGGGCCGCCGCAGGTGGGCAAAACCACGCTGGCGCTCACGCTGGCGGAGGCGCTCCTAGCCCAGGACGCGCGCGGACAAGCGCTGATCGCGCAGCGCAAACACCCCGACCTGCTGATAGTGGAGCCAGAAGGCGCAAACGCAACCATCAGCATCGAACGGGTGCGTGAGCTGCAGCACGCGCTGCAGCTCACGCCGATGGAGAGCCGGCATCGCGTGGCGATCCTGGCCGATGCGCAAGCCCTCTCGCTCGGCGCGATGAACGCGCTGCTCAAGACACTGGAAGAGCCGGCGTCAGCCGCTGTGTTGATCCTCACAGCAACATCGGCGGACGCCTTGCTGCCGACCATCCTCTCGCGCTGCCAAGTGCTGCCGATGCGCCCGCTGCCTCGTGGGCAAATCGAGGCTGGCCTGCAGGCGCGCGGCGCATCCCCCGCACAAGCAGCACTGTTGGCTGCGTTGGCCCAGGGTCGAGTGGGCTGGGCGCTCCAAGCCTGGCGCGATGCGGCCACGCTGCAGGCACGCCTTCAAGCGATCAACGACCTGCTCCGGCTGCTCAGCGAGGGTCTCACCGCTCGCTTCGCTTATGCCGAGCAGCTCGCCAAGGCCGGCGATGCGCACATCCGCGCCGTGCTGCAAACCTGGCAGCTCGTTTGGCGCGACGTGACGCGCGCAGCA
This sequence comes from uncultured Anaerolineae bacterium, assembly GCA_938028725.1. Lineage (GTDB taxonomy): Bacteria > Chloroflexota > Anaerolineae > J036 > Brachytrichaceae > CALIMH01. The sequence goes on along the minus strand of CALIMH010000005.1, from coordinate 23,571 downwards.
ATCGGCTGCGTTGTCCAAGCTGGTGCACCCAGCTACGGGGAAACTGTGCGCCGAGTGGCTGAGGGTGTCTCGCCTGAGACAGCCGCGGCGTGCCTTCAGCGCATGGTGCAAACAGAGGTGTTCATCACCCAAAACGCCAACGCGCGCTTGGCGCTGGACGTGCTGCTGATCACCCTACCGCGCCTGAGCTATGGGGTAGAGCCGTTGAGCTTCAACGCGTCGGAGAGCGAGGAGCATCGCTCTGCCACAACTGTGCCAGCCGGCGGTAAGTGAGAAAGGCGTACCAAGCCATCAGGGCGCTCAGCTGCAGGCCGTGCCATCCATCGCGGTATCCGGCCAGGTCAAAGAAGCGGCGCTTGAACTCGCGCAGCGGAGCGCCGATGAAATTGCGCGTGCGGGGGCGCACGCCACGCTTGAACAGCATGGCGGCTTCGAAGGCGATGTAGTGGCGCTGCTTGGCGTGAAATTGAGCCACGTTGTCGTAGTTGTAATGGATCAGCACGTTGCGCAGCCGCCCCATCTCGCCGCGGTAGCGTGCCACCTCGTGCACCTCGCGAGCAGGGTCAAAATCTGCGAAGCCAACGCGGAACAAGCGCGCCTGGTAGTCAGGATACCAGCCGGCGCCCAACGTCAACTTGCCGAACAGGTAGTTGTGGCGCGGCACGGCGTACACGTCATGTGCTGGCGCGCGGGTCACCTGGCGCACCTCATCAGCTAGCGCCGGTGTGCAGCGCTCATCGGCATCCACAAAGAACACCCACTCGGCGTTGGCGTGCTGAAGCGCTGCGTTGCGTTGTTGGGCGTAGTTTTGGAAAGGATGTTGGACAACGCGCGCGCCGGCTGAGCGTGCCAGGTGTGGCGTGTCGTCGCTGCTGAAGGAGTCGAACACCAAGCGGTCGTCCGCCCAAGCGAGCGACGCCAAGCAAGGGAGGATGTGGCGCTGCTCGTTGAGCGTGAGGACAACGGCGCAGATGCGCGACATCACGAGCCGATCTCCCCGTCGCGCTCACTCCACCGTCACACTCTTGGCCAGGTTGCGCGGCTGGTCCACATCACAGCCGCGCCGAAGCGCGAGGTGGTAAGCCAACCGTTGGAGCGGGATCACCGTCACGAGCGGGGTGAGCAAAGGAGGTGCAGGTGGCACCCAAATCACGTAGTCCGCAGCGGCAGCGATCTGGTCATCCCCCTCCGTCGCCACCGCGATCACCGTGCCCCCGCGCGCCTTCACCTGTTGCACTTGCGACAGCATTTTGTCGTGCACTGCGTCGCGCACAGCGATGCACACCACCGGCATCTGCTCGTCAATCAGGGCGATCGGGCCATGCTTCATCTCGCCCGCCGGATAGCCCTCGGCATGGATGTAGCTGATCTCCTTGAGCTTGAGCGCCCCCTCCAGCGCGACAGGGTAGTTCAGCCCGCGCCCCAGGTAGAGGAAGTGCTCCCGGTCGTGGAAGCGATTGGCCAGCTCTTCAAAGACAGGGGTAGGCTCTAACACATGACTGACCAGGCTAGGCGCGTGCACTAGTTCGCGCGCCAAGGCGAACGGATCAGGCGCGTCGTCCGGCAGCAGTCCAGACCGCGCCTGCTGTTGCGCAACGGCGCACGCCAGCAGGTACTGATCCACCACCGAGGTAGTGAACGCCTTCGTGCTGGCTACGCCGATCTCCGGGCCAGCGCGCATGCTGATGAAGCCATCAGCGAGACGTTCCGCTTGAGAGCCGACCGCGTTCACAACGGCCCAGACGCGCGCCCCCTTGCGGCGGCCTTCGCTCATGGCGGCGAGCGTGTCGGCTGTCTCGCCCGACTGGGTGATGCCCAGCACAACATCGTCGGGGCTCAGCAACGGGTCACGGTAGCGGAACTCGCTGCCGTAGTCCACCTCGGTGCGCACGCGGGCGATCTGCTCCAGCAGGAACTTGCCGATCAGGCCAGCGTAAAACGACGTGCCACAAGCGACAGTGTGGATGTGATGGGGCACGTTCGCGTCGAGTGTCAGCGATTCCAACACCACCTCGCCCGTATCGAAGTTCACCCGCCCACGCAGCGTGTCCACGACGGCGCGCGCCTGCTCGGCGATCTCCTTTTGCATGAAGTGGCGAAACTCACCCTTCTCCGCTGAGACGGGGTCCCAAGGGATCAGGTGCGTGGTCTTCGCCACGGGGCGGCCATCCAGGCGCATGATGCGCAGGTCATTCAGCCGAACCAACGCCATCTCGCCGTCGTCCAAGAAGAGCACGCGCCGCGTGTGCTCGACGATGCCGGTTGCGTCGGAGGCGACGAACATTTCACCGTCGCCGAGCCCAATCACAATGCCGCCAGCGTTGCCCAGGCGGGCAGTGATCAGCGTGCCTGGGTCGCGCACGCTCATGATCACCACCGCGTTCGAGCCTTTGAGGCTGCGCAGCGCCTGCCTGGCCGCCTCCTCGAAGCTCATGCCGGCGCGGACATAGCTATCGACCAGGTGGACGATCACCTCGGTGTCGGTCTCGCTGACGAAGGAGACGCCCTCCGATTGCAGTTCCTGTTTCAGCTCGGCGTAGTTCTCCACGATGCCGTTGTGGACCACGGCGAGGCAATGATTGGCGCTGAAGTGTGGGTGGGTGTTGTACTCAGTGACGCCGCCGTGGGTCGCCCAGCGGGTGTGCCCGATGCCGGTTTGTAGGAGTTGGGGGTCGGCAGCCACGGCCTCGCGCAAGGCGGGCAGGCGCGCGGCTAAGTTGCTCAGCTTGCCCACCGCGCGCTCGGCGTAGATGCGATCCCCGTTCAGGATGGCGATGCCGGCAGAGTCGTAGCCGCGGTATTCCAGCCGCCGCAGGCCCTCAAAGATGATGGAGGTGGCATCACGTGGGCCGATGTATCCGATGATGCCGCACATGGCTTAAAGAAGAGAAGGCGGCTTTCTGCCGCCTTCGTTGATGCAACTCATCGCCCCATGACCTGGCGCAACGTCGCGCAGGCCGGGCAAGAACCATCGGGACGGAAGATCGAGAAGCCCGCCTGTGGGTCGTCGTCCCACTGGCGGAAGTCCATGTTCCAGATGATCATCAGGCGCACCTTGCCGCTCTCGCGGGAGAGCTGGACAGCGCGAGCAAGCCATTGCGCCTGGTTGGCCAAGGTGATGTTGCTCCCCCACGCGAAGCCTGCTGGCAAGGGGCCAATGCCCTCGCCGGTGACGTAGCCCAGCTCGGTCCAGCAGATCGGCAGCTTGCCACCGAAAGCGTTCCAGTTCACGTTGAGCGTGCCCCAGAAATACCACTGGTGGTGATCGCTGCTGCCCACCGGCGCACCGCTGGTTTGGTCGGGGCCGACCATCGTGCCGTTGTGATGAGCGCCCATGCAGTCCATCCACTGCGCGCCACCAGCTGCTGCCAAGCGCTCAACGAAGGGTTTGTCGTCGCAGCCGGCCGGGGAGCAGCCGCCGCCGTAATAGCCGGTGGGCGCCGTCGCGCCGCCGATCACCAGCACGTTGGGATTCGCCGCCTTGATCGCTATATAAGCCTCGCGGAGCATGTTGGCGTAGTTTTCCGGGTTGACTTGGCCATTGCCGCTGCCGCCATACTCTCGGTCCAGGTTTGGCTCGTTCCACACCTCGATAGCGTCCACACCTTGACGGGCGAGGTTAGCAAGCGCTGCGGCAAATTCGCGGTGATAGTTGGGGTCAGCCGCGCGGGCGCGGTCACCCACTGCGCCGATCAGCACCTTCATCCCTGCGCCATGCACCGCGTTCACCAACCAGCTCACATCAGGAGCGCCTCCAGGCATCACCACCTGGTATTTCACCCAGGTCATGCCAATGTCGCGCATCTGGGCCAGATAGTTGGTGGTGTTGATGTGGCCACCCAGCTCAAACGTCCAGTTGCCGCTACGAGGAGCAGGTGCGGGGGCCGAGCGAGCAGCAGGGGCCGGCACACCGCCCAGGGAAACGAACTGGGCAAAAACGAAGCCATCGCGGCCCTGGTAATCAATTTGCAGCCAGGCGCTGTCCTGCGTGCGGGCCTTCACGACCACAGGGTTGCCGCGCCGCAGACGGCCCAGAATGGCATTGGCCGTGCTAGGGCCAGAGCGCACATTGAGCATGTCGGCGATGACCACGCCATTTGCCGCGCCACCAGCCGGAGCCGGCGACTTGGCCACACCGCCTGCGTTGCAAGCGCCATCCTGCGAGACATATTGAGAGAACACGAACGCCTGCCGGCCGTTGTATGCAATGCGATACCACTGCCCATCGGCGGTGCGCGCATCAGCAGTTACCTTCTGACCGCAATTCAGCCTACCGATAATGTCGTAGCCAAGCCCAGGGCCAGCTCGCACATTAAGAAAAGGCGAGGTAACCGTCATTTCAACACCGCCCTGCGCCTGCAAGACGCGAGGCGCGGGCGATAGAACCGCGGCTGCAATCGCAATGCCGCACACAAACGCAAGCTCTCTTACTCTCATCATCTCTCGATATGTCACAGATATTTCTCGACTGCCCAGCCACCGATAGATGCCACAGGAATCATTGGTTCTTCCTGTGTTGGGTGAAACATAAGTTTACTACGACCGCGTAGCGCATCCACGACGTCGCCCATGCCATCAGCTAAAGCGACCGGCTTCTCTATCGCGCGGGCGACGTCCAACGGCGAGAGGTCGTCGAGAGCAATACTTTGGGGGTGATCGAACATCAAGCGCGGCAGCACCACCAGGTCAGCGGCCTCAAGATCAGCAGGGTCAGCTCGGAGTTGGTTGATGACGTCCCCTGCGCATAGGAGGCCGGCCACGGTGATTCGCTCGCCAAGGCGCTGGTTTGTGACAGCTTTCACCTTCACAGGCACCCCGCTGCGTTGGGTGAATTGGCGACCAACAGACCGCAGGATAGGAGCAAACAACGCAGCGGTGACCAGCAGCGCTGAGCGGTAGCGCAGACGGTCGGGGGCGAGCATGGGCAGCTCGGACCGCCGGATGCGCCGCCACTCATTGAGGAACTCGCGCACCATGCCAAGCCCATTCGCGCGCAGGTCGAGGCCATCGTAAGCGCGGTGAGGTGGCACGGCACGGCCACTGATGAGATACCACTCATCAGTGGCATACACGAAGCGCCGCCCAAACTGGGAGAGGAAGTGCGCTTGCCAACGCTCCACCTCGTCCAGCATGGCGCGCGCCTCGGCGGGGGTATGCGTGCGGTGCCCATACCGGTGAAACTTGGTCAGGCCTACGGGAACCACAGTGACGGACATCACGTGGGGATACAGGGTGGCCAAGTCGGTGATGCTGCGCACCAAGTGCGGCCCGTCGTTCAGGCCGGGTGTGATCACGAGCTGGGTGTGAGTTTGGATGCCGTGATCGGCCAGCCAGCGCAATTGCTCCATCACGTCGGGGGCGTGGTCGTTGCGCAAACAGCGCCGACGCACCGCGAGGTCGGTCGCGTGCACGCTGATGTACAACGGTGTCAGCCGCTGCTCCGCAATGCGCCTCCAGTCCTCGTCGCTCAAATTGGTGAGCGTGACGTAGTGGCCGAACAGAAAGGAGTAACGGTAGTCGTCGTCCTTGATGTATAGCGCACGCCGCATGCGGGGCGCGTTCTGCAGCACGAAGCAGAACGGACACAAGTTGTTGCAGCGGCGGATGTCCACGTCGAACGTGGGGTGCTCGAAGATAAGCCCGAGCGGCTGGCCGAAATGTCGCCGCACGGTGGCTTCGTGCAACGTGCCGCGCCGCAGGTAGCAGATGTGGAGGTGCTCCTCTGCACCATAGAATTGCGCGTCAATGACATCGCGCAGCAGGTGTCCGTTGATGGACACCACCTCGTCGCCCGGCTGAATGCCGGCATGATGCGCCGCGCTGTCCACCTCCACAGCGCGCACCAATCCGCCCACGTGGCCGGATTATCGCACGCAGACGGCAAAGCTGACTAAGCGTAGAAGCCGCGCATGTGGGGAGGTAACAGCGCTGCTAGGCGGCGCATGGCGTAGTCCGTCAACTGCTCCAGCTCGTGGCGATCGGGGCGCGGCGAGCTGGCGGGCAGGCGGAAAGGCTCTCCCACGCGCACGTGAACCCGGGCGCGGCTTAGGCGCCGCAACGCCGGAAAGATATCCGGCGTGCCCTGGATGGCGACAGGCAAGATGGGCGCGTCGGTCCGCACGGCGAGGAAGGCCATGCCGTCTTGAGCGCGCTGCAATGCGCCGGTGGGGCTGCGGGTGCCCTCCGGCGAGATCAACACCAGATAGCCGACCTGCAGCGCCTCGCTCGCCGCGCGCACCGCAGCGGTGTCCACCGCCCCGCGGTGGACAGGGATAGCGCCGTAGTAGTGCACGAACACACGCAAGGCGCTTTCCCAAGCCTCCACCTTGGTCATGGGGATCACGTCGCGCCCCAGCGATGGCATCACCACAAGAGGGTCCCAAAAGTTGATGTGGTTGATCGCCACGATAGCCCCACCGCGCGGCGGCACGTGCTCTAGGCCTTCGATGTGGAAGTGCATCAGCACACGCTGGAAGCCACGCAGCCAGGCGTTGTAGAAGCCGCGCAGCTCAGCGCGGCGATTCCACGACCAGCGACGCTGAAATCGTGAGCGCGGAGGGGCGTAGGTCTGCATGCAGGTCTAATGCTCACTCACCGTGCGCCCAACGATCAACGTCCACACGCGCTGCAGGGTCTCCTCGACATTGAGCGCAGTGTTGTCCAGGATCACAGCGTCGGCAGCCGGCTGCAGCGGCGAGTCCGCCCTCTCCGTGTCTTGAGCATCGCGCTGGCGCAATTGCTGCATTACGTCGGCTAGCTCGACTTGTTGGCCGCGTGCGCGCAGCTCGTGGTAGCGCCGCTGCGCCCGCGCCTCGGTGGAGGCGCGCAGGTAAATCTTGAGGTCAGCGTCGGGCATGACAACCGTGCCAATGTCGCGCCCCACCATCACTACCGGTTGCGCGGCTGCGATGCGGCGCTGTTCCCTCACCATGGCGCGGCGGATGGCTGGGAATGCAGCCACACGCGAGACGTGCCTCTCCACTTGCGGCTGATACACTTCCCAGCTGACGTCTTGGCCATTCAACAACACCGTCTGCCGTCGGCCATCGTTGACGTTAGGCGCTTGCACTTCGATGCGGGTGTGCTGAAGCAGCTCCTCCAACTGCGCTTCGTCGTCAGTGGGAACACCTGCTTGAAGCGCGGCCAGCGCAAGCGCGCGATACATCACCCCAGTGTCCAGGTAGAGGTAGCCCAACCGCTGAGCGAGGACAAAGCCCAACGTGCTCTTGCCGGATGCGACCGGGCCATCAATGGCGATCGTGCGAACAGGGTTGGTCATCGCTGCCCCCGCCCGGAGGCTCGCCTGTCAACATTGCGACCTCCTCTGGGCGCAAGTAGCGCCATGCTCCTGATTGTAGAGCACCCAACCACAGCCCTCCGATGCGCACGCGCACCAGCGACACAACGGGATAGCCGAGCAACCGCGCGATGCGACGAATCTGGCGCTTGCGACCCTCGCGCATGACCACGCGCAGCGTGGCGCGCGGCGGCACATCCTGCCGCTTCAGCACTTCCACCTGGCAAGGCAGCGTGCGATGCTGTTCGCCGGGCAGCCACACCCCTTGTCGCCATCGTTGCAACGCCACCTCGTCTGGTATGCCCTCCACTACCACGTGATACTCCTTCTCGTGCGCGAAGCGGGGGTGCGTGAGGCGATAGGCGAAGTCACCGTCGTTGGTGAGCAGAAGCAAGCCGCTGCTATCCTTGTCCAGCCGCCCCACCCCAAACAAGTGGTAGGGCAGCCGCACCAGCTCGAATACGCTGCGTGCGCGGGGGTTGCTGCGGTCGGAGACGTAGCCGACGGGCTTGTGCAGCGCGATGTAAACCTTAGGTTCGGCCTGACGCACCAGCACACCATCCACACGCACCTCGTCCGTGGGCTGCACGGTCATGCCCAGTTTTGCCGGCCGACCGTTCACCATGACGCGGTTGGCGAGGATGAGCTGCTCACACTTGCGCCGCGCGCCATAGCCGGCGCGCGAGAGAAATTGCTGAAGCCGCATGGTTGCTCACGCAGCGCTTGGCTGATGGCCCGGCTTGTCGGCGCCAAGCGCTTGGCTCACCACAACGTCCAAGTGCTCCAAAGGGGGCAGTTCGGCAAGGCTGAGCAACCCGAAGTGATTGAGGAACTCATCGGAGACGCCATAGCGCATGGGATGGCCGGGGCCCTCCGCACGCCCAAGTTCCTGGATCAGGTTTCGCGCTAGGAGCGTGGTGATCACGCCATCGCAGTTGACCCCCCGGATCATCTCAAGCTGAGGGCGCGTGATCGGCTGCAAGTAGGCGATGATGGCCAGCGTCTCCAACGCAGCGGCAGAGAGGCGCGCTGCACCCTCCATGCCGAGCAGGCGCTGAACGGCCTCGGCCAGCTCCGGTGCCGTCACGAAGCGCACGGTGTTGCGCATCTGTTGAAGGCGGATGCCTCGGTCGGCATACTGTTCCGCCAGCCAACCCAGCGCCGCTTCTACCTCGGCGGGCGTCACCTCCAGTGCTGCAGCGAGGGCGGAGATCGCTACCGGCTCGCCAGCAGCAAACACTAGCGCCTCCACACGCACTGCCAGCGTGCGCACGGCTTCGGTGTTGTTGGCGGTGTCGGTGCTGGCAGATGAGGCTGCGCCGTTGGGTTGAGCAATCTCCCCCGCTTCAGGCATTGTCTTGCTCGAGGCGTTGCGCGGATTCGGCAGCTTCACCGGCCGCGTTGTTCGGCAGATCGCTGGCCGGCAATGGCAGAGGACGCCGCACGACTCCCTCCTTCGCCTTGATGGACACCTGCGGCTTGCCGGCCAAGCGCAGCCCTAACTCAGTCTGCACGATGTGGCGGACCAGGTTAGCGACTTCCTCAGCCTTCATCACCAAATCAGTGTCGCGCGAAGTGGTCACCTCGACGCTGATCTCCACCGCGCGATCACGCCCTTTGGCGTTCACCTTGGCGTGAATGACGCCCTCCAAGGCATGGATGTTTTCAGATAGTTTCTCTGCCACGGCCTCCGTGCTGATGCGCAGGGTGTTGTCGCCACTGTAGCGCGCCACCTCGATGGTGCGTGAGGTGCCGCGCCGCGTCTCCAGCCACAGCAAGCTGCCAAGCGCGGCCACCCAGATGATCGCCAGGCTCACGCGCGTGATAAAGCGACCTATGTCCGTGAAGCCGGCGAAGAAGGTGATCCGCGCCGTGTCGGCCAAGGTGTGCATGAGGCTGAGCATCCCAGCCGGCCAGATCAACGTGAACACGCCGAGTGGGATCAGCACCACCAACGTGACAATGACAAACGCGCGGTTGAACAGGTGCATCATCGAAGTCTGCTCCCCTACTGCACAATCATCGCATCACGTGCGACAGGTTGACCACGTCACCTAGCACGCCGCTGGCGGTCACCTCCTGGCCGGCGCCGCGTCCGCTCACTGCGAGCGGGTTGTCGCTGAAATAGCGAGTGTGGAACACCACGATGCTATCGCTGCCGTGCACGCTGCCGAGCTTGCTCTCCGGCGGCACGCCCACCAAGCCAACTCGAAGCTGGCCGTCGGAGATGGTTGCCGCGTAGCGCAACTTGCGCCCGCCGGTGGTGAGGTCCGCGGCGCGGGCTGCCATCTGATCATCGAGCAGATCCGCCTGTTCTAGGAAAGCGTCCACATCCAAAGCGTCCATATGGGAAGGGTAGAGCGACTCCACCTGCACATCGCGCAGTTCCAAGCGATAGCCCAACATGCGGGCCAGGATCAGCGCCTTTCGCGCTGCATCCAAGCCGTTTAAGTCTTGGCGAGGGTCAGGTTCGGTGTAGCCAAGCTGCTTGGCGTGGCGGACGGACGCACCGAAGGGTGCGCCGCGCTCAAGTTGGCTGCACAGGTAAGCCAGCGTGCCGCTGAGCGCGCCCTCAATGCACAACACCTCGTCGCCGCTATCGAGCAGCGTGTTGAGGGTGCTGATCACAGGCAACGCTGCGCCGCAAGTGGTTTCCCAGCGGCTGGTGTGGTTGGCGAGCGCGTCCCACCAGCGCAGGTCGCCTGCCAACGGCAGCTTGTTGGCCAGCACAACGCCCATGCCGCGTGCCTTCGCTTCGAGCAGCAAGGGGACAGTCGCTTCGCTGGCGGTGGTGTCCACCACAATGGTGTGCGGCGGCCACTGCGCCAGCAGCTCCAGCATCGCTGTCAGAGGCTGTCCATTGGAGTCGGCCCAGGCCAGTCCCTGTGTCTTGCGAACCACGATGTGCTCGAGGGTGTCGTCCGGTAGGCCGGCAGGCGCATACATCCAGCACCGACTGTCTGCCACGGCGAGGATGGCGATGTGCAGGCGATGGCGCGCCAGGTGTCGCTGGCGGGTAGCCAGCACCAAGCGGACCAGCGCGCGGCCAACGCCACCCAAGCCAAGCAGACAGATGGGTTGCATAAACGTCTTCACGAGGGTCAGTATAATCGTGAGGCGCTAGCTGATCACGTGTCAAGTTTCGCGTTGCGACAACCCATTCACTGTCAAGCCTCCTGCGTTGCGCCTGTGAGGTGGGTGTCCCCTCTATACAGGCTCTTGTTCTGCATCCGCCACAAGTCATGAGCAAACCCCTCACCTGGATTCCCGTTGGTGGGCTGGGAGAAGTCGGCAAGAACATGATGTCGTTCGAGTACGACGGCCACATCCTGCTGATTGACGCCGGCATCATGTTCCCAGAGTCAGACATGCTTGGTGTGAACGCAGTGTTGCCGGACTACAACTATCTTCTCAACCGTCGCCACTGCGTGCGCGCAATCGTGCTCACCCACGGTCATGAGGATCACATCGGTGCACTGGCGCATGTGGTGCAAGATTTCCCTGGCGTGCCTATTTACGCCACGCCGCTCACGCGCGGCCTGGCAGAGGTGAAGCTGCGCGAAGCGCGGCTGCTAGACAAGAGCACACTCCACACCATCAACCCAGGCGGCGAATTCACCGTTGGCCCCTTTCATGTGGAGACGTTCCGCATGTGCCACAGCATCCCCGACAACATTGGGCTGGCGATCACCACGCCGGCCGGGTTGGTGGTGCATAGCGGCGACTTTAAGTTCGACCACACGCCGGTGGATGGCAAGCCTAGCGACTTCGCTCGCCTTGCCGAGCTTGGTGGGCGCGGCGTGTTGGCCTTGTTCGCCGATAGCACCAATGCGGAGCGTCCCGGCAGCACCCCCAGCGAGCGCGAGATCGAACCGGAGCTGGAGCACATCTTCCGCGATGCAGAGGGACGCATCATCGTGGCCACTTTCGCTTCGTTGATCTCTCGCGTTCAGCAAGTGGTCAACGTGTGCGAACTGTACGGCCGAAAGCTGGCCATTGCCGGCACCAGCATGAATGACAACGTGAAGATGGCCCAAAAGCTCGGCTACTTGCAAATCCCTCCGGGAATGCTGGTGCGTCTGGAAGATGCCGTCAGAATGCCGCCCGACCAGGTTGCGATTATGGCCACTGGCACGCAGGGCGAACCCAGTGCCGTGCTCGGGCGGATGGCAGTGGGCAAGCACGCGCTCATCAAGGTTGAACCTGGCGACACCATCGTGATGTCGGCCCACCCAATCCCCGGCAATGAGGAATACATTCACCGCATCATCAACCGACTCTTCCAGAAAGGTGCTAATGTGCTGTATGACCCACTGGCCAAGGTGCACGTTTCCGGCCACGCTTCGCAGGAGGAACAAAAGCTGCTGATCAGCCTGATCCGCCCCCGCTACTTCATCCCGATCCATGGTGAGCTGCGCATGCTCAAAGCGCACGCGCGTTTAGCGATGAGCCTCGGCATATCGCCGGATCATATCTTCGTGGTGGAAAACGGCACACCGATCCAGTTTCGGGACGGCAAAGCTGAGCAGCTCCCCCGCCTGCCCGGCGGATACGTGTTCGTAGATGGCAGCGGCGTGGGAGACGTGGGCAAAGAGGTGCTGCGCGAGCGCGACATGTTGGCACGCGACGGCTTGGTGATCGCCGTCGTGCGCCGCGACGCGATCAGCGGCTTGCGCCACCCCCCGGAAATCATCACGCGTGGCTTCACGCACGCCAAAGAGGCGGATAAGCTGGTGCAGAAGCTCTCCGCCGCCGTCGCCGACGCGCTTCAGGACGTCACCGGCGCGACAAGCGATGAGCACATCAAGGAGCGCACTATCGCCACGCTGACCAGCACTATCTACAAAGAAACGCGCCGGCGGCCGATGGTGCTGGCGGTGGTCAGTTAGGCTTGCCCGACAGGATTCAGATAGGAGGCCACGGCACGTTCCGCTCGTAGCGGTTTGGGCTGGGGTATCGCCCGATGCGGATCATCGCGGCGATGCGCTTTTCGAACGCTGCAATCTCAGCGTCGTCCAGCAGCTTGCGCAACGCTTTGCCGAGCGGTTGGGTGGGCGCGATTTGCCCCTGCAGCCGGCGCAGGTCGTTGAGCAACTCCGGAGGGATCGGCTCGCCCGCGAACTCCCAGATAACCGTGCGAAGCTTGTAATCGGCGTTGAAGCAGATGCCATGGTCAATGGCCCAGATTCGCCCGCTGCCGTCGCGCAAGCAGTGGCCGCTCTTGCGGTCAGCGTTGTTGGTGATCAGGTCGAAAAGCGCGATTCGCCGGAGCTGGTCGCAGGCGGTGGCGTCGTCGCGGAACGTGAAGAAGTGCTGGTTGGGGTCGTTGTCAATGAAGAGTTGCACTGAGCCAAAGCCATAGTTGCCGTTGCGCAGCACCGTGGGAGGCACAATGTCCCAGCCGAGGGCATCGCTGACCAAGTAGGCAGCAAACTCACGCAAGCACAGCGTGCCGGTTGGGAAGTCCCAAAGCGGCACTTCACCGCGACGCGGCTTATAGACAGCCAACGTCTCGCGCAGCTCAAAGCAGGGCATCGCTTGAGCCGGCGCGTTGATTTGCACAAGGAAGGTGTAGTTCGATCCCCATGGCATGGTGCCCAGCGGCTCCATCTCGCCTTCGGCGAGCAGTTTCAGAATGGCATCTTTCTGCATCACAGGCTCACTCCCACAAGAAGCGTCACCAAGTGTTCTGCGGGCCTGTTCCAAACGCAGCGATGCAGCAGGGTGGTGCAGAACGCGCCCGACGTAACTAGGCGAAGACAACGCTCAACTCATCAGCATGGCCGTTGCGGCGCGGACAAAAGCCCTCGACGTTGCCCTCGCGGTCCATCGGCTTACCGCACAAGGGGCAAATCGGCCGCCCTTTTGCCACCACCTCCAACCCATGTCGGCTGAGCGCATCGGCTTGCGCACGCGAGCAGAAAAAGCGCACCTCCTGCGCGTTTTCCTCATCGCCTGATTCAATCAACAGCTCGCGCACCACAATGACGATCAAGTCGTTCTTCTCATCGTATCCCAGCCCCATGTTGCCGGCTCGGAAGAGCGGGCTGACGGGATGCTCCAGCTCCAGATCGTCCTTGACAAGCGGTGCGCCCTCACCGCGCGGTCGCTGCACGCGCAATTCTTCGAGCATGCTGCGCAGCCCCAGACACAGGGCGCTCACTTGCTCCTTCTCGCAAAGCAGCGTGACCAGCAGATCACCCTTGCGCGCTTGCAAGTAGAAGGTGCGGCGACCAGGTTCGCCGATCGCTCCCACTGTGATGCGCGATACCGGATTGAGATCCAGTGGAGGCTTGGGCATGAATATGATTCTACTCCTGTGATACTATGAAATACGTGTTGGCTTAACCGCGTGGCAGCAAAGCGGTGAGCTGGGCATAAGCTTGCTTATGCTCAGCTCAGACACAGCAAGTATCCTGATACACAGCAGTGAGGTCGGAATCTTCCATTATTTTTGGACTGCGAATATCCGGCGCTGTGGTGCTCGGATTAATGGGGTGGTCGGTCGGCGACATCGTCACCGATCTGAGGGTGCTGCCTGCGCCGTACAACGACTATCTGCTGATCCATCTCCTCGGCATGGTGCTCTTCGGTGGGGTGGGCGCGCTGCTCGTTCCGCTGATGATCGGGCGACCGCTGGTGCTCTTCTACAATCAGATCGCGAGCCTCAGCATCGCGCAAATTGTGGCCGGCTTCATCGGCCTGAGCGCAGGCTTGTTGCTGGCTGCGCTGCTTGCCTTCCCTTTAGCTCGGTTGCCAGAGCCTTTCGGGCCGGTGTTGCCGTTTCTGGCAGCGGTCGGCTTCGGAACGCTGGGCCTTGGTATCACAACGTTGCGTTACCGCGAGATGTTCGAGATGCTGAGCGTGCGGCTGCCGGGCAGCACGCCAGAGGGCGAACCAGCACACACGGGCAGCACCCGCTTGTTGCTTGACACCAGCGTCATCATCGACGGCCGCATCGCCGACGTCAACGCCACAGGCTTCTTGATGGGCGAGCTAGTCATCCCGCAGTTCGTGCTGAACGAGCTGCAATACATTGCCGACTCTTCCGACCCGCTCCGGCGCGCACGTGGCAGGCGCGGCCTCGAAGTGCTCCGGCGCATCCAGCGCGAGTCACCTCGCCCCGTCCACATCATGCGCGAAGACCCTGGCAATCACTTGCCAGTGGATGAGAAGCTGATCACGCTCGCGCGCAAGTGGAACATGCCGATCATCACCAACGACTACAACCTGAACCGAGTGGCTTCGCTGCAGGGTGTGACAGTGCTGAACGTGAACGAGCTGGCCAACGCCGTGAAGACCGCTGTGCTCCCTGGTGAGACGCTTACCGTCCAAATACTGCAGCCAGGGCGCGAAATCGGCCAAGGCGTGGGCTACCTGGATGACGGCACAATGGTGGTGGTGACGGACGGGCAGGCGTTCCTCGAACAAACGATCGAAGTGAGCGTGACCAAGGTGCTGCAGACAGCAGCCGGGCGTATGATCTTCGCCAAGCCCGCTGTGTCGCAGCCGGCTGCTGTCGGCCGCGAGCACTACTGAAATCTCCTACGCTGAGTGCAACTCGCTCCCAGCCTGCAACTAACTGCATGCCGATCGATCGTCAAGCCAAGCCATGAAGCCTCACCCAGACACCTCCTACGAACCCGGCAGCATCGTTCGTTGCCGCAACCGCAACTGGGTGCTGTTGCCCAGCGAGGACGACGAGGTTTGGGCGCTGCGCCCGTTGGCCGGCAGCGACGAGGATGTCGTATGCATCCACCGACGCTTGGCAGACCTCCTCGGCCACACCTTGCCGACCGAGCGCGTGCAACCCAGCGCCTTCCCCTTGCCGACCGATGCCGATGTCGCCGACGCTGCTGCTGCGCAGATCCTCTGGCAGGCCGCACGCTTGACCCTGCGCGAGGGCGCGACGCCGTTTCGCTCGCTGGGCCGCATCTCCATCCGCCCGCGCGCGTATCAGTTCGTGCCGCTGATGATGGCGCTGCGGCTCGAACCGGTGCGCTTGTTCATCGCCGACGACGTGGGCGTGGGCAAGACCGTCGAGGCGCTGCTGGTGGCCCGCGAGCTGCTCGACCGCGGCGAGATTCGCCGGATCTGTGTGCTGTCACCGCCCGCCCTGTGCGAGCAGTGGGCGCGCGAGATGGCCGAGAAGTTTGCACTCGAACCGGTGATCGTGCGTTCGGGGACGGTGAGCCAACTCGAGCGGCGCGTGCCCGCCGGCAGCAGCATCTACGAGCATTTCCCGCACCAGGTGGTCAGCATTGACTTCGCAAAGACCGATCGCAATCGCTCTCAGTTTCTGCTTTTCTGCCCCGAGTTCGTGATCGTGGATGAGGCGCACGGCGCAGCAGCCGCAGTCGAGCACGGCCGTCAAGAGCGGCATGCGCTGCTCGCGGAGATTGCCAAGAACCCGAACCGCCACCTGATCTTGCTGACCGCCACCCCGCACTCCGGCAAGGAGGACGCCTTCCGCTCGCTGTTGGGGTTGCTGCGGCCGGAGTTTGCCGGCTGGGATCTCGCCCACCTCGACGAGCGACAGCGCACCGCGCTCGCCAAGCACTTCGTGCAGCGCACCCGCGCCGACATCGCGCAGACCTGGGAGGCCGCCCCCCCGTTCCCGCAGCGCGAGGCGCTGGACGCGACCTACGACTTGTCGCCGGCCTACCATGAGCTGTTTAAGCAAACCTACGACTTCTGCGCCGAAATCGTGCAGACCGGCCGGCAGCTCGACGAGCGCAGGCGCCGCGTCCGCTATTGGGGGGCGCTGGCGCTGTTGCGCTGCGTAATGTCCAGCCCGGCGGCAGCCGTCGCGGCGCTGGCCCGGCGGGCGCAGGGCATCCAGCCGCTCGCCGATGCAGACGACGTTGAGGCGGCCTTCGCCCCCTACGTCTTCGAGGCGGTCGATGAGCGCGTGGACGATGAGGCGCCGAAGCCGCCGGTTGAGGCAGCCGAGGCGACCTTGCCCGACGCCGACCGCCGCAGCCTGGCGAAGCTGGCGCGGATGGCGGAGCAGTTGCGCGGTTCGGCGGCGGACACCAAGCTGCAGCAGGCGACGGCGCTGGCGCGCGACCTGCTGCGCGAGGGCTTCGCGCCCATCCTGTGGTGTCGCTACATCGCCACGGCCGAGTATGTCGCCGAGCACCTGCGCGCGCAGTTGCCCGACGTGCAAGTCGTCTGCGTCACTGGCCGCATGTCCGACGACGAGCGCGAGGTGAAGATCGCCGAGATCGCCCCTGACCGGCCGCGCCTGCTGGTCGCCACCGATTGCCTCTCCGAGGGCGTGAACCTCCAGGCGCTGTTTAACGCGGTCATCCACTACGACTTGCCGTGGAACCCCAACCGCCTGGAGCAGCGCGAGGGCCGCGTGGATCGCTTCGGCCAGCCGGCAGCGCGCGTGAAAGTGGTGCGCTTCTTCGGCAGGGACAACCCGGTGGACGGCGCGGTGATCCGCGTGTTGCTCGACAAGGCGCAGCTGATCCGCCAGACGTTGGGAGTCCACGTGCCCGTCCCCGAGGAAGGGGAGAGCGTCCTGCAGGCGGTGCTCGAAGCGTTATTTTTGCGGCCGCGCTCCGGCCCTGCGCAGCTTGCGCTGGAGCTTGGCCTGCCGGAGGTGGATGCTCTGCATCGCCGCTGGGAGCACGATGTGGAGCGGGAACGGATCAACCGCACGCGCTTCGCGCAGCGCGCCCTGAAGCCCGATGCGGTACAGCGCGAGCTGGAGGCGACCGACGCCGTGCTCGGCGACCCGGCCGCCGTGCAGTCGTTCGTGCTGGCCGCGGCGCAGCGCATCGGCCTGCCGATTACGAAGGACCCGAAGCAGGCTGATGTCTGGCGCATCCCGCTCGACCCAGCCGCGCTGGCGACCGTACCGGAGGCGGTTCGCCTCTTGCTGCCGCCCCCCGCGGCGCGCGGGCAGTGGCTTATCTCTTTCGTCTCCCCCACGCCGGCCGGCGCCGAGTATGTGGGGCGCAACCATCGCTTTGTGGTGGCGCTGGCGCGCCACCTGCTGGAGGCGGCCCTCGCCGGCCAAGGCGCAGGGGTAGTCTCGCGCTGCGGCGCCATCCGCACCCGCGCCGTCGCCGAGCTGACGACGCTGGCGCTGTTGCGCGTGCGCTACCTGCTGCGCCAGCCCAACCGCACGCCGCTGCTGGCCGAGGAGGTGCGGGTGCTCGGCTGGCGAGGCGGGGACGGCCGACCGCTGCGCTGGCTCGCCGACGATGAGGCGTTGCGCTTGTTGGCGGAAAGCAGGCCTGACGCAAACCTGTCGCTGGCCGAGAAGCAGGAGCTGCTGCGGTGGGCGCTGGGGAAGGTGAACAGCGAATGGCAGATGAAAACCGGCGAATGGTGGGCGGGCGTGGAGGCACACATCCGGCGGCGCGCCGAGGCGCTAGCCGAGAGCCACAAGCGCATCCGGCAGGTCATGGATGCGCGCGTGCGCGGCCTGGACGTTCAGCCTCACTTGCCGCCCGACCTGCTCGGCGTGGTGGTCTTACAGCCCCTGGTGACCGGGTGAACGCACTAACTTGCGTCGTAGTGTTCAGATTTTGACTATGTATAAGACAACGTTCGCCAATTCCCCGTCTTCCCCATCCCCGGTGGGTCTGCCATTTCCCCCATCTCTGCCTTCCCCACTTCCCCCATCTCCTCCATCTCTGCCTTCCCCACTTCCCCCACTTCCCCCATCTCCGCCTTTCAGAATTTTCTCTAGGCCTTTCAGGATTTCCTCTAGTTCGTCGCGGATTCTTGGGGCTGCTTTATTGAGCTGAGTTCTCAGATCTTGAAGTTGCTTGTCCAGGTTCAGCAAATGGCGGAGGGCGGAGTCGAGTTTTTGCGCTTCCAAAAGCCTCAAGAGCACTTTGAGTAGTATTTCTGGTCGCTCTAGTTGTCTGGATTCACACGCGTACTGTCGCCATAATCGATCTAATAGATATAATCGACCTAGAAGTTGCCGTATCGGTAGCTTCTTTAGCTCCTCTAACTCTTCTTTTAGCAACCATAACTCATTTGGATAATACGGATTCATTTTATTCAGCTCGTTTATTGCGTTATATAATAATGTGTCTATCGGCACATTCAGCTTGTTTATTTTACTATATAATCTATGTCTTATTATTTTTATAATATTAAAATGCAGATCTCTAAGGATAGTATATCGATCCTGAGGCCGCTCGACGATTTGATGCAGATAGCGGAGCAATAAGATCAGCTCGCGAGGCACCCTAATGCCTAGATCGCAGCTATAAATGTGAAGTAATGATTCGTATAATGTATAGTAATTTAATTCAAATGCTTCTTGTTCCTTAATTTCATATTCATTCGAGCTGTTATTTTTTCTTCTTATCAATCTCTGCATATCACTATGACGTACGATTAACGTAAGGAAAGGTGCACTCGAGCTATCGTCAATCGACCTTATTTCTGTTAAAGCGTAATAAATCCAATCGTACTTAGAAATTTTATTAAACTGATCGCTATCTATTTTCCAATAGTCATAATTTGATTTATGCATAAGTCTTTTATATTGTAAACCGAAGATTTTGAGATCGCCGTCACCCATATAGAATGCATGATCGAAGGGAATTTCCTTCTCTGCCCTCTGTGAATTCGGCAGCACCAGAACGTCATGTCCCATCGCCTCGAAGAAGCGCTCAATACTTCGGCTCGTCCAGTATTCAATCTGACGCTCGTGGGGGTATGTCATATTCGCTTCTTTTCCCGTTTAGTCGACCTTGTCGTGATGCGAGTAGGATGCGCGATGGCGCTCATGCCGCAGCGTGAGGAAGCCGCGATAGTCACACCATCACGCAGGCTGCTCCATGTGTAACAGCTACCATTGTATCATATCGGCTCAAGGGCGGTCGCGCAAGGGGTGCATTTCTAATGAGGGGCAGGCGCAACATAAGAGGGTAGGCACAGGCATTGCCTGCGCCTACCCGTGTCTCACCTCTGCAGAGAAGTGCATCCGCCACGGCTGGCCTGCGCTGCGAAGCCCGCGATCCGTTGGCGCCGCTGTCGCCGACATCATCCGCTATCACGATCGGCGGCCTCCGCCAACCCCACAGCGACAGCAAAAGGCGATAATCAAGGCCACAACGCCGCGCATGCAACCGTGACGCCATGACCGACTTCTCTGCCATCCGCATCGAAGGCGGCCTGTTCGGGCCAGACTTCCTCGACCAGCTCGTCGCCGGCGAACCGCCCGGCCAACAGCCCGCCGACTTCGGACTCCCCGTCCGCCGGAGACTGACCGACGAGATCGCCATGGCCTTTGCCGACGCCCGCGCACACTGGGAGGCCTTCCGCCGGCGGCTCGACGACCTGCCGGAGGAAGACCCGGCCACCTTGCTGACCCTCGACGCCTGGGCAACCCCCTTCTTCAACCTACTGGGCTATGATCTGCGATACAACCCGCACGCCTACAACCTGGATGGCAAGAGCTTCGCCATCTCACATCGCGCCGGCGCCCCCGACGACGCCCCGCCGGTGCACATCGTAGGCGCGCGCCAGCCCTTGGGCCGCGTCCCCGCCGGCAGCCGCCCGCGCCTGTCGCCTCACGCCCTGCTTCAGGAGTTCCTCAACCGCACCGAGCACCTCTGGGGCATCGTCACCAACGGCGAGGCGCTGCGCCTGCTGCGCGACAGCCTCGCCATCCGCCGCCAGGTCTACGTCGAATTCAACCTCCGCCAAATCTTCGAGGAGCAGCGCTTCCAGGACTTCGCCGTCCTGTACCGGCTGCTCCACCGCACGCGCCTGCCGCAGGCCGTCGCCGACGCGCGCGACTGCCTGCTGGAGCACTACTACCAGCACGGTCTCGAGCAGGGCGACCGCGTCCGCGAGCGCTTGCGCGACGGCGTCGAACAGGCCATCGTGGACATGGCCAACGGCTTCCTCGCCCACCCGGCAAACACCGACTTGCGGGAGCGGCTGACGCGCGGCGCGAGCGCCTCCCGCCCGCTCACGCCTCATGCGCTTTACCAGCAGCTCCTGCGCGTGGTCTACCGCTTCCTCTTCCTGCTGGTCTCGGAGGGGCGCGGTTTGATCAGCGCTGACCGACTCTACCGCGACCACTACGGCGTCAGCCGCCTGCGGCGCTACCTGAACCGCCGACCCGACGAGGACGACGCCGACGACCTGTGGCACAGCCTGCGCGCGCTTTGGCTCATCTTGGCCGATGCGGATTTCGCAAAACTGCTCGGCGCTGCCCCGCTCAACGGCCAACTCTTCGAGCCGCTCGACCTGGACGCCTGCGCGCTTGCCAACCGCGACCTGCTCGACGCCTTCTGGAATCTGGCCTACTACCGCGACGCGCCAAACAACCCGCCGCGCCCGGTGAACTACGCCGCGCTCGACGTGGAAGAGCTGGGGTCGGTATATGAAAGCCTGCTGGACTATCACCCGCAGCTCGACCTCAGCGGCTCGCTGCCCCAATTCGACCTGGTAGCCGGCTCCGAGCGCATCAAACTGGCTGCCGGCTCCGGGCGCATCAAACAGGCCGCCGGCTCCGAGCGCAAAACCACCGGCTCTTACTACACCTCGCCGCAGTTGGTCGACGCCTTGATGCGGACGACGCTTGACCCGCTGGTCGCCGAACGCCTCGCCACAGGGAATACCGCGGCGGAGAAGGCACAGGCCCTGCTCTCCATCCGCGTGCTCGACCCGGCCTGCGGTTCAGGGCATTTCTTGCTCGCGGCGGCGCGGCGGCTGGGCAAAGCGCTGGCCCGCGTCCGCAGCGGCGAGGACGAACCCGCCCCTGAGCAGGTGCGCCTGGCCATCCGTGACGTGGTGTCGCATTGCATCTACGGCGTGGACAAGAACCCGCTGGCGGTCGAGCTGGCGCGCGTGGCGCTGTGGCTGGAGAGCCACGCCGAGGGCAAGCCGCTCACCTTCCTCGACCACCGCATCATGTGCGGCGACTCGCTGGTAGGCCTCACCGACCTCGCGGTTCTGGAGGACGGCATCCCCGACGAGGCGTTTGAGCCGCTGAGCGGCGACGACAGGCGGCTCGCCGCCGGCCTGAAGCGCCGGAATCGCATCGAAGCCGGCGGGCAGGCGGCGCTGTTTTCTGCCTTCGACGCCGCCGCCGTCATCGCCGACCTCGGCGCGGAAGCGGCGGACGTCGACCGTCTAGGCGATGACACGCCGGAGGCTGTGCGCGCCAAGAAGCGGCGCTACCAGGAATTCTGGCAAAAGGCAACGCAACAGCGTATCGCCTGCGACCTCTGGACGGCGGCCTTCTTTCAAGCGCGGCGGGCCGGGCTGCCGCCGGCCGGTTTCATCACCACCGACACGGTGCGCGCGTGGCTGGCGACGCAGACGGCGCACCCGCAAGCGGTCGCCGCTGCCGAGGACCTCGCGGCGCAGCACGGCTTCTTTCACTGGCCGCTGGCGTTCCCCGACGCCTTCGCCCACGGCGGCTTCGACGTGGTGCTGGGCAATCCGCCGTGGGAGCGGATCAAGCTGCAAGAGCAAGAGTTCTTTGCCGCGCGCGACCCGGAGATCGCCGGCGCGCCGACAGCCGCAGCGCGCAAACAGCTCATCGCCGCTCTGCCCCACACCAAGCCCGACCTCTGGGCGGCCTATCGGCAGGCGCTGCACGCCGCCGAGAGCGCCAGCCGCTTCCTGCGCGGCAGCGGCTGCTACCCGCTGACCGGGCGGGGCGACATCAACACCTACTCGGTCTTTGCCGAGCGGATGCGGGCGCTGCTGCGGCCCGGCGGACGCATGGGCGTCGTTGTGCCCACCGGCATCGCCACCGACGATACTAACAAACACTTCTTCGCCGAGATCGTGGCGCGGGGAGAGGTGGTGAGCTTGTATGACTTCGAGAACCGGAAGAAGTTGTTCCCGGCAGTAGATATCCGGCTGAAATTTTCGTTGCTTACGCTACGAGTAGCAGATGGAAGGCAGCAGGGAGTTGATGAGCGAGAGGGGCGCGGCTCTACGGCGGGGGCTGCGCCGGATTCGCCGCCCTCCGCCGAATTCGCCTTCTTCCTGCACGACCCGGCGGAGCTATCCGATGATGAACGGCGCTTCACGCTGACGCCGGACGACTTTCGGCTGCTCAACCCCAACACGCGCACGGCGCCGATCTTCCGCAGCCGCCGCGACGCCGAGCTGACCAAGCACATCTACCGACGTGTGCCGGTGCTGATTGACGAGGGGCAGGGGGATGCGGGCAACCCGTGGGGAGTGGCGTTTGCTGCCATGTTCCACATGGCCAACGACTCGGGACTATTCCACACGTCCCCCGCCCCCAACTCCTCCACCACGGGGGATGAAGGGGCGCTGCTCCCTCTCTACGAAGCCAAGCTGGTGCATCAGTTCGACCACCGCTTCGCCACGTATCAAGGAGGAGATACCGAGTGCCTCTCCGACGCGGCGAAGGCCGACCCGGACTTCCGCATCACCCCGCGCTACTGGGTGCCGGCTGACGAGGTCGAAGCCCGCTTGCGCGAAAAGGGCTGGGATCGCTGGTGGCTGCTCGGCTGGCGGGACATCACCAACGCTACCAACGAGCGCACGGTCATCGCGTCGGTCATCCCGCGCGTCGGGGTGGGGGACAAATTCCTCCTCATGTTCCCCGGTGTGACCGAACATGCCCCGCTCCTCCTTAGCATCCTCAACTCGCTGTGTTTCGATTACGCGGCTCGGCAAAAGCTGGGCGGGGCGAGTCTAAAGTATTTCACGATGAAGCAGCTCCCCGCCCTCCCGCCGAGCGTCTTCGAGCAGCCGCTCCCCTTCCCGTGGCCAGGCGCACCGGCGACCGCCACCATCGCCGACTTCGTGCGCCCGCGCGTGCTGGAGCTGACCTACACTGCGTGGGACCTCGCCCCGTTTGCGCGTGACCTCGGCTACGACGGTCCCCCGTTCCGCTGGGACGCCGAGCGGCGCTTCTGGCTGCGGGCCGAGCTGGACGCGCTCTGTTTCCATCTCTACCTCGGCAGCGCCGAGGAGTGGGAGCGCGAGGCCGGCGCCGATCTGAAGGCGCTCTTCCCCACCCCGCGCGATGCGGCGGCCTACATCCTCGACCAATTCCCCATCGTCAAGCGCCGCGACGAAGAACGCTTCGGCGAGTACCGCACCGCGCGCGCCATCCTGAGCATCTACGACGCCATGGCCGCCGCGCAGCGCAGCGGCGAGCCGTGGTCATCGGTGATTGGGTAGGCAACTAGTGCTGGTCGCCACCCCCGGCCCCTCTGTTGCCCCCACCCCCGGCCCCTCCCCCCCGAGGGGGGAGGGGAGCGCCCCCACCCCCGGCCCCTCCCCCACGAGGG
>CALIMH010000004.1 GCA_938028725.1 uncultured Anaerolineae bacterium | reverse complement strand
CAGCCCCAGGATGCGCCGAGCCGACATCGAGGTGCCGAGCGAGGCCGTCGCTGTGGACGCTTGGGCCTCACTAGCCTGTTATCCCCGGGGTAGCTTTTATCCGATTGCCACGACCTTTCCACTCAGCATCGTGGGATCACTAAGCCCGACTTTCGTCCCTGCTCGACGTGTTTGTCTTGCAGTCAAGCTCCCTTGTGCCTTTACACTCAGCGGCTGGTTTCCATTCAGCCTGAGGGAACCTTTGGGCGCCTCCGTTACCTTTTAGGAGGCGACCACCCCAGTCAAACTGCCCGCCTGGCACTGTCTCGCGGCCAGTTAATGGCGCGCGGTTAGGGCCAAAACTCCATCAGGGTGGTATTTCACCGGCGGCTCCACCGGAGCTAGCGCCCCGGCTTCAAAGCCTCCCACCTATCCTACACAGACGAAGTCCTAGCGCAATGCCAGGGTACAGTAAAGCTCCACGGGGTCTTTTTGTCCTGGTGCGGGTAAATGGCATCTTCACCACTAGTTCAATTTCGCCGAGTCCCTCGTTGAGACAGCGCTCCAGTCGTTACACCATTCGTGCGGGTCAGAACTTACCTGACAAGGAATTTCGCTACCTTAGGACGGTTATAGTTACCGCCGCCGTTCACCGGGGCTTCGGTTCGCAGCTTCGCTTGCGCTGACCGCTCCCCTTAACCTTCCGGCACTGGGCAGGTGTCAGCCCCTATACGTCGTCTTACGACTTAGCAGAGACCTGTGGTTTTGGTAACCAGTCGCTAGAGCCTGCTCTCTGCGGCCCACATGAACTCAGCCGAATGGCTGAATCCACACAGGCTACCCTTCTCCCGAAGTTACGGGTACAGTTTGCCTAGTTCCTTAACGAGGGTTCTCTCGCTCGCCTGAGGATACTCTCCTCGCCTACCAGTGTCGGTTTGCGGTACGGGCGACGCGCAGATAAGCTTAGAAGGTTTTCTTGGCAGGTTGGCCCAGTGACTTAGGCTTGGGGACCCGCTTCGCTTTCGGGATCAGTGGACGGATTTGCCTATCCACCTCATCTCCCTAGAGCGTTCGCACCGGAACTACCAGCGGTCCGGCTCACCTTCCATCCTGCGTCACTCCATCGCTCTGCGCGCCGGTATCGGAATGTTGACCGATTGTCCATCACCTACGCCTTTCGGCCTCGGCTTAGGCCCGACTAACCCGACGGGGATTGACCTTGCGTCGGAAACCTTAGGCTTGCGGCGATCGTGGTTCTCACACGATTCACGCTACTCATGTCGGCATTCTCACTTCTGCTCGCTCCACCGCTCGTTACCGTACGGCTTCTGCGCTCGCAGAACGCTCCCCTACTGCCGGAGCAAGCTCCGGCCCGTGTCTTCGGCAGCATGCTTAGCCCCGCTACATTTTCCGCGCAGAACCACTCGACCAGTAAGCTATTACGCACTTTTTAAAGGATGGCTGCTTCTAAGCCAACCTCCTGGCTGTCTTAGCAGTTCCACATCGTTTCCCACTGAGCATGCATTTAAGGGCCTTAGACGGCGGTCTGGGTTGTTTCCCTCTCGGCCACGGATCTCATCACTCGTAGCCCAACTCTCGGCCTATGGAGTGACGGCATTCGGAGTTTGGTCGAGTTCGGTAGGCTTACGCCCCCTAGCCCGTCCAGTGCTCTACCTCCGCCACTAAACGACCGAGGCTAACCCTAAAGTTATTTCGGGGAGAACCAGCTATCTCCAGGTTCGATTGGCATATCACCCCTACCCACAACTCATCCCATAGTTTTGCAGCCCTAACGGGTTCGAGCCTCCACGAGATGTTACTCTCGTTTCACTCTGGTCATGGGTAGCTCACCTGGTTTCGGGTCTAATGCCTGCCACTCATCGCCCTATTCAGACTCGGTTTCCCTACGGCTCCGGCTGTCACTGCCTTAACCTTGCGACAGACATTAACTCGCCGACTCATTCTCCAAGAGGCACGCCGTCAGGCTTGTCTAGAGACATAGCCCTCCGACTGCTTGTAAGCGCACGGTTTCAGGCTCTGCTACTCCCCTATTCGGGGTGCTTCTCACCTTTCCCTCACGGTACTTGTGCACTATCGGTCGCCAAACGTATTTAGCCTTGCGGAGTGGGCTCCGCAGCTTCACACCGGGTTAGCGTGCCCGATGCTACTCAGGATACCCCGAGGGCGCTTCGCTTTTCGCCTACAGGACTATCACCTTCTGTGGTCTGCCTTTCCAGAGCAGTTCGGCTAAGCTAGACGCTCCCCTGTGTGGGGTCCTACAACCCCTATCGGCAAGCCGATAGGTTTGGGCTGTTCCGATTTCGCTCGCCACTACTTTCGGAATACTCTCTTTTCCTCACCCTACTAAGATGTTTCAGTTCGGGTGGTTCCCTCCGCTGCACCTATGGATTCAGTGCAGGGTACCTCGCTCTTCGCCAGGTGGGTTTCCCCATTCGGAGATCCCCGGATTCTAGCGCCTGATCACGGCTCTCCGAGGCTTATCGCAGTGATCCGCGTCCTTCATCGGCGTTTGGCGCCAAGGCATCCACCGTGCGCCCTTAGTAGCTTCATCCTCACGCGATGCAGAGAAATTGAACTACCGCCATGGCAATTTGCCACTCACGCTACTCCTATTCAGTTTTTAAGGTGCTACGTGTTCCTGAAAAGCCTCACCCATGCAGCAGGCTTAGCCAGGATCAATCTGCGAATTGTGCCGACTGCAGTCAGCACATCGCCTGACGCGCAGTGGAGACTAGGGGATTCGAACCCCTGACCTCCCGCTTGCAAAGCGGATGCTCTCCCAACTGAGCTAAGTCCCCGCTGCAGGCAGAGGCAATGGGCGATTCAAGATTCGAACTTGAGACCTTCCCCTTATCAGAGGGACGCTCTAACCAGCTGAGCTAATCGCCCACGGCTTTTTAGCGCCTTATCAGCTCAAGAGTGGCAAGAAGGACACTACTGGTGACGCCGCAGCCACACCGTGCTGCGGATGTGTTAGGGATATTCCCCTAAAAAGGAGGTGATCCAGCCGCACGTTCCCGTACGGCTACCTTGTTACGACTTCACTCCAGTCACCGGCCCTGCCCTAAACGGTGCCCTCCTTGCGGTTAGGCTGCCGTCTTCAGGCATTGCCAGCTCCCATAGTGTGACGGGCGGTGTGTACAAGACCCGAGAACGTATTCACCGCACTATGGCTGACGCGCGGTTACTAGCAACTCCGACTTCATGCAGGCGGGTTGCAGCCTGCAATCTGAACTGAGGGTAGTTTTGGAGGATTAGCTCCGCCTCGCGGCTTGGCTGCCCATTGTGCCTACCCATTGTAGCGTGTGTGTAGCCCCGGACATAAAGGCCATGCTGACTTGACGTCGTCCTCACCTTCCTCCGACTTGCGGTCGGCAGTCCCGCTAGACACGTGTAACTAGCGGCGAGGGTTGCGCTCGTTAGGGCACTTAAGCCAACATCTCACGACACGAGCTGACGACAGCCATGCAACACCTGTGCCGGCTCCTTTGCAGGTCGCTCCCCTTTCGGTTCGCTACCACCGGCATGTCAAGCCCGGGTAAGGTTCTTCGTTTAGCATCGAATTAAACCACACGCTCCGCTGCTTGTGCGGGTCCCCGTCAATTCCTTTGAGTTTCAACCTTGCGGCCGTACTTCCCAGGCGGGATGCTTAACGCGTTAGCTTCGGCGCTGAAGGGTTTGAAGCTCCAACACCCAGCATCCATCGTTTACGGCTAGGACTACCAGGGTATCTAATCCTGTTTGCTCCCCTAGCTTTCGCCTCTCAGTGTCAGGAATGCCCCAGGAGACCGCTTTCGCCACCGGTGTTCCTCCTGATATCTACGCATTTCACTACTACACCAGGAATTCCATCTCCCTCTGGCATCCTCTAGCCTTACAGTATTGGACGGCCTCTCCTGGTTAAGCCAGGAGCTTTCACGCCCAACTTACAAGGCCACCTACAAGCGCTTTACGCCCAGTAAATCCGGATAACGCTCGCCACCTACGTATTACCGCGGCTGCTGGCACGTAGTTAGCCGTGGCTTATTCCGGGGATACCGTCCTTGCTCGTCTCCCCGAAAAGAGGTTTACAACCCGAAGGCCTTCATCCCTCACGCGGCGTCGCTGGATCGGAGTTTCCTCCATTGTCCAATATTCCTCCCTGCTGCCACCCGTAGGCGTCTGGACCGTGTTTCAGTTCCAGTGTGGGGGGCCGTCCTCTCAGACCCCCTACCCGTCGTAGCCTTGGTAGGCCATTACCCTACCAACTAGCTGATGGGCCGCAGGCCCCTCCCGTCAGGCCTTTCGACTCTGATTCTCGCGAACCATTTTGGGTATTAGCCCCGCTTTCGCGGGGTTATTCCCTCCGACGGGGTAGGTTCCTACGTGTTACGCACCCGTCCGCCACTCCCCCTTGCGGGGGCGTTCGACTTGCATGGGTTAGGCGCGCCGCAAGCGTTCATCCTGAGCCAGGATCAAACTCTCCGTAAGGACTTAAACGGGCATCAACCCGTGTTCTTCCTCATCACGTCACCACAGCGCACTTCTTGCCACTCTTCAACTGTTAAGGTGCTGCACGTTCAGGGTAGGACCTATTTTAGCTAGGCCGTCGACTCTTGTCAAGCCCCTGCACAGGCGATCCTCGCTCGATTTAAGGTCCTCTCCTGAACTACGCTAACCGCCCCTGCATGTTGCAGGGCCTCGTAGTATAGCCAGTTCAGGGCTTACGTCAAGGGCCACCCGAAAAATTTAAGGTTGCCGCTCATCCCTCGCTGTTGCGCAGCTCTACCTGCACTTGTGCTGGCAGCATGCTCTGAACCACCAATGAGGGCAATACCTCCACAGTAGGAGTGATGGTGTGTGAACCAGCCGACAGGCCGGCCACATTCACAAATAACCGCACGTCGTCCTCCCGCAAACTATTCAGCACAGGCAAAGGGCCAGCCAGCACAATGTCAACGGTGGGCGGAGAAAGGATCACTTTAAAAGCCGGTAGATTGCCCACAACAACTGGCACTCGCGTGACAGTGCGCGCTCCCTGTTGCGGCTCCACGCGCACCTGCACCAACACTGAAAGGTTATCTCCCACGAGCGACACGCCAGAGGGCAAGTTCAGACCTACGCGCTTTTCAATATCCGCTGTTGCCCCCTCCAGGGAGACCTCAAGCGTCTCCACGAAGCCCGGCAGCTTCTGCAGCGTCTCGCTCGGCCCAAACACTGTGACCACCTGAGGCGAGTAGTCCACGCTGGTCACAGCGTAGCCCTCTGCGGGCTGTCCTCGAATGCGCATCCGAACCGCCAGGTCGCGGTAGTTGCCCAGTTGCTCGAGCGAGACCCTCACGACGGCGGTTTCAGGACGGATCGTGGTATTCGATACAACAGCACCGTTGCGATCTACGGCTTCGAGTTTGACAGTTTGCTCAATGGAGGCGCGGGCGCCCTCTAGCACCACGCTTGCCTGCACACCTTCTACCTGTGAGATGACCTGCTGAGTGGCACTTACCACTGCCTCCGACACGTCAACCTTCGGCGCAAGCGCGTGATACCCGATAGCCGGTGCGCCAATCAAGACAACACGGATGGGGAATTTCGCCGATACTAACGGCTCAATGGTTACTGCTGCAGTTGGCGGGCGCACTTGCACGATGGCAGCAGGCTTCACGTTCAGGCTTGGCTCTAGCGAGACGGCGTGGGTGCCTGGTTGAAGCTCGGTCAAGTTCACCACCACGCGCAGGCCCGCGCCGCGTAGTTGGTCGAGCACACTCCGCGGCGCACGCACACGCACTTGTACGCTGGACGGCAAACTGCTGGAGGACACCACCAGCTCAGGCTGGAGCGGCTGACTCACTACTGGGGCCACGAATGTCTCTTCTGCGATCGGGTCCTGCTGTAACGACGCCACAAGCCACACCAACGCTGCAAAGATGAAAGCAAGCAGGAGCAATCCCAGGTTATTGGCGAGCCAGCGCATTTTTAAGGATTATAGGCCTTGCCGCATCTCATCCATTGTTGCGCTGCTACACACCAGCGTGGTTGGCACTTACCGGCATGGGCTAGATGAATGCTATCGAATGTCCCTCTTGTCCGGCCATTACAATTTAAGCTATGCAAGGGAGCACAATCGCCGGCACTTACCACATCACCACTTTTGGATGCCAGATGAACGAGTCTGATTCCCAGCGGCTGGCCTCGGAACTGGAGAAGCTAGGGCTGCAAGTTTCGGAGGACCGCTACCAGGCTGATGTGTTGGTGGTGAACACATGCGTGGTGCGCCAAGGTGCCGAGGATAAGGCCCTGAGTTACCTCAACATGATCAAGCCACTCAAGCAGCGCAACCCCAGCCTTGTGGTGGGGGTGATGGGCTGCTTGGTAGGCGTGCGTGGCAACAGCCCCTTGCAAAAGGCTTTCCCATGGGTAGACGTTTTCATGCCGCCCAGCGACCCAACGCCGATGGTGCACTTCCTGCTGCAGCGCGAGGGCAAGTCGCTGCTCGAATGGGAGACGCGCGAGCGCTTTGCGCTGCAGGATGGTGATTTGCCCTTCCGCTTACCTGCTCATGAGTTGGGCCGGCGCGTCACAGCCAACGTGCCGATCGTGTATGGCTGCTCGCACGCTTGCACGTTCTGCATCATCCCATTCCGCCGCGGTGCGGAGCGCAGCCGCCCGCTGGACGAGATCGTGGCAGAGGTGCGCGCTTTGGTCCAGCAAGGTGTGAAGGAAGTGACGCTGCTCGGCCAAATTGTGGACCGCTATGGCTACGATTTGCTGGGCGACCGTCTGCTCAAGCGCTACAACCCCGGTGCGGCATCGGGCATGCCCTCTCAACCAGTCCCACTGCATACGCCCTTAGTGCACTTGCTGGAGCGCATCAGCGAGATTGATGGGCTGCTGCGCATTCGGTTTCTCACCTCTCATCCAAACTGGATGACTGACGAGCTGCTCGACGCCGTGCGCGAGTTGCCCAAGGTAATGCCGCACATCGAAGTGCCTGTGCAGGCCGGCGACGATGAGGTGCTGCGCAACATGCGACGCGGCTACACCAGCGAGGACTACCGTCGGCTCATCGCACGCATCCGCGAAAAAGTGCCCGGCGCAGCTATTGCCACCGATGTCATCGTGGGCTTCTGCGGCGAGACCGAAGCGCAGTTCATGCACACCTACGAGCTGCTGGAGGAGCTGCGCCTTGACGTGGTTCACCTAGCCAAGTATTCCCCTCGCCCGCACACCGTTGCCATGCGCGAGATGGAGGACAACGTACCGCCAGCTGAGAAGGAGCGCCGCTTCAGGTTGCTCGAGGCTCAGCACGAGCGCATCACTCGCGAGATCAATCAGCAGTATCTCGGCCAAACTGTCGAGGTGCTGGTAGAGAGCAAGCACAAGGGCAAGTGGCGCGGGCGCACGCCGCAGAACAAGTTGGTGTTCTTTGAGGACGAGAGCCGAGATTGGCTGGGGCAACTTGCGCCAGTGACGATTACGTGGGCCGGCGCGTGGAGTTTGCAAGGCCACGTGGCATCCGCACACGCTGCCACAACCACCGAGACGGTCCTGGCGATGCGTGAGTGAAACCGCTGCCGAAAAGCGCGCCTGCTACACTTCCAAGCCCTGACTCCACCATGCCTATCACTGTCTTGCTTGGCGCACAATGGGGCGACGAGGGCAAAGGGCGCATCACCGATGCGCTGGCTAAAGAGGTGGACATCGTGGCGCGCTTTAACGGCGGCGATAACGCCGGACACTCCCTCACCATCGGCTCACAAGTGGTCCGTCTGCACCTGTTGCCCTCCGGCATCTTCCACGACGCTTGTCTGAACATCATCGGCAACGGCGTGGTGGTGAATCCGTTAAGCTTGCTCAAGGAGATCGCAGAGGTCAACAGCGCCGGCGTATCGGTGACACCACGACGACTGCGCATCAGCCACGCTGCACACGTGATCTTGCCCGGACATCGCGCGCTCGATGCTGCATATGAGGCTGCCGGCGGCATTGGCACCACCCTGCGCGGCATCGGCCCTGCTTACAGCGACAAAGCAGCCCGTTTCGGCATCCGCTGCGGCAGCATGGCCAACCCAGACGACTTTGCTATGGCTGTGCGCGCGCACACCCTGCGCGTCAACGCCATCCTGACGCGCGTGTATGACCGTCCACCTTTGGATGCTGAGTCAGTGGCGGAGGAATACCGCGCTGCAGCTCATCAGCTTGCACCCTTTTTGGAGGACACCGCTGCGCTGCTTCACAATGCGTTGGCGCAAGGCCAACGCATCCTTGCCGAAGGTGCCCAGGCAGCTTTGCTCGATATTGACCATGGGACATACCCCTTTGTTACATCCTCCAACGCTACCATCGGCGGGGTGCTGACTGGCCTGGGAGTGCCTCCGCGCGCGATCGGGCGCGTGATCGGCGTGGCGAAAGCGTTTAACACGCGCGTTGGAGGCGGGCCATTTGTCACAGAACTGGAGGGCGACTTAGCTGCGCGCCTGCGTGGCAGCGGCGCTAATCCGTGGGACGAGTATGGTTCTACCACAGGGCGACCGCGGAGAGTGGGCTGGCTAGACCTCGTCGCGCTGCGCCACGCAGTTCGGCTGAATGGCATAGACGAGCTCGCGCTCACTAAGCTGGACGTGCTGCGCGGCCTCCCAGAGCTGCACGTGTGCATCGCCTACCGCTTTGGCGATCGCGTCATCGATCACTTCCCTCAGGATAGTGCACTGCTTGCGCGGTGCACGCCGGTGTATCAGACGCTGCCAGGATGGCAAGACGAAGTGAGCCATGCACGCTGTCCAGAAGACCTGCCGGCGGAGGCACACAACTTCATCGCTACGGTAGAACGCTTCGCCGGCGCGCCGGTGAGCCTAGTGAGCGTGGGGCCGGAACGGGAGCAGCTTATCCGTCGGCAATCAACTATCACTCGCTGTAATTAGCCGCGCTGCTCCGCCAGGATCCGCTCCTCCACCAAGCGCGCCCCGATCAGCACGATCGGCACCCCCGTCCCAGGGTGAGTGCTGGCGCCAACGAAGTAGAGGTTGGCGTAGCGTGCGTGGCGATTAGCCGGCCGCAGATAGCCCACCTGCATAAAGTCGTGGCTCAGTCCAAAGGCTGC
Organism: uncultured Anaerolineae bacterium; assembly: GCA_938028725.1. GTDB lineage: Bacteria > Chloroflexota > Anaerolineae > J036 > Brachytrichaceae > CALIMH01. The sequence goes on along the minus strand of CALIMH010000004.1, from coordinate 281,916 downwards.
TCCACGCGCTAGGTTTAGGTGGGCACGGTAATCCAGCGGCCCTAGCTGTCGCTCAAAGACAATCCGCTCAGCGAGATCGGTGATGCCGATGCGTGACAGTCGGTCTAACACAGCTTGGCGCGCTCGAGCTTGCAAGGCAGGCCAATCCTGCGGATGTGCGTCGTCTAAGCAACCCACCGGCACGAGCACCATCAGGTTGTCATGAGCTGGCGGTGCAAACGAGGTGTCGGTACGGGTGGGCGCGCAGACGTAAAAGGAAGGCGCATCCGGCAGTGTGAAGTCCTCGAAGATGCGCGTGAAGCTGCGCCGATAGTCGTGATCAGCTAGGAAGACGTTATGGTGCAAAAGTTGTGGGATCGGGCCACCGCGCACGCCCCAGTAGAACATCAAGGCGGAGGAGGTGAAGCGCCGTCGCATCACGCGCTGAGCGTAGGAGGAAGGCGGCAACAAGCGCTGATACACGTAGGGCAAGTCTGCGTTGGCGATCACGACGTCGGCGCGGACGGTGTCGCCGCTGTCCAACGTGACGCCCACTGCTCGACGGCTTGCCTCGTCCACCTCGATGCGCGCAACAGGTGCGGCGAAGTGGAATTGTGCTCCCTTTTGTTGTGCAATAGCTGTTAAGCTTTCAACCACCCGATACATGCCGCCACGCGGGAACCACACGCCCTCACACAGCTCGGTGTACTGCAACAGCGAATAAGTGGCCATTGCCTCGAAGGGGCTTGTGCCAAGGTAAACGTTCTGGAATGAGAACGCCGCGCGCAAACGCGGATCGCGGAAGTGGCGGCTGACATAGGCGTAATGCTGTTGGAGCGCCTTCAAGCGAAAGAGCAGCGGTAGATTGGCCGGCGCGAAATACTCCAGCAGGCTGCGAAAGTTGCGTTGCACAAAGTGGCGTAGCGAAAGCGCGTAGTGCTGATGGCCTTCATCCAGAAACTGCAGGAGCGCCCCAAAAGCGCCCGGCTCCATCGCCTCCAATTGCTGGCGCAGCCGGATTAGGTCGGCAGTGAGGTCGAGCCTGCTGCCATCGTGGAAATGCACACGGTAGGTCGGGTCTAGGCGCACGAGGTCGAGGTGATCCTCCAGTCGCTCACCCAGCTCCGCGTATGTCGCTGCGAAGACGTGCGGCATGAGGAACAGCGTTGGACCCATGTCAAAGGTGAACCCATCGCCTTGCAAGCGCGCCATGCGCCCGCCGGGGGCGTTGTTCTTCTCAAACACTTGGACCGACCAGCCACGTTGAGCCAAGCGGGCAGCTACCGCAATGCCACCCACACCAGCACCGATAACAACTGCCGACGGCATACACCTATCCTTGTCAAGATCGTTCAGGCTGTCTGCTCATGTTGCGAGATGTAGCGCAACAGGCACCGGCCAAGTGGACAAGCCATCCCTGCCCAACTGTCGGAGTGCTGGTCATTCGGGGTGCACAACCAGCAGTGGGCGCGTTGTGCTCCGCAACAGCTTATCGGCCACGCTGCCGAGCAGCCAACGTTCTAAGCCATGCCGGGCGCGAGTGGTGAGCGCGATCAGGGCGGCATCGTCCTGTTCTGCTGCTTCAGAGAGCGCTGTAGGAATGGACTCGTGCACCAGCACCTGAGTGTCGATCAAGAGATCGGGAGGCATGCTTCGTGCTAGGCCCTCCAGGTAGTGCTGCGCTTCTTCCACTGCTCGCTCGCGCGGCAAAGCCAACTCCACCCAGCGCGCGCCGTGGGGCGTCACTACCCAGGCTCTCTCCAATGCGACCACGCGGAGCAGGGTTAGCTGCGCGCGCATGATGTGCGCGAGATGAAGGGCGGGGGCAAGCGCGCGCTCCGCCAGCGGTGTGCCGTCCAAGGCGACGAGAATGCGGCGCGGGGGCATGGGGGCACAAGAGCGCAGGAGGAACAGGGGCACATGCAGCATACGCACGAGCTGATCAGCCACACTGCCCAGCCAAAGGCGCTCGAGGCCACTGCGCCCGTGCGTGGTCATCACTACGCTGCGCACTGCGCGCGCCTCCACCTCGCCAGCCAAGGTTCTGGCCACACTACCGCCGTTCAGTTGGACCACTGCTGCTTCCACGCGCACAGCGTGGCGCTCGCCGATTTGGGCGGCGAGCTGTTCCAGATACACCGCTGCCGTAGCGCGGGCGCCAGTGTCCACGTGGATCAAGTGCAGCAAGGCGCCCTCACGCACGGCTAGGCCGGCGGCGAAGTCCAACGCTTGTTCAGCGAATTCAGATCCGTCCAGCGGAACTAAGATGTCCTTGAACATGGCGCGCACCTCATCACCCCAGCAGTTTGTAGGCGAAGCGTCCAGCAAGTGCGCTCACCGAACAGCCAGCCGCACGCCTCTCCAAGCGGTCAATGTTGCAGCACACGTTTCACATGGCGCTCACACAGATGTGATAACTTGGCGCGGCCTATCTCGTGAGACAAAAAGGAACATCTTCCGTGCAACCCGTCAAAACGCTCAACCTTGCCTCCCAACAGAGGCCAGCTGCGAAGCAGCAACCCATCAAAGCGCTCCCGTTCACCCAGCAGCTCGGTTTTCGACGCCAGTTGAACAATCGCGTGGAGGCCTATTTCAAGAGCACCAATCTGCCGCGCCGCGATGTGCCGGCGATGTACGGCAAGGCTGTCCTATTCCTAGGCGGTTATGCAGTGGTGTATGCGTTGATTATCACATTTGGCCCACAGCTTCACCCGGCGCTTGTGCTAGCGCTCTACGCGATCTGGGGCTTTGTGATTGCCGGCATTGGTTTCAACATCATGCACGACGCAATCCACGGCAGCTTCAGCAACCATCCTCGCATCAACCGGCTGCTCGGCTTGTCTAGCGAGCTGCTCGGCGTGAGCAGCTTCGTGTGGCGACACAAGCACAACGTTTGGCATCACACCTACACCAACATCGCCGGCCTAGATGAGGACCTGGAGACGCAGGGCGCATTCCGCCTGTCCCCTCACGACGAGTGGAAACCCCATTTCCGCTTTCAGCATCTCTACGGCCCTCTGATGTATGCCTTGACTGGCTTCAGCTTTCTGATCCGTGATTTCCGCGTGTTCTTCACGGGTCGCTCCGACCCCTACCACGTTTACCCAACCATGACACTGCGCGATCGGGTGACGTTTGTGGTGGGCAAAGCAGTGTTCTTCACGATCACGTTGGCGATCCCGATGTCGGTGTTGCGGTGGTGGCTGGCGCTAGCTGGCTGGCTGCTGATGCTGACAGTGGTCAGCCTGATCCTAGCGTCTATCTTCCAGCTTGCCCACGTGATGGAGCCGGCGAAGTTTCCCGAGCCGAGCGGCGATCCGCTGCGCGTCGAGAACGAGTGGGCGATCCACGAAGTGGAGACCACAGTGAATTTCGCGCCCAACAACCGCTTTTTGAACTTTTATTGCGGTGGTCTGAACTACCAGATCGAGCACCACCTCTTCCCGCACATCAGTCACATCCACTATCCGGCCTTGGCAACGATCGTGCAGCAGGTGTGTGCAGAGTTTGGGGTGAAGTACCACTGCTACCCGCGCTGGCGCGACGCGCTGCTCGGCCACTTCCGCACACTGCGCGAACTAGGGCGAAGTGCCACGGTGAAGCTGCAACCCCCTCCACACCTCAAACTTGCAGTGACTTCGGAGGAGCGCTCGTGAGAGCCGCTCCTCCACTGTCGTGATTGCGCCTAGGTGCGAAAGCGATCGTCTACCGGCACTGCAAAACCATCGGCCAACCGGTTGGTTAGATTGGCTGTGCCCACGATGGCAACCAGCTCAGCGTACATCTCATCGGTCATGCCTTTAGCACGGGCAGCAGCCTTGTGGGAGGCCATGCAGTACTCGCAGCCATTGGTAATGCTCACGGCCAAGTAGATCAGCTCACGCGTGAGTGGGTCCAGTGCGCCGGGGCGGGTCATCACGCTTCTGACCAGTTCCCACACACGCTGCAAGGTGGGCGGGTGAACCGCCAACGCTTTCCAGAAATTGTTGATGTAGTCGGTCTGTCGTGTGGCACGGATGTCATCGTACACAGCACGGACCTCGTCGCTGGCAGCGTCGTATTCGATTAGCATAGTGCACCTCCAAACCCTAGAGCATAACCGCGCGCGCTTCTTGTGCAGAGCGAAACAATGCACGCATGGCGCGCAGGTTGCCTAAACTGTCCTCCAGGCTCACGCGCGGGGGTGTGCCGTCGAGGATAGCGCTGACCACGTCCTCGACCTCGCCAAGATAAAGCAGCTCTGGGCCTTCCACGGGCAATGCCTCCAGGCGGTCCGAGGCATCGCCGACGTAGATTGTCTCGCGCGGCCCAGGATTGAACGGCGCAGGGACCACAATCATGCCCTTGCTGCCGACGATTTCAATGTGGGTGCGGAAGGGCGCACGAAAGCCGCAGTCAAATTGGGCGTAGGCTTGGTTATCGAACGCCAACTGGGCGACAAAGGCCTCATCCACACCGGACGGGCCGATGTAGGCTAGGCCCATCACACGAGCGGGCTCGCGCCCATAGATCATGCGGGCATAGCTGAGCGGATAACAGCCCACATCCCACAAGCTGCCACCATCCAGCGACGGATCGAGCCGTACGTCGTTCTCGTTAGCGATCGAGAAGGTGAACGCTCCTTTCACCAGCCGCACTTCACCAACGCGCCCATCGCGGACCAGCGACTGCACCATCAGCGTCTGGGGATGGTGACGATACATGAAGGCCTCGGCCAACACCAGACGCTGGGCGCGCGCCAGCGCGATCATTTCCAACAAGCTAGCTTCACTGGTCGCCAGCGGCTTTTCACAGAGCACGTGTTTGCCCGCGCGCAAGGCGCGGATGCTCCACTCCGCATGAAGGGCGTTGGGCAGAGAGAGGTAGACGGCATCTATTGCGTCGCTATCCAACATGGCCTGGTAGCTGCCAAACGCGAGTGGGATGTCCCACGCACGGGCGTAAGCCTCGGCAGCCTCGGCTGTGCGGCTGGCCACGGCCACTAGCCGGCTGCGCGTCGAAGCGCGTATGGCAGGGATGAGCGAGCGATTGATGCGCGCAGTGCTGATCAAGCCCCAACGCACGCACAAGGCGTTTGCGGCGATCACGGCATCACCTCCAAAGTTAAGCAGCTAGCCAGCTCGCTTTAACGCACACGCTCGATTCCCCTTTCAAGGCATCTGAGTTTGGCTTCGGCCGGACTCTTTGGCCGCGCGTTCCACGTTGACGGTGAGAAAGATCGCCAGCCCAACCACAAAGAAGATCACCACGCTCAGGATGGCTGGCCGCAAATTGCCCAGTGCTTGATTCACCACCGCGAACACAAACGGCCCCATCCACGATGTGCCGCGCTCGCTGATCTCGTAAATCGAGAAGAACTCCGCCTCTCTTTCGAGCGGGATCATGAGCGAGAACAAGCTGCGGCTGAGGGCCTGCGACCCACCCATCACCAGCGCAATCAACGCCCCAAGCACCCAGAACTCCGCTTCGGCGCGAGGCAGCCCCACCAGCTGGCTATCAAAGTCCCTCAACCCCAGCCAGGCGTAGATAACCACTGCAGACCACAGGACCAAGCTGAGCGTGAGGGCACGCTTGACGCCCAAGCGAGCCGATAAGCGCCCAAAAGAGAGCGCCCCCACGAAAGCGATGAACTGAATCATCAAAATCAGCAGCGTGAGCCGCTCAGTAGGTATGCCCAAACCACCGCGCGCCACCGGCGCTGCAGCAAATAATGCTGCGACTGCGATTACCGTCTGAATCCCATCGTTGTAGATAAGGTATGACAGCAGAAACTTAGCTGTCTCCGGTAACACACGCCGCTTACCCCACAGGAACAACCCAATCATCACAATCGGACCAGCCATAGTCAGAAAAGCAATTTCGATCGCTAAGCCAAACAGCACCACGAGCGGCAGCAACACCAACACGAGCAACGGAGAGAGCAGCAAGGCAGCAATGAGCTGAGGGGCGATGCCGGTGGTCTCACCGAGTTGACGGAATGCCACCTCCAACAAGCTCGCGCCGCGGGGCAGTTGGCGCGGCGGACGACGCGAGCGCAGCGTCCGCCACGTCCACAGTGACCAGCCGAGCCACCACGCCCCCGCCGAATCGAGGTTGATGCGCACGGCCAAGCTGCTATCAATACCCAGCGCGCCGCGCGAGAGAAAAAGCGCTAGGTTCAGCACTAAGAGCAGACCGCCCCCCAGGTAGCCCATCGCCCATCCAAACGAGGACACGCGGTCGCGATTCTGCTCGCTAGCGATGTCAGGAAGGTAGGCGTTGTAGAACACCACTGCAGCGCCAAACGCCAGGTTGGCAACGATGAAGAGCACGCCGCCCAACCACCACAGGTCACCCTGCACAACGAACAGCAGCAACGTTGCCAATGCGCCGATGGTGGCGAAGAGCTGCAGGAGGCGCTTGCGGCGATGCGAATAATCGGCAATCGCGCCGAGGATAGGCAAGAAGCCAGCTTGAAACACCACCGAGAAGGCGATGCAAAATGGCAGGAACGAATCCGGCGCAATCGGCAAGCCAAGAAAGCGAGCCATCCCGTCCGCCGATTCGCGCGCTGCCGCTGCAACCAGCGAGGAGAGATACGGCCCCAAAAAAACTGTGCCTACGGTGGTGCTGAAGGCGCTGTTCGCCCAGTCGTACATTGCCCAGCCCAAAATCTCGCGGCGATCGTCCACAGTGCTCGGTTCAACTGTAGTGGAAGCCAGCACGGCCATGGCGCACATTCACTCCTTTGTGCCTTTGAGCGTAGGCCGAGAATGCTGTCTTTGAGTTAAGCCAACGCCAAGACCCCGTTGTGCTCTCCATGACGATTACACTACAACCTCGGCAGAAGATGTTACAATCAGAACATACGTTCTACCATTGGGCAAACAGAAGGAGGTCCCGAAGCCACACATGTCAAACCCAGATGCGAAGAAGAAGGCCCTGGATGTTGCGCTGGCAGCCATTTTGAAGGCGCATGGCGAGGGTGCTGTCATGCGTTTGGGCGAAGCCAAACACATGCAGGTCGAAGTGATCCCCACCGGCAGCTTGGCGCTGGACATCGCGCTGGGAGTGGGTGGCATCCCGCGCGGGCGCATCACCGAAATCTACGGGCCGGAGTCCTCCGGCAAAACCACGCTTTGCCAGCACATCGTCGCCCAGGCGCAGAAAGCCGGTGGAACCGCCGCCTATATTGACATGGAACATGCGCTTGACCCCGCATACGCGGCGCGCTGTGGCGTGAACGTAGAGGACCTCCTGATCGCGCAGCCTGACACCGGCGAGCAGGCTTTCGACATCGCCGAGCAGTTGATCCGCTCCAACGCCGTGGACGTGGTGGTGATTGACTCGGTAGCCGCGTTAGTGCCGAAGGCGGAGATCGAGGGCGAGATCGGCGATTTGCAGCCCGGCGTTCAGGCACGCTTGATGAGCAAGGCGCTGCGCCGCTTGGCAGGCGTGATCAAGCAAACTAACACCGCCGTGATCTTCACCAACCAACTCCGCCAGAAAATCGGCGTGATGTTCGGCAATCCGGAGACCACCACCGGCGGCATGGCTCTCAAGTTCTATGCCTCTGTGCGCTTGGACGTGCGACGAGTCAACGCCATCAAGAGCGGCGGAGAGGTGACCGGCAGCCTCACCCGCGTGCGCGTCACGAAAAACAAGGTGGCGCCGCCCTTCCGCGAATGTCAGTTCGAGATCACCTACAACGAGGGCATCAGCACCTGGGGCGACTTGCTGGACGTGGCCACCAATATGGGCCTGATCGAGAAACGTGGCACCTTCTTCCTGTTCGAGGGTTCACGGATCGGCCAGGGACGCGAAAACGCCAAACAGTTCCTGCGTGAGCATCCCGAAGTTGCCGAGCGCATCGAGAAGCAAGTGCGCGAGTCCATCGCGGCTGGCCAAGCTGCGCGCTTCGCCACCCTCACCGCGCCTCAGGCTGGCGAAGACGAAGGCGAAGAGCCGCTCGATGATTGACACGCCACCCAACGCGGGCGTCCGTGTCCGTCCGGCACGGAGCCAGGGCGCGGCTTTGCTCTTCCTTCTGCATGGCTACGGCAGCAACGAGCACGATTTGTTCGGCTTGGCTCACTTCTTCGACGAGCGGCTCCACGTTGTCAGCTTGCGCGCCCCGCGCGCGCTAGCGCCGCTCAGCTATGCTTGGTTCGACCTCGAGTTCACCGCCAGCGGCATCCGCTTCGCCGAGGAGCACGCAGCCGCAAGTGTGCGCCAAACAGCACAGCGCATCGTCCAGTTGCTTCAGCAGTTCGGCATTCCAAACGGGCGCGCGCTGTTGTTGGGCTTCAGCCAAGGAGCGATCATGAGCGCTGCGCTTGTCATGCAGCATCCTGCGTTGTTTGGTGGCGCCGTGTTGCTGAGCGGCGCGCCCCTGCCATCGTCCCTTCTACCCACCGCAACTAGCCTGGTCCCACCGCACCTGCCGATGTTCGTCGGCCACGGCGTGTACGACGCTGTGCTGCCGGTAGAGGGCGGACGGCAGTTGCGCCAACAGTTGGCCCAACTCGGCTGCGCGGTCACCTACCGCGAGTATGCCCTCGCTCACGAGATTGGTGAAGAGGAGCTGGTGGATGTGGACGATTGGCTGACCAGTTGGCTTGACCAGCGCTCCGCGGAGCAATCTCGCGAGCCATGATCCAGCGAAGGTTCGATGCTGATCCTGTCATCTTCGCTCATGAGCTGGCGGAGTATGGGTTCTGCGCTCGCGCGTGGTGGCTGAGGCGCGTGATGGGCGTCGTGCCGAGCAACGCAACGGAACTGGCGCGCGGCACTGCGATGCACCGAGTGTTCGGATGGCAGCGCTTGGCAGCCCAAGTGCTGTGGCGCGTCGGCCTCCTGCTGCTGCTCGGCGCTGTCATTGCGCTGCTTGTGCAAGTGCTATGAGATACACGTGTTGTCTTTGCTCTGCACGTTCAGCGCTTCTCCGCGCGTTGGCTGTTGTCGCGCTCGCTGCACTGCTGATGCAATCTGGCGCGGGTGTTCAGGCGCGCACACCCCGGCCACCGACGCAGCCGCGCGCCATGGTAGCGCTGGTGTTCGGGCAATCCAACGCGGCGAATTGGGGCGAAACGCGCTATCAGGCACACTGGCGTGTGCGGGTCTTCTTTCGCGGGCGATGGTTTCCCGCTCGCGATCCGCTGCCTGGTGCTGATGGCACAGGCGGCAGTGTGTGGACACGGCTGGGCGACTTGCTGATCGGGGCAAGGCACTACGAGCGCGTGGTGTGGGTGCCGGCCGCCATCGGCGCGACCGATATTGCACAATGGGCGCCAGGGGGTCGCCTGCACGAAGACCTACTGCGCAACGTGCGCGCAGCACAGCGAGCTGGCCTGCGTTTCACCCACCTGCTTTGGCACCAAGGCGAAAGCGACGCTGTGCTCGGCACATCAGAAGCGGAGTATCGAGAACGCTTCCTCAGCATGCTGGCGGCGCTGCGCGCTCAAGGTGTGCGCGCGCCGGTGTTTGTTGCAGTGGCAACGCGCTGCGGGCGATATCCACCAAACGAGGCCATCCGGCGCGCCCAACAAAGCCTGGTCAATCCTGAGTTGGGCATCTTTGCCGGGCCGGACACCGACCAACTTGACGCATCGTATCGGCACGATGGTTGTCACTTCTCAACGCGCGGCCTGCAGGCCCACGCCCAACTGTGGTTCGAGGCGCTCGCCCGCGCAGAGGCCTCTGCACCACGAGATACTCAAGGCGCGGTGGCGATTGGCGGCTTCCGATGATGCACCACTGCGTCCGTGGTGATCATAGTGGCCGCCAAACCCACAGCAGTGCGCAGAGCTTGGACTAGCGCGCCGGCAGGGTCCAAGATGCCTGCCTGGCGCATGTCCACCACTGCACCACTGCGCACGTCCACGCCCCAGGCCACGTCAGGGCGCAGCCTTGCGGCCTCTCGCACCTGCGCCAACTGTGCCGATGCGTCCAAGCCGGCGTTCTCGCAGAGCACGCGCATCGGCGACTCGAGCGCTCGAGCCACACAGCGCCTGCCCCAGCCCACCTCTCCCTCGGCGGACGTGATGGCGCGCGCGGCTTGCAGCAGTGCTGCGCCGCCACCAGCCACAAGGCCTCGGCGCAGGGTGAGTTGGAGCGCGCGGGTGAGTCGAGCAGCGTAGTCGTGACGTGAGTCCTGGGCCCGCATGGTGGGCGCTCCCACGCGCAACATGCCCATGCTGCCCCGCAACTGGCCGATGCGCTGGCGAAGCTCGTCAATCTCGCGCAGGTCCTCCACGGTTTCTAAGCGACGTTGCAAGCCCTCGACGATCACCTTCAAGCGCACAGGGTCTCGACGGCCGGCGATGATGCCGAAGTGCTTTTGATGGGCCCACAGGCGGCGTGCCTCACCGATGTCTTCGGGCCGCAGGTCGGGCACGAAGAACATGCGCTCGCCGAACAGCACACGCGCGCCGGTGAGCGCAGCGATATCGTGCAGCGCGGCGTGGCGCTGCAACGCGCCACCAGGGGTGCGAATCGGCAGAGGTATAAACAAGCCTCGCACCTTTGCCTGCAACAGGACACTCTTCACGCTGTCCACCATGTCGCTGGCAATCAGCGCTGCGCTGGAGTAGCCCATCGCGCTCAACTTCTGCAAGAGCAACACCGCCATGTTCGGCTCATCAAGCGCGTCATGCATCACTACGACGGCGGCGTTCTCCAGCCGCGCCACGGAGCGCAGGGGGTCGGTGGCGAAGGCGCTGTCTAGCCAGGGAGAATCCCACATTGCGCCCTCTAGGATTTCGTAGTCCACCGCGTCGCGGTTGTGATGCACCACCTGGATGTAGGCATCTTCACCGAGCACTGTGAGTAGTTCGGCGATCGCGTCGCCAAGCGATTGATCTGCACAAAGCGTGCGAACAACCCGCCGCAGCGCTTCACGACGCGAGCGACCGCGTGGGATCGGCTGGGCGCAGGCGAGCAGGGCATCCGCAGCTGCTTGTGCAGCTTGCTCCATGCCGCGGCGCAGCGAAGCTGGATGGGCGCCGGCCGCGATGGCTGCCTTAGCCGACTCAACCAAAGCCGCGATCAAGACGGCTGTGGTGGCGGCAAAATCGCCACAAAGCTCGTGCATACGCCAGAGCGCATGACGGGCCATCATCGCGCCCACATCGCGGGCCGGGCCGTCCACCTCGATCACGCGGCGCGCGATCGCAGCAGCATCATCCAACAGCTCAGGGGTGCGAGTGCGCGGCGTCTGCTCGATACCCACCACGCGCGGAAGCGGGCCGAGGGTTGGACGAACAGCATCCACGATCCAGCGAACCCCCTCGGCCAACCGTGGCCGGAACACGACAGAGGGGCGCGTTGCCGCAGCGCTGCGAGACGCCATGTGGCCGTGCATAATACCCTGGCGTAGAATCAATTTCCACTGCTTATGAAAAGCAGCGTGACACGCATCGTGCGCCCTCTTTTGCACCGCGAGCGACCATACCTGTGGCTGATCCCTGGCTTGCAAGTGAAGCGGTGGTTTCTGCTGATGCTGTTTGGCATCGTGCTCATCGGGCTAGGAGTGGGATTTGTGCTGGTGGAAATTTACCGCGAGGCGCCACTGCCGGAGATTTTCTACTATCTCACCTTGCAGTTTCTCTCACGGCCGATGCGTGCGATGTTGGTGGGCAGCATGGGCGCCGTGGCGTTCCTCTACGGCTGGTATCGGCTGAATCGGACGTTGATGCAAACCGCGCGCGGCAACGACACACAGCCGCTGGTGCGCAAGCTGGTGCAGCAGCGGATTATCTCGCAAGGGCCACGCATCGTCGCCATCGGCGGCGGACATGGGTTAGCCACGCTGCTGCGCGGCCTGAAGCATTACACTGCCAACATCACTGCTGTAGTGACCGTGGCAGACGACGGTGGCAGCTCGGGACGCTTGCGTCGCGAGCTGGGGGTGTTACCACCGGGCGACTTCCGCATGTGCATTGCAGCGTTGGCCGACGATGAGTCGCTGGTGACCCAACTGATGCAATATCGCTTCAGCACCGGCAGCGGTCTTAGCGGCCACTCATTCGGCAATCTGTTCATCGCAGCGATGGCCGACCTGACCGGCAGCTTCGAGCGCGCCATCTTAGAGTCCAGCCGGGTTGTGGCAAGCCAAGGGCGCATTGTCCCGAGCACTTTGAGCAACGTGGTGCTTTGCGCCGAATACCAAGCTGACGCGGAACTGACCGCAATAGCCAACAGCCGCCCCCCTAGCCAAGCTCGCGGCGAATCCTCCATCGGCAAGGTAGGGCATCCCATTGAGCGCGTATGGCTAGAGCCAGACCAGCCACCAGCCTACCCAGAAGCGATCAAGGCAATTTTAGAAGCAGATGTAGTGGTGATTGGCCCCGGCAGCTTGTTCACCAGCCTCATGCCCAACCTGCTGGTCCCCGGCATCACAGAGGCGCTGAAGCAGACGACCGCGCTGCGCATATATGTTTGCAACGTGGCGACCGAGCGCGGTGAGACCGACCACTTCACCATGAGCGACCACGTGCGCGCAATCGAGCGCCATGTTGGCGCGAACGTGATTGACATAGTGCTCGCCCATCGGCCCTCCTTTTCCCCACCCTCCCTGCCAGAAGGCGTAACACTCGTTACGCCAGAAGATCGCGTGATAGGCAGCTCCGTGCGCGTAGTGCACATGGACATCGCCAGTGCTGACGAGCCATGGCGGCACGATCATGAGCGCCTGGCACTCGCCATCATGCAACTCGCCGAGCGCGCCAACTCCAACGATCGGGGCTAAGGCGCCAACCAACTGTCACTGATCGGTGAGCTCCACACTACAATTGGTGCTCGGCAACGAGCACTGGGTTGTTCGACGCTGCTTTCATAGAGCAGCGCGCAGTCCAAACTCCTGCCCAACAACCAAGGTTGACTATTCAGAGGAGCTAACTGGAAAGATGGCAAAGGCACGAATTGGCATCAACGGTTTCGGCCGCATCGGGCGACAGGTGCTGAAGGCGATACTCGAACGTCAAGCAGACGCTTTGGAAGTTGTGGCCATCAACGACCTGATGGACGCCCAGACCAATGCTCACCTGTTCAAATACGATTCCAACTACGGCCGCTTCGGTGGCCAAGTCAGCGTTGAGGGAAGCGACCTGGTCATCAACGGCCACCAGTTGCGCGTGTTTGCTGAGAAGGACCCGGCCGCGATCCCGTGGAGCAGCGTGGGAGTGGACATCGTGGTGGAATCCACCGGCTTGTTCACCGACGCCGACAAGGCGCGCGCTCATCTCAACGGCGGCGCGAAGAAAGTGATCATCAGCGCGCCGGCCAAAAGGGAAGACATCACCATCGTGATGGGTGTGAACCACACCAAGTATGACCCCGCTAAACACCACGTGGTGTCCAACGCCTCCTGCACGACCAACGGACTTGCGCCGGTGGCGAAGGTGTTGTTTGACCGATTCGGGATTGAGAAAGGCATCCTCACCACCGTGCACTCCTACACCAACTCGCAGAAGCTGCTCGACCTTGCAGCCAAGGACCTGCGCGACGCTCGCGCTGCAGCGTTGAACATTGTGCCCAGTGAAACCGGCGCGGCGCGCGCAGTAGGTCTCGTCATCCCTGAGCTGCAAGGGCGCTTTAGCGGCATCTCCTTCCGCGTGCCCACCTCCACCGTCTCCATCGTGGACTTCACGGTGCTGCTCGGCCGCGATGTCACCAAGGAAGAGATCAACGCAGCAATGAAGGAGTATGCCGAAGGTCCGATGCAAGGCATCCTCGGCTACACCGAGGAGCCCTTGGTCTCCAGCGATCTGAAGGGCGATAGCCGCTCTTCCATCTTCAGCGCAGTGGATACACTCGTGATCGGCGGCAATTTGGCCAAGGTGCTCTCGTGGTATGACAACGAGTGGGGCTACGCCTGCCGCGTCGCCGATTTGGCCGCTTACATGGCCAGCAAGATGTAAGTGATGCCCGACCTACAAGCGGCTCGACGATTGCGTCGAGCCGCTTGTGTTAGGCTACGGCGCGTCCACCTTCACTACACCCAGCAAATAGGCATTATTTGGCGCGTTGGTGAGAAAGCGCGAACCTTGCGCATCATAAAAGCCAGTGACTAGTTGCACTGGCCCGCGCACATCCGCAGGCAAGGGGAGCGAGAACGTCTCTCGTGCACATTCACCGCTTTGCCAAAAGTCGGTCGGATATTCGCCACGGTTTGGTGGGTGATCATCCTGAGCAACGAGCCTCCCGTGTGCGTCTAGAGCATGGACAAAAGCAGTCCCGTCCTTCCCATTGGGACGGATCATCTCGTAGGTCAGCGAAACCGTGATCGGCTGGCCCGCGCGGGCAGACTCCGGGTAATGCACCTCGCGCAGCCATATGCCATCGAAGTCTGCCAACGGCGGCTGCCAATGCACGCCCATCGTGGGCAGCCGACCGATACGGAAACGCCCCACAACTGGCTGCACGGTGCGCCCTGCGCTGTCAGTAGCGCTCCACTCGCGGGTGAGACGCACGACGCGCTGCTGGTCGTCCCAATCAAATTCGAAGACGGCGATGTGCAGGCGCGCTAATGTGGGGAGTGTCATGCAGGGCTTTTCCAGCAGGATATCGTAGTGATCTTCAAACGCCTGGCCGGGCTGCCAGTTATCAGCAGGGTAATTGCCAAGATTGGGATACGCCTGGAGACTGCCCAGCACCTCTCGCTCACGCCCAAGCACGCTCACCGCAAAAGCCACGCGCAATGGCGCAGGTCGCAGGGCGCGCCACACCACTCGGACGCGGGCATAGGGGCGCATGCCCTCCCGGTCAGGCAGCAGCGCATCCTGCAACTCGGCTTGCATCACCTGCACGCGATCCTCAAAGGTGAGCAGCGCCGGCGCATCAGCAGGCCACGCCACATAAGTTGGCGCATAGCGCGGCCACACAAACACTGGCATCACCACACTGGCCCAAGTCATCATGAGCGCGAGCACGGCTACTACACTGCGGCGCTGAGTCAGCCACGCCGACCACCCCAGCCCGAGCAAGCCAGCGTAACTCGCCAAGGCCGGCATGAGATAGCGCCCCGGCATGAGCGCCGGCGACTGAAAGTAGAGCGCGCGATACAGTGGCAGCGCCACCATCGCCGCCCCCAGCAGCGCCAGCAGCAGCACAGCGCGGCGGAATCCACTATCCAAGCGACGCAGGCTGAGCACCAAGCCAAGCAGACCGATCAGCGTGAGCAGGCCGTAGGCGAGATATGCCGGCTCAGGCATCCCCACGTTGCCCCAGCCGAACTTGCCCCAAAACGTGCGGAACGTGTTGAGGAACACCTGCGGCAACCAAGCGTCGCGCAGGGAGACCCACACGCCTTCCGCAATCACGCTGGTTGGGGTCTGCAACAGTGGGTTACCTGGGTCGCGGTCGAGAATCAACCGGCCGTAGCGCAGCCAGTTGTATGCATACAGCGGGCCGGCGACAAGCGCTCCAGCACCTATCATCACCGCCAGCCGTCGCACTAGCGCGCCTAGCCCCCAACGTTGCCAGCGCCCGATCAGCAAGAGCGACAACACGCCGAAGACCGCCAGCGCAACGGCGCTGTTTTTTGCGAGCAACCCCAGCCCCGCCGCCAGTCCGAGCGCTGCCGCTTGGCGCTCCCGATGGCGCTCAGCGCGTAACACGCGCATTGAGCGCCAGGCCACCAGCGCGCCGGCGAAGCTCACCAGCGCATCGTTGTTCACCATCGCCCCCATGAAGAGAAATTGAGGGTTGAAAGCCGCCACACCGCTCCCCAGCAGCGCAGCAACCGACCCTCGCCCAAAAGCGCAGTTGAGCGTGTATGCGATCAGCACGACTGCGCCCGTGGTGAGCAACGCAGAGACAACACGCGCCAGGTGCAGTCCAAGCAGTGCGCCCTGCCAGGGGAAAGACTCGCCAGGCTGGCGCAACACAATGCGCACGCCGCGCCGATTGGTGCCGTCTAATGCGAAGTGATTAAGCTGGGGAGAGGGCGATTTATCCCGATCGAGCCAGGACGTCAAGCCAGCTGTCAGCAGATAGTAAAGCGGTGGTTGATGAGACTGGTCGAAAAGCGCCTTTTGAGCACTGTAGACATCGGGTAGGCTGCCGTGCCTAGCTACATGATCCACGTAGGCATAGTGGCCGGTTTCGTCATGTGCCTCCCAGGGGGGATTGAACACGCCATAGCTCAGCGCCAGCAACAGGTGCAGCAACGCAATGAACCATTGGGAACGGGTTGGACGATCGGCACGCATGCACCGGCGGGCAATTATCGCATCAGCACATACTGAGGCAGCGATGAGTGTACTGCTTCCCTGCGATGGCGGAGCTGGCTGCTGGTGAGCACGTGCTGCCCGGAGTCCTCACCATGCCCAACCATGCGATCGCGCCGCAAGCGGGGCAGCGCGCGTATCAGGCGCTAGCGCCGCTCGCGGAGCAAAGTCCGGACCACCTGCGCTGCATCCTCCGGCGGCGTCGAAAGCCCCCACATGGCGCGCCAGCGCCCTGCGGCATCCAACACATAAGTGTAGGCAGTGTGGTCCACTGTATAGCGGTTTGGATCGGCAGATTGAGCCTTGTTCAGCCGGAACTTGGCGCCATACTCGAGCGCCACCTGGCGAATGGTGCGCTCATCACCTGTCAAACCGTAAAAATCAGGGTCAAAGACTTTCACGTAGCGCCGCAAGACTTCTGGCGTGTCGCGCTCGCCGTCCACACTGATGAACACAAAGGCCACTTGTGAAGCGTCCTGGCCGAGTGCCATCTTCAGTTGGCGCATATCACTCATGCTGAGCGGGCAGACATCTGGGCAGTTGGTGTAGCCGAAGAACAGGACCACCACCTTGCCGTGGAAGTCGCTCAAACGCATGGGAAAGCCATGCTGGTTGAGGAGGGTGAAGTCCGGCATAGGGCGGGGTGGCTCGACCCACATCACAGTTGGAGAAGCGCCGATGGAGGTGCGGTTGCTCTCGCCAAGCACATAGCCGGCCAAAGCGGAGAAGGCCGCACCTCCTAGCAGCAGCATAGCAAACGTCCAACGGAAGCCACGGGTGACGATCACACCCAGCGCAAGCAACACAGCCACGCTGCCGGCCACGAACAGCACTGGCGCCACCATGGCCTCGCTCAGCGGCAAGCCGCACAGCAGCGCCCAAAGCGCCTCCGGCACTTCGGCAAGTAAGCGTGCATCCTGCAGGAATGTCGCGCCGAAGAACAGCATGACTATGCCGAAGCCAGCTAGCACCGCAGAGGCCATCAGCAATAGCAGGGCCGCTGAGGGGGTAGCTTTGAGCGAGCGCTGGGGATGCACGTCCATCGCAGAACCGGTTACCTTAGCGCATCGGTGTGTTGATCACCGGCACGTAGCGCAGGATGTTCCACTCGTAAGTGAGCATCTCGACAAACACCGGCCCGTAAGCCATCAGCAACAGCAGCCCCAGCACCCCCAACCAAATGCCCCAACGCTCGAACCACAACGGCGAGCGGGTGTCGCCGCTGCGCGTGGTGATGGGGATTTCGCCCGCTTCGACCGGCCTGCGCGAGAAGAACAGCGTGCCAACAATGTTCACGTAGAGCAGGATCGAGCTGATCAACAGGATGAGGCCGGAAATCGCCGTCACATCCAGCCAAAACAGGGCTCGCTCGCTCAGGTAAGGTGCAGCCGAGGTGACCGCCCGGCGAGGCGCGCCGGCTAGGCCCGCCTCACCCATCGAGAGGCCGAACAGCGTCATCCCGACAAACCAGGTGATGCCTTGCCAAAGCGCCAGCTTCTTGCTGAACAATTGGCGCCCTCGAATGGCCGGCAGCATCCAGTACACGATGCTGATATAAGTGAGCGTGACAGCTCCTCCAAGCGTCTGGTGAAAGTGCGCCGGAACCCAAGACGTGTTGTGGATGGTCGCATTGAGCTGGGAAGAGGCGTTGATCAGCCCGCTAAACCCACCAGCGATAAACGTCAACATGCCGAAGAGCTGCAACGCCACGATAGGATCACCCCAGCGCTGCTTCCAGACCCATCCGAGCAACCCCTTGCCACCATTGTTGCGGCCGGCGTTTTCCAGCGCAGCGCCCACGTTGAACGCTGTCATAAAGCTCGGCACGCTCACGATCAACGTCAGCAAGGTGTGAACACCCTTGGACGAGGCACTCACGCCTGGATCGCTGAACTGGTGATGCAGACCAACTGGCACGGAGAACAGCAAAAACATCAGGAAGGCGACGCGCGCCAACGGCTCACTGAACAGTTTGCCTCCTGCTTGACGAGGGAGCATGGTGTACCAACTCACGTAAGCGGGCAGCAGCCAGAAGTAGACCAACGGGTGACCAAAAAACCAAAACAGCGTGCGCCCAAGCTGCGGCTCAACTGTCTGCAAGATGCCCAGCGAGGCAGGTATCAGCATGAACACGAGCTCAATTGCCACGCCGATCGTCGCCACGTCCCACACGATCAAGTTCACGATCAAGATGAACACTGCCAGCGGCACGCGCTCGCCAGGATGCTCTCGCCGCCAATCGCGATAGGTGAGGAACACGATTGCAGACGCGATCCAAGAACCTAGCGCCAATAGCACCAGCCCGAAGTAGAAAAGCGCCGGCGCGATCATCGGTGGGTAAAAGGTGTATAGCACCGCAGAGCGCTGCGGTTCTGTGAGCAGCGTGGCCAGCATCATCACCAACCCCACCGCCATCGAGACATACGCCACCCACGCTAAACTGCCCAAGCGCAATTTGCGCTGCAGGCTGCGCTCAACTACGAAGTAGGTAAAGCCGATGATGAAGAAGGTGGTAAAGAACAAGGCGTTCATCACGCCGTGCGCCGTGACTGCCTGATAGTAGTAGGAGAAGATCGGGATGCTTGGGAAGTAACGGACAAAAGTGGGTGAGCGGTGAAAGGCTTGGAAAGGCCCCATGAAGATGCCGAACATCAGCGCTATCAGCGCCGTGATGATGTGTGCCCCAACCAGATAGCGCTCGCGCATCACCATGGTGAGCGAGCGCGGGTTAGTTGGCAATTGATGGGCAAGACTAATCGTCGCCATAACTCCTCACTTAAAATGGGCTTTACTCGACACGGATAGTGGCATACATCACGCTGTGACCTGCACCACAGTAGTGGTTGCAGATGATGGCGTACTCTCCCGAGCGGTTGAAGCGGACAGTGGTTTTGGCAATTTGGCCTGGCACAAGCTCGAGGTTGGCAGTGTGTCCCTCAATCTGGAAACCGTGCATGACATCCTTGCTGGTTACGTAGAAGGTGACCTCGGCACCACGCGGAAACCGCAATACCGGAGGCGTTCCGAGATCAGGCCCAGCCTCAAACGCCCAGGACTTAGCCACCACGTAGGCCTCGTAGCGATTGCCGGCCAGTTGGCGGATGCCCGGGTTGGCAAAAACCGTTTCTTCCAGTCGCTGAGGGTCAATCCGGTCAACAGGGCTAGGCAGTCGGATGCCGAAGAAGAGCAAAGCCACGATGGTGGCAGCTACAAACGCACCTAGCATCATGCCAACAGCAGTCAGCCAGTATCGTTCCAGTTTGTTGAGCTCCATGGTTCACTCCTACGCCTGGCGCTCACAGCGCGTTATCCGCCGACACCGCGCTCGATCACCGTGATAAACCACAGGTAAGCCCAATACAGGGCATACCCAACCAACATGACAAACAAAAACAACAGGATGCCGCGTGGTTGGAAACCGCTATGCTCCCCGTCTGTCTCGACCACCTCGTCAGGTTCGGTATTGGGAGATGTCATTGCAAACCTCCTAAGGCGCAAGATGCCACAAGCTGACGCATAGTAGGTATCATACGAATTTACCGCTTAACCCAAACCCTACTCTGGGTTAACAGTTACTAGCCACTTGACCAGTCAACCATGGCAAGGAATGAGATGCCAGACAGGCTACAATCTCATGTAGAACAGCATGTGGCACTGACCAGGAGGTAGGCCAAGAGCATGGACCGCTACACTGTCCGAGACTGGATGACCGCCAACCCGGTGACGATTAGCCCACAAACCTCACTCGCCGATGCGCATCGGTTGATGAAGCAAAAGAAGGTGCGCCGCCTACCAGTGGTGGAAGATGGCAAATTGGTCGGCATTGTCGCTCTCAGCGACATATTGGAGGCCGAACCGTCGCAAGCCACCACACTCAGCATCTACGAGCTGAATTACCTGTTGGCGGAGCTGAAGGTGGAGAAGATCATGAAGCGCCCCGTTATCACGGTCACCCCAGACACCACCATTCGGGAGGCTGCCAACTTGATGCTCACACACAAAATTGGTGGCTTGCCAGTCATGGAGGGCGGTAGGCTTGTGGGCATCATCACAGAATCGGACATCTTCCGCATGATTGTGCGCGTCACGTAGGGGCGCCTCCGTAAGGTAGTCGCAGTCAAACGCCTGCCCTACGTGTAGCCTTTGGCACTTTGAAAGCACCAGCGCCAGTGCGTGTTGTCTCAGCGGGTGGAGGCATCCTGGCTTCTCCATCGAAGCAAGACGAGCAAGACATTGCTGAGCACTCCACTCTCAATTTCTCCCCCTAACGGCGCCCACTCTTGGTAAGCCATTCCGGAGCTGGCTCACCCAGGATCAGCCAATCCTGGCTGTGATGCAACAGTGCTGAGCTGGCAACAACGCCCTGCCCACGTGAAGAGGCCAGTTGGGAAGCGTGCACATGCTGGGCATGAGCTGCTTGAAAGGCGCGCCCACTGTGCTGGGTGACGTCGTCGCTCATCTTTCCACCCGCACTTTCTTGCATGAGCCTCAGCTTGCAGCTACTATAATCCGAGCGATTGACGGCGTTCCAATGGCGAAGCGCACCATCGTGGTCAAAGTCGGTACCAGCACGCTCACTGCTGGTGGCACCCACCTCAACCGGCGTCGCATGCTGGAGATCGCGCAGCAGATCGTGCGGGTGAGAGAGGAAGGCAACAGGGTTGCACTGGTCTCCTCGGGAGCGATTGCGGCAGGGCGCGAGCGGCTGGGCCTAACCAAGCGCAAGCCTCACTTGCCGCTGCCCGAAAAGCAGCTTTTAGCTGCGGTTGGGCAAATTCACCTGATGGTGTTTTGGGAGCAGCTCTTTGGGCTGTTCGACGTGCACGTCGCGCAAGTGCTGCTCACACGCGCGGACCTCAGCGACCGTCGGCGCTACTTAAACGCGCGTGACGCGCTCTCCACCATCTTGGTCCAGTCAATCGTGCCCATCATCAACGAAAACGACGCCGTCGCTACTGAGGAGATTCGCGTGGGCGACAACGATAACCTCGCCACTTTGGTGGCCAATGTGCTAGCTGCCGACCTGCTGATCATCCTCAGCGACATTGACGGCCTCTTCACCGCCGACCCGCACAAGGACCCTGAGGCGCAACTGATCCCAGAGGTCAGCCAACTCGACGAGTCGCTTTTTGCGCTGGCAGGCCAAAGCCGCAGCGGTCTAGGGGTGGGCGGGATGCTCACTAAGCTGCAAGCAGCTGCACTGGCCACACGCTCAGGCACAGAGGTGGTGATCGCCAACGGCAGCCGCCCCAACGTGATTGTGGATGCGGTGGCCGGCGCAGCGGTGGGCACGCGCTTTCGGGCCCAGATCACCCAATTGGAGAGTCGCAAGCGCTGGATACTTTCTGAGCGCACCAGCGGCG
This sequence comes from uncultured Anaerolineae bacterium, assembly GCA_938028725.1. Lineage (GTDB taxonomy): Bacteria > Chloroflexota > Anaerolineae > J036 > Brachytrichaceae > CALIMH01. Next base: position 260,366 of record CALIMH010000004.1, on the reverse strand, counting down.
CCGTTGTGGTTGACGAAGGCGCCGCCCGCGCGCTGCACAGCGGCAAGAGCTTGCTGCCGGTCGGGGTGCGCGAGGTGATCGGTGCGTTCGAGCGCGGCGAGTGCATCGCCGTGTTGGACACAGCCGGCCACGAGATCGCGCGCGGCATCGCGCGTTACAGCGCTTCGGACGCGCGGCGTATCGCCGGCTGCCGCTCGGATCGCATCGAGGCATTGCTCGGCTACGAATACGCTCCCATGCTGATCCACGCCGATGACCTCGTCACCTTAAACACCAGCTACGCGCACACCTGACGGTCGAGATTGCCCTTTTTACTACCAGGACTATTTTCGCGGCCGCGACAAGCAAGAGTGCCGCCTGCTCGCGCGCAACCCAGCAGGCGGCCGCTGGAAGCCACACCTATGCCGCACGTGTCCTGTGCCGGAGATTGTGCGCCAAAACGCCTGCCCTCATTTGGCGCTGGAGGCCAGCATCCGCCGGTCATTTTTGGGGTTGCGCGAGCGCGTGGTGCTTTATGCAGTGTGCGCCAAACACCTCACAGAAGTGCGCGAGCCGGTGGTCGGTTGCGGGCGCTGCCACGAGGCGCGCCTGCCGCCAAACACTTAGTAGATGAACGCTCGGATGTCGTAGCGGCTCAGGCGAGGGGCGCACGGTGGGCGGAAGCGCAGGCCACTGATGATGGCGCGGCGCTGAGCATCTAGCCCTGCTTGGTCCAAGGGGCGCAGGTCGGCCTCGCGCGCTTGTTGGGCGTAGGGCAAGTCCTCGGTGATCACCAGATCGGAGAAGTAGATGATGTCATCCGCATCTAACGGCATGGCGTTGAGCAGCACGGTGGTGTTGCGGATGTGCGCCTCAGCAAAGCGCTCTCCGCCGGCACCCACCAGGATGATTACGCCCACGGCAACGCCGCCGGCTTTCATCGCTGCTACAGCAGCGAGCACATCTTCAGGGGTGCCGGGTTTATGCAGCAAGCGCAACAACTCCGCGTCTCCACTCTCCATGCCGATGTAAATCCGCCGCAAGCCGAGCTCGGCTAACGCGCGGTAGTCTTCTGCGCGCTTGCGCTCGCCGGAGAAGCCATCGAGGAACGCATACAAGCCCAGCCGCGGCACATCACACATCTCGGCCACCACGTGCAAGAGCGGCAACAGGAGCGGCATAGGCAAGACGAGCGCGTTGGCATCGCCGAGGAAGATCGAGCGCCGCATCGAAAGCCCAGCGCCAAAGAAGGCAAGCGCCTGGGCAATGTGCTGACGAAACGCATCTACCGATCTAATGCGGAAGGGGCGGTCACGGTAGAAGCCGCAGAACGTGCACGAGTTGAACGAACAGCCCTCTGTCATCTGCAGGACCAGTGCGAGGTACTGGTCGGGCGGCAGAATCCCGATTGGGCGATAGATGCGGGCAAATGCAGCAGCGTCTTCGGCTGCGCGCGCAGGTGTGAATTGGGCAGCTAGCGCCAGCATCTCCCGCAAGGAGATCAGCCCGCCCGTGCCGTGCACACGCTCCCACTCCTCTAGCAGCGCGGCAACCGTAGCGCTTGCACGCGCCAGTAGTGCGTCGGCCTCTGGTGGAGTGAGCCAGCGCCGCGCCGCGCGGTGGGTCGCTGCGGCTTGCTTGCACAACACGCGGCCGTTCAACGCTCGGCGGTAATGGGCGCCTGCTTCGTAAGCGCTCCACAATCGCCCTGCCCCATCGTAGCTGAGCACGAGCGGGTCGTGCGGGTCACCCCAGCTCAGTGTGAGGCCATCAGCTCGCAGCGAGAGCACCAAACGGCGCGACCGCCACTCCCCAATCCACACCACGACACGCAGGTCAGGTTGCGAGACAACACTACCAGAGCGCCAGCGCGTAGTCCGCGACGAGCTGCTTGACACGGGCGAGGAACGCGCCTATCGGCATCGCCTTCAAGTCCTCGCCGCTGCGCAGCCGCACTGACACTGCTTCTGACTGCAATTCTTTATCACCCACCACAAGCATGTAGGGTATCTTCATCACCTGGGCCTTGCGGATTTTGTTCTGCATGCGGTCTGGGCCATCATCGAGGCGGACGCGCAAGCCCTCAGCGCGCAGTTGACGCTCGACGCGCCGGCAGTAGTCCACGTGGCGGTCAGCAATGGGGATGAGCACCGCCTGCACTGGCGCTAGCCAAACAGGGAACGCGCCGGCGAAGTGCTCGATCAGGAAACCGATCATGCGTTCGTGCGTGCCCAGGGGGGCGCGATGTAAACACAGCGGCGTCTTCTCCAGCCCATCGCGATCCACATAGGTCAGATTGAAGCGGGCGGGCACGGCGAAGTCCACTTGGTTTGTGGCAAGGGTGAACTCACGGCCAATAGCGCTGAAGATCTGCACGTCAATCTTTGGGCCGTAGAAGGCTGCCTCGTTCTCGGCCTCGTAAAACGGCACGTTTGCGTTGCGCATGGCGCGGCGCACCATCTCCTCGGTCTTTAGCCAGAGTGCTTCGTTGTCCACATATTTCTTGCCCAATCCCTCTTTGGAGTGCAGGCTGAGGCGCATGTTGTATTGCTCGATGCCGAAAATCTTGAAGTACCTCAGGTAGAGCTGCACCACGCCGAGGAACTCTTGCTCGAATTGTTCCTCTGTGCAGTAGATATGGGCATCGTTCATCTGCATACTGCGCACGCGCATCAGACCGAACAGCTCGCCGCTCTGCTCGAAGCGATAGCAAGTGCCGTATTCGGCCAGACGCAGCGGCAAATCCCGATAACTGCGCGGCTTGGCAGCGTAAATTTTGTGGTGGAAGGGGCAGTTCATCGGCTTCAGGTAATAGCGCTCGCCGTCCTCCAACGTCATGGGTGGGAACATGCTCTCAGCGTAGTAGGGCAAGTGGCCGCTGCGAAGGAAGAGCGCCTCCTTGGTGACGTGCGGCGTGCGCACGCGCAGGTAGCCGGCCTCATCCTCCATGCGCTTGGCCAGCGCCTCCAGTTGCTCGATCAAGACGCCGCCGTTGGGCAACCACAACGGCAGGCCAGGGCCAACCTCCTCGTCGAAGGTGAAAATCTCCAGCTCTAGGCCAAGCTTGCGGTGGTCGCGCCGCTTGGCCTCCTCCAGCATGTGCAGATGCTGCTCCAACTCGGCGGGCGTCTCGAAGGCGATGCCGTAGATGCGCTGCAGAACAGGGTTCTTCTCGTTGCCGCGCCAGTAGGCTGCTGATGATTGCGTGAGCTTGAAGGCGTGGGGGTTGATTTCGCGGGTGTTGGAGACGTGAGGGCCACGGCACAGGTCGGTGAAAGTGTCCTGGGTGTACACAGAGATCACCGTCCGGCCAGAGGCGGACTCGTCGCGCTCGCCGTATTCATCAGCGCCCTGCACGAGGCCATCAATCAGCTCCAGCTTGAAGGGGTTGTCTTTGAACAGCTCCCGCGCCTCAGCCTCGGTCACCTCACGGCGCACAAAGTCCACGTGTTGTTGGACGATCTCGCGCATGCGCGCCTCAATTTTGGCCAAGTCCTCGGGGGTGAAAGGGCGCGAGACAGCGAAGTCGTAGTAAAAGCCATGCTCGATAGGCGGGCCGATGGTCGGCTTAGCATCTGGGAAGTATTCCAGCACTGCCTGAGCCATGACGTGCGCCAGGGAATGGCGCAAACGATAGAGATGCTCCGGCATGTTGTGCGTTTTGGCCATTGCTCCTCACCTCAGCTTCAAATGCAGGGCCTCCCGCCCTACGTGTTGGGACAGGAGGCCCGCGGTTCCACCCAACTTGCGCTGCGCATGGCGCAACGCCACTCATGCGCTGCGATAACGGGCAGCCGCCGGCGCAGTTCACTGCGCGCTCGCAGGTGGTATCTCACGCCAGCTCAGCCTGCGCAGCTCTCACCTCTTCCTGCGCTCTCTGTGAGGCAGCGTTCGGCGGAGACGTGTCCTGCTCAACGCTTTCTGCAGTGCATTATAGCCGCGTGCGGCTCGCTTACAATGCCCCGGCGCATTCACTACATCCGAGCAACCATTCATGTTGCCGCGGCCGACCTACCGCCTCAACATCCCTCTGACTGCTGCCACGCTTGTCCTACTGTTAACAGCGTGGGAGATCGGCGTGTACTTCACGCGCACGCCGATGTATCTGTTGCCGCCTCCGAGCGCTGTGCTGGGCGTATTGTGCGAGCACACCGCGCTCTACACCACTGCGGCCGCCATCACATTTGCTGAGGCGCTGGGTGGCTTGGCCCTGGGCAGCGCAGCCGCGATCCTGTTAGCGCTGACCGTGGCGCTCCTGCCATGGCTACAAGGGGGTGTGATGAGCTTGGCGATTGTGCTCAAGTCCATGCCGCTAGCGGCCATCGCCCCACTGCTAACAATCTGGCTCGGCTTCGGCTGGGAGCCGAAGGTGATCATCACCGCGCTGCTCACGTTCTTCCCAACGCTGGTGAACGTGACAGTCGGACTACAAACCGTGGAGCCGGCGCGCTTGGAGCACATGGCGAGCTGGAACGCCACACCGCTGCAAGTGCTATGGCACTTGCGGCTGCCCCACAGCTTGCCCTACGTGTTTGCTGCGCTGAAAGTGGCTGCACCGCTTTCCCTGATCGGCGCGGTGGTGGCCGAATGGGCCGGCGCCTCTGGCGGCTTGGGGCGCATCATGTGGTTGGCCTATGCCAACCTCAACCTGCCGTTCATGTTCGCGGCGATTTTCATCTTGGCCGCAGCCGGGATCATCATCTACGGCATGCTCACAGCTATTGAGCGACGGGTGGTGTTTTGGCTGTGAGAGCCATGCCTGCATTTGCAGGATGGAGGCTCATGCCTTACGATCCTACTTCTGAGATAAGGAGGAGCAGAATGCCCAACCCCACACTCGTTCGCACGTGCGTCTTCTTCGCATGTTTAAGCTTATCGGTTGCTTGCCAAGCCGCTCCGCTCGACGTCCCCACGCCGCCGACGGCAGGGCCACAGCGGCTCACCTTCATGGCTGGCTACAAGCCACAGGCCAACCTGCCTTTCGTTGGTGCTTACATCGCTAAAGAGAAAGGCTTTTTTGCGGAGGAGGGGCTGGATGTCACGATTGAGCACAGCGCCGGCCAAGGCCAGCATTTGCAGCTACTGATGGCAGGCAAAGTGCACGTCACCACGTCGGACGCAGCAGTGGTGCTCCAGCGGCGCGCCGAACCTGGCCTCCCGCTGATTAGCATTGCGCTGATCGGCCAGCGCGGGCAACAAGCCTTCGTCGCCAAGAAATCCTCCGGCATCGCCTCCCCGAAAGACTGGGAGGGACGATTGGTGGGCTACAAGGGCACGCCACCGCCGGACCTGTTCGCGCTACTCCAAGCAGCCGGCGCCGACCCCGACAAAGTGAACTTGGTCAACGTCGGCTTTGATCCGCGCGTGCTGGTCGAGGGCAAAGTGGATGTGTATCCTGTCTTCAAGTCCAACGAGCCGTATGTCTTGCAAAACAAGCTAGGTCAGGAGCTGATCATCTGGGATGCAGCGGACTACGGTGTGCCCACGCTGGGGCTGACGTACGTGACCAGCGAAGCCATCTTAAGGCAGGAACCCAACGCGCTGGCGCGCTTCCTGCGGGCAGCGCTGCGTGGCATTGCGTATGCGGCCGATCGGCGCGACGAGGCGGTCCAGATCGTGTTGAAATATGCTGGGCCAGAAACTGACCCACAGCATATGCGCTTTATGTTGGACACCGAGCTGCGCGACGCCGAAAGCGAAGTCACACGTCAGCACACCATCGGCTGGCAAACAGAAGCGCAGTGGAACGCGCTGGCAGATTTGTTGCGCAAATACCAAGCGCTTGGTGCGGTGGACGTGAGGCAAGCCTTTACTACCGAAATCCTAGAGCGCGCAAGAGTGGCCAGCCGCTAGCGACCAACCGCACCCTAAACTACCTGCTACTGCACCGGCGCCGCCAAATAGCAGTGCCGGTGCACCGCTTAAAAATCAGGAGGGATTCACGCTCTTCTCAGTCTGGCGTGCCAGACTGTTATCGTTCAATCGCTTTACGCTACTGGGCCAGTGGTGGCAGCGATTTTTTTGTTGTGGTAGAGGCAAGATGAAACTCATAATCACGCCGAGCGCAACCGTGAGTGGGTTGATCACAGCGCCGTGCGAAGTCCTGTTCGAGATTATCAGCAACCCTGAGCGCCATCCCGACATCGCCGGCAGCGGTGAGGTGATGGAGGTGCGGATGCTCACCAAAGGGCCGATGCGTGTTGGCAGCGGCTTTCAGTCGCGCCAATGCTTGCGTTGGTATCAGTATCCGACGCGCTCCTACGTGCAGGTGTATGAGCCGCCGTATCGGTTTATTTGGCTCTCCGGTCCAGGCTTTCGCAAGCCACCCTTTGGCCAGTTGTGGGGTTTCGAGCTGTCGCCGGTGGACAGCCGCTTGACGCTGGTCTCCCACTTGATGAGCGTGCCGCTGTATAAAGTGCCGAACCTGCCCATTTTGAACAAGCTGGTCGAGCTAGGGGCACGCCATGAGGTGAGAAACATGATCCCCACGCTGCACAAACTCGCAGCTGCCGCCCATGCCACCGTGCTGGGAGACATCCAAGTGTTGTTGGAATGGTGTGAGCACAACTCCCCCTGTGGCCGCAAGCAGTTTGCCCTCCGCACCATGCCCGCCAAGTGAAGCGCAGGAGGCACACCGGTATAATCGCGCTCACTCATGAATGTCTTTCTCAGCATCGCGCAGATCCTCTTGAGCATCGCACTGGTTGCTGCGGTGTTGCTCCAATCCCGTGGGGAAGAGCTAGGCAGCGCCTTCGGCAACACAGGTGGCATCTACCAAACGCGGCGGGGAATTGACCGCGTGCTGTTCACTTTGACCATCGGCATTGCCATTCTCTTCTTTGCCCTTGCCGTCGCAAACGTCATCCTGTTCGCCCCGTCCACTTGAAGCACCTCGCGGCCACGCGCCTCGCGCCGCGCGGTATCGAGGGTGCTCATGAGAAGCGTCCGCGCCTTGTTGTTCCTCACGCTGCTGGGGGTGGCGGGAGTAGGTTACCTGGTTTGGCAGCTCATCGTGGCGCGCAGCGGTGTGCTGGTGCCAGCGCCAGGGGGCAAGCTGGTGGAAGGGGTGGTAGGGGAGCCGCGCGATTTCACCAATCCCCTGCTCTGTCATCTCAGCTCGGTCGATCAGGACATCTGCCGGCTGGTCTTTGCCGGCCTAACCCAGTTCGAGGCGGATGGCAGCGTGGTCCCCTCTCTAGCGTCCAGTTGGCAAATCGCTGGCGATTTGACTACCTACACGTTCACCCTGCGCAGCGACGCGCGATGGAGCGACGGCCAGCCGGTGGTGGCCGACGACGTGCTGTTCACTGCACAGATGTTGCGAGACCCAATCCTCTCAAGCCGCACGTCGCTGAGCCGTTTCTGGCAAGAGGTCGAGGTCACAAAGGTGGACACCCGCACGGTGCAAATGCAGATCGCCCAACCATTTGCGGCGTTTTTGGACTACACCACGGTGGGATTGCTGCCGAGCCACGTGTTGTCAACCACCAGTGCCGCTTCCCTCGAGCAATTCCTGCGCAGCCAGCCCGTGCCGAGCAGCGGGCCCTGGCGGATTGTCAGCGTGAGCATGACAGGGAATCGGGTTTCCTCCATCATGCTCGAGCCTTCTCCCACGTATTTTGGTGAAAGGCCACAAATTGGCCGCCTTGAATTCCGCTACTACAACAGCTCCGATCAGCTGCTCCAGGCCTTTCAGAGGGGGGAGGTGGACACAGCGGCCAACTTGGCGCCTGCCGATGTGGAGCGGGCAGCTCAGCAACCGCGCGCCATCGTGCACACGATGCCTCAATCACGCCAAGTGATGCTCCTCTTCAATCTGCGTCGGGATAGCGGCGCGCTCCCGCTGACCGAGCTGGCCGTGCGCCAGGCGCTGCTCTACGCGCTCGACCGACCGGCCATCGTGCGCAACGCCCTGCAAGGGCGCGGCCTGCTCGCCGACACGATCTTCTTCCCCGAAAGTTGGGCTTACGACACCGAGATACAACTGCCTGGCCGCGACTTGGCCCGCGCTAAAGAGCTGCTTCAATCGGCCGGCTACAGCCTAGCCGTAGTCGCGCCGGCTAACGTTGAGGTGTGGCAGAAAGACGAGGAGCCGCTCGGCTTCACACTGATCACCAGCGACAACCCCACCCTCATCGCAGCGGCGGAGGAGGTGGCGCATTCCTGGCGTGAGCTGGGCGTGCAAGCCACTGTTTTACCCGTCCCCAATCTGGTGCGCAACTTCCTCGAGACGCGGCAGTTCCAGGTGGCATTGGTGGAGATGCTGATGGAGGGAGACCCCGACCCCTACCCGTTCTGGCACAGCAGCCAATCCTCCAACGGGCAAAACTACACCGGCTGGGACAACAAAGAAGCCAACACCCTCTTGGAGGAGGCACGCCGCACGTTGGACCGCGCTGCTCGCTTTGAGTATTACCGTCGTTTGCAGCAGCTCATCCGCGAGGATTTGCCCTGCATCCCCCTCTATCACCCTGTGCACCAATACGTGACCTCCGGCCGTGTGCGCAACATCCAAGCAGGGCCAATCGTGCACTTGAGCGACCGATTCCGGACGTTGAGCCGCTGGACAGTGAACACGCAGCTGGTAAACGCAGCCGAGGCTACTGCGCTGGCCGTTCAGGGCGCTGATATAGCTCGATGAGCACGCCAAAGGTGCTGCGCGGGTGGATGAAAGCGTAGGCTGTGCCGTCTTCGCGCCGCATTGGCTGCGGATTGATCAGCTCCACGCCGCGCTCAGCAAGCCGCGCGAGCACTGCGCTGATGTCCTCCACAGCGATGCAGACGTGATGCATCCCTGGCCCATGTTTACCCATCCACTTGGCGATGCCGGTGGCGTCACAGGTGGGTTGAACTAGCTCGATGTGCGCATCGCCAAGCGGCAGAAAGGCCACGCGCACGCCTTCACGTTGCACTTCCTCGACACGCTGCACGCTGAGGCCGAGCGCATCGCAGTAAAAGGCCAGGGCGCTATCCAAGTCCTGGACGGCAATCGCCAAATGTTCGATGCGCATGCTGTCAATCGGTTGCTTCGACGTGGAACTGAGTGCCGCTTGGGATATCCTCAACAAAGTAGGTATCGTCGAGATCGCAGCCGATGATCACGTTGCGCCCCACTTTCAAGTTGGGGGGGATGATGGTGTTTTTGCCGATTACGGTCAGGCCGGTGACGAGGTTCAAGGCGTTCAGCGGGGTGTAATCCGACCCATAGCCGACGTGCGCATTGCACCCAATGATGGTGTTTTTGTCCACAATGCAGTGATCCACCACTGCGCCAGATTCGATCACCGCGTCCGTCAAGATGATAGAGTAACGCACGACGGCGCCGCGCTTCACCCGCACCCCCGGCGACAGCACAGAGTATTCCACCGAGCCTTCGATCACGCAGCCATCGGTGATTAGCGAGTGGTTGACCGTCGCGCCAGTGCGAATGTTGACCGGTGGGCGCTCTTCGGAGCGGGTGTGGATTACCCACTCGCGGTCGAGCAAGTCTAGCGGTGGTGTGTCCGCCAACAGGTCCATGTGTGCCTCCCAGTAGCTCTGGATCGTGCCAACGTCCACCCAGTAGCCGGCGAAGGGGAAGGCGAAGACGCGATAGTTTTGCTCCACCATCTTCGGGAAGATGTCCTTGCCAAAATCGCGGGTGGAGTGGGGGTTTTTGGCGTCCTCCTGCAGCACTGTGATCAGCGTTTCGTAGTTGAACACGTAGATGCCCATCGAAGCGAGAGTGCCCCTGGGCTGCTTCGGCTTTTCCTCAAAATGCACCACGCGATAGTTGGCGTCGGTCTGCACAATGCCGAAGCGCGAGGCGTCATCCAGCGTCACCTTGAGCGTGGCGACGGTGACATCCGCTTGCTTCTCTTGGTGGAAGCTGAGCAAGATGCTGTAGTCCATCTTGTACACGTGATCGCCAGAGAGGACCAGCACGTAATCCGCGCGGGCGTGATGCAGGAAGTCCAGGTTTTGGTAAATGGCGTCGGCAGTGCCCTCATACCACTCCGCGTGAGCGCGGCCCAGATAGGGCTGCAAAATCCACACGCCGCCGCTCAGGCGATCCAAGTCCCAAGGCGCGCCATTGCGGATGTGATCTTGCAACGAGCGAGGACGATATTGCGTGAGCACGCCAACCGTGTAAATGTTGCTGTTGACGCAGTTGGAGAGGGGGAAGTCAATGATGCGATACTTGCCGGCAAAGGGAACTGCTGGTTTAGCCCGCTTGTTGGCTAACACGCTCAGGCGGCTGCCACGGCCACCTGCCAGAATCATGGCCACCGTTCGCATGGAAGGAGATCCTCAGATCGCAAGCTAGTGTTGCCGCGTATATTATCCCAAGCCGTGGCAGTATACCTGGGCGAAGGCATGGCTTGTGTCTGCCTCTGCTTAGCTAGCAGCCCAGAGCAACCCACGCGCCATCATGGTGAGCACCGGCGGCAGCGCCGGGTCCGTGTGCATGTAGTCCTGCTCGGTGCACACGTCGAAGTCGTCCACTCCGTCAGTGATCGGGCTAGGATGCCACACGCGCGCACACGGTAGCGTCGGCCGTTGCCGTGCGCCACTCACTGCCCGCCGGTCATGCTGATGCCCATCCCAGCCACCGTATGCGATCAACGCTTCGCGTTGCACCTCAGCGAAAAGCCGTGTCGGGCCACAGCGTAGCTTGCCCCTTTGTGCCCTGCGTTAGACCGCTGTAAGGCTAGCCCAGGCCGACATCGGAACGTGATGTATCCTTTCCGCATGTTCAACTCGATTGATGAGGTAGCCCAAGCGCTGTTGGCCCAGCAATACCTTGCCTCTGATGAGATCGCCACTGTTGTATTCCTCGCAGAGCGCATGGGCAAGCCGATCCTGGCGGAGGGGCCGGCCGGCGTCGGAAAGACCGAGCTGGCCAAAGCTTGGGCGGCCGCATCCGGGCGCGAGCTGATCCGGCTGCAGTGCTACGAGGGCTTGGACGAGTCCAAAGCGCTCTACGAGTGGGAGTACTCCAAGCAAATGCTCTACACCCAGCTACTGCGGGACAAGCTCAACCAAACCATGGCAGCGGCCAGCACCTTGAGCGAAGCCGCCGACTTGCTGGCCAAGGAGGAGAACGTGTTCTTCTCCAAGCGCTTTTTGCTGCCGCGCCCTCTCCTTCGCGCCATTCTCAGCGAAAAGCCGGTTGTGTTGCTCATTGACGAGATAGACCGAGCAGATGCTGAATTTGAAGCCTTCCTGCTGGAGGTGCTGAGCGACTTTCAGGTGAGCGTCCCGGAACTGGGCACGCTCAAGGCTGTGCATCAACCCATGGTGGTGCTCACCAGCAACAACACGCGCGAGCTGAGCGAGGCGCTGAAGCGCCGTGCGCTGTACCTGTTCGTGGATTACCCCAGCTTCGAGAGCGAGCTGCGCATTGTGCAGATGCGTGTGCCTCAGCTCGCCCCTAGTGTCGCGCGACAATGCGTGGAGATCGTGCAAAAGCTGCGTGGGCTAGACCTCAAAAAGTCGCCCAGCGTCGCAGAAACGGTGGACTGGGCGAAGGCACTGTTGGCGATCAACGCTCGGCATTTGGACGAGAAGACGCTCAACGACACGTTGTCGGTGATCCTAAAGCACGAGAGCGACATCCAACGCGCGCGCCGTGCCCTGAGCGGCGGCCGGCGCAGCACAGACCTGGGAGTGCGCTAACCAAACTGGGCGCAACACTATGGACGAGCGAATTGTTCAATTCATCACGGCGCTGCGCAGCGCCGGCGTGCGCATCTCCATCGCCGAGAGCGCGGAGGCGATGCGCGCGATCCACATCCTTGGGGTGGAGAGCCGCGAGCGATTTAAGGATGCACTCAAGGCCACCTTGATTAAAGAGCCGGCCGACGTGTCGGTGTTCGAGCAGTACTTCCCGCTTTACTTCGGTCACGAAGGTCCGCCGCTCCAACCAGCCCGAGGGCTGAGCCAGCAGCAGCAGGAGCAGCTTGAGCGCGCCATCGAGCATCTGCGCGAGCAGCTTCAGCAGCTCATGCGATGGCTAGCTCAAGGCCAACGCCCCACTCGCGAGCAACTGGAGCAGTTTGCTCAGCAGGCAGGCCTCAACAGAAACATGCGCGGCAATCCACAACTGCGAGATTGGCTCACCCAGCGCATGTTGCGCCTGATGAACCTCACGCCGGAACAGGTGCGCGACGCTTTAGAAGCCCTGCTCAAGCAGCTCAAGCAACAGGGCATGAGCGCAGAAGGCAACCAAGAGATCCGCGAAACGGTGATGGGCAACGCGGAAGCCCTGCGCGAGCAAGTGTCGCGCTTTGTTGGGCAAAGCTTACTGAGGCAGGCTGAGAATGTGCCGCGCCGCCAGCGCATTGACGACTTGATGCACAAGCCCTTGGCCTCATTGAGCGAAGCCGAAGCCAACGAGCTGCGCAACCACGTGCGACGGTTGGTGGCGCGCCTGCGCTCGCGCGCAGCCTTGCGCCTGCGCCGAGGCAAACGCGGCCACTTCGACGCCCGAGGCACACTGCGCCACAACTTGCGCCATATGGGCGTGCCGATCGCGCTGCGCTTCAAGCGCCGCGTCCTCAAACCCAAGATCACGATGATCGTGGACGTGAGCACCTCGATGCGGCCCATCGCGGAGTTCATGCTGCGCATGATGTACGAGATGCAGGACCAAATCAGCAAGGCGCGTTCGTTTGCCTTCATCGGCGATATGCACGAAGTCAGCATGATCTTCGCCGAGCATCGCCCGCAGCAGGCTGTGCAGCTCGTGCTCCAAGCGCTGCCGCCGGGCTACTACAACACCGACTTGGGCCACAGCCTGGAGACGTTCTGCCGCGATTACAGCGACGCCATTGACCCGCGCACTACCGTGATCATTGTTGGGGATGGGCGGAACAACTTCAACGACCCGCGCCTCGACTTGATGCAGCGGATTAAGATGCGCAGCAAGCGCATCATCTGGTTCAACCCAGAGCCGCCCATTCAATGGGGCACAGGAGATAGCGACATGTGGGACTACGCCCCCTTCTGCACTGCTGTCCACCACGTGGCCACGCTGCAACAGTTATCGGACGCGATCGACTCATTGTTCCATACTCATTAGTTCGCTGCCTCATGCCAAGCCACGCTACCGATCTGCGACCTGCGCTGCAAGTCGGCCTGATCGCAGGCCTGACGCTGGCCCTGGCTGCGCTCGCTCAGCAGAGCGCACAAACAGTGGAGATGCGCGTGCTGGGGCTGGTCATCATCCTGCTCGGCATGCCGGCTGCTGGCTACTACGCCGCGCGCCAAAGCCGCGCTTACCAAACCAACATCGCTCGGAACGTCGGCGCGATCGGCGGGCTGATCGCCGGCTTGTTCGTTTCGCTCACCATCACCGCCGTGATGCTCGCGTTCGCGCTCGACCCCGCGGTGGTGAGCGCGCTGGAGTCGGAGGTGGCAGCCCAACTGCCAGCAGAGCAGCTTGCTGAGGCACGTCACATGGGGCTGGACCTACGGTTGCTGACGCAAATCTCGCTGGGCCTCACCATCGCTTGCTGCGGGTTGAGCCTGCCGACGATGGGCCTCGCACTAGGGGCGCTGGGCGGCCTATCGTTTGCTCGCACTCGCCACTCGGCCCGGCGTCCGTAAGCAAGTGACATTTAAGGAGACAGCGCAACATGAAAAGGACACGCACAGCAGCGGAACTTGCCGCAGCATCCGCCGCACGCAAGCGCGGCCTGTTCATGGCAGCGGTTGGGCTGATAGTCGGCCTTGTGATGCTGGGGCTTTCCAGCAACTTTTTGACGATGCACTGCGTGATGGCCGCCGCCGTCGCGTTGGCCGGCGGGATCGCTTCTGCACGCGCGGCGATCCTGCACCACCGTCCGAGTGGACGCGCCGGCGGCGTGACCGGCGGCCTGTACGCGGCGCTCGCTTACGCCCTACCCTTCATGGTTTACAACTTCATCAACTGGTTGAGCGTCACTGAGGAGAGCGCAGCCATCCGCATGGCCCAAATGACGCCGGAGCAGCTTGCCGCGATCCGCGAGCAAAACTTGGTGCTTGGCGCCGAGTACTTCCGCGGCCAAGACATTTCCTTTTTGTTCGGCTATCTACTCTTCGCGTTGCTCTTCGGCTGGCTGTTCGGCACGCTCGGTGCGGTGTTGGCCAACCGCCAACTAGGACAAAACACCCCTGCTCGATAGAAGGCGCAGCAGCGCGTCAAACGTGGATGGGCAAGCCGAGCACGCCGTGTGCCGCTTCCATGAGCGCCTCGCTTAGCGTGGGGTGAGCGTGCACTGCGCGCGCGATCTCCTCCGTCGTCAGCTCAGCCGACTTCGCCAGCACAAACTCCGGCAGCAGCTCAGTGACACCCGGCCCAACGCAATGCACACCAAGGATTTCGCCATACTTGGCGTCGGCGACGATCTTCACAAACCCGTCGGTGTTGTCTAGCGCAAGCGACTTACCATTGGCGCGCAGCGGGAACTTGCTGACCTTGACCTCATAGCCCTGCTCGCGGGCCTGCGCCTCAGTGAGGCCCATGCTGGCGACTTGGGGGTGGGTGTAGGTGCAGCGAGGCATGGCCTGGTAGTCAAGCTTTGGCACATGGCCATGATACTTGCCCATGCGCGCAGCGATCGCCTCCGCCGCCACGATGCCTTGTGCAGAAGCGACGTGCGCAAGGCGCAGCTTTCCGGTCACATCCCCAACCGCGTACACACCGGGCACGTTGGTTTGCATCTGCTCATCCACTTCGATGTAACCGGCCTTGTTCAAGGCGACACCCGCCTTCTCCAAGCCGATGTCGCGCGTGTTAGGCACCACGCTCACAGCAACCAGTGCCCACTCCCCGCGCGATGAGGCGCGCGCACCGGCAGCATCCTCGAAGATCACCTCCACGCCCTTCTCATCCACTTTAGCGTCCACCACTTTTGCGCCAGCGATCATCTTGATGCCGTCGCGGTTGAAGGAACGCACCATTTCGGCGCTAACCTCCTCGTCCTCCATCGGCATGATGCGCGGCAGGGCTTCCAACACCGTCACCTCCACGCCGTAGGCGTTGAACAGCCAGGCGAATTCCATGCCGATTGCGCCGGAGCCGATCACGATCATGGAACTTGGCACGCGTTGCACCTCGAGCAACTGACGGTAGGTAAACACCCGCGAACCATCCGGCAGCAAAAACGGCAACGTCAAGGGGTGCGCGCCGGTGGCGACGATGATGTTGCGCGCTTTCACCACTTGCTCGTCAGCGCGGTTCTCGACGAGGATGGCGTCGGGCGCGATCAGCGTGCCGCTGCCGAAGATCACCTTGACATCGTTTTTGCGCATCAAGAACTCAACGCCTTTCACCAGCCGCTGGCTCACTTCACGGCTGCGCTTGTAGGCGCGAGCGTAGTCCACCCGTAAGTTGTCGAAGTAAATGCCGTATCGCTCGCCGGAGCGCAGAGCGTGCACGAGCTCAGCGTTATGGAGCAGCGCCTTGGTCGGGATACACCCCCAGTTCAGGCAAATGCCGCCCAGTTGCTCGCGCTCGATGAGCGCCACTTTCAAACCAAGCTGAGCGGCACGAATGGCCGCCACGTAACCGCCCGGCCCGGCACCAAGCACAGCGAGGTCATACTCGCCGTGCGACTTCGCCACAGGAACAGATGCCATGACCTGCGATTATCCATCACAAGCGGTCTATCACCGCTTGCGCCATCTCGCGCGTGCCGAGCACCGTTGTGCCAGGGCTTGCAATGTCACGGCAGCGCAAGCCGTCGTCCAGCGCGCGGGCGACGGCGCGCTCGATGCGCCCGGCCTGCTCCACTAGGCCGAACGACCAGCGCAGCATCATCGCTGCGCTGAGGATCATGGCAAGCGGGTTAGCAACGCCCTGGCCGGCGATGTCGTGTGCTGCGCCGTGGATCGGCTCGTACAAGCCGCGCCGATAGCCATGACGGTTGAGCGCATCGCCGAGCGATGCGCTGGGCAGCATCCCCAGCGAGCCGGCCAACATGGAGGCCTCGTCGCTCAGAATGTCACCGAACAGGTTCTCGGTTGCGATGATGTCGAAGTTGCGGGGATTGCGCAGCAAGTGCATGGCGCACGCGTCGGCATACATGTCCTCGTAGGTCACATCGGGATATTCCTCGCGCAGCTCATGGGCCACGGCGCGCCAGAGTCTGCCGGTGGCCATCACGTTGGCTTTGTCGGCCTGGGTCACTTTGCGTTTGCGCCCGCGCGCCAGCTCGAAAGCCATGATCAGCAGTCGGCGAATTTCCGCCTCGGTGTAAGAGGTGGTGTCCACAGCAGAACGGTCTGGCGGTTGGCCAACTTGTCCTTGTGGCTTGCCAAAATAGGCGCCGGCGGTTAGCTCGCGCAGGATGATGAGATCGGTGCCGCGCACGATCTCTGGCTTCAGCGGCGAGGCATCCAGCAGCGCGTCGAACGTCCGAACTGGGCGGAGATTGGCGAAGAGGTCCAACGCTTTGCGCAGCCCAAGGATGGCCTGCTCCGGCCGCACCGTGGCCGACGGGTCTTGGTCGAATCGAGGTGTGCCCACCGCGCCGAACAAGACCGCATCTGCATCCTGCGCCAGGCGAAGCGCGTGTTCCGGCAGCGCCGTGCCAAATCGTTCAATCGCGCAGCCACCGACGTCAGCAGTGTGGATGTCAAGGTCGAGGTTAAGGGCTTGCAACACGCGCACTGCCTCAGCGCACACTTCCGGGCCAATGCCATCGCCAGGCAAGACAGCGATGCGTAACACCATAGGTGGTTGATTAAACCGCATTCACAGGCGCGTGGCGAGCGGCCTGTCAGACATGCCCGATTGGCCCCGCGTGGGCGCCTTGTGGTATCTTACTTTGTCCTCTCACATGATGCTGCCCTTTGTCAACGACCTAGAGGATGTCGAGCTACCACTGCCAACGCCTTTGCGCATGCAGGCCGACACGCGCTTCACAGGCAAAGGGGTAACCATTGCGCTGATTGACTCCGGCTTCTACCCCCATGCGGACTTGACCCGGCCACGCAATCGCATCCTGTGGCACGTGGACGCCCGCCTGCTGCGGCCGCGCGAGTCAGCGTTGCCGGGTTTGACACGGCACGTCACCCAGTGGCATGGCACGATGACCAGTTGCGTGTGTGCGGGCAATGGCTACGCCAGCATGTATCGCTACACCAGCCTAGCGCCTGACGCGCAGGTGGTGTTGGTGCGAGTGGGGCAAGTGGGCAGCACCCACATCACAGAGCGGGACATCGCGCGGGGGCTACGTTGGGTGCTGGAGAACGCAAGCCGCTTCCGCGTGCGTGTGGTCAACATCGCCGTGGGTGGCGATATCCCCAGCACAGGCCGCCCAACCCCCCTCGACACACTGGTGGAGGAGGTGGTCAAGCAAGGCATTGTGGTGGTGTGCGCTGCCGGCAACAGCGGCACACGCCGCATCATCCCTCCCGCTAGCGCGGCCTCGGCGATCACCGTGGGCGGCGTGGACGACCGCAACACGCTCACTCCCCAACGCTGGCAGATGTACCACTCCAGCTTCGGGCGAGGCGCGTATGGCGTGATGAAGCCGGAGCTGCTTGCACCGGCAGCATGGCTGGCCGCCCCCATGCTGCCCAACACGCGCACCCATCGCGAGGCCGACTTACTCTGGAAGTTGGAGCGCGCGGACGATCTCACGCTGCGTCGGTTGCTGCACACCCCCATGGCCAAGCGTTGGCTCGGCAGCGAAGTCACAGCAGGTGACCTAAACATGGCCAGGCGGGCCATTCGCCAGCGCATCAACCAGGAGAAATTGGTGCACCCCCACTACCAACACGTGGATGGCACCTCGTTCGCAGCCGCGATCGTCTCGTCCCTAGCGGCCCAGATGCTGGAGGCAAATCCTACGCTTTCGCCAACCGAGGTGAAGGAGATTATGATGCAGACTGCACAACCGTTGGATGATGTGCCGCTGGAGCGACAAGGCGCCGGCGTGGTTCAAGCCAGGCAGGCCATAGCTGCGGCATTGGCTCGCTTTGTAGAATCAGATTACCCGCTCACTTAGCGCAGATACCTCATGCAACGCCAATATCATCGTTGGTGGAGCCCCTCGCTTGGGCGCGAGATGGAGCTGCTGGTCCTCGGTCACAGCGGCGCCCGGCTGCTGGTCTTTCCCACGTCGCGCGGTCGCTTCTACGAGTGGGAAGATCGGGGCATGTTTGGCCACCACTGCCTCGGACACCACCTCACGCAGGGCTGGTTGCAGGCATTCTGCGTTGACAGCGTGGACGACGAGAGCTGGTACAACCACAGCGCCCATCCGGGCCATCGTGGCTGGCGGCAAACACAATACCTGCGCTACATCACCGACGAGGTGTTGCCGCTCAGCACCACTATCAACCCAAACCCGTTCCTCATCACCGCAGGCGCCAGCTTCGGCGCTTATCACGCTATCTGTTTCGCCTTCAAATACCCCCACTTGGTCGGGCGCGCGATCGGCATGAGCGGCATCTACGACATTAAGCGCTTCACCAACGGCTACAGCGACGACAACGTGTACTTCAACAACCCGATGGACTTTATCCAGCACGAGCACGAGTGGGGACGGCTAGAAGCGCTCAGGCGCATAGACATCATCCTGGCCGTCGGGCGCGATGACCCGCTGCGCGGCGAGTCGGAGCACTTGTCGGCTATTCTATGGCGCAAGGGCATTGGCAATGCCCTGCGCATCTGGGATGGCTGGGCACACGACTGGCCATATTGGCAACGCATGATGCAGCTTTACGTGGGCGGGCACGATTGAACCGCCCCTGCCTGCAGCGATCGAAAGGGAAATAAGAGCTTATGAGCGAACTCAAAATTGGCATCCTGGTTGGGCGCGAGTGGTCTTGGCCACCGGCATTCATCGAAGAGGTCAACGAGCGTAATTGCGGCGTGACGGCTGAGTTTGCGCGGCTAGGCGGCACGCGCATGAATGAGCCTTGTCCTTATGCCGTGTTAGTTGACCGCATCTCTCACGAAGTGCCTTACTACCGCAGCTACCTGAAAAACGCCATGCTGCAGGGCACATACGTGATCAACAACCCCTTCATGTGGAGCGCGGATGACAAGTTCTTCGAGGCCTCCCTAGCCACCCAACTGGGCATCAAAAGCCCGAAGACTGTGGTGCTGCCCAATAAGGACTATGTGCCCGGCATTGTCCCCACTGAGAGCTTGCGCAACTTGGTGTATCCGGTGCCGTGGGAACAGCACGTGGAATACCTCGGTGGCTTCCCCGTCGTGCTCAAAGACGCCCACGGCGGAGGCTGGAAAAACATCAACATCGTCCATTCCCTGGAAGAGCTATTCGCGCGCTACAACGAAAGCGGCCTGCTCACCATGGTGATGCAGGAGTATATCCGCTGGGATAACTACGTGCGCTGCATGTGCATCGGCCAAGAAGAAGTGTATGTAGCGAAATACGACCCCACCCAGCGCCGCTACAGCAAGCACGATCTACCGAACGATCTGTACGACCGCATCGTGGCCGATTCACTACGCTTGATGCGTGCGCTGGGCTACGACATGAACACTGTCGAGTGGGCGATCCGCGACGGCGAACCTTACGCCATAGACTTCATGAACCCAGCGCCAGACATGGACATCAACTCCACCGGCTACGAATACCATCGCTGGTGCGTGGAAAAGATGGCCGATGTGTGCATCCGCTTGGCCCAGCAACCGCGCCCCCAAATTCTGCCCTTCCGCCGCGACGTCTAAGCTGCGCGGTTGACCAACCACAGACCGCCCACGATCAGCGCGCCGCTTGCCACCATCGGCAGCGTCACCACTTCGCCCAACACCGCCGCGCCCAACACGGCGGTGACCAGCGGAATGAGATACGAGGGCAACGCGGCTGCTGTCGCGCTGAAGCGCTGGTTCAGATACATGAACAGGAAGAAGCTGATCACCGAGTTCATCAAAGCCACATAAGCCACCAGCGCAGCTGTTGTAACAGACACCTGCGCCAGCGACCACTGGCCGATCAGCACCACGATCGCTACCACCACTGCGGCAGCAGCTACCTGCTGAACTGCCGTCAGCACCCACAAGTCCTCGCTGGCGAAACACCGCCGGATGTACACACTTGAGATTGCTGCGCCGAACACGCCAGCGAAGCCCAGCGCATAGCCGTGCCAATCAAACGCTTGTGTCGCCACGCCAGTGCTGCCCGTCAGCAGGAGCAGCGCCACACCGAACAGGCCAACCACCAAGCCGGCTGCTTTTGTGAGGCTCATCCGCTCGTCGGCCAACGCCATATGCGCGAGGAGCGAGGTAAACAATGGCATCAGCGCAAACAGCAACGACAGGATTGTGCTCGACACATACCTCAGCGCCAGCGTCGAAGCAACGATCGGCAGCGCAGCGTTCACCACGCCGAGCAATCCCATCTGAGGCCAGCGAGGACGCGATGCCAACAGGGGACGTCGTCCCAGCGCCACTGCCACGCCGAGCACCATCGCCGATGCCAGCACCATGCGCAGCGCAACAAACATCCACGGCGACATGTCGGCAATGCCCAGCCGCGTGAGCACTACCGCGCTGCCGGTGGCGAACGCCGAGCCTAACATAGCTGGCGCCGCGCGAAGATAGGAGGCACCACTGCCGTTCATCGTCTCCCACCAGTGTGAAACAACGCGAGTGAGCCTTCAGACATACTCGCACGGCTCACCGCATGCCCTCAGCCCACCCCTCCACCGTCGAGCGGAGCAGGCCACGATGCCCCCAGGATACAATCGCCGCAAGGAATGAGCGACTTGCTAGAAGAGGCCCTCGCCTACGCGCGCGAACACCGCGACGCATTTGTGCAGGAGCTGTGCGAATATCTCACCATCCCCTCGGTGAGCGCGCAGCCCGAGCACGAGCGCGACGTAAAGATGGCGGCTCTGTGGGTTGTGGAGCACCTGCGCCAGCGCGGCCTGTCTGCTGAGCTGCTGACGACCGAGGGCGCTCCTTTGGTGTACGCCGAGTGGAAAAGCTCCCACACCCACGCGCCCACTGTGCTGATTTATGGCCACTACGACGTTCAGCCGGCTGAACCGCTGGAGCTATGGCACACGCCGCCATTTGAGCCAAGCCTGCGAGGGGGCTACATCGTCGCGCGCGGTGCAGACGACAACAAAGGCCAGCACTTTGCGCACATCAAGGCGCTGGAGTGCCTGCTCTGCACCACCGGCGCACTGCCCATCAACGTGAAAGTGTTGCTCGAAGGCGAGGAGGAGATCGGCAGCACACACCTGAGCCGATTCGTGCGCGAACACCCCGAGCTGCTGAAGTGCGACTGCGTGCTCATCAGCGATAGCGCTATGCGCAGCTTGCAACAGCCCACCATCATCTACGGGTTGCGCGGCTTGCTCGACCTTGACATCACCGTCCGCGCGCTTGAGCACGATGTGCACTCCGGCCACTACGGCGGCAATGTGCAAAACCCGATCATGGCGCTGGCACAACTGTTGGCCGAAGCAAAAGATCGAGAGGGGCGCGTCTTGATACCCGGCTTCTACGACGGCGTGCGCGCCTTGGACGCTGCGGAGCGTGCACAACTGGCCCGCTGCGCCTGGGGCGAAGCAGAGATCAAGAAAGAGACCGGCGCGCTGCAGGCTTTCGGCGAGCCAGAGTTCACCCCTGTGGAGCGCAGAGGCATCCGGCCCACTTTTGAGGTCAACGGCATGTGGGGCGGCTACACAGGCCCTGGCATCAAGACCATCATTCCCGCCGAGGCACACGCCAAAGTCACGTGTCGGCTTGTGCCATACCAAGAGCCGGCCCACGTCGGCGCAGCCATCCGCCGCTTTTTTGAGCAGCGCTGTCCGCCTGGCGTCACGCTCGAGATGCGCATAGGCCCAGGTTCACCGCCCACCTTGCTGCCACTGGACAACCACGCCATGCGCGCTGCCGTACAAGCGGCCACAGCTACCTTCGGCGCAGAGCCATTGTTCGAGTTAGAGGGTGGTTCGATCCCGGTCGTGCATGAGTTCGCACACACCCTACAAAAGCCGGTGGTGCTGATGGGGTTCGGCTTGCCAGAGGACAACATCCACGCGCCCAATGAGCGATTCGCGCTGGCCAGCTTCGAGAAGGGCATCGAAGCCAGCGTGCGCTTCATGATCCAGCTAAGCGCCACCAGCTAAAGCGGGAGGGAGGCAGCGCCACGCGCAACCGCGACACCGAGGGAGTCGCGTTCCGGCCACGCAACCCTACCCGGCGCCCGCCACGGCATGCGCCGTGGGGAATGCCGCCGCTTGCTCAGCGGAGCGCATCAGCGGCTCCCACCAGGAGCGGATAGTCTCCTCATCGCCAAAGAACCAGGGCTGCCACGCAGGTGAGTGCGCCACCCCCTCCAGCTCCACACAAGCAGCGCCGCGCAACGTGCTCATTTGAGTTGGCACGACGCCATCTCCCCACTGCTCACCTTCGCCGCTGATGAAGCGGTAGTTGACCCACGCCATTCGCTCGAGAGGTGTGCCATCGCGCTTGCCGAAGACGAAGCGGCTGCGCACCACGCCATAGCGCACGCCTTGGTCAGCATAGTAGGCATCGGGATACGTGCGGGCGACCCAGCTTGCTGCGCGCGAGGCACGCCGATAGCCACGGCTGCTCAGCTCCTGGAGCGGGCTGCCCACCATGATTAGGTGCGACACGTGGCGATAGCCGTGCCAAGCGTGATGATGGGGCTTCCAGGCGCGGTCGCCCAAGTAGGCCCTGCCGATGATCCCACCGGCACTGTGCCCCACCACAATGACGCGTGATGCACCGCTCACTTGCAGCGCATGCTGAATCGCAGCGGCGGCGCGTCGCAGCAACACCTCGTAGTCGGTCAGCCCGCCGACCATCCAGCTCAAGCGGGTGAGATTGGCGATGAACACGCGCCGCTGGGCCACGTTGGCCAAGTGTTGGGCTGCCGCGCGGTAGTCCTTCCAATGCGACCCGAAACCGCCGATTAGCACGATCGGTTCTGCGCTCATGGCTGAGATAAAAGCACGGCAAGATTAAAGGTCGCTACAGCTTGGACAGCGCTCATCCACCCCGCTTGTCGCTCAGGGCGAGCTGATGCGATCGGTGCCGACGTAGGGTCGCAAAACCTGCGGCACTATCACGCTGCCATCGGCTTGCTGGTAATTTTCCAAGATCGCGATCATCGTGCGCGGCAAACCCAGGCCACTGCCGTTGAGGGTGTGCACAAACTCTGGCTTGGCGCCCGGCTCGCGGCGGAATTTGACGCCGGCGCGCCGCGCCTGAAAGTCGCCCACGTTGCTCACAGAGCTGACCTCCAACCACTCCTGCACTCCTGGTGCCCAAACCTCAATGTCGTAAGTCAAGCGCGAAGCAAAACCGAGGTCTGCTGTGCACAGCAGCTTGACGCGATACGTCAGGCCGAGCAACTGGAGCGTCTCCTCGGCGTCGGCGAGCATTTTTTGGTGGTAGTGGTCGCTGTCCTCTGGCTTGGTGAAGGCGTACATCTCCACCTTGTCAAACTGATGGCCGCGCTTGATGCCGCGCACGTCGCGGCCGGCGCTCATCTTCTCTCGGCGGAAGCAAGGGGTGTAGGCAGCATAGAGCCGGGGCAGCTGGTCGGCGCTGAGGATCTCATCCGCGTGCAGGCTGGTGAGCGGCACTTCGGCAGTTGGCACCCACCAAAAGTCCTCCTCTGCGTCGTGGTACAAGTTGTCGCGGAACTTAGGCAATTGGCCGGCGGCGTAAATCACGTGCGACTTGACCATGAATGGCAAGTAGCGCTCCTCGTATCCCTGGCGTTGGCGCAGGTCGAGCATCCAAGCGATCAGGCCGCGTTGCAAGCGCGCGCCCCAATGGTTGAGCACGTAAAAGCGCGTGCCGCTCAACTTGACACCGCGCTCGAAATCAATGATCCCCAACCGTGTGCCGATCTCCCAATGCGGCAGCGGCGTGAAGCGCGGCGACGGCAGCGAGCCTTCCACCTCACGCACAACCACGTTATCGGCCTCGCTCGCGCCCAGCGGCGCGCGCGGGTCTGGGATGTTGGGCAGCTCAGACACGCGCGCTTCCAGCTGGGTCTCCACTTCACGCAGCTCTGATTCCAGGGCGGCGATCTCGTCGCCCACCCGGCGCATCTCTGCGCGCTTGGCCTCGCGGGCCGCCTCGTCGGCCATGCGGCCGATCTCTTTGCTCACCTGATTGCGCAGCGCACGCAGTTGCTCAGAGCGGCCCAGGATGTTGCGCCGGCGCGCGTCTAACTCCAGAATGACGTCAACTGGGGCAGGGTCTTCACCGCGTTGCTGCAAGGCGCGACGGACAACTTCAGGTTCTTTGCGCAGCAAGTTCATGTCGAGCATAAGGCTGATGTGACAAGCGAGGATTGTAAACCTGCGCGCATGGTCAACGCCAGCGGGCGATGATTTTGGCCACGCTCTTACAATTGCTTATGTGAGCGAATCTCGCGCTGCATGGGAGCGCGACGTGCTTGAGCCAGCGCTGAAGCGCGCTCCCCAACGCAAGCCCTCTTTCGAGACGGCCTCCGGCATCCCGTTGGATGTGGCCTACGGGCCAGACGGCTGCGAAATGCCCGGCGAGTTCCCTTTCACGCGCGGCATCCACCCCACCATGTATCGCTCGCGGTTGTGGACGATGCGCCAATACGCTGGCTTCTCCACCGCTCAAGATAGCAACGCGCGCTATCGCTTTCTGCTCTCGCAAGGCCAAACCGGCCTATCGGTCGCCTTCGACCTGCCCACTCAACTATGCATGGACGCCGACGACCCACTGGCGGCCGGCGAGGTGGGCAGGGTGGGCGTGAGCATCAGCACGCTCAACGACATGCGCGAGCTATTCGCGGGCATCCCACTCGACCAGGTGAGCACCAGCATGACGATCAACGCACCGGCGGCTGTGCTGCTGGCGCTCTACATCGCGGTGGCGAAGGAACAAGCCGGCGGCTCACCAGAGGTGATGCGCAAGCTGCGTGGCACCACGCAAAACGACATCCTGAAGGAATACGCCGCGCGCGGCCTGTACATCTTCCCACCGCAGCACTCCATGCGACTGGTGACCGACATCTTTGCTTTTTGCAAGGACCACCTGCCCCATTGGAACACCATCAGTATTAGCGGCTACCACATCCGCGAGGCGGGCAGCACAGCGGTGCAGGAGGTGGCGTTCACGCTAGCGAACGCCATTGCCTACACCCAAGCCGCAATCGAGGCCGGGTTGGATGTGGACGCCTTCGCCGGCCAGCTCACCTTCTTTTTTAACGCCCACAACGACTTCCTAGAGGAGATCGCCAAGTTCCGCGCCGCGCGTCGGCTTTGGGCCAAGATCATGCGCGAGCGCTTCGGCGCGCGCGACCCTCGCAGTTGGATGCTGCGCTTCCACACCCAGACCGGCGGTAGCACGCTCACCGCGCAGCAACCGCTCAACAACGTGGTGCGCGTGACGTTGCAAGCGCTCGCGGCCGTCCTGGGCGGCACACAAAGTCTGCACACCAACGGTTGGGACGAGGCGCTCCAACTGCCCACCGAGGCATCCGCGCGGTTAGCGCTGCGCACTCAGCAGATCATCGCCTACGAGACCGGCGTGGCCGACACCGTGGACCCGCTCGCCGGCTCCTACGTGATCGAGCATCTCACCGACGAGATCGAGCGCCGCGCCGCTGCGTTGATCGCCAAGATTGACGCGCTAGGCGGAGCTGTGCGCGCCATCGAGAGCGGCTGGATGCAGGCGCAGATCGCCGAATCCGCCTATCGCTATCAACAGGCTGTCGAGCGCGGGGAGCGCGTCATCGTCGGCGTCAACGCTTTCACAGAATCGGAAGCTGACCACCGCACCGCTCAAGCCAAGTTCCGCGTCAACCCTGAAGTGGAGGCGCGCCAACGAGAGCGGCTGCGCCAATGGCGCGCCACCCGCAACTCCAGCACAGTGGCCGAGCTGCTGTCGCAACTGGAGCAGGTGGCGCGCGGGCGCGATAACATCATGCCCTGCTTGATCGCATGCGTCGAAGGGGGCGTCACGGTCGGTGAGATCGGCAGCGTGCTGCGGCGCGTGTTCGGCGAATATCACCCTCCGACGATGTTGTGAAGCAAGCGCCTAGAGGAGTCTGTCAGCGCGCCTCGAAGAAATCCACTAGCGCCTCGAAGCGCCCACCCGGCCGCTCGCGCATCACCCACGTGCCAACTATCGGCAGCCGCACGATCTCCGGATAGACCGGGTCGCGCTCCAGCGGCAGGACAGCTTGAAACAGTTCGCGCTCTCTGGATGGTATGGTGAAGGTGACGCTGCCGAGCGTGACCTTGACCGGTGGTTTACGGCGCCACTCGGACACATGCGCCACTAGCACGCCATCCTCAGCGCGCTGCTCGATCAGCACCACGCCGTCCTTCCAGCGCAGCAACCCTTCACCTAGCGTCACCACGCTGCCGGCGGGATGGTAGTCGAAGCGCGTGGCTGCGCCGGGCGCGTCGGGCACAACCACACAATCGCCATCGCGCAGCGCGCCCAGCGGGGCCGGCCTCTCCACGCGCCGCTCCAACTCCGCAAGTGCAATGGCCACACATTGACCAGGCGAGACCAGGCGCGCTTGCGCCTGCCACCCACAGCGCGCCCAGCCGCCGCGCCTGACTTGTTCCGCGCTTGTCGAGGCCTGCTCTATGGCACGCTGGTAACGCGTGTCGGGCAGGCGCACTTGGGCCACTACGGCGCCCTGCTCTGCCAGCAGCATGTTCACCATGCGGCCGTTGATCAGATACACGTAGCGCGGCGCGACGCCGTCCTCTAGTTGGTCGGTGGTGTCTTGCTCCAGGATCACGCGCTTGCCCTGCACCAGCGCCGCGTTGGCTGAGCGAGACGCAGCGCCGTAACACGCCTCCAACGCTGGGGCAGCGACACCAATGTAGCGCACCGTCAACGGCTTACCTTCTGAGGTGATCACCTCGATGGTGTCGCCGCTGATCACGCGCGTCACCTGTGCAGACTGGCCACGCAGCAACACTTCGGACGGACGTTGAGACTGCGCTTGTGCTGCGGATGACCCCATCAGTACTAAGCCGGCAGCGATCAGCAAACTCGCTAAGCGACGACTCATAGCCTCTCTATCCTACGCCCAAAGCTTAAAACAACCTTCCTCCCCGCCGGTCTGATTCAGCATGACGCGCAGCTGCGAAGTGCTCTCTGTTACACTTGCACTGAGTGTGCCAGCACACCTCGCCGCGCACAGATGCGGACGCGCCTCGCAGCGCGACGCTGCGCGTTTTGCCGGCGTCCTCCTCGCGCCGCGCCCAGCCTTTGTCACAGCGCCGAGGGCAACCGTTGCGCCGATGGGCTTGGCTGCTGGTTGTGATGATCGGCGCCGCTTGCGCCGACGCAGCGCTGCCGTCCACATCAACGCCCCCGCCTTCTCCCACCCTCCCACCGACGCCGACGCCCACGCCGGCGCCCACCCCGACACCTAGCCCGCGCACGCTGTTCGAGGCGGCGCGTCGTGCTGCCTTCATCGGCGATTACACCACAGCGATTGCCATGGCCAGCGGCGCGTTGCTCGGTGCAGAGCCTGACACCGCCTGGCGCGAGTCGGTCATGCTCGCGTTGGCGCAATGGCATCTCCGCCAGAATGACCCCGACGCTGCCATGGCGCTGCTTGCCCAACTGGCCCGCAGCGAAGACCAAGCAACGCGCGTTCGCGCGCTGGTGTTGCAGGGGCGCACCCAAGCCCAAGCCGGCAGCGCTCTTGCGGCAACTGCGGCGTACTCAGCCGCGCTGCAAAGCGACACCCCACTCTCCCCGTGGTTGAACTGGTGGCTTGGCGAGGCGCTGCTCAACGCCAACCAGCCTGCCGAAGCAGTGCCCTACCTCCGCCGCAGCGTTGCCGCAGCACCCACCATGGCTGAGGAGTTTGCCCGCCGCGAGAAGCTGGCGGTGGCGCTTCAGCTCAGCGGCGATTTCGATGGCGCAGTTGCTGAGTATGAGGCTATCCTCGCCCGCGCACAGGTGGCGAACTACCGGGCACGCATCCTGTGGGAGCTGGCGCAGGTCTTGCAGGTGGCCGGCCGCCACGCCGAGGCGTTCAGATACATGCAGGCTTTAGTTGACCACCACCCGCGCACCCCTCAAGCGCTTTCGGCATTGCAGGCGCTGCTGCGCGCTGGGCAACCAGTGGACGAGCTGCAACGCGGCATCGTGAACTACCACAACCGCCAATACGCGCTCGCTCGCGACGCCTTTCGGCGCGCCATCACGGCCACGCCGGAGCGAGCGAACGAGATCCGTTACTGGAGCGCGCTCAACTACCTGCAGATGGGCAGCCCTGCCGACGCGCTGCGCAATCTCGACCGCACCATCATAGAGAACCCGCCCTCCAGCCCATTTGCAGCCATCGCGCTGGCCGAGAAGGCGAAGCTGCTGGCCGGCCAAGGCCGCTACGAGGAAGCCCGCGCCGCGCTCAGCGCGCTGCTGCAGCACGCCCCGCCCGACGCGCGCGCTGCCGAGGCACTGCTCGACGCAGCCCAGCAGCTCGCCCGCGACGCCACCCTGTTGGCTGATGCGCTCGCCGCCTATCGTCGCGCCGCTGAGCTGCATCCCAACGCCGAACGCGCTGCCGAAGCGCTGCTGCGCGTCGCTGCCATCCATTACCGCTTGGGGCAATGGGAGGCAGTGGCCGAGTGGAGCCGCGCCCTGGTGGTGCGTTACCCCGACCAGCCCGCAGCGTTGAGCGCGCGGCTGTGGTTAGGCAAAGCCTATCTGGCCGCTGGCGAAACCACGAGCGCCACCGCTGTGCTGAACGCGCTGGTGGAGCTGGCGCCGGACTCGTATGAGGGGACGCGGGCTGCAGAGTTGCTCCGTGACCCCACCCGTGCGCCGCTCTCGCTACCCTTCGCC
This sequence comes from uncultured Anaerolineae bacterium, assembly GCA_938028725.1. GTDB lineage: Bacteria > Chloroflexota > Anaerolineae > J036 > Brachytrichaceae > CALIMH01. The sequence goes on along the minus strand of CALIMH010000004.1, from coordinate 231,592 downwards.
GAGACCCTGCGGCCGGTCACCGCAGCCGAGCAGCAGGAGGCGGAACGTTGGCTGCGCGAGTGGCTCAGCTTGCCAGAAGCCACGCCGCTGGACGCGCTGCGCGAGGACATTCGCAGCGACGCGCGCTTCATGCGCGGCAACTGGCTTTGGGAGCTGGGGTTTTGGCCAGAGGCACGCGCGGAGTTCGATGGCTTGCGCGCCTCGTTTGGGCGCGACCCACTGGCGCTCTATCAATTGGTGCTGCACTTTCAGCGCATCGGCGCTTACCGCGCCTCGATTGCTGCCGCCGACGCGCTAATGCGCCTCTCGCCGGCGCGCACGCCCTCGCAGATGCCGCGCTTCCTCGCGGCCTTGCTCTACCCCACTTACTATGCCGAGCTGGTGCTGGAGCAAGCGCGCGCGTATGCGCTTGACCCGCTGCTCATCTTCGCGCTGATCCGCCAGGAGAGCTTGTTTGAGCCGTTCGCCGTGTCGCCGGCCGCAGCTAGCGGGCTGATGCAAGTGATCCCCAGCACCGGCCGCGAGATTTACAACGAGCTGCGCTGGCCACCAGGCTACACCTCCGCCGAGTTGCAAAAGCCAATCGTCAGTGTGCGTTTTGGGACGCATTACTTGGCCAAGCAACGCAACTTCTTCGGCGGCGACTTGTACGCCGCGTTAGCCGCCTACAACGGCGGCCCCGGCAATAGCTTGCGCTGGAAGGAGCGCAGCGGCGGCGATCCGGACCTGTTCTACCTCAACATCACCTTTGACGAGACACGCACCTACATCCGCACGGTGGGCGCAAACTACGCGATTTACCATCGGATTTACGCTCCTGAGTGAGCTGGCTTAGCGCTGGGCATCTGCCCGCGCGATCGCCTCTTCCACCACATCCAGACCTTCGTGAAGCTGGGCTTCGGTGATCACCAGCGGGAAGAGGAAGCGCAGGCCGTTGGAATACAAACCACAGCGAATGGCCAACACACCGTGGTTGGCCACGTCTTGCACGATGGCCCACGTGCGCTCCACGCTGAGCGGCTGGCGCGTCTGGCGGTCGGCGACGAACTCGAGTGCAAGCATTGCCCCTAGCCCGCGCACGTCGCCGATGATGGCGTAGCGCTCCTGCATCTGGCGCAACCGCGCCCCGGCGAGCTGGCCGAGATGCGCAGCGCGCGCGCAGAGATTGTCTCGCTCGATCAGCGCGATCGCTTGCAACGCCGCTGCGCACGCAACAGGGTTGCCGCTGTAAGTGCCGCCTAATCCCCCCAAGTGCACCTTGTCCATCAGCTCCGCACGCCCGACGGTGGCAGCGATGGGCATGCCGCCACCCACGCTCTTCGCCAGCGTGATGATGTCTGGCTCCACATCATAGTGCTCGATGGCGAACATGCGGCCGGTGCGCCCCATGCCCGATTGCACCTCGTCCACAACCAGCACGATGCCGTGCCGTGTGCACGTCTCGCGCAGGCGACGCATGAACGCTTTCGGCGCAGGGATGAAGCCGCCCTCCCCCTGTACTGGCTCGATCACCACAGCAGCGACATGCTCCGGCATGATGTGCGCCACCAGCAGGCGCTCGAACGCCTCCCACACCAGCTCCAGCTTTTGGGCGTCACTCAAGTCGGTGCCGACAGCGGTGCGATAGAGATAGGGGAAAGGCGCGCGATACACCTCCGGCGCGAAAGGGCCGAAGCCTTTCTTGAAGAGAGCATACTTGCTGGTGAGCGTCTGGGTGAGCAGCGTGCGCCCGTGATACGCGCCTTCGAAGGCGATGACAGCCGGCCGGCCAGTCGCGGCGCGCGCGATCTGCACGGCCTGCTCCACGGCTTCGGCGCCGGTGCTGGCGATCATCGCCTTGGTTGGGCCGCTGATCGGCACGATGCTGTTGAGCTTTTCGGCCAGCGCCACATGCGGCTCGGTGGTGGCCACCAGCGCGCAAATGTGGATCAACTGCTCTGCCTGTGCTTTGATCGCCGCCACCACTTCCGCCGGCGTGTGCCCCACGTTCAGCGCGCCAATGCCGCCGGCGAAGTCGAGCAAGATGTTACCATCCACGTCCTCCACAAGCGCGCCATGCGCTCGGCGCACAGCGATCTGGGTGGACTTGCCGAAGCCGGCGGGCATGCTGGCTTCGCGTCGGGCGATCAGCGCGCGGCTGTTGGGGCCGGGCAGCTCCGTTTTGAGCTGGATGAACTGTCGGCTACGTGCCATGCCCCTAGCTTACTCGACCCACGCTAGGATGGCTGCATCCCCAAATCAAGCGACACATCCACCCGCTCGGGGTGGATGTGTCGCCTGGTCAACTATCCCAACCGCAGCACCTCACGCCAAAGCGGCAATGGGTTGTGGTTCGATCTCGATCCGTGCGCCGAGCAGTTTAACAAACTGGGCGATCCAGTCGGGATGGGCCGGCCAGGCCGGAGCGGTGACTAGGTTGCCTTCGGTCACAGCGCGGTCGGCTGGCATTTCCTCGTAGCGCGCGCCAGCCTCGCTCATATCCGGGCCGACGGCCGGGTAGGCCGTGCAGTGGCGCCCCTTCAACACGCCGGCTGCCGCCAAGACAAGTGGGCCATGGCAAATCGCAGCGACAGGCTTGTTGGCATCGAAGAAGTGCCGTGTGATCTCCAACACCCGCTTGTTCAGGCGGATGTACTCCGGCGCGCGGCCGCCGGGGATCACCAGGCCGTCGTACTCCGCCTCGTTGATCTCGTCGAACGTCTTGTTCAGCTTGAAGTTGTGGCCGCGCTTCTCGCTGTAAGTCTGATCACCTTCGAAGTCATGTACAGCCGTGCGGACAAACTCACCAGCTTGCTTGCCAGGGCAAGCGGCATGCACTTGGTAGCCCATCGCGGCCAAGGCCTGGAAAGGCACCATCACCTCATAGTCCTCCACGTAGTCACCAACTAGGAAGAGAATCTTCTTCGCCATCACGTTTTACCTCCTGCGGATTCTCGGAAATCCACTTTCAATTCAAGACCGTTCTGCCGGTGCAGCAACATTGCTTTCACGCGTCCCTCATCTAGGCTTGGAGGTCCAATGTGGAGCAGTGCGGTGCGCTGCGCCGAGGGCGTTTGCGGCCCAGTTCTCAGCCGCTCATCAGTCACGTTTGTATAATCCCGAAGTCGAGTGACTGCGCGTGATCCGCTCTACTGGGATGATGTGTATGCGATTGCGCTACTGCTGCGCCGCGCATATCCTCACGTTGACCCACTTCAAGTTTCCGACGCGGAACTGCGGCAATGGGTGGTGCAGCTTGACGGCTTTGCAGACGACACATCCGGCGGGGTGCCTGAGCTGCTCGATGGCATCCGTGCCGAGTGGGTCGAGCTGAAGTAACTCTGCTCGAGAAGGAGTCACCTTTTGTTATGACAGAACTAACTGCTGAGTTGCAAAACGATCCGCGTGTGCCAGAGGAGCTTCGGAACAATGTCTTCATCACCACGCTGGACAAAATCTACAACTGGGGTCGCAAACGCAGCGTGTGGCCGATGCTGTTCGGCCTGGCTTGCTGCGCCATCGAGATGATCGCCACCGCCGCCAGCCGCCACGACTTGGCCCGCTTTGGATGGGAGCTGATGCGCGCCAGCCCACGCCAGGCCGACCTCATGATCGTCTCCGGCACAGTGACGAAGAAGATGGTCCCCCAAATTGTGCGCCTGTATAACCAGATGCCGGAGCCGCGCTACGTGATCGCGATGGGCGCTTGCGCCACGGCCGGCGGCCCGTTCAAAGAGGGCTACAACGTGGTCTCCGGCATTGACAAATTCATCCCCGTAGACGTCTACATCACCGGCTGCCCTCCGCGCCCTGAAGCGCTGTTGCACAGCTTCTTGAAGCTGCAAGAGAAGATCGAGAAACAATCGCTGCGCAACGTGCCGTGGTATCGCCCCGGCACTGACGACATCATCCCAGTGCCCATGCTTGGGCCGGACCTGGTGGATATGCGCCGCGCCGAAGCCATTCGCGCGAAGGCAGCTGAGTCACAGAACGCCTGACTCTCAAGGAGCAAGCCCATGTCGCAGACCCCAACCAATCCTCCTGCTGCCAAGCCCGCTGCTGGGCATGGCGCCAAAGCAGCAGCCCCCAAGTTGGCCGTGCTGACGCCGGAGATGCAGCAACTCCAGCAGCACTTCGGTGAAGCGCTGATCACACCTGCCCCATTTGTCGGCGTGCTGGTGAACGACAAGCGCCGCCTGGTCGACGTGGCGCGTTACCTGCGCGATGAGCTGAAATACGACAGCATCACCAACCTCACAGCCGTGGACTACATCAAGGAAGGTTACTTTGAGGTGGTGTATCAGGTGCAGCGCAGCACTGGCGGCGAGCCACTCACCTTCAAAGCGCGCGTGCCACGCCCGCAAGGCAACGACCTGAGCGAGCCGCTGCCCTCACTCACCGCTGTATACGCCGGCGCCGACTTTCAGGAGCGCGAGGTGTACGACATGTTCGGCATCCCCTTCGAGGGGCATCCCGATCTGCGGCGCATCCTGCTCTGGGAGGGCTTTTACGGCTGGCCGCTGCGCAAGGACTGGCACGAACCCTACTACGAGGGCGACACCAAGCCCTTTGAGTCGCGCTGGCCGGGCGGCGATCACAAGCTGGCCGAGGAGCGCGTGCCCTGGGAGGACAACGTCAACTACCCGCCCGGCTTCGACCCGCTCAGCTTCGTCGCCAACCCAGACGCCGGGCTTTACGACTCCATGATGCACGGCGTGCGCGTCGTGCAGAGCGACGGCAGCGCGCTCACTACTCAGCAAAATGGCACCGCCACCGCGGCAGCAGAGCGCAACGGCGGAGCCGCAACCGCGTTAGACGAGCTGCAAACCGACCAAATCATCGTGAACATGGGGCCGCAGCACCCTTCCACTCACGGTGTGCTGCGCATGGTGGTGAAGCTGGATGGCGAGACAGTCACCGACCTCAAGCTGGCGCTAGGCTACTTGCATCGCAACCACGAGAAGATCGGCGAGCGCAACACCTGGCTGCACAACATCCCCTACACCGACCGCCTAGATTACATCTGCGGCTTGGCAAACGAGTGGGGCTACGTGCTCACCGTCGAGAAGATGATGGGCATCAAGCCCACAGAGCGCGCTGAGTATCTGCGCGTGCTCATGGCAGAGCTGACCCGCATCCAATCGCACTTCTGGGCGATTGGCTTCTTGCTCAACGACCTCGGCGCGTTCTACACCCCGGCGCTGTACTTCATCACCGAGCGCGATCTGATCCTCGACCTGTTTGAGTCGGTGACCGGCAGCCGGCTGATGTGCAACTACTTCCGCTTCGGCGGCGTCGCCCGCGACCTGACCGAGGCGCAACTCGCGCACGCCAAGGAGCTAGCCTTCGAGCGCATCCCGCGCAAGATTGACGAGCTGGAAGCACTGCTCACGGATAACGAGATCGTGCGCGCTCGGACGATCGGCGTGGGCTACCTCCCCGCCGATCGCAGCATCAACTACAGCCTCACCGGCCCTTGCATCCGCGCTGCGGGCGTGCCCTACGACATTCGCCGCGTTGACCCCTACGGCATCTACGACCGCTTCGATTTTGACATCCCCGTGCTCTATGGCGCGGATGTGTACGACCGCTACCGCGTGCGCGTGATGGAGATGCGCCAGTCGCTGCGCATCGTCCAACAGTGCCTCAAGCAAATGGAGGACACACGCTGGGGCGATATCCAAGCCGGCAAGAAGGCATATAACCACCGCGTGCCCGCTGGCCAAGCCTACGGCCGCGTGGAGACACCCAAAGGTGAGCTGGGCTTCTACTTGGTCAGCGATGGTGGCCAGAACGCTTACCGCTACCACGTGCGCTCCAGCTCTTTCATCAACCTGAACTCGCTCAAAGAGATGGTGGTGGGCCACAAAGTGGCCGACGCTGTTGTCATCCTTGGCTCGCTGGACATTGTGCTGGGCGAGGTGGATCGCTGAAAAGGCAAGGAGGACACGCCATGAGCTTGATGGGAATTGGCATCCTGAAAGGCCTCGGCGTCACGCTGCGCCACTTCATTGACACCTACGCCGAGGACCTGAAATACATCTTGAACAAAAGCGGCGTGCAACAGCCACGCCCCTTGCGCCGACAAAGCCCTAAAAACCGCGGCCTGGTCACGGTGGAGTATCCCAAGGAGCGCTTACCGCTGCCGGAGAACTTCCGCTACATTCCATTCCTGGTGAAGGACACGCAGACCAACGACGACAAATGCACCTCGTGCGGCATCTGCGCCAAAGTCTGCCCACCGCAGTGCATCTGGATCGTGCGCACCGAGGACCCGGTCACCAAGCGGCCCGTGCCTCAGCCCAAACAGTTCTACATTGACACCACTATCTGCATGAACTGTGGCTACTGTGCCGAGTTTTGCCCCTTCGATGCCATCAAGATGGACCACAACTACGAGCTGAGCTACTACCCGGAGGAGCAACCGCACAAGCGCCTCATCCACGACAAACACATCTTGACCAAGCCGGACACTTACCACGCCGCCATCCATCCCTCTGACTGGCAGCGCGAGTTAGCAGAGAAAGCAGCAGAGGAGGAGAAGAAGCGCGCCGCCGCTGAAGCCAAAGCAAAGGCAGCAGCCAACCCGGCAGCCGCTCCCTCGTCAACACAACCACCAGCGAGCGCGTAAGCGCTCACTGCTATCAAGGCAGAGGGGTCGTGCCGCTGAACTGCGCGCGACCCCTCTTGTCACTACAGCAAGTCCGCCTCAACCTGGGGGCGTATCATCTGCAGGCTCTTCGCAAGCTGTTCCTCTGGCGTCAGCCGGTCGAGCGAGTGCGCGTATGCGCGCCATACGCTCTGGTCATAGTCGAGGGTGCGCACCAGCACTGGCATTTTCACCGCATGACCCATCACCAGCGCCTGCTGCTTGCTATCTAGCGAGGCCAGCATTAACCTCAAGCGTTGTGAGTCTCTTAAGCCAGTGACCACGGCGTTGATGTCTTGCTCGTCACTCAACGCAAAAGTGATGCGTGTGCCGATTTGGCTCATCACTTCGCGGTCAATCTGGCTTGGGCGCTGATCCACGATGAGCAGCGTGACGTTGTATTTGCGCATCTCGCGCGCGATGGTTCCGAACGTGGTGAGATTCGCCACCTTGGGGTCAAGAAACCGATGAGCTTCCTCAACCACGATGACCAGATGAGGCGAGTCGTCACTCCCTTGAGCTTCGGCCTCCTCCTTCAGCATCACGTAAGTGTCGTGGATGCGCCGGGTCAGCAAGTTAGCCACCAGCACATAAGCGGCAGTGCAACGACCAAACTCGCCGAACTCCACCACCACGCTGCGATTTGTGCTGAGGTAATTGATCACTTTGTCCACGGCGCCGGTGCTTTTCTCAGTGATAAACTCAAAGTTGAGCAGGCGATTGAGCTTACGCTGGATGGCGTTGAAGGTGCTCTCGACCAACTGCCCGCTATCAAACAGCTTCGCGAGTCGCTGCTTTTCCTCCCCCGTCCCTCGGCCCGCCAACACGTAAATCCACCTTTCAGGGTTGAAAAGCTTGGGCAGCACGTGGATGGTGCTGATCTGCGCCTCATTGAAACCGAGCACGTCTCGTAGCGTCTCCAGGTCCTCTGGCTCGATCTCGTCTAGACCAATTTTTAGGGCGATCTCGTAACCTGAGGAGCGCCGCATCGAAGACCGCTCGTCTAGGGTGACGACGACAACGCGGTCTTGGATATTGCTCAGCCGTTTCAAGCCGGGCCGTTGGGAATTGCCATCACCTTTCAGGTTGTAGCCGTAGTCGTTGTGCATATCGAACACCAGCACGTTGGCCACCTGGTGTTGGATGATCGAGGCCAGCAAGGGGAGCGTCAGGAAAGTCTTGCCGGTGCCGCTACGGCCAAACACACCTGTGCTGCGCTCAGTCAACTGTTGTAGGTTGAGGCGCACTTCAACATCCTTGTCATCCAGTAGGTAGCCCAACCGATGGCTTCGCGATTCTTGAGAACTAAAAATCCGTTGAGCCTCCGCTTTCGTTAAGCGGCGCACAATAGCAAAATGTGCGGGCACGCTGCGCGCTGTCCTCAGCTCGTTGTTCTCAGATACCAGCTCCAGTTTGACTTGAACCACTTTGTTGAGCGCGCTGGCTTCGTAGGCAAAGCGCCGCAGCGTGGATTCGTCCGGGGGCACTAGCGCAGCGTTGAAGGTGCTCAGCTCAACATCAGAGATGTAGCCAAAAAAAGTGCGACCAGTTTGGCCCTGAGCAGCGATATACGAACCGACCCGTAGTCCCTCCACCACGGTTTGCCTGTTAAGCCGCACAAGGACCCCATCAGCTAGCGAACCGCCGATCACCACTCCCAAAGTCTCGGTCTGCGAAGCGGTCGTCTTCGCGTTGAAGAACTCTTCTGGAAAGGGCTTTGCTTCACTCATACAGCACCTCCAGCTCACGTAGCAAGTCATCCAATTCCACGGGACGGTCACTCAACTGGCGGGCCAACTCCTCGGCGCAGCTTTCGATAAAAGCCCGCCGATCAGCGTGCAACGACGCAGCGCGCTCAATGGTGGCAACGATGAGTCTGCTGTAGGACAGCCCAATCGCGCGGGATCGCAGTATTGGCACAAGAAAGCGAGGGTTGCTGGTGAAGCGGCGTATCTCGTCATCTTCGCAATTCAGCACTTTATCCAGAAGCCAGGGCGGCTGAGCAGGAAAGGTGTAGCGCGCGCGCCCCCGGGCATCAAGATAGCCTAGACACAACACAGAGCCTTCGACAAACGCTTGCTCGCGCAGCGCGCTTTCCTCACCGCGCAGGTCCTCGCTGGACGCGCGGGCTATCATGCGGGTGAGCGCATTTTCCTGCACCGCGATGTCGTAGATGACGCCGATCAAGGTGACCTTTTCGTTGACGGCCGATACCTTGACCAGTGACCCGCACGCCGGAGTGGCTTGTTCAGGCACGCGCGTGCCAAAGACAAACGTCTCGATGCTGGAGCGAATGACGCGGCCGTTCAGCGCCTCCCCAACGCCAGAAGCATTCTGCCCATGCGTGGCTTCCATTGGCTTCAATTATCCCTTTCAACCACCGGGCTGCGCTGCAACCAATCCTGCACTGCGCGGCTCAGCTCAGCAAGTGGTGCGCGCCGCACGGTCACCGGCGGCAAAGCTCGCACAAAGGCCTCCCCATAGCTTTTGTTCAGCACGCGGCTATCGAAGACTACCACCACACCCCGGTCGCGTTTGCTGCGGATCAGCCGACCGAAGCCTTGGCGGAAGCGCAGCACCGCCTCCGGGAGCAAGTAATCGCCAAAAGGGTTGGCAAAGGTCTCACTGCGCGCCGCAAAGATGGGATCGTTCGGCACGTCGAAAGGCAGCTTGCAAATCGCCACCACGCTGAGCTGCTCTCCCTGAATGTCCACACCTTCCCAGAAGCTGCGCGTGCCGAGCAAGACGGCTTGCTTGTGCTTGCGGAAGTTGTCAATCAGCGCGCTGCGCGAGCTGGTGCCGCTCTGCTCCAGCGTCACAATGCCCCGCTGGTCGAGGGCAGGGCCAATGGCGCGCGCCGAGGCGCGCAGTTGGCTGTAGCTGGTGAAGAGCGCCAAGCCTCGGCCTTGCGACGCAGTGAAAAGCTCAATCAAGCCTGCATTGAGGCGCTGCTGGTAGTGAGGCTGAGTGGGCTCCGGCATGTCGCTGACCAGGTACAGCAGCGCGTTGGCCTCGTAATCAAACGGCGAGTCAATCGCCAGCTCATTGGCCTCTTCAGCACCCAGCCGCTGCTTGATGAAGTGAAATGATGGCTGCGCGCTGCGGCCTTGCTCGTCGGCAGTAGTGGTTCGCAGCGTGGCGGAGGTCAGCACCACAACCGACTTCTTGTTCCAGAGGTGCTCGCGCAACATGCTGCCCACTTCGAGCGGCGCGATATTCAGCGTGAGAGGGAGAGGGGGTTGCTTCGCCTTGCTGCGGCCAGCAGCATGGAATTCAGCCCAGTAGATGTGCTGCGGAGAGGGATTGAAGAACAGATGGTTCAGCCGCTCGCTCAGGTCTGTGAAGAATTTTACTGCACCGTTGAGTCGCGCCAGCGCTCCTTCAAAGTCCCCCAGCACCGTGAGCGCAACGTTGTTGGTAATGAACTGGCTCAAATTTCTCAGCTCGCGCACCAACGCATCGCAAGCGTGGAGGAAATGCTCAGCAGCGCTCTCCACCTTGGACCACTCTGACTGCCGGCGCAGGTCATCAGTCAGACGCATGCGCTGGGCGTAGTCGTTCTGCTCGGCAGGCGCATGCTGCTGGGCACACTGCCCCAACGCCTCGAAGGTCTTGCTGGCATGTTGGCTGAGGGCTGTGGCGCTCTGCAGGGCGCTTTTGCACCGCTCCTCGATAGCATTGCTCTGGTTGCCATGCAACGAGCGACGCGCCTGGGCTGCGATCTCAGGAAGCAAGCCGGCGTCGTTGCCGCGAACGCCTAAGTCGCTCAACTCACGTTCGATATCGCCCAGGCCGATGCGCCAGCGCAACGCGCTGGTGGTGGCGGATTCCAAGTGATGAGCCTCGTCCACGACGAGATACTGATACTCAGGCAGCGCGCGATTGTCCACCGCGACATCGGCCAACAGCAAGGCGTGATTGACGATCACCACATGGGCGCGCTCAGCACGCTGGCGCGCTTGATAGAAGAAGCAGTTCGCAGCGCTGCAAGTGTTGGCGTTGCAGGATGGGCTATCGGCGGAGAGATGATAAAAAACGTCCCGTTCCGCCGGCGTGGGCAAGAACAGTTCATCACCGTCGCCCTCCAGCGTGCTGGGCAGCCAAATCAGAATCTTGCTCAGCACGCGCGCCTCTTCGGCATTGCGCGGGCCCTCGCGAAGCGCTTGAGTGAGCCGGAGATGACACAGGTAATGTCCCTTCCCCTTCATCACTACAACGCGGACATTATCCAAGCCCAACGCCCGCTGGACGAGCGGCACGTCCTTCTGGATGAGCTGCTCCTGCAAATTCACCGTGTTGGTGCTCACCACCACGCGCGCGTTGTTTTGCGAGGACCAGACGAGCGAGGGCACTAGATATGCCATGCTCTTGCCGGTACCGGTGCCAGCTTCGATGAGCACCATATCTTGTTGACTGTTGAACGCCTCGCTCACGCGGCGCATCATGTCAATTTGCTGCTCGCGGATCTCGTAGCCATCCATGCTTCTGGCGAAGGGGGCGTCCGGCCCAAGCATGGCGACAAGCTGTTCGGTTTCCAGTAGTTGTAAAGTTTGGTTTGGCTTCAGCGGCTCGCCGGCCAACTGGCTTTGGACAAAGCGCCGTTGCAAGGAGTTCTTGCCGTCGCGACCCGGGCGCAAGGCGGAGGAGAGCGCCGCGCCCAAGCTGGTGTTGAATGTGCCCCGCTGCTGAGCCTTGCGCACTTCCTGCCAGAACAGCCCTATCTGCCACTGCCGGCCGTCGTAGAGCTTTGCGATTTGCTCGACCACCTCTTCAGGCAACGCCAGCGCGCGCTCAAACAACTTGTTGTAAAGCTGGTAGGTGGCGCGTGCATCGTTCAAGGCGCGGTGCGCCCGGCCGGGGGCCTGCAATTGCAGGTGATGCAACAGCATCTCCAGCGAATAGCGCCCAGCGTGAGGCACAAGGACAGAGGCCAGCTCAAAGGTGTCCAGCGTCGAATTTTTGACAAACGCCGGCGGAGGTGACAGCCTGGCGAAAAAGCTCATGTCAAAGGCGATGTTGTGGCCGATGATAGGATCAGTCCCAATCAGCGCCTGCAACTTGTTCAAGCAATCGTTGAGCGGTTGACCTTCGCGTTGAACTTCCTCGTCAGTGATACCTGTGAGCTGCCTGATATGTGGCGGCACGGGGCGATCCACACGCACCAAGCTACCCCACTCCTCTATCACTTTTGGGCCCTGAAACACCACCACAGCCACCTCTAGAATGGCATCCTGTTGCGGATCGCTGCCGGTGGTCTCGATATCCAAACAGACTAATCTTCGCGTCATGGTTATGCTCCAAGCTGGTTGTTTCATGAGTTTGCTGAGCAAATCCGTCGTGATTTGCCATGTTGATGGGCATGCGGCCGTACTTGCTGCGGGCGGGCATCGGTGGTGCGCTGCGGCAGCGGATGCATCAAGCCACGCACCTCGGCTGGCGTCAAGTCGCGCCATTGGCCGGGCAGCAGTCCATCGAGTTTGACACACCCGATTTGCACGCGCACCAGCCGTAAGGTGGGCAGGCCAACGGCAGCGGTCATGTGGCGTATCTGGCGCTTCTTCCCCTCGCGCAGCGTGAGCATCAGCCAAGCGGTCGGTCCGTGCGGCGTGACTGGCTTCTCCCGAGGGGGCAAGGCTGGGGGGTTGCTCAGCAATTCCACCTCACATGGCTGCGTGCGATAGCCTTTGACGATCACACCGTGTCGCAGTTGGGCAAGCTTGTCAGTGGTGGGCACGCCTTCGACCAGGACGCAGTACGTTTTAGGCTGCTTGTAACGCGGGTGTGTGACGCGGTGGATGAACCGACCGTCATCGCTGAGCAGCAGCAGCCCTTCGCTGTCCACGTCCAAGCGCCCGGCTGCATACACACCAGGTGGCAGCCCAAACTCACTGAGCGTGCGTTTGGGCCGCTCGCCCTGCTGCAGCTCGTGGGTGAAGCAGGACAGCACACCATATGGCTTGAACAAGGCTATGTAGTGCATCACGCGCGTTATCATATACCATGCAGCTTGAACAAAGCTATGTAGCGCATCACGCGCGCTATTATACACCGTGTTGCTTGAACAAGGCTATGTAGCGCATCGCGTGCGCTATCATCATAGTGCGATGACGAACGGACCTATCATCGTCAAGGTGAAGTTTTACGTAAACGATAGGGAAGTCGGCATGCTGCTGCTCAGCCCAAAGGAGTTCAGCACCGGCAGCGTGGGCTACTTTGCGAACAGCAAAATCTCTTTGGGTGATGACGCGCAGAAGGGCTACCAAGCGCAAGTGCAATTGGTTAAGATTGGCAACAAAGCACCCAAGCAGACATCATCAGAGGAACAGTAAGTATGCGCATTCTTGTCACCGGCGGCGCGGGGTTTATCGGCTCTCACCTCTGCGATCGCCTGATCGCGGAGGGGCACGAAGTGATCGCGATGGACAACTTCATCACCGGCTCGCCGAACAACATCGCTCATCTGCGCGACCACCCCCGCTTCACGTTTATCCAGCAAGACATCACCCAGGGCTGCGACGTGGACGGGCCGCTGGACGCGGTGATGAACTTGGCATCGCCGGCCAGCCCCGTCGGCTACTTGGACAACCCTATCGAGACCATGCTGGTCGGGTCACACGGCACGTATCACGCGCTTGAACTGGCGCGGCGCAAGGGCGCGCGCTTCTTGCAGGCGAGCACCAGCGAGGTGTATGGCGATCCGCTGGAGCACCCGCAGAAAGAAACCTACTGGGGCCATGTGAACCCCATCGGTGTGCGGAGCGTGTACGACGAGGCGAAGCGCTTTGCTGAGGCAATGACAATGGCCTACCACCGCTACTATGGCTTGCAGACGCGCATCGTGCGCATCTTCAACACATACGGCCCGCGCATGGACATCCGCGACGGCCGCGTCGTACCCAACTTCATCTACCAGGCGGTGAACAACCTGCCGATCACCGTATATGGCGACGGCAGCGCCACGCGCGCCTTCTGCTACGTCACAGACTTGGTGGACGGCATGCTGCGCTTGCTCTGGAGCGAGGAGACACTCCCCGTCAACATCGGCAACCCGCATGAAATGACGATCCTGCAGTTCGCCCACGCTGTCAAAGCTGCTGCCGGGCCAGAGTGCACCAGCGAAATCGTCTTTCACCAGCCACCCCCGGCGCGCATCGCGGATGACCCCCAGCGCCGCTGTCCAGACATCACGCGCGCGCGCACGATCTTGGGCTGGGAGCCGCGTGTGTCGCTGGAGGAGGGGCTGGCCCACACCATCGCCTACTTCCGCACTTTGGTGAAAGAGTGACACACGGAAGAAAAGCGTTTTGCTGCACGGTGACGTGCAGCAAAACGCTTTGGCGTCCTCCTCGGGGTAATTCCGAGTGGTTGGTTAGCGTTTAGCGGATGGCGCGCTCTGTTTGCTTGTCGAAGATATGCATGTTGTCCAGGTTCATGGCGATGCCCACCACGTTGCCCACGCGGGCGCGTGTGCGCGGGTCAACGCGCGCCAAGAAGCTCTGGCCGTTGACCGCCAGGTACAGGATCACCTCGTGGCCGAGCTGCTCAAACACCTCCACTGTTGCCTCGACGATGGCTTGGTGGATACCTGGTGGTGCGTACTCCGGATCGTGGCAGTCCTCAGGGCGGATGCCGAAGATCACCTGCTTGCCGACATGGGGGCGATAGGGCGCAGCACGGTTTTCGGGCACTTTCACCCGGAAGGCGCCAGTGTCCACGAAGAGGTCCTTGCCATTGCTGGTGAGGGTAGCGTCGAAGAAGTTCATGGACGGGCTGCCGATAAAGCCGGCGACGAACACGTTATCCGGCCGCTCGTACAGCGTTTGGGGGGTGTCAATCTGCTGGAGCACGCCATCCTTCATCACTGCGATGCGGGTGCCCATGGTCATGGCCTCGGTTTGGTCGTGGGTGACGTAGATGAAGGTGGTGCCCAGCTCCATGTGCAGCTTGCTGATCTCTGCGCGCGCCTGCACGCGCAGCTTGGCGTCCAGGTTGGAGAGCGGCTCGTCCATCAGGAACACCGCGGGGTTGCGCACGATCGCGCGCCCTACGGCCACGCGCTGGCGTTGGCCGCCGGAGAGCTGCTTGGGCTTACGGTTGAGCAGGTGTTCGATGCCAAGCCGACGCGCGGCCTCTTTCACACGCCGATCAATCTCGTCCTTGGGCACACGACGCAGCTTCAAGCCGAACGCCATGTTGTCATACACCGACATGTGCGGGTAGAGGGCGTAGGACTGGAACACCATCGCGATGTCCCGATCCTTCGGCGGCACGTCGTTCACCAGCCGATCGCCGATGTAGATGTTCCCTTCCGTCACCTCTTCCAGCCCAGCCAACATGCGCAGTGAGGTTGTCTTGCCACAGCCAGAGGGGCCAACGAAGACGAGGAACTCCCGATCAGCGATTGAGATGTTGAGGTCATTCACCGCGACCACGTCGCCGAACCGCTTCGTCACGTGTTCAAAAGTGACACTAGCCATGCGTCTCCAGTCCAGGGAGTGAGATTCCGACGGCACAGATTGTAAGCGCAACTGGGAGGTATGTCAAACAATCTGCGCGCCGCGCGGGCTGACCTCGAGCACCCAGTAGCGCGCGCGCAGTCCGGCCGCAGCAAACGCCGACTGCATAGCGACGCCGATCGCGTCGTGGTCAGCGTTGGCGAAGGCCAACATCCCCGGCCCTGCCCCGCTCAAGGTGACGGCCAAGGCGCCTTGCGCGAGCGCGGCGCGTTTGGCTTCGAGGGCGCCGGGTATGGCGGGCAGTCGGTAGGGTTCGTGGATGCGGTCTGCCAGCGATTTCTG
Source organism: uncultured Anaerolineae bacterium (assembly GCA_938028725.1). Classification (GTDB taxonomy): domain Bacteria; phylum Chloroflexota; class Anaerolineae; order J036; family Brachytrichaceae; genus CALIMH01. The sequence continues at coordinate 216,166 of CALIMH010000004.1, read as the reverse complement.
GAGCAGCTTCATGTCGCCCGTCCGCAGCGCCTCCACCACCAGCATGGCGCGCCCGATGTTAAACACCGCGTCGGCTCGCGAGTAGTGCAGTGGCAACATGGAGCGGGCGTGAGTGGTCATGAAGTAAAACTGCGGCACGCACACCACCACTTTCAACGGCGGCAGGGCCACCTTTTGCGCCAGCACCTCGCCGTCATGCGCCGAAACGATCACCAAGCCGCCTAGCAGCGCCGGCGCGACGTTGTCGCCATGGCCTTCAATCTCGAAAGCGCGTGTGAGGATGCGGTTCTGTCCTGATGGCGTGCGGAAGCCTTGCGGGTCTAACAACGCATAGGCGAAGATCAGGCCGGCCAGCGTTGCGGTGGAGCTGGAGCCCAGCCCGCTGCCGCAGGGCACGGCATTGCGACACACGATGTGATATCCCCTCACCTGGTCTTCTGGCGGCACGTGCATGGCGATCTCGTCCAGCATGGTGCGCACGACCAGATGGCTGCGGTCAGTGGGCAAGATGTCAGCGCCCTCACCGTGCGACTCGACGGTGACGCCGTGTTGATCCGCCCCGTGCAGCTCGAAGGTGTTCCATAAGTCGAGCGCTAAGCCCAACGCATCGAAGCCGGGGCCGAGGTTGGCGCTGGTGGCGGGGATGCGAACAGTGAGCAGCGGCGCCATGGATGAAGTGGCGCTTCAGAGCTTCACGGCCTCCAGCAACGCCTCTAGGCGCGGCTCGATGGTGATCGGCGCGGCGAAGCTGCGCATTGCAGTGTCGGGGTCTTTCAGCCCGTGGCCGGTCATCACGCACACCACGCGCTGACCACGCGGGTCGAACCAGCCCTCGCGTCGTCCTTTCGCAATGGCGGCCAAGCTGGCAGCGCAGGCCGGCTCGACAAACACGCCCTCCAAGCGCGCCACCAGCCGGTGCCAATTGAGAATCTCGTCGTCGGTGACATCGGTGATGTAGCCGTTGCTCTCGCGCAGCGCAGCCAATGCCTCTTGCCAGCGAACGGGATTGCCGATGCGGATCGCGGTGGCGAGCGTCTCGGGCTTGTCAAACACGCGCCCGTGCACGATCGGCGCTGCGCCTGCCGCTTGCGCGCCCAGCAGCCGCGGCCGCTGCGCGATCAGGCCATCGCGGTGGTATTCACTGAACCCCATCCAGTATGCAGTGATGTTGCCGGCGTTGCCGACCGGCAGGCAAAGCCAATCCGGCGCGCTGCCGAGGACGTCGCAAATTTCAAAAGCGGCGGTTTTTTGCCCTTGCAAACGAGCAGGGTTGATGTTGTTGACCAGCACGATGGGCGCACATCGGCTGGCCTCACGCACCATGCGCAGGCCATCGTCGAAGTTGCCGTTGATGGCGATCACTTGCGCGCCATAGCTCAACGCGCCAGCTAGCTTCCCCGCCGCGATTTTGCCCTCCGGCACCAACACGACGCAGGTCAGACCAGCACGGGCCGCGTAGGCCGCCGCGCTCGCAGCAGTGTTACCAGTGCTGGCGCAGATCACGGCGCGCGCGCCATCCGCCACGGCCTGAGTGATGGCGGTGGTCATGCCGCGATCTTTGAAAGAACCGGTGGGGTTGAGACCCTCGTACTTGAGGAACAGCTCAAAGCCGCCGCCGAGTGCGTCGGCCAAGCGGGGAGCGGGGATCAAAGGGGTGTTGCCTTCGAGCAGTGTCACCGGCGCGACGTGATGCGCGATGTCGAGCCGCTCGCGGTAGTGAGCGATGACGCCGCTCCAGGCGATCACCTTGGGCGATGCAAGCGCGCTCATGCGTGTGGGGATTGTAGCAAAGCCCAGTTTCATGCAAGGGGAAACCAGCCGCGATGGGTCATGTGCGCTGCTTAAGGCTGCTCGATCCACCTTGCGATCTCGGCGTTCACATCGCACGGGGTATCCCAGTGCACTAAGGCGCCGGCGCCCTGCAGCGCAATGATGCGCCAGTTGCCTTGGCGGCGCAGCTCGTCGGCGCGATCGTAAGCGATGAAAGGGTCCTGGCCGTACATCACCAAGGTGGGTTGGGTGAGCGCGCGATACACGCGAAAGATGCCAGGCGTAAACAACTTGCCGGCCACGAACGCAAACGGCGCAAATGGCGCACCGGGTTGATGGCTGGTGCGATAGGCGTAGTTCAGCAGCTCACGCTGGAGCGGACGGCGCTGGCTGGTCGTCAGGAAGAACCACAGGCTGGGTTGAGAGGTGAGCGCGTCGAAGAGCGCCTGACGCCACGGCGCGGCAGAGAGGAGGCGCAGCAACCCAGGGCTGTAGCGCGGGCGGTCGTTGCGGCGGCTGAAGCCGGTCGGCGAGAGGAACACCAGACGGCGGAAGCGGGCCGGCTGTTGCTGGGCAGCCAGCGCGAGGAACTCCGCGCTGAGCGAGAGCGCCACGGCATCCACAGCGCTGGCGCCTAGCTGGTCGAGTAAGTCGAGGATGGCGTCGCGGAAGAGCGCGGGGGTGTAGTTGCGCTCGCCGCGCGCTGAAAAGCCGAAGCCGGGCAGGTCCAGCGCAAGCACGAGGCGGCGGGGCGCGAAATGGTCGTAAATCGGCTTCATCTCAAAGCTGGAGGCCGCCGCGTTGATCGAGTGCAGCAGCAGCAGCGGCGGCGAGTGGCTATCGCGTTGACTGGAGTAATAAGCCAAGTCGCCCGCGCGCTTGCCGCGGAAGTGCACCAATTTGCCCTCCAGCGCAGCTGTCAGCGGCAGGGCGTGGTTGACTTGCCGCTGTGACCACGCTAGCCAGCTCAACCCCACTGCGCCCAGCGCAGTGATGACAACCGTTCGCATGCTGCGGCTCGCCTGGCTTTTCACTGCTCACACTCTGCCCAGCCGGCCTCGTTGTTGGGCGGCCCTTTTGATTGTGGCACAGTTCGAAGAAGTCGACGTGAGGAGATCGCGCGCCGCGCTCATGCAGGTTGTGTGAAGAGGGAGGTTGGCGGCGGCGCGGCCTCGGCCCGCGGCAAGGTGAACCAAAAGCGGCTTCCCCGGCCGAGCGCACTCTCAACGCCGACCTCGCCGCCCATCAACTGAACCAGCGACTTGACGATCGCCAGTCCAAGCCCAGAGCCACCACTGCCTCGCGTGCGAGCGCGGTCGGCGCGATAGAACCGATCAAATACATGCGGCAAGTCTTCGGGGGCGATCCCGCTGCCGGTGTCGTGTACGACCACTCGCACCATCGCGCCCTCCGACTGTGCGCAAAGTGTGACTGCGCCGCCGGCAGGTGTGTGGCGTAGCGCGTTTGTGACCAAGTTATGCACCACCTGCCGAAGCCGGTCCGGGTCTGCGTGGACGCCCAGGCGCTGGTCGGGCAGTTGTAGCAACAGCCGCACCTGTTGCATCTCGGCAACCGGCTGAAGCCGCTCTGTGGCTTCGCGCAGCGCATCGCTGATATCCAGCACAGCAACACGCAGCGGTAGCTGGTGCGACTCGGCCAGCGACAGCTCGCGCACATCGTCCACCAGGCGCGCCAACAAGCGCGTCTCATCGTAGATGGCCGCGATCTCGTTGGGGCTAAGTGGTCGTATCCCGTCGAGCAGTGCGCGCAGCGAGCCTTGAATGACGGCCAGAGGGGTGCGCAGTTCGTGGGCGATGTCCGCCATCAGGTTGCGGCGTTGCTGATCACTGCGCTGGAGCGAGCGCGCCATGGTGTCCAGCGCTAGCGCCACATCGCGCAGCTCAGAGATGCCTGAGAGGCGCTCTGGCTGCACACGAAAGCCCCACTCACGCTGAGCGAAGGCATGAGCAGCCTCAGCCAGCCTGTTGAGAGGGCGTGCCACCATCTGGCTGATCACCGCGCCGCTGAGCACACCGGCGAGGGCCGAGATCAGCGCCGCAACCAGGATGGAGTTGCGCACCCCGTCCAGAAAGCTCTGTTCTGGCTGGCCGAGCACGCTTTCGGTGACGGCTACTGTCAGCGCGTAGCCGACCACGCGGTCCTCCACCACCAGCGGCAGCGCGCGCCCGATCACCTCCGGCGGCACCCGCTTGTTTTGCTGCTGGCCCTGCTCGTCGAAGACCACGCGCCCGGACTCATCTGCGATCACTAACGCGATGTTGTCCTCAAGCAGTGGTCTGCCGCGAAGGATTCTGCCAGGCCGCAACATCCAGACACGGCGTAGTTGATTGATGGTGCGATCGAGGTTCTCCCACGAGCCATACATCGCGTAGTGTTCTTCTAGGGTTGCTCGCACCGGGCCTCGCAGGACCACGCTGGGTTGCACCAAATAACCGCGGAACTGCTGATTGACGTTGCTCGCGATCAACGCGGCGGCCAACCCTGCCGTGAGCAGCGAGATGGCGACGAACGCGAGCGCCAGGCGAGCCCATAGCCGGTTCATGGCAGTGGATGGCGGGCGGGGTCGCGCAAGCGATAGCCGACGCCGATCACGGTCTCGATGTAGGTCGGAGAGGCAGGGTCGGGTTCGATCTTGCGGCGCAAGTTCTTAATGTGGCTATCTACTGTGCGATCCATGCCCTCGTAGCTGAAGCCGAGCGCCTTCTCGATCAGCTCCGCGCGTGTGAAGGCGTAGTTGGGATATGTCATCAGCGCGCGCAGAATCCTAAACTCGGTGGGCGTCAAATCCACCGGCTTGCCACCGACCGTGACAGTGTGTTCTGCATCGTTCAAGCAGAGCTCGCCCACCTGCAACACGGCTGGCGGACGCGGGCCGAGGCGAGATCGCCGCAGGATGGCTTTGACGCGCGCCACCACTTCGCGCGGGTTAAAGGGCTTGGTCACGTAATCATCTGCGCCCAGCTCCAGGCCGACCACTTTGTCCACATCGTCCACGCGGGCAGTGAGCATGAGGATGGGAGTGGCCGCGTGCTGCTCGTCACTGCGCACCACGCGGGTCACACTCCAGCCATCGCGCGCGGGCAGCATGAGGTCAAGCACAACGCAATCGGGCCGCTCGCGGCGGATGATGTGCAGGGCCGTTTCGCCATCATGGGCGGTGAAGACGATAAAGCCCTCCTGCTCCAGGTAGTCTCGCAACAGCCGGGCGATGTTCTTGTCGTCATCCACCACCAAGATGCGAGCGCTCATGCCTTTAAGTGTATGCACACCACGTCGGAGGATGGCTGAGTAGGCCGACAGACTAATACGGAGCGCACAGTGATTGTGCGCTCCTACGATGCGATGCGCTTGGCGCAAGCAGGACTCAATCGCGCTCACATGGTTGGGTCGCTCAGCCACCGCGCAGGCGCGCTGCCGCTCCGATAGGGCGGGTGCTTCAGTTGGAGGAGCAATGGCAGATTCGCCTTTAGTGTCTCCAACCAGGCATCAGCCTGGGCCTGGGTGATGTGCCCGGCGCTCACCAAGTAGTCCAACTCACGCTTGGCTGCATTCTCCACAGCTTCGGTGAGTGTCGCCAGCGCGACGTTCTTCTCTTTGGCGATCTCAGCGATTGATTTGCCGCTCTGCAACGCAGCGCGCAGCTCGCTGACTGAAATGCCCATCGCGTCGGCGACAACAGATAGCGGCAGGCGAGAGGTGAGGTCACGCCCCACTTTTCGGCCGCCTTTGGCTGGCAGCCCGAACGGCGCCGGCAACGGCGGGAGGCCGGCCACCGGCCTCACCTGCAACTGCGCCGGCAGCACCGTGCGCAGGTTAGCCAGCACGGCCTCGGCCTGCGCCGAGGTCAACCGTCCGGCGGCCACAGCAAGCTCAAGCCGTCGCTGGTGCTCAGCAAGGATCGCATCCACCACTGCGCTCAGCGCCACCTTCTTCTCCGTGGCGACGTCAGCAACCGACTTGCCGCTCTCCAGCGCGCGCATCAGCTCATCCACTGTGATGCCCAGCGTCTTTGCGATGATGTCGGCATCAGCCGGGCTGCCGAACTTGCCACCAAAGCCGAACGGCTGCGCGCTCCATCTGCCGCGACCACCGTGGTGCGCGCGCGCAGTTGCTGCGCCTCCCATGCCAACAGCTGCTGCCAAGACTGCAACACCTGCGCCGGCGCTTGTTTTAAGAAAAGCTCTTCGGTTCATGGCATAACCTCCTTTGCACAGCTTTGCTTTGCCACTTCGGGCCAAGCATCTACTAGGGTATGCTGTAGATGTGGAGAAGCGATGGAGAGCGTTGCGGAAGTGGATGAGCCGAGGGCTATTGGCCACAGCGCTGTGCGGTTATGCGGCCCCATCGGCCATCCCTCCCACGAAGGCGGGGTCTCCCCCGACGCACACGTGCACGTAGCCCGCAGCACGACGGCGAGCGGCTCAACGCAGAGGGCGACATCCCCTCCGTGCTCGGCAGCTGGGAAAGCCGGGGAGACAAGCAGGCCTAAGCCGGCACGCTGCATCACAACAAGCCAGTGTGCAAAGAGCGCCTGAAGAACGGCGTCGCGTGGTGACGTGCTTAGCGCAAGTAGCTGAGCACCTGCAACACTGCATCGAGGATCGCGCGGTTGCGCGCCGCGATCACACCGCGGCGTGGCAAGCCGTGGTTGTCCTCAAACGTCACGCGCGCTGCAGCCAAGCGGCCCCATCTGCTAGCGACCGTGAAGCGTTGCGCTGCACGCAGCCGCCGAATCACCACCTGCCAGCCCGCCCCCTCTAGTTGCCCCTGGAACGGCGTGGCTTGAAAGCTGGCGGCCGCATTACGGACTACGGCCTCGTCATACGCGCGGCCCAAGCTGCCGAACCAGAGCAAGTCCGGCGCAGCGTGCTGATCGCGCGGCGTTGCAAACGGCAAAGCCAGCGCGTAACTCTGCCCGCGCATCCACGCGCCGAGCGCTGCTAGCGTCAGCAAACCTAGCAGCGCAACGCCGCTACAGCGCGCCAGCGTGTGCGCCAGCACCACGTTGGGCGGATAGCCAACTTGGATGAAGAGCGGCGGTTGCGCCCCGATGCCGGTCATCACCTGACCCACCACGGTGACGAACTCATCCGGGGCATGAGGCGGTAGGCCCTCGTCCAGGACATACACCGCGCCCGCGCTGCCGGGCACGACCAACGGAATGTAGCGGCCACCCTGCAATTGGATGACACCGAGACGGTATTGAGTGCGGTAGGCCCCTTGTGTGTCGAGGATGCCGGTGACGCGCACATACGTGCCAATGCTGCCAATGTCGATCTCGGCCGGCGTGGTGTCGCGGATGCTCTGGTTCTCCACGCGGCTAGGCTGGGCGACCATCAGGCCCATCACTGAGCCAAGCGACAAGGCAACGAAGATCAGGCGAACGATGCGAGTGCTATGCAGGCGTGCGGCTGCTTCGGCAAGGCCATCCAGCCCTTGCGCCAAGGCATCGCTCATGCTGCGAGTGTAGCAAAGGCGTCGAGGCGGCTGCTGCTTCGTTTAGCCGCACGCAAGCGACTGCTCAGTTTGCGCATCGGAGGCGTTCCCTGTCGCCACAACCCGACTTCACCCAGCAGTGAAGTGCAGTTACACTTTCACATTGTGCAAGCCTCCACACAAGCGGCGGAGAGCCCTATGCGAAGCGCCATCCAGCTTCGAGCACACAGCGCGCCCCTCGCAGAGATAGCGGCCGCGCTGCAAACCGATCTGCAACGTGGCCTTTCTCATGATGAGGCCCAACGCCGACTGGCGCAGTACGGATGGAACGAGCTGCCCTCTGCGCCGCCGGTGCCCGCATGGCGGCGACTGCTCGCTCAGTTTGAAAGCCCGTTGGTGCTGCTGTTGTTAGCAGCAACCGCCATCTCGTTGGTCGTGTGGCTGATCGAGCGCGAGACCAGCTTGCCGTTTGAATCGCTCGCCATCCTCGCCATTGTGCTCTTCAACGCTGCGCTGGGCTTCATTCAAGAGCAGCGTGCAGAGCGCTCGCTCGCTGCGCTGAAGACAATGGCAGCTGCCACTGCCAGTGTGATACGCGCGGGGGAACGCTGCGAGATCCCAGCGCGCGAGGTTGTGCCCGGCGATGTGCTGATCGTGGAGGAAGGCGACACCATCGCCGCTGATGCACGGCTGTTCGAAGTGGCTGCCCTGCAAACCAATGAGGCCGCGCTCACCGGTGAGAGCGTGCCGGTGCTCAAGACTGCCGCGCCCTGTGGTGACGCCACGCCGCTCAACGAGCGGCGCAACATGGTGTTCGGCAGCACTATCGCTGTGTATGGCCACGGCAAGGCTGTAGTTGTCGCCACTGGCGCACAAGCCGAGATTGGCAAGGTGGCCACGTTGCTCCAACAAACCACAGACGACCCCACACCGCTCCAACAGGAGATCGCGCGCACCGGCCGCTGGCTGGGCGTCGCGGTGGTGGTCACCGCCGTGGTGATCGTGCTGGTCACGCTGCTCACCCAGCCAGTGCGCAACACGCCGGGGTTAATCAGCGTGATGTTGTTCGGCGTGTCGCTGGCAGTGGCGGCCGTGCCGGAGGGTCTTGCGACGGTGCTCACCATCCTGCTGGCGATCGGGGTACAGCGCATGGCGCGACGCAACGCCATCGTGCGCAAGCTCGCTGCCGTGGAGACGCTCGGCGCCTCGGATGTGATTTGCACCGACAAAACCGGCACACTTACCCTCGGGGAGATGACCGCTCGCCGCGCCTGCACAGCTAGCGGCGAGGTCACGTTCACCGGCAGCGGCTACGCGCCTTATGGTGAGGCGCTGCACGAAGGGCAGCCCATCCACAACGCCGCCCTCGCCGCGGAGGTGGAGCTAGCGCTGCGCATTGCTGCCCTGGCCAACAACAGCGCGCTCACCCAGCGCGATGGCCGCTGGATGGTGCAAGGCGATCCCACAGAGGGCGCGCTGCTGGTGGCCGCTGCGAAGCTCGGCTTGAGCTACCAGACATTGCACGAGCGCTTCCCTCGCTTGGCCGAGCAACCGTTTTCATCCGAGCGCAAGATGATGAGCACGCTGCACCGCGACCCGGACGGAGGGCTGTTGCTATGCGCCAAGGGCGCGCCGGACGTGTTGTTGCAGCGTTGTGCCGCCGAGCAATTCGGCAAGCAGGTGCAACCCCTTCGCGCTGAGCGGCGTGAGGCGATCCGCCACCTGGTAGATCGGCTGGCCAGCCAGGGGATGCGCACGATCGGCATAGCCTACCGCCCTTTGTCCACTGCGCCATCGTCCGAGTCCCCCTTACCAGAGGAGCAGTTCGTGTTCGTCGGTGTGATCGGGATCAGCGACCCACCACGACCGGAGGCGAAAGAGGCGGTGGCGCGCGCCCAGCAGGCCGGCATCCGCGTAGTGATGATCACCGGCGATCATCCGCTCACCGCGCAGGCCATCGCCAGCGAGGTGGGGATCGCTGAGGCCGACGCGCCGGTCATCTCCGGCGCCGAATTGGACGCGATGCAAGAGGCTACCCTGCGCGAGGTGGTGCCGCGCGTCTCCTGCTACGCCCGCGTCAGCCCTGAGCATAAGCTGCGCTTGGTCAAGGCTTTGCGCGAGCAGGGCCATGTGGTCGCCATGACCGGGGACGGCGTCAACGACGCACCGGCGCTGCGCTACGCCGACATCGGCGTGGCGATGGGCATCACCGGCACCGACGTGGCCAAGGAGGCCGCCGACATGGTGCTGGTGGACGACAACTTCGCCTCCATCGTGGGTGCGGTGGAAGAAGGACGGACGATCTTCGCCAACATCCGCCGCTTCTTGCGCTATTTGCTCTCTTCCAACCTTGGCGAGGTGATCACGATGTTCCTAGGGGTGCTGCTTGCAAGTGTGATCGGCCTGCGCGAGCTTGGCAGCGAGGAGCTGATCCTGCCGCTGTTGGCCGTGCAAATCCTGTGGATCAACCTCATCACCGACGCCGGGCCGGCGCTCGCCCTCGGCGTAGACCCACCCGACGTTGACGCGATGCGTCAGCAGCCGCGCCCGCGCCACGAGCCCGTGATCAACGCCGAGATGGCCTTCGGCATGTTCGTGAGTGGCTTGGTGATGGCGATCAGCACGCTCGTGGTCTTGGACGCGGCGCTGCCAGGTGGCTGGATCGCTGGCAGCGGCAGCTTAGATTACGCCCGCACGATGGCTTTCAACACTTTGGTGCTGGCGCAGCTCTTCAACGCCTTCAACTCGCGCTCGGAGCGCCGTTCCGCTTTCGCCGACCTGTGGCGCAACCCCTGGCTATGGCTGGCTGTGCTCACCTCAGCGGCGCTTCAGGTGGCGGTGATCTACGCCCCGCCGCTCCAGCTGGCCTTCCACACCACGCCACTTACCATTGAAGATTGGCTGGGCTGTGTGGGGGCGGCGAGCGCTGTGCTATGGGTGCGCGAGGCCCATAAATGGGTGCGGCGGGCTCGGCAGCGTCCCGGCAATTCAGCAGCACCGTGATCATCAAGGCGAGCCTGTCTGGTAACGCTGCCCGATCGCTCGTCGTGCCCCTTCCTCTAACCTGCGCCGGCCTCGCCATGTTCATCAAGCAGCTCCCGCGCTTGCTCGAAGATCGCCGTGAGCATCGGCAGGGTGAGCAGGCCGGTCAAGGTGTTGCGCTGGCTGGGATGGTAGGAAGCGATGATGGTGATGTGGTCGTGCTTCAGCCTCAAGCCGTGTGCAAAGCGCGGGAGAGGGGCGAGGCCCATCACACGCGCCAGGGCCTCAAACGCCACTCGGCCCAACGCGACATATACACGCGCGCACGTCAACAGAGACAGCTCGCGCACCAGAAAGGGCCGGCAGCGGCGCAGCTCCTCGGAGGTGGGCCGATTGTCCGGGGGCGCACAGCGCAGCGCGGCCACGATGTAGCAATCGCGCAGGACAAGCCCGTCATCGCGGGCAACGGAACGCGGCTGATTGGCAAAGCCAGCCGCATGCAGCGCTGCGAAGAGGAAGTCGCCAGAGCGATCGCCCGTGAAGAGGCGGCCGGTGCGGTTGCCGCCGTGCGCAGCCGGCGCGAGGCCGACGATCACCAAGCGCCCCTGCGGATCGCCGAAGCCAGGCAGCGGCCTGCCCCAGTAGTCCCAGGCGCGAAAGGCACGGCGCTTGGCGCGCGCCACCTGCTCGCGCCAACTCACCAGCCGAGGGCAGGCCTGACACGCCACGATCTCCGCATGTAGCGCGGCCAAGGCCTCCTGCATCAGCGTGCCGATTGTGCCATCAACCAGGCGGCCGTTCATCAGGCACAATAAGCGGCGCAAAGGTGGCTGAAGATGCGCGAGGTTATCCCAGAGGACGGCATGGTGATCACCAGCGACACGACGTTGAAGCCGGGTGTGTATCACCTGCCACATGGCATCACGGTGAAAGGCGATCACGTCACGCTGAACGGCGAGGGAGTGGTGATTATCGGCACGGATTGCCAGGGGGTTGGCGTGCGGGTGCAGCAGTGCAGCGGCGTGACGATCCGCGGCTTGGCAGTGGAGCGCTTCTATCATGGCATTTACGTCAGCGGCAGCGCCAATGTGTGCGTGGAGCGCTGTCGGGTGCGCCACACACACGAGCTGCCGCCGCCAACTGCTTTTTTGGATGTGTGGTTGCCGCTGACCCAAGCCTACGGCGGCGGCATCTTGCTCGGCGGCGTGAAGGACGGTTTTATCCTCAACAACGACGTGCAGCATCAGCAGAACGGCATCATGTTGTACGGCTGCGAGAATATCCAAGTGATCGGCAACGACGCCAGCTACAACAGCGGCGCCGGCATCCTGCTGTACGAGTCATCGCACAACACGATCGAGCGTAATGTGGCCGATTTCTGCTGCCGCATCTACGCTGCGAGCCGAGATGCTGAGCAATACCACAACGGTGCGGACGCCGCCGCGCTGGTCATCATGTGCAACTCGTCGCACAACGTGGTGCGCCACAACAAGCTGCGCAGCAGCGGGGACGGCGTCTTCCTCGGCGGCTTCCACCGCGACCAGATCAAGACGCCATGCAACCACAACCTCTTCGAGCACAACGACGCCAGCTTCAGCCCAAACATCGCCTTTGAGGCCACCTTCTCGACGGGCAACATTTTCCGCCACAATCGCGCCGACTTCTGCAACTACGGCTTCTGGTTGGGCTGGTCACGCCAAAACGTGGTGGAGGACAACCACATCGCCGGCAACCGCACCGCCGGCGTTGCGATCGAGCATGGCGCAAACAACGTGATCCGTCGCAACCAATTCGAGCGCAACGGCGTCGGCGTGCAACTATGGGCGAACGACCGCGATCAGCGCGGCACAGCGCTATTTGCCGAATTCTTCCCCGAGCAAGCTGAGAGCTTCGACACCGAGGTCAGCGACAACCGCTTCGAGCACAACGACGTGGCCGTGCACGTCTGGACGCAGCGCGGCGCCAACTATGCCGGCCCACGCTGTCGCGGCGTGCGCATCCTTCGCAACATCATCCGCGACAATCGCATCGGCGTGCAACTAGAGCGCGCGCGCGATAGCCTGATCCAGCAAAACCGCATCCACGCTAACCTGGTGGCTGGCATTCGGCTGGTGGGCTGCGCGCAGGTCAGCACTGACGGGAACGAGCTATAAGCTGCTGACGCAGCCGCCGCGTGCTCAAGCCACAAGCCGCTCCAAGCTGCAAGTTGGGTTATGCTTGACCCTTGCCCGGCCGCCTGGTGGATGCCACGCGAGCCAGGCGATGCACGGGACAACGTTCACGCACTACCACTTCGCTTAGCGGCCACATGGATTGGACATATCTCATCGGCTTGGCTGTGCTGTTCCTTGCTGCATGTGTCGGCGGCGCAATCAACGCGGTGGCAGGCGGCGGCAGCTTGATCGCCTTCCCTGCCTTGGTGATATTTGGTGTGGATAAAATCATCGCCAACGCCACCAACACAGCGGCACTTTGGCCAGGGACGTTAGGCAGTGTGTGGGCTTACCGTGAGGACCTGAAGCCGATGTGCAAGCTGTGGGTGGTGCTGTTCTTGCCCAGCCTGGCAGGCGGGCTGCTGGGTGCGCTGCTGCTCACGCGCACGCCACCGGCGCTGTTCAGCCTGATCGTGCCGGTGCTCGTGCTGTTCGCCACGCTTATTTTTGCCGCTCGCGATGTTTTCGACCGCATCGCTGCCCGGAACATCGAGACCATCCAACACGCCAACGAGGGGCGCGTCTCAATGCTGGCGCGCCTCTGGGGGATCGGCTTTCAGTTGTTTGTCGCCACCTATGGCGGCTACTTCGGCGCCGGCATCGGCATCTTGATGCTGGCTTCGCTCAGCCTAATGGGCTTGCAAGACATCCATCGCATGAACGCGCTCAAGACTGGCCTCGCCGCCATTATCAACGGTGTGGCACTGCTGTTTTTCGCCCTCAGCGGCATTGTGAATTGGCCGCTGGCCATCCTCATGGGCGCCGGCGGCATGTTGGGCGGTTACCTCGGCGCGCGGTTGGCCAAGCGCGTGGACCAGACGCTGCTACGCCGATTTGTCGTGCTGATGGGCCTGGTCGCCTCAGCCTACTTGTTCGTTCGCGCGATATGATGCCAGCCTCGCAGTTGTTCTGCGCCGATTGCCTGGCAGTGCTCTCCTCCTTGCCGGCCGCGAGCTTCGCGCTAATTTACCTCGACCCACCCTTCAACACCGCTTCGCGCCGTGTGGCCACCAACGGCCACTTCGACGACGCGCTCGGCTCGCCGACCGACTACATCCACTGGATGCGCCCACGCCTGCAAGCAATGCACCGCCTGCTCTCGACGGAAGGTTCGCTGTTCTTCCACTGCGATTGGCGGCTCAGCCACCACGTGCGCCTGTTGCTGGATGAGGTGTTTGAAGTGGAGCGCGGCGAGGGGCAATTCGTCAACGAGATCATCTGGCGCTATGGCCTTGGCGCAGCGCGCAGCAGCCGCCACCTTCCTCGCAAACACGACACGATCTTCTGGTACGCCCGCTCGCGCAACTACTGCTTCCAACCGCTGCGCGAGCCACCCACCCCAGCTATGCTGAATAAGTATCGCCATCACGATGCAGACGGCCGACGCTACATGCTGAGCTACGGCCGCCGCTATTACTTGAAGGAAGGTAAGCTGCTCAGCGACGTGTGGGACATCCCCGCCATCAGCCCTACCGCACGCGAGCGCGTCGGCTACCCCACGCAGAAGCCAGTGGCGCTGTTGGAGCGCATCCTCACGCTGGCCAGCCGACCCGGCGATTGGGTGCTTGACCCGTTCTGCGGCTCTGGCACCACGCTGGTGGCCGCCCAGCAGCTGGGCCGGCGATGGGTTGGCATTGACATAAACCCCGACGCAGTCCGGCTCGCCCGCCAACGCCTTATGGACGCAGCCACGTAGTGCCACGGCAGCATCAGCGCTACACTGCAAGCTATGCTTATTGCGCTGAAGCCACCTCCCGCAACATTGCTGATGCTGGCGCTGCTGTTGGCAAGCTGCGCCTCTCCTGCCCCCGCGCCGCAACCAAGCTCGCCAACAGCTGCCCCTGCGACACACCAGATGCCGCCAATCCGTATCTCTGAGGTTCAGCAGCGCACACTCCTGGAAGTCAACGAGTTGGGGGCAGAGGCTGCAGCAGTCACCGCGGTGGAGATGGTTGAGACTGCTTTACTGCCCTCAGCGGGAGAACCTTTCGTGATGCGCGTGGACCGTCCCTTCCTGCTGACCGTTGAGGACAGCCAGACAGGGCTGCCGTTGTTCATCAGCGCGATATTCAACCCAGCGCCGTGATTGCGCTGTCACAACCTCAGCCACAGCCTTGCCGCTCTACGCTAGTTGGCGCTCGGCCTCAGCCTGGCGGACGGGACGGAACTTATAGCCGTACACGATCATGCCGCGCTTGTCATCTTCGCGCAGCACGCGCGTCACCATCTCGACCGGCATCCCGATGTACACCTCGGATTCATCCACGTCGGTGAGCTGAGCGGTGACCAACGGCCCTTCCTCCAAGCGCACTAGCGCCACCATGTATGGCGCGTATTTCTCGAAGCCGCGCGGCGCGCTGTGGATGGTGGTGAAAGAGTACACCTCGCCCTTGCCGCTGAACTGATAAAGGGTCTTAGCTTCGGCTTCACAGGCCGGGCATACGTCGCGCGGTGGAAAGATCTTTGTGTGACAGCGTGGGCAAACCTCGCCCACCAGCCGGTAACGCTGCTCAGTTGTTCGCCAGAATCGTGCTACTTCCATAAGCTATCTCGCTCGAATTTGTTTGCTACCGCAGGCGCAACCGCCTGCGCACTGATCACTGGTCTGCCTCGAGGATAGTGGTGATCACGGTAGCGCCGCTGCCGCCGATGTTTTGTGCCATGCCCAAGCGGGCGTTGCGCACTTGATTTGGGCCAGCCTCGCCGCGCAACTGCATCGCCACCTCAACGATTTGATACATGCCGGTTGCTCCGACTGGATGCCCGCGCGCCTTCAAGCCGCCCATGGTAGTAATGGGGATGTGGCCATCCAGCGAGATGGCATTGTCCAGCGCTAGCGCCACCCCCTTGCCCCGCTGGGCGAATCCGGCTGCCTCCAGTGAGAGCGCGCTCATGATGGTGAAGGCGTCATGTAGCTCGAACAAGTCAATGTCGGCTGGGCCAACGCCAGCCATGGCATACGCCTTCTGGGCGCTGATCGCGGCACCCTCCAGGTAGAGCGGATCACGGCGGTCGTGCACGGCCACTGTGTCGGTGGCGACAGTGATGGCCCGGACGCGCACCGGCTTGTCGGTGAACTCGCGCGCGATGGACGTCGGCGCAAGAATGACGCACGCGGCGCCGTCTGCGATCGGCGACGAGTCCAGCAGGTTGATCGGGTCCGCCACTGGCTTGGCCTCAGCAAACTGTTGGGCGGTGATCGGGTGAGGGAACATCGCGTAGGGGTTGCGCGTCGCGTTGGCGTGCGCGTTGATGGCGAAGTTGGCGAAGTCTTCCTTGCGGTAGCCGTGCTCGTGCATGTAGCGGCGCATTAACAGCGCGTTGATGCCGACAAAGCTCAATCCGTGCAGGGCCTCATAGTCAGCGTCCGCGGCAGTAGCTAAGCTGCTGGTGGCGATGTCGCCTTGCTTGTCAGTCATTTTCTCCACGCCGATGCAGGCGACGATGTCACACAGCCCGCCTGCCACTGCGATGTAGCCGACGCGCAACGCAGCGGCACCGCTCCCACAAGCGGCCTCGATTTTCATGGCCTCGATGCCGCGCAAGCCAGCAAAATCAGCCACCAGGGCGCCGAGGTGCTCCTGGCCGGTGAGTTCGCCCGAGAGCATGTTGCCGACGTACAGCGCGTCCACGCGCTCCACTTGGGCGTCATGCATGGCGGCTTCTAGCGCCTGAAAGGCTAGCTCGCGCAAGCTCTTATCCCAATGCTCGCCGACCTTAGTCTGGCCAATGCCGATGATGGAAACGTCTCGCATGTCTCTCAGTTGAGCTTGTAGTTTCCCTTTAGCCGCGAGTACTGCGCGTAGTTAATTGGCCGGCGTCGCTGCACGTATTGGCGCGTAGTCCACACGCCGTCGTGTGGCGCTGGCGCGCGCACCTGCAGGCAAAAGGCATCGCTGCCCGCTCCGCTGCCAAACGAGGTGAGCAGGATGCGCTCGCCGGGCTGGGCAACATCGAGCACCGCCGTCAGCCCGATGAGCGCGGAGCCGGCGTAGGTGTTGCCGATTTCGTTCACGAGCAAAGCGGGCTTCAGTTGCTCGCGCCGAAAGCCTAGCTCCTCGCCCACTTTGAGCGGGAACTTGACGTTCGGCTGGTGGAATACCGCATAGGTGAAGTCCGCTGGCGTCAGCTTCATGGCTTCCATTAGCGCAGTAGCTGCCGAGCTGATGTGGTGGAAGTAGGCCGGCTCGCCGGTGAAGCGGCCAGCGTGCTCAGGGAACTTCTCGTATTGCCGCCGCCAGAAGTCCGGCGTGTCCGTCACGTAGGAGATTGACCCCTCGATCTCCACCAGCGCGAAATCCAGCGGGCCGAGGATGAAGGCGGCGCCGCCCGCGCCGGCGGTGTATTCCAGCGCGTCACCGGGCCGCCCCTGGGCAGCGTCCATACCGATGGCGAGGGCATAGTCAGCCATACCGCTGCCGACAAAGCCGATGGCAGCTTGAAGCGCCTCGGTGCCGGCCTTGCAGGCGAACTGCCAATCGCCGGCCTGAATGTAGGGCGAAGTGCCCAGCGCCTCAGCCACGATGGTGCCGGTTGGCTTCACAGCGTAGGGATGCGACTCGCTACCCACCCAAACGGCCCGTAGCTGCTGGGGGGAGAAACCAGGGCACACGCGTTGCGCGCGCGCCACGGCGTTGCGCGCTGCCTCGATGCTCATTGTCGCTACGTCCTCGTCCAATCCTGGCACTGCTTTCTCACGCACGGGCGGTACCACATTGCCTCCCGTCCACACCTGAGACACTTCTTCAACGATCAAGCGATACCGCGGCACGTAAGCCCCGTAGCCCACAATGCCCACCGGTCGCACAGGCTTCATCACTTCCATCGCTACTCGCTCACCTACGGCTAGGCACTTATCGCAGATTTATCGCAGATTTATCCCAACCGACTTGGGATAGCTGGGATTTCCACGCTGCCCGATGCAAGGCTTGCGACTTCTATCGTAAGGCTTCCCTACTATCAAAAACATTCATCTTCGAGTTGCCTCTGTCGACCAGATAGCTTCTGATAGTGAAATTGAGCACTAGATAAGGAGGACTTTACAAACAACTGACAAGCCAGGCGCAGCGCTCACTGCTGGCACTGAGGGCAGAAGTAGGTGCTACGCTGTGCCACGCGGATGCGAACGATAGGCGTTGCACAGCGCACGCAAGCCAAACCCGCGCGACCGTAAACCTGAAAATGATTCTGGAAATGGCCGCCAGGATACACCCAATCAAAGCTTGCGCCATTTGCAGCGATGCCGTCGAGCAATGTCTCGCGCAAGGCACGATACAGCGCTTGTCGCTGATGTTGCTGGAGCGTTTGGGCAAGTCGGCGAGGATGCAAACCAGCACGAAAGAGCGCCTCGTCCGCATAGATGTTGCCCACCCCCGCCACAAATGACTGATCCAGGAGGAGCGCCTTCAGCGCACCACGCCGAGCAGCCAGGCGATGGGCAAACGTTTCAGCCTCCACGACGAGCGCATCGGGGCCTAGTTTGTCGAGCAGAGTGCGGGGGTCCTTCAGCCACCAAGCGCGCCCGAACTTGCGCGCATCCTCAAAGCGCAGGGCACGGCCATCGTCCAGCTCCCACACGAGGCGCACGTGTGGCCCGCAGCAGTGCTCCAGCGGCACCAGCTCCAGTCGTCCACTCATGCGCAGATGCACCACCAACGTGCCATCGGACAAGTGGAGGAGCGCGTACTTGCCGTGTCGCGCGATGCCCACGAACCGATTTCCCTGTAGGCGCCGGACAAACTCATCAGCGGAAGGGTGCGCCACTTCTCGCGGCCAGCACACGCGCACGCGCGTAATCATGCGACCGACCAGGCCACTCGCCTGCAGGGTGCGCAGGATGGTCTCTACCTCCGGCAGCTCCGGCATCTGTCACAGTTCTAGGCGCATGTGCACGAGGACGCGGCGGGGGCGAAATCCGCAACTGCACAAAATCTGATGCGCCGATGGGTTGGGATGCGGTTGGGCAGCGAAGATCGGCTTGGGCAAGAAGCGCTCCAGGCGTTGTAACGCTTGCAGCGCCAGTGGCCTTCCTGCTTCCGCCGAGCACTCCGGCGCGAGCAGTAGCTCAAAGTAGTGGTAGGCGCCATCGTAGTTCACCCGCGTCCGCGCGGCTGCGCACAGCGCGTCCCCATCTTGGCTTGGCAGCACCATCCAAGCCTCTGCATTCCCGTTGAGCGCGTTGACCAGGGACCAGCGTATGCCCAGCCGATACACACTGTCGTCCACAGCCTCGGCGAAGGAGAGGGCGGTGGGCAACACGCGGCGGGAAAGCTCCCACAGCGGCTGGCGATCGGTGTGGCACGCATGGCGCACAAGACTGGCAGGGGGCATGAGTGGGAGCGGCTCGCCACGCAACGAAGCGCGCACGTACTGCGTGACCTCCACTAGTGGGACAAAACCGAGCTTCTCGTAGAGATGGCGGGCCGGCGCATTGGTAGCATCCACCTGCAACGCCACGTAACGCGCGCGACGCGCCGCGGCGTAGTTGATGCACGCTTCTACCAGCGCCCGCCCAATGCCTCGGTTGCGATACTCAGCTTGGGTGGCGACATTGCCCACGATCCATGTGTCGCGTCGCGAGGGGTTACGCTGGATGGAGGCGTTGCCCACTAGCGCGCCGTCTTCTATCCAAACGAAGCTGGTGCCGGCTGCAAGCCACAGGGCATCCCACAAGGCGTAGGAACGCAGGGCGTTGATTAGCCGACGGTTGTCGCTCTCCAGCGCTTCCTCAGCGAATGCTGATTCGAGCAGGGCAGCCAGCGCTCGACCATCTCGCCATGGGTCTAACTGACGAATGTGAGGGTTGTGGGTGAAAGTGGATGCACCTGCAAACACTGAATGCGATTGTATCGCCTGGATGCGTCTGTGAGCGCGGATATTTCACCGCTTTCACAGCCCTAGCAAGCGGCGCAAGTGTGCCGGCAGCGTGCCCGCTGCGCGATACACCTCGCCGTCTATGTGCTGCAAATCGCATAGGCCGCGCGCTGTGATGCGGTGGTTGATCTCCTGTGGCGTCAGCGCAGCGCAGTCCAGCGCGTCGGAGGCCACTGCCAGCCCCCAGCTTGCGCCAAAGGTGGGGATGTAGTGGACGTGCAGATACACGTTGCGAAAGACATGCTGCAGGTCTGCCATCACATGGCGGACTTCGTTGGGCTGATGGTAGGGCGAGCCGACGTGCGTGGCCAGCGCCCCTTGTGAGGTGAGCAGTGCCTTGCAATCGCGCAAGAATGGGGCACCGAAAAGCTCCTTGGCGCCGCTCCATGGGTCGGTGAGGTCGAGGAAGATCAAGTCGAACTGTAGGCCGAGCTGCGGCGCCACTTCTCGCACGTACACTAAGCCGTCTTGAATGCGCAACTCCACGCGAGGGTCATCGAAAGCGCCACGGTGCATCGCAGGAAAGTAGCGGCGGGCCAGCTCAACCACGGTTGCATCCAGCTCAACCAGCACCACATGTTGCATGGAGGGATACTTGAGCAGCTCCTCTATCGCGCCACCGTCGCCACCACCAAGCACAAGCGCGCGGCGCGGATCAGGATGGGCCAGCGCCGGCACATGCACCAAGCTCTCGTGGTAGATGAATTCATCGCCCTCGCTGACCATGGCCGCCGCGTCCAGGCGCAGGAAGCGCCCGAAGCGGGGCAGCTGCCAGACCTCGTAGGTTTGAAACTGGCTCTGCCCCGCCTCGAGCAACACTGCGTTGTCAAAGTAGTAACCTGCGTCGGGTGCGAGCGCCTCAGAGACACGCTGCCTCTCTGTCATGCTGCCTCCACCACTTGGCCTCGCACCACAGCTTGGGTGACAGCTTGCTCAGGTTGCAACACCTGGATAAGCCGCTCGAAGAGCGCCCTGGCGCGGTCGGAGTTGTCACGGGTGTAGTTGCACACGTACACATCTAGCGTGACATCACCGCGCTCAGGCCAGGTGTGAATAGCAAGATGCGACTCCGCCAGCACCACCGCGCCGGTGACGCCGGCCTCTGCGCCGTTGGAGTGATAGAACTGATAGAAGAATGCACCGAGTGTGCCCAGGCCGGCATCGCGGCACGCTTGCACACACACGCGCTGAAGGCGATTCTTGCTCTCTAGCAAGCTCGGATCGCAGCGGCAACCGTAGAGGTCCGCAATCAGATGTAGCCCGTTCATGTCGCATACTCCTCCTCATCCAAAGACCCCTAGCAGCGCAATACACGCTACTGACCTCGAACCCACACGGGACAACGCAGGCTCTGCCCATTTGCGCGCACTGCTCAGATGCTTGCCTGTGGCAAAAGAAGAAGCCGCAGGCGGCAATAACCCACGGCCCCGTGTGTGCTTTATTTTAACACACCAGTAGTGCTCTGTGCCGCGGTGACACAACGCAACAGCTCACATCAATTGGCGCGCGACACAACCATGCCGCACCTAGCGACCAGCTTGTCCACGATGCTGGGCTCATGTACACTGACGACCTCATGCATCGCCCTACCCTGCCATGTCTTCACTCAGCATAGCCGACCTGCCGGCGCTGATCGCCACGTTGGCACCTCAGGCCCAGGCGCGGTTTCGGCGCATCTTCCGCGTCGACGTGAGCGAGGGCGTGCTGCACCTAACGCCTGAGCTGCGCGCATGGGCACAGCAGCGCTTCGGCGATTGGGGCGCAGTTGAGCGCCAGCGCGTGATCCGCGTGACCAACCGGGTGACGCTGGAGAGCGCGGCCTTCAACCCCTTGCGCGCGCGCAGGCCGCTGCCCATGAGCGATGCCCCTCAGCCTCTCCAAGCCGACGAGGACATCTTCGCCGATCCGCTGCGAACCACGCCGGCGGACGTGTTTGGGCGCGCCCAAGGCGCGCACTGCATCACCGCGAGCAACATTGCCCGCTGGGAGGGATGGGGCAGCGTGGTGATCTTCGATGAGCCGGATATCCACCGCCTCACCGCTGCGCACCTGTGCGATTGCTTTCGGGTCTCGCTGGAATGGGCATGTCGCGCTCATGCCTATGACCCACAGGCCCGCTTCTTCTTGTGGACTTGGAACGCGGGTCTGAAAGCCGGCGCATCCATCTCGCACGCCCACGCTCAAGTGGCACTGGCGCGGGGAACACACTACGCCGGCGTCGAGCGCCTCCGCCGCGATGCCCAGGCTTATCGCCGCGCGCACGGCATCGACTACTTCGCCGACCTGTTCGCGGCGCACGCCGATGTGGGGCTGACCTTTCGCTTGGCGGATGTGAGCGGGCTGGTGTATCTCACACCGCTGCGCCCGCGCGAGACTTGGCTGCTGGCCAACGCACTCGACGACGCGCTGGCAAACGCCCTTCACACAGTGATCCGCACGCTGAGCTTGGAATGCTTCAACGTGGTGGCGTTCATGCCGCCACTATTCGGCTCGCAAGCGGGCTGGGAGGGCTTTCCGGTCATCCTGCGGATCGGAGATCGCGGCAGCACCCGCTTACGCTCATCTGACATCGGTGCAGTGGACCTCTACGCCCAGGCGGTGATTGCCGCAGACCCGTTCGCAGCGCGCGCGCAGCTTGAGGGCGCGCTGCGCGCCTAGAAGATTAGCTGCTCGCCCACGAACCAAGCGAGAACAGTGAGCAGGCCTGTCACCAGCGCCGGCTCGTGCATCACCTCGCGCTGTTCTATCAGCAGGCAGCGACAGCGCAACAACCGCCACATTTGCTCGGCGAACAGCATCGGCGCCACGGTGATTGGCACGATCACCAGCCACAGCGGGATCATCTCCAGCCAAAGGAACAGGCCCAGCATCACCAGCGCTGCGCTTAGCACAACCATCATCAGCAGCTTGGTGCCGCGCGCACCGAG
The DNA here is from genome assembly GCA_938028725.1 of uncultured Anaerolineae bacterium. Taxonomy (GTDB): domain Bacteria; phylum Chloroflexota; class Anaerolineae; order J036; family Brachytrichaceae; genus CALIMH01. The sequence goes on along the minus strand of CALIMH010000004.1, from coordinate 193,944 downwards.
CCAGTGCGCGGTGTGCCGAATGCCAGCGCGCCGATCAACCGCTAGGTCGCGCAACTCGTTGTTCAGCTCGCCATACACCGAGATCAGCACAGCGAAGAGAAAGAACAGCCAGCTATGTGGCTTGCCCTGATCGAAAGCAAAATAAGCGCAGAGGAACTGCAAGCCGGCCAGCGAGAGGCTGTGCACAGCGAGGTCGGCCAGCGGCACAGCCTTCAGCCGCGCTCTGCGCCATGAATACAAAAACGCCAGCGCTAAGCTCAGTACTCCCAGCAGGAACGTCATCCCGCCCAGCAGCGCATACAGGCCCAGGGTCACCAGTGCGGTGACGGTGCAGATCAGCCGGCCGGTAGTTGCCGAGAGCATCCCCGCGCTGATCGGGTTGCGCTGCGCTTTACGCACATCCAGCGCGTCGTCGGGGGCGTCCTCCACGTCGTTATACATAAACGCAAAGGCGACCACCAGCATGTTGGCCGCCCAGACGATCAACAAGCGCAGGTCAAACTCCCCGCCCCCGAACTTGGCGCCAAACAGCGTGGTGACAGTGACAAACAGCACATATTCGCGGTAGCGCGTGAGCTGCACCACGCCCCGCAGCGGACGGCGCAGCCAGCGATAGATCAGCCGGGCGTTGGGCATGAAAGGATTATATGGAGGCGAGGCCCTCCGTCCTCCCTGGCATTGCATTCGCCAGGAGCAGGGCAGCGGATCTCACACTTTTCTTATCTTCGCCTGCTTATAATCTTGGCGCTATGCCGACCTATCAGTACGCATGTCCTGATTGCAACACACAATTCGAGCGTGCCCAGCGCTTCACCGATCCGCCGATCAGCGTGTGCCCGGAGTGCGGGAGCGGTAATGTGTATCGCGTCGTCGGCAAGGTTGCGGTCACCTTCAAGGGCAGCGGCTGGTACATCACCGACAGCAGGCAATCAAGCGGGTCTGGGAACAAGAACGGCACCAGCAGCGACCAAACGTCTAGCGCTGAGACATCCGCGACCCCAGAGCCGGCGAAGAGCGAGAGCCACGCTTCATCCAACTAGCACACGGCAAACGCGGCGGCAAGCGAGGGCGGGAATCGTGGGCTGCCTCCATCCCGCCTTTTTTGTTTGCCAACTTGCCCAAGCTTTGCTACAACAGGGCACATGCACACCAAACTCGTCCTCGACGAGGAGGATATTCCCAAAGCTTGGTACAACATTCAGGCCGATCTGCCCTTCAACCTGCCCCCGGTGCTCCACCCAGGCACAAAACAGCCGGTTGGCCCAGATGACCTGGCGCCGCTGTTCCCCATGGAGCTGATCCGCCAGGAAGTTTCCAAAGAGCGCTACATCGAGATACCGGAGCCGGTGCGCGAGGTATATCGCCTATGGCGGCCCACCCCGCTGTATCGCGCGCATCGGTTGGAGCGCGCGCTGCAAACCCCCGCCAAGATTTTCTACAAGTACGAAGGCGTCAGCCCAGCCGGCAGCCACAAGCCGAACACCGCCGTCGCTCAGGCGTTTTACAACCGCCAGGCCGGGACCAAACGCATCACAACCGAGACCGGCGCCGGCCAGTGGGGGAGCGCACTGGCATTTGCCGGCAAGTTGTTCGACATCGAGGTCAAGGTGTACATGGTGCGCGTCAGCTACGAGCAGAAGCCCTACCGACGTGCGTTGATGGAGACCTGGGGCGCGCAGGTGGTGCCCAGCCCCAGCAACGACACCAACGCTGGCCGCGCCGTGCTCGCTGCCGACCCTGACTCCCCCGGTTCGCTTGGCATCGCCATCAGCGAGGCCGTCGAGGACGCTGTCACCAGCAAGACGCCGACCAAGTATGCGCTCGGCTCGGTGCTGAACCACGTGCTGATGCACCAAACGGTGATCGGCCTGGAGGCCAAGCGCCAACTTGAGATGGCCGGCGTCTATCCCGACATCTTGGTAGGGGCCATCGGCGGCGGCAGCAACTTTGCCGGCTTCACCTACCCCTTCATCGGCGACAAGCTGACCGGCCGAGCGCCCAATCTGCGTGTGGTCGCTATCGAGCCAACGGCAGCGCCTTCGCTCACGCGCGGGGTGTATGCCTACGACTTCGGCGACACCAGCATGATGACGCCCCTGCTCAAGATGTACACGCTCGGCCACAGCTTTGTGCCAGCCCCCATCCACGCCGGGGGGTTGCGCTACCACGGCATGGCCAGCAGCGTGTGCGAGCTGTACCGCGCCGGCGTCATCGAGGCGCGCGCTGTCCCGCAGCTTGCCACCTTCGAGGCCGGGCTGCTCTTCGCGCGCACCGAGGGGATCGTCCCTGCTCCGGAGGCCGCCCACGCCATCCGTGGCGCTGTGGACGAGGCGATCCGCTGCCGCGAGGAGGGCGTCAGCCGCACGATTGTGTTCAACCTGTGCGGCCATGGGCATTTCGACATGACTGCCTACGAGCGCTATCTGCGCGGCGAGCTGCAGGACTATAACCTGCCTGAGGAGGAAATTCAGCGCGCGCTGGCAGAGCTGCCGCAGGTGTGATGGCCGCTCACCGCGCCCCCTCCAGATGACGCTCTACGTTGGCACGCCACTGTGGGGACAGCAGCGCTGGGTCGGCTCCTTCTTCCCACCAGGCACCCAACCCTCGGCGTTCCTTGCCGCCTACAGCCGACGGCTCAACACCGTGGAGGGCAACACCACCTTCTACGCACTACCTTCCGCCCAGACCATCGCCCGCTGGCGCCACGAGACGCCAGCGGGCTTCCGCTTTTGCCTGAAAGTGCCGCGCGCGATCAGCCACGTCAAGCGGCTGCGCAACTGCCAGGCAGAGACCGAGCAGTTTGCTGAGCGCCTGCACCAGCTCGGTGACCGCTGCGGGCCTTGCTTGCTGCAACTGCCGCCCTCGTTCGGCGCGGCCCAGCTAGCCGACTTGGACGCATGGCTTGCGCGCTGGGATCGCAGCCTGCCCATTGCTGTTGAGCCGCGCCACGCGGACTTCTTCGGCGCCGCCGAAGCAGCGTTCGACGCTGTCCTGCACCAGCATGGTGCGACGCGCTGCACGTTCGACACCGCCCCGCTCTTCAGCGCGCCGCCCACCGACCCAGCTACAAACGAGGCACAACGGCGCAAGCCGCGTTTTCCGGCGCGCTTTTGCTGCGCCAACGGCTTCGCCTTCGTGCGCTACGTGGGTCACCCCGACCTGGCAGCCAACTCAGCATGGCTGTCCCCCTGGGCGCAGCGAGTGGCCGAGTGGCTTCGAGGTGGCAACGACGTGTTCTTCTTCACCCACCACCCGGACGACACCCACGCACCAGCGCTTGCACTGCTGCTGCATGATCTGGTCAGCCAACAGCTGCCCCTACCGCCCCTCGGCTCGGCAGACGCGCCGACGGCCAGGCAACTCCCGCTCTGGTGAGGCAACGGCGCTCAGCTCAGCGCAGACAGAAAGCGCTTCACCGCCTCCTCTAGCCCGATCTCGCCGCGCTGGACCGGGGCGGCATACTCGGCCATGAAGCTGTAGAGCAAGCCGCGCGAGAGCTGCCACTCGCGGAAGACCACCCGCCCGATTGGCGCAGTGCCCGTAAAGAAAGTGCTGTCGTAGAAATCACGCTCAGCTTGTGCGCGGTCATAAGGCAGGCGCACGATCTCGGCGTGCCATGCGTTGCGATGGTAAGTGATCTGAGCGTAGGAGGCACGCGGGTCACCATCGAACGGCACGCCAACCGCCCCGGCGTTGACCACCAACACGCCGCTGCACAGGCGGATCAGCGGCTGATGGGTGTGGCCCACACAAAACACCTGCGGCAGCGGGTCGCCCATCTTGCAGGCCAGCTCCGTCTCGTGCGTCTCGGGGAAGATGCCATCGCGCAGTCCCAGCATCGAGGCGTGGGTGATGCGCACCGCAGCGCCGTTACGGTTTGCAGCCAGATCGCGCCAGAAGGGCCAACTGCATAGTGCATTGAGCTCCTCCGCCACTTGCTCGCACGTCCAGGCGGATGGTTGGAAGAGAGGCAGGTGGGAGGCACAGCGCACTGCATCGGGTCGCGTGTGAGAGAGGACGTATTCCTCGTGGTTGCCGATGAGCAGATGCCAACCTGCCTCGCGCTGCTTTTGCAGCACCAGGCGCAAGCACTCTTTGGGGCGTGGGCCTCGGTTCACCACGTCGCCAGCCACCACCACCACATCCGGGCGCCACTGTTCGAGGTGCTCCAGCACGGTTTGAAGCGCAACCAAGTTGGCGTGGATGTCAGAGAGGACGGCGAGCTTCATGGCCGGGCAGCGTGGTCATCCGCTGACTTCGCTTGTTGCCAAAGCTGTTGGAGCGCTTCGGGCGGCAAATCGGCCAACTCTCGCCCTTGGGCGCGCACCAACGATTCCAGGCGGCGGAAGCGCCGAGCGAACTTGAGGTTGGCGTTGCGCGAGGCGGTCTCAATGTCCACGCCGTAGCCATCAGCCCAGTTGGCGATGGTGAAGATGAGGTCGCCGAACTCCTCGGCGCGGTGGGCGGCGTTCTGCGCGTGGATGACCTCCTCCAGCTCTTCGCGCACCTTGCGCAGCCGCTCCTCGTGAGTTTGCCAGCGAAAGCCAGCCTGCTCGGCGCGGCGCGCCATTTTCTGCGCTTGGGCGAGCGCCGGCAAGGTCGGCGCGATCCCGTCCAGGGCAGAGGCTGTCTCCGTTGCTGCGGCGCGCTCGCGCTGCTTCAGGGCGTGCCATTGTGCCAGCACTTGCTCCGCATTGTGTGCTCGGGCCTCGCCAAAGACGTGTGGGTGGCGGCGGATCAGCTTGGCGATCACATCGGCGATCACGTCGGTCATGCGGAACACCTCGCCCTCGGTGGCGATCTGCACCTGCATCACGACGTTGAGCAGCAGATCGCCCAGCTCCTCGCGCAAGGCGCGCATGTCGCCGGTGTCTATCGCGTGCAGGACCTCGTAGGTTTCCTCCAGCAAGGTGTGGCGCAGTGACTCATGCGTTTGCTCGCGATCCCAGGGACAACCCTCCGGCGCGCGCAAGTGCGCCACCAGCTCCTGCAGCGCCTCAAACCCCGACGCGGACGACACGGGCGGCACGCACACGCTGGTCAAGTGGTCGAAGGCGTCGCTGTGGTCCAGCTCGTGCAGCGGCACCCGACGCGGCGCGCTTTCGGTTTCGCGCACGATGAAGATGGGATGACGCGGCGGGTATTGGTTCATCAGGGTTAGCTTCACGTCGGAGGCGACCAACCGCGAGTACACCTGCGCGATCAGCGCCGGGCGATCAGGGTTGAGCGGCGGATGATGCGCCTGGGCCAATTCCAACGCATCGCATATCTGCCAGCCTTGCAGCAGATCGGCCTCGGCCGGGTTATCCAGATGGGTGGCCAACTTGGCAAGCACCGATTCGACAAAGCTCACCCCGGCGATCACGCGGACGGGGATGCCCTTCTCTTTTGCGCGCTGCAAGATCAGCGCGCTGCTTGCTTCGCCAACCAGCGGATGCCCTGGCACGGCGTAGGTCACATCCTCGCCCTGCTCGGCCATGGCCACGATCTGCTCAGCAATGTGGCGATACACGTCAGCGAAATCCACGGCGTCTTGATACAGGTGGTCGAACGTGCGGAGGCGCTCCGGCGGCAAAGCGGCTACGGCTGGGTGTTGGGATGTGCGTAGATACACCACATCGCAGCGCTCTAATATTGCACGCGCCTCACCTGTGATGAGTTGAGGGTCGCCAGGCCCAAGACCCAGCAGCGTGATCGAGGGCATGGAAATCTCACCGATTGCTAAAGCAGCGCAACAATGTTACCATCGTGAGATACTGCGATTGTCGAGCTAAGGCTGCGCTGCAAAGCGAGTTGAGGAGTTTGTGCAAATGGCAAGTGTGAGCAAGCTGGACCTGAGGGGCGTGCTGCCCTCTCCCAAGCGCAAGAAGAAGATTGACATCCCATACAACCGATGGCCCAATCGCCTGCGCCGGGCGATCAAGAGCTTCATCAAGATATTCATTCTCGTCAGCCTGGCTATCACCATCTACTTCCTAGCCACCATTGACGACGTCTCGCTCAACATCTTCTTCAGCGTGGTGGGGCAGCTGGTGCAACTGGTGGTCTTCATCATCACGGCGCTGTTCACCATCGTTATCCAGTTCGGCCTGCTGTTCTGGTTTCTGTCGCGGCCCGAGGCCGAGATCATCCGCCCTGGTGATGACACGACCGTGACGTTCGACGACTACTGGGGACAGCCGCAGTTGGTCAAGCTGGTGAAGCAGTGGATGAGCCTGCTGCGCGACCGCAAGGAGTTCGAGCAGATGGGCGGGCGCTACATCAGTGGGCTGCTGCTCTATGGGCCGCCCGGCACTGGTAAGACCATGCTGGCCAAAGCGATCGCCGGCGAGTCGGGCATGGCTTTCATCAGCGCGCAAGGCACCAGCTTCCAGGGCATGTTCTGGGGCATGGACATCCTCAAGGTGCTACGCTTTTGCAAGTGGGCGCGCGACCTGGCGAAGAAATACGGCGCTTGTGTGGCTTACATTGACGAGATTGATGCCGTCGGCATGAACCGCGGCGGTGTGCGCGGCAGCGGGCCGATGATGGGCAGCTTCACCGGCTTCGGCTTGGGCATGTTTGCGCTCTCCACGCTGCTCAGCCAAATGGACGGTATGAACAAGCCCTCGCGCAGCGAGAAATTCTGGCGCAAGATATATGGCTTGTTCGGCCTGGAATACCGCCCCAAGCGCAATTGGCACGTGATCTGGATGGGCAGCACCAACCGCCCTGAAGTGCTCGACCCGGCGCTCACACGCTCCGGCCGCTTGGACACCAAGATCGCAGTGGACCCACCCGACCGCGCTAGCCGCCGGCAGATCATCCAGGGCTACCTCAAACGCATCCAGCACGATGAGACAGTGGACGTGGAGGCCATCGTCGCCGACACAGCTGGCATGACCCCCGCTGACATCGCCGGCGCAATCACCAAGGACGCCGTGCGCATCGCCTTCTTCGATGGACGGCGCAAAGTGAGCCAGCGCGACATTGACCGCGCCCTCATGGAACAGGTGATGGGCATGGAGAACCCTGTTGAAGAGATGGAGGAGTCGCAGCGCCGCGTGTTGGCCTACCACGAGGCTGGCCATGCCGTGGCGCAATACTACGTCATGCCCGACCAGAAGATCGTGCGCGCCACCATCGTCCGCCTCTCCACCGGCTCACAAGGCCACGTGATGCCGGTGGACACGGTGGATCAGCACATTGAGCCGGTGATGCGCTACGTGTACGACATTGTGGTTTCGCTGGCCGGGCGCGCTGCCGAGAAAATACTGACCGGCCAAATCTATAACTCGGTTGGCGGCGATTACCGCAACGTGCAGTACAACCTGTGGCGGCTAGCAGTGACCGGCTACTTCGGCCCACGCATGGCAATGCGCTACAGCGGCTTTCTCGGCAACGATAACGGCATCAACGCGATGGGCTCTGACGAGACGCTGGAGAACTTCTGGCTGCGCATGGAGGAGTTCACCGAGCGGCTGCTGCGCCGCCACTGGAAGGAGGTCACCGCACTAGCCGAGGAACTCCTCGCGCGCAACACGCTCAACGGCAAGGAGGTTGTGGACATCATCGAGGCCAACCAAGACCCTGACACGCTGATCAGCGAGGAGGAGGTCATCCCGCGCACGCTGGCCTCCATCCGCGCGCAGACCATCGCCGAGCTGCGCCGCAGCCAAAACCAACAAGCCGGCGCCCTCCTGCACGAGCCAAATCCAGCAACCAGCCCCAGCAACGCAACCAACAGCAACACCACCGCGCAAGATGAGCCGGTTGTCGTGATCAACGGCGCCTCGAACGGCAATGGAGCCCATGCGCCGACGCCCACGACCGCCGGCACGGACGCCCGCGAGAGTCCGGTGCTGCTCAGCAACGGCCTCGGCGATTTCACGCCGGAGATTGTCAACAGCCCGGAGCAGCCACCCCGGCATCCGGAGCAATCGTGAACGCGCAGAGGTCAGGTCGGCCGACCTGACCTCTGCTTTAGCGCGCCTGTTCGTCAGCCTGCCCTGTCCAAGCGCCCGTCAAGATCAGCGCGGCGTAGGGCGCTTCGGCGCGTGCGACCTGGGCGCCTTCGAGTACGTGCCCGCATCGGTCTACCCGCCGCGAGCGTTCATCCCGCTGATCCGCCGCTGAAGCCCGCACATTGCGAGCGCAGCAAGATTTCTGCGACGACGAGCGCATGCGCAGCTACAACCCGCGGCAAATGTGAGCTGGCCAAAGCGCGCATCTGCTCCACGGCCGCCTTGATGCAGCACACGACGCTGCGCCTGGAGGGGACGCACGAGACAGCCCAAACGGTCAGGGGTATGGGTGAGCTGGATGGTGCTACAACCGCAACCCAACGCTGAGCGCCAGCAGCGCGAATGAGGCCGCAATCAGCGCGGAGTCGCGCGGCCGCAGATGCAGCGTTTGCAGCCAGGTGCGCGGGCCTGTGCCGAAGGCGCGCAGGTCCATCGCGTTGGCGCGGTCCTCGGCATCCAGGACTGCGCGCACCACCACTGGCACGAGCAATGGTGCGAGGCGCTGACCAACGCGCAACAAGCCGCGCAGCCCACGCTCGCCGGCTGCTTCCAGCTCGTAGCCACGGGCGCGTTGGGCGTCGCGGGTGAGCTGGAAGTCGCGCATCAGCGTCGGGACGAAGCGCGCGGTCAAGTCGAGCGTGAACGCGAAGCGATCCGGCAAGCCCATCCTACGAAAGGTGATGCCGAGCTGTGCGGGGTCAAAAGTGAGCACGATCGCCAGCGAGGTGGCTGCCAGCGCCACCGCGCGGAGCGCTTGCTGTGCGGCTTCGAGCGGCGTGCGAAAGAGCAAGTTCACCGCCGAGATGACCACCACAAAGAGCAGCACGCCGATCCCCACCGACCGCACACGCTGCCAGGACAAGCGCGCTAGCGCCAGCAACACCAGTCCAAGCCCAGCCAAGCCGCCGAGCACTCCTAGACGTTGGCTGATCAGCACTGCTAACGTGAAGCACACATAGAGCGTGACGCGCGCACGAGGGTCAAACGTCTGTAGCACGCTCATGCCAGCCCTCCTTGCTCCAACACCTGCGGCTGCAACACCTGCGCCGGCTCGGCATCTGCCACGATGCGCCCACCGGCAAGCAGGACCACGCGGTTGGCAAAGCGCGCGGCCAAGTCCAAATCGTGTGTGACCATGACGATGGCCTCTGGGCGATCGGCGGCGGCGAGAAGCCGCTGCATCATCTCTTGGGCAGTGTGCTCGTCGAGGCCGGCGGTGGGCTCGTCCATGATCAAGATGCGCGGCTGCATGGCCAACACACTTGCCAGCGCGATGCGCTTTTGCTGCCCAAAGCTGAACACGAACGGCGACTGCTCTAGCGCTACCTCGGCCAGACCGACTGTCTCCAGCGCATTGGCAATGTTGGACTCGACACGCGCCGGCGCGAGGCCGATGTTGCGCGGCCCAAAGCACAACTCCTCGCGCAGTGAAGGGGCAAACAACATCGTGCTAGGGTGCTGAAAGACGTAGCCCACTTGGCGCGCCAGTTGGGCAACGGTGCGGTCGGCGGCGTCTTGACCGCATACGTGCACGCGGCCGCGTTGGGGTCGCAGGAGCCCGATCAGGTGCTTGCACAAGGTGGACTTGCCGGCGCCGTTCGGGCCGATCAACGCGATCACGTCGCCGGCGCGAATCTCCAGCGAGACGTCATCCAACTGTGGGCGCGCGCTGCCCGCATAGGCAAACGTGACGTGCTGCAGCGAGGCCAACACCTCGCCATGGGGATCGCGCGGCGGGACAGGGCCAGCGGCAGGGTTCTTGAGCGTGCTGTCAATGCCAGCCTCGGGCACACCCTGAAAGACCACCCGGCCCGCCTCCAAACGCACCACGCGATGCGGTCGTAGGCGCAGGACTTCGCGCGCGCGATGCTCCACAATCAACACTGTCACGCCAGCGTCGGCCAAGCGGCGGAAGAGGGCAAGCGCCTGGCGCGCGGCCGGCGGGTCGAGTGCAGCCAGCGGCTCATCCAGCAACAACACGCGCGGGCGCATGGCCAGCGTCGCTGCGATCACCACCCGCTGCTGCTCGCCACCGCTCAGCGTGAGCGTGTCGCGGTGCAGCAGGTGCGCGATGTCCAGCCAGCGCGCCACCTCGTGCACGCGCTCGATGATCTCATCCCGTGGCATGCCGAGGTTCTCCATCCCAAAAGCGATCTCATTGAAGACGCGCGAGGCGACGATCTGCTTCTCAGTGTCTTGCAGGACAGTTCCCACCTTGCGCGCCAGGCGGGCCATGGTCGAGCGCGCCACGACCTCATCTCCGCAACGCACCTCACCGCTGAGCGTTCCGTCCGCGTAAACGTGCGGGATCAAGCCATTGATGCAGCGGGTGAGCGTGGTTTTGCCGCTGCCACTTTTGCCGAGCACCAGAGCGATCTCGCCAGCGCCGATGGATAAGTTCACCTGGTCGAGGGCGGGCGCACGATGCTGGGCGTAGGTGTAGCACAAGTCAGTGGCGACAACTTGCACGGGCGCACGTGATTGTAGCGTTCGCACACCGCAGCGCCAGCGGCCGCGGCGATTTGCCAACTTGAGATGAAACATTTAACATTACTGACACGCGCGGGCATCTGTTGTCAACCTCAGAGAGACCCAGCACGTTTGCCACAGAGGAGGACACCCAACATGTTGGTTTCTCGCTCTAACCCTTGGGCCGTCAGCACGCGCACGGTGGTGCTGGCGGCAGTCTTCGGCGCTATGGTGATCGCGCTGCAAGTAGTAGGGCTTGGCTCGATACCAGTCCCGAACATCAGCGGCGCTATGACCACGTTGCTCATCCCGGTTATTCTCGGCGCAGTGATCGGCGGGCCGATTGTCGGCATGTTTGCCGGCCTGGTGATGGGTGTGATTTACCTGGTGCTGCCGGCCACGGCCAGCTTCGGCTTTCTGACGCTAGTGCCATCGCGGTTGGTGATGGCGCTGGTGGCGTGGGCTGTTTTCCGTGCAGTTGGTCGCACCAACACAGCGCTCGGCAGCGCAGTGGCCGGCGCGGTCGGCGCGCTCACCAACACCGTGGTCACAGTGGGAATTGCGATTGCATTGGGTCAGGTGCCACTAGCGGTGATCCCCACCCTTGTGCCGCAGGCGCTGGTAGAGCTGATTGGCAGCGCTGTCATCGTCGCTGTGATCGTCGCTGCTGTGGACGCAGCGCGACGGCGCTAACGCGCAACGCATCGCCGATGCTCCGGCGGACGGCGCGGGCGGGTTCAGTCCTGCCCGCGCCACCTCTGTTGCAAGGTTGCAGCGCACGGCAAGCCATAAGCATCTTCAGCGCCCCACACTGCTCTCAGCACTGCTTGCGCCAGCGCCTCTGCCGCCAGCGTCCCGACCACGCTGACGTCGGCCTCGACTTCGCCAGCGGAAAGCGCAAACACCACGTCACCGTCCAACAGCGTGTGGACCGGGTTGATGGTCCGCGCAAGGCCGTCGTGCGCCATCATCGCCACGCGCTGGGCCATTGCTTTGCTGAGCGTGGCGTTGGTCGCCACCACTGCGAGGGTGGTGTGTTGCAGAGCGGAAAGCGCCATGCTGGCCGGCGGCGCGTAGCCCCATCGCTCCAACGGCGAGGCGAAGCCAGCACGTTCGGGATCGCGGGCGCCGGCGATTGGGCGGCCGGTGAGGGGATCAATCACGTTGCCCAGCGCGTTGACCACCGCCAGCGCTGCCACGATCAGCCCGTTCGGCAGCCAAATGGCTGAAGAGCCCAGGCCGGTCTTTGTGGCATGAGCGAAACCTAGCCACTTGCCGGCGCTGGCGCCGGTGGCGGCGCCGACGTTGCCCTGGGCCACTGGCGCGCTGCTGGCTGCTTGGCAGGCCGCGTATCCGGCTGCCGCATCGGGGCGCACATCCGCCCGCCCCAGCGGCAAATCGAACAGCACGGCCGCCGAGACGATCGGCACGCGCGCCAGGCCTGTGTCGAATCCAAAGCCGCGCTCCTCCAACCAGCGCGCCACACCATCCGCCGCAGCCAAACCGAAGGCGCTGCCGCCGGCGAGCAACACCGCGTGCACGCGCTCCACCACGCACGTCGGGGCGAGCAGGGCAGTCTCGCGCGTGCCTGGCGCGCCGCCACGCACATCCACGCCGGCGACCGCTCCCGCAGGACACAGCACCACCGTGCAACCTGTGCCCGCCGCCAGATCGCTCCAGTGCCCGACCCACAAGCCTGGCACCGCCGTTAGTGTTGGGTTGACGTCGGACATAGGCTTAGCTCAAGTAGCGCAGGGCGGTGAGTACATACAAGCGGGCCGCCACCTTCAGCTCCTCTATGCTCACCCACTCGTCCACATGGTGCGGGATGTGAATGTCGCCAGGGCCACATGTGACGATGGGGATGCCCCGGCGGGCATAGAGGATAGTGCCATCGGTCGAGCCAGGCACACCTCCGTAGATCGGTGGCTGGCCGGTGAGATCGGTGTAGGCCTCGGCCATCACGCGCACGATCGTCTCGTCGCGGCTCGTGTGCGTGGGTGGGCGCACCTCCAGCACGCGCATCTCATAGGCCAGCCGGTCGTCCAGCGCCACGACGCCCTCCAGCAGCGCGCGCACGCGGCGCGCGAGCGCCTCTGGGTCTTGGCCGGGGATGAGGCGACAATCCAGCACACACTCAGCAGCACCGGGGACAACGTTGTTTTGCGGCTGGCCCCCGCCACGTGGCGGTGAGGCAACAATCGTGGGGGTGATGCTGGGCTGGCCGAGGAACTCGTGTTGGCCGTGGCGAGCGATCTCGCGCGCTTCAAGCGCCTGCACCAGCGCCAAGAAGTGCGCCAGGGGGTAAACGCTGCTGACGCCGGTGAGCGGCATGGCGCCATGGCACATCACGCCGCGCAGCACCACGTGAATCCACATCACGCCCTTCTGGGCGATGCACAGATGATTCTCCTCCGGCTCACACACCACGCAAGCAGTGACCTCGTCGGCCCAGCCGCGATCCACGAAATGCTTGATGCCGAGCATCTGGCCTTCCTCATCGCACACTGCACCCAGCACCACATCCCCTCGTAGGTCAGCGCCGCCGAGCGCCAAGGCGCGCATGGCCATCAGCGCGCAGCATAGGCCGCCCTTCATGTCATTTGCGCCACGCCCATAGATGCGCCCGTCACGGATGGTGGCGCTGAAGGGCGGGTCGGTCCACAGCGCAGGGTCGCCTTCAGTGACCACATCGGTGTGGCCCTCGAACATCAGCACGCGGCGAGGCTCACTGCTCTGGGCCGAGCCGCGCAGGCGCGCGATCACGTTGGGGCGGCCCGGCGCGGCGAACTCAACGTGGGTCTCCAGGCCCAGCTCGCGGCAGCGTGCCTCCACCCAACGCGCTGCAGCTTCTTCGCCCACCTGCTGGTCAGGGTGCCACACGCTAGGGATGCGGGTCAGCTCCTGCACCCATTTCACCAGCAAAGTGTCATCCACTAGGTCGAGGATGCGCTGTTCGCTAGGGGTGATCATGGGGCGGATTCACAAGGGAGGTGTGTAACGACCATCGTGCGCGGTCCAGCCGCCATCCACGTAAAACAGCGCGCCGGTGACATAACTGCTGGCGTCGGAGGCCAGGTACACCACCATGCTGGCGATCTCGCTGGGATGCGCCCATCGGTGCAGGATGCTTTTCTCGGCATAGGCACGAGACCATTCCGGATGGCTACGGATGGGCGCTGTGAGCGGCGTCTCGACAATGCCGGGGGCGATCAGGTTGACGCGCACGCCGCGCTCGCCCAGCTCCGAGGCCAGCGCACGGCACAGTTGTCGCACGCCGGCTTTGGTGGCGGCATACACGCCTTGGCCGGGCTCGACCACTTCGCTACGGATGCTGCTGAAGACGATGATGCTGCCGCGCCCGCGCTCGGCCATACCACGCGCCACCGCTTGCACCAGCAAGAAAGTGCCGCGCAAGTTTAGGCCAACCACGCGATCAAACTCCTCCTCGCTCACTTGCAGCAGCGGCTTGCGCACGTTGATGCTGGGCGTGCTGACCAACACGTCCGGCGGGGGGACGCGCTGCAGCATCGCCGCAATGGAGACAGCGCTGCGTATGTCCACAGTTGCGCTCTCCGCGCTGCCACCTTGCGCGCAGATCGCCCCGGCCACGCGCGCAGCCGCCTCCGCGTTGAGATCGGCGCAGACTACGCGCGCACCGAACGCGGCCAGCGCTACAGCCGACGCTTCACCGATGCCACTGCCGGCGCCGATCACCAGTGCCGTTCGGCCATCCAGTCGAAACAGAGTGGCATATTCCTGCAACGTTGTGCGAGACATGTATCTGAGTAAACCACCAAACCGCCAAGTGGGGAGATGCGCCGAGGCCATGCCCATCGAGCGCAGCGGCAGCGCGACGCCGTGGCCAATACAATGGCCCATCATGACCGAAGCCACACCCATCACACGCAAGCTGAGCGCGCGGGTGCAAGCCGTGCTGCCATCGGCCACTATGGCGGTCGAAGGCCGCGTGAAGCAACTGCGCGCCGCAGGTGAGCCAGTGATCGGCTTCGGCGCCGGCGAGCCAGACTTCCCCACGCCGGAGCCGATCAAGCAGGCTGCTGTCGAAGCCATCCGCAACAACTTCACCCGCTACACCGAAACCGGCGGTATGGCCGCGCTGAAAGAGGCCATCGCTGCTCACGAGAGCGCCAAGACCGGGCTGACCTACACCGCTGCGCAGGTGGCCGCTCATACCGGCGGCAAAGAGTCGCTGTACCTAGCCTTCCAGGCGCTGTGCGAGCGCGGCGACGAGGTGCTGATCATCGCGCCGTACTGGGTGAGCTACGTGGAGCAGGTGCGCTTGGCCGAGGCGACGCCTGTGATTGTCCCCACCACCGCTGATGAGCACTTCAAGGCGAGTGGCGATAAGCTGGAGCGCTACACCACCTCGCGCACGCGCGTGCTGGTACTGAACTCGCCCTCTAACCCAACTGGCATGGTGTACAGTGAGTCAGAGCTGGAGGACATCGCGCGCTGGGCGCGCCGCCACGACGTGATCGTGCTGAGCGATGAGCTATACGACCGCATTGTGTTCACCGACCATTACCCGCGTTGGTTGCGCGTCGCGCCCGACCTCTACGATCGCACGGTGGTGATCAACGGCTTGTCCAAGGCCTACGCCATGACCGGCTGGCGGCTGGGCTACGCAGTTGGGCCGGAGTGGATCATCAAGGCGATGCTGAAGATTCAAAGCCACAGCAACTCCCACCCCACCTCGATCACCCAGGCCGCAGCCGTCAAAGCCTACACCACCGACCTCGAGGCAGACATCGCCCGCATGGTGGCAGCGTTCAAGGAGCGACGCGACTGGATCGTGTCTGCGCTCAACGCGATCCCCGGCGTGCGCTGTGTGATGCCGGAGGGCGCCTTCTACGCTTTCCCCGACTTGAGCGGTGTGCTTGGCAAGCCGCTGCGCTACGGCCGCACCTGTCACACCAGCGAGGAACTGGCACTCTACTTGCTGGACAGCGTGAAGGTGGGCATCGTGCATGGCGAGGCTTTCGGCGCGCCTGGCTGCGCCCGCTTGAGCTACGCCATGTCGCTGGACCTGATCCAAGAAGGCCTGGCCCGCATTCAGGACGCACTCACATTCGCATGAACACCAGTGCTGCCAGCGACCACAAGCTGCTTCTCTCAGCACCACGCCAAACAGCCCGCGCTCTGCGGCGGCTACTCGAAGGGATACTTGCCATGGTCCTCGTGGCCGGCGCGATCGCCGCATCGGTGAGCGTGCACATGGTGGCGGACAATCGCATGGCTCCCACTTTGCAAGTGGAGCAAATCGTGCTGGTGAGCCGCTTGCCTACGCTGGTGATGGAGCTACGGCGCGGCGATGTGGTCCTGCTGCGCGCTGAGGACGGCGCTGAGCATCTTTCGCGCGTGGTTGCGCTGCCAGGCGACAAGGTGCAGGTGGATGAGAGCGGGATTCAGGTCAACAACCAGCCACTCCGCACCGCCAGCTTCAACGGCACGCTCCAGCTCGATCAGCCAGCGTTCAGCGGCGCACGCATCCTGCGGGCCAACGAGCTGTTCGTGCTGAACGACAACTCGGCCGACGCCCGCGACAGCCGTGCTTTCGGGCCAGTGTCAGCAGCCCAGTTGGTCGGTCGCGCCTGGCTGGTGGTGTGGCCGCTGGACTACGCCGGCTTAGTTCAGCATCGTATGCCGGAGTAGCTGAGGCGCACAACACCGCAGCGCTACAGCAGCAACGCCGGAATCTGGGTGGGCAGGTCGGCCACCTTAATGCCAGCCGCGCGCATGGCCTCGATCTTGGCCTGCGCCGTGCCAGAGCTGCCCTCGATGATGGCGCCGGCATGACCCATGCGACGGCCCTCCGGCGCGGAGCGGCCAGCAATAAAGCCGACCACCGGCTTCTTCACGTGCTCCTTCACCCAGGCGGCGGCGCGCTCCTCATCGTTGCCGCCGATCTCGCCGATCATCACGATGCGCTGGGTCTGAGGGTCATCGTTGAACATGCGGATCACGTCGAGGAAGTCCAGGCCGTGCACAGGGTCACCGCCAATGCCGACGATGGTGCTCTGACCGAGGCCGGCTTGGGTCAGCGCGTGCACCGCTTCGTAGGTGAGCGTGCCACTGCGCGAGACCACGCCGACATCGCCGGGCATCGCGATATTGGCGGGGATAATGCCGATCTTGGCTTGGCCGGGGGTGAGCAGGCCGGGGCAGTTCGGCCCTAGCAACGTGGCCCCTCTGATGTCGAGGTAAGCCCGCACGCGGATCATGTCCAACACAGGTATCCCCTCGGTGATACACACGATAAGCTGAATGCCCGCGTCGGCGGCCTCCATGATCGCGTCGGGTGCGAACTTGGCCGGCACGTAAATCACACTGGCGTTGGCGCCAGTCTCACGCACCGCTTGCCCAACCGTGTCGAAAACCGGCACGCCGTAGTCGGTGACCGTGCCGCCCTTGCCGGGCGTGACGCCGCCGACCACAATCGGCGCATAAGCGTGCATTTGGCGTGCGTGGAAGTCGCCCTCTCGGCCGGTGATGCCCTGGACGATCAGGCGCGTGTGGCTGTCTGCGAGGATCGCCATGAATCTCCGAAGTCCCTGGTGATGTAGCAGCTGCGCTGCCAAGCGGGATTATAGCCAGCACCTCGGCCGGCAGCGAGGGCGCTGCTCAACAGCCCGTTGCGAGCGTTCATGCGCTCACAGCGAGCTGCTGGCCCACCACCTCGTAAATCCGCAAGGTGGGCTTGGAGCGATTGAGCGTGTAGAAGTGCACGCCGCGGACATGATGGTTGATCAGGTCGAACACCTGCTGGGTGGCCCAGTGAATGCCAATGCGCTCCACCGCGGCGTCGTCCTCCGCCTGCAGCACCGCCCGCAACAGCGGCGCGGGGATGCGCGCGCCGAGCGCCAGCTCTGCTATGCGGATCATGCCTTGGCGTGAGGTGATCGGCATAATGCCCGCCACAATCGGCACGTGGATGCCCGCGATCTCACAGCGCTCGCAGAAGTCGTAAAAGTCGCGGTTGTCGAAGAAGAGCTGGGTGCAGATGTAGTCCGCGCCAGCATCCACCTTGGCTTTCAGGTAGTCCATTTCCTTCAGCCGGTTTGGGGTTTCGGGGTGGCCCTCGGGAAAGCCGGCCACGCCAATGCCGAAGTGAGGGAAGTGGCGCTTGACATGGGCAACGATCTCCGCTGCGTAGCGAAAGCCATCCGGATGCGGCACGAAGTGAGTTGCGCCGCGCGGCGGGTCACCGCGCAGCACCATGAGGTTTTCCACGCCGGCTTGGGCGTAGTCTTCCAGGAGTTGGTGCACATCCTGTCGGCTAGCGCCGATGGCGGTGATGTGCGCCACCACAGTCAAGCGCGTCTCACGCTGCAAGCGGATCACCAAGTCGCGCGTGAGCGCGCGTGTGCTACCGCCAGCGCCATAGGTGACACTCACAAACGAGGGGCGCAACGGCACCAGCTCGCGGATGGACTCGAAGAGCTGCTGCGAGGCCTCCTCGGTCTTCGGCGGGAAGAACTCGAAGCTGAAATGGGTGCCAGGCCGACGCAACACCTGAGCGATGTGCATAGCTCAGCAGAGTGTACTGCGGCTCACAGTGAACACTTAGGTTGCTTGCTCATAATCGCTAGCTATATGGCTAACTTGAAAGCAGTCATCATCGGTTCGGGATTTGGCGGGCTGTCGCTGGCGATTCGTCTGCAGAGCATGGGCTTCGACACCACCGTGGTTGAGAAGCTGGATGGCCCCGGCGGGCGGGCCTACGTGCGCCGCGCCAATGGTTTCACCTTCGACATGGGGCCGACGGTGATCACCGTCCCACATTTCATCGAGGAGCTGTTCGCGTTGGAGCGCGGCCAGCCTAATTTGGATGGGCCGGACTTCCCCCCGTCGGTGCTGGATGAGCGCCAGCGGATCACCCAGGGCATCAGCGGCGGCCCACACACTTCGCGCTACGTGCAGATCGTCCCCATCCAGCCGTTCTACCGCATTTACTTCGACGACGGCACGTGCTTCGACTACGACGGCGATCCGCTGCACACGCGCGAGCAAATCCGCGCTATTTGTCCCGATGACTTGGAGGGCTACGAGCGCTTCCATGCAGCGGCGAAGGCGATCTTCGAGCGTGGCTTTCTACAGCTCGGCTACACCCACTTTGGCTCGCTCGCCTCGATGCTCGCAGTGATGCCGGACTTGTTGCGACTGGACGCCGTGCGCACGCTGTTCTCCTTCACCAGCCGCTACTTCAAGAGCGACAAGCTGCGCCGCGTGTTCAGCTTTGAGCCGCTGCTGATCGGCGGCAACCCGCTCGCCGTGCCGGCCATCTACGCGATGATCCACTTCGTGGAGAAAACATGGGGCATCCACTTCGCCATGGGCGGCACGGGCGCGCTGGTGCAGGCATTCGTGCGCAAGTTCGAGGAGCTGGGGGGGCGCATCCGCTACAACAGCGAGGTCTCGCGCATCATCGTCACTGCGCCGGATGGCGGCGAGCCCTCGCGCTTCGGGCGCAAGGTGGCGCGCGGCGTGCAACTCACCAGCGGCGAGGTGATACCGGCCGACGTGGTGGTCTCCAACGGCGACTACGCCAACACCTACATGCGCCTCATCGACCCGCGCTATCGCCTCTTCCACACCGACCGGCGCATCCGCCGCACCCAGTATTCCATGTCACTGCTGGTGATCTACTTCGGCTTTAAGGCGGACAACCTCAACCTGGACTTGCGCCACCACAACATCATCCTCGGCCCGCGCTACGAAGGTCTGTTACAGGATATTTTCGAGCGCAAAGTGCTTTCAGAGGACTTCTCGCAGTATCTGCACGTCCCCACGCTGACCGACCCCAGCTTGGCGCCGCCTGGCCACCATGCTGCCTACACGTTGGTGCCGGTGCCGAATAAGGCGGGGCGCGGCGCAAGCCTCGACTGGCGCACGCAGGGGCCGGCGTTGGTGGATCGGGTGCTGCGCTTCCTCGACGAGCGCGGCTACATCCCCGGCTTGTGCGAGCGGCTGGTCTACAAAAGCTTCATCACCCCAGACTACTTTGAGGACACGTTGAACAGCTACGTGGGCAACGCCTTTGGTCCAGAGCCGCGCTTGACGCAAACGGCCTACTTCCGCCCACACAACCGCAGCGAGGACATCGAGCGACTGTATTTGGTCGGCGCGGGCGTTCAACCTGGCGGCGGCACGCCCAGCGTGATGATGAGCGCCAAAATGACGGCGCGCCTGATTGCGGAAGACTTCAAGCTGTGAACAACGAGGCGCCGGCTGGCTTGAGCCAGCCGGCGCCTCGCGTTGCTTTGTCTGCCGCCTTCGCAGTAGGCGCTCAGGCTTTCGTAGCGCCGTGCTTCAGCGCTGCATGGGCTGCAGCCAACCGAGCGATCGGCACGCGGAACGGCGAGCAGCTCACGTAGTTCTGGCCGATCTGGTAGCAGAACTCCACCGTGGCCGGGTCGCCGCCGTGCTCGCCGCAGATGCCCACTTCCAAGGTGGGGCGCGTTCGACGGCCCTCCTCCACGGCGATCTTCATCAGGCGGCCCACGCCGTCCTTGTCAATGGTTTGGAAGGGGTTGAAAGGCAGAATGCCTTGTTCGACGTAGGTGAGCAAGAAGCTGCGCTCAGCGTCGTCGCGTGAGTAGCCGAAGGTCATTTGCGTCAGGTCGTTGGTGCCGAAGGAGAAGAACTCGGCCATTTGCGCGATCTCGCCCGCGGTGATGGCAGCGCGCGGGATCTCGATCATTGTGCCGAACTTGTATTTCAGCGAGACGCCGTTGGCCTCCATCACTGCTTTCGCCACCTTCTCCAGCTCCGGCTGCACGCGCTTCAGCTCGTTCACATGGCCGGTTAGCGGGATCATCACCTCTGGCATTGGCTCGTAGCCTTCTTTCTTGACGTTGCACGCCGCCTCGAAGATGGCGCGCACCTGCATGGCGATCAAGCCGGGGATGATGATGCCCAGGCGAATGCCGCGCAGGCCCATCATCGGGTTTTGCTCGTGCATCGCGTTCACTGCTTGCAGCAGCGCCTGCTTGCGCTGATAGTCCGCCTGCTCCTCGTCGCTGAGCGCCTCGTACTGGCGCTTGGTCTCATACACCGCCACCTCGCGGATAAGCTGCTCGCGGGAGGGCAGGAACTCGTGCAGCGGCGGGTCAATCAAGCGGATGACGACGGGCAGGCCACTCATCACTCGGAAGAGGCCCTCGAAGTCGCTGCGTTGGAAGGGCAACAGCTCATCTAGCGCTTGCTTTTGGGTTTCTGGGTCGGTGGCCAGGATCATGCGCTGCACGATCGGCAACCGGTCGGTCTCAAAGAACATGTGCTCGGTGCGGCAAAGGCCAATGCCCTGCGCGCCGTAGGCGCGGGCGCGCTCGGCGTCCTTGGGGTAATCGGCGTTGGCCCACACTTGCAGGCCGCGCATGGGCTTGCCATCGGCACCGACGCGAGTCTTCCGCGCGCTGATCTCATCGGCCCACTTGAGCAGCGTGACCAAATCCTCCTGCTCCTCGAAGGAGGGGCTGACGGTGGGCAATTGGCCGACGTAAGCCTCGCCCTTTGCGCCGTCAATGGAGACCCAATCGCCTTCGCGGAGCACGTGACCGTTGGCGGTGACAGTGCGCGCCTCCAGGTCAATGCGCAGGGCGTCGGCGCCGCACACAGCGGGGATGCCGAACTGGCGCGCTACCACTGCGGCGTGGCTGGTGGCGCCGCCGCGCGAGGTGAGAATGCCTTTGGCCACCACCATGCCGTGCACGTCATCCGGTTTTGTTTCGGGGCGGATCAGGATGAGGTCTTTACCTTCTTTGGCCCAGGCCTCTGCGGTGTCAGCGTCGAAGACCAACATGCCGACTGCTGCGCCGGGGGAGGCGTTCACGCCTTTGGCGAGCAAGCGGCCTTCTGCCTTGGCGGCTTCCACCACCGCCGGGTCAAATTGGGGGTGCAACAGGAAGTCCACATCAGCAGGCGAGACGCGCATCACCGCCTCTTCTTTGGTGATCAGTTTCTCCTTCACCATGTCCACGGCGATCTTCACGGCAGCGCGGGCGGTGCGCTTGCCGTTGCGCGTTTGCAGCATGTAGAGCTTGCCCTGCTCGATGGTGAACTCCACGTCTTGCATGTTGCGATAGTGCTTCTCCAGCAGCGCGGCGATCTTCATGAACTCCTTGTAAGTCTTCGGCATCTCCTTGGCCATTTCGGAGATCGGTTTAGGCGTGCGAATGCCAGCCACCACGTCCTCACCTTGGGCGTTCACCAAGTATTCGCCGAGCATCACCTTCTCGCCGGTGGAGGGGTCGCGGGTGAAGGCGACGCCGGTGGCGCTGTCGTTGCCCATGTTGCCGAAGATCATCGTCACCACATTCACCGCTGTGGGCAAGGTGCTCTTCCAGCCCATTTGTTTAGCGTAGGTGCGCGCTTTGTGGCCAGTGGCGCTGCGGAAGACGGCCATCGCGCACTCCTTGAGCTGCTCGTACACATCTTGCGGAAATTCGCGGCCGGTTTCCTCCTTGATCACCTGTTTGAAGGTGGCGACCAGCTCCTTAAGGTCCTCGGTGGTCAGGTCGGTGTCGGCGGTGTAACCTTTCTGCGCCTTGAGGTGCTCCATCGGCTCGTCGAACTTCTCATCGGGGATGCCGAGCACGGTGCTGCCGAACATCATCAGCAGACGGCGGTAGGAGTCGTAAGCGAAGCGTGGGTTGCGGGTGACCTCGGCCATCTCTTCGACGGTGCGGTCGTTCAGGCCGACGTTCAGCACTGTCTCCATCATGCCCGGCATGGATTCGCGCGCGCCGGAGCGCACCGACACCAGCAAGGGGCGAACGCCTTTCACGCCGCCACCGAACTTTTTGCCGGTTTGCTTCTCCACCGCTTTCATCGCTTCAAGCGCCTGATCCCAAATTTCCTTCGGGATTCGGTTGCCAGATTTCACAAAGGCCTCGCAGGCCTCAGTGCTGATGGTGAAGCCCGGCGGCACCGGCAAGCCGGCGCGGGTCATATCAAACAGCCCGGCGCCTTTGCCGCCCAGCAGCTCGCGCAACTCGTTCCACGTCTTGGCGACCTTTTCAACGCCCTTTCGGTCGTTGAACAAAAACACCCACTGCTTCTTCGCAGGTTTCGCTTGAGATGCGGTGGCCTTCCCGTTGACGCTCGCCTTCAGCTTCTTCGGCGCAGCGGTTGTGACGGTGGCCTTCTTGGGTTGGGTTTTCACTGCCATTGGCAATTCTCCCTCGAGATGTTAAAGTCGCGTGCCATGCTTGGCGCGCCTCGCGCCTGCGCATCGGTGATTGTACAAACCTCACCCCTAAGTGTAGTATCAACACTCAAGCGTTGCACTCCCCAAATGGGCAATTCAGGGGTAAAACGTGTAGCCGCGCGCGATGGCAGCTGCCAGCTCGATCAGGGGCGTGGGCACAACACCAAGGGCACAGCTCAGCATGGCGCCGGCCGCGAGCAATCGCGGGCTCCAATCCGTCTTGCTGTTCAGACCGTCTGACACCGCCTCGGATGCATCCACAACAGCGCTCGGCCGAGCGCCCAGCGCTGCGCTCAGCCCCCGCACCAAACCGCCGATCAGACTCGCGCTGCTCAGCGCAACCAGCAGCATCAGCTCGGATTCGCCCAGGCCACGGGCTAGCAGCCAACGCCACACAAAGCCGCTGGTGGCCGGGACGCCGGCCAGTGACAAGCCGCTGATCGCCAGCGTCACCAGTGTCCAGGAGTCTGGCCGGCAGCTCAGCGCATCAAACCGAGTGCTGCCGCACTGCTGCCGCAAGCGATGCAACCCCGCCGCGAACAGCGCCAGTGCCAACGCACGGCTGAGCACGCCGAGCACCTGCGCCTCCACCTCCAGCGGCGAGCGCGGCTGCATCAGCAGCAGGCTGGTGCCTGCCTCGGCGAAGAGCGCGCTGCCTAGCCAGCGCGCAAAGGACGGCTGTGCCCACGCCGTGAGCATGGATATGACCAACAACGCTATGCCGGAGAAACGCAAGATGCCGCTCGCCAGCGCGCTATCGCGCAGCCAATCGTTGGCCTCCCACAAGCTCAGCCACAGAAAGGCCACTGTGCCGCTCACCAGTGTTGCTAGCAACGCCGTGACCGGCGGTGCTGCATCACGAGCGACCAGGTGCAGCCACGAGTAAAGCGGCACTGCTCCCATGAGCAACAGCATCGCCGCCGCAATCAGCGCGGCAGGAGCGTTGTAAGCCTGAGCAAGCTGCGCTGCCTCAGGGACGAGCGAACGCGCCTGATCGCTCAGCCAGCCCGCCAGCAACAGCAGCGGCAACGTGAAGGTGAAAGCCGCGAGGTAACGCAGCGCCGCTTGCCCGCTGCGCTCGCCTGCACGGTCGCCCTGGATTAGGAACACGGCCACCGTCGCCGAGGCCTGCCAGGCAAAGGCAGCGTAGGGCAATGGCTGAACCATCAGGCTCGTGGCCAACAGGGCGAGGATGCCAAGCCCTAACGAGTAAAAGTTGTTGGCAGGGCCGGCAGCGGGCGCAAACCCGATCACGATCAGCGCCGCCAAGCTCAGCATGATCAGCGCGGGCTGGTTGGTTGGCGTGAGGGCGAGCACACGCCCCAAGATGGCCACCTCGATACTGGGGTCGAGGCTCAACAGCGAAGTGCGCAGCGGCCCACCGGCCAAGCCCACCAACACCGCGATCACCAGAGCGCAAGCGCCCAGCCCCATTCCCCAAGCCAGCCATCGCCGACGGCGCAGGAGATTGGCGACGAGAGCGGTGGCGAGCAGCACCGCTAAAACCAGCACAACAGCGGGGATCACGATCATCGCGCGGCACTCATCACCCGAAACTGAGCCGTGCCAGTTGGCATCGGCGCTGAGTGTTCCATCTGGGTGTGCGACAACGCGTTTCTCTTCATCGAACTGCTCAAAGTTGGATCGGCGCAGCGTGGCATGCTCAGGAGACATCCGGCTGCTCGAACGCGTCCCACGCCGTCGCAGCGGAGGCTGGTTGGTCTCCCACGGCCACGTCTAGCTGAACGAGGTAGGCAATTGCCAAGCCGCTGAGCAGCGTGACCAATGCCATCAGCACGCCAACACCAATGCTCGGCTCGAGCGGGAGGTATGCCAGCTCAAACCCGGAGAAGAGCATCAGCAACCCGACGCCCACGTTGAGCGCTTCTGGGGCAGTGGCGATGAGGAGCAGACTGACCGCAAGCAGGACGTAAGCCGCCAGGCCCAACTCGCGTGCCTCGCCCGGCAGGGGGAAGCGGGAGGCTGCGCCGAAAGCAGCGCCAAATGCGAACAGCGCGACCATCGCGCGCAGCAAAAGCTGCGAGGCGAGGCGTCGCCATTGGGGATGGGCGAGCCGCTCTCGCGCGACACTTTCGCCGCGGGCAGCGCGCATATCATCCGCCCGCTGCGCCGCAACGCTCAGCACAACGATCGCAACTGCGCCCGTCCCAATTCGCGAGAGGCTGATCAGCGGGTCTATCACGCGCGCCAGCATCAACCCCACCACCGCGTAGTTCACCACCATGGTGGGCAAGACAATGCGCCAGTTGCGGACCACGCTGACAAGGAGCGCAGTCGCCAAAAGCCCCAACAGGAGCGGCAGGATGAGCACCTGCGAGACTTGGCTGAGCAACTCACGGAATTCGGCCACGCGCGGGCGCATTGTACGCCACCCCGCCCAGCTACAATTCCAGCCCAGTGCGTTGGGATTCGCTCGACCGCGCCTCGCTGCTGAGCATTGGCTTGCTGCTGCTGATCGCGGCCGTGGTGATCGCGCGCGGCGATCAGGTTGGCTTAGCTGTGGTGCAGGTGAAGCCTGCTCATCAGGCTGCGAATGTGTCGGTGCGCGGAAGTGTGCAGGTTGTCTTTAACGAAGCGCCTTTGCTCAGCTCGTTGGAAGCACAGTGGCGGGTTGAGCCGCCGGTGAGCGGCACGCTGCACGTGAACGCCACCCTTGCTCAGTGGACGCCCATGGTGGCGCTAGAGGCCAACACAATCTACACCGTGACCATCAACACGGGCGTGCTCAGCCAGCGCGGGCGTGCGTTGCTGCACCCCGTGCAGTGGAGTTTTCGCACACGCGCGCCCCAGGTGGTTTACCTGTCCCCGGCGGGGGGCATCCCCAACCTGGTCTCAATCAACCCCGACGACCTCAGCAGTCCACCGCGGCAACTCACCGATGAGCCGTTCGGCGTGTATGACTTCGCCATCAGCCCCGACGGCCGACACATTGCCTACAGCGTCAACCGCGCCGAGTTCGACTCTGAGCGCGACTTGTGGCTGATCAACCACGATGGCAGCGAGCGCCGGCTGCTGGTGCGATGCGACAACCACGTGTGTCAATCCCCCACCTGGTCCAGCGACGGCACGATTATCGCTTTTCAAAAGCAGCCGCTGATCGCCGGCACGCTGGGTCGCTCGCCTGGGCCAGGCCGCATTTGGCTGTTTTATCTCGACCAGCAACAAGCGGCCCCGCTATTCGAGGACTCGCAACGTATCGGCAGCTTGCCGCGCTTCGCACCACGCGCGCCCGTGCTGGCTTTCTACGACGGCCTCCGCAACGTCATTCAAGTGGTCAACCTCGCGGATGGGAGCACACGCGAACTGCCCAGCGCAATGGGCGACACCGGGAGCTGGTCGCCCGACAGCACGCAGCTCGTGTATCCGGATTTACTAGCCTCTGACGCCGGCGAGTTCAGCCACCTGCTACGCGCCGACTTGGCGAACAACGTGATCACACCACTCACCAAGTTGGGCGCTTACAACGCCGTCGGTGCCGTATGGTCGCCAGTAGGGACGTGGGTGGCATTTGGGCGACAGGACTATCGCAGCGGTACGCGTGGGGCGCAAGTGTGGCTTGCGGCAGTTGAAGATGATCTCCTCGTGCCGCTCACCAACGACAGCGGCTTCAACTACGGTTCGCTCGCCTGGAGCCCTGATGGTGGTCGCCTGGTTGCGCAGCGCTTCGACTTGGTCACACCCAACGCCAAGCCGGAAATCTGGTTGCTCGCTGCAGACGGACGCAGCCAGCGCTTGCTTGCCACCGACGCCATGTTGCCAGCGTGGTTGCCGTGATCCACTAGGCTGTCGCCGGATCCACCCCACGCCACCTTGTTTGTGGCGAAGAAGGACACCTTCGGCGTGCATCGTCCCGAAAATCGGATAGAATACGAGCGTTAACTTCTGCGGATGCGTCCTGTTCTCTCAACAGCGTATCCAGCTTATCAGCAAGGAGGAGAGACCGCAAGTGACTGAAGAAGTGATTGCAACCATCGAAAGCCCAGATGCTCCTGCCACACCAGAGGCACTCAGCACCCCTGCGCCATCAGCAACAGCGCCAGAGAGCGCAGCAGAAGAGTCTGGGCCATTGAGCGGCCTGAAGCCGCGCATGGCGTTCGAGGGCCGTGTGAAGCGCGTGGTACTCAGCGGCGCGTTTGTGGATGTGGGCATCGGTGTGGATGGCTTCTTGCACGTGTCGCAAATCGTCACCGATAGCGGCAGGCCGGTCACGCGCGTTGCAGACGTGCTGAAAGAGGGCGACCTCGTCAAGGTGTACGTGCTCTCTGTTAAGCCGAAGGAGCAGCAACTGGCGTTGACCATGCGCCCGCCGGCCGCCTACGACTGGGACAATCTCCAGGTGGGCATGAAGCTGACCAACGTTAAAGTGGTCTCAAAAGAGTCATTCGGCGTGTTCGTGGACTTCGACGGCCCCAAGCATGGGCTGATCCCGCTTAACCAGATCACACGCGGCGCACAGCTCAACGTCGGTGATGTGATCGAACAAGTTTGGGTCACCGAGGTGGATGCAGCCAAGCGCCGTGTGGGCTTGACCATGATCACGCCCCCAGAGCTGCCCTGGAGCCGCATCCGCAAGGGCGAACGCTACAGCGGCAAGGTGACGCGCGCAGAGCGCAGCATGGCACTGGTGGATATTGGCGCCGAGCGCCACGCACTGGTCCGCGCCTCTGCCATGAACATGTCCTTCGCGGATTTGCGCGCGATTGTCTCCCCAGGCGAAGAAGTGACAGTGCGCGTCATCCGTGTGGACCCCCGGCGCAAGGTGCTGGACGCTGTGTTGGAGAACGTGGCTCCCGAAGATTACCTGCTTTCTGCTGGGCCGGACGAGGAGCTTAGCCCGTTCGCAGCAGCGCTCAAGCGCGCGCATCAGGCCAAGCGACTCCAGAACAACCACAACAACAGCAACAGCTAGAGCCACACCCCTTCGTTCCGATCGGTTCTTTCCTCCTGCTGTGGGCAACGCCTTGCGACCATCGCAGCGCGCGGCCTAAAGCCGCGCGTTTCAAGTGTCTCCAGGTATCGCTATGGAACTCACTGAGGTTGAGCGCGAGCGCTTGGCCACGCAACAACGACTGCGCGCCCATGGCATTGACCCTTACCCGGCTCGGATTCGCTTCGCCCGTCAGCGCGTGATGGCGGCCCATGCGGCTGCACGCGCGCGTGGCGGCGAGCAGGCCGAGGTCGCCGTGATGGGGCGCGTGATCTCGCGCCGGGTGATGGGCAAGGCGGCTTTCATGCACATCGAGGACGCCAGCGGGCGCATCCAACTCTACGGCCGTGTGGGCGAGGACTCCCTCACCGCCGAGTCATTCGAGTGGTTTAAGTCCCTCGACCTGGGCGACTTTTTGGAAGCGCGCGGCAGTTTAATGCTCACACGCACCGGCGAGCCATCGCTGCGCGTGCGCGAGTGGCACCTGCTGGCCAAATCGCTCAGCCCGCTGCCCTTCGCCAAGGAGGAGGTGCTGCCCGACGGTCGCGTGGTGCGCCATAGCCCCTTCAGCGACCCGGAGCTGCGCTATCGGCAGCGCTATGCCGACCTGGCTGTCAACCCCGCGGTGCGCGAGGTGTTCGTCCTGCGCGCGCGCATCATCCGCGCCATCCGCGACTTCCTCGACAGCGAGGGTTTCCTTGAGGTGGAGACCCCTATCCTGCAGCCGATCTACGGCGGTGCCGCAGCGCGCCCATTTATCACGCACCACAACCAGCTCGGCCAAGACCTCTACCTGCGCATCTCGTTTGAGCTGTATCTCAAGCGCCTGTTGGTGGGCAACCTAGAGCGCGTGTATGAGATCGGGCGCGATTTCCGCAACGAGGGCGTGAGCTTCAAGCACAACCCAGAGTTTACTATGCTGGAGTTCTACGCCGCTTACATGGACTTGTATGACGTGATGGACCTGACCGAGCGCATGCTGCAGCATGTGGCGCGCACGGTGCTGCCCCCAGAAGCAGAAGGGAAGACCTCTTTCCGCGGCCACACCATCAACTGGCTGCAGCCGTTTCAACGCATCCCCCTGCGCCAGGCGATCTTGGACCGCACCGGCATTGACTACACCGCCTATCCCGACGCGGCATCATTAGGAGCGGAACTGACCCGCCGCAGCCTGCTGCCGCCGGAGGCTGTCCAAGGCAAACCGTGGGGGAAGTTGGTGGATACGCTCATCGGCGACTACGTGGAGAAGACGTTGATCGAGCCGACCTTCCTCTACGACTACCCGCGCGACATTTCGCCCTTCGCCAAGGCCAAGCCCAACGAACCCAACACGGTAGAGCGCTTTGAAGGGTTCATTGGCGGCATGGAGCTCTGCAATGCCTTCACCGAACTCAACGATCCACTCGACCAGCGCGAGCGCTTCCTGGCAGAGTCGCTCAACGCCGAAGAAGGCGAGGCGAACCCTGTAGACGAGGATTACATCCGCGCGCTCATGTATGGCATGCCGCCTGCCGGCGGCTTCGGCATGGGGATCGACCGGCTGGTCATGATGTTCGCCAACCGCGACAGCATCCGCGAAGTGCTGCTCTTTCCCCACCTGCGCAAGGCGGACTAGCCCAGCACGCCCAACCCGCCCATCAGCCGCCGGGCCGTCTGCACGGCGCTGCGCGGCAGCAGGCCGCTCAGCAACACCAGCGCGCGATTGTGCGCGCCCGGCACACAGATCACCTCACCCGACCCAAGCTGATTCAGCGACGCCTCCACCACCTGCTCTGCGGATTGCCACAGCACGCTCGGCACTGCATCGCGGCGGAAGCCCACCGCGCGGAAAGGTGGCGCGTCGTGAAACTCCGAGAAGGTGAAGCCAGGGCACAGCGCCTGCACAAACACCCCACTCCCCCATAGCTCCATTTGCAACGCTTGCGAGAAGTTGACCAGATAACGCTTGGTGGCGCTGTAGGTGACGTTTCCGGGCAGCGGGAACCAGCCGGCCACCGAGGCCACGTTGATCACACCGCCGCGGCGGCGTGCCAGCATCCCAGGCAGCACGGCGCGCGTCAAGCACACGCTCGCCGTCACGTGCACATTCAGCATGGCGAGATGACGCTCGGCCGGCAGCTCAGCAAAGCGCTCGGTAGTGCCAAAGCCGGCATTGTTCACCAGAATGTCCAGCGCGCCGGCCTCGGCCAACTCCTCCGCTAGTGCAGCCACATGCTGGATGCCCTCTTCGCGGCTCAGGTCCGCGTTCACTGTGCGCGCGCGCACGCCGTAGCGTTGGCGCAAATCCTCCGCCAATGCGTCCAGCCGCTCTTGGCGTCGCCCATGCAAGACGAGATGATAGCCATATCGCGCCAGTCGGCGCGCGAACGCTGCGCCAATGCCTGACGAGGCGCCGGTGACCAGCGCTGTCGCGTCGGGCGGTGCTGTGTCGAGGAAAGGCGAGCGACGACGCTGCACCACCTCCGGCGCTGCCAGCTTCCACAGCGCATAACCCGAGACAGCAGCGCCCACGAGGGTAAACCATCGCGTGAGCATGTTCATAGCCAAGATGATGCTAACACGCGCGAGAGCACGCCTTGGTGCAGCGCAGGCAAACTCAGCCAAATGTGATATATCCTGTTTGCCATGGCCGAACAACTGCTGGTGTACATCTCCGCAGCGCCGCAGTCGCGTGCCGAGCGCGATTTGTTGGCGCGCCTGATCAGCGAGGTGCCGACTTCGCTGGGTTGGAGCATTCAGCAGACCCCTACCTCGCCCGATCGCGCCCCTGACCTGGAGGCTGTGCGTCGCGCGCACTTGTTTATGCTCATCCTAGGCAGCGACATTCAAGCCCCCATGGGCTTGGAGTGGATGGCCGCTCGGCAAACCGGCGTCCCCACGCTGCTGTGGTATCACGCCGGCAAGCATCAAACCCAAGCGGCGCAGGGATTCATGCGCATGGCCGCTCGCTTTGAGCGCTGGCAGGCCTTCACTGACACCAGCGATCTGTGCCACCAAGTGATGCGGCAGATTGTGGATCACCTGGTGAAACGCCGGGACGCCTACCAGCTGGACGAAGCCGAAGTGCAGCGCTTGCGCGCCTGGAGCGCAGCCGCAAACGTGCAGGCCTACAGCGCGGAGCAGGGTCGCAGCGTCGCCAATGCCAGTGCGGTGGTCCTGAGCGTCGAGCGATTCACACCCAGCGGCGGTAGGCTGATCGGCACAAACAGCTAGCCCTGCCGAACCGGCGGCTCTTCAATCTCGGCCGGGTCCACCGGCCGCAGGCGCGGGACGAAGCGCGGCACGGCCCGCAGGTAGCGCTCGTAAGCCGCGCCGAAGCGCTGCCGCAGCTCGCGCTCCTCAAGCCGAACTTGCATCGCTAACTGCGCCAGGTAAATCACCAGCAACCCAACCAGCGCCAGGCTTTGGGTGACCAGCGCGGTGGACGCGATCAGCGTGGCGTCGGTCACGTAGAGCGGATTGCGGACGTAGCGATAGGGGCCGGAAAGAACCAGGCGCTGGGGCACATCGTTTTGCTGGGCTGATTCACCGGGCGGGAACAACGCGCTGGCGAACAGCAAGCGCGCCCAGCCCATCTGGCCTGCTGCCCACACCCCCACACCAACCGAGACGGCGAGCACGCCCCACCCAACCACCTGGAGCACGACGGGCACCTGCCAACGCCAGGCCAGCCAGAGCGGTGCTGTCGCAATCAGTACGGCCGAGCTGCCGAGCCACATCCCTCCCACCTCGACGAGATACCACACCCACTTGCCGCGCGACCCGTGCATCCGCAGCCATGCCCGCCACCGTTCCAACAACGGGTAGGTGAGCAGGTCGATCACCACCATGCCGCCGTAGAAGCACATCACATACACCGGCAGCAGCGTCCAGCGCTGGAGCACCAGCACGTCGCCGGCGATCACAACTACGAACGACAACAGCCACAGCCACGATGGACCATGATGCCAACTGTGAGAAGATCGGGATTGCTGCATGCCGAAGTGTATTCTGTTCTAGCATACACGACTCCGCCGCGCCATGCCCTGCATGCAGCGCGTGCGCGGATGCGGTCTCCGTTTAGCTCCCTGTAAAAGGCTCTATGCGAAGGGTCACCTTTCCGCTGCTGGAATGGTGTCGGCTGGCGATTAGCCTCGCTTGGTTCAGCGCGATCGAGGCTAGCCTCGTGCTAGGGCTGATGCTCAGCTTGTTCGGCGGGCCTAGCTGGACGCCGCGCTTCGCTGCCCAGTTTGGACTTGTGGTGGCACTGCTGGTGGGCTTGAACTTTGGGCTGCTGCCGGTGATGCTGTGGCTGAGGCTGCCGATCAATCCGCTCACCGTGAACGGCGCAGCGCTGCTGATCAACGGCGCTGTGCTGCGATGGGCGGCCGGGCTGCTTGTCGAACCTGAGCGGGCGCTCAGCTTGCCGGCTTTCGTGCCGGCCACGCTCCTGTTAGCTATCGCAAACACCGTGTTGAACGGCCTCATCGCGCTGGATGATGAGTACACCTTCTTCCAGTTTGTCATTCAGTCCGCGCGAGACCCGAATCGGTCGCCGTTGCAAGCGGATGGGGCAGTACGGCGCGGCATGGTGCTGCTGCAAGTTGACGGCCTATCGCACTCCCACCTGAAGCAAGCGTTGGAGCTGGGCCTGATGCCAAACTTGCGGGAGATGCTGGGCGAGGGCTTTCACGTGACTGGCTTTGATTGTGGGTTGCCGTCGCAAACCTCTGCTTTCCAGGCCGCGATCTTTTATGGGAATAACGACAACATCCCCGCCTTTCGATGGTATGAGCGCGAGCGGGCTCGCGTGTTTGTCTCCAATCGCCCGGAGGACGCACGCTTGTTGCAAGCGCGCTACCACCAGGCGCATGGCTTGTTGCGCGGGGGATCGTCCATCAACAATTTGCTCAGCGGCGGCGCCGCACGCGCCGTGCTCACGCTGAGCGAGCTGCATGCGCCGCGCGCCCTGGAGGACTTGACCGCGTTTTGGCTAAACCCCATTCTCTTTGGGCGGACGCTCGCCCTATGCGCGCTGGATTTGCTGCGCGAGATCGGCTGGACGTTGCGGCAGCGCTTGCGCGGTGTCCATCAGCCGCTCCTCTTGCCTCACGCGTTGTTGCGTCCTGTTGTCAACGTGCTGCTGCGCGACATGACCTTTTTCATCGTGATGCGCGAGATTCAACGCGGTAGCCCGATCATCTACGCCACGTTCATCGGCTACGACGTAGCAGCACATCGGGCCGGCCCCGATTGTCCCCACGCGTTGAACACACTGCGCGGCTTTGACCGCCACCTCCGCCACATCCGCCAAGCGATCCGCCATCTGGCGCCGTTCGAGTATGACTTGTTTGTGCTGTCTGACCACGGCCAAACTGGCGGCCCCACCTTTCGCCAGCGCTATGGTCTGACGCTGCACGAATGGATCGCGCGCCACATCCGCCGCAGCGCGCGGGTGAGCCAAGCGCCGGCAGTGGATGAGTCGGGCAGATCGTTGGTTGCTGCGTTGGTGAGCGACCTGCGTGCGGCAAGCGATGCGCTGCACGGCCAAAAGCGCCGCCGCCTTCGCCGCACCACCATGCGCGCGGCAGCCCACGCGCTCGAGGGGTTGACCTCCGCGCCGCCCCCACCACCCAATGGCATCGGGGATGTGGTGGTGTGCGCGTCGGGTTGCTTGGCGCATGTGTATTTTCCCTCCATCGGCAGCCCGGCCACCTGGCAGACCATCGAGGCACACTACCCCGGCCTGCTCGACGCGCTCACTCAGCACGAGGGGATCGGATTTGTGATCGCACGCGACGGCGAGGACCTCATCGTGCTGGGGCGACATGGAGCGCGCAGCTTGATCAACGATCGCGTGATCGGGAAGGATCCGCTTGAGCCTTTCGGAGCAGTCGCGCTGCGCGCAGCACAGTTGCGGCGGCTGGCCGAGTTTCTCGACAGTGGTGACCTGATCATCAACAGCGCGCCCTACCCTGACGGCAGCGTGGCTGCCTTCGAGGAGCTGCTCGGCTCACATGGCGGGCTGGGGGGCCCGCAGACCGAGGCGTTCATCGTGCATCCAGCACTGCCCACGCTGGAGGAAGCTACGGTGCGCGACCCAGCGCACTTGTTCGCTGTGCTGGAGGATTGGCGGAGGCGCTGCGCTATCCACGCCAGTTGCGATACTTGACCAGCGCGCGCAGCGTGGGCAGGCCGTCCAACGGCGAAAGCTTCTTCTCCTCGTAGCGCGCTTGATAGTGGATCGGCACTTCGTGGATGGTGTAGCCGCGGCGGATGATTTTGGCGGTGATCTCTGCCTCCACGTCGAAGCGGCGGCACTCTAGCTTTAGGCCATCCACCACCTCGCGCGCCATGGCCTTGTAGCAGGTCTCCATGTCGCGCAGGTGCACGCCGTACAACACGTTGGTGGCCAGCGTCACCAACCGATTACCCAGCGCCATATACCAGCGCTGCGAGCTTAGATCGCGGATGCCATACACCACCTTTGCTTTGCCATCTGCGATCGGCTGAACCAGCCGCCCGTAATCGTTTGGGTCGTATTCCAGGTCCGCATCCTGGATAATGACCACATCGCCGGTGATATGTTGGAGGGCAGTCTGAATGGCAGCACCTTTGCCACCATTCACGGCGTGGGTAATCACGCGGAGATTGGGGATGTGCGTCTGCTCACGCAGGATGCGAGGGGTGGCGTCCTTTGAGCAGTCATCCACCAGCACGATCTCTTTCTCGATGCTGCCGAGGTCCACACGCGCTACCCGCTGCAAAATCTCAGCGATGGTGGCAGCCTCGTTGAACACAGGCATCACGACGGATAACTTCACGGCTGTAGCCCTCGCTGTGCTCCAAGTGTACCTGAAGCTAATGCTGACGGATGACGAAACACAACAGCGCGCCTTGCTGCACGCTCACCTGCGCCCGCGGGGCGGTCATCACGTTGCTCACGCCGCGCGCAGGGCCGAACGCAAGCGATTCGCCACGCAGGGCATATTCCAAACCCTCTGTGCGAACGCCGTGTGCGTCGCCACCAATAGGGATGAGCGAGACCACGTCGCCCGGTGCGCCTTCCCATGCGCGTTGCGCTGGCGCGTGTCGGGCATCAATCAAAAACAAGCGCGTGTCGCCATGCGCGAATGTAACCGTCCTGCCGCGCAAGTCGGGCATAGCTAGCAAGAGGATGTTCCCCATCTCGTGATCGCGGCGGCCACCGAACGCGCCCAACACGACGATCTCATCCGCTGGTGGGGCGAGCTGGCGCGCAGCAAATCGCAGCGCTAGCTCCAGGTCGGTCTCGTCCTTGTGCGACGGATAGCGGTGTAGCTGAACGCCATGGGCCTGGAGCGCGCGCAGGTCTGCCGTGTCGAGCGAGTCGAAATCGCCGATCACATGGCGCGGCCACAGTCCCAAGCGCAGCGCGACACGCGCACCGCCATCGGCGCAGATCAGCATATCTTCCGAGCCGACCCAGCGGGCCACATCCTCGGCGTTGGGTGGGTCTCCGTTAGCGATGATGACGACCTTCAAGGCAACTTCGCGTTTGCTCAGCTAAGGGCGAACAGCGCTGCTATGATGCTCGTGATTGTAACCGGCTGATGAGTCACCCCTATGGTTGTTACCTACCGTGTCATGGTTGGTGGGATCGAGCCGATCAGCACCCACGAAGACATGAACGCCGCATCCTCTGCGCTGCCGCAGGGCGCCTACACCACCTTTCGCACCTATCAGGGCAAGCGCGTGCTGCGCTTGGGCGATCACCTGCGCCGGCTTGAACTTTCGATGCGGTTGATGGGCTGCGAGGCAACGCTAGAGGATGCTGCTGTTCAAGCAGCGCTTGCCCAGGCGATTCAGCGCGCAGGCCATACCGAGTCGCGCGTGCGGCTGACTTTTGCGCCGCCGGAGCTATACATCTCCATCGAGCCATTCCATGCCTACCCAGCGCATTACTACGAGCAGGGCGTGCGCTGTGTGAGCGTCCCCGCTCGCCGCGAGAACCCCCAAGCCAAGAACACCGAGTTCGTGGGCGTCGCTGCGCAGACGTATCGCCAACTCCCGCCCGGCGTCCATGAAGGTTTGATGCTAGGGGAGGATGGCTCAGTCTTGGAGGGCTTAAGCAGCAACTTCTTCGCCATTTTAGACGACGACGATGGCCAGCCTGTTCTCCACACGGAGGAGGCGCGCGTCTTGCATGGCGTGACGCGCGCGCTAGTGCTAGAAGTGGCAGCGAGCGTGCTGCCGATCGTGCGCACTGCGCCACGCTACCGCGATCTGCCGCACGCTCGGGAGTGCTTCATCACCAGCGTCTCGCGCGAGATCATGCCGGTCGTGCAGGTGGATGAGGTGGTGATTGGGGAGGGCGTCCCTGGCCCCATCACCCACCACCTGCGCCGGGCGTTTCAAGAGTTGGTGGCCCGTGAGGCTCAGCCGCTCTGGACGGAGGACTAGGGTGTGCGATCACCCCGTGCGCGCAGGATGGGCAAGCATGCGGCGCGGCTGCTGTCCTTGCGCTGGTTGCGGGGCTGCCGCTCAGGGGGCAACAAGACTTGCGCCGGTGCGGTCGGCGGGGGGAAGCAGCGCGTTGCTGAACATGCGATCGCGCAGCTCAGCAATACGCTCACGCATCGGCAAAACCACCTGATAGCCCTCTGGCGTAGTGGCAAATTCCGTATAGCGCTGGTCGAGCACTTCGGAGATGATGCGATCGCGCTCTACTTGTTGGGCCAATATGGCGAGCTGCTGCATCTCGTCCAACGTCATGTTTGTCTTGATGGACTCCCCAAGCTGCTGCAGCAGCTCTGGCGCAGCGGCGATCAACGAAGCCAACACGCGAGGGTCCTTCAGCTTCTCGCGGACAGCCAGGATCACCTGCTGCTGACGACGGGCTCGGTCGAAGTCGCCGCCGCGCGAATGGCGCGTGCGGGCGTATTTGAGGGCTTGCTCGCCGTCCAGCGTGTGCACGCCCTTCGACAAGGCAAACACTTCAGTGCCGTAGTTGGCGGTGGGGTAAGCAGGGTCGTAGATGTCCTCGGTCACTTCGATAGTGATGCCGCCGATGCGGTCAATGAACGTCTCAAAGACGGTGAAATTGATGCGCACCACGTAATGGATTGGGACGCCAAGGAAGTTCTCGACCGTCTTCTTCGCCAGCATGATGCCGCCGCCAGGGTAATCGGTGGTGTCGCCGATGAAGTTGGCGGTGTTGATGCGGTTGTTGCCATGGCCGGGGATGGGCACCCACACATCACGCGGGATGGAGAGCATCCCGCCCTGCAGATGCACGGGGTCAAGCGTGAACACGATCATCGTGTCGGTGCGATGGGCGGGCTCGTTATCGCCTTTGCGCTGGTCAATGCCTAACAGCAACACGTTCACGCGCTCCTTGCCGCTCCAGGGCTGCGGCAACACAATGCCGCCCTCGTCCATCGAGGCAGTCAGTTTGGCTTGCGGCTGTGCCAGTATTTCGGGCAAGAAGGCGAGCTGGTTGGCGGTGTAGTCGAAAGCGCGCCGATAGGCGAACACACTCGCGCCGACGGTCGCAGCCACCACCCACAACCCCACAACTATCGCAGCAAGATATTGTTTGCGCACAGATTCGACGCAAATGTTACCATTACGGCTGCCATGCCCGATTCCCCACCGCCATCAGCTTCAGACCAGCCTCCCAGCGCTGGTTTGCCGCCGGTCTTGGTGGCCATCCGCGAGCGCGCCCCGCGCCTCGTTTGCTATGGCGACCTGGTCACCGATCTGGTGATCGCAGTGGAGCGCCTCCCCATTGAAGCGGATCGCGTCCAAGCCATCCGCGCAGTCCAGGTCGAGCCAGGCGGCGCAGGGAACTTTTTGATCACGGCAGCAAGGTTGGGCGCCCAGGCGTTGGCATTGGGAACGATCGGCGACGACTACTACGGTCAGCAGACTTTCAACGCGCTGGCTGCGGAGGGCGTGGAGCTGCGGTTGGTGCAGCGCGGCGAGGGCACCACCAACGTGCTGGTGCTAGTGATTGTGGACGAGGCCGGCCGGCATGTCTTCTTGGTGCGCGAGGGCGAAGGGCCGCCGCTCACGCTGGACGCTGCCACGCGCAACGCCATTCGTCAGGCCGATGCTTTCTTCTTGCCCGGCTATGCGTTGCAAGAGCAGCGCGTGAGACACTGCGCGTTGGAAGCGGCGCAGATCGCCGTCGCGGCCGGCGTCCCACTGATCAGCGACCTTGGGCCAATCGTCAGCGAGGCCAGCGTGCGCCTCGCAGCCGAGGCGATCACCCGCCTAAGCACCCTGAGCGTGCTCACCGCTGACGAGGCGGTGCGCTTCACCCACGCCACCGACGCGGCCGCCGCCGCGCGCGCATTACAAGCCCTAGGCGCCCAGTGGGTGGTGCTCAAGCGCGGGCCGCAGGGCTGCACGGTGTATGCGCCGAACGGCACGACCTACGTCATAAATGGCCTTCCCGTGCCCGTCCAGGACACCACTGCTGCCGGCGATGCGTTTGACGCAGCGCTTGTCGCTGCTTGGATCGCGTGTGGGGATGTCGTACGGGCTGCCGCGTTCGCCAACTGCGTCGGCGCTGCCAAGGTGCAAAAGCTGGGCAGCGGCAGGCAATGCCCCACGCTGGCCGAGATCGCACACACATGCGCCACTCAGGGGGTTGTGCTTTAATCGCGTCGTCTGCATCACGCTATGCGCAAACTGCTCGCCATCTTCGCTCACCCAGACGACGAATCGTTTGGCCCTGGCGGCAGCTTGGCCAAATACGCCGCCAATGGGGTTGCGGTCCATTACCTATGCGGCACGCGAGGCGAGGCCGGCACCGTGGACGCGCGCCAATTGAACGGCTACACCAGCGTCGCCGAGCTGCGCACTGCTGAGCTGATGCGCGCTGCCGAGGCGCTGGGGCTGGCCAGCGTGCGCTTTCTCGGCTACCACGATTCCGGCATGGCCTGCCCAGAAGGCGCCGATCCAGCGATCCTGTGTGCCGCCCCCCTCGACGAGGTGGCGCAGCGCATCATCGGCTTCCTCGACCAACTCCACCCCGACGCTGTCATCACCCACGACCGCTTTGGCGGCTACGGCCACCCAGACCACATTAAGCTGCACCAAGCGGTGCTGCGCGCTTACGAGCTGCGCTACGGCGCGCGTTGGTCGCTCGGCGCGGACGGTCTCATCCGCCTCGCCTGCGACATGCCGGCGCCGCGGCTGTACTTCACGGTGATCCCCAGAGGCTGGCTCAAGGTGGCCGTGCGCTTGTTGCCACTGCTCGGCCAAGACCCGCGCCGCTTCGGCCGCAACCACGACATTGACCTAGTGCGCATTGCGAGCTGGGAGATGCCGATCACCACTTGGGTGGACGTGCGCCGCTACATCGAGCACAAGCAGCGCGCCTCCGCCTGTCACGCCAGTCAGCAGCCTCTCGGCCGGCAGAGTTGGTTGGCGCGTCTGATCTTTCGCCGCGCGCAAACCACCGAATGCTTCTCACGCGCTTGGCCGCCCTTCCAACCCCGCGAGCGCCGCGAGACCGGCCTGCTAGGAGATTGAGCGCCGCCACACCATGCGCATCGCCTTCTTCGACATGGACAAAACGCTGCTCAGCGCTAGCAGCGGCTGGCTCTACACCCGCTTTCTCTGGCGGCGCAAACTGATCACGCTTGGCGAGATGCTCGGTGTGATCGTGATCAGCGCGCAGTACGCCTTCAACTTGCTGAACTTTCCCCAAGCGATGGCCCGGCTAGGTCGGCGGGTAAGGGGCGGCGACGCCGAGGCAATCCGCCAGCTGTGCGAGGAGTGTGTGGCTCAGGACATCCTGCCCAGATTGGCCCCCCGCGCGGTGCAACGCCTGCGCGCGCATCAAGCCGCAGGCGACTACGTCGTGCTGCTGTCAGCCTCCACCCAGTTCATTGTCGCGCCGGTGGCGCGACACCTAGGCATTGACTACTGCTGCACCGAGCTGGAGGTGCGCGATGGGCGGCTGACCGGCCAATTGGCCGACAAGCCCTGCTACGGGGCAGGCAAACTGCATTGGGCGCGCCGCATCGCCGAGCCGATGGGCATCGCGCTGCACGACTGCACGTTCTACACCGACTCCTACTCCGACTTGCCCCTGCTGGAGGCAGTGGGAACGCCGGTGGCGGTCAACCCCGACGCCAAGCTGC
This sequence comes from uncultured Anaerolineae bacterium, assembly GCA_938028725.1. Classification (GTDB taxonomy): domain Bacteria; phylum Chloroflexota; class Anaerolineae; order J036; family Brachytrichaceae; genus CALIMH01. Next base: position 154,176 of record CALIMH010000004.1, on the reverse strand, counting down.
GCCGGCATGCGCTGCGCTGCGGTTGGCGGATCGAGCAGTTTTACTGAGCGCTGCTCAGCAAGAAAACACCCAAAGCCGCCACAGGGAATCCCGCTGCGGCTTTGGGTGTATGGCGGGGTGTAGTCCGACTACTGGCAGCCCACCTTGAGCGGCTTGGCGTCGTAGAACACCTGGACGCCGTTCTTCACAGCACGGAACCGCACGTTATATCCCCCGCTGCCGGGGAAGGTAAACGCGATGCTGCCGTCTGGCGTTGAGGGAGTGCCAACCGTGCCCCACGTGTTCGCATAGCCCGACGGCGTGACCGATGCTGGGTTGCCAGCAGCGCAAGTGCCCAGACCGTTTACCCCCACAATCTGCACTTGCAGGACGTCGTACTGGCCGTTATAGCTACCCGATGCCTTGTCCATACCAAACCAGTAATAAGTGCATGATCCACCAGGAGCGATGTTCAGACACGTGTCTCCGTTATATGGCCCGTTGTAGGGCTGGTTGGGGTTGGTGGTGAACAACGGCTGATAGTATGGCGAGCCAAGCCGCCAAAGCACGGTGTATTGTTGCGTGCCGGCGTAGCTAGCGGTCATCGCGTTGCGGATGTAGTACGTGCCGGTAACAGTAACGTTAAAGCTCAACTGCGCCGCGTTGTTGGAGACAACCGATGCGCCATGATAGGACGCCGTTGTGCAATTGGCCACGTTCAGCCCACTGCGCAGCTGCAACTGCGCGCCTTGGATCGGGTGATTGCTGAATGAGACGTGGATCGTGCCAGTGCGCGTGACATGAATGGCGAAATAATCGTTGCTGTTGCGCAAGGGCCACTGGAGCGGCGTGTCCACCGGCAATGGATAGGCGCGGCAGGCATTGGTGTTCTCAGTTGGCGGAAGGGCGCGCCAGGCGATGCGATAGGGTGGCGGCGCGCTATTGCCCACCACGCGGAAGAACACCGGTCCACCGGGCACACCGCCCACCGTCGCCGTCAGCACACTGCTACTCAGCGGCAGCACGCGCCGTAGCGAAAGCGAGCCGCACGCCAACCCTGTCCACACTTGGAGCTGATGCCCCGACGCGGTGTAGTCGCTCAGCCAGACTTCCACGATACCGTTGTTGATCGGGTTCTGCGCCCAGAACCAGCTACTCGCTAATGGCATAGGGACGGCATAGCTGAAGGACTGGACCTCGAGCTTGGCAGCGCTGCTGGATTGGGCATTGCAAGCGTTGTCACTCGGTTGCAGGTTTGGCAGCTCGCGCCAGGTGATGGTGAACGGCGCCGGCGCGCCGCCCACAGTGACCACCCGCGCATAGACCTTCGGTTGGGTCAAAATCACTGTCACGGTCGGGTTAGGCGCGCTGCCGAACGGCTGCGCCAAAGCAATGCTAGAGCAGCTCGCGCCGCTCCACACCTGCAATTGGCCGCCCGAGGACGGCGCGTAGCCTGTCAGCCACACTTGTAGCGCTTTGGTCTGCGTCGTGGAAGGACTGATATTCACATAGAACCAAGCGTCTTGTCGCGTGCGCGCGATGAAGTAAGGCGTAGAGGGATTGCTGAGCTGATAGGCTCCGCTTTCAGCAGCGCAGGCACTGCCCGCTGGCTCCGGCACAGTACGGAGGATCGGCAAGAAAACCACATACTGCTTGCTCAGCGTGTATTGCGGGCTTTCCTTCCACGTATCCGGCGGATCGCCATGCTTGCGAATGCGGAACACAATGCGGTCACCTGTCTTGTAGCTGCCCACCTGCGCGCGCAGCCGCAGCGTGTGAACACTGCCACTCGTCACGGTGTGGATATCCGTGATCGAGATTGGCACGGGAGTCGAGATCACACCGTCCACGATTGGGACAAACTCGGCGGTGCTGAGGTCGAAGTCGCCTTCGTTAGAGGAGACTGTGACCACCACTGAAGGCGCGATGGTGGTGAACGTCAGCACGCTTGCTGTAGCGGGCGTCCACGCAATCAACAGTGTCGCTTGCGGCTCAAACGTCGCCGATTCAGACGGTGAGAGCCTCGGCGCCGTCGGCGGGGCCGGCGTGGGTGACGGCTCGACGTCGAGCGGGATCGGCGTGGGCAGCACCGGCGACATGGGCAATGTTGCATCCTCGGGGATCGGCGTAGGGGTGAGGATGGGCTGCGCCTGGCCAGGGCGCGCCGCAAAGTGGGACAGCGCGCTCAGTGCCCACAGCACCATCGTTGCCGCAACCAACAGCGCACGAACGCGGCTTGCTCGTTTCACACTCATACTTGCTTCGTTGAATGGCAATTGGCTGTGCATTATCCAGAGGGTGAGGGTGAGGTTGAGGTTGGGATTGGGGTCAGGGTCGGTTCCGGCGTCACGCCTGATCCGCCTCCACCGCTATCCTCAGGCACAACGGTTAGAGTTGGACTGCTTCCGCCGCCTCCGCCGCCTCCGCCGCCACCACCACTACCTCCTCCACTGCCACCGCCACTACCTCCTCCGCTTCCACCGCCTCCACCACCAGGCGAGACGCCGATGCACAGAATCTTCTCGCCGAAGTCGGAGCGATCGCCGCGGTTAGAGTCTATGCGCAAGGTAATGCGGAAGCAGCCACTGCCGATGTCGCCGGCTTTAAAGGTGAAGGGTCCGGTGCCGGTGGTGGGGAAACTCTTGCCGGGCGCTGGTTGACCCGCCGGGCCACGACTGGAGTTGGATTCAAAGACCAGATATACACCCCGAACACCATACACGTCCCAAGCTAACGTAAACGTGTCGTTCGGCCCAACATAGGCGACAGGGCCTGGGTTGTTGCCGACGTACTCCAGATCGCGGCGCTTGCAGAAGGTCCAAATCGTGGGATTGCCATTGCGCCCAGCCTGCCAGTCAGGGTTGGACTCGTTGCACTCCCCGTAAGCGGTGGACTGGCTATCCACCACGATGGTGAGGGTGTCCTCCATTTGGTTGCCGTTCAGGTCGCGCCAGCGCAGCTTGATCTGGCGCGTGCCGAACACGCCGGGCACGTCTACGCGCATCGTGCCGGCAATTGGCCCAACATAGCCGCGGCCATCGCCTTTGTCGAACTCACCGTCGCGAAAGTTAGGGATGCTCCAGAAGGCGAAGGTGGTGCCGGCCATCGGGATAGGGTTCTGCTCCACGCGCAGCACCCCCAACGGACCGATGCGCGCCGGCCCGCCACCACTCGCCTGGCCGCTGACCACGAGCGTGAGCGTGTCCTCAAACTGGCTGCCGTTCACATCCCGCCAGCGCAGCTTGATCTGGCGATTGCTCATCACGCCGGGCACGTCCACGCGCATCGTGCCGGCGATTGGCCCAACGTAACCGCGGCCATCACCCTTGTCGAACTCACCCTCGCGGAAGTTGGGGATGGTCCAAAAGGCAAAGGTTGTCCCTCCTGCGGGGATGGGGTTTTGCTCAACGCGCAACACCCCCAGCGGACCAACAGTCTGAGCAGGTGGCGCAGCAGGAGTGGGCGTCGCTAATGGCACAAGTGGCACTAAGGCCACCGTGGGCTGCGGAGCCGGCTCGACGGGACGCCGCGGGGGCGGCGGCGCAGCCGCCACCGGCACGTTGGACGCAGCAGCGTTGGGCTGGACGTAATCGCCGATCACCCAGCCCACTCCACCGCTGCCGCTGGGGAAGGCGATCTGCCACCACTTGCCATCCTGGCTCTTGCCGCGCACAGCTACTGATTGGCCTTGGCGCAGCTCGCCGATCTTGTCGTATTCGACCCCTGGGCCAGTGCGCACATTGACGAACTCGTTGGTTACGGTGACGCTGGGTGCGTCAGACGGCACGCCTGCGGCTGGCGACTGGCCTGCAGCAGCCTCAGGCGTCGCGGTTGGAATCGCCACCGCTGTGGGCGACGGCAACGGCGTCGGCTCAGTCAGCGACTCAGCCGTCACCACCAGCGGCTCGCTCTGCGCCAGCAACTGGTTATCTGGCGGCCCATAGGCACGAATCTGAATGACGAAGTTGCCTGCGTTCAGCGGCGTCCACGGCACATTCACCGGAAAGTTGGGCACACCTTTGGAGGCATCCGGCGCTTTCAACGTGGCATACACCGTGTTGTTGACCAGCACATCCACTTGGCTGATCGCTTCGCCTTCGACAGTTGAGACAATTGCAATGCTTTGTCCAACGGTGAGCAAGCTGCCTGCCTCCGGCGCAGTGATGATGATCTTGGGAGGCGCGCTGCTGGCTCCTCCACACGCGCTGACTACCACCACCGTAATGGCAAGTGCAAACCAGCGCATCCAATGGGACAACTGCCGACCTGGGTGTTCTGAGGGATGGGATTTCATTCTCATCATGTCCTTTTTGAGCGCTCAGCTATGCAGCTTTCCCTGCGATGATGAAGGATACGAACAATCACCAACGTCAATCATACCTGACCCGCTCAGGCACTTCGCCCATTGTTGCGATTCCGTGGCTACAGCGCACCAACGGCTGTACGTGATGTCATAGCTCAGGTGCATCATTGGAGGCAAGGATATCCTTTGCCGCACCCTCTCACCTGACGTTTCGCCTACACTTCTCGGCCAAAAACCTGGTGGTGCAGCCTGGTTGATGGCTACGCCTGCAAAAAGCTCCTCTCGAAGGCTTGAGTGTTCGTCCGGTTGAGGGCCTTCTTCAACCATCCCACCCATCCGCACTGCCACGCGCAGCTAGGTTTTTATTTGGATTCGCTTAGATTGTGTGGACGGAGTGATGAATAGATGTGGAAAAGATCCGCATTCTGTGAATTTAATGTTTCTTAACACTCAATTCTCCGGCCCACGGTGGGAACGGCAGCGGCTTGCGCCAGCGCACGTCATCAAACTCAGCTCGGCCAACGCTCCACACGGCAGCGTGTCCAACTGTGGGCGCTTCCGGTGGGAGTTTCACCTCCAACGCCAGTGCATCGCCCAGCCACAGCCGCAGCCATTCCCCTTGTGCCTCCAGGCCAACGTGCTGCCAGTCGGTTTGGTTTGTATCCAACGCTGCGCGGCCCAAGACGATGGGCAGCCCTTCGTGCATCCAGCTTGCTTCTGCAGCGTCGTCTGCAGTGTAGTGCACACCGAGGTAGTTGCGCGCATCTTGCACGCGCACCGCCAAGCCCCAGTCGCCCCTCGCGCGCGCCTCAAACACGAGGTCACTGCCGATCAACGCCGTGCGCAACAGACCCGGCTCCTGGCCAACTAGCACGACATTTCTACCGTCAGCATGGGTGCGCCATGAGCCGCTGAGGGCTGTCCAAACGCCTTCATCTATGCGCCGTTCGACGACGCGGCCGGCGCGCGGGTTTGCGGCGCGGTGCTGCAACACCCACTCCGTGCCGATCACTTTGCAGATGTAGCCGTGTATCACGCTATCAAACACATGCTGGAACAAACAAGCCTGGTTGTCGCTGAGCTGGGGTGCATCGGGCAGCGGGGTGAAGGGGCCGTAGGGCGTGCGGCCTGCGTAGATTCTGGTCTTCCAGGCGTGCTCGTTGACCTCGGTGCTGAGGAAATAGGTGTTGTCGTGAAAAAGCATGTGGGGCGCGGCCAGCTCGTACGGCGCTCGCAGCACCACCCGCTCGGAGGTGGGGTCGGACAACTGCTCAACGCGACCGGCAGTGCGCATGCGGATCTCCCAAAAGCCGGCTTCGCTACCACCGCGAAACCAGTAGAGGTGGAACAAACCTGTGTTCGGGTCGCGGAAGAGGGCGGGGTTTTGGTTGCGCATGCCCGGCTGCGGCTTCACCAGCACGTGCGGCGGGGCGCTGAGCGTGAGGCCATCGTGGGTGGTGCGCAGCACAATGTGGCTGGTGCCGCAATGATCGCGGTCATAGGCCACGTACACCACGTCACCCACGCGCAGGGCGCTGGGCCAGCGTTCGCCTTCGCCGCTCAGCAGCGGCTGCGGCCACTTGTCCCAGTGGATGAGGTCGTTGCTGCGGGCTAGGCCAATGCCGCCACAGTTGGCCAGGCCATAGTAGCCCCAGAAGCGATAGCCCCCGCGCGCCAGCTCCACCACGCTGAGGGTGTGCGGCGCTTCGGTCTCCCAGGGCAGCGAGCGGGTCATGATGGTGGTGGGCGGACCAAATCTGTAGTAGCCCAGGCCAGGTTGGCCAAAGTCGTCGAACATCTCAAAAGTGCGCCGCCCGCTTGAGAGGTCTTCTGCATGGTGCTCGGCGGCGTAACTCACCCCCAGCGTCAGCATCCCGAGCGGCGGTAGGTGCGGCAGTTTCACCCAGCCGCGCACGGAGCTGTCTGTGGTTGACTCAATCCAGAAGTTCACTGCTCGCCCGTCGGCGTCGTGCACGCGCAATCGGTGGGCGTGGCGGGGGTGTGGCATGGCCAAGACGAAGGGCAGTTGCACATCGCGCAGCGCAACCTCGGAGGGGTTGTGAAAGACCAATCGAAGGGGGTGCAGCGATGGATTCAGAGCTGCGCCAATCCCACCCCAGACCACGCCGGCGCAGAGCGCGAGAAGGAGGCGACGCACAGGCTGCGATCTTACCCGCCCGCTGCTCGCGATGGCCCGGTGCGGCTGCGTCACGCCGAGTGCCGCTGCGCGGGCCAACGGCCCGGCGACGATGCGAGGGGAGCAGCAGCAGATGATGCTGAGCCACGCCGGCGCGTTCAACCCTCACGCAGCAGCTCCGTTCCGGCGCGCAACACGGCCTCTGCCGACGCTTGGCAGGCGAAGCGGCGCCAGGCGCGCGTCTCGTGCAGCAGCGCGCGCAGCAGCTCTAGTTGGCGCTTGTCGGGGTGAAGCAAGATGGCAATGGCCGCGCGGACGGTTTCGTCGCGCTGGTTGATGCGCGCGGCCATGCGCTCGATCACAGCTGGGTCATTCCAGTCGTCGCCGCGGCGTTGCGCCACCTTCATCATGCCGGCCACGGCAGTGAGCAACTGTTTGAGGTCATCGTCAGCGTCGGCGCATCGGTATGCCAGCACCACTACCTGCGGCTGGGCGCGGCGCAGCGCATCCGCGAGCGCCTGAGCACTTGGCGGTGGGACAGCGATCACCAGCACCGGCTTCGAGACAAGTGCGCGGCGCGGCAGGGCGCCCTCCCCCTCGCCCCACACTTGCACTGCCTGCGGCTCGAACTCCTGAGCCAGCGTCTGGGTGAGCGCGCGCCAATCATCGGCCTGGCGCACATCGCGCAACAGGAAATCTCCCAGCCAGGCCTCCTGGCGCAGTGGTGCAGCGTGCAAGTGCTGATCGGCAAAACTCAGCTCCTGCACCACAATCTGGGCACGCTCGCGCCCACGAAACACAGCGCGGCGCAAGGTGAACACGAGCGACACCAACCCATCGCGCTGAGGGAGCGGCTGGGAAGCCCCACCCCACCACAACGCTTCGCGCTGGTGGCCCTGGCCATCGTCGAGGAAGAGCCGCACGTGCGCACGGCTTTCGCCCAACAGCTGGATGTTAGCCACGCTCAAGCCCTCACATCGCAGGAGCGGGCAAGGGTTGCCCGGCCCGAACGGCGCCAGTTGCTCGATCTGGGCCGCTAGCGGCAGGTCAGCGTCGCGCCAGGCGACGGGGAACGTCTCCGGAAGGGGCGGCGGCTCGCCGCGCGCCGCCAGTTGACGCGCCACTTCGCGGTTGATCGCCTCGCGGAAGGCTGAGATGCGCTCCGGCCGGATGTTGAAGCCGGCGGCCATCGGGTGGCCGCCGCCGCCCTCGATGAGATGAGACTGGGCAGCAATAGCCGCGTGAATGTCCACCCCTTCCACGCTGCGAGCAGAGGCGCGCGCCACCTCACCCGGCTGGCCGGCGATGAGGATGGCAGGCTTGCCTGTGGCGCCCACCACTGCCGAGGCAGCCACGCCGAGCAAGCTAGGAGGCCAGGTCGTTGAGTAGAGCACGATCACAGCATCCTCAGCGAGGCTTGGGTCTTGGGCCAGCATCGCCAGCGCCTCTTGCTCCACTCGCTGTTGCAGCGTTTGACGCTCTAAGTTGAGCGCCTCGATCTCGCTGGCGAGGATGGCGGCTTCGGTCTCGTCCTGGCTGATCAGCAAGCGCACCCCCAAGTCGGCCGTGCGCAGGCGGCCAGCGGCGTTGAGGCGCGGCGCAAGCTTAAAGGCGATTGTGTCTTCGGTGAGCGCCGACGGCTCCACGCCAGCGCTGCGCATCAGGGCGCGCACTCCCAAGCGCGGCTGCCGGCGCAACTGCTGCAGCCCTCGCTGGAGCAAGTAGCGCGTCTCCTTGCGCTGAACAGCCACGTCGGCGACGATGCCGATGGCGACCAAGTCGAGCAGGGCAAGCGGGTCAAAGGTGGCCGCGATGGAGCGCGCCAATGCTGCAACCAGCAACCACGCCACCCCAACGCCCGGCAACGTGGCGAAGGGGTGGTCAGCGTCTAGCAACTTGGGGTTGAGCACAGCAGCAGCAGGAGGAAGCCGGATGCGTCCCGCCGCGTCGCGCGCGATGTCGTGGTGGTCGGTCACGATCACAGTCATGCCATGCTGCTGGGCGAGCGCAACCCGCTCAACGTCCGCGATGCCACAATCGCAGGTGATCAACAGCTCAACACCCGCTTCAGCGGCTTGCACGATGCCCTCCTCGTTCAGGCCGTGGCCATGGCGAGCGCGGTCGGGGATGGTGAAATCCACCTGTGCGCCCATTGCGCGCAGGCCGATCAGCAACACAGCGGTGGCGGTTTGACCATCAGCGTCAAAATCGCCCCACACGCGTAGCCTGCGCTGCTGAGCGATGGCTTCGCGCAATACGTGCACGGCGCAAGCCATGTTGGGCAGCGCCAAAGGGTCGGTCGGCGTATAGGCGTTGGGGTCGAGAAAAGCACGGCCGGCTTCGGGTGTATCGCAGCCACGGCAGAGGAGCACCTCAGCGATCAGCGGATGCACCCGCAGCGCAGCGGCAAGTTCAGATGGGTTCACCGTCAGCTCAGCACAACCAGCACCTGGTGTTGCTCCACCACCTGGCGCGGCTGCACCCGCACGCTGGCCACCACGCCGTCGCGCGGCGCTTTCAACTCGTTCTCCATCTTCATAGACTCTAGCACGACCAACACTTGGCCCCTCTTGACCGCTTGGCCTTCCTGCACCGGCACGGCGACAATCAGCCCCGGCATCGGTGCCTTGATGTTGACCTCTCCACTGGTGGGGACAAAAGCGCCGGCAGCCTCGGCCAGGCGCTTGGCGCGCTCATCCGCCACCTGCACAGTGTAAAGCACGCCGTTGATCAACACGCGATACTCGTTCTCCCGCTCACCGCGCTCCACCAAGACCTCGTACGAGCGGTTGTCAATAATCAGCGAATACAAGCCGCCTTGATCGATGGCGCAAAAGTCCACCTTCTTGAGGACACCGTCCACAACCACTTGGTCATCCTGGTTGATGTCAATGGTGAGCGTTTGGTCGCCAACAGTGGTGAGGTATCTCATGATTGTGCGCTGGTAGTATAAGCCCTCGTGAAGCGGGTGCTGCTCGCGTCCAACAACGCCCACAAGGTGGCAGAGTTTCGCCAGCTCTTCGAGCTGCATGGCGTGAGCGATGCCACAATCTACACACCCAGCGAACTGGGCATCGTCTGCGACCCGCCAGAGGACGCACCCACCTACGCTGGTAACGCTTTGCGCAAAGCGCGCGCCTTCGCCGCGGCTGCGCGTGCGGCAGGCTTTGCCGACCTGTGGGTGCTTGCCGATGACTCCGGCTTGGAAGTGGAGGCGCTGGGTGGGCGGCCGGGTGTTCACTCCGCGCGCTACCACCACGCTGCGCCAAACGGCGACGGATGCGCGGCATTGTTGCACGAGCTGCGCGACGTGCCGACTGAACAGCGCCACGCGCGCTTCCGATGCGTCCTCGCCGCTATCGGTCCAGATAGCAGCGAACAACTGGTGTCAGGCACATGTGAGGGCTTCATCGCGCCAACGGCCCGCGGCCAAGGCGGATTTGGCTTTGACCCCGTGTTTATCCCTCGTGGGGAGACGCGCACGCTGGCCGAAATGACGCCAACAGAGAAACACCGCATCAGCCACCGCGGCGCAGCCATACGCGCGCTGCTGACAGCCTGGGCCCAGCGCGGCCATTCAGCGCGGGCATAGCGCCTGCTGCGCACCTGCGCTCTCGCGCTGCACTTTCCGCTACAATCTGCAGCTACACCGAACCCGGAGGAGCTGCGCGCAATGGACGTCCTTTCTGCTGTTCTTCTGTTGATCGTCGGCTTGGTGATGCTCACGCTGGGAGCAGAGTGGCTGGTGCGCGGCGCGGCTAAGCTCGCACTGGCATTGGGCATCTCGCCGCTCGTGATTGGTTTGACAGTGGTGGCTTTCGGCACTAGCGCGCCGGAACTGGCCGTGAGCATCCGCTCTGCGTTGATCGGCCAAGCCGACATCGCAATGGGCAACGTAGTGGGCAGCAATATCGCCAACATCCTGCTCATTCTTGGCCTATCCGCCTCGCTGGCACCGCTGGTCGTGCATCAGCAATTGGTGCGCTTGGATGTGCCGCTGATGATCCTCGTCTCGGTGGTGACCGCTTTGTTCGCGCTGGACGGTGTGGTGGGCCGCTTGGAGGGCATCATCCTCTTCGCCGGGATCGTCACCTACACCGTGTTCCTCACGATCAAGAGCCGCCAGGAGAACGAAGCAACAGTGATTGAGGAATACGAGGAGGAGTTCGGCAAGGAGCCACCGCGTGGGGCACTGCAAATCGGGCTGAACCTCGGGCTGGTGGCAATTGGGCTGGTGCTGTTGACCTTCGGCTCGCGCCTTTTGGTGGATGCGGCCGTGGCCCTGGCGCGCTGGCTGGGCGTGAGCGAAGTGGTGATCGGCTTGACAATTGTTGCAGTGGGCACCTCGCTGCCGGAGTTGGCGACCTCGGTGATGGCAGCCATTCGCGGCGAGCGCGACATTGCCGCTGGCAACGTGGTGGGCAGCAACATCTTCAACTTGCTCTCCGTGCTCGGCCTGACGGCAGCCGTGTCTCCAAGCGGCGTTTCGGTCGCCCCTTCGCTGTTGCGCTTTGACATACCTTTCATGCTAGCCGTCGCAGTGGCCTGCTTGCCGATCTTCTTCACCGGCAACCGCATCTCGCGCTGGGAAGGAGTGTTGTTCACCGGTTACTACATCGGTTACACCGTTTATCTAGTGCTCAACGCAACCCAACACGAACTGCTGCCCATCTTCAGCAGCGCCATGTTGTGGTTTGTGGTGCCGCTCACGGTCCTCACCATTGTGGTGACGTTGGTCCAGGACCTGCAAGCAAGGCGAAGCTTAACGCAGGCTGGCTAATCCACCAGCCGGCGCTGCTCCGACGCATTGCGCAAGGATTGAACGATGCGCATCTTGCTTCATTCAGGACAGCCTTTGAATTAGCCGCTTATAATCCCTTTCGCTCTCAAGCAGAGCACAGTTGCCAAACCTTATGCCGAAGAAAGACCGCGACCCAAAGCAGAAAGAAGACGTGCTGGAAATGGAGGGTGAGGTGATCGAAGCCTTGCCCAATGCCATGTTCCGTGTGCGGCTGAGCAACGGCCATGAGCTGTTAGCCATGCTGTCGGGCAAGATGCGCAAAAACTACATCCGCGTTTTCCTGGGCGACCGTGTGCGAGTGGAAATTTCCCCTTATGACCTCACGCGCGGGCGCATCACCTACCGCTTGCCGGATCAATCCGAGTTTGCAGCTTAGCTAGCGTGCTGTGCCACTAACGCAACCCAATCACCAAGCTGCTGCTCCTCGCACAGCGACAAGCGAGCCTCCTCGCACGCTCGCCGCACTTGCTCCACCTGCGACTTCAAAATGCCGCTGAAGATGAAGCGACGCCCATAGTTAGCTAGCCCTTCCGCCAGCAGACGCGCGATCACCGGCGCGAGGATGTTGGCGATCGCCCAGTCGTACACCTGATCGGCCAGCTCGAAAGAGCCGTGCGCAAAGCGGACGCGATCGGCCACACCGTTGAGCGCGGCGTTCTCTCGGCTCACGCGCACGGCCTCCGCGTCGGTGTCCACCCCGAGCACAACCGAGGCGCCCAGCTTCGCCGCCAGGATGCTGAGGATGCCGGACCCACAGCCCACGTCCAGCACTCGCTCATCGGCTTGAATATGCTTCATCATCGCCAATACACATAGCTGGGTGGTGGGATGCAGGCCTGTGCCAAACGCCATGCCAGGGTCCAGCACAATGGTAATATCTCCTGGGCGCGTCTCGACAGCTTCGGCCTGAATCCACGATGGCCGAATCAGCAGCCGCTCGCCGATGCGTAGGGGGTGAAACGCGGTTCGCCAGGCCTCAGCCCAATCTGATTGACGCACTTCGCGCCACCTGCCAGCGGGCAAAGGGCGGATCAGGCGCAGCGCAGCCAGCGCGCGCTCGACGCGCGCGCGAGTCTGATCGGCCTCTGGCTGGTCTAGCGCGAGCCACGCGCGCACGATCACCGGCCCTTGTGGCGCTTCGTTTTCCCAGCGGTCCGCGGGCGCGCCATCTGGGCAGTGAAGCTGCTCCAACGCTACACGCCCCTCCACGATGGGGAAGAGCGCTTCGTGGATGGCTTCCGCGGTTTCCGCGTCCGTCTCCAGTGACAGCTCCAGCCAGCGATCCATCGCTCACACGCGCTCAGCTTGCCTCTGCCGCCCAGCCGAACGAGCGAGTGACAGCTTGTTGCCAGCGCCGATACAGGCGCTCTCGCTGCTCCGGGGGCATAGTGGGCTGCCAGGTTTGGTCGGCGCGCCAATTTGCCCGCAGCGCAGCCAAGTGTGGCCAAAAGCCAACGGCCAGGCCGGCAGCGTAGGCGGCGCCCAGGGCACTCACTTCGCTCACGGCAGCGCGCACCACCGGTATGCCCAAAATATCGGCTTGAAACTGCATGAGCAGCGCGTTGCGCACCATCCCACCATCCACGCGCAGCGCGGAGAGCGACTCCGCGGCGCTGAAGGCGGTCATGTCGTTGCGCATCGCCTCGAGCACATCGCGCGTTTGGAAGGCGGTGGCCTCCAGCGCAGCGCGAGCCACGTGCGCTTTAGTGGCGAAGCGCGTCAGCCCAACAATCACGCCGCGGGCGTCCTCGCGCCAGTAAGGAGCGTATAGACCGCTAAAGGCGGGCACGCAGTACACATCGCCGTTATCCGGCACTTGGGCCGCCAACGCCTCGATCTCGTCAGCGCGCGCGATCAACCCCAGATTGTCGCGCAACCACTGCACCAGCGCGCCGGCAATGGCCACCGACCCCTCCAGCGCGTAGGTCGGTGGTTCATCGCCGAGCTGATAGGCGACAGTGGTAAGCAGGCCATGCTGAGAGAACACCGGCTGCGCGCCGGTGTTCAGCAGCATGAAGCAGCCGGTGCCATACGTGTTCTTGGCCTCGCCAGGTTGGAAGCACGTCTGGCCGAAGAGTGCGGCCTGCTGATCGCCCAGGTTGCCCGCCACAGGTATTCCCTCGCGCGTAAAGCCATAGACGTGCGAGGAGGGCTTGATCTGCGGCAACATCGCGCGAGGGATGTTCAGGGCACTCAAGATAGTATCGTCCCAATCCAGCGTGCGGAGGTTCATCAGCCCTGTGCGACTAGCATTGGTGACGTCGGTGACGTGCTGGCCGGTGAAGTTCCAGATCAGCCAAGCGTCGATCGTGCCAAACAGCACATCCCCCTTCTCGGCGCGGTGTTGGGCTGAAGGGATATGGCGCAGAAGCCACAGCAGTTTGGTGGCGCTGAAGTAGGTGGCAATCGGCAAGCCGGTGCGGGCGCGAAAGCGGTCAACGCCGCCGTCATTGGCCAGCTCCGCGCATAGGTCAGCAGTGCGGGTGTCCTGCCATACGATGGCATTGTGCAGCGGCTTGCCGGTGGAGCGATCCCAGACCACGGTTGTCTCGCGCTGGTTGCACACACCGATCGCAGCGATGTCCTTCGGCGATGCCCCCACTTGTGCCAGCGCTTGCTGGAAGGTCTCGCGGGCGTGGTGCAAGATCTCCAGCGGGTCGTGCTCCACCCATCCTGGTCGTGGGTAGATTTGGCGATGTTCCTTTTGGGCGATAGCGCACGGCTGTCCATCGGCGCTGAAGAGGATGCATCGCGTGCTGGTTGTGCCCTGGTCGAGCGCAGCAACGTAGCGCATAAGCTATGCTTCATTAGTCTAGCCGATTCGAGTACAATGGTGGCGTTGCGTTGCACGAAATTCCGCGCGTGAGGTGCTGAGGCCGAGAGCAACTACCGTCACTCCGTCTTGTCGCTGCGCCGTGTGCTGGTGCTGAACGCGACATACGAGCCGCTCAGTGTGGTGTCGGCCCAGCGGGCTATTCATCTTTTGCTGAGCCAACGCGCGGAGGCAGTCGAGAGCTCCGATCAGTTCATCCACAGCGCGACGCTGAGCCTGCCGGTGCCGCAAGTGATTCGTCTGCTGCACTACGTGCGTGTGCCGCGCAATTTGCCCTTGCCACTTTCTCGCAGGGCGCTGCTGCTGCGGGATGAGTTCACGTGTCAGTATTGCGGCGCTCAGCCGGGCCGCGAGCACCTCACCATTGACCATGTGATCCCGCGCTCACGGGGCGGCCGCACGGAGTGGGAGAACGTGGTGATTGCTTGCGAAGACTGCAACCGACGCAAGGGCAACCGCACGCCGGAGGAGGCCGGCATGAAGCTGCGACGCAAGCCCTACCGGCCGCGTTTCTGGGTGATGGCTTTGCTGACCATGGCCGGCAACGAGGTGTGGCGCAAGTATTTAGCAATGGGCGATGAGTAAACAGGTGAGACACATCGCTACGGTGGCTGGGGCAGCGTTGGTCATCGCCGGCTTGGTGGCCATGCTGGTGGGCTTCCCGTCGCCTGACGGCAGCGCAACGCTGTTTTACCTGACCGGCGAGGAATCCCCTTTCGGCCAAGCGCGCGCGCTTTGGAACTTGGCGCTGGAGGTCACCCGTCCGCCCCTTGCGCTCGCCCCAGAGGCGCCAATTCAGCACCTCCCCGACAACCCCCTTGGCGCCAATGTCTTCCTGGAGGGCGAGGTGGAAGTGGCCAAGCGCGAGCGCACCCTCCGCATGTTGCGCGACGCTGGTTTCGCCTGGATCCGCCAACAGTTCGTCTGGGCCGATATCGAGATTCACGGCAAAGGCGACTTCGAGGACCGCCGCAATCAGCCCCCTCGCAGCGCCTGGGAGAAATACGACAACATCGTGGAGCTAGCCGAGCGCTATGGCCTGCGCATCATCGCGCGCCTCGGCTCTCCGCCGCGATGGGCGCATCGCGGCTACGCCGACCTCGGCGACTTTGGACCACCGGCGGATTTTGCCGACTTCGCCGACTTTGTGGAGGTGCTGGCACGGCGCTACCGTGGGCGCATCCGCCACTGGCAAATCTGGAACGAGCCGAACATCTACCCGGAATGGGGCAACCAGCGCGCCAACCCCGAGGATTACACGCGCCTGCTATGTTTGGCGCACGAGCGGCTGAAGCGAGTGGACCCTGACAACGTGGTGATAGCAGCAGCGCTCGCGCCGACCATCGCCCAGGACGGCGGCGGGTACCCTGGTGGCGGCCTTAGTGACCTCATCTTTTTGGAGCGCATGTACGTCGCCGGTGCAGCGCGCTGCTTCGACGTCGCCGCCGCCCAGGGCTACGGCTTGTTCAGCGGTCCGTTCGACCGTCGGCTCAGCCCACTGCAAACCAACGTCGCCCGCCACATGCTCATGCGCGACATCATGGTGCGCCACGGCGATGCCCACAAGCCGATCTGGCTCAGCGAGGCCAACTGGAACGCCGTACCCAACGATCCCTCCATCGCGGACCTTGGCCGTTTCGGCATGGTGAGCGCGGAGCAACAGGCGCGCTACGTGCCGTTGCTTTTTGAACGCGCGCGGGCGGAGTGGCCATGGGTGGGCGTGATCAGCGTCTGGTTCTTCAAGCGCCCCTCCGACGCGGAGATCAAGCAAAGCTGGTACTACTTCCGCATGGTCGAGCCAGACTTCACCCCCACCCCATTGTGGGAAGCGCTGGTGGCGTACGGCCGACGGCGCTAATGCTTGACCCACAGCGCGTCGCTCACCAAACAAATACCGCCCTGCTTGCGGAGGATGGGGCGCGTTGCCTCCACGAGCTCGGCTAGTTGCGAGGCGTCGCAGGTGGTGAGCACGTAGCTGTTTTTGAACACGCCGCTTGGCTCGTCGCCGCGTCGCTCGCCGCGCTCGCCTTTGCCCGTCACTTCGGGGATAACGGTGTAGCCGCTCAGGCCGAGCTGCTCCAGCAAGCTCAGCAGGTTTGGCACTTCCAATGCGTCCACAACAAATTCCACTCGCTTCACCGGCTGCATGGCTTCAGCTTAGTTTATCGCCACAACACAAAGACTAAGCCGGCATATAGCGGGATGCCCACCACAATGTTGAACGGGAAGGTGATCGCTAGCGACATCGTGACATACAGCGCAGGGTTCGCTTCGGGCGCGATCAGCCGCATGGCGGCCGGCACTGCGATGTAGGATGCGCTGGCGCAGAGCACAACAAACAGTATGGCGTCGCCCGGCGCGAGCGACAACACGCGCGCCGCTGCTAACCCCAGCCCCGCGTTCATCAGCGGCAGCAGCAGCCCAAAGGACACCGGCCGAGCCCCCAGCCGGCGCACATCGCCGAAACGCCGCGCGCTGACAACGCCCATGTCCAGCAAAAACAAGCTGAGCAGGCCGCGAAAGATGTCGTCGGTGAATGGCTTGAGCGCGCGCGCCCCCTCTGCGCCGCTGACAAAGCCAACCACGAGGCTGCCTACCAACAGCAACACAGAGCCATTGAACACCGACTCGCGCAACAGCGCCCCCCACCTCTCGCTTTGGTCTGCGGCGCAACCAGCGCGCAACAGCAGCGTAGCGGTGACAATGGCCGGCGATTCCATCACCGCTAACGCTGCCACCATAAAGCCGCTGCGCGCCAACCCCGCCGCATCCACAAAAGCTGCTGCCGTCGCAAATGTGACCACGCTCACCGAGCCATACGCCGCTGCCACCGCTGCTGCGTCAGCGCGGCTGAGCCAGCGCTTCAACAGCGGGAAGGCATACAGCGGCACCACAGCGGACATCCCCATCGCTGCCAACAGTGGTGGTGCCGCAACGGCCAGCTCACTCTGTCGCAGCTCAAAGCCGCCCTTAAAGCCGATGGCGAGCAGCAAATACAGCGAGACGGCGCGCGGGATCGGCTGCGGTATCTCCAAGTCCGAGTTGGCAGCGACCGCCAGCACGCCAAGCGCAAAGAACAAGATGGGCGGGCTGAGCAGATTGGCAACGATGAGATCAGCGTTGAGACTCAACATGCGCTGTGCAGCGCTGCGCTGCGCGCAGCGCGCCGGCTTGCGGCTGGGCTACTTGCCGGCCACGGCCATTACAGAGCCACGCCGCACGCCAAGCAGATCGCGCTCAAACCAGCCCACCACCAGCGGCACAGCGACGAAGATGGAGGAATACGTGCCGCTTACCATCCCCACCAACAGCACGACGATGAATTGGCGAATGCTCGCGCCGCCGAAGAGCAACAGCGCCACCATCACCAGGATGGTGGTGAGCGAGATCACCAGCGAGCGGTGCAGCGTCTCCAGCACGCTGCGCGTCACGATCATCTCGAAGGCGCTATCGCGGTAGCGCGCTAAGTTCTCGCGGATGCGGTCGTACACCACGATCGTGTCTTGGATCGAAAAGCCGAGCACAGTCAGAATGGCAGTGAGGAACAGCGCATCCACTTCCCAGTCGAGCAGCACGCTGAGCAGGGCCATTACGCCGGCTGCGACCAGAATGTCGTGCAACAGCGCCAAGATCGCGCACACGCTGTAGCGGACGGCGTGTTGTGCCTTGCGGAAGGAAAGCCAGATGAAGAACAGGATCGCCACCGCCGCCACCACGATCGCGATCATGGCAGCGCGGGTCACTTGCTCCGCCACCGCCGGGCTGACGGCCTGAATTTGCGTGCGGGCCTCATCGAGCGGGGCGATAGCTGCTAGCGCGCTGCGGATGTTTTGCGCCCGCTCGCCTTCCAAGAAAATCGTGCGCACCTGCCACGTGTTCTCCGAGGGGTTTCCCAGGCGCGTGATGGAGGGATTGCTCACGCCAGCGCGCTGGAAGACTTGGCGGATTTGGTCTTCGGTGATCGGCTGGGTGAAGCGCAGCTCAAATCGGCTGCCGGGCAAGAAATCCACGCCGAGCTTCCAAGGCGTGCGCGTGGGCAGCGTCAATGTGTTGTAGACCATAGCCGCCAGCCCCAGCACGATCACAATCGCGGACAGCAAAAAGTAGTAACGCCGATTCTCGACGATCCGAAAGATGTTGAACATAGATTGATGCTCTCCCCGCCGAACAGTTCAAGCGCCGACCAACACTGTGCGGCGCGGCTCAATGCTCTCCGCGCGCTCGTAGAAGACCAAGCGCATCGTGGTGCGCGTCACGAACATCGCTGTGAACAAGCTGGCCAGCACGCCGAGCGCCAGCGTGATCGCAAAGCCACGCACAGCACTGGCGCCGAAGGCGTTGCCGAACACCAATAGGATGGCACAGGTGATCAACACGCTCAGATTCGAGTCGCGGATGGAAGGCCAAGCGCGCTGAAAGGCGGTCTCCACGGAGGCGCGCAAGCTACGGCCGGCGCGCAGCTCCTCCTTGAAACGCTCGAAGATCAACACGTTGGCGTCCACCGCTGATGCCACCGACAAGACAAACCCGGCAATGCCCGGCAGCGTCAGCACCACCGGCACCAGAATGAAGATCGCCAGCGAGAACACCGTGAAGAACACCAAAGAGATCACCGCCAACACACCAAGCAAGCGGTAGTAGAGCAACGCGAAGAGCATCAGGGCGGCCAGCGCGATCAAGCTGGCGACAATGGAGCGCTGAACTGAATCGGCGCCCAGCGTCGCGCCGATATCGCGCGTAGTCTCGATCACCAGCGGCACCGGCAGCGAGCCGTAGCTCAACACCAGCGCCAAACTGCGGGCGCTGTCCGGTGTGAAGTTGCCACTGATCTGGCCGCCCGTATCCAACACCGCACGGATGATCGGGCATGAGAGCACTTGCTGGTCCAGCACGATGCATAGCGCTTGGTTGAGCTTCTCCTGGGTGAAAGCGCGAAACTTGTCTTGATATTGCGGGCGAATGGTGAAATTCACCACGCTGGAGCCGAGGGCGTCCACGCCGACGTCGGCGGTGGCAATGATTTCGCCGGTGAAGGCGGTCGGCCACACCGTGCGGCCGCCTTCGGTGATCTCGCGCGAGGCGTCAATCGGCACAGCGTTGGCGGAGGTCTCTGGGTAAAGCAAGCCGCGATACAGGCCGAACGTGGTGGAGATGGTGAGGCCACCTTGGGGAGGGGTGTAGCCGCCATCTACAAACTCAAGCTGGCCCGTTTGCTTGATGAGGTCTATAGCCAGATTGCGGTCGGTGACGCCGGGCAGCTCCACTAAGATGCGATCCTCACCTTGCAACTGGATGATCGGCTCGGCCACGCCCAAGCCGCTGACGCGATCCTCGATGATGCGACGGGCGGACTCCATCTGATCGGCGGTTGGTTGAGCGCCGCCGGGCAAGTTTGCTGCCAAGAGCACTTGCAGGCCACCTTTCAAGTCAAGCCCTTGCTTGATCGCGAAGTCGCGGGCACGTGGGTCTTGCCAAAACGCCAGGTTGCGCACCAGCTCCGGCTTCGGCAAGGGGGAAACGATGTAGGCTGACACCAGCATCAGCAAGACGATGATCGCCAGCCGGACAATCGTGAGTTGACGCATGAAACAAATCTCTCAAGCGAGGGTGTGTCAAGGCGGGATTATAAACAGCCGTGCTATGCTGCCAGGAAGTCGATCACGTCCATCATGGTGATCACATGGCGCACCCGGCCCTGGGCGTCCACCAGCACTGCGGCTTTGTGGCGCTGCAAGACGTCGCTCAAGGTGTTGAGCGGCGTGCTCTCCTCCACAGCGGCAGCCTCGCGCGCCACTGCGTAGACGGGGGTGGTCTCCAACATCTCACGCGGGTGGTCGAGCATGTAGCTGAGGATATCGCTCTCCATCACAATGCCTTTCAGCCGGCCCTCGGAGTCGGTCAACGGCAACTGCGAGAAGCCATTTTGCTTCATGCAGGAGATCGCGTTGCTCAGGCTTTCCTCTGGGCAGATGGTGGTGGCGGGGCGCAGCGGATTCGCCTGCAGGAAATCGCCCACTGTGCCTTGCGACCAGTCAGTGTTGAGGAAGCCGTTCTCGCGCATCCAGTTGTCATCGAAGAACTTGCTCAAGTAGCGTGAGCCGCTGTCAGGCAGCAGCACCACCACCGTGTGCGCTTGGGTGAGGTTGAGCATGGGGATTGCCTTCAGCGCGCCTGCTACGGCTGCACCGCACGAGCCGCCGACAAAGATGCCCTCCTCGCGCACGATGCGCCGCGCCATCAAGAACGCCTCGCGGTCGCTCACTTGCACCACCAAGTCACACACACCCAGGTCCAACGTGCTGGGCAGAAAGTCTTCGCCAATACCTTCCAACTTGTAGGTTTTGAGGACGGGGTTCTCCGGCAGGCGCCCCTGCTTCCAGGTCGCGAGCAGCAGCGAGCCGACCACATCCACGCCGACAATTTTGATGTTGGGGTTCTTCTCCTTCAGGTAGCGCCCCACGCCGGTGATGGTGCCGCCGGTGCCCATGCCCGCCACAAACGCATCCACCTGGCCGCCGGTCTGCTCCCAAATCTCTGGGCCGGTGGTGGCGTAGTGGATGGCCGGGTTGGCCGGGTTGTGATACTGATTGCCGAGGATGGCGTTGGGCGTCTCGCGCGCCAGGCGCTCAGCCACTTTGTAGTAGCTGCGCGGGTCATCTTTGTCCACTGCTGTGGGGGTGATCACCACTTTGGCCCCATACGCGCGCAACGTGCGAATTTTCTCATCGCTCATCTTGTCCGGCATGACCAGGATGCACTTGTAGCCTTTCACGGCCGCTGCCATCGCTAGCCCAATGCCGGTGTTGCCGCTGGTAGCCTCCACGATAGTGCCACCAGGCTTCAACTGGCCGCTGCGCTCCGCTGCCTCGATGATGGACACACCAATGCGATCCTTCACGCTGCCGCCAGGGTTGAAGTATTCCACCTTCGCCAACACATCGGGCGCCACACCGCGCGTGACCTTATGCAAGCGTACAAGAGGGGTGTGGCCAATTGTGTCTAAGATGGTGTCGCGCACGTCGGGGTAGGTCCTCATACCTTGATTGTACGGAAGACGGGCCATGGGCCTGCGCCCACGCCGCGCCCTCACAGGCTGGCATACACTGCTTCCAGACGAGGGACGATGGCGCTCCAGTCCCAACCATTGCTGACAAAGCGATAAGCGCGCTCACCCAGCTCCTGTCGCCGCTGGGGATCGCCCAGCAGGGCGTTGACCGCGCCAGCAAAAGCCGCGGGGGTGTCGGCGATGATCAGCTCGCGGCCTGAGACCACATCAAAGCCCTCGCAGCCTAACGAGGTGCTGACAATTGCTTTGTGCATCGCCATGGCCTCCAGCAGCTTCAAGCGCGTGCCACCTCCTGCCAGCAACGGCGCGACGTATACGTCGGCCTGAGCGATGAACGGTCGGGTGTCCTCCACTTCGCCGGTGAGCGTCACGCTGGGATCGGCGCGCAACGGGTCAAGCCGCGGGCTGGGCTTTTGGCCCACCACCCACAAGCGCGCTTGCGGATGCGCCTGACGCACTTGCGGCCATACTGAGCGCCAAAACCACCACACAGCGTTGACGTTGGGGCGGAAATCCATTTTGCCGGTGAACACCACCGTCGGCGAGGTGGATGAGTTCAGCGAAGCCCAGTGGCCGGCATAGTCGGCCAGGCAAATGCCGTTGGGGATGAGGCACAGCGACGCCTGCGCATCCAAGCGTTGCAGCGCCTTGCGATCGTGGGGTGAAACGCACAGCGTGACATCAGCGGCGCGAATCGCCCGACGCTCGAAGCTTCGCAGCCGCCTCCACTGCACCAGCGAGTAAGCCGCGCCATGCCAACGCCACGGCATGGGCAGGTCCGCTAGAAAGGTGCGCTGCTGCAGCAGATACTCGCAGTTGTGGTCGTCGAAGACCCAGCGCACCGCACCAGAAGCCCAGGCGATCAGCGCAAGCATGTAGCGTGCCAGCTCGATCCCTTCCACTTGGACCACATCGAAGCGGTGTCGGCGCAGCAACTCCTTCAGAGCCTCCAGGAAGGCCGGCGACCACAGCCGCCAGGCCATGTCGGGGAGGGACGAGCCGACCAGCGTGCGAAGCCGACTGCGCCACGAGCGCGCCGGGGGGGGCAACGCCACCACCTCCTGACACACCTCGTGTAGGACAGCCGGCATCTTGGCCGCACCGTTTGCCCTCTCGTCGAACGTGAGCAACCAGATGTGATGCCCGCGCTCGGCTAAGTGGCGAATCAGTCCCCAGTTGCGCAACGCTGTGCCTTGTCGTGGTGGAAAGGGCAACTGGGGCGTTAAAAAGAGCAGGCGCATCTACAACGATGCAACAGCCTTTGCAGCCATCTGCTCCCGTCCCAAGCACACTGCCTGATACAACTGCAACGTCTCGCGGGCAGCTTGTGTCCATGAGAATTGCTGGGCGCGCGCTTGACCTCGGCGAGCGTATTCATCGTGCAGCGCGTCGTCGTTCCAAAAAGCCAAAATGTGGCTGGCGAGCGTCGCATCGTCCAGCGGGGCGTGCATCAGCGCCGCATCGCCCACGATCTCCGGCAACGAGCCGGAGTTGCTGCACACGACGGGCGTGCCGCGCGACATCGCCTCAAGCACCGGCAATCCAAAGCCTTCGCACAACGAGGGCATGACCAACAGCCGCGCCGAGCGATAGAGGGCGTCCAACTCAGCGTTGCACACCTGGCCAGCGAAACGCACCCGCGATTCCACACCCAAGGCCGCAGCAAGCTGTTCCGCCGAGGTCCCTGCCCAACCTTCAGCACCCACGACCGTAAGCCGAACCTCCTCCGGCAGCCGCTTGAGCGCGCGCAGCAGCGTCACCAGGTTCTTGCGCGGCTCCAGTGTCCCGACGAAGAGGATGAACGGCTGACGCTCCAACAACACCACTGTCGAGGATGTTTCGCCCACGGCGTCTGCTGCTTCATACACCACGGTCACGCGCTCCGGCGAGACACACCGGAGCAAGCGCAACACGTTCTCGCGCGTGAAGTG
This sequence comes from uncultured Anaerolineae bacterium, assembly GCA_938028725.1. GTDB lineage: Bacteria > Chloroflexota > Anaerolineae > J036 > Brachytrichaceae > CALIMH01. The sequence continues at coordinate 131,126 of CALIMH010000004.1, read as the reverse complement.
CGAGGGCGTGATGATGTGATCCGCCATCTGGGCAGACTTCTGCACGCGGCCATAGTAGCGTCTGCCTTCCTCGCTCATCACTTCTGGGTGCTCCAAGAAGTAAAGGTCGTGGATGGTGATCACCTTGTGAAAGCGCCCTGGGCAGGTGATGAAGTCGGGGGAGTGCAACACGTCAATCGGGAAGCGCGCTAGCTCTCCTGACAGCGTGAATTGCTCCAACTGATGGTGGGCGGGAGTGAAAGTGCGCAAGACGTGCACACCGTTGGGCATCCAATAAGTGTCCTCATCCCGGCGGTCGAGAATGACACTGAGTGTGATGCCAAATTCACTTGTGTACCCCGCCATTGCTTGGACTAAGCGGCGGGTGTAGTTTGTGATACCCGCCTTGCGATAGTACATTAGCCGGCAGTCAACTGCCACCGAGATAGTTGCACGATGATGTTGTTGCTTCAGCATGAAGCCACTTCAAGGTCCGAACCGACCTTCATCGCAGAAGTATGGCTTCCCCAACGGCCGTTGGAGGCAGCCACCCAAGGCAGTATCCTACTACCCTTTTGTCAAAAAACGGTAAATCCTCAGCGTGCTAGCAGATGCGCCCAGTTGAGCCAGTTCACCCTCTTGCAGCGCTCGATCATCCACCCACCCGCCGAGCTGTGGCCAAGACTTGCTCGGCGGCGCGCCGGCAATAGCCCCACCAGCGCGACACGTTGTTCGGTGGGGTCAACAGCACCCCCTCGCTGTTCAGGTAGTCCAGGTTCGTGGGTCGACTGAAGAGATACACAGCAAACTGCAACCGCCAACGTGCGTCGTAGTAAGTCGTGCGGGTCAAGCGAGCTTTCCCTCGCACCAAGTTCACTCGGCGCCACTTCCAGCCTTCTGGTATGCCGCCGCCCACGTTGGCCGAGAGCCCGCAGCCGGGCGCCACCTTGCTTTGCAAGCTGTTCTGGGCTGCATCCAAGCGCCACAGGTTGGAGTTGTAACTGAGAAGCACGTTGGGCGCGATCTCCCAGTCGCCACGACTAGGGACTGCAGAAGGGGTTGTGGCCCGGGCGGGAGCTGCCGGCCCAGCAGCGAGCAGCACCACCATCGTGATCAGCGCTGTGATCCGAGCAGTTCTCGTCATGCATCCAGTCTACTACAAAATCAGCGCACTTCCACTTCACTGACGACGAACTCTGTGCCCTCGCCGTCGGGGCGGATGAGCCGCTCAAACGAAGGATAGGCATACCAGCCGATCACCACACGATACCGGCCCCCCGGCGCATCCGGTGGGATGCGCACGGCGCGCGTGTCAGTGAAGACTTCGCCTGGACTCCAGGTTGATGTGGGGCGGGAGGGCGGGTGATCGAAGGCGGCTATTTGCTCACCGCTATCGGCGCGGCGCAAGTGCATGAACACCGTGTAATCAGCCTCCGGCACACCATCCGCTTGCCAGATCAAGTCCAGCGTGAGCGAATCGCCGGGGCGCCATGCTGAACGACGTTCGCGCACACCGATCAGACGGATATGTCGCCCGAAGCGAACGTCCAGCGGCCGCACCTGGCCCTCACCCTCGGGCACGCGCAAGTCGAAAAGCAGCAAGTCGGCGTCTTGAAAGCCCTGCTTAGAGATGGGTAGGCCGCGCTGAGACACCAGGCTGAGGGGTGAAGCATTCAGCGCAATGCTCATCCCCCAACCGAACCGCACCACCCACACGCGCGAAGCGCCGTCCAAAAAGCGCTGCAAAGACGCTCGCGTCGCCTCGCTGTCTAGCGCATCGTTTGGCACGATCTGGATCGGCAGCGCAGGCGGCTTGTAGTAATCAGCGAGTGGGACTTGGTCACTGTTGAGCATCACCACCACATCGCCCGCTTGATACGATGCGCGCAAGGTTTGCATCAGCGCGGCGTAACGGCTCTTCTGCCAATTTGCGTCGAACAGCAAGCGCCAATTGCTTCCTCTCGCAAGGGCAAGCCAGACGGCCATCATCACAAGGAGGGCGCGCGGCGGCAGCCACATCACCCACGAGGAGAGCACCAGGATCGTCGGCAGAAGCGCAAACAGCAGGTAACGCGGGTGAAAATCGGGCACGATTGCTGAGGGGGAAGCTGTCAGCAACACCAAACCGAGCGTCGCGGCGATCCAACCGGCGACCAGCAGCGCAGCCGCCGTGGCTCGACGCGCCCAAACCACCCACCCCACGGCTGTGAACACCTGCAGTGCCACAGCCGCGCTGCCGAGCGCCTCGTCGGCGAGCGGGCCTAACAATAGCCCTTTACCGCCCTGGCTTGCATTGGCCATGATCTGTGCGACTGTCGCAGTGAGCTGCCTGGCGTTGCCGACAGAAGCACGCGCGAGGTAAGCACTCTGCAAGGTGACGAACCAGGCGCCGAAAATGAGGGCAATCACGCCGTGCGCCACGATCCAACGGCCGAGCATGCGGTGACGCCAGGCATACACCCCCAGCGCCGCCGCGCTGGCCATTAACACACCCGCCGTGTAGTAATGGGTGAACAAGCCGCCCAAAGCACAGCCGGCGTAGATCAGCCATCCGCCCCAACCTGACGGCTTTTGAGCCAGGCGCCAGGTGGCCCAGGCCAATGCTGCGCTGAACAGCGCTGCGGGCGCATACATGCGAGCCTCCTGGGCAAGGTAGAGCGCCAGCGGCGCGGTCGCTAGCAAGAGACCCGCAAGGTAGCTGGCGCGTAGGCCCAGCATCTCCAGCGCCAAGCGCGTGCCCATCGCAACCCACAGCACTGCGCACCCCAGCGACAAAAAGCGCAGTGCAAACTCTGACTCGCCCCAAAGCAGCCGGGCGAATCCTAAAGCCACGTAGTAGAGCGGTGGTTGGGCGTCGAAGCCGCTCAGCAGCACCCGTAGCGGCTGGCGGCTGGCAAACACCGAGAAAGCCTCGTCACCCCACAGGTAACGCGCCCCCAGCGTGAGGATGCCAAGGCAAAACGCGATCCAACACCACACAGCTAAGCCCAGACGGCGCATAGAGCATCACCAATCCAATGCTAGCATTCCATCGCGCAGGCTTTTGGCAGCCTCGCGCATGTGCTCTGCAAAGTCCATGCGTCTTGAAGCGCTCAACACGCGCTGCCCCACTCGCAGCAGGGGTAGCAAGCCATCGTCCGAACGGCCCTCGCGCGCGACCGAGGCAAGCGCGGAAGCGTCAAGCCTCTCGGCGTCGCGAACCCATAAGGGGGCGTGGGGGGTGTGTGCGCGCGCTGTCGCCACTTGTGCAGCTGTCACGCTCAGGCCGGCCGCAAAGCGCTCTGCCCGGCTGAGCACCGCACGCAGGTTTTCCGCAGCGGCCTGGATGAAGCAGCCCTTGCCTGGGAAGCCGGCCAATGCTGCCAGCACGTCCTCGCAGAGCGTGCTCACGGTGAGCGCGTCGGCGCGGAACTGCTCGAAGGCGCCGCGCGCGTGGAGGACAGCCTCCCAAGCGTCGCCACCGAAGGCACTGTCGAAGACAAGCGGCACATCCGGCGGGATGAGGCGGGTGATGCGTTCCAGCGCTGCCATGCCGGCAGCTCCCTCCGCCAAGAACACATCCGGCGCAACGGCGTAGGCACACACCAAGTCGCTCGTGGCTTGGATAGCCGCGCGCGCGAAAGGCACTAGCGGCTCATCGAAAACCAGCATCGGCAAAGGCAACTGTGTGGTGAGCACATCCAGACGCAGACAAAGCGCTGAGCGCGTGCGCTGCTGCGCCGCACGCAGCTTCTCGACGAATGCAGACATGCTAGCGTTGTCCCTCGGCCGGCAAATAGTATGCAATATGGATGCCACTCCGCGGGTAATCGCGCGCGTGGACCAAGCGATGTGAGGTAACGGATTCAAACTGCCTGGCCAGCGCTTGGCGCCAGGCGTTCTTTTGATGCATGTCTTGCGTTTGGTAAAGCGGCGAGCGTTCATCCACGCGGATCACGGTGACCTGCGCGGTGGGGTGCAGGGCCAACCAGCGCTGCACGCGAGCCAGGTCGTTCTCGCCCTCTACCGGAGGAGCGTCATACTGGATAGGATGCGGTGTGTTGGCAAAAGCAGGCAGCGGGCGCAACCGCCATTCAAACAGCGGCGGACTGAGTTCCCCAAACGTGCCGATGATCAAGACAGGCCGATCGCCACGCTGCCATTGGACGATCTGCTGCGCAGCGCTGCGCAAGTCGGCCGCTGCATTCCCTGCCCAGACTGGTTCGAGTCGCGGCAGCCAAGTGGCCCAGCTCCACAGCGCGCCGAGGAAGCAAAGCCCTAACGCGCCAGGGATCAGCACATCCCTCGCCGCACGCTGCTGCCGCAGCCGCACCTTCGCCAGCCACAGCAGGTCTGCCGTTCCAAGGCCACATAACAGCCACAAAGACGGGAACAGCGGAGTGATGTAGCGCGGCGCTTTGAGCTGATGCACAGTGGCAAGCACGAAGCCTAGGCTGAAGAACACCGCCAGCAGCCAAACCCCCGCATGTCGCAGACGCACCACAGCCCATACAGCCCCTAGCACCGCCGCTATCGCCAGGAATGGCGACGGCATCAGCCACTCGAGCATCACGCGCACGTAGAAGAGCAAGTTCTCAGCACTCCAAAAGGGATAGCCGGAGTCCTCGTTGGTGACAAAAAAGCAGAAGTCGCGCCACTTCACCTCCGTCGGGACGATGTCCGTGCCGCCGAAGAACCAAAAGACCACGCCGGCGATCAGCGGCACATACAGCGCGGCCAGCTCCAGCACGTGGCGTTGCCACAACAGGGCGCTGCGCTGCACACGGAGCTGCTGCACGCGACGCAGCAGGTCCACCATGCCGACGGCTGCTACAGCAAAGGCGGCGTAGTTGTACTTGGTGAGGAAGAGGAAGTATAGGCTCAGACCGCTGAGCAGATACCAGGCGAGCTGAGCAGTGCGCCAGGCGCGCAGCACCGCTGCGAAGGAGGCGAACACCACGAACGCCACCGGCGTCTCCTGCATCGCCCACGAGCCGACAAACAGCCAGCCCGGCGCACTAAGCGCGATCAGCGCGCTCACCCAGCCGGCGACTGCGGCCGTGCTGCGCTTGATCTGTCCAGCAAGCACAAACGACATCAGCGCGGCACACACCAGCATGATCAGCGCAAATGCCCGCGCCGACTCATCACTGCGGCCCAACATGGCCAAGAAAGGCGCCTGGAGGAGTGAGAAGCCAGGCGGCCAAAGGGTCTGAATGTGAAAGTCGCCCCACAGCGCGCGCATATCCAACGCCAAGAGGTCGCGCAGGACGTAATAGCCCGGCAAGCTGTGCGCTGCCTCATCAAAGTTGAGCGGTGGCGCCGGCACAATCAAAAGGACATATGCTGCCCCGCTCACTGCCGCAGACAACGTGACTATCGAAAGGACCGCTGTCCTCAAATGCATGGCAGCTAATGTTACATTCGCTGGAGCGTTCTATAATCCGCTTTGCTTCTGCGCCTGGCGCTTGATCGGTGCAGAGGCAAGGAGAAAAGCACATGCCGACTCTTGGTCCCTTGGAGGTCATCATCATTTTGGTCGTGGTCATTTTGCTGTTCGGCGTCGGCCGCATCGGCAAAATCGGTGGTGAGCTGGGCAGAAGCATCCGCGAATTTCGCCGCGGCTTGCAAGGCGATGACGAAGTGAAGACCAGCGGCGAAAAGGCCAGCAGCGCCAGCGGCGAGACGAAATCGTCCTGAACTGGCTTGGCTTGCTGTGACAAAGCGTCCGCCATTGGCGGCCTTGGCCTCGTTTGGCAGCCTCAAGGCGATCCTGGATGTGCTGCGCGAAGTGGACGCGCGGCCGGCACGGGTTGCCGCAGAAACCCCCTTTACCCTCCTCTTTGCCAGCCAAGACCTACCCTTTGCTGAGCACCTCGTCAGCCTGATGTACCGAGGGCTGCGCTCACATGAGCTGCCCCCTCACCGAGCAGCCATCGCCACCTCTCTAGAGGCAGCGCCGGCGCTGGTTAAACACGTGCAGTGGGTAGGTGTGCTGCAACGCGAGACCGATGCTCCCCCGCCGGCTGTTACGCGCCTCCAGCGCGAATGCGAGCTGGCTCACATCCCCTGTCTGCCTTTGTTGCTGCGCGAAGGCACGCTCTCGCTGAGCGAGCGCCTGAGCACACAAGCTGCCTACGTGCCGCTGCGCGATGGTGTGCTGGATGAAGCGGAGGCAGTTCGAGCCATCATCAGCGCAGTCCGTGCCCAGCGCATCGCCGACGACCTGGCGCTGGCACGCCACTTACCCGCTTTTCGAGAAGTGGTGGTGCGGGCGCTGATCGAGGAAGTGGCCATCACCAACGCCGTGTATAGCTTGGGCACTGGCATCTTTGAGGTCAACCCTGTCACCGGCCTCCCACTTGCCGTCGCCGATGTGGTGGTGTTGACCAAAAATCAAGCCTTGATGGTCTGGAAGATAGCGCTGGCAATGGGCATGCCGGCCGACTTTCGGCAGGTGATGCCGCAGCTCCTCGGCGTGATCGGAGGAGGCTTATTCTTCCGCCAGGTGGCGCGCTCGCTGGTAGGGTTGCTGCCTGGCGCCGGCGTCCTGCCAAAGGTGGCTGTCGCCTTTGCCGGCACGTATGCCATCGGCGAAGCAGTGTATCAGTGGTGCGCGCACGAGGAACGCCTGAACCGAGAGACACTGCAACTCCTTTGGCGACGAGCCCTCGCCGTGGGGCGTGAAGCGGCCCAGCAGCTTTGGCGTGTTCGCCAGAGCACCAGATCATCCAGCCGCGCTTAAGCTTATCTCTTTCGAGGAGCACTCATGCCGATGTTAAAACCTGGTGACCCCGCACCCGAATTTGAGCTGGAATCCGTTGAAGGCGTTGTGCGATCAGCCGACTTGAAAGGCAAACGTTACGTCCTTTACTTCTACCCAGCGGACGACACGCCCGGCTGCACGACTGAAGCTTGTGGCTTCCGCGACCGTCTGCCCGAATTCCAAAAACTCGGCATTCCCGTCTTCGGCGTTAGCCCTCAGGGGCTTGACTCCAAGCGCAAATTCGCCAGCAAGTATCAGCTCAACTTCACACTGCTGGCCGACGTGGACCATCGTGTAGCGGAGGCGTTCGGCGCTTGGGGTGAGCGCAGCATGTATGGCAAAAAATACATGGGTGTGCTGCGATCCACCTTCGTGGTCAGCCCCGATGGCTTGATCGAGCACGTGTGGGCGAAAGTCAAACCCGATGGACACGCCGACGACGTGCTTGCTTACTTGACCGGCAAACCAACAGAAAACCACGAGGCCACTGCTCCGAAGCGGCGTGCCTCCAAGGCCAGCCGTCAGTCCTGATGTTGGCGCGCGGTCGCTCAGCCGACGTCATTGTCGTCGGCGCAGGCATCATCGGCGCCACCATCGCCTATCACTTCGCGAGCAAAGGCGCCCAGGTTGACGTCGTGGACGCTATCGCTCCAGCTGGCGGCAGCACGCGACATGCGCTCGGTCTGATTACTCCACAGCCAACGGCGCTCAAAGCCACCTTACACAGCATTGCGGACGTGCAGCGAATGGCCCAAGCGCTCGGCGTCCCCGTGCAACCCACAACGGCGCTTTGCATTGCTCGCGATGAGGCAGAAGCAAAAGTACTGCGCGCCGCGATCACGCAAGCCACGCCCGACGCGGCTGAATGGGTGGACTCAGCCAGCGGCTTACCTGAGGGTTGCGCGGGGGCGGTAATGTTTCGGGAGGCGCTCATGACGGACGTGCCGGCGCTGGTTCAACACATGCTGCGCGCGCCCGGCGTGAACGTTCATGCACCCGTCGAGGTGCTGAAACTGGAGCAACTGCGCGGCCAAACAGCTATCGTGGCAAATGGCTACGTCGCCACCGCCCAATACATCGTGTTGGCCACCAATGCGTTTGCCGGCTTGCTCTCTCCCTACCTTGCCGACTCGGTCGCTTTCGCGCACGGCATTGCGTGGACTTCGCACGCCGGCACAACGTCCAACCTGCCGATGCCGGTGGTCACAGCAGACGGCACGTTCGCTGCCCTGCAGCAAGCTGCAGAGCGGTGCGTCCGCGCCATTGCGTGGTCCGAAGATGACGAAGCGTCCAGCCCCGAAGCGCTGCTGGAACACTGGCTGCGTGCTTTCGGGGTCGATCCGATCCGACAAATGCACAAGCGCGAGCAGGTTGTGACAACCTGCTCTCCCACAGCAGACGGTATGCCGCTCATCGGACAGCTCGGGGAGGACGGGCGCGTGCTATACGCGATAGGCGCCGGCCTATTCGGTGTGGTGTGGGCCGCATACATCGCCGAGCAACTGTGGCAACTTGCCACACACACACCATGAGACGCTTGAGCCGTGTGCTACTCAGCGCACTGTTGCTGCTGCTTGCAGCCTCTAACACCCTGCGCGCCATCAGCACTGCAGGCTGGCTGAGCTCTGACCTGGTGGAGACTGCTGCGCTGCTCCGATACTTGTTTGCGTGCAGCGCGCTATGGGCGCTTGGCTATGCGATAGCATGTTGGGGCGTGGCGCGCGCCCGGCCTTGGGCCGGGCATGTTACCATCGGAGTTGCCATGACATACCAAGCCCATCGGTGGTTGAACCGCTTGCTGCTGACCCGAGACACCGAGAGCATGGCCCGCTTATCACTGGAGGTCACATTCAGCGTTGCAATGACCTTGGCCTTGTTGGCCTTGGCCACCCTCCAGCGCCCACAACACGTCAAACGCGCGACAAACGTTGTTCACAACCCTTGATTCAATTCCCTCGTCAAATCCATGACGGATAAATCGCTCGACCCCCGCATTCAGAAACTGCACACGATGCGCGCCCTCAGCAAGCAGGGTGGCGGTGATGAGAGAATCCAACAACAGCGCGCCAAGGGCAAACTAACCGCCCGCGAGCGACTGGATTTGCTGCTTGACCCCGGCTCGTTCCACGAGATCGATGCCTTTGTCACCAGCCGCAGCAACGGCCTGGGGACGAATGAGCGCACGCTGACCGATGGCGTCATCACCGGCTGGGGCACGCTCGAGGGCCGGCTCGTGTACGTGTATTCGCAGGACTTCACCATCATGGGTGGCAGCTTAGGCGCGGCGCACGCCAGCAAGATCGTGAAAGTGCAGGAGATGGCGCTAAAGAACGGCGCGCCGATCATCGGCATCAACGACAGCGGCGGCGCGCGTATCCAGGAGGGTCTGGCGTCGCTGGTCGGTTACAGCGAGATTTTCCTGCGCAACACGCTGGCCAGCGGCGTGATCCCCCAGATCAGCGTCATCATGGGGCCTTGTGCGGGTGGCGCAGTGTACTCACCCGCCCTCACCGACTTCATCTTTATGGTGAAGAACACCAGCTACATGTTCCTCACCGGCCCCGACGTGGTGAAAGCAGTGACGCACGAGGATGTGACGTTCGAGCAGCTCGGCGGGGCGATGGTGCACAACACCATCAGCGGCGTGGCCCACTTCGCCTCGGATAGTGAGGGCGACTGCCTCTACTTGATCCGACAGTTGTTGAGCTACCTGCCCAACAACAACATGGAAGAGCCTCCCTTCAAGAAGACCAAGGACGATCCCTTGCGCACAGACGAGGCGCTCAATCACATCGTGCCGGATAACCCCAACAAGCCCTACGACATGAAAGACGTGATCCGGCGGGTGGTGGACGACGGCCAGTTCCTCGAGGTGCAAGAGCACTACGCCACCAACATCATCGTTGGTTTCGCGCGCTTGGGCGGCCAGGCGGTGGGCATCGTGGCCAACCAGCCAGCCGTTTTAGCCGGCGTGTTAGACATCAACGCTAGCGAAAAGGCAGCTCGGTTCGTGCGCTTTTGTGATTGCTTCAACATCCCCCTAGTCACCTTTGAGGATGTGCCCGGCTTTCTGCCTGGTGTCAGCCAGGAGCACGGCGGCATTATCCGCAGCGGCGCTAAGCTCCTTTACGCCTATTGCGAAGCTACCGTCCCGAAGGTGTGCGTGATCACGCGCAAGGCATATGGCGGCGCCTACTGCGTGCTCAGCCCGCGCGCCACACGCGGTGATTTGGTGCTGGCTTGGCCCAGTGCAGAGCTGGCGGTGATGGGCGCAGAAGGCGCAGTGAACATCATCCACCGCCGTGAGCTATCCGCAGCCGAGGATCCCAATGCCAAGCGCGCCGAGCTTATCGCGCGTTACCAAGAGGAGGTCACCAATCCCTGGGTGGCAGCGCGGTACGGCTTTATTGACGACATCATCGAACCCCAAGAGACACGCCCTCGCCTGATCAACGCCTTGCAAATGCTGCGCAACAAGCGCGATAGCAACCCACCACGCAAGCACGGCAACATCCCACTGTGAGCGCTGCGTTGGCTGGACAGCGCTTCAACTCACCTTGCCGAAGAGCTGTCCAGCCAAAGCGTCACCCTGTTGCGGCACGTAAATCGGTCCAAACTGCGCTTCGTAGCGCTCGATGTTCTCCTGCAGCGCGCGCAGCAGCAGCTTAGCGTGCATGGGGGTGCATAAAATGCGCGCCCCCACGCGCACAGAGGGCATGTTGGGCAGCACGCGGGCAAAGTCCAACACAAACTCGGAAGGGCTGTGCTGGATGATCACGAAGTTGGCGTAGTAGGCATCGAGGCTAGCCGGCAGCTCAATCTTTAGCTCTCCAGACGGCTGGATGGGCATGGCGGGGTGCGGAGACTGGCTCATGGACTCAAGTCTAGCTGACAAGCCCGCCAGCTGCGTGCTTTACCAACCGCGTGCTGCCGAGCATCCGCCTCGGTTACATCTGGCCCTCGTCGAAGGGGATCCCTTCTTCGGAATCCGCAGTTACCGATGTAGCCGCCTCTGCGCTTGCAGAACCCTCACCGTCGCTTCGAGCGCTGAGGAAGCGGATGTTGTTCGCCACCACTTCAAAGCTCGCCCCACATGAGCCATCTTGACGCTGATACACCCGTGGACCGCCCGTCTTCGGGTCCACGACAAGTCGCCCTTCTACTAACACCATCCGGCCTTTGCTGAGATACTGATTCACGTTCTCAGCCGTTTTGCCGAAGACAGATACGCGAAACCATGTGGTCTCGCGGTGCAACTGGCCATTTTTGTCATTCCAGGCGCGGTCAGTGGCGACGCTGATTGTCGTCACAGCTTCGCCACTTGGTGTGAAGCGCATTTCTGGATCACGACCCAAGCGCCCGACAATAATGATGATGTGATACATCGCAACCTCCTCGTTTCTGGCGAGTGTGCTAGCGTATGAGCTAGGACTCACTTAACAAAAGACTATATGCCAGATAGCACCAGGCGTCAAGCACAACCACCAGATCGCACCTGCAGCCTATCGTGAAGCGGTGCCGCCTGGTTCAGGTTAACGCACAGGAGACCCAACCCGTGCGCTGCAGTACGATTGGTGGACGTTGCAAAGCCCCGCCGTGATCGAGCAGAGCGCGCCGGCCAAGATCATCCTGTGCGGCGAACATGCCGTTGTGTATGGCCAGCCGGCTATTGCGCTGCCGTTGATGAACCTACGCGCTGTGGCGCAGATGAGTCCGGCCACTCGCCCTCTGTGGGTCGAGGCGCCGGATGTGGGCGAGCAGGTGGATGTGGTGAATGAGCCGCAACACCCTCTCGCGCTCATTGTGCGCTTGACGCTGGCGCACTTGGGCAAGCCAATCCCACACGCGCGCATCGTCGTGCGCTCACACATCCCCATAGGCGCCAATTTAGGCAGCGGCGCAGCAGTGTCGGTGGCCATCGCGCGCACCATCGCCGCTTGGCACGGCCTGACACTCCCGGCCGAAGCAGCCAGCGCGCTCGCTTTCGAGGTGGAGAAGATATATCACGGCACGCCCAGCGGTGTGGACAACACCGTCATCGCGTGGGAGCAGCCGGTCTGGTTCGTCAAAGGTCAGCCACCTGTGATACTTCCAGAGACCCGCACGCGCCTTCACCTGGTGATCGCTAGCGTGGGCTTCACAACACCCACTCGCGTGACAGTGGGCGACGTGCGCGCCGGTTGGCAGCGCGACCCACAGCGCTACGAATCCATCTTCGCACGCATAGGGGCGCTGGTCTATGCGGCGCGCGAAGCGCTCCTGCAAGACGACTTGCCGCGCCTGGGGGAAGCCATGAACGCTAATCACGCGCTGCTCCAAGAGCTGGGCGTCTCCTGCATGGAGCTAGACCGTTTGTGCGCAGCAGCACGCGCAGCCGGCGCGCTTGGCGCGAAGATGAGCGGCGGAGGGCGCGGCGGCAACATGGTGGCGCTTGCCGCTGATGCTGCGCAGGCTGCCCACATCAGCAAAGCGCTGCTCGCTGCTGGCGCAGCCCAGCTTACACTCGCCTAAGCCGGATTCACTAGAATAGGAGGGAGGAGGAAGAGCAGATGAAGCCAAAGTTTCTGATCGGCGTGGGGCTGATTGTGGCGTCCATAGCAGCGGTGATCACCTTTGCCATCATGGGCAACAGCAGCATGGAGGTTCGAGTGAACGACTTGCTTGCGAAGCAACAGCGCGGCGAGGCTTCCAGCGACCGCTCCTTCAAGTTGATCGGCCTAGTAGTAGGCGACAGCATCCGCTACGACGCACAGAGCTTGAGGCTGGAGTTCGACGTAGTGAACGACCGCGAACACTTGCTCAACCACACCGAGGCGCCGCGCGTGCGCGTGGTGTATTTCGGCGCGAAGCCCGACACCCTAGTCCACGAAGCTAGCGCCATTGTCACCGGCCGGCTCAGCGAGGACGGCAAGTTCTACGCTGCCAACACGCCCGATTCGCTGCTCCTGCAGTGCCCCACCAAATACGATAGTGCCAAAGAAGCCACCCGTTGAGCTGTTAGCGTGTCTCCTGGTTGCAGCCATCGCCCCGGTCGCAGACCTGGGGCGTTGTGCTTTATTCAGCCAGCACAGCAGGTAACCACGCCGACATGGGCACGCTCGGAGCGCAGATAGTGCCTGCCAGGGCCAGCGATCTGCGCCGCGTGTTGCGTATGCTGACCCCAGAGGAGATCGGCGCGTTGGATGATCGCCTGGCAGAATGGGCCTCGCGCCCACTGGGCTGCGAGGCGCTGGCGATCGGCGTGTTACCCAGCCTGGGTTCAGTTTGGGTGTGCTTGATGAATCTTGAGCCAGCCGGCCTCATGGTGCTGCAGCGCGGCGAATTAGGCGCGCGGCTGATCGCCCTAGCAGTCACACCAGACATGCGGCATCGCGGCTTAGCCCACACCATGCTTGAAGCAGCAGAGCGCCTTGTGAGCCAAAAGGGATTGAGCTGGATGTGGTTTCAGGTGGCATCGAGCCTCCACGCCGCAGTGCGATTTGCGCTCGGCCACGGCTATCGCCGCTATCGCCCTCAGTTCCTCCGACGCGAACATAGAGGAGCGCTGCCGTTGCCCCATACGCACATGCTCGCCCTGCCGCTCAATGAACGAGCGGAGATCGAGGAGCGGCTGATGCGCTGGCTCCAACGCAACATCCAACTCGGCGACGCTTGGTGTGCCCCTCTCGTAGAACGCGATCTCAGCTTTTGGACACCGCGACCACTGCACGAGGGCACGTTTTACCGCCTGCTTGCTCACAGGCGCGAGGTGGGCTTGGGGCACGTGCACACCACAACCGATGAGCAAGTGATAAGCCTGTGGCTTGAGCCCACCATCTGGAACACCGACGACGAGATGCTCGCCTTCAAGGCGCTGATTGACGCCCAAAGCACAATCCCCCACCGGCTCGACGTGGAGTTGGGCAGCAGCGGACACCTGCGCGCCTCCATCAGCCGCTGGCGCGCGATCGGATTTCAGCCTGTGCTGCGCGAGCGCGTGATCATGCTCAAGCCGCTGCACAATGCAGCGCACACCCAATCACACCACGCGACTTGACAAAAATCCCAAATGGGTGCATAGTAGAAGCAGAAAGAAGGCGCTGCTACTGCAGGCTCCGAAGCTGGATTTTGGGGAGATTAACAGGAGACACTCCCACACAGATAAGAGAGTGAGCCCGTCGAATGAGCAGCGCTCTTCTTTTTGTTTGCCTCTGCCAACCTGCGCAAGCTGCTGAAGCGGTCTCAGAAACTAGTGGCTGCGTTGGGGTAAGCACCCGCTGAGCCGACCGTCCATCGGGGCACCTGCAAACTTATAATGCTGGCGACTTTGAAGTAGAAAGGAGTGGCAACCATGGCTTACGAACTTCCCCCACTGCCCTACCCTTATGATGCGCTAGAGCCATACATTGACACGACCACCATGCAAATTCATCACGACAAACACCACGGCGCATACGTCACCAACCTGAACAACGCGCTGAAAGACTTGCCAGAGCTGGCAGCGAAGCCGGTCGAAGAACTGATCAAGAACCTGGACGCAGTGCCGGAATCGGTTCGCACAGCAGTGCGCAACAACGGCGGTGGCCACATCAACCACACCATGTTCTGGGAACAGCTCAAGGTGGGCGTGTCGGAGCCGACCAGCGGGCCGCTGTACGATGCAATCGTGGCCGCCTTCGGCTCTATGGAGGCCTTTAAGGACGCCTTCGAGAAAGCAGGGCTGGGGCGCTTTGGCTCCGGATGGGCCTGGCTGGTGGTCGGCAAAGACGGCAAGCTGGCCGTCATGTCCACGCCGAACCAGGACAACCCGATGATGGCAGAGTATGGCGGGCTGAAGCCGATCCTGGGCGTGGACGTTTGGGAACATGCCTACTACCTGAAGTATCAAAACCGCCGTGCCGATTACCTGAAGGCTTTCTGGAATGTGGTGAACTGGGAGGACGTGGCGCGCCGATTTGCGTCTTAAATCATCCCTCCTGCACTAGACAAAGCGCACAATCTGGGGTAATATTCTTTGCGGCGGATTAACTCAGGTCAAGTTGCTTGGTTGACCGCACTTCAGCATAACCATTTACCACTGACAAGGAGACAGCGAGAATGACTCACGTAATTACAGCCCTGTGCTTGCGTGACGGCGCTTGCGTGGATGTGTGTCCAGTGGAGTGCATCGTCGGCGGTAAGCCGGAGAATGAGTGGCCCTGGTTCTTCATCGACCCGAACACGTGCATTGACTGCGGCGCGTGTGTCCCTGAGTGCCCCTACGAAGCGATCTTCCCGCTCGATGAAATCCCTAGCTCGTACGAGCTGAAGGCCGGCCAGGAAGTGCAGCCTTTCCGTGGTGAGCGCTGGACAGCTTCCGGCGGCGAAGTGATCGATCTCACCATGGCTCAAGGAGTGGATGGCTACACCGCCGCCCAAGCCAATGCTGATTTCTACGCCCAAGGCCCAGGCTATCAGGCGCGCAACATGTAGCGCTGCCGCGCGCGCGATCGTTTAGGATTGAGGCGTCAGGCTTGCGCTTGACGCCTCTTTAACTTACTTAAGCGGCTTGGTTCGTCCCTGGCCAAATAGGAGGTGAGCAAATCATGCGAGACGCTCTAGACCGCGAGCTGGCAAAGGCGCGCAGCGGCATAGCTGAGCTGTGCGATATCGTGCTGCAAGAGTCTCACACCGCTTTGGACGCGCTGCGCCACCGCAGCGTCGAAGCGGCCTTCGCAGTGCGCGAACAGGACAAAACAGCCGACATAAAGCGATACCAGGTAGAGAACACGTGCCTTGTTGCGCTCGCCACCCAGCAGCCTGCTGCTCGGGACCTGCGCGAGTTACTCGCCGCCAGCATCATCGCAACCGAGTTGGAGCGCTGCGGTGATTACGCAAAAGGTGTCGCTCGGGCTACCCGTCGCATCCTGAAATCCGTCCAAGATTTCAGCCTCTTCAACCTAGGGGAGATGGAACGGCTTGCCACCGAGATGCTGCAACAAAGCGTTCAAGCCTTTCTCAACTCAGACGCAGCAACCGCCCGCCAAGTGCTTGCAGAGGACGCAAAGCTGGATAGCCTATACAGCAGCATGTTGAGCGATGTGCTCAGCTCTATGAGCCGCAACGTCACGCCGATCGAGGCAGGCATTTGGCTCTTACACGCTGCGCACTGCCTGGAACGCATTGGCGATCGCGCAACCAACATTGCTGAGCGCACGCTGTTCGTCACCAGCGGTGAACCTCTGGCTGACCTTAACTGAGGCTCTGCGCTGTCATCTCCCACTCGACCACGGACGCCCTGCTCACGCAGCTGGGGCGTTCGATTTTCGTCACCGTCTAGAGGTGACTGGCTTGCTGTCGGTCGAGCAATCACAGCCAACGCCGTCGTTGCTGTCAGCGGACCATCGACAGGCCGCGTTATCCTTAGCTCCATGAAGTCCTACCGCAAAGAGCTGTGGATGAACGTGCCCCACCGACGGGCGTTTATCAACATCACCCCTCAAGTGGAGCAAGCGGTGCGCGAGAGCGGTATTCGTGAGGGGCTTTGCCTCGTCAACAGCATGCACATCACCAGTTCGGTCTTCATCAATGATGACGAGAGCGGGCTGCACCATGACTTTGAGCAGTGGCTGGAGCAGCTCGCCCCAGAAGTGCCCGGACCCGCCCGCTATCGCCACAACCTCACCGGCGAGGACAACGCCGACGCCCATCTCAAGCGGCAAATCATGGGGCGCGAGGTGGTCGTGGCCGTGACCGATGGAAGGCTGGATTTTGGCCCGTGGGAGCAAATCTTCTATGGCGAATTCGATGGCATGCGCCGCAAGCGCGTGCTGATCAAAATCGTCGGCGAGTGAGTGAAGGGCGGGCAACGAACACGCGATTTGATACGATACCCACACATGTGGCTCAACTACTTCATCCCTGCGACGATGGAGGAGGCCCTGGACTTGCTGGCGCAGCAAGCTCCACAAGCCCGCCTCATCGCCGGCGGCACTGATCTGCTGGTGGAGTTTGACCGTGGCACGCGCCCTCGCTGCGGGCTGATTGACATCTCGCGGCTTCCCCATCTCAACACCATCGGCCTGGATGACGACGGCTACATCCGACTCGGCCCCTTGGTGACCCATAACGACGTAGTCGCGTCGCCGTTGTGCCGGCGTAGCGCGCTGCCACTGGTGCAGGCATGTCGCCAGGTGGGTGCGCCGCAAATTCGCAACCGCGGCACCGTAGCCGGCAATCTGATCACCGCCTCGCCTGCGAACGACACCATCACGCCGCTCATAGCGCTGGACGCGGAGGTGACGCTGCGGACGCTGCGCGGCGAGCGCAGCGTGCCGTTGGCCGAGTTTTACCTTGGCGTGCGCAGAACCATCATGCAGCCGGACGAGATGCTCACTGCAATTCGCTTTCGGCCCTTGACGGAGTCGGCGCGTGGTTGCTTCCTGAAATTGGGGCTACGACAAGCGCAGGCGATATCGGTGGTGAACGTGTGCGCAATTGTTTGGCGCGATGCCACCGGTCGCGTGGTGCAGGCGCGCATCGCTCTTGGCGCTGTGGCGCCCACCATCATCCGCGCCCGCGAGGCAGAAGACGCGCTCGTCGGCCAACCGCTCACCGACGCAGCGATTGAGCTCAGCGCGCGACTGGCAGCCCAGGCCACCTCACCAATTGACGACCTGCGCGGCAGCGCCGAATATCGGCGCGACATGGTGGGGGTGCTCACGGCCCGCGCCTTGCGTCAACTGCGCGACAACGCGCCGCTCTCTTGGGAGACGCCCACCCTGTTGCAAGTAGCGCCCTCTCCCTCCACATCACTATCCTGGCACGATGCTTCGCCGATCCATCTGCGCGTCAACGGTAAGCCCTACATCATTGATAGCGCCGATGCTAAGCACAAAACGCTGCTGCGCTTGCTGCGCGAGGATTGTGGCACAACCGGCGTGAAGGAGGGATGCAGCGAGGGTGAATGCGGCGCGTGCACCGTGATCCTCGACGGCAAAGCAGTGATGGCTTGCTTAGTGCCTGCCCCGCGCGCACACCAAGCAGAGGTGATCACCATCGAGGGTGTGCGCATGCTCGGTAATGGGAGCCCCGACTCGCTGCACCCGCTTCAACGCGCGTTCATCGAACACGGCGCCGTGCAGTGCGGCTACTGCACGCCGGGCTTTATTATGAGCGGCGCAGCACTGCTGTGCGAGCACCCTCACCCAACCGAAGCCCAAATCTACGAGAGCATCAGCGGCAATTTGTGCCGCTGCACAGGCTACTACAAGATCGTAGAGGCTATCCGCGCCGCAGCCGGCTACTCCTCACCGACAGGGCCAGAGCAGCACACTCATGACGACAAACGAACCACAGGTTGACCGCCAATCGGCCGACACACCCACCCCCGACAGTGAGGCACAGGCCGTCAGCCGTTCCGGCTTCATTGCGGTTGTCGGCAAGCCCAACGTGGGCAAATCCACGTTGGTGAATGCGCTGATCGGACACAAAGTGGCTATTGTGTCGCCGAAGCCACAAACGACTCGCAGGCGCATCCTCGGCGTGCTCACGCGCAGCGACGTCCAGATGGTGTTCATGGACACACCCGGCATCCATCAGCCCAAGCGCGCGTTGAGCCACTACATGATGCGCGAGGTCGAAACCGCGCTGAAAGACTGCGACGTCGTGCTGTTCGTGGTCGAGCTACATCGCCCCCCTGATGAGGATGACCGCCGCGTGGCCAAGCGCATCGCAGGCTTGAAACAGCCTAAGTTGATGGCGCTCAACAAGTCCGACCTTGTAGAGCCTCAACAGGTGCAAGAGCACATCACAGCCCACACCAGCCTGATCGGCGCGGAGCTGCCGCCTCTCACGAAACTCAGTGGCCCAGCGGACCCCGCCGCCACCTACGCCTTGCCCATTTCCAGCACACGTGGCGATAACCTGGATCAGCTGTTCGCTCTGCTTGTCCAGCGCTTGCCAGTTGGCCCGGCCTACTACCCCGCCGGCCAGTATACTGATCAGCCTCAACAACTACTCGCTGCCGAGTTTATCCGGGAGCAGGCGCTGCACTTTCTGGATGAAGAAGTGCCCCATAGCATCGCCGTGGTGATAGACGACTGGCAGGAACGGCCTAACGGCGTGCAGTACATCAGCGCCACCATATTTGTGGAGCGCGAGTCTCAAAAGGGCATCCTTATCGGGAAGGGCGGCAACATGCTGAAACAAATCGGCGCACACGCCAGAGCAGCCATCGAGCACGAGCTGGGAAGGCGCGTCTTCCTGGAGCTTTGGGTGAAGGTGCGCGACGACTGGAGAAAGGACGAAACCTGGGTGCGTCGGCTGATGAGCCTGGAGTGAGCAAACGCCATGCCGGTGTTAGTAGACGGACACAACGTGATCGGCCATAGCCCCGACCTGTCGCTTGCAGACCCCCAAGACGAGACCAAGCTGATCGCACGCCTGCATCGCCACGCAGCCCTCACCGGCAAGCAGATCACGGTGGTGTTCGACCCCTCACCCAATGCCGCACCCGACCTGCTGGGCAGCAGCCGTGACGATCGCGGCAAGGTCAAGGTGATCTACGCAGCTGCCGGCCAAAAAGCCGACGACGTGCTTCGCGCTATCGCAGCTCAAACGCGCGACCGCCAAGGGTTGATTGTGGTGACTTCCGACCGCGCGCTGGCCGACTTTGTGCGCAAGTGCGGCGTTCGTGTGCAAACCGCCCAGGCCTTTCTCGCCCAGATGCAGACGACAGCACAAGCAGGCGCCCGTACATCGGAGAAGCCGCAAGCCTCAGCAGCCGACGTGGCGCTATGGTCGCAAGTCTTCAAGGAGCCACCCACCAAGCCCGCCCCACCTCCACCGGCCCGTCCTGACCCAGCGGAGCTGAAGCGCAAGCGGCGCATGGAAGCCCTGGAGCGCCAGGTGCGCAACGCGGGTAAGCTGCGATGAGCTTGCTCTTTACGTCCCCTCCTCCCAGCTCGCCAAGTAGCGCGCCTGCTCGTCGGTGAGGGAGTCAATCTCCACGCCGAGGCTGGCCAGCTTCAGGCGCGCGATTTCTTGGTCAATCGGGGTGGGTATGGTGTACACGTCGGGCGACATGCTGCGGTAGTTGCGCAGCATGTATTCCACACCGAGCGCCTGGTTGGCGAAGCTCATGTCCATCACCGCCGCCGGATGACCCTCCGCGGCGGCCAAGTTGATCAGCCGGCCATCACCAAGCAGGTTGATTCGACGACCATCCCGCAGCGTATATTGCTCAACGAAGGGGCGCACATGTCGTGGCGGCTCGCCGTTGCCCAGAGCGTGCAGGGCCGGGATGTTGATCTCAGCATTGAAGTGGCCGCTGTTGCACAGCACAGCGCCGTCTTTCATCACCTCGAAATGCTCGCGGTCGAGCACATTCTTGTTGCCGGTGACGGTGATGAACACGTCGCCTTTGCGCGCCGCTTCGCGCAGTGGCATCACTTGAAAGCCATCCATCGTCGCTTCCAACGCGCGCAGGGGGTCCACCTCGGTGACGATCACATGCGCGCCCATGCCGCGCGCCCGCATGGCCACACCGCGCCCACACCAACCGTAGCCGCTCACTACCACCGTGCGGCCGGCCAGTAGGATGTTGGTTGCGCGCAAGATGCCGTCAATGGTGCTCTGACCGGTGCCGTAGCGGTTGTCGAAGTAATGCTTGGTCATGCTGTCGTTGACGGCAAGGACTGGGTAGCGCAGCGCGCCCTCCTTGGCCATGGCGCGCAGGCGAATCACGCCGGTGGTGGTCTCCTCGGTGCCGCACAGCACCTCTGCTGTTTGATGGGGGCGTTCCTTGTGCAACACGCTGACCAAGTCGCAGCCGTCATCCATGGTGATGTGCGGGTGATGGTCTAGAGCAGCGTTGATGTGACGGTAGTAGGTGGCGTTGTCTTCGCCTTTAATAGCGAAGACCGGGATCTCATCGTGCACGACAAGCGAAGCCGCAACCTCATCCTGCGTGCTCAGGGGGTTGCTGGCCACCAGCACCACGTCGGCGCCGCCGGCTTGCAACGTGCGCACAAGCGCCGCAGTTTCGCTCGTGACGTGCAGGCAGGCGCTGATGCGCATGCCGCGCAGCGGCTGCTCCTGGGCAAACCGCGCGCGGATCGCACGCAGCACAGGCATTTCCGCCTCCGCCCATTCGATTTTGTAGCGACCAGCAGTGGCCAAGCTGGTATCTTTGACCTCAAAGTTCATAGCTTTACCTCTCTCCGGACCTTGAACAGCCCTGCATTGTATGACAGCGCGGGTCAGCTTGCCCGAGCCACCGTTGTCACACTCAAGCGGCGATCAAGGCCCAAGCCACCACGACAAGCAGTGCCAACAAGCCGCCGGTCGCCGTCCAACAATGTGCGGAAGAACCAGCCCGAAAGCGGGGCAGCATGATGAGGAAGGGGGTGATGGCCAACAGCCCCCATCGCCAAACCACGCTCTCCGTGAACGCCCAGAGCGCTGTGGTCCCCAATGCGAGCCAAATCAACGCAAACAGCGCGTGATGCACCCAGCGCCACCCTCGCGTGGTGAGCCAACCCAGCCGGATGCTGGTGCCCAACGCCGATGTGCCCGCATAGACGCCCAGCAGCACAGCCAAGAGCGCCATACGCAGCGCATTGTAAACGCACAAGGCGACCGGCCTATAATCAACGCCGCTACGAAAGCCCTGCGCAGAGGACGCGCATCGCTGTGTGCCTCGGTTGTTGCTGAGCAGGGCAAACGACTGACAGTCCACCAAGACCAAAGATGCCGAAGTACATTTTCTGTACGGGTGGTGTGGTCAGCTCTGTGGGCAAGGGCGTGACTGCAGCAGCGATAGGCCGTGTGCTAAAAGCGCGCGGCTTTCGCGTGGCCATCCAAAAGCTCGACCCCTACCTCAACGTGGACCCCGGCACCATGTCGCCCTATCAGCATGGCGAGGTGTTTGTCACAGAGGACGGCGCAGAGACCGACCTGGACCTTGGGCACTACGAGCGCTTCATTGACGAGAACCTCAACCGCGCCTGCAACACTACCACTGGCCAGGTTTACAACGAGGTGATCGCCAAAGAGCGGCGCGGCGACTATCTCGGCAAAACCATCCAAGTGGTGCCACACGTCACCAACGAGATCAAGCGGCGCATCAGCCTGGTGGCCAAAAGCAGCAACGCCGACGTGGTGATCGTGGAGGTGGGCGGCACGGTGGGCGACATTGAAGCCATGCCATTCCTGGAGGCCATCCGACAAATGCGGCGCGATGTAGGCCGCGAAAATACGTTCTACGTCCACGTCACCTTCCTGCCACGCATCGGCGCCACCGGCGAGCTGAAAACTAAACCCACCCAGCACAGCGTGCGCGACTTGCGCAGCGCCGGCATCATCCCGGACGCGATCATCGCCCGCAGCGACTACTATGTGGACAACGATCTGCGCGAGAAGATCGCGCTCTTCTCCGACATCGAGCCGCGCGCGGTGCTGCCGATGGTGACCACCGACTATCTCTACGAGGTGCCCCTGATGCTGGAAGATTTGCGCTTCGGCGATTACCTCTGCGAGCGGCTCAGCCTCCCCTGCAAAGAGCCCGACCTGGGCGAGTGGCGCGCGATGTGCGCCGAAATGCGGCGCTTCAAGCCAGTGATCGAGATCGCCATCGTCGGCAAGTACGTGGACTTGCACGACGCCTACATCAGCGTGCGCGAAGCGCTCTACCACGCAGCGATCGCCAACCGACATGACCTGAAGCTGCACTGGGTGCACAGCGAAAAGTTAGAGCGCAACGATGGTTTGGACGTGCTGTCGCGCGTGGCCGGCATCGTGGTGCCGGGGGGCTTTGGCTACCGCGGCATCGAGGGCAAGATTATCGCGGCGCGCTTCGCGCGCGAAAACCGCGTCCCATATCTCGGCTTATGCCTGGGGATGCAGGTGATGTGCATCGAGTTCGCCCGTCACGTGCTGAACAGCTCGGAGCCAAACAGCACAGAATTCAACCATACCACCCCCTATCCCGTCATTGACCTGATGGCCGACCAGCGCGACATCACCGAAATGGGCGGCACCATGCGGCTCGGCGTGTATCCCTGCCTGCTCACACCAAACACCAAAGCGCACGCCGCCTACGCTGAAACCACCCCGCCCAACGAAAACGGCGCGCTGATCGTCTACGAGCGGCACCGCCATCGCTTCGAGTTCAACAACGAGTTCCGCGACCTTTTGGGCGCAGCTGGGTTGGTGTTCAGTGGCCTTTCTCCAAACGGCCGGCTGGTTGAAATTTGCGAACTGCGCGACCACCCCTTCATGCTGGGCAGCCAGTTTCACCCCGAGTTTAAGAGCCGGCCCAACCGCCCACATCCCTTGTTCAAGGCATTTGTCGCCGCAGCCATCGCGTTCAATGCAAGCCGCACCAACAGCACGGACAACCTCCTAGAGCGTCCTGCTACAATCTCGCGGTAGCCACTATGAGCAACAACATCGTCTTCAGTGGCATCCAACCCACCGGCAGCGGCGACATGCACATCGGCAACTATTTCGGCGCTGTCGCCAACTGGGTGCGTCTGCAAAACAGCGGCCGGTATCAGACCATCTACTGTGTGGTCAACTTGCACGCCATGACCATGCCCTACAAGGCAGAAGTGCTGGCCAAAAGCACCGAGCAGATGTTCATTGACCTGCTCGCCTGTGGGCTGGACCCCGACAAGTCCATTATCTTCGTGCAAAGCATGGTGCCCGAGCACACTGAACTGGCCTGGGTGTTCGGTTGCGTGTGCTCTTATGGCGACCTGACGCGCCAAACGCAATTCAAAGAAAAGAGCGAGCAACTGGAAGGCAAGCAAGACGGCTTCATCAGCGCCGGCCTCTTCACCTATCCTGTGTTGCAAGCAGCCGACATTCTGCTCTATCGCGCTGCTAACGTGCCAGTTGGGCAAGATCAAAAGCAACACCTTGAGCTATCGCGCGACATCGCGCAGCGTTTCAACACACAATTCGGTGAGTATTTTCCGCTGCCCGAAGTGCTTTCCACCGAAACTCCCAAACTGCTCGCGCTCAATGACCCCTCCAAGAAAATGAGCAAGAGCCTGGGGCCGAAGTCCTACATCGGCTTGTTTGAGGATGAGGCGAGCGTGCGCAGCAAAGTGCGCAGCGCAGTGACTGACATCGGCAACCCAGAGGAACCGATGGGGCCAGGCGCGGCTAACTTGCTCGCCATCTTGCGCGCCTGCGGCAAACACGACACCGCAGCCCAATTTGAGCAGGAATACGCCAACGGGCCGCGCCGCTACGCACCACTCAAGGAGGCCACCGCCGACGCATTGGTGGAGCTGACGCAGCACATGCGCGCACGCCGCGCAGAGGTGGCCGCTGACCGCGCCCGTGTCAAGCAACTCATGCAGCTGGGCGCCGAGAAGGCCCGCAGCATCGCCGTTCAGACCATGCGGGACGTCCGTCGCCTCACCGGCTTGTTCGCCCTCGACTATTGACGGGGGCCCGCGCGCTCTCAAACTCGCCACTTGCTTGCTCCCGCTGCTTGCAGCGGATAGGCCTCCCCTTGCCTTCTTCCTGAACGATCGCTGAGAGCATTGCCTTGACAGTCGAAGCGGTTATAATCACGCGTGACCAGTCAGCAATGAATAATCAAGAATCAAACACCATCATTGATGAGCGCGAGTTGCTGCTGCTGGGGCTGCTGCGCCAAGCAAACATGCATGGCTATCAGTTGCATGAGTTCATCGAGGCAAACATGACGCTGTGCACTGATCTCAAGCGGCCCACCGTTTACTCGCTGCTGGACCGCATGACAGCTAGGGGATGGTTGTCCTTTGAGATGGCACAGGAAGGCAACCGTCCGCCTCGGCGCGTGTATCGCCTCACCCCAACCGGCGAGCATGTGTTCCAGGCAATGCTCGTAGCCAGCTTGAGCACCTACACGCTCACTCGCATCGCTGGCGATGTGGGGCTGGCGTTTCTCGACGCACTTCCACCGAATCAAGCGGCTGCACTCCTACGCCAACGCCGCCAAGCCATGGCAGCCGCTCACCAAGCGCTGCTTGCTGTGCCCAAGCACCGCGGCAGTTTGCAACTGGTGATCGAGCACCAGCGGCACGTGCTGGCCACTGAGCTGGACTGGCTCGATGCACTGATCGCCCGTTTGGAATCAGCAGGAGTGCCACAGGATTGATGAGCACTTTCACTACCTGTCACGTTTGGAGGGCCATATGACAACCGCTTCCGTTTCCTCTACTGAAAGGCTTGATTTCAAGCGCATACTACCCATCTTCGTCATTGTCTTTGTGGACCTGTTAGCTCTAACAATCATCATCCCCTTATTGCCGCTATACGCCGCCTCTTACGGTGCCAATCCGTTCACCATCGGGTTGCTGGGCGCCACCTACCCGGTCATGCAGTTCCTTGCTGCGCCGCTATTGGGGCGACTATCTGACCGCATTGGGCGCAAGCCGGTGCTGATTGCAAGCCTGCTCGGGAGTGTGATTGGCTTTGTGGTGATGGGTCTGGCGCGCTCCGTGGAGGTGTTGTTCTTGGCGCGCTTTATTGACGGCATCTCCGGCGCCAACATCTCCACAGCGCAAGCGGCGATCGCCGACAACACTTCTGAAAAGACGCGCACGCAAGGTTTGGGGCTGATCGGCGCGGCGTTTGGCATCGGGTTCACCATTGGGCCAGTGCTGGCGTTTGTCACGCTGGCGCTAAGCGGTAACAACTACAGCATGGTGGCATTCGTCGCAGCGGTGTTTGCTGCATTCGCCTTGCTGCTCACCGTAGTTTGGTTCCAAGAGTCGCTGCCGCCGGAGCGACGCGGCGCGGGCGTGCGCGCACCTGCATTCACGCTCGCAGCGATGTTTGCTGCATTGCGCCGCCCGACTGTGGGATTCCTGCTTGCGCTGATCTTCGCGCAGCAGATGGTGTTTGGCGGCTTTGAGCAGCTCCTCTCGCTGTTCACGCTGAATCGGCTAGGGCTGGATGCGCGCGGCAATTCGGTGCTGTTTGTCATCATTGGGCTTGTGGTCGTGGTCGTGCAAGGTGGTTTGATCGGCCAATTGAGCCGACGCTTCGGGGAGCGCTGGTTGATTGTGACAGGCCTAGCTGCGCTGGCGCTCGGCATGGTGTTGCTGGCGATAACCCCTGCCCAAGCAGCGCCTTGGTACTCGCGCGAGGGGGTGGCTATACAGCTCGCCGGCGAGCAATTTGGGCGCACTCTGCCCGGCGAGACGCCGCCCACTCGTCAGTTGAGCCTATCACTCCCTGACGAGGCCAATCGTGGTTGGCTAGGCATCACTTGGGGGCTGCTCGCCATGCTGATCGCATCAGTTGGTGGCGCAGTGCTATCGCCAGCGATTAACAGCACGATCACCCGCCAGGTCGCCTCGAATGAAACAGGCGGCATACTAGGCATCTCAGCGTCGTTTGTCAGCGCAGCAAACGCGCTGGCGCCTGTGGTGGGAGGTGCACTCTTCAACTGGTTTGGTTCAACCGCGCCTTTCCTGGTTGCGGGCATTGTCACGGCCGTCCTGTGGGCGATGTCAAACCGCATGCTGCCTCGGACGCTGCAACACGGTGAGCCAAGCACCAAACCCAAACTTGCCTAAACCGTCCGTGCCTCAAGCCTCTCAGCGGGGCAGACGTTTCCGGCGCACGAGCTGCAACGCAGCGAGGTACACCAGCAGGCGCCCTCAACCCAATAAGGTGAGGGCGCCTGCACGTACGTAGGTCAAGCTTTGTTTGTCTATGATGAGCACCTAGCCAGCGAGTTGCTGTCGCAAGGCGTTTACTTTGCTGGACACGCTGTCGTCAATCACCTTATCGCCAACGCGGATGATCAAACCACCGAGGATGGCGGGGTCCACCTCGAACTGAATAGAGCTGATATGACCGATCTGCTGCGACAGCTCGGACTTGATGCGATCCTGCTCTTCCGCTGTGAGCGGCAACGCGCTCGTGACCACCACCGGCGCATCGCTGACTGCGACGCCAGCGATCTGCGCAGCGGGCACGCGAGCAAAGAAGTCGTTGATCAACGCCCGCTGGCGGTTGGCATCTAGCGAGTCGCCGATCAACTTGTTTGTTGCAGCCATCACCAGCGCCACAATCTGGCTGCGCGACTCAGCCAAGATTTGGTTGCGCTCGGCCAAAGCGTCGGCGCGGGCTTGCTGGCGGATGCGATCCGCTTCGGCTTGTGCTTCAGCGCGAATGCGCTGCACTTCCTGCTGCACGCCAGCGAGCGCTTCAGCCCGAAGTTTCTGAGCTTCAGCCGCAGCCTCGGCCAACTTGGCCTGATAGTCCTTTTCCACGTTGGCGAGGCGCTCATCCGCCTTGCGAGCGTTTTCCAGGCTTTCCTCGATCCGCTTGCGGCGCGCCTCCAGGTTGCGCAACACTGGGCGGATCACCATGCCGTTCAGGAAGTACATGATGAGCAGAAAGTTGATCACCTGGCCGAGGAACTGAACGAGATTAATGCCCAGGCCGGCAAATGGATCAGCTCCACCGCCTTCTGCCATCACGCGCGACAGTGCCAAAAAGGACCACACGTTTGCTCGACCTCCCTCTGTTCAGCCCTGGAAGGCAAACAACAGCAAGAACGAAATCACGAGTGCGAAGATCGCCAGCGCCTCGGCAAAGGCGATCACCAGGATCATGTAGGTCTGCAGTGTAGAGGTCACTTCTGGGTTGCGCCCGATTGAGATGAGCGCGCCAAGACCTGCCAGACCGATACCGATGCCGGGGCCGATCATACCAGCACCACCTGCGATGCCGGCGCCGATTGCCTTGCCCAAGACAAGTGCTGCTTCTTGTTCCATAGCTCTCCTTTACTTTACGTGGTCAGAATGAATCTAGCTGTGCTCAATCAGTGCTCCCCGTGCGCAACTGCCAGCGAGGTGAACACTGTCACCAGCATCATGAAGACAAACGCCTGAATGACCGCGATGGCGAACTCCAGCGCAAAGAAGACGGTCGGCAGCAGCGTCGGCAAGATGGACGCCGCGACGAAAACCAGCACCGTGCCTGCAAACATCGCGCCGAAGAGCCGGAATGAGAACGACAGGATGCGGATGAACTCTGAGATCAGCTCCAGGGGGCCGACCAACCCAGACTGGATGTAGCCGATCAGTCCCTGCATCATGCCTTGACGGGCGCGCCGCCACGCTCCCACCTGGATGAAGCGCTCGAAGTAATGCAGGCCGTTAGCGCGGATGCCTTGAATCTCGATGAAGAGGAAAGCGATCACAGCCAGCGCCAGGGTGGTGCTCAGCGAGGAAGTGGGTCGGCGTAGAGCGGGGATCAGCGCTGCACCTCGGTTGGGGTCGCCACCGGCCGACATTGGGGAGGCTTTCACATCACTGACCAGGCCGGCGGCCAGGGCATTGTCTGCCGTGGCTGCGTGCTCGCCTTGCGCCTGCTCCAGGCTAAAGCCACAGGACTTCTCGAAGCCCTTCTGTGGGTCCACCTCTTGACCAGTGATCAGCCAAATGCCTCCCGTCTTCACCGCGCAGAAGCCGCGCATCTCAGCCGGAGCAGACTCTATCTTGCCGATGGACTCATGGCCCGGCAACAACTCGAAGAAGCCAGCGATCATGATGAACGTGAAAGCGGTGATGCCAATTGGCGCCACCACCTTCGCGCGCGAGCCGAGCGTGGGCACCATGTAGTTGTTGTAGAGGAACTCGATGAAAGTTTCCCAGGCGCGGGCGAACCAGTTCGTGCCGGTCAGCGTGTTGCGCAAGCCGCTAGCACCCAACAGCGCCAACACCACAATCACAGCATCCACGATGATGGTGGTGAGCAGCGTATTGTGCAGCCAATCCGGGCCAAGCGGCTCGGAGGGCACCACGATGTTGGGGATGAACGCTTTGAAAGTGACGGGGATGCCATTGATGTTCAACGTGAAGCTGCTTAGCAGGACGCCGACCAGCAGCGAACCGATCAACAACACTAGAAACTTCAAGCCCTTCATATCAACTACTCTGCGTTCTGGCTAATCTTCATCACCGTTTGCACGTGGGAAAGCGCATCGGTGGATGCGCTTTGTGTCAAGGATCGCTTCCAGCCGAGGTAGGCTTGGCGGGAGCGCTGCGAGGTGATCAGCGCCAATCGCCAAGCCACCACCAACGACAGCACCGCCGCCAAGACCGGCAACGCGATCGTCAACAAGGGGCGCGTGGAAAGGCTGCGATCGAGGCTCATGCCCAGCATGACAGCGAGGATCATCAAGGCGCCGTTGATCAGGGCGATCTGGAGCATCATCGCGCCAATGATGCGTGGCGGGAAAGCCTTGAAGAAGATGACGATGGGGGATTCCTTTCGCACCATGTCAGGCATCAAGCGCATCGCATTCTATCACGCCCTTGCTCAACTGCGGAGGAAGGCGCGGGCTGCCTCCAGCGCCAGCCCCCAGAACGGCTCCGACGCGAAGGTCAACACCACTAACCCCACCGCCACAATCATCACCACGCTCCCCAGCGTGGAAGGGACGAACAGCGGCGATTCTGTCTCAGCGCGCTCGACATACATAGCCCGCACCACATTGAGATAGTAGGCCACCGAGATCAGCACGTTGACAATGCCGATCGCCACCAGCGGCACCAAGTCCACCCCGATTGCTTCGCGGAAGATGATGACCTTCGCAGCGAAGCCGACCATCGGCGGCGCACCCAGCAAGCTAAGCATGGAGGCCGCCATGCCCAACGCCAAATACGGCGCCCGACGCGCCAAGCCGTTAAAGTGCTGGAAGTCGCTGCCGCCGACGCGCTGCTCCACCACACCCAGCACGGCGAAGGCGACGATATTGGTGAGCATGTAGGTGGCCAGGTAGAAGATCACAGCAGCCAGAGCTTCTGCGCGATTGAGCGCGCCCAGCGCCATGGCCGTCACGCCGACGAAGACGTAGCCGGCTTGCGCCACGCTGGAATACGCCAACATGCGCTTGACATTGCTCTGCACCACTGCCAGCAAGCTGCCCACGGTCATGGTGAGGATGGCGATAGGTTGCATCAACCACACCCAGGACAGTGACGCCTCCGACACGCCGGGCGGCATGGCGTTGAAGAAGAAGCGCAGCAAGATGCCGAAACCGGCCGCTTTGGATGCCGTGCTGATAAAGCCAGCCACTGGCGACGGCGCGCCCTGATACACGTCCGGCGCCCAGAACTGGAAAGGCACTGCAGAGGTCTTGAAGGCAAACCCGACCAGCACCAGCAAGGCCGCAAGGGTGAACGGCAAGCGTAGCTCTGGCTGAGACAGCGCGGACGCAATCGCCTTATAGCTGAGCTGTCCCCCGCTCAAACCGAAGAACAAGCTCAGCCCGAACAGCATCGTGGTGGAAGTGACTGCACCAAACACGAAGTACTTGAGGCCTGCTTCTGCGCTGAGGCGATCGCCTCGCTGGACGCCCGCCAGCAGGTATAGGGTGAAGCTCGCTGATTCAGTGGCCAGATACAGCATCAGGATGTTGTCCGCACCGACCATGAGCGACATGGCCACCGCAGCGAACATCACCAACACGTAGTATTCGCTGCCCGCGCGCAACGGCCGAAAGTCCACCGACACTAGGCAAGTGAGCGCGGCTGCAAGCAGAAAGATCAGCCGAAAGACGGTGAGGAACAGGTCGTTGCGAACCATCCCGCCGAGGATGACCTGAGGCTCTGCTGGTCGCATCAACACCGTCACTAGCGCCACGATCAGCAGACCGCCGGCGGAAAGCAAGCTCATCGAGCGGCGCGGTATGCCGCCGGGCAGGAACAAGTCCAATGCCAGCAGCAACGTTGCCCACAGCAGCACTAAGATTTCCGGCAAGATGCCCAGGAACTCTGCGAGGTTGACTTCAGTAAAACCACCCATACGACACTCTTCGGTGAGTCAGTTCGACGCCACTTTTCACCGCTCAGCCTGCAGCGCTCAGGCCGCGCACAATAGCCTGCACGCCCACTTGCACCACGGACATCACCGTGTTGGGCAGGACGCCAACCAGGATCAGCACGCCGCACATCAACGCAATGGCGGTCTTCTCCAGCGGGTTCAAGCCGGGCAGCTTTTGCAGTTGCTCGTCTTTCGGTTCGCTGAAGTACACCCGCTGCGCCACACGCAACGTCCAGGCGGCATTGATCACCACCGACACGATGCCGCCAACCGCGATGACAGCGTACCACCAGTTGTTGATTGGCGTGCCAAACACCTCGCGTGCGAACAGGCTCGGCGACGCCGATGCGCTCCACAAGCCCATAAAGATTTGGATCTCGGCCGGGAAGCCGGGCAAGCCTGGCATTCCCATCAGCGTCAATGCACCGATTACAAAGCCCACCGAGGCGAGCGGCATCACGCGCGCCAGGCCGTTCAGCTGGTTCATGTCGCGGATGTGGGCGCGCTCGTAGATCATACCCACCAACGCAAACATCAGGCCAGTCATCACGCCGCCGGCAAACAGCTCTAGGCCGGCGCCGTTCAGGCCCAGCTCGTTCAACGCAGCGATCCCCAACAGGACCAGCCCCAGGTGGCTGACCGACGAGAAGCCGATGATGTACTTCAAGTCGGTCTGCGAGAAGGCGATCAGCGCGGCGTAGATCAGACCACCCAGGCAGAAGAACACCACGAGTGGCATCCAAAAGTTAGCGCCCTCCGGCATGAGTTGCACGCCGAAGCGCAACGCGCAATACGCGCCGGTCGCCTTCAACACACCGCCGTGCAGCATGGACACCGCCGTCGGTGCTGCTGCGTAGCCATCGGGCGACCAGTTGTGCAGCGGCCATAGCGAAGCTAGGACGCCGAACCCGACGAACACTGGCAGGAACCAAGCTCGTTGCACCTCAGTGGTGTTGCTCAAGCGCAGGATGCCCTCGCGCAGCTCGAAGAAGTTGAAGGTGTTGCCGGCTTGGAAATACAGCGCCAAAATGCCGATGATGGCCACTAGCGAGCCGACGAAGAGATAGATCGTCAGCTTCATGGCGGCATATTCGCGTCGCTTGCTGCCCCATCCCGCGATCAACACGTACACCGGGAAGAGCACCAGCTCGTAGAAGATCAGCATCAAGAACAAGTCGAGCGCCATGAAACTGCCGAACACACCCGCAACCAGCAGCAGCAAGAAGGCGAAATACTCTCGCGGGCGGTCGGATGTTTGCCACGACACCAGCACTGCCGAGAACATCACGATGCCGGTCAACAACAACTGCGGTGCCGAGAAGCCATCAACGCCGAGGTGATAGCTGATGCCAAGCTCCGGCAGCCAAGCGACTTTCTCCTGGAACTGAAAGCCTCCCCGCGCTGTGTCGTATCCTAAGAAGACAACCAACGCCAGCAGCATTGAGACAAACGCCGACGCAGCCGCGATGGTCTTGATCGCGTCCTCGCGATCCTTCGGCAGCAGCAAGATCACCGCCGCGCCGATCACTGGCACAAGCATGATCAGGGTGAGAATCGGGATGTTCAGCGTCATGATGTCACCTCAGCAGGCCTTGCACGCCCACGTTGATGAGATTGAGCGCCAGCGGCGGATACACGCCCAGCACGAGCATCGCCCCCATCAGCGGCGCAATGCCCAAAATCTCTGAGAAACTGATGTCGGAGAGTTGATGATGATGCCATTCCTCGCCGAGTGGCCCGTGCAGCACCTTTTGAAGTGCTTTCAGGATGTAGATGCCCGTCACCAGTAAGCCAGCCATAGCTAGCACCGTGTAGAGCGTGAAGACAGACCAGGCGCCGCGCACCACCATGAACTCGCTGACAAAGCCGGCCAGGCCTGGTAGACCGAGCGACCCCATGGCCGAGAAGATCAACATCGCGCCATATGCTGGCATCATCACCCACAAGCCGCCGTAGCGATTGAGATCGCGGGTGTGGGCGCGTTCGTAGAGCACGCCGACCAACGCGAACATGGCGGCGCTGCTCAACCCATGGGTCACCATTTGCAGCACCGCCCCGTTGCCGGCGATCACTGCATCAATCTCGCGCACGCTGCTGTTCGGTGAGAGCGCCAGGCCAGTAGCAGCGATGCCCATCGCCACGAAGCCCATGTGATTCACGGATGAATAGGCCACCAACTTCTTGAAATCGTTCTGGCCCCATGCCGCAAAGGCACCCAGCACGATGCTCAGCAGCGCCAGAATGGCCAACAGCGCTGCGAAGGTCAAGCCGGGCAACAGCTCCTGGCCGAACACATCGGGGAATAGCGGCATCACCAGGCGGAAGAAGCCATAGCCTCCTAACTTCAGCAAGATGCCGGCCAGGATCATCGAGCCGCCTGTTGGCGCCTCAGTGTGCGCATCAGGCAACCAGGTGTGCAGCGGCCAGATCGGTATCTTCAGCGCAAAAGCCACTGTGAAGGCGACGAAGGCCACCGCTTTCCAGACCGTCGGCTCCCAACCGAAGAAATTGACCTGGTTGTTGCCGGTGAACGGCCGGCCCAGGTTGGAGGTGAGATAGGTGATGTCGTAGCTCTTCGAGGCCAGGCCGATCACTTGGATCGCCAGTAACATGCCGAGGCTGGCGAACATGGTGTAAAGGATGAACTTGAACGACGCGTAGCGGCGATTCGCCCCACCCCACTGGTTGATCAAGAAGAACATCGGCACTAGGCCAATCTCGTAAAAGATGAAGAACACGATCAGGTCCAGCGCGACAAACACGCCAAACACCGACGTCTGCAGCAGGAAGAAGAGCGCATAAAACGCTTTCGGGCTTTTCTCTACGCTGGTGCTGATGATCATCGCCAGCGGTGTGAGGAAAGCGTTGAGCACCACCAGCGGCAAGCTGATGCCATCCACACCCACCTTGTAAACCGAGTTGATCTGGGGAAACCACAGGGCGCTCTCCACAAACTGGTAACCGCCGCGGGCCTGGTCGTAGCTGAAGAACAGATACAGCGACAAGCCCAACGTGAGCAGGCTGAAGGCCACCGAGCCCCAGCGGATGGTGTTCACAGCAGCAGGTGGCGTCAACAACACCAGCGCCATGCCCACCAGCGGCAGGAACGTGATGATTGACAGGATGTTCGCGTTTAGCAGTTCCATCGCAACCCTCTACGTCACTGGAAGAAGAACAGCGACACGATCAAGATGACCATCACCATGACCAGGCCGGAGAGCAGATAATTCTGCACTTGTCCGCTCTGCAGCTCGCGCGACCAGGCACCGAGGCCGCGGAAAAAGTTGCCCACGGCATCCGAGAAGCCGGTGATGACGACGCGGTCAAACTCGGCGAACGAGCGCGTCAACCGCGCGCCTGCTGCGAAGCCACCCTCCAAGATGCGGTCGATCACCTGCTTGTCCACCACACGGCTGTAGTTGTCGGCGATCGCCTGCATCGGTTTGATAAAGATGGCCCGATACAGCTCATCCCAATACCAACGATTGTTAAGGAATCGAAAGACGGGCAGCTTTTCCACCGGGTCGGTTTGGCCGGCCTGTAATGGCTGCGCGCCGTACACAAGCCAACCCAACGCCAAGCCGCCCAGCGCCACGCCCAACGAAAACAGCACCGGCACGATATTGAACGGCGGCGCTTCTGGCTTCTCCAGCAACATGCTGGCGATGTAGCGCTTCAGCCAAAAGGCGCCCTCACCAAACAGAGGGCCGAAGACGGGGAAGTCCTCCGGCACGTTGATGAAGCCGATGAACAGCGCAAAAACCGCCAACACGATCAGCGGGATCGTCATTGCCGGTGTGCTCTCCTCAGCATGCGCCGCGGCTTCAGTGCGCGGCGCGCCGAGGAAAGTCATGGCGATTTGGCGCGCCGTGTAAAAAGCAGTCAACAGTGCGCTCGCCACCAGCAGCACAAACACTACTGTTGAAAGCCCGTTGCCTTTCACCAGGCCATGGTAGTAGGCATCAGCGAAGATTTCATCCTTGCTCCAAAAGCCGGCAGTGATGAAGGGGAAGCCGGCCAGCGCCAAACCTCCGGCCAAGAAGGTCAGGAAAGTGACTGGCATGCGCTTGGCCAAGCCCCCCATGTTGCGCATATCCTGTGGGTCGAAAGCCGGCGCGTCATGGCCGTGGCTGTGATGATGCGCGTCGTGATGCTCCTCGTGCTCGTGGCTGTGAGCATGCGAGATGTGGTGATGCCCATGCTCCACGCCGTGGATCACCGACCCCGAGGCCAAGAAGAGGAGTGCCTTGAAGAAGGCATGGGTGAGCAAGTGGAACGCCGCTGCCACATACGCGCCGATACCCGTCGCTGCCACCATGAAGCCCAGTTGGGAGATGGTGGAGAAGGCAAGCACGCGCTTGATGTCATACTGCGCCACCGCGATGGTCGCGCCCATGAAGGCGGTGAAGGCCCCGATCAGCGCCACAATGGTGAAAGCCGCGTTGTGCTCGCCGGCCGCCTGCAGCAGGGGGAAGAAGCGCAGCAACATAAACACGCCGGCGCTGACCATGGTGGCTGCGTGGATCATGGCTGAGACCGGGGTTGGGCCTTCCATTGCGTCTGGCAGCCACACGTGCAGCGGCCACTGTGCGCTCTTGCCCACCGTCCCGCCGAAGATCAGAATGGCGATCAAGCCAGCAGCCGAGATGCCCAGCCCGAGCACTGCCGGCGTTGTGGCGAGCCGCTCCAACACAGCCTCGTTGTGCAAAATCTCATGGAAGCTGAGCGTGCCGGTCTCCGCGTAGAGATACACCATCCCCAGCAACAACAGCATATCTCCCACGCGCGTGGTCATGAACGCTTTGACGGCAGCGCGATAGGCAGAGGGCTTCTGGAAGAAGAAGCCGATCAGCGAATATGAGCAGAAGCCCATCAGCTCCCAGAAGATGAAGAGCGTGAGCAGGTTATCGCTCACCACCAGCCCCATCATCGAGCCGCCGAACAAGCTCAAGTAGGCGAAGAAGCGCGTGTAGCGGGGGTCGTTGGCCATGTAGCCGGTGGAATAGATGAAAATCAGCGACGCCACCAGCGGCACCATGAACAGGAACGTCGCGCCCAGCGGATCGACGCCAACCCCAATGTTGAACACTGTGTCGCCGGTGGGCAGCCAGGGGAACGTGCTGCGGATTGGCGCCTTGCCCAGGTCCTTGAGCTGCCAGACGTTGAAGAACACTATGAAGGACAGCACCGCCGAGGTGATCATCGAGACCACGGCGATGGTCGAGCTGGTCTGGCGATAGCGATTGAAGAACAGCGCGATCAGGCCGAACGCCACAATCGGCGGCAAAGGCACCAGCCAGAGCAGTGTGGGGAGGTAATCCGGTGCGGTTACGACAGCTTCGGCAAACATGATCTCTCACTCACAGCTTCAGTTGGTCCAGCTTTTCAGGGTCAATGCTGTGCAAGGTGCGATAGACCGAGATAATCAGCGCCAGGCCAACTGCAGCCTCAGCAGCGGCCACAACGAACACGAAGGCCGCAAACGCCATGCCAGCAGCAGAGGTGGGGTTTAGATAGCGCCAGAAGGCCAGCAAATTCAAGTTGACCGAATTCAGCATGAGCTCCACCCCCATCAGCATGGCGATGGCATTTTTGCGGGCTAACACGCCATACAGCCCAATTGCAAACAAGCCGCTGGCGACGAGGAGATACCACCACAGCGGTATGCCATTGATGACGTTTGGTGTTGGCATGGTTGCGTTTCTCCAGAGTCTCAAGTTAGTGGTCAGCCACGGTTGCCGCAGCGGTTGATGGCATAGCGGGAGCGCCTTCTGCCGTGCGCAACGCAGCAGCCTCGGCGGCCTCCTCCGCGGCGATCTCCTGCTGCTCGGCAAGCACTTCAGCGGGTTTGCGCTGGCGCGCGATCAAGATGGCGCCGGCCAGCACCACATCCACAAGAAAAGCGATCAGCAAGAAGGGGAGCAGGAATTGGTTGATGTCCACCAAGGCACGCCCAAAGTCGCTGATGTAAGTCTCCGCAACGGCCTGGGTGTTGTAGCGCCAGGGCACATCGCCGACAACGCGCGGCGTCTCAGTGCGGAACAGGGTGGATAGCAGTGGCACGCCGGTCAAGTCCAGCGTCAAACGCACTGGTCCGAACACCAAAGCGAGCAGCACAAACAGCAGCGCAGCCAAGATGGCCACTCCGCCTGCTTGCGCGTTGCGCGGGATCATCGCCTGCATGCCGCACGTCAGCATGACCGAGAAGATAATGAGGATCGAGATCGCGCCGATGTAGATCATCACCTGCGCCACCGCGAACAGCCCCAAGTCAAGCAGCACGTAAAAGCCCGCCACGCCGAGGAAGGCAAGCGCCAGCATCAGCGCCCCTCGAAACAAGTTGCGGGTGGTCACCACAAATAAAGCGGCCCCCAAGACAATGGCCGCCAAGCACACAAATATCACTTGCTGCACGGTGATTCCCATCGTTGAAGCCCTCCCAGGATGGATTTATGCGCGCGCCATCGCCATGTTCGCAGCTCGACGCTGGGCGAGCAGCGCCTCCTCCTGCATGCGCAGACGGCGCGCGGCGCGTCCGACCAGCGACAGAGAGACGAGCAACACGGCCAGATTGATCAGCATCAAGATGACCGCTTGCGCACCAGGGCTAACCAACACGCCGCCTGAGGCCGCCTGCGCTGCCGCTGAAGCAGGGAAGAGCTTCAACGCCAGCATGACCAGCACCAAGTTCACAATGCTCATCGGGACAAGGAATTTCCAGTTCAAGTTGTGCATCTGGTCAATGCGGACGCGCGGCAATGTGCCACGCAGCCACATCAGCACGAAGAACACCAGCGCGGCCTTTAGCAGAAGCCAAATGTAGGGCGGCAGGATCGGACCGGCATAGCCGCCGAGGAAGAGCGTGGCGAAGACAAACGACACTGCCAGCGCGTTCACATACTCGCCCAGGAAGAACAGCGCGAACTTCATGCCGCTGTATTCAGTGTGGAAGCCGGCCACGATCTCCGACTCCGCCTCCAATAAGTCGAAGGGGGAACGCCCTGTCTCGGCAACGCCGCTAATGAGGAACACCAGCGCCGACAAGGGGAGATAGATAATGTGCGGGATGCCGGGGTTGCC
This sequence comes from uncultured Anaerolineae bacterium, assembly GCA_938028725.1. GTDB lineage: Bacteria > Chloroflexota > Anaerolineae > J036 > Brachytrichaceae > CALIMH01. The sequence continues at coordinate 93,517 of CALIMH010000004.1, read as the reverse complement.
GTCTAGCGTTGTCTGGTGGTTCACAATGTCAATCAGGCTCATCGAGCCAGTCAGCATCACCACTGGCAACAGGTTCAGCAGCATCGGCACCTCATAGCCGACCAGCTGCGCCACTGTGCGGAAAGCACCGAGCAGCGCATACTTGTTGTTGCTGCCCCAGCCCGCCATCAAGATGGCGATGATGCTGCCAGAACCGATCGCCAGTATGAAGAACACACCCACGTTCAGATTGGTGCCCACCACGCCCGGCGCGAACGGCAGCACGGCGTAAGTGGTCAGCGCAAACACTGCGATCACCAGCGGCGCCAGGTTGTATACCCAGCGGTCGGCGGCGGCGGGGGTTGTGTCCTCCTTGGTGAACATCTTGATGCCATCGGCGATGGGTTGCAACAAGCCAAATGGGCCGGCTTGGTTCGGGCCGATGCGGTCCTGGATGCGCGCCACCACCTTGCGCTCGACGTAAGTCAACCCCATGAACGACAGCGCAGCGAACGTGGCCAGCACCACCGCAGCCAGCCCCATTGTGATGAGCTCCGCCAAGAATGGGCTGAAACCGAAGATGCTGCGGATCAGCTCTGCGACAAAGTCGCTGATGATCTTGAGCAAGTTGCTAATGACGTCCATACGTACAACAAAACTGACAGAGATCGGCCTCTGTCAGAGCTCATTCCCAGTCCAGCGCACCCTTCCGCCAGGCGTAAATCAGCGCCAGTAGAAGGACAAGCACAAACAAGACAACATTTGCAACGGCAAAGAGCGTGAGTGAATTGAAGGCGAAGGCGATGGGGAACAACAGCAGCGCCTCAATGTCAAACAAGACAAAGACCAGCGCCAGGATGTAGTACTGCACGCGGAACTGCACCCACGTATCGCCGACAGTGCTCATGCCGCACTCGTACGTCTCCAGCTTGGCCGGGTTTGGCTTCTTGGGACGCAGCAGCGCCGCAGCGATCAGGGTGACCCCCATCAGCAGCGCTGCGGTGACCATCATGACGCCAACGAAGGCGAAGTCGGTTCTCATCGCAGTCGTCCTTGTCACACAAATTAGCCACAGCATCGCAGGTCATTACGGCAAGCGCCGCTGTGGCTATTCATCTTTCGCACGAAGCGAATGGGATTATAGCCGCGCTGCCGGGCGCGTCAAGCTTTGCTTAAGCTCAAACGCAGCCCGATGCATCACGCCACCCCCGCCAACTTGAGCAGCGTCTCAACCAGCAAGCCTGCCAAAAAGAGCAACCCAAAGGCGCGGTTATGTGCAAACGCGAATGCCGCCAGCCATGTGGGCCAAGCGTCGGCAGGAAACCAGTCCGGTCTTTGCGCGGGCTTGGGGAGCTGGAACATGCGCCAGGTGAGCGCAAAGGTGCGCAACGCCAGCAGCACCACCAACAGCATTGGCGTGAAGAAGCCGGATAGCACAAGCCCCACCACCAGCACGTATTGCAACACCATGCAGGCCAAGGCCACAGCGCGCGCCAATCGATCGCCCAGCAAGACCGGCAGGGTGTAAATGCGGCGCGCTCTGTCTGCCTCGCGCTTGTCAATGTGCTTGCCGAAGATCACCATCGTTGTGCCAAGCGCGTAGGGCAAGCCGCCCAGCACCACGTTCCAATCCCACTCCCCAGTGATCACGTAGTAGCCGCCGCCGATCATCAGCGGCCCCCACACCACGATCACCGCCACTTCTCCCAAGCCGATGTATTTGAGCGGCCACGTGTAAGCCACAACGAAGAAAGCGCCAGCCACGAGCAGAGGCAACGTCAGGCCACCGCGCAACGCCACCAGTGCCACGCCGCAAGCGAGCGCCACGGCGCCGGTGAAGAGGGTGTAGCGCCACGCATCACGCATCGTCCAGAAGCCCACTTCTAGCGGCTGCACGCCGTACTGGGCGCGGTAGTAGTTGCCACGATCTACGCCTCGAGCGTAATCGGTCATGTCGTTGAGGAGATTGTTGGTGGCATGCGCCATGACCAAGCCCAGTGTGGTCAGCGCCCAAGGTAGCAGGTCGAACTTCCCGGCGCGCGCTGCGAAGATGCCAGCCAGCGCTGCCGAGATAAACGTCATGATCAAGACTGCTGCGCGGGTGGCGATCAACCAGCGGGCGATCGGGTCTAAGCCAAGCCACTCCTCCCTGTGCAGCCGCGGCACGCCGCCCAGCGCGCGCCGCCACACAGCAAAGTTCAATGTATGCATCTCCGTGCAACCTCACTCTGGGATTGTAGCGACACGCGGCAGCGCGGATGAGAACGCACACAACGCAGCAAGCGGCTTTCTTGCGAAGGCCCGCGCCGCAGCTAACCGGCCAAGCGCTCATCGCACGCATCCCGCACCGCGCAGCGCACGCACCGCCCACGCTCGTCGTGGTTGCGCGACGCGCCGGCGCCCTTCAGCGCAGCTCGCATCTCCTCCAGCGTGTGCAGAAGCTCGGCTTTCAGCTGCGCATCGTAGGGCAAGCGAAACTCGCGATCAGTGTAGCGGATGATGCCGTAGGGTGGCGCTTTGCCCCATGTTTCCTCCACCAGCAGGCAATACGCCGCCAGCTGAAGCCGATGACCGCGATACGGCTGGGATGGTGCCGCAGTGGCTTTCAGCTCCATGGGGATCACAGCATCTTCGGTGCGCAACAGAAAGTCTGGTCTGCCGGAGAGGCGATAGCGCGGCGAATACAGTGCGCGGGTGTTGCGCTGCAATGCGCCGGTGTCGTCATACACCACCGGCCCGCCGGCGGCGCCGATGGCGCGCTGCAGCATTTGGCTCAGCACCAACAGCACCAGCGCCAACAGCAACGCCAGCAGCGCCAGCGTCACGCTCATGCGTTCAGCTCATCGTAGGCCAATCGCGTCCCACGTCAATGCTCCAGCCGCCGTCAATTGTGATCACTTGACCGCGGATCATCCGCGCGCTGGGGCTGCATAGGAACGCGATCACCTCCGCAACATCTTGCGGCTCGACCAGCCGACCAGCAGGGGTGCGCTGCAAGGCCAGCTTCAACATCAGATCGCTGTCCTTAAAAAATTGCAGCGCATCGGTTTTAATAATGCCCGGCGCCACGCAGTTGACCACGATGTTCATCGGCGAGAACTCGACCGCGCAGTAGCGGGTGACCGCTTCTAACGCGCCCTTGGACGCGCCCACCACTACGTAGTCCGGCAGCGCGCGCAGGCTGCCGATGCTGCTGACGTTGACAATTGCGCCACCACCGCGGCGTTGCATCAACGGCGCCGCGCGCTGCGCGGCGAACAACGCTGCCCGCGCGTTGATGTTCATCGTCCAATCCCAACCCTTCACCTTCTGCTCCACAATCGGGCGGATGTAGCCGGATGCAGCGTTGTTGATCAAAAAGTCCAGACCGCCGAAGTGCGCCTCCACCGTGTCGAACAAGCGGTTCAGGTCATCCGGGTCACCGACGTCAGCTTTGACTACGAGGACGCGGCGGCCCAGTGCCGCGATCTCATGCGCGGTCTCCTCCGCAGCGCTTTGCTTGCGCAAATAGTTGACCACAATGTCGGCGCCCAAGCGGGCGAAGTGCAGCGCTGTCGCTTTGCCAATGCCGCGACCGCTGCCGGTGATGAGGGCAATTTTGTTGGAGAAGTCAAACATGTTGCCGGGAAAGCGCGGTCAGCTTGCTCAGATTCGGGGGGTTCACTCAACCCTCCACCAGCCGAATGGGCTTGAAGAGGGACAGGTCGAACTCAGCGATGCGCGCCGGCCCTAACTGCTCGAGCGCGGCAAGCGCAGCTTGGGCGTCGGCGCGCAGTGTGGCGACGTCCACGCCTTGACACACGTCGGGCAGCACGCGCAGGTATTGCCAGGCGCGCTGGAAGAGCTTGCGGGCGCCGGTGTAGTTGCGACGCTGAATCTGGTAATACGCCACGCCGACCTGCAAAATGCCCTGATACATCTGCCGTACAGGCCCACGCTCCTGGCGCCAGAGTTGCTCGAACGTCTCGTGCTGCTCCCAGAATTCGCCGCGATTGAACTGCTCAATCGCTCGGCGAGCCAGCTCAGGGAGCGGTTGTCGTGCTTGCTGCTCCAGCGCCTCGCTTTCGTCAGGTCGAGCATAACGCCGGATCGCGCCAGCGACGTCCGCCATCAAGGCGCCGTTGCTCACCACTGCATCACAACCAGCATGGCGTGCGCGCGTCAGCGTCTGCGCATCTTTGTGCGGCCCAAAGCCGACGATCGGGATTTTGCGCGTGGCCGGGTTGGTCTTGACCGCCAGCACCCAGGCATACCAGTCTATGTTGCGGACGGACAAGTCCACCAAGATCAAGTCTGGCTGCAGCTCAACCAGCCAGTCCACGGCATCTTTGGTAGGCTCAGCCAATGCCAGGCAGTAACCGAGCTGCTCAGCCGCCATCTCAATGGGAGTTTGAGACAGCAGATCGTCGCAGAGCAGCGCCAGCGCCTTAGGCCTCATGGATGGAGATTATAGAGTGGCGATCTATCCTGGGCATGCCTGCCGAGGGCCGGCATCGGCCTTCAACGGGCATACAACTGCACCTGGGTGATGTATGCCTCCACCGCTCTGGGGACGAGGTAACGCAGCGAAGCGCCCTGTCGAGCCATGCGGCGCAGCTCGCTGGAGGACACGTCGAGCAGCGGTGTGCGCACCCATCGCAGCGAGGCGCGGATTTGTGGCAGCGCTGCCTCCACCGTGCTCAAATCCAGCGCGACATCAGGTCGCAATGCCACTGCGAGATCGGCCACCTGCAACAGGTAATCTGGCTCGTGCCAATTTGGCAAGTCCATTAGCGAGTCCGCGCCCATGAGGAAGGTCCAATGGTGTTGGGGGAAGGCTTGGCAGAGCGCGCGCAGCAAGCCGCTGGTGTAGTGCGGTGGTGGCCGGTCCACGTCTATCGTGGAAATGCGGAAGCGCTCATGATCGGCGATTGCCAGGCGCGTCATGTGCACGCGATGATGGGCCGGCGTGAGTTCACCGTTGTGCTTGTGCGGCGGCTGCCCAACAGGGCAGAACCAAACCTCATCGAGCTGAAGCTGATGCAGCGCTTGATCGGCGACGATCAGGTGACCGATGTGCGGCGGGTCGAATGTGCCGCCGAAGATGCCAATCTCCATGATCAATCACAGCGAGAGGATCAACGCAGCCCCCGTCGCCGCACCTGCCAGCAGCAACCACGGCCAGTTGTCCCTCACCGGGTTTGCACGTTGCTGAAGGCGCAACCACTGGGTGCGCGTGGTGTCCGAGGGAAGCACGAACAGCATGTGACGGAATTCAGCGATGCTCGCCGGTCGGTCGCTAGGATGCAAGGCCATAGCCGATAACACGGCCGACTCCACGTGCAGGCTGACCGCGGGATTGAGCGCGCGGATCGGCACGAGCGCGTCAGGCTCCAAGAAGCGGCGGCGCGCGTCGGCCGGGGGCGTGTTGGTGAGCAGGTGGTAGAGCGTCGCACCCAGCGCGTAGATATCAGCGCGCACATCCGTGTGCAAGTTGTCCTCGCCATACTGCTCCAGTGGCGTGTAGGCCATCGTGCCATGCCCTCGCAGCACGGTGATCGTCTGCATGTCGTCTTGATGCATCAGCTTCACCAGACCGAAATCCACGAGCTTGATAATGCCGCTGGGGGTGAAGCGGATGTTGCTGGGCTTGATGTCCCGATGCACAACGGGTGGGGTTTGGCTGTGCATGTATTCCAGCGCGTCGCATAGCTGCTGCGCCCACGACAGCACTTCAGCTTCGGGGAGGAAGCGCCCCTGGCGGCGGACCTCGTCCACGATCTCCTTCAGGTTTTTGCCAGCCACGTAGTCCATCACAAGACAGTGCAGGTCGCCTTCGATGAAGTAGTCGGACACCTTCGGCAAATTCACGTGGTCGAGGCGAGCAAGAACGCTTGCCTCACGGGCGAATTGACGTTGCACTTCGGCGATCCATGCTGCGCCCATGGATGAGTCCATCCGCATCACCTTCACCGCGCAGCGCCGTCCCTCCAGCCGCAAATCCTCAGCTAAGAACACTGACCCCATCCCGCCTTGGCCGATTGGGGATGTGATGCGATAGCGCTCGCGGAGCACAGTGCCCGGCGTTAACATGAGGCTAACCATTCTATCGGCAGCCCGCAGGCTCAGCATCGCGGCGAAGGATGCGCGCCAGCGCCCAGGCCGCGTGTTCGCGGATCAGCGGCTCTGTGTCTTCGAGCAGGCGTTGCAGGTGGGGCACAGCCGTCTCGCTGCCCCAGTTGCCGGCGGCGACGCAAGCGTTGCGCACCAAGCCACGCCGCTTGACGCGCGTTAGCGGTGTGCCGCGGTAGCGCGCGCGGAAAGTCGGCTCGTCAAGCTGCAACAGCTCCACGAGCGGCGGCGCAGCACGATCCGCGCTGAACGGCCGAAAGGCGCGCGCGAGCGGGCTATCGGATGGGCGCGAGAACTGCCGCACGTAGGGGCATACGTCCTGGCAGTCGTCGCAGCCGAACACCCAGTTGCCTATGTGCGGGCGCAGCTCGGTGGGGATGCTGCCCTTTAGCTCAATGGTGAGGTAGGAGATGCAACGGCGCGCGTCCAACACGCCTGGCACAGGCAATGCGCCGGTTGGGCACGCGCGCAGGCAGCGCGTGCAGCGGCCGCATCCATGTGGGACGGGCGGAGGCATCTCATCCGCTTCAATCTCCTCGGCCACCAACACAGCGCCCAGGAAGAGGTAGCTGCCTTTGCGCGGGTGGATCAAGCAGGTGTTTTTGCCGATAAAGCCGAGGCCGCAACGCTCTGCCCAAGCACGTTCAAGGACAGGGCCGGTATCTACCCAAGCGCGGGACTCGCGAGCCATCCACTCGCCAAACGCGCGCAACACGGGCGTGATCACATCGTGGTAGTCAGCGCCCCAGGCATAGCGGGCGATACGCCCTCGCGAAGGATCGCGCAGCAGCTCCATCGGCACTTTGAGCGACTCGTAGCTCAAGCCAACCATGACGACGGTGCGGGCTTTGCCAAGCACCAGCCGTGGGTCAGCGCGCTGGTCTGCCGTGCGTGTCAGCCAGGCCATCTCGCCGTGGTAGCCGGCTGCCAGCCAAGCCAAGAAGCGCTCTGCCCCAGGCGCTGGGCCAATGGGGGCGAACCCGACCAGGTCAAACCCCAGCTCCAGCGCTTTCTCGCGCACCAGTGCTGCGCGCAACATGGTCTACCGGCATGATCGCGCCTGACCAGGCAGCTATGCTCGTAGCGCCGAATCTACTCAGCCTTTGGCTTGTCAACGCTCGGCGTTCTGCAAGCGGACGTAATACACCGTGCTCTTGTTCAGGCTGGTGTCTCTGGTTGCGAGCACGCCGAGGAACATGCGGGTCTGGCCGCTTTGCTTGCCGAACAGACAGGCTGCCACATCCCCTCCGAGGTCGAGCATGGAGCTATCCACGCAACCCAGGCCCGCCATGTTCCAGCCGGCGGCGGACATGCGAGCGGTGGTATAGAACTGCGCGATTTGCGTTGGTGTGTCGGGCGATTCGTACACTAGAAGCTCGAAGTCCTCGAGTTGCACATTGCCGATTTGAGGAGAGCTTTTTAGCAACGCTTGGAGCAACAGGCGCACCGGCAGCGGCAATTGCGACTTTTCCGACAGGCGCAAATTGGGAGGCATGGGCACATCCGCCCAGCCGCTCGCCGGCTTTGTCCTCCCGTTGAGGATGCCCTCTAGCCAACCGCATCCGGCCAACGCACCCAACAGGAAAGTGCCAACAAGCACCCACAAAGTGAGACGCCTGGTCACCATTGCGACCACTTCGGTGGGAGTGTAACACGGTTCGCCCTGGATGCAGGGGACGCGCTACAATCGCGCTTGTTATGAAGCGCGTGCTGATCACGGGCGGCGCGGGGTTCATTGGCTCGAACTACGCCCGCTTCGCGCTCAACCATCACCCTGACTGGCGCGTGGTCGTGTTTGACAAGCTTACCTACGCCGGCAACCTTGACAACTTGCGTGACCTCAGCGAGACGTTCAAGGATCGCTTCAGCTTCATCCGAGGCGACATTGCCGACCGCGAAGCCGTGTTCGACACCATGCGCGAGCACCGCATCGACATCATCATCAACTTCGCCGCGGATACGCACGTGGATCGCTCGCTGATGGAGCCGGGGCAGTTCATCATGACTGACGTGTATGGCACATACGTGCTGCTCGAGGCAGCCCGCGAGTTTGGCGTGGAGCGCTTCCACCAGATCAGCACCGACGAAGTGTATGGCGATGTGCCCGCCCCCCACCGCAGCCGCGAGAGCGACCCGCTGCGCGGCAGCAGCCCCTACTCAGCCAGCAAAGCGGGCGGCGATTTGATGTGCTTGGCCTATCATCGCTCGTTCGGCGTGCCGGTCACCATCACCCGCGGCACGAACAACATCGGACCTTATCAGTATCCAGAGAAAGTGGTGCCGCTATTTGTGACTAACGCCATAGATAACCTGCCGCTGCCGCTCTACGGCGACGGCCTGCAAATGCGCGACTACCAATACGTGATTGACCACTGCGAGGCCATCAGCACAGTGATCGAGAAAGGACAGGTCGGCGAAATCTACAATGTCGGCAGCGGCGTGGAGACGCGCAACATTGACATGGCCAAGGCGATCCTCGACCTGCTCGGCAAGCCGCACACGCTGATCCAGCCTATCACCGACCGCCCTGGCCACGACCGCCGCTACGCGGTGGACACCAGCAAGCTGCGCGCGCTGGGCTGGCAACCTCGGCACACCTTCGCGCAGGCTCTGGAAAAGACCGTGTGGTGGTATGTGGACAATGAGTGGTGGTGGCGCAAAATCAAGAGCGGTGAATATTGGGAGTACTACAAGCGTCATTACAGTGGTCGCGAGTTAAAAACCGCCTGAAGCGCCACCTCCTATGTTTGAGGTTACCTTCCTGGGGACAGCGGCCTCTGCCCCCCTGCCCAATCGCGGCCTCTCCTCGCTGATCGTCACGCACAACGACTATCGGTTTATGGTGGACTGCGGGGAGGGCACCCAGCGCCAACTGCTCACCAGCGGCTTGGGTTTTCGCCGCCTGGAGCACATCCTAATCACCCACCCCCACCTCGACCACATCCTTGGCTTGGGTGGGCTACTTTCCACACTCGGCCACTGGGGCACGCTGGAGCGGCTCACCATCTACGCCGGCCACGCCGCGCTGCTGCGTATCGCGGACTTGATCCAGCGCATCGTTTTCCGCGGCACGCGCCCCACGGTGGAGATTCAGCTCATCGAGTTGGAGCCGGGCTTTGTCGTGCGCGGCAACGACTTCGACCTGGTGGCCTTCCCCGTGCAGCACCGCGGCCCGGATTGCTTCGGCTTCCTCTTTCATGAGCACAGCCGTCGCCCTTTCCTTGCTGAGCGCGCCAAGGCGTTGGGCGTGCCGGAAGGGCCGCAGCGCCGGGAGCTGGTGCAAGGCAAGAGCATCACCTTGCCCGATGGGCGCGTGATCCATCCCTCGGACGTGCTGGGCGAACCCCAGCCCGGCACCAAACTGTTAATCACTGGCGACATTGCTGAGACCGACAGTTTGTTGTCTATCGCCCGCAACGCCGACGCCATCATCACTGAGGCGACATACCTGGAGCAAGACCGCGCGCTAGCGCGCGAGCACGGCCACCTCACCGCAGCACAAGCCGCGCGCTTCGCCCGCGATGCCAACGCGCGTCAGCTCATCCTCACCCACATCTCCGGCCGTTACCCCGACCACAACCTGTTGGCTGAGGCCTCGGCGTTCTTCCCGCGCGTGACCATCGCGCGCGACTTCGACACGTTCCGGGTTAAGGCAACCTGAGCGGCCCACCGCCTTAGCACAACACGCCGTGCAGCAAGGCGCCGATGGCGGTCGCGTAGCCAGGATTGGGCGGGATGTGCAGGCGCAGGCGGTAAAGGTCAGCGACCGCTTGCAACACGGCGCGCACGGAAGCCATGTCCACCAAATGGCCCACCACCACGATATCGTGAAGCCCTTCGGCGCGGGCGGCGTTAGCTGCTATCACGCCGATCACTTGGCCAACCAGCGTCACAAGGGCGGCCGCCAAGTCCTGCGGCTCAAAGGCAGCAGATGGCAGCGCTGCCTTGCCGAAGTTGACCGCGGTTGCATCCGCCGGCAGCCAATCCAGCGCGCTGCCGATCGCTTCGGCCAAGGTAAGGTCCACGCGGCTGGAGTTGCCGCGTTGCGCGAGGGCGTCTAGCGTCTGCGGATCGCCAAGGCCAAGCAGCAGCCGACCAAGGCCAAGCAGGGTGCCGCCGCCAACTGCGCTGCCAGTAACGTGGCGAAACGCCCCACCGCGCGCAACGACCATAGCTGTGCCGGAGCCGGCGCTCACGATCAGCGCAGCGTCCAGATGCGGCCAGGCCTGCCGCGACAGCCACGCGCCACCGCAACCGATCGCGGCGATCTCGTTCACCTTCACGACGGGCACGCCCTCGATAGCGTCCGGCAGCAGATGATGACGCCCGCCGGTGACGCAGATGTGCTCGAAGTCGCGCGGCTGGTAGCCGCCAAGCTCCAGCGCACGGGTCACTTCCTCTACGCCTGCCTGCGGATGGCCTGGCACGGTGAGCAGACGGGCGATCTGCCCATCGGCAGCATTGCCGACGGCCACATCCATGTTGCTCAAGCCCAGGTCAACCGCGCACTGCATGGCGCCTCACGGCGCGGGTGGCTGGAGCCCACGCGCTTCGCGCAGATAGCGGATCAGCGCCAGCACTTGCGCATCGCTGAGGCCTATGCGCCCGCCGTTGGCCGGCATGGCCATGCCGCTGAAATTGTCTGGCGCGTTGGCTGCGCGACCAGCCCGCATGAAGGAGAGCAGGGCCAAGTCGCTCTTGCTGCGGAGGAACTCATCGCGGATATACGCCGTGCCCGGCCCGGCTGGACCGTGGCAGCCAATGCACGACTCGTTGTAGATTCGCGCTGCTTCGCTGGATGTCCCAGCGGGTGGAAGTGTCTGCGACATGGCAGCGTCTGGCGTCGAGAGCGCGCTGCTAGGCGACGAGTGCTGGCGGGCGTTGAGCGCGCCGCTCAGGGCAAACATCGCCACCACCGCTGCCACCAACACCACCACCGAGAAAGCCGGCGACAGCCCCGGCAGCAGGCCCTCTGCGAGAAAATCCTCCTCGCGGGCGCGCAGCGCTAACACTGCTGCGACCATGATGATGGCGAATGCGGCCCACGCCAACATAGGGATGGTGATAAACCCCAGCCAGTTCAGGTAGTCCACCGAGCAGGGCACCCCTACGCGGCAGCTCTCGAAGCGGGCGAAGAACGGCACCTTCTGCAGCAGGATGTGATAGGTGGACGCCAGAATGCCTGGCACAGCCAGCCCCAGCATGTACTGAGGCAGGTTGCGGTCGCGCGCCAAAAGGCCAAGCGCGATCACGCACGCCAGCGGATACATCGCCACACGCTGGTACCAACACCATAGGCAGGGCACCCAGCCGAGCACCTCGCTCATGTAAAGGCTGCCGGAGGTGGCAATCCATGCGGTCACCAGCGCGATGTAGAGCGCAACCCGCGCCAGTGCTCCGCGTCGAGAGGCGCGACCGACCTCCGCTACTTCCTCGAGGAAGGTGATGTGAATGCTTGTCATGCGAGTACGCTTGCGCTTTACTCCAGGATTATCTCTTGTTTGAAGCCAAAGCCGGCCAGGTTGTCAATCAACCTTAACCAGCGCGGCCTGATACACCACATCACAGCTTGGGCCAGGGCCTTTTCTATCACAGGCGAGCGCTGAGTGACCAGGGGGTATTTGCGGGCGTATAGCTGCCAGGCACGCTGCTGCTCAGCGGATTCGGCCATCGGCGCACACCACCCGCGCCCCTGCACGCCACGGATGAACTGCCAATTCTGGCGGTCACGGTGCACCGTGAAGGCCACCTCGCCGCCTTCGCGCAGCGCGCGCCCATGGCGCGTATCAAGCGAGGAAAGGAAGAAGCAGTTGAGCTGCTCATCGGCCACAAACCACACTGCGCACGCCCCCACCCCCTCAGCGTCCACGTAAGCCAAGGAGAGGGCATGGTGTGCCTCCAGGAACGCATACAACGTGGCCCGCAGCGTGTCCTCACTCATCAGGGTTCTCCTGTCGCGGGAGGCGCAACCCTTGCCAGCGACGCACCAGGCCGTTCTCGATGCCGATCCGCTCCAGCATGCGCCCGACCAGCTGATCAACCAGGTCGTCTAGGGTTTGTGGGCGAGCGTAAAACGCCGGCACCGGCGGAAACACCACGCCGCCGTTTTCGGCAAACTGCGTGAGTGCGCGCAGGTGACCCACGTGCAGTGGCGTCTCGCGGAACACTGCGAGCACCGGCCGCCCCTCCTTCAGGTTCACGTCAGCCGCGCGCGCGATGAGATCGTCAGTGAATCCATATGCAACGGCGGCGAGCGTCTTCACCGAGCACGGGCAGATCACCATCCCAATTGTAGGGAACGAGCCGCTGGCGATGGACGCGCCGATATCGGTGTTGGGATGCACCACTGTAGCAAGCCGCTCAACCGCTTTGGGCGACCAGTCGGTCTCGCTAGCAATGGTCATCTTGGCGGCCGGTGAGATCACCAGGTGTGTCTCGATGTCGCTGTGGGCGAGCACCTGCAATAAGCGAATGCCGAGGATAGCGCCGCTGGCGCCGCTCATCCCGACCACCAGCCGACGTGGGACGTTCACAGGGCGAAGTATACGGTTTTGGAGGCGTGGGCAATCGTCTGTCTTGCCCGATTCGACCAAGCCATCGCCCAGGTCGCGTCGCCATGGCTCCGTGCCACGGACGGGCAGCAGGGCTGCATTGGTTAGAATGTGGCGCTGTGTTGGGCTTTGACCTGCGTCGCGCTTGGCAGGTCATCGCGGCGCGGCCACTTGGACCGAGCGCCTCAATGCTGCTCGCCTACGCCATGGCCAGCACGCTGTTCGCGGCCGCCTCCGTGCACGAGCTGCTGGAGGGCGGCCGGCACTGGTTCGCCATACAACGCGCGCAGCTTGAGGCACATCTCGAACAACTGATGCGCCTCTGCGAAGCGCGCACGGGCTTCCAGCGCACCGCGCGGCCCACCGACGAGTACTACATCCCCGAAGCGGCCCATGCCCAACGCCTGACGGAATGGCCCCCGTTGCGGATGAAGACGAGCTGGCCTGGGCCGGCCGCTGTGCCACGGGCGCCCTGAGATTACTGCACCCCTCGCAACCGTTGAACCTCTTGTGCGTCGCGCGTGTTGCGCGTGACCAATCGCCCTTTTCTGTGTTTTAACCGCTTGACGCTTCTAGAAAGTCGACGGCCAGCGTCAGGCAGAGCCGGGCACAACACGCAGGCCCGATCACATTCACGCAAGCTGCACTTTTCACACCAATGACGAGGAACAACTCTGACTATCCCAAGCTGCACCGCGTGGTGATCACCGGGATGGGCATGATCACCCCGCTTGGCCACGACGTCCGCCAAACATGGGATGCGCTTGTCGCCGGCGAGTCGGGAGTGGACTACATCACGCTGTTCGACCATAGCAGGTATGACGTGCACATTGCGGCTGAGGTAAAGCACTTCGATCCGGCCGCGCACTTTGGCAGCAAGGAGGTGCGACGCATGGATCGCGTCACCCAGCTTGCACTGGTGGCGGCGCGCCAAGCGCTGGAGGACGCGCAACTGCACATCACACCTGAGAACACCTACGACGTGGCAGTAGTAGTGGGCAGCGGCATCGGTGGCATCACCACCCTGCTCAACGAGCACAACGTGATGCTCTCGCGCGGCCATCGTCGCGTCAGCCCTTTCACGGTGCCGATGATGCTGCCGGACACCGCGACTGGCCAGATCGCGATCCAATTCGGCATTCGCGGCCCAAACTTGTGCATCGTCACCGCATGCGCCAGCGGGCTCAACGCGATCGGCGAGGCGTTCGAGATGGTGCGCAGTGGGCGCGTCAGCGCTGCACTCACCGGCGGATGCGAGTCGCCGATCAACCCCTTCTCGATGTCGGCGTTCCAAGTGATGGGAGCGTTGGCCTCAGACTACGACGACCCCAAGACGGCTAGCCGCCCGTTCGACAAGACGCGCAGCGGCTTTGTCACCGGCGAGGGTGCGGCGATGCTAGTGATTGAGTCGCTCGAGCACGCGCGCGCTCGTGGCGCGCACATCTACGCTGAGATCGTCGGCTACGGCTGCACGGACGACGCCTTCCACATCACGGCGCCGAACGTTGAGGGGCCGGCCATGGCCATGCGGCGCGCGCTGCAACAGGCCCAGCTTGCACCATCCGATGTGGATTACATCAACGCCCACGGCACCAGCACACCACTCAACGACGCCAACGAGACGCGAGCCATCAAGGAAGTGTTCGGCGAGTCGGCCTGGGATATCCCGATCAGCTCCACCAAATCCATGACGGCGCACTCGTTCGGAGCGGTGGGCGCGATCGAGACCATCGTGTGCGTGCAAGCAATCAACCACGACGTGATCCCACCAACCATCAACTATCGCGTCCCGGACCCGGAGTGTGATCTAAACTACACGCCAAACCAGGCGGTGAGGCGCAGCGTGCGCGTGGCAATGACGAATTCGTTTGGCTTCGGCGGTCACAACGCCTCCTTGGTGGTGCGCGAGTTCACCGACGAACCGAGCCGCTCTCAACAACCAGCATGAGATACGCCCATATCATCGGCTGGGGCAAGTACTTGCCCCAGCGGGTCATGACCAACGACGATCTGGCACGCATGGTGGACACATCCGATGGATGGATCCGCGAGCGCACAGGCATACGCACGCGCCACATCGCTGCTGACCACGAGACCACGGCCAGCATGTCCATCGCCGCGGCCCGAGCAGCGCTGGACCGCGCCGGCGTCAGCCCCAGCGAGCTGGACTTGATCATTGTGGCCACCGCCACACCAGACCACATCTTCCCCGCCACCGCCTGCCTGGTGCAGGATGCGCTGGGCGCCGCTCACGCCGGCGCCTTCGACCTCAGCGCCGCCTGCTCTGGATTCGTGTATGCCCTCAGCATGGCCGCTGATCGCATTCGGGCCGGCAACGCCAACACCGCGCTGGTGATCGGGGCGGAGACGCTCTCGCGCATCATCAATTGGAACGACCGCAGCACATGCGTGCTGTTCGGCGACGGCGCCGGCGCAGTGGTGCTGCAAGGCAGCGACCAACCCGGCGGCGTGCTCTCCACACTGCTGCGCGCGGATGGCAGCGGCAGCGATTTGTTGATCGTCCCCGCCGGCGGTTGCAAGCTGCCGCTCACACTGGAGGTGCTCACGCGGCAACTGCATACGCTGCACATGAACGGCCGCGAGGTGTATCGCTTTGCCTCGCGGGTGCTCGACCGGGCTGCCCGCGAGGTGATGCACAAGGCCGGTTGGACTTCCGATCAGGTTGATCTGTTCGTGCCACACCAGGCGAACTTGCGCATCATCGAGTCTGCTGCCCGCGCGCTGAACATTCCCATGGAGAAGGTGTTTTGCAACATCGAGCACTACGGCAACACCAGCGCAGCTTCTATCCCGATCGCCTTGGCGGAGGCCGCAGAGAGCGGCCGGCTGCGCGTGCGCGATCGCGTGATCATCGTGGGCTTTGGGGCCGGCCTGACTTGGGCAGCCGCAGCCATCGAGTGGAGTGAACCCCAGGCGGTCAGCCGTTCGCGCTGGGTGCTGCGCCGCATGAGCTACGGCCTGGCCGGCGTGCGCTCGCGGGCGCGACGCTTGCTGCGCCGATTGGAGGATCGCCTGTTCGGTTCAGGCGACCCGCCACCCACTACACTCATCCCCAAGAACGGCGCCGCACAAGGAGAACGCCACTCAACGCCGTCCGTGTCCGAGCCTTCGCAAGCGGAAGCCCAGGCACGATAGGCCTGGCGTGTTCACGGCTCCAGCACCAACTCGTAACTCAGACCACCCGCAGCGGGTTCGAGCGCGCGGGCGCCGACACGGCTCTGCTCAAAAGCGTAGACCGTGTAGCGCTGGCCCGCGCGAAAGCGACGCCGGGGCAGGGTCACGTAGGTTGTCGCTGTTGTGGCGTCGCGCACCTGAAAGGTGTAGCTGCCTGGGAGCAAACTGGTTGCTACGCCCTCCCGAAAATTGGCCTCCACCAAGCCGGTCGGATTATTCAACAGCCTCAGTTCGAGCCGACCAATGCTCGGGGCAAGGTGTGCCAAGCGAATCGAGAACTGCCCCCTCGGCGCAGGTGGTAAAGACGCAAAAGGCACTACCTCCAGTTTTGCCAAGTAGTTGGCGATGGCGATCACGTAGCGCTTGTCCAGGTCCACTGATACGTTGGTGGCCAGCAACGGTGGCGTGTTGGGGTCGCTGCCTTTGTTGAACACCCGAACCGGCAGGCTGGCGGCGGGGTAGCTCCACCAGCGGCTAAATTGCGTGTAGCGCAGGCCAGCCGCAATGCGCGTGCGGGCCACGTATACGTCTAGCTCGCCCGCATCGGGCACAGCATGTAGCACACGAAAGCTGGATGGTTGCGTGCCCCCGCAAGCAATGCGCATCCCCACCGCAGCGGCTAGGCTGCCGGCAGCCACACCGCCGAACCACCTCAACCACGCGCGGCGCGTGTATGTTTGCATTTCATGAACATGATACACAACAACACGGATGATTGATTGGCCGCTGGGTTGCTCCATGCCATTATGTCATCCCCCAGCGGCGGCTGCGAGCGCTTGCGAAGGCCCTTACATCGGCTATCATCAACGCAACGCGACACCAATGCGCCCTCCCATTCCAGACCATGAGCACGAATCTCGCAGTGGAAAAGAGCAAAGCAACCAAAACCGCCGCACGGCAACCCTCGCTGCTGCGCCGGCTGCTCCAGCGGCCGGAGACCAGCATCATCCTGGTGCTGCTGGTGCTCAGCGCGGTGCTCTCGCAAAGCAGCAGCGCGTTCCTCACCTCGGATAACATCTTCAACATTCTGCGCAACAACGCCGACATCGCCATTGCGGCGCTCGGCGTCACGCTGGTGATCCTCGCCGGCGGCATTGACCTTTCCATCGGCTCAACCATGGCCTTCAGCGGGCTGGTGGCCGCTATAGCGGTGAGCTTGGGGGGGACAACGGCGTACCAGTTGCCGAGCTTCGGGCTGCCGCCAGCCATTGCCTTCACGTTGGGCGTGCTGGCCGGCGCGATGGTTGGGCTGATCAACGGTCTGCTGGTGGTGCGGCTTAGGTTGGTGCCGTTCATCGCCACGTTGGGCATGCTGGGTGTGGTGCGGGGCATTGTCGTTGGCCTCACCAGCGGTCAGACAGTGCGCAACTTCCCCATCGAGTTTGTCGCGCTTGGGCAAGGCTACATCGGCCCTGTGCCGACGCCGGTGGTCTTCCTCATTGTTCTGGCGCTCGTCGTGGCCCTCTTCTTGTCGTATCACGTGTGGGGGACGTACATCTACGCGATCGGCGGCAACGAGACCAGCGCGTTGTTGACTGGCTTGCCGGTGGATCGCGTGAAGCTGCTGACGTACGTGCTTTCTGGTGCGCTGGCCGGCGTCGGCGGCGTACTGGTGGTGGCGCGGCTGGGCGTCTCTGCACCCACCCAGGCGCTGGGCTACGAGCTGTTCGTGATCGCCTCGGCGGTGATCGGCGGCGTGAGCCTCTCCGGCGGGCGCGGCACAGTGCTGGGCGCGGTGCTCGGCGCCATCCTGATCGGCGTGCTGAACAACGCGCTGGTGCTGCTGCGCGTGGAGAGCTACTGGCAACAAGCCTTCACCGGCGGCATCATCCTGCTCTCAGCGCTGATTGACCGCTTGCGCCAACGCCGAAGCTGATGTATCCTCGCTTGCAGCAATAGGCCCTGTGTTATCCACAATGGTAGGAGACACCACGGAGGTTTAGAGGACATGAACAACAGTCGCATTTCACGCCGCAACTTTCTACGCGCAGCAGGCATCGGCGCCGGCGCAGTAGCGCTGGCAAGCTGTGCAGCGCCCCCACCCGCAGCTCAGCCCTCTGCCCAGCAACCCGTCACCACACCGGAGACAGGCAAGAAACCGTTGACCTTTGTCTGGTCACCCAAGGCAGTGAACAACCCCGTGTTCGACGTGGCCCGCCGCGGCGCCATGGACAAAGCCAAGGAGTTGGGCATCACGGTGGAGTGGATCGGCCCAGAGTCCGCTGACGCGCAAAAGCAAGCCGAGCTGCTCGACGCCGCCATCGCCCGCAAGGTGGACGGCATGGGCATCTCGTGCAACGACCCCGACGCACTGAAGCCAGTGATCGACCGAGCTGTGGACGCCGGCATCCCCGTGATCACCTGGGACTCCGACTCGCCCAACTCCAAGCGCATCACCTTCTACAGCCTGGACAATGAGGCAGCTGCCCGCAAGGGCGCTGAGATCATGGTGGAGCTGCTGAAGGACAGCCCCAACAAGACCTACGCCATCCTCACCGGCGTGCCCGGCGCCCAGAACTTGGAGGCGCGCATCCGCGCCTTCCGCGAGGTGGCCGACCCAGCCGGCTTGAAGTGGGTAGCCACTGACCCATGCAACGACGACATCCAGAAGGGCATCGAGGTCGTGGAGAACCGCCTGACCGCCAACCCCGACTTGGCCGGATACTTCATGGCCGGCGCCTGGCCGCTGTTCGGCGACATCAACGCCATGCCCAAGTTCCAGGCCGCAGCAAAGGCAGGCATGAAGGTAGTCGCCTGGGACATTCTGGAGAACGAGCTGAAGCTGCTCAAAGAGGGCTTAGTACACGCCCTGATCGGCCAAAAGTTCTACGGCTGGGGCTATGACGCAGTCGGCATCCTGTACGACATTGTGGTGAACAAGAAGCAGTACCCGCCCTTCGTTGACACCGGCTTCGACTTAGTGCGCACGCCAGAGGAGGCCGACGTGTTCCTGAAGAAGTGGCAGACCGGCAACTGGCGAGACTGAACTGAACAAGACTTCGCAGTGCCGCGGGTGGATGAAGGGCACCGCCCTCATCCACCCGTTGCCTTTTCTCGCAGGCTAGCCAAGCAGCTGAATTTAGCCTGACCTAAAATGTAAAATACCATCAGGCCATACCAATGGCGCTGATCGCTTCTCGTCTCAGCCGTGTGCTATGCGCATGGGTACTGCTGGTTGCCGGCTGCAGCGTGGCGTCACGCCCACCAGCCCCAGCGGATTCAGCAGGCCGGCTGCGCCTCGTCGCCACCACCACCCTTGTCGCCGACCTGGTGCGATCTGTCGGTGGGGAGCGAGTGACAGTGCAGGCACTCATGGGGCCAGGCGTGGATCCGCACCTTTACAAGCCCAGCATCGGTGACGTGATCCGCTTGGATGAAGCGGATGCGGTGTTCTACAACGGCTTGCACCTAGAAGGTCGGATGGCTGATCTGTTCGAGAACATGCGTCGTGCCGGCAAGCACACCTACGCCATCGCTTCCGCAGTCCCACCCGACGCATTGCTGGTCAAACAGGATGGTATGCCCGACCCGCACATATGGTTCGACCCAGAGCTATGGGGGATGGCGGCGCGCGGCGTCGCCGATGCGTTGAGCCGCCTTGACCCAGAAGGCACGGACATATACCAGCGTCGCCTCGTGGCATACCTCGCTGACCTAGCTCAGCTCGACGAGTGGACGCGCACAGAGCTGGCGCGCATCCCCCCTCAGGCGCGCCGACTGGTCACCGCCCACGACGCCTTCAGCTACTTTGGCATACGCTATGGCTTGGAGGTACGTGCGCTACAAGGCATCAACACCGCTGCTGAAGTGGGCACCCGCGACGTGCAACAGCTCGCCAGTTTTCTAGCTGAGCAGCGCGTGCCAGCGATCTTCGTCGAGACTTCCGTTTCTGCTGCGACGCTAGAAGCTGTGCGACAAGCTACGCTTGCTCAGGGCTGGCAGGTACAATTCGGCGACGTACTCTTCTCAGACGCGCTTGGTGCTCCTGGCAGCGCTGCTGACACGCACGCCGGCATGGTGATGCACAACGTGAACGCCATTGTCGCTGCGCTGTCTTCAACACCAGACCTCGCGCCATGAAGGACGACTGTGCACAAAGCCACAGCGACCACGGGTTTGCCATTGTCGCAGACGACGTCACGGTCACCTACCGCGACCGTCCGGCTGTTCAAGACGTGGACTTGCGCATCCCGCCGGGTCGCTTGGCCGCGATCATCGGCCCAAACGGCGCCGGCAAAAGCACGCTGATGAAAGCGTTGCTCGGCCTGGTGCCGCTCGCTGCTGGCCAGGTGAGTATCTTCGGCCAGCCAGTAGCGCGCCAACGCCGCCGCATCGGCTATGTGCCCCAACGCAGCAGCGTGGACTGGGACTTCCCAGCTACTGCGCTCGACGTGGTGATGATGGGCACATATGGGCAGTTGGGGTGGCTCAAGCGGCCTGGCCCGCGCGAACGCAAGCTGGCCATGCAGTGCCTCGACGCAGTGGGCATGACCGCTTTCGCCGACCGCCAAATCGGCCAGCTTAGTGGTGGCCAACAGCAGCGCGTATTCCTTGCTCGTGCGTTGGCCCAACAGGCGGATGTGTATTTCTTGGACGAGCCCTTTGTCGGTGTGGATGCCGTCACCGAGAAGGCCATTGTGGAGCTGCTGCGCGCGCTGCGCGATCAAGGCAAAACGGTCGTGGTAGTGCACCATGACCTGGACTCCGCACCGGAGTACTTCGACTGGCTGGTGCTCCTGAATGTGCGGCTGATCGCCTGTGGCGACTTCCGCCAGGTTTTCACGATCGCCAACCTGCGCCGCACCTACGGCGGTGCTATGACTGCTTCCATCCGCCACTTCGAGTGGTTGGAGCTGGAAAAGCACCAAACGAGTGCGCCGATTAGCTGAACCGAGCTGATGGCTTGGCTTTCCCTTCTCGCAGACTACACCATGCGCAACGTCGTGCTGGGCAGTGCACTACTGGGCGCAGTGAGCGGCGCGCTGGGATGCTTCGCCGTGCTGCGCCGCCAGGGCTTGCTGGGCGATACATTGGCGCACGCAGCGCTGCCTGGCATTGCGCTGGCCTACTTGCTCACCGGCCAGCGCGCACTGCCTGTGCTGCTGGCCGGCGCCGCCCTCAGCGGTTGGCTGGGCACGGCAGCGCTGATATACCTCAGCCGCGCCACGCGCATCAAAGAGGACAGCGCGTTGGGGATCGTGCTGAGTGTGTCTTTTGCGGTCGGCGTGGTGCTGCTCACGTTCATCAACCGCCAGCCACAGGCGCGGGCTGTGGGGCTGGAGCGCTTCTTGTTGGGCCAAGCCGCCGCGCTCACTGCCGATCAGGTGGAGCTGATGGCATTGCTCAGCGCCGGCGTGCTGATCGTGCTGGTGCTGGGTTACAAGGAGTTCGCCCTGCTTGCCTTCGATGCGCCTTTCGCTGCCTCACTGGGGTGGAACACCACTGCCCTCAGCCTGCTGCTCACCACGCTGATTGTGATCACAGTGGTGGTCGGCTTACAGGCGGTGGGCGTGGTGCTGATGGCGTCGTTGCTGATCGCGCCGGCCGTGGCAGCGCGACAGTGGACGGACCGACTGCACCTCATGGTCTGGCTAGCAGCAGCGTTCGGAGCCATCTCTGGGGTGATGGGGGCGTGGCTCAGCGCCAGCGATCGCGGCATTCCCACCGGCCCGGTGGTGGTCCTGGTGTTGAGCGCGATCACTGTTGTGTCGCTGGTGGTGCGGAGGGTGCGCGCCTGGCTTGCTAGGCGCGCGGCAAAGGGTGAGGCCGAGCGATGAGCGCCCTGCTGGTAGTGTTGCTCACCGGCGTGCTGACAGCGATCGCGTGCGCTCTGCCAGGCAGCTTCCTGATGCTGCGACGGCTGGCCATGCTCTCCGACGCGATCAGCCACGCGATCTTGCCCGGCATCGTGCTGGGTTACTTCCTCGCCAAAGGCCCAAACTTCGCGTTGGGACTGCTCGGCGCCGCCTCGGTCGCCATCCTCACCGTGGGGCTGATCGAGTTGTTGCAGGACGTGAGCAACGTGGCCGGTGAGTCTGCCATTGGCATCGTATTCCCGGCTATGTTTGCGTTGGGCGTGCTGACGATCTCGCGCTACTACGCGAATGTTCACCTCGACACCGACGCCGTGCTCTTCGGCAACATCGAGTTTGCGCCGTTTGAGTCATTGTGGGTTGGCGAGCATCACCTCGGCCCACAGTCGTTGTGGGTGACGGGCGGGCTGGCGTTGCTCAACGCGCTGTTTGTGGGACTGCTCTACAAGGAGCTGCAGCTAGCCACCTTCGACCCTGCGCTGGCAGCAACGAGCGGCTTTTCCCCGCGCCTGCTGCACTACGCGCTGATGGCAGTGGTGGCCGTGACTTCAGTGGCAGCGTTCACGGCGGTCGGCTCGATTTTGGTGGTGGCATTTATGATTGTGCCAGCGGCCACTGCCTATCTGCTCACCGATGACCTGCGCCGCATGCTCGTGTTGGCGGCAGGCTGTGGTGTGGCGTCGGCGGTGATCGGCTTTGTGCTCGCCTTGGCGCTCGATGCCTCCGTAGCTGGCGCAATGGCGAGCGCCAGCGGCTTGCTTTTCGTGACAGCAGCGCTTTTCTCGCCCAGCCACGGGCTGCTGGCGCGCGCCCGTCAGCTTCGTCGGCAGCGCCTGGAATTCGCCACTGAGACGCTGCTGCTCCACCTGCGCTATCACGAGACGCTCCCCGGCGAGGAGCACGAGCTGGAGGTGGCGCACCTCAGCAACGAGCTGCGGTGGACGCCGCGCTTCGCCCAGCGCGTGATCGCGCATGCCCAGCGGTCCGGATTGGTGCAACGCACGAACGGTCACTTGGCGCTGACTGAGGCCGGCCGCGCAGTTGCCGAACATCTCAGCGCACGCACCGGCGCAGGCCTGGAACGCGCACGAGCTTGAGCACAACAGCGCATAGAGCCTACCTATAATCACCCCCTGCATGGCGGAACTCAACGAGCCGCTTACCGAGCGCGAGCTCGAAGTGGTGCGTTTGGTGGCGGAAGGACTTTCCAACAAGGAGATCGGGGCGCGCCTTTTCGTCAGCCCAAACACCGTGCGGGTGCACTTGCGCAACATTTTCGCCAAGCTGGGTGCGCAGTCCCGCACCGAAGTCACCATTATCGCGGTGCGCAACGGCTGGGTGAAGGTAGAGGCGGTGCCGCCCGCCCTGCCGCAGGAGGATGAATTCTCGCCCAGGCCAAGCTCCGAGGAAGTGCAGACAGCCCTCGCCGAGGCAGCGAGCGCTGCACCGCCGCAGCCGGTTCCAGTAGCGCCCGATCCGTTGCCGCCAGCGCCACTAGCCGTGTGGCAGCGTGTGGCGCTGGTGGGCATCTTGGCGTTCAGCGTTGCGTTGACGGTTTGGGCCGTGCGCGACGTGCGCCTATTGGTTGTCGCTCAGCCACAAGTCGCAAACTTTGACGACTTGCTAACCAGCAGCTCCACCATTGCAGAGCCCACAGCTGTCGCCGTGGAGGACTCACGCTGGTTCGCGCGCGCCTCCATCCGCAGCGCGCGCGCGCGGGCTGCCACAGCAGTGGTGAACGGCCGGCTTTACATCATCGGCGGCGAGGTGAACGGTCAACCCGCCAGGGAAGTGTTGGTGTATGAGCCACAAGCCGACGCATGGCGCGAGGGGCCGGCCAAACCCACCCCAACCATGAACGCCGGCGCCGCAGCGCTCGGCAACGTCATTTACGTCCCCGGCGGCACATTGGCAGGGCAGCTTGTCTCAAGCCAATTCGAGGCACTCGACCTGGAGCGCCAAGCCTGGATGCGGCTGGCAGACCTGCCTATACCGCTCGCCGGCCACGCCGTCGCCGCTGCTCAAGGGCAGATTGTGGTAGCAGGGGGCCGCACCTCAAACGGCCTGAACGATCGCGTGTTGAGCTTCGACCCTGCTTCAGGAAAGTGGAAACTCCTGTCGCTGTTGCCAACGCCGCGCAGTCAGCTCGCGCTGATCGTGCTAGGTGAGCGCCTCTTCGCTATTGGCGGCTACGACGGCCAACGCGAGCTGGCCACGTGCGAGTATCTCGACCTTCAGCAAATGACCTGGGCGCGATGCGCCCCCATGCTCTCGCCACGCGGTGGCCTGGGCGTGGCGGAGATGGATGGCCAACTGTACGCCATTGGCGGCGGCATTGTGGGCTACATCGGCTTCAACGAACGCTACGACCCCATCGTTGATCGCTGGTGGCCGGTGGAGATGCCCGCGCAGCGCATGGGCGAATGGCGCAACATGAGCGTGGCCAGGATAGACTACCGCATTTACGCCGTCGGCGGCAGCACACGCGGCGTGTTGCTTTCAGACAACTATGCCTACGAGGGCTTCTCGCGGCGTGTCTTCCTCCCGATTCTCCAGTCGTTGAGCAATCCCCAGCCATAAGCAAAGCACCGCCTCGTCCTCATTTGTGAGCGGACTGTAAGCTGCGCAAGCCGTCCGCTGTATGCTTCCCGCTATGCGCCGCTTGGTGGTTTGGTTTCGGCGCGACCTGCGCGTGCATGATCATGCTGCACTGTTCCATGCTTGCCAAGACGCTGAGGAAGTTATCCCCCTGTTCATCTTGGATCGCAGCCTGCTCGCTCATACGGAGACAGGCAGCCGGCGCGTGCAGTTCTTGCTAGAAGCCCTGGCCGACTTGGATCGCAACTTGATCGCCCGCGGCAGTTACCTCACCCTCCTGCAAGGCGATCCCGTGGAGGTGTTGCCTCGCTTCGTGGAGTGCATCGGCGCGGACGGTGTGTATTACTCAGCCGACATCGAGCGGTGGAGCGGCCAACAGCGCGACCGCAATCTGACGCACATCTTTGCGCGGATGAGACGCACCTTTCGACCATTTCTGAGCTACTACCTGCAAACCGAGGGCGAGTACGAGCGCGCTGCGTGGTCGAAGGCGTGGCACACCTTCAACGCCCAGCCCCCCCACCCGGCGCCGGCGCACATCCGCACCCCACAGCTCCAGCTTTGCCCTGGCCTCCGCGCCTACGGCTATATCCCTACGCTGAAAGACTTGGGGCTACCTCCCAGCCCCGGCAGCGCGCTCACCGGTGGAGAGACACCCGCTCGTGCGCGGTTGCGCGACTTCCTCGATCACCGCGTCGCCGAGTATCGCTTCAAAATGAGCAGCCCGATCTTGGCGGAGGAGGAAGGCACGAGCCGCCTATCGGCCTATCTGAAGTTTGGCTGCGTGAGCGTGCGCGAATGCGTGCACGAGGCGCGCCGGCGCTACGCGCACGCCACACCACGCGAGCGCAAGAGCTTGTTGGCATGGGTGAGCCGCCTGCAATGGCGCGATCACTTCATCCAGAAATTTGCGCTCTACCCTGAGGCAGAATTTGTTAACCTCTACCGACCTTTCGACACGATCCGCCGCTACGAGCATGCCGACGCCAGGCTGCTGGCAGCTTGGCAGCAGGGGCGCACCGGCTTCCCTTTGATAGATGCCTCGATGCGTGCGTTAGTGCAGAGCGGATTGCTGAACTTCCGCATGCGCGCAATGCTGGCCACCTTCCTCACCATCAACTTGATGATCGATTGGCGACACGGCGCGGAGTGGTTCATGAAACACCTGCTGGACGGCGACGCTTGCATTGACCATTGGCAATGGCAAATGCAGGCAGGCATCACTCACCCCTCACGCCCTTACGTGCGCGCCTACAACCCGCTGAAGCAGTGCTTCGACCACGACCCGGAAGCGCGCTTCATCCACAAGTACGTGCCCGAGCTGCGCAACTTGCCGGCGCCACTCGCCTTCGAGCCACACCGACTCACCGCGATGGAGGAGACCTGGTATGGGGTGCATCCAGGCCGCACTTACCCGCTGCCCATCGTCGATGCCGAGGCCAGCCGCAAAGCTGGGCTAGAGCAGATCATGCCGATCCGCGCGCTGCTCGCCCAGGCAGCTCGCGAAGGCCGCCTGGCGGAATACCGCAACAGACACCCCGCCTGCACACCATTGCTCGCCACCGACGAGCGCGAGGGACAAGTGGCACAAATGGAGGTGACCGAGAGCTTGCTGCTGGAGGGACGATGAGCGACCTGGCCCAGCCTCTGCTCCGTTGGTTTGACCTGCACCGGCGCGACCTGCCCTGGCGACGCGAGCCGCGCAACCCCTACCACGTGTGGGTGAGCGAGGTGATGCTCCAGCAGACCCAAGTTGCAACCGTCATCCCTTACTTCCAGCGCTGGATCGAGCGCTTCCCCACATTGGCCGACCTCGCTGCTGCCCCTTTGCAAGATGTGATGAAAGCTTGGGAAGGGCTTGGCTACTACTCTCGCGCGCGCAACCTGCACTGCGCAGCCCAGCAGGTGCTGCGCGAGCACGGCGGGCGCATCCCCCCCAACCCTGAGGCGCTGCGCGCTCTGCCGGGCGTCGGGAGCTACATCGCCGGCGCCATCGCGTCGCTCGCGTTTAATCAGCCCGTGTTGGCGCTGGACAGCAACAGCAAACGCGTGTTGTGCCGCCTGTTCGCCCACGAGAAAGCTGATCGGGCGCTCCGAGCACTGGCGCAGGCAGTGCTGCCGACGGAGCGCGCCGGCGCGTTCAACGAGGCGCTGATCGAGCTGGGCGCGCTGATTTGTACGGCTCGCCAGCCGCGATGCGTGCATTGCCCGCTGCAAGCTGATTGCGCTGCCTTCCAACGCGGCACACCAACCGCCTACCCGCGTCCGCGCCCCAAGCGCACGGTGTCGCGCGTGGTCGTGCCCAGCCTGGTCCTCACCGATGGAGTCGGCCGTGCGCTGTTGTGCCGTCGGCCGGCGCACGGGTTGCTAGGCGGGCTTTGGGAGTTCCTCAGTGCTGAGCAAAGCTCCTCGGCGCAGTGCGCCGATGAGGACGCCGCAGCGCTGGCTCACCGCCGGGCTGGCTTACGTGTGGATCCGGCCAGCGTCCGCCCACTCGGCGAGGTGTCGCATGCCTTCACCCACTTCAAAGTCACGCGCCGCGTCTGGCATGCGCGCGCGCTGAATCCCGACTCACTTCATCTCGATGGCTACGCCGAGGCACGATGGGCCTCCATCGAGGACGCGCGCGCTCTCCCGCTCACGCGCAGCGACCAAAAGATTTTGGCGCTTTGGCGGGCGGACGTACAGCAATCCGGCTTGCCTTTGTGAGACGCCTCGGCATCCGCCTGCCACTCTCAAGAGGGCCTAACCAGGCTTCCGCGATCCGCCTTAGAATGAGCTAGCCATGCAACAGAGCCGCACTTCCTATCGCACCCAGCAGTTCCCCGAATCCATCATCCGCGAGATGACTCGCGTTGCGCTAGAGGTGGGTGCGATCAACCTCTCCCAAGGCTACCCCGATTTCCCCGTCGCAGAGCCAATCAAGCAGGCCGCTATGCGCGCGATTGCCGAAGAGTGGAATCAATACTCAGTCACGTGGGGACTAAAGCCGCTGAGAGAGGCCATCGCACAGCATTATCGCCATCGCTACGAGATGGACGTGGATGCCGATCGCAACGTGGTGGTGTGTTGCGGCGCGACTGAGGCGATGATCGCAGCCATGCTTGGCGTGGTCAATCCAGGCGACGAGGTGATCCTTTTTGAACCATTCTACGAGAGCTACATTCCCAACTGTCATATCACACAAAGCACACCGCGCTTTGTCTCACTGCGGCCACCAGTCAACGGTGCGGCCAACGGTTTGGCGGCACCGCACGAGTGGTGGTTCGACCCAGAAGAGCTGCGTCGCGCTTTCACGCCGCGCACCAAGGCCATCATCCTCAACACGCCGCACAACCCAACCGGCAAAGTCTTCAACCGCGCCGAGCTGGAGCTGATCGCCGAGTTATGCCAAGCGCACGATGTGATTGCAATCACAGACGAGATTTACGAGTTCATCACCTACGACGGCGCCCGGCACATTCCGCTTGCCACGCTCCCTGGCATGGCCGAGCGCACCATCACCATCAGCGGCATGAGCAAAACCTTCAGCGTGACCGGCTGGCGGCTGGGCTACGCTGTCGCCGCAGAGGACCTGATGGTGGGGGTGCGCAAAGCGCACGATTTCATCAGCGTGTGTGCTGCCACCCCGTTGCAGGTGGCAGCGATCGCCATGCTGAACATCGGCGATGCTTACTTTGTCCAACTCCAACACGACTACCACCGCCGCCGCGCGCTCGCCTTGGACATGCTGCGTGAGGTCGGCTTCCAGCCGTTCGTGCCTCAGGGCGCTTACTACATCATGGCCGACTTCAGCGCGATCAGCGCCGAGGATGACCTGCGCTTCGGGATGCGCATGGCAAAGGAGATCGGCGTGGCCTGCGTGCCAGGCTCACCTTTCTTCTCGCGCCCTGAGCAGGCGCGCACCATCGTGCGCTTCGCCTTTTGCAAGAAGGACGAGACGCTCCTCCAAGCCCGCGAGCGCCTGCAACGGCTGCGATGAGCACAATGACGCCTCCATCTTCAGACCGTGATTGTCATTGACGCCTCGCCTGTTGTCCACCGCAAAGCCGGCCTTGGACGTTACACGGAGGAGCTGATCGGCGCGCTGCTCGCCCAAAGCTCTGAGCCCGGCGCTTACGCCGCTTTTTACCACAATGCACTGGATGCACAGCCAGGCAAACTCATCCAGAGCATGCATTGCTACATCACCGAGCAGTCGCCTTACGTGTGGCGGCTGCGCGCGTTGATCGCCCAGCTCCTAAACGTGGCACAAGATGCTCTCTTCAGTCAACTGCGCACCAACACCCGCGACCAGTTGCCCGCACCGCGCCTGTTCCACGCCACTGAGCACTTGCTGCCGCGCTTCAAGCGCATCAAGACCGTGTTCACGCTGCACGACGTGATCTTTCGGGTGTATCCGCAGCATCACCTGCCGATGAACCGCATCTACCTGACGCTGGCGATGCCGCTCTTTTTGCGACGCGCCGACGCAGTGATTTGCGTCAGCGAACACACCCGCCGCGACGCGCTGAGCTACTACCGCTTGCCGCCCGACAAGCTGCGCGTGATCCCGGAGGGAGTACATCCTCGCTTCCGGCGCGTCCACGACACGTTGGAGTTGGCGCGCGTGCGCGCGCGCTATCGGCTTGCCGAGCGCTTTTTGCTGGTTGTCAGCACCATCGAGCCGCGCAAAAATCTGCCCACCCTTTTCGCCGCCTTTCGCGCGTTGCATGAGCACAACCTGGTGGATGAGCTGGTCGTGGTGGGCAAGCAGGGCTGGCTACACGAGCCGATCTACCGTGCGGTGCACGAAATGGGGCTGACGGGCTTGGTGCGCTTCCTCGGCTTCGTGGAAGATGAGGACTTGCCCGCGCTATACAGCTTGGCTCAGGCATTCGCTTTTCCTTCACTCTACGAGGGCTTCGGCTTGCCCATACTAGAAGCGCTCGCTTGCGGCACACCGGTGGTGGCCTCAAACGCGGCTGCGATACCAGAGGTGGTTGGTGATGCGGGCTTGTTGCTGCCGCCGCAGGAGGTTAGCGAGTGGGTTACAGCGTTGGAATGCGTGTGCACCGATGCTGCACTGCGCCGCGAGATGCAACAACGCGGGCCTCGCCGTGCCGCGCAGTTCACCTGGGAACGCGCTGCGCAAGCCACTCGCTTGGTGTACGACACCCTGCTCGCCACAAGTTGAACGGCAGCGCCGGCGCTGGATTGGTCAACGCACCTCGAAGTTTGCCACAAATTGCGGCGTGCTGCCCAGCATCACCCGCACCTCATACAGGCCAGGCACAAAGCCGCCCTCCGGCGACCACGAGATAACCTTGCTGCCCACCACCTGTTCGCCGGTGTCCAACGTGACAGAGCCGAAGTGGACGCTACTGCCATCGCGGAACCACGTGTGGCGAATGGCGGCGCGGGGTGGAATGGCGCGATAGTCGAACACGATGTAAATCGTGGGTGTCCCGGCCGGAAACACGACCCCGTTGTCCGATGGCAAACCCTGCCGGGGCGGCTGAGCCGAGATCGCGCGCAGCATCAGCAAGGGGCCATTGCGGTTGCGCGCTAGCGGTGGCGGCGTCTCACCCAGCTTCACACCCACTGGCTCGGCTGGTTGCGTCGGCGTGGGCGTGGATGTAGGCAGCAACGGGATAAGGTCGAAGGTGGGTGAAGGGGTGAGACGCGCCGCTGGCGATGTGGCGCGGGGTGTTTCTGTTGGTGGTGGCAGCGCCTTGGTCAGCGCCAACGTGGGCGTTTGGTCAAGCGAGGGTGCCTGCACAGGCAAGGCAGGCGTGGCTTCGGGCACACGAGGCGGCTGCGCCGAGCGCCGCGCCGGCGATTCCGTCGCGATGCTGCTGACGTAGAGCAAGGCTGCCAGCAACACAAGCTGTAAGGTCAAGCGCGCTCGACGCTGAGAAAGCCGGCCTACATCGCGCCGCACGCTGTAATATTTAGCCCGGCGGCTCTGGTAGCCCGCTGCAAGCGTGCGGAGCAGCATCGCCACGCTCATCGCAGCGACAACGATAGCGGCAACACGCAGCAAGTCAGCGGGCGGCGGCGTCACACTCGTAAGTCTATTATGGTGACCGATTACCTGCGGCTGTTCTTCACCGTGAACGAGGTGATCGTTCACTTCATCCACGGCCAGGTGTTTTTCCTGCTAGCAGCAATCACCGGCGTGCAGTGGGTGTTGCAGCGCAGCCATTTGAACCTGACGCGCGCCCTACCCTGGCTAGCCGCGTTCGGATTGTTGGAGGCGGTGGCCACCTGGGGCAACGTCTTCATCCCGATTCAGGAGCGGTTGTTGCCGCCTGAGATTGTGCAGCACTTGCGCTTCGCCCAGTTGGTGATCTACCTACTGAACTTCGCCACGCTGCTCGGCTTCGGGTTGCGCTTGCTCGAGCCGCGCGTGCCTTCGTGGGCAGCAATCTACGTGCCCTTGGTGATTGGATTGGTTGCCACCGCCGTGCTGCTGACGGTGAGGGCGGTGGAAGACACGTTGTTGGTCACCATGGAGCCGGCTCTGGAGATATTGCTGCGCTATGGCCTCGGTTTGCCGGCGGCCCTGCTGGTGGCGCATGGGCTGCACGGCGGCGCACGGCAGCTCATCAAGCCATTGCAAGAGACGCCCCACCTGATCACCTCCTTGCGCGCGGCGGGACTGTGCTTCGTAGCCTACGCGATATTCGAGGGAGTATTCGTGCCGGAGGCGCCGTTCATACCTGCAGCTTGGATCAACGAGCAGATGCTCTTCGCACTCACCGGCATGCCCGTGGGCATTTACCGCAGCATGAGCGGAGCCCTCATCACTTGGTTTCTGTTCCGCTCGTTGGAGGCCTTCCGCATCGAGGCTGACCGACGCAACGAGGAAGTACAGCGGCAATACTTCCTCCAAGCAGAACGCGAGCGCATCAGCCGAGAGCTGCACGATGGCACCCTGCAATCGCTCTACGGCACCGGCTTGGTGCTGGAGCAGGTCCACCACGCGCTGGCAGAAGCGATGACTCCCGAACACAACGGCCTATCGCTCGAGCCAGTGCAGCAATACGTAGAGAGTGCCATGCAGATGCTCAACCACACCGTGGACGACATCCGTCGCTACGTGTATGACCTACGCCATAGCTCTCAGGCGGAGGCCAACCTCTCACAGGTGCTCCTGGGCATGGTGACCGACTTCCGCATGCGCAGCGGCGTCCACGTTGAGTGGAAGGCGGACAGCACAATCCCGATGCTGACGACAGAGCAGCGCGCGCACATCTGCCAGATCGCACGGGAGGCGCTCAGCAACATCGCACGACACTCCGGCGCCTCAAAAGCCGAAGTGTTTCTGCATTACTGCCCAGCCACTGAAGATACAGGTCCGCATCTAGAGCTGACCATCCGAGACAACGGCAAAGGCTTCACCACCATCCAGGCGCGCGCCGGGCACGGCTTGCTCAACATGCGCGAGCGCGCGGAGATGCTCAACGCACGGCTCGACATCCACAGCATCCCTAACCGGGGCACCACTATCCACCTGCGCGTGCCGCTGGGATAAACTTCTCAGCAATCACTCTGCGTGCAGCGAGAAAATGAACGGTGATGGCGAGGGTGCGACTGATTCTGGCAGACGACCATGAGGTTGTGCGCATTGGGCTGCGCGCGCTGCTCAGCCGCAGACCCGATTTCGAGATCGTGGACGAGGCTTCCACCGGCCAGGAGGCAGTGCGCAAAGCGTTGATGCATCGCCCAGACGTGATCATCATGGACGTGCGGATGGGCGGCATGAACGGCATCGAGGCATGTCGAGAGATCGTTCGTCTCTTGCCCAACACCAAAGTGATCATGCTCACCTCCTACGGCGACGACGAGACTCTGTTCGAGGCTATCGCTGCCGGCGCCTCTGGCTTTGTGCTGAAGCAGATCGGCAGCGACGACTTAATCCGCGCCATCGAGAACGTCGTGCAAGGGCAATCGTCACTCGACCCCGCCACCACCTCCCGCGTGTTGGCTCGCATGCGCGAAATGGCCCGCAAGCGCGAGGAGAGCGCTTTCTCCGCCTTGACCGAGCAGGAGCTGCGCGTCTTGATGCACCTGGCGGAGGGGCGCACCAACCGCGAGATCGCCGACCTGCTCATGTTGGGCGAAGGCACCGTGCGCAATTACGTGAGCAACATCTTCGCCAAGCTGCACGTCAACAACCGCGCGGAGGCCGCCGCCTACGCAGTCGCCCACAACATCCGCGATTACCTATAAGTGCAACAACCTCACCCCAGCCCTAAACTTTAGTCATGCCACACCTGCACTACATCAATGGTCAATTCACATCAGGCCACAGCGCCGAGACCATACCGGTAGAAGACCCCGCCACGCGCGAGGTGCTTGCGCACGTGCCCAAAGGCACTGCCGCAGACGTCAACGCTGCCGTCGAGGCAGCCAAGGCCGCTTTCGAGCGCTGGAAGCGCATCAGCGCCAGCGAAAAAGCCGAGATGCTCCACGAAGCCAGCCGTAAGATGCGCGCCCACGCCGAAGCGATCGTCACGCTGCTCACCCGCGAGCAGGGCAAGCCCAAACCGGAGAATGAGGAGGAGGTGGTGTGGACTTACACCACCTTCGATTACTACGCTGAGCTAGGCCGACACCTGCGCGGTCGCGTGATCCCCAGCACCGAAGACGGTGTGCTGAACTTCGTCATCAAAGAGCCGTACGGCGTGTGCGGCTGCATCGTGCCGTGGAACTATCCGCTGCTGTTGCTGGCGTGGAAAGTGGCGCCGGCGCTGGCCGCGGGCAACACAGTCGTGATCAAGCCCAGCGAGCTGACGCCACTCACGGCGCTCCACCTGTGCGAGATCGCGTTCGACCACTTCCCGCCCGGCGTGATCAATGTAGTCACCGGCGACGGCAGCACCGGCGAGGCGCTCGTACGGCATCCCGATGTGCCGATGATCGCCTTCACCGGCTCGCTCAGCACGGGCCAACAGATCGCCAGCATTGCCGCCCCCATGATGAAGAAGCTCCACTTTGAACTAGGCGGCAAGGACGCCTTCGTGATCGCTGACGACGCTGACCCTGAGCTGGCAGCCCGTGCCGTGGCCTATGCCGGCTTGATCAACGCCGGCCAAGTGTGTACCAGCACCGAGCGCATTTACGTGCCCAAGCCGCTCGCCTCTCACTTCATCGAGAACTTGGTGGACTTGGTCAGCTCGTTGCGGCTCGGCAACGGCATGGATGAAGGCACAGACATCGGACCGATGATTGGTGACCCTTACCGCCAGAAAGTCGTGCACCATATCCAAGACGCTGTGCAGCGCGGCGCACAAGTGTTGACTGGCGGGCGCATCCCCACCCACCTGAAGGGCTACTTCCATGAGCCAACCGTGCTGGTGAACGTCAATCACACCATGTTGGTGATGACCGAAGAGACCTTCGGGCCAGTGCTGCCGATCATGACCTACGAGAGCTTCGACGAGGCCATTCAACTCGCCAACGACAGCATCTACGGCTTGGGGGCATGCCTATACAGCAGCGACGCCAAGAAAGTGCGCCGCTTCTTCGAGGACGTCAAAGCCGGCACAATCTGGATCAACGACCCGCTCACCGACAACTACGCCGGCCCCTTCGGCGGCATGAAATACACCGGCGGCGGGCGTGAGCTGGGCGAGGAGGGGCTGGAGGAGTTCCGCGAGACCAAGCACGTGCACTGGGACATCGAGGCACGGCCCAAGCCGTGGTGGCTGCCCTACCACCAGCTGTGAAGGCGCAGCCTGCTTAGCCGCGTTTGACACCCACCGGTGATGGCCTGACCCTCTGCACTGCGGACAGCGGCCCACGCTACCGAACTGTGTTAGAATTCGCGCGCTCTAACTTAGGACTCAAGAGGAGTTTGCTCGGTGGCGAACACAGCATCTGCAAAACGGCGCATTCGCAACAGCGCGCGCAAAGCGATCTACAACCGCTTGCACCGTTCGCGCGCGCGCACAGCGGTGAAGAAAGTGCGCGCAGCTATCGCTGCGAAGGACTTGGAGACGGCGCGCCAGGAGCTGAGGAAGGCGATCAGCTACCTGGACCGCGCTGCTGGCCGGGGCGTTATCCACAAGAACAATGCGGCGCGCCGCAAGTCGCGCCTTATGAAGCTGTTCAACAAGGCAGCAGCGCGCAGCACGACTAGCTAGCGCCGATGCGTCTGTTGACGGGTTGCTTCGGCGCATGAGGGCAGCGTTCAGCAGCTGCCCTCACGCATTGATGAGCTACGACTGCCGACGATACATCAGCAAGCGCAGACCGTTCAACACCACGATCACGGTGCTTCCCTCATGCCCAACCACACCCAGCGGCAAGGGAAGCTGAAAGCCTAAAGCGGAGATCATCAGCAGGACGATCACCGCAATGGCAAACACCAGATTTTGTACGATCACCCGGCGTGCGGCGCGGCTGAGTGAGACGGCGTGGATCAGGTTGCCCAAGTCCTCAGACATTAGCACCACATCCGCGGTCTCCAGCGCGACGTCAGTGCCAGCCGCACCCATCGCAATGCCGACCGAGGCGCTGGCGAGCGCCGGCGCGTCGTTCACCCCATCCCCCACCATGGCCACATTTTGTAGGCGGCCGTCGGGCGCGTGACGCAGTGCCTTCACGCGCGTCACCTTGTCCTCGGGCAGCAGCTCGGCGTAGCACTCGTCCACTCCTACCTGGCGCATCACCGCTTGGGCAACGCGCTGGTTGTCGCCGGTGAGCATCACGATGCGTTTGACGCCCAGGGCGCGCAACTCTTGCACCACCTGGGGCGCCTGAGGCCGGACAACATCAGCAATGGCAATCACGCCGATAATGTGGGCGGTCAGCGCGCCGCTGGCAGCGCGCCCCAACTTCGCCACCAGCACGGACGTCTTGCCTTCATCCTGCAAGCGCTCCATCTCAGCTACTGCTGCCTCCAGACCGGTGGTGAGATAACCATCGAAGTAGCGAGGGCTGCCGACAGCGATATCCATGCCTCCCATGAACTCCACATGCGCGCGCACGCCCTTGCCGTGAGTGGCTTGAAAGTGGTCGGCCTCTGGCAGGCGCAGGCGGCGCGTGCGCGCAGTTTCCACAATAGCGCGCGCAATGGGATGCTCGGACATCAGCTCAACGGATGCCGCCAAGGTGAGCAGGATGTTCTCTTGTTCGGCGCGGACGTGCGCCGGCGTCGCCAGCCGCGCTTGTTGCAGATTGCCCGATAGCGGGATGATCGTCACGTCGGTGACGGTCGGCTTTCCTACAGTGAGCGTGCCGGTTTTGTCGAATGCCACCACGTCGATCTGCGCCATTTGCTCTAAGTGCGCACCACCCTTGAACAGCACACCGTTGCGCGCCCCATTGGCGATGGCCGACAAGATGGCGGCCGGCGTGCTGATGATCAAGGCGCACGGGGAAGCTACCACCATCACTGTGATGGCGCGGTAGAACGTCGGCCCGAAGGGTTGGCCAATGATTAGCGGAACCACTATCAGCGCCAGGGTCAAGCCGATCACGACCAGCGCGTAGTATTGCTCGAACTTGTCCAGGAAGCGCTCGGTGGGCGCTTTCTCGCTTTGCGCCTGCTCCACCAGGCGGATCAAGCGCGCGATGGTGGAGTCGTGCGCCAAGCGGGTCACCTTCACTTCGAGGCTGCCCGTCTGGTTGATCGTGCCAGCGAAGACCACGTCGCCAACTGATTTCTCCACCGGCATAGACTCGCCAGTGAGCGTGGATTGGTCCAGTGTGCTGGAGCCAGCCACGATCAAGCCATCTAACGGCACACGCTCACCCGGACGGATCAGGATGTGGTCGTCCAACTGCAACTCCTCGATAGGCACCGTGACAAGCTGCCCTCCCCTCTTCAACGTGGCGGTGTCAGGGCGCAACTGCATAAGCGCGCGGATGGCGTTGCGGGTGCGTCCCAGCGCATAGGCCTGCAGCACGTTGGAGAGCGAGAAGAGGAACAACAACATGGCCCCTTCGAACGGCGCACCCACCACGGCTGCCCCCAGCGCTGCCAGCACCATGAGCAGATCCACGTCAATGCGCCGCTGTTTGAGCGCCTCCAGCCCACCCTGCACGCCGAAGATGCCACCGGCGACGTAAGCGATGAGATACAGCACGCCGACCAGCATAGGGTGTGCGCCGGCACGGTCTGCGATCAATCCTCCCATCATGGCAACAAAAGTGATCCCCACACAGATCGCTTCAATTCGCTCTACCGTGAGCCATTGGCGCAAAGCTGAGAACGACCACTTGGCCAACGCTCTTTGCTGGGGCACATCCAGGGCAACTTTCATGAGCAGGTCTCCACCGTGATACTGATTTGCGAACGGCTTGATTATAGTCAACGCAATCCTTTAAGCGCGCTTAAACTCACCGTTTCAGTTAGCTTACACTGAGCTGCGCTACGATCTCTGCTCAGAGGTTTGACGTGATCGCTCCGCGCTGGCGCAAAGTGTTGCGCGAACTTTGGCTGAACAAGACGCGCACCGTCCTGGTGGTGCTCTCCATCGCGGTTGGTGTGTTTGCGATGGGGGCACTGGGTGGCGCCCGCACGATCCTGGAACGCGATCTTGCCATTCAATATGAAGCCTCGCACGAAGCCAGCATGTCCATCGCCGCCTCAAATTTGGACGAGGCGTTTATCCGCTCCATCGTGCGAATGCCGGAAGTGGAGGATGCACAGGGGCGTAGCGTGTATTTCCTCCGCGCGCCACTAGGCGACACGCGCAGCAACGTGATCCTCTTTGCGTTGGCCGACTTCAACGACGTGCGGCTTGACCGCTTTGTCCCGCAGGCGGGCGCTGCTGTGCCGGGCCGGCGGGAGGTGTTGCTGGAGCGCAGCACGCTGCGCATGTTCAACAAGCAGATCGGCGATCTGTTCACAGTAGAGTTGCCCGATGGCAAAACGCGCGACCTGCGCATTGTCGGCACTGTGTTTGACGTGAATGCGCCACCGGTGCGCTTCGCCAACTTTGGCAGTGCCTACATCTCGCTGGACACGCTGGAGTGGCTCGGCTTCCCACGCGCCTACACGCAGATGCGGGTGCGCGTAGCTGAGAAGCACACCGATCGTGCACACATCCAACAGGTGGCTGACGTGATTAAAAAGCGGATAGAAGACAGTGGCCGCACTTTTTACTCAGCCTCCATCCCCCAATCGCCGGGCCGACACTATGCCAACGATCAACTGCAATCCATGCTGCTGATCTTGGTGGCGGTGGGCGCGCTGTCGCTGTTTCTGAGCGCCTTTCTGGTGATCAACACGACCATGACGCTAATCTCGCAGCAAATCCGCCAGATCGGCATCATGAAGGCGCTGGGCGGACGCGAGACACAAATCACCAGCTTGTATCTCACGACAGTCGCGCTGTTTGGCGCGTTCTCGCTGCTGATCGCTGTCCCATTGGGAACGCTAGGCGCGTATGTGCTGGTCAGCTTTGTCGCTGATCTGTTGAACTTCACCGTGCTGACACGCTTCCCACCGCCGGAGGTGTTGCTGCTGGAGATTGGCGTGGGGCTGCTGCTGCCGCTGATGGCTGCGCTGGCGCCCGTGCTTGGGGGGATGCGCATCACGGTGCGCGAGGCGCTCACATTCACCGGCGCGCAAGAAAGCCACGCCATTCGACGTGGCGGCGCGCTGGCCACCCTGCGCAATCGCTTGGCCTCTGCGCTCGACATCGAGCGTTGGGTCTCGCGGCCCTTCCTGCTGTCGATCCGCAACACGTTTCGGCGCAAGCAGCGCTTGGCGCTCACGATCGGCACGCTGATGCTGGCCAGCGCCATCTTTGTTTCTGTCTTCAGTGTGCGCGATTCGCTATACCGCACGCTGAACACATCGCTGCGTTATTGGCAGTATGACATAGAGGTGACCCTGGCCAACCCCCAAGGGGACATGCGCGCACTGAACGCGGTGCGCAATGTAGAGGGGGTGGTGTATGCAGAGGCCTGGCATGTGAGCAGCGCGCGCCGCGTGCGAGCGGACGGCAGCCAAAGCCGCACCATCAACCTCACCGCGCTGCCTGCTGATTCGCCGTTGGTGCAGCCGACCCTACTCGCCGGCCGCTGGATTCTGCCCTCCGACGCGCGACAGGTGGTGGTCAACACAGAAGTGCTGGCCGATGAACCCGACTTGCAGCTGGGGGATGAGCTGAGGCTGAAGATCGGCTCACGTGAGTGGACGTTTTACATCGTCGGCGTGGCCGAAAGCGCCCTCAGCACGCCGATCCGAAACGGCAGGGTGATCTACGCCAACCGTGATGGCTTCCGCGACCTGCTTGGCATCGGACGACAGACACAAGTGCTTGCGGTTGTCTCCTCGCAGCACGATGCGCTATATCAGTCCCAAGTGGCGCAACGTCTGGAAGATGCGCTGCGCAGCGCCAACATGTCGGCCACTTCTACCGAGACCATTGCCGAGCGTCGCGAGCAGCTCACGTTCCAATTCGAGCTGGTCATCATCTTCCTGCTGATCACCGCAGCGTTGCTGGCGCTGGTAGGTGGGTTGGGGCTGGCCAGCACGATGAGCATGAACGTGCTGGAGCGCACACGCGAGATCGGCGTGATGCGCGCCATCGGTGCTAGCGACAGGGCCTTGTACCGCATTATCATTGGCGAAGGCGTGTTCATTGGCCTGATCAGTTGGTTTTTGGGGAGTTGGCTGGCGTTGCCGATCAGCATACTGCTTTGTGAAGCGGTGGGACATGCCTTCTTGCGGCGGCCACTGGAGTTCGAGTTCTCCGTGCTCGGGGTGGGCGTTTGGCTGCTCGCGATGATCGCGCTATCCGCCATTTCCAGCTTGTTCCCGGCCGTGCGCGCCTCGCGGCTGACGGTGCGCGAAGTGCTGGCCTACGAGTAGCCACTCTTATCCTGCTCCAAACGTTTTGCTATACACTCCCAGCCATGGATTTTTGGAACATCCTCACGGTCGGCCTGCCGGTATTCATCATTCTGCTTGGCCCGCTGATGTTCATCCATGAGCTGGGGCACTTTATCGCTGCCAAGCGCGCCGGCGTCCGCGTGGAGGAGTTTGGCATGGGGCTACCGCCACGCATCGTGCGCCTGTTCCGCCGTGGCGAGACCGAATACACGCTGAACTGGCTTCCCTTCGGTGCGTTTGTCCGCATGACCGGCGAAGAAGACCCCAGCGACCCGCGCAGCTTCGCCGCTCAGAGCAAACGTTGGCGAGTGCTCATCCTGGCCGCCGGCCCATTGATGAACTTGCTGGGTGGCTTTCTCATCCTGGCGCTGGCATATCTGTTCTTCGCCACGCAGCCGACAGAGTTTCAGTACCGCATTGTGCGCGTGAACATCACCGGCGTAGGCGCGCGGCTAGGGCTGCAACCAGGCGACTACATCGTGAGCATCAACGGACAAGACATGATCCAGCGGCTGCCTGTCGGCTCCGAGGCGACACCCGACGCTGCACCGCTGCGCCAATTCATCCTGAGCCAAGCGGGGCAGCCGGTGCAAATCACGGTGATGCGGCCAGTGAGGGAGGACAGCTCAGAGCTACAAATGCTCACGCTGAACGGCACACTGCCGGAGACGCTCAACCCCAACGCGCCACTGGGGATCGGCTTGGCCTTCAAAGTGTTGCGCTCGGAGCGCATGTATTACACCATCGACGCAGCGCTAGGCGCCGCGCTGGCCGACTTCTTCGCAGTGCTCAACAGCATCGTCAGCGCACCGATTGAAATCCTGTCGCAGCAAGCGCCGCTCTCGCAAGTGCGCCCAGTGGGGCCGGTGGGCATCACCTCTATCGGTGTGTCGCTGATCGAGGAGCGCGAGTCTCGAGGCTTGTTCCCCTTCGCCCGATTCGCCGGCTTCGTCAGCATAGCCATTGCGTTCACCAACTTGCTGCCGCTCCCATCGCTAGACGGCGGCCGCCTCCTGTTTGT
Source organism: uncultured Anaerolineae bacterium (assembly GCA_938028725.1). GTDB lineage: Bacteria > Chloroflexota > Anaerolineae > J036 > Brachytrichaceae > CALIMH01. The sequence continues at coordinate 53,410 of CALIMH010000004.1, read as the reverse complement.
GCTGATCGAGGCGCTTCGCCGCCGGCGCGTCAACCCACAGCGCGAGCAGTGGGTTCATGCGGTAGGGATGCTCTTCTTGCTCAGCTTATCCGTTTTCATCATCATCTTGGACATTCTGCAACCCGTGGTGCTGCCGTAGGCCATGAGCGCAAGCCTTGACTCACCCAGCAACGTGCCTCTCGCCGCAGCTTTGGCAGCGCTGCGCGATGAGGCGCTGCCAAGTGAACAGCTCATGCTGTGCTTCTCTGATCTCGAAGGCGAGCGCCTTGAGCAGTGGGGTGCTACTTGGGAGTCACTGCCGGATGAGCGGCGGGCAGCCTTGATCGAGCAGATGGTAGACATTGCGGAGGACAACCTGCAGGCCAATTTCGACGCGATCTTCCGCTATGCCCTGCGCGATCCGCTGGAGCGCGTGCGGCTTTCGGCCATTGAAGGGCTATCGCAAGAGAGCCACCTTAGCGCGCTGGACACCCTGCTCGACTTGCTGCAGCACGATCCCTCACTCACGGTGCGAGCCGCCGCGGCTGAGTCGCTAGGCCGGTTTGTGCTAGCAGCCGAGATGCAGCAGTTGGCTGCGGAGAAGGGAGAGCGGGTCTGCCGCGCGCTGCTGCGCGTGCTGCGCCAAGCGCCGACCGACTCCCTGCTCTACCGCCGCGCGCTGGAGTCGCTGGCCCATTTCTCCCATCCAGAGGTGGATTACCACATCCGCGCAGCCTACTACGCCAACGATGACTTACTGCTGGTCAGCGCGCTCACGGCGATGGGACGCAGCTGCAACGCTGAGTATCGCAGCTTGGTGCGCGCCGAGTTACACAACGTCTCGCCGATGGTGCGACGCAGTGCTGCGATTGCCGCCGGCGAGCTGGAGGACGAGGCGGCGCTGCCCGACCTGCTGAAGTTGCTTGAGGACCCCAGCGTCGAAGTGCAGCAAGCAAGCATCACAGCGTTGGTCTCGATCAACCAGCCTGAAGCGCGCGAGGCGATCGCCCGCGCCGCACGCAGCGACGATCCGGCCATCAGCCAACACGCCGAGTCCGCATTGCAAGCGTGGGACTTTTGGCACCGGGAGGCGGAGTTTCCCTTACTCGACGTGATGGACGAGACGCAGCAGTCGTTCCGCGTGCGCCGCATCCCTCTGCGCCCGGAGCCACCTGCTGACAGTTAGCCCCATCTCAAGTGGCCACCAGCGCGAAGGTGGCTGCGATCACCCACGCGAAAACCGATGTGTTCAACAGCGCGCCGTGTAGCGCGCCGGCGGTGAGCTGATACAGGCGGTGGGCGTAGGCGCCATGCCACACAAACAACACCACCATCACCGGGATCAGCAAGAGTAAAAACGGCGGCGCGCCGAGCCATAACACAGCGAGCACAAGGCCAATCAGCACAATGAGCTTGGTCGCTGCCCACAGCACCAGCCGCCTGGCCAGCGCACCACGTGTGAGCAGCTCATCGCCGAGGAAGAAGAGGAAGCAGCTCACCCATAACACACCAAACACCCACAATCGCGCGCCCACCAGCGCAAAGTTGCTCCATGCCAAATGGGCGGCAATGCCAAAGGTGAACACGGCGTAGGCGGCCAGCAAGAGCGCCGGCAACGCTGAGCGGGCGAAAGAAGCGAGGGACAATCCTGCCACCATGGCAGCAAAGCCCCTGTTGCACGCGAGCTGATGTCCCAACACTATGCCGCCGGCCACAGCGAAGAAGGCGCCCACGTAGTTCCCCACTGTCAGCGGTATCCAGCGGTAAGGGATGAGGCCGAGCCATAGCGCTAACGCAGCGCCCCCCACCGCCAGCGTCATCACCAGCAGGGCATGTAGCGCTGACAGGCCGACAGGATACGTTGGGGGCTGATCTGGCCGGCCCAGCAGCGCGCGCGACAACGGGAAGAAGCCGAGCAGCGCCGCTGCATACCAGCCCAGCACCCATACCATGCGACCGTCAGCGTGTAGCTTGCCGGCGCGCATGACGCCGAAGGCCCGGTCGAGCCAGCGCACCACCTCCTGGTGGGCCGAGTCGCTGAACAGCACGGTGATGTGCTCCACGCCGGGCACGATCACCAAGCGGCGGGCAGTGCCCGTGGCGAAGTCGCCGTAGGTTTGGTTGGCGATGCCCTGTGGCCAGGCGACGCGCAGCGCGTTGGTGCTGCCGCGTAGAAAACCCTCGAACTCCAACGCGCCCACCAACACCAACAAGTTGCGCGGCCGTGCGGGGTCGGGCGGTAAGCTGCTGCCGAAGGCCCCGAGCGAGATCGCCACCGTCAGCGGCACGTCGTCCCGCTCCGCCGCATAGCGCGCGACAGCGGTGGCACCCATGGAATGGCCGAGCAGCCCCACGCGGGCCGCATCCACCTCTGGGCGGGCGCGCACAAAGCGCAGCGCGGTATCCAAGTTGGCGGCCAACTTGCGGTACTGCGCGTCGTTGAAGCCATCCGGCAATCGGTCGTGGCTCAAACCGTGGCCGGCGAAGTCCACCAGCGCGGCCACGTAGCCGTTGCGCGCCAGCACGTAGCCAAAGCCATACATCAACTGGCGGTTGCCGCTGAAGCCGTGGCCGATCACGAGCGCCGGCGTCAGCGCGCGCGCATCGGGCGGCAAAAACAACTCAATCGGCACGCCATCCACCACGTGCAGCTCACGGCGCACCGCTTGATCGATCTGCCTCCAGTTCCACGCGCTGAGCGCAGCAAGCCCCAACGCCAACACCGCAAGCAGCCTATCCCTGACCCTCATGCGCAGGGGAGTATAAGCACACGCCTTGCTACACTTGAAGCCGCGCAGATCTATGGCTCAGCATACCCATGCACCGCGACGCCGCGTTGTGATCACTGGTGTAGGCGCTGTGACGCCACTCGGCAATTCTGTGCAGGCGACATGGCAAGCGATGTGTCGAGGTGAATCTGGTGGCGGGCGCATCACCCGCTTCGACACTTCCCAGACCGAAGTTCAGATCGCCTGTGAGGTGAAAGGGTTCGACCCGCTCGCCCACTTCGGCGCCAAGGAAGCCCGCAAGCTCGATCGCTTCGCCCAGTTTGCGCTGGTCGCTGCTGAGGAGGCGCTGCACGACGCGGGCTTAGCAGTGAGCGGCGAGCCAAGCGATCGCGTCGCGGTCGTGATGGGCAGTGCTATCGGCGGCGTCACTGCCTATGGCCAAGAGCAGCGCCTCATGTTCGAGCGTGGCGCTCGGCGCGTCAGCCCATTTGCCATTCCCATGCTGCTTTCGGACGCTGCGGCCGGACAAATCTCCATGCGCTTCGGGATTCGCGGGCCTAACCTCAACATTGTGTCGGCGTGCGCCAGCGCGGCTAACGCCATTGGCGAGGCGCTGGAAATGCTCCGCCATGGACGCGCCGATGTGGCACTGGCCGGCGGCAGCGAAGCGCCAATTGAGCCATTCATCCTCACTGCCTTTCACAACATGGGCGCGCTCTCACAGCACAACGAGGACCCTCCGCGCGCCAGCCGCCCCTTCGACGCCACGCGGGATGGCTTCGTGGCCGGGGAAGGCGCAGCCATCCTCGTTCTGGAGACGCTGGAGCACGCCCAGCAGCGCGACGCGCACATCTACGCCGAGCTGATCGGCTACGGCGTCACCAGCGACGCTCGCCACATCACCCAGCCCGATGTGCGAGGCCCGGCGCGCGCCATGCAACTGGCCCTGCAGGACGCGCGACTCTCGCCAGCCGATGTGGACTACATCAACGCCCACGGCACCAGCACGCCGGCCAACGACGCAAACGAGACGCGCGCGATTCGGTTGGTGTTTGGCGAGCGCGCGCCGAACGTCCCCATCAGTTCCACCAAGTCCATGACCGGCCACCTGCTCGGTGCCACTGCCGCGTTGGAGGTGATCGCGTGCGCGTTGGCCATGCGCGACGGGATCATCCCCCCAACCATTAACTACGCGACCCCCGACCCCAACTGCGACTTGGACTACGTGCCCAACACAGCGCGACCGGCGAGCGTGCACGTAGCGCTCTCGAACGCCTTCGGATTCTTCGGCCACAACGCCTGCTTGGTGTTGCGCCGATGGGAGTGATAGCTCGCTCAATCCATGCGCAGGGTGCGCCGGGCACGCGCACGGCGACGCAACCGCGCAAGCCCATAGAGCGGCACCGCCGCTAACGCGGCTACCACCGTCAGCGGCAGCTCAACAGGAATCGCATCAGCGGGCGGGATGCTCAAAGCGCTCAGTGCCGTGAGCGCCACTTGCGCAGCAGCCAGCGCAGCGCCATCGGGCAGCACCCATGACCACGCGTCACCCCACTGCCAGTAAAACCACGTCACCGCCAACGCCGGCCACACGGCCAACAGCGCCAGGCCGCTCATCACCTGGCCGGCTGCCTCGAACACATCCTTACAAGCACCGGTCAGCAACGCCATCAGACCTCCGACAGCGAGGAAGAGCGCGACCGCCCGCCACTCTAGTTGTGTGAGCAGCTCGGCCGGTTGGGCGTCGCGGAAGAGCGACAACGAGGGCGGCCATCCATAGGCCACTGCGAGCCCCGCGCCGGCAGCAAGCACAGCCACGCCACCCAACGCCAAACTGCGCCATGTCTGGAGCCGGGCGAGCACCAGCGCGAGTGCCAACAGCCCCAACCCTACGCCAGCGCTCAGCGGAAGCCGAACCAACCGCTCCTCTGTGAGCCGTTGCTGGGTGAATCGCTGCACTGCGGCGAGCAGCCGGGCCCGCCATGCCGCCAGCGCCGCGCGGTCGCCCTTGGCAATGTCAGCCTCGTGGTCGCGCAGCAGCCCAGCAGCAAAGCGCGGCAAGCCGAGCGTCTCAGCCCACAGCTCGTAGAAGGCGGTCACCTGGCGAGCGGCAGCGAGCATGGCAGCAGGGTTGCTCGCCAGCGCCTCGAACAGCGGGATATCCTCTGCTTGGACGGGCAAGCTGACGCCGGCCAGCACTGCCAAGGTAGGCGCAAACTGTGCCACCGAGGCGAGCGCCTGCGTTTGACCAGCCACACCCAGGCCGGCCATCACCCACGGGACGCGGACCACGACGGACTCGCCGCCGCCATCGCTGCCCTGCGAGGTCAAGCCGCGGTCACCGGCGATCACGAGCGTGGTGTTGGTCAAGTCCAGAGCGTTGATCAGCTCGCGCAGGCGAAAGTCGGTGGCGGCTACGGCTGAGCTGTACTCGTTGGGCGACTCACGGGCGACACGTTCCAGCAGCGTCAGCTCGACCAAAGCAAAAGTAGCCGGGGGGTTGACATCGCGCAGCATCTCCAACACGAGCGCGATAGCTTGCGAGTCGCGACGGGCCGGATCCGGGTCGTCGGGCACGGCAGCGCGCGCCACCAGCGACTCGAAGCGCTCCACCACAGGCGCATCGGCAACCAGGACACTTTCCCGCTGTTGATCGCTCAGGCGGTGAAGGAGCGTGTCGGGCATGGGCGCATCGGTTGTGGCTTGTGCGATAACGCCGTGCACAGCAGGCAATGCGCCAGAGAGCCAGCTTGTCTCAGCAGCAGCGCGATAGGTGGGGGGCACTTGCTCCAGGATGATGTCGGCGCCGCGCGCGCGCAGTTGATTCAGCGCGGGCATACGGCGCGAGGGCTCCAGCCTGAGACCGCGCACCAGCACCACCACCAGTCGTGGGGTCATAGCCGGCGGTGGCGGCCCAACGGGTGGCTTGTCCTGAAACAGGCTGCGATACGTGCGGTAGCGCTCCCAGATTTGGTCACGCACGCTCTCTGCAAGTGGCGCAGCAAGGGTGAGGAGCACCATGCAAACCAGCCCGACAGTTCGCTTCATAACGGGCGCGCTCTGAGTGTAGCAGCTCGACAGCATCCCCCCATCCTGGTCGCAGCAACCGCACAGCCCACTCGGTCTTGCGGCGGGATGCTAGAATCGCGCTTGATCTGGCCCTTCGTGTCAAAACCACACGAGGGGCACGCCATTGAGAGCGAAGTTTTGGGCTTATGGACACTACTAACGGAACGAACGGCTCCCGCGACCTCTATGACATCATCATCATAGGCGCCGGGCCGACAGGGTTATTTGGCTGCTTTTACGCCGGCCTACGGGAGATGAAAGTGAAAGTGATCGACGCGCTGGAAGAGCCGGGCGGCCAGCTCGCAGCGCTGTATCCGGAGAAATTCATCTACGATGTGCCAGGCTTCCCGCGCGTGATCGCGATCGATCTGGTCAAGCACCTGGTTGAGCAAGCCATGATGTTCAAGCCGACGATGGTGCTGGGCGAGCGCGCAGAGACGCTGACCCGGCTCGCCGACGGCACGTTCAAGCTGACTACCAACAAGGGCGACCATTACGCACGGGCGATTGTGATCTGCGCCGGTGTGGGCGCCTTTCAGCCGAAGAAGCTGCCACAGCCGGAGCTGGCACAATACGAGAACCGCGGCCTCTACTACACAGTGAAAGAAAAGGCCACCTTCCGTGGTAAGAACGTGCTCATCGTCGGCGGCGGCGATTCCGCCGTGGATTGGGCGCTGAACCTGAAGGACTACGCGCGCCACGTCACGCTGATCCATCGCCGAGATCAATTCCGCGCGCACGGCGCCTCGGTCACCGAGTTGCTGAGCTCACCCGTGGAGGTCAAGCTCTTTTACGAGCTGAAGACCGTGCGCGGCAATGGCAAGGTGGAAGAAGCGATCATCTTTGACAACCGCACCAAGGAGGAGATGACGCTGCCAGTGGACGCCGTGATCCTCACCCTCGGCTACAGCGTGGACCTCGGCCCGCTCAAGCATTGGGGGCTAGAGATGGAGGGGACGCGTTACATCCGCGTCAACAGCCGCATGGAGACCAATATCCCCGGCGTGTATGCCGCGGGCGACATCTGTGCTGAGCCAGGCGTCGAACCAATGAACTTGATCGTGGAGGGCTTTGGGCAAGCCGCCCGCGCGGTCAACTTCGCTTATCAATACTTGCATCCCGGCGCGCGCGCCTTCCCCGGCCACAGCTCGGAGAAGAAGCTTTGAAGCCAGCGCTCGCCGAGCTTAGCCATACCCAGAGCGTCGCGCGGCGCACGGTTACAACCTTGCGCGCTGATGCTCGCGCGCCGCGCGGATAAACGCCTCGAACAAGTAGGTCGAGTCGTGCGGGCCGGGCGACGCCTCTGGGTGGTATTGCACGCTGAACGCGCGCAGTGACGGCACAGCCAACCCCTCCACACAGCCATCGTTGAGGTTGACGTGCGTCACCTGCACCTCAGGTGGCAGGCTTTCCACGGCCACCGCAAAACCATGGTTGTGGCTGCTGATCTCAACCCGCCCTTCTGAGCGCACGGGTTGATTGACCCCGCGATGGCCGAACTTCATCTTGTAGGTGCGCCCACCCAGCGCCAAGGCGAGGATTTGGTGGCCCAGGCAAATGCCGAAGATCGGCAGCTGGCCAAGTAAGCGACGAGTGGTCTCGATAGCGTAGCCACACGCCGCTGGGTCGCCGGGGCCGTTCGAGAGGAACACACCATCCGGCTGCAGCGCCAACACCTCCTCGGCGCTGGTGTGCGCAGGCACGACGGTGACGCGCGCGCCGTGAGCGACGAGCAGCCGCAGGATGTTGTGCTTCATGCCAAAGTCGAACGCCACAATGTGCACCGGCGGCGCGGTTGACTGGCGCGACGGCACATCAACGTACCATGCCGGGTCAATCGGCTTCACCCAGTGATAGCGCTCCTCACAGGTGACCTCGCTGGCGAGGTCGGCGCCGTTCATGTCGCGGCTGGCACGCGCCATGGCGATTAAGCGCTCCGCGTCCAAATTGACCGAAGAGATTGCGCCGCGCATTGCACCCTTGGCGCGAATGTGGCGCACCAGTGCGCGCGTGCTCACGCCCTCGATGCCCACAATGCGATGTTCAGCCAAGTAGTCGTGCAGCGTTTGACGATGCCGATAGTTGCTGGCGATAGCACTCGCCTCGCGGACCACGAAACCGGCCACCCAAGGGCGATGGCTCTCAGCGTCCTCTGGGTTGACCCCCACGTTGCCGATATGCGGTGCGGTCATCACCACGATTTGGCCGTGGTAGGAGGGGTCTGTGAGCACCTCTTGGTAGCCGGTCATGGCCGTGTTGAAGACCACCTCGCCGGTGGTTTCCCCGCGATGGCCGAACCCTCGGCCAGGCCACGTGGTGCCATCCTCCAGTGCTAAAAGGGCGGGGCTTATCATGGCTCTTGCACCGCTGCGGTCGCCTGATACGCTCTCAGGCGCTCCCGCCAAGTCTCCGGCAAGCGGGTAGGCATGTTCAGCTCGAAGTTGAAGCACACCTGCACGGTTTCGCCACGCGCGATCAGCGCCCCATCGCTGCGGCGGTAAATCTGATAGCGCAGGGAGTAGGAGGAGTTGCGCACCTCTCCAACTTGCACATAGATATCGAGCAGGTCGTGCAAATGCGCCGGCGCTTTGTATTCCACCTCGGCGCGGGCGATCACCGTGCTGCGCTCGCGGGTGAAGAGTCCGCGCAGGCCGATGTGCGTCATAAAAGCCACGCGCGCCTCCTCAAAGTAGGTGAGGTACACCGCGTTGTTGACATGGTTGTAGGGGTCTAAATCGCGAAAGCGCGGGGAGAGCGTATGCACGAACGCCGACATCTACTGCTCCGCCACTTCCACTGTTACGATGCGCACGCCCTCGTCGTTTGCGTCGGCTGGCTTCCAGTTGCGCAGCACATCCAGTCCCTCCACAACGCGCCCGATCACCGTGAATTGGCCGTCCAACGCAGTGGTGGGCGAATAGGTGAAAATGAACTGCATCGCCGTCTTGTCGGGCGTGCCGAAGAGCGCCATCACCCCTGCTTGTTTCATCGCGCCAGGGGAAGGCTGCTCGAAGTCGCACTCATAGCCTGGGTTGCCGCTGACCGTGGGGCTGCCGAAGAGGACAGCGCCAATTTCACTATCGTTGAGCACCAGCGGCGCGCCCTCGAAGTAGCGCTGCTGCGCGAGGAACACCACCGAGTTGACGTTGACCGGTGCCAGGGCGGGGTCTAGCTCGGCCACCACCTTGCCCTGCGTGGTGTTAACGGTGAGGCGATACTTTTTGCCCTCGCGCACCACTTGCTGCGGCGAGGTGAAGGCGAAGTCTGTCCGTCGCGCGACGCCCACTTCTTGACGACGACGCCGCGTGTAATCCTGCAACTGCTGAGGCGTGTCAGCTTGGGTGAACGCCTGAGGGGGGATAGAACGACCGTCCAAGAAGACGGAGGGCGTACCGCTTAGGTTCAGCGCCTGAGCATCAGCCAAATCGCGCTGCACGCGCTGGGCCACGGCCTCGCTGGCGAGGTCGCGCTCGAAGCGCGCCACATCCATCGCCAGCGCTTGGGCGTATTGCTTGAGGGTGGCGGTGATCTCCGCCGCAGGCTTGGCCGCCCATTCGGCCTGCTTCTCGAAGAGCAAATCGTGCATTTCCCAGAACTTGCCCTGCAGGGCAGCCGCCTCCGCCGCATGCGCCGCCACCAGCGCCTTGTCGTGGATCGTGGTGAGCGGGAAGTGGCGGAAGACCACGCGCACGGTGTCGCTGATCGTTCCGCTCAGCGTCTTCATCGAGCCATGGAATTGAGCGCAAGCGGGGCATTGAAAGTCAGCGTATTCGATAATGGTGACTAGCGCCTGGTTGGCGCCCTTCACGTGGTCATCGCTGCGCACGTTCAGCGGATATGGCCTGCACGCTGCTCGCTTCGGCTCCGGCTTCGCCATCAGCGGTGGCGCCGGCACGGCGTCGCCGTTGGCGTCGGTGATCTCGATGCGCTCGATCACGTCGCCGACAGCAATTCGCCGCACTACGTCTTGCCCACGAATGGTGACGCCGAAGACTGTGTAGTTGTTGTCGAGATGGGGCTGGGAGCCGATGGTGATGTAGAACTGGCTGCCGCTGTTCGGGGTAGTCTCCGGCGGGCCGCTGCGCCGCGCCATGGCAATCGCGCCGTCCACATGGGGCAAGCGGATCTCCGGCGGAAGATCGTAGCCCGGCCCTCCTGTGCCGGTGCCGAGCGGGTCGCCACCTTGAATGACGAAGTTTGGTTCGACACGATGGAAAGTAAGGCCGTCGTAAAAACCATTTTGCGCCAGGTATATGAAGTTGTTCACCGTCTGCGGTGCAGCCTGAGGGTTCAGCTCCACCACAATCTCGCCTTTGCTGGTGCGAATCCTGGCGATGTATTTCGCGCGGGTGTCAATGGTGAGTGGCGGTGGTGCGGACGCAATGCTGGCGCGCTCGGCCGGCGACAGCCGCGCGTAGGGGCGCTCCTCGCTTGCGGCCGGCTGGTCCGGCGTTGACGCCGGGCTACTCTGAGCTGGCGTGGGCGTGGCAAATGTTGAGGTGACGGTTGGCAAGTTCGCCGGCTGCGCGCCACAAGCAGTGAGCACTGCCGCCATCGCAATGCTCGCAGCCATTATCCATCGCTGGTTCACAAAACTGAAGCCTCCTTCACTCAGGGAGCGGCTCATGCGCCTGGCCTCCCGACGCTGGGGATTATAGGATGCACCGCCTTGTTTCATGTGCATCACCTATACTTCTCCCAATGGCAGGCTACAGCAAGCGTGAGCGTGTGGAAGCAGCGCTGCGCGGCGAGGCGGTCGACCGCCCACCAGTGTCAGCATGGCGGCACTTCATCCCGCAGGAGACTTCCCCCGAAGCACTGGCCGCGATCAGCTTGCGCCACATGCGGGAGTTTGACTGGGACTGGCTCAAGCTCAACCCGCGCGCCACTTACTACGCCGAGGCGTGGGGCAACGTGTACGACTACACAGACTACGCCGGCGTGTTCCCGCGCCTGGTGAGCAGCCCTTGGCGCTCACCAGCCGACTTGGGACGCTTGGAGCCAGTCTCGCCCCGCGGGGGCGTGTTTGCAGAACACCTGCGCTTGGTGCAACTCGTGCGCGCCAGCATCGGAGACGCCCACTTCGTCCAGACGGTCTTCTCACCGCTATCGGTGCTTGCCTTCTTGTTAGCGCGTCCCTCAGCGCATAGCGCACAAGCCTGGGTGGATGCCCAACGCGACGCTGTGCGCCAAGCCATCACGGAGCACCCCCAAGAGGCACACCACGCGCTGCGCGTGATCGCCGAGACGCTAGCCGGCTACGCGACGGCCTGCCTGGAGGCAGGTGCCAGCGGCCTCTTCTTCGCCATTGTCAAGCTGGCCCGCCAAGGCGCGATTTCCCGCGAGGCCTATGCCGAGTTCGGCAAGCCCTACGACTTGATCGTGCTGAACGCGGTGCGCGAAGCGACTTTCAACCAACTCCACATCTGCGGTTCACAGGTCTACTTCACCGATGTGCTCGACTACCCCGTCCACGCAATAAACTGGGCTGCCGTCGGCCAAGGCAACCCCAGCGTGGGCGAAGCACAGCAGCTCACTGCGCGCGCTGTGATCGGCGGCGTGGATGAGCTGGGCACACTTCAGCGCGGCTCACCGGCAGACGTGATCGCGGAAGCGCAAGCCGCCATCCGCGCCACCAACGGGCGACGCTTCTTGTTGGCGCCGGGCTGCGGCACGGCCATGGACGTGCCCGCGCAGAACTTGCACGCACTGCGGCGCGCTGTGGGCAAGTAACGCGGCCGCAAACTGGACGAGTGCGCAACTATGCTGGACGCTCCGCTTAGCTTCTGGCTTGACCAAACCATCAACGGCGTGGTCATCGGCAACATTTATGCGCTGATCGCAATCGGGCTGGCGCTGATCTTCGGCGTGGCCAACTTGGTGAACTTCGCACACGGCTCCGTGTTTATGATCGGCGCGTATGCGGGTTGGGTGTGCATCACCCGCCTGCACTGGCCGCTGCCAGCGGCCATGCTGACCGCCGCCACGCTGAGCGCGATCGTCGGCGTGCTGATCGAGCGGATTGGGCTGCGCGGGCTATACGACAAGGCGCGCATCGCGCCACTGCTTGCAACGATCGGCATCAGCTTCACACTCGACCAAATTGTGCAGCTCATCTTCACTGCCACGCCACAGGGTTTCCCCGCCCCATTACCGGAGCAGCGGATCCCACTTGGCACGGTGAGCATCGGTTTGCTGGACGTGCTGATCGCAGCCATCACAGTGGGCGCTGCGCTCGCCTTGTTTGGCTTCCTGCGGTTCACACGGTTGGGCTGGGCGCTGCGCGCTGCCGCCCAAGACCGCGAAGCCGCCCAACAAATGGGCGTGGACACCGACCGCGCGAACATGCTGGCGTTCGCGGTTGCGTCGGCGCTGGGCGGAGTAGCTGGTGTGCTAGTCGGTATGTATTTCAACTCGGTGTATACCAGCATGAGCTTCCAAGCCACGATCAAGGGCTTCGTCGCCAATCTGCTCGGTGGGCTGGGCAGTGTGTCGGGCGCGATCCTGGGCGGCATCTTGCTGGGGTTGATTGAGAGCTACGGCGTGGCGCTGTTCGGCGCTAGCTATCGCAACTTGTTCTCCTACGCGATGCTCGTGCTGGTGCTCGTGTTCTTACCGCAAGGTCTGTTCGGCGCGCGCCGTGCACTGCCGCCGGAGCCACTCACTGGCACCTTTGTGCCCAGTGGCGGCCGGGTGCGTCTGCCCAGGGCCATGATGGCGCTCACGATAGGGGCAGCGCTCGTGCCGTTGCTGAGCGACAACCCCTACCTGTTGCAAACGCTCAGCAGCGCTTTTCTCTTCGCGTTGCTCGCGCTAAGCGTCACGCTGGTCACCGGCATGGCGGGCCAGACTTCGTTAGGGCAGGCCGGCTTCATGGCCATTGGCGGCTACGCTTCGGCGCTGCTGGTGATGCGCGTCGGCGTGCCGTTTGAGCTGGCGCTGCTGCTGGCGGCACTAAGCGCAGCGCTGGTGGGATCGCTGCTGATGACGCCCGTGTTTCGCCTGCGTAGCCAGTACATGGCCATCGCCACACTCGGCGTGGGCGAGATCGTAAATCAGGTCATCTTGAATTGGGACGCCGTGACTGGCGGCGCACTCGGCCTAAGCCGCATCCCACCACCGACCTTTTTGGGCGCGCCGATCATCGCCCCGCGCGATGTGTACTGGGCTACGTTGGTCTTGCTGGTTGCCGGCGGATTGCTGGCATGGCGCATGGCAGAGGCTCACCTCGGCCGCACCTGGCGCGCCATCCGCGACGACGAGGTGGCCGCGCGCGCGTTCGGCGTCAACCTCGCCCGTTACAAGTGGCTCGCCTTTCTGGCCAGCGGATTTATCGCCGGCCTCAGCGGCGCGTTCACGGCACACACGTATTCCTACATCAACCACGAGACATTCGCCGTCAACACCTCCATCCTGGCGCTGACGATGGTGATCCTGGGCGGGATGGGCAACTTGGCAGGCGCTGTGCTCGGAGCGCTAGCGCTGACTGCCGCGCCGGAGCTGCTGCGCGCTGTGGCCGACTATCGCTACTTGCTCTACGGCTTGGTGCTGGTGTTGCTGATCCGTTTCCGGCCTCAAGGGCTACTGGGGACGCTATGAGCGTTGCAGAGAGCACGCTGCTCGAAGCCCATGCGCTGCATCGCGAGTTTGGCGGCGTCGTGGCTGTGCGCGACGTCAGCTTCGCTGTGCGCCGCGGCGAAGTGGTGAGCATCATCGGGCCGAACGGCGCCGGCAAAACCACGCTGTTCAACTTGCTTACAGGCCTCGACCGCCCCGACGCCGGGCGAATTTGGTTCTGTGGGCACGAGATCACCGCGCTCTCCCCAGAGCGCCGCGCCGCACTCGGCATGGCCCGCACCTTCCAGCATGGCCGCGCCTTCGGCAACCTGACGGTGCTGGAGAACGTGCTGCTCGGCGCGCACCTGCGCCAGGCGCTCACCGCCCCCGACAGCACGCCACTCAGCGCGCTGCGCGAGCTAGGCGCAGCGATCCTGAAGCCGCCAGCATACGCTGACGAGCAGCGTCGGCTGCGCCACCGCGCTTTTGCACTGCTGCAGCGCTTTGGTGAACGGCTCACCCCTCGCGCACATCAGCCAGCCTACACGCTCTCCTACGCTAACCGCCGCCGCACGGAAATGGCGCGCGCCTTGGCCCTGCAACCCACCCTGCTGCTGCTCGATGAGCCCACCGCCGGCATGAATCCCACCGAAACCGCTGAAGTGCTGGACTTTTTGAAAACGCTAAAAGCGGAAGGTCTCACCTTGCTGCTGATCGAGCACAAGCTGGGGCTGGTGATGGAACTATCGGACCGCGTGATAGTGATGGACAATGGCGTGGTGATTGCCGAGGGCGCGCCGGAGAGCGTGCGCCGCGACCCGCGCGTCGTCGAGGCTTACCTAGGTCACACCCACTGGGGCACCCCCTCTTCGGAGAGCCTCCCGTGAGCGCGCAGCCATTGCTCAAGCTGGAGCACATCAACACGTTCTACGGCGCCGTGCAAGCGCACTTTGACTTAAACCTGCACGTGAACGCGGGCGAGATCGTGTGCCTACTGGGCGGCAACGCCAGCGGCAAGAGCACCACCATGAAGGTGATCCTCGGCTTGGTCAAACCCCACAGTGGCCATGTGTACTTCGACGGCCAAGACATCACCGGCCAACCGACACCGCGCATCGTGAGATTGGGCATTGCCTCTGTGCCGGAAGCTCGGCGCATCTTCCCTGCCATGACAGTGCGCGAGAACTTGCTGATGGGCGCCTACACCCGCAGCGACCGCGCAGGCATCCAACACGACCTAGCTGAGGTGCTGGAGCTGTTCCCGCGCCTGCGGGAGCGCCTTCACCACCCTGGTGGTGTGCTGAGCGGTGGCGAACAACAAATGTTGGCCATGGCACGGGCTTTGATGAGCCGCCCACGCTTGATCTGCATGGATGAGCCGACGATGGGGCTTTCACCGCTATTCGTGGAGCGCGTGCTGGAGCTGATCGCGCGAATCAACCGCCAGCGTGGGGTCACCATCTTCATGGTCGAGCAAAACGCTGCGATGGCGCTACAGATTGCACATCGCGGCTACGTGCTGCGCAACGGCCGCATCGTGCTAGAAGACCAGGCGCAAGCGTTGTTGCACAACCCGGCCGTGCGCGAAGCCTACCTTGGCGGCGCCGATGTTCTGTGAGGCGCTTAGCCGCCCATCGGGTTGATCAACATGCCGGCAGCGTGCGCCTCGCCTTCGCTTTGGAGCGCCGCATCAATCAGCTCTCGCCAGTGCTCGTCAAGGCCATCCTCTGTGACGCCGTAGAACACGTGCGCCACGCCGTTGGCATCCATCAGAGCAAGGTCGTAGCGCCACCTGCCGGCGCGAAACTCGCGGGAGAGCAAAGCACGCTGGCCATGCCAGTGTGCCTCCGCCAGCATCGCCGGCTGCTTGGCGAACCAATTGATCGCGTAAAGCCACAAGTCGCGCGCGCTGGCGCGCGTGACATCGCGGATGATCGAGTTGTTGCGCAGATCGCGCAGGACGAAACACTCCGCGCCTCCATTCACTGCCACGGCAAGCACTTGAATGCCATTGTGCGGCGCTCCATCCGGCAACGGCGCAAAAGCGCTGCCCGTTGGCATAGCCGCAGCAGTTTCAACCGCAGTAGTGGTGGGGGAGATGGGCTTATCCTTCCCCGGCCCCCGTTGTGCGGGCCGAGAGTCCGTCGGGTCCAACGGATGCGGCGAGTGACAAAGCTCGACAGTTGAAGCCTCGTGGTTCAACACCGCGAGCGGTGGCTGCGCAGCAGTGTGAGCGCTAACGGGCTTGGTCGCAGTGGCCGGGCGCGCAAGTTGACGCCGTGCCAATGCAACGATCTCGTCACGGCTGGCCAGGCGTGTGCGCGCGCCATCCCGCACGAAGAAGCTCTGATGGTCGAGCGCGCAAGGCGCATCATCCAGCGGCCGCACACTGACATGCAGCACGTGAACGCCCTCCCACATGCGCACAGCGAGGGACACGTCCGGCTTTGGTGTGATGCGCTCCACAATGGCACGCCCCAACTGATGCATGGTTGGGTGCGCTTCGTGCAGGCCGACTGATTTCTGCCCTGGCGCACACCCAATGAACACCTCGCCGCCCTCACCATTGGCCAACGCGCAGATGTCCCTCAACACCTCAGCAAAGCGGTTGTTACCGCGCGGCAGCGCGAGATGAAAGGCGATGCGCGCACCGGGGCCTTGCTGCAAAGCAGCAGCAAGCACATCTTCAGGCAGGTCAAGCACATCGTGGGCTGGGCGCACACGGTCAAAGTGCTGCGACTTGAGAAGCGCGCGCAGCGCCTCGAAGCTCACCTCGGCGAGTTTCACCTCGGTGACCCGGTCGCCCACACCCAGGCGCTTGCCACTTTTGGATGCCACCACACCATGCGCATCGCTGCCCTGCACGATGAACATGCGGCGCGAATACTCCGGGTATGCACCCGAAAACAGCCTGGCAGCAGATTGCCGCCCTCGGTCTAGGTCGGTGAACTCCAGCGCGTGTAGGTGAGGGTCTTGAGTGAAGGCGATGCGCGTCTGGCCGCCCCAGCGCATGCCGCGCATTGCCACCCCGTTGGTGGAGTTGGCATGTGCGGCGATGGCGATGCCGCCGGCCTCATCAATAGCCCGATACGCCTGCAGCACGTCACACGTGCCGCCTACCTCGTTCAAACCCCGCTCAAGGACATGGCCTGGCACGCGCAGGCTCATCAGCAGATATTCCAGGTCGCGCTGTGGCGTATTGGGCGCAAAGATGCCCAACACGTGAAACCCAAACGCAGCCGTGAACTCAAAGCCTGGCAGCACCAGAATCTTCTTGAGCAGGCGCCGGTACTCCTCCAGCCGCCCTTTCTCATCAGGCAGAATGCGCCCCAGCTGCTCTAACCAGGCAAGCTTTGCCACCTCACATTGCATGCGGTAGTAGCCGTTCACGGTGTTGTGATCTGTAAAAGCGATGATGCTGAGGCCGCGCCGTTCGGCCTGCTTCAAGATGTCGAGATAGCTTGCTTCAGGCTGCTCGTAATCGTGGGAGGCTGGCGTATGGACGTGTAGGTCGACGCGCACCCATCGCTCGTTGCCCGCTTCGACAGCATGTGTGGAGCTATCTGCAACTGGCTTGTGCTTTTTGGGTTTGTTCTGTGTGATCCTCGCAGCTGTCATACAGGTAGCTAAGCAAGCTAGCGGATGCTGCCTGGGTCGAGAGGCGCTTGTGCATCCGCCAAGACAGCCCCAGGCTGTGTTCGGTGCTACGCTGCCTCTTCCACAGCCTCTGCCCATCAGCAGCTAACAGGATAATTTGCCGCCTAACCAATTTTACAACCAGCTTTACTCCACGCGACGCCACGTAGGTCTCCTCTCACACGTCCATGCTTTAATCCGCTTTCGGATGAAGGGATACAGGCCGGAGAACCCACTCATCGTCCAGAGTGATCGCAGCATTTTGCTGGAGGTGGACAACCCCCTTTACGCCGAGGCGCGCGATGCGTTGGTGCGTTTTGCCGAGCTGGAGAAGAGCCCGGAGTATGTGCATACGTACCGCGTTTCGCCACTCTCGCTGTGGAACGCGGCAGCTGCTGGGCTAGGGGCAGACGAGGTCATCCGCGATTTGGAGCGCTTCTCCAAATACCCGTTGCCAGATAACGTCCGCGCCGACATCTATGAGGCGATTCGCCGTTACGGGCGCATCAAGCTGGTGATGGAGGGCGGGCGCATGTTGGTCGTGACTGACGACGTCGCTCTGGCCGAAGAGTTGTTGCGCCAGCGCACCTTCGCGCCTTTGATTCGCGGGCGAGTGTATCCAAACCAGTTTGAAATAGACCCGGCTCAGCGCGGTCACGTCAAGCGGGTGCTCACCCAACTCGGTTATCCGGCGGAGGATTTGGCCGGCTACGTTGAGGGCACACATCTGTCAATTCAGCTCCGCGAAGTGACGCTGAGCGGCGAGCCGTTTGTCCTGCGGCACTATCAGCAGGAGGCCGCAGAGGTTTTCTGGGCGCAAGGTAGCGCTGCCGGCGGTAGTGGCGTGATTGTGCTGCCGTGTGGCGCCGGCAAAACCATCGTTGGCTTGGCAGCGATGGCCAAGGCCCAGTGCGCCACCTTGATTCTCACACCCAACACCGTCGCAGTGCGCCAGTGGATCCGCGAGATGCTCGACAAGACAACGCTCACCGAGGACCAAATCGGCGAGTACAGCGGCTTGAAGAAGCAGATTCGGCCGGTCACCATCTGCACTTACCAGGTGTTAACCCATCGCCCACGCCGGCGCAAGGGCGAGGCCTCCACCATCGCGCGTCGCGCACTGCCCAGTTTGGAGGAGTATCCGCACATGGCGCTGTTCAACAGCATGAACTGGGGGCTGATCATCTACGACGAGGTGCACTTGCTGCCGGCGCCGGTCTTCCGCATGACCGCTGAAATCCAAGCGCGCCGACGTCTTGGCTTGACCGCTACGCTTGTGCGCGAGGACGGCCTCGAGGAGGACGTGTTCTCACTGATCGGGCCTAAGCGTTACGATGTGCCTTGGAAAGACTTGGAGCGGCAGGGGTGGATCGCCAATGCGGAGTGTCACGAGATTCGCATCGCACTGGATGAAGACAGCCGCATGGAATATGCCGTGGCAGAAGAGGAGCACAAATATCGCTTCGCTGCCACCAATCCGCGCAAGCTGGAGGTGCTCAGCCTGCTGTTGGAGAAACACAAAGCTGATAGCGTGCTCATCATCGGCCAATTTATTCCCCAGTTGGAGGCGATCGCGCAACGCATCCATGCTCCGCTGATCACGGGCGAGACGCCGATCGGCCAACGCGAGAAGCTGCTAGCGCAATTCCGTGAGGGTGAGATCACGCGGTTGGTGCTCTCCAAGGTGGGCAACTTCTCCATTGACTTGCCTGATGCCAACGTGCTCATCCAGGTGAGCGGCATGTTCGGCAGCCGCCAGGAGGAAGCACAACGCCTCGGCCGCGTGTTGCGGCCTAAGCGCAACGGCCTGCTTGCGCACTTTTACAGCCTGGTCAGCCGCGATACGCTTGACCAAGAGTTTGCCGCGCGCCGTCAGTTGTTCCTCACCGAGCAGGGATACCACTACAACATCCTGTACGAGGACGAGCTGCCCGGCTTCACCCCCGCCGCGATCGCTACCTACGCCCGACACTTACAATAGGCTCACAGCATGTCTCAAGGCCCCAGAAATGGATGGCGCTGGGCAACCGCCTACGACTATCACGCGCTGCGCACCCCTCTGGAAGAACTGCTTGCTCATGCCAGGCAGATTGGCTGGCTGCCGTCGCACAGCGCGTTTGCGGCCTCTGGGCAAATCGCGCAACAACTGCTGAGACGTGGTCAGCGCATTCAACAATCACCTGAAAGCTTGCTGGAGGGGCTAAGCCCGGAAGCGCGCGCCTTCGCAACCCATCTGCTGACCGCGCGGGATCCCCTTTTGCCGATCTCGGCAGTGTCGCTCACCCAGGCCTGGAAGAGGCTGCAACTGATTCAGCCGAGTGCTGTTGGTGCGCAGCAGGTGCTGGAGGAACTGGGCGAGGCGTATCTACTTCTGCCCTCGCCAGCGACGTGCGCTGAGCTTTTCGCCCCTCCGCCACGCTTTGAGTGGTCCATCACTCACTTCGGCTATTCGGTGCAAAAGTTCGACCAACACAGCGTGGACCATCCGCCTACCGGCGCTGAGACGCAACTTCCTGTGGACTTCCCTGCTGAGTTCAGTACCTTCCTCGAAGCGTTGCTGAGCGCGCCTGTTGAGCTGAGGCTACGGTCTATCGAGCTGATCGCCCAAGAGGCTCAAAGGGGTAGCGCTGCGTCCATCCGTGAGGTGCCGTACGGCTGGGAATTTGCATCAACCGACGTGCAAACTATCAACCAGCAGGGATGGGATCGCTTTCGAAACCGCCGAGAATCGGCCATAGTCGTCCCCAGCGGCATGCTGGCGGACACAGTGGCGGACCAGTTGGCGGCCACACTCCACCAACAGCCGCTGCAAGTGAAGCTTTACTTCGAGCTAGCAGCAGCGTTGCAGTTGGTACGGCCGATCCAGCAAGCGCCAGGCAGCTTTGTCGCAGTACCCGAGGCGCCGGCCATCGAGCGCTGGCTGAGCAGCACATCGTGGGAACAGCACCGGCGCGCCCTTCACGCATGGCAGCACACGATCTACCACGCGCCCGAGATAGAAGCCGCTCAACACCAAAGCGGCTTTCAACTCAAGCGCAGCCTGGCTCCGTCTCACTTCTTCTCGCGCGCCGTGATGGCCGCAGAATGGTGTGCACTGCGCCGCTTTGTCACGCGCGTGTTGTGTGGCTTGCCGGCGGCGAAGTGGGTGAACTGGCCGGCGCTCGCCGAGGAGTTGGCCGCGCGCTACCCTGAGTGCGCCTGGACGTTCACCTCTGCTGAACAGTGGTGGTTTGAGTTGCCGCGCACAGCCACCGACTCGCGCCCCGATTGGCAACGCACCACTGGCGCAGTAGTCGCCAGCATCATTCGCGATGCCCTGCGCTGGTTGGGCGTTGTAGAAGCCCAGGTGCAACCTGCCACCAGCGAGCTGATCGCCTTTCGCCTCACCAATGTTGGAGTCCTCCTCATCCAATCCTTTGGCCATGCAGAGGGCCAAGCCGTTCAGCAGGACCAGACACAGCCTGCTTCCCCACCCCGATGGGTGGACGACTTCACTTTGCATATTCCGCCCTCGCACGCCCATCAGCAATTGATCCAGCTCGTCCAACAGGCAGCAGAACGCGCCGAGCAGCACTTCACCTACCGCTTTACCCTTGCCAGTTTGGGGCGCGCACGCGATGTGCAACCCAACCTGCTGGACGAGCTGCGCGCTGCCTTGAAAGCCAGCGGCGTTGCCGAGCCGCCAGCGGTCCAAGCGCGCATTCAGCAAGTCCTGCGCCGCTCAGGACGCTTGCGCTTCTATCCCTCGCTGACTGTCGTGGAGCTGGCCGACGAGCAGGTGACCCGCGAGCTGCTCGCATTGGAGCTATTGCAACCTTACATCTTGGTGCAGCTATCGCCCACCACTTTCCTGATGACCGACCAGGCTGCGGCTGAGCTACAAAAGCGCCTTCGCCAGAAGGGCTACCACCCACACGTCCAACACACTGCGCGATCGCGGAGCGAGGACACCCCATGAGCACCGCGCCACTGATCGGTGGCAACGCAGAAGCCTTCCAGCACATGCTGGCGCGCTACGCCCGCTTTGTGCATGAGGTGGGCCAAGTGCCACTCACGCAGCAAGGCCTGATCTACAAGAGTGCGCTCAAGCGCCTTTTGCAAGCGCTCCAACTCCCCCATCTCCCCCATGATCGCGCAGGGGAGGGGATGCCCTTGTTATTCATGCGATATGTGCTGACGGCCATTGAGGAGCTAAGCGTTCAGCGCAGCCGCGGCTCCTACCTCATCCACACCCCAAGCGGTTTTTTCAGAGAGCCAATCCACCAGCGCATCCGACGCGTGTTTGATGCCTGGGTGGAGGGTCGTGTTTGGCACGAGCTGCACGTGCTGGGCCACAACCAAGCGCTGTTCACAAGTGACCATCTCGCACATGCTCCAAGCCTTCAGCCCTTCCGCCAGGCCGTTGTAACAGCGCTAGCTGCGCTGGGGCGGGACGCAACGCCATTCAATGCGCAGGAGGTGCTGCGATGGCTACGCCAACACCATCCCACCGTGCTGTTGCAACACGCAGCACACACCAACCCGCGCTTCTTCCACGAGTGTGGCGTGTTGCTCCCTCGCCGCTCACCACAGTTGGCCCGCATAGACGCATTGTTGGTGGCGCACATCTTGGAGTGCCCACTGCACTGGATGGGCGTCGTAGCTTCGGAAGGAGGACAGGGCTGCTGGCGTTTGACCTCAGCCGGCCGCTGGCTGGTTGGCCTCGACTCACTCCATCCTTCAGCCCAAGCGACTGGGCGGCTGATCGTACAACCCAATTTCACCATCCTGGTGATGCCGCCGGCAGATGAGTCACTGTTGACCGACTTAGAGGGCGTCGCGGTCTTCCAAGGTGGCGATCCAGCGCTCAGCTACCAAATCACGCGCGAGTCGTTCTACGCTGCGCAGGCTGAAGGCTGGAGCGCTGCTGACATCATCCGCCTCCTGGAGAAGCACCAAGGGGGGCCGCTTCCGGCCAACGTGAAGCGCACCCTTACGGAGTGGGAGGCCGCCCATCGGCGCATTGTGCTGCGCCCCTCCATGTGTGTGGTGCAAACAGCCGACGCTGCCACCTCCGCCGAGGTGTTAGCGACACTCGCGCCACTTCACGCACAGCCGCTCAGCGAACGCTTTCTCATCTTGCCGGCGGCTCAGAGAGCAGCGGTTCAAGATAAACTCCGCGCGGAGGGATGGCAACTTGTCAGTAGTGGCGACAGCCCCAGCCCTCATCTCGTTTTTTATGCTGCGCGCGAAGCACGCCTGATCACGCCGCTTCCCGACCTCTACGTGCTGGCGCAGCTTCAGCAGTTAGGCCAACTGCACACCAACGACGCCGAGGCGCTGATCTTTCGGCTGGATCGCGCAGCAGTCCAGCGAGCAGCACAGGAGCGAGGCGGCGTTGCAGTGCGTCAGTTCTTGCGCACCATTCACCAAGGCCCGCTGCCAAAAGCCACGGAGCACCTGATCGAGCACTGGACACGTTTCTACGGCAGAGCAACCATCCGCGCTCTGGCGGTCATTGAGGTCGCACAGCCACAAGTGATGCGCGAAATACTTAACGATCCGGAACTGCGAGCTTTGGTGCAGGCAATTAACCCAGATTTGCGGTTGCTCAGCGTCCACGTCACCCACTTGCCAGCGCTCAAGCGTTTGCTTGCCGAGCGCGGCATGGAGCTTGAGGATGAAACGACGGTCAGCGTGCAAGCCGAGATCGGCTCTTGACCGATAGGGGCATAATTGACAGGCGCAGACGCAATGAGCATCATCTTGAGCGTTGCTTGCGGCATCATCGGCTACGTGATCGGCTCAATCCCGTTTGGTTGGTTGATCGTGAAGCTGACCAAGGGCATTGACGTGCGCGAGGTGGGCAGCGGCCGCACAGGCGGTACAAACGTGTTCCGCGCAGCAGGGCCCGCTGCTGGGATTGCCACCGCCGTGCTCGACGTGCTGAAGGGCGTGGTTGCGGTGGTGGTGGTGCGGCAGCTCACACCTGACACTGCCGGCTGGGCCGAGGCGTTGGCCGGCTTCGGTGTGGTGCTGGGGCACAACGCTTCGCTCTTCCTTGGCTTTCGCGGCGGCGCGGGTGGCGCTACCGCGGTGGGCACGAGCATCGCGCTTTGGCCGTGGAGTGGGCTGCCGGCGTTAGCAGTGGGCGCGTTCTTCCTGTTCGTGGTGGGATATGCATCAGTGGCCTCCATCTTAGCCGGCTCCATCGTCGCCTTTGGCTCCTCCATCGGGGCACTGCTCGGCGCTTGCCCCGCATCCTACGCCGCCTACGGTTGGGGAGTGCTGACGCTTATCATGATCGCGCTACGCCCCAACATCCAACGGCTGCGACAAGGCACCGAACGACGCGTATCATGGTTTAAGCGCACACCCGATGCCTCCGCCACGCAGTCATGAGCATGGGCCTGCCCTCTATAGCGGTGCTCTTCGCCGATGAGGACGTGCTGGCCGTGAACAAGCCGGCCGGCATCACAGTGACCCACGACGGCACTCGCGAGGAATCTCCAACATTGGCGGAGCGGCTGCACCAGTCATACGGTGACCTGCTGCCAGTGCATCGGCTGGACCGCGACACAAGCGGGGTGGTGGTGCTTGCGCGCCACCCCGACGCTCACCGCGCCTTGAATCAGCTTTTTGAAACGCACGCGGTGGAGAAGGTGTACCACCTCATCGTCGTCGGCACGCCGGACTGGGAAGAGCGCCAAGTGGAAGCGCCTCTACTACCGGATGGCGACCGTCGTCACCGCACCATCGTGGACGCTGAAGCAGGCAAGCCCTCGCTGACAACTTTTCGTGTGTTGCAACGCTTTCAGCGTCATGCGCTTCTCGAGGCGCGGCCTTTGACCGGCCGCACACACCAGGTGCGCGTCCACGCAGCGTTGGTGGGCCTTCCCATTGTCGCCGACCCACTTTATGGCGATGGCGCGCCGCTATTGCTTTCGTCGCTTAAGCGCAGCTATCGCGCCGGCGAGGAGCCTGAGCGGCCACTCATCGGCCGGCTGGCGTTACACGCTCAGCGGCTGGCATTCCCTCACCCACGCACCGAGAAGCTATTGGAGATACTCGCACCTTACCCCAAAGACTTTCGCGCCGCCCTCAATCAGCTCGCCAAGCACGCCCGCCTCTCGCCTGCACATTGGTGACTCGTCACTGCGCGGCGGTGGCGTCTTGGTCGGATGAGCCGGCATTGGTGATTGGGCGAATGTGAAGGGGGCGTCCCCCAGCTCGCTGCGGATACGCCACGTGCCGTGCCGGCGGTCGCTTGGTGTAGGGCTGCTTTGCTGCCTTGGCAGAACCGAACCGCAATCTTGCAGGCAGGCTGAGCCACGACCGGCGCTGCGGGGCCGATGTTTGGCTTGGTGCTGCCGTTGAAGTTACACCCCCTGGTTCGAGCCCATTCGGAGCTTGGCCAACCGAAGACACACTGACCAGCTGCGGATTGCGCTCTGCCAGGGCTTGATCCGTTGCTTCCACGGCGATGGGGCGCGCCGGCGACTTCGCCGGCAGCGCCTCCTCCGCTGCCGGACGAGCACCCCACACAAGCGACGTCGGCAGCGCGAGCAGCGCACCAAGCCCTGCAGCTGCCACAACGCCCAGCAACTGCAACCACCACTGACCAACTGCCTGGGCCGATGCAGGCGCCATCATCAAGCCTGTGACACGCACGCTGTTGCCAAACAGGCCGACCCACAGACTTCCCAACATTGCAGGCAGCGCGACTCCCGCCAACAGCCCGAAAGCGTCATCCAACCGCCAAACCTCCGTCACCCAGAAGTGACCGACAGTGACGGCTAAGCCACACAGCACACCCAGCAGCATCACCCCCCATGTGGGGAGCCAAGCTGCGCCTGATGCAGCAGCAAACAGGCCAGCCAACAGCGCGCGCGCAGCCACCAACGCATTAGCGGAGCGCGCAACAAACAGCCCATAAGCCGTAGCCATCGCGACTGCAACACCAGCGACCAGCAAGGTGTGAATCAAGTGGCTGAGGCCAAGTTGCGGATCTTGCATCAGCGAGAGCGCAGCTGAGCCAACCAACGCCAACATCGCGCCGCTGAACGCACCCGCCGGGGAATGCGCCTCCGGTAGGCGCGCCGGCGCGCCTATCGGACGCCGTGGTGCCGTCAGCAGCGCCACCGCTGCCGATGCTCCCACAAGGCAACCGAGCGTGGTCAAGCGCCCGAGGTCAGCAAAGCCTGTGCCCAGCACGCGGAAGCGGCCGAGCGCGTCCAGCCAACCGCCGGCCCACGTCCAGGCGAGCACAAGCGGCACTCCCGTCCCACTCACCACCAGCGCAGCCCAAACGTGTGCCCACCAACGCGCCTGGAGCCACGAGCCGGTGAGCAGGATCGCTGCTGTGAGCGGCAGCGGCAAAGCTCCAACAAACAGTCGCAAGACCGCCGGGTCGGTTACCTCGCTAAGCCCAAATCCTCGCGTCCCTGCAATCACCCACAAGTTTGGCGAATCCGGAGGCAGACGCAAGGCGATGCCATGGTTGAGTTGCTGCCAGTCCGGGTCAGGGAACACCAACCCCATCGCGCCGAAAGCTAGTGCGAAACCATAAGCGTAGAAAGCACCTGCCGTCACAGCAGCATTGCAAAGCGCAAAGGCCGACAAGCGACGCTGTTGCGATGGCGGGACAGTGCTGGAAAGCACCAGCCACACCCCCACTGGCAACAACATCCCGCCCAGCATCTCCGCGCTCATAAGGCGGTGAAAGTATAATCTTGGTGATCAATGGATCCACGCCCCGCCCAAGATGCACTCGCGTTAGCACGGGCGATTGTTGCTGCGGCTGCCGACAAAAAGGCAGAGAACATTGTGTTGCTGGATTTGAGAGGCATCTCCACCATTACCGATTACTTCGTGGTGTGTAGCGGGCTGAGCGAGCGACAACTCCGCTCGATCGCCGACAACATCCAAGAAAAGGTGTCTGCAGAGTTCGGCGATCCACGCCACATCGAAGGGCTGGAGGGGAGCGGCTGGGTGTTGATGGACTATGGGGACGTGGTCGTGCACATCTTCCTGCCCAGCTTGCGCAGCTACTACAACTTGGAGGCGCTCTGGTCGAGAGCGCCCACCCTCCTACGCATGCGCTAACCGAAGGACAAACGTTCGCGGTGCAGCGAGACACTCTGCACCACGCCCATCGCCAGCATCACAGAGAGCAGACTGCTGCGACCGTAGCTCACAAACGGCAAGACAATCCCCGTGACCGGCACGAGCTGCAACTGCATGCCGATGTTCACCACCGACTGTAAGAAGATCACGCTGGCGATGCTCACACAGAGCAGCCGGCCGAACGTGTCGCGCGCCACCCAAGCCACATACAACACGCGCAGGATCAGCAGCGCCATCAGCGCGAGCACGATCACGCCACCAACAAAGCCCAACTCTTCGCCAATTGAAGAAAAGATGAAATCGGTGTGACGCGCAGGCAAGAAGCGCAATTGCGTCTGAATGCCCTGACCGTAGCCCTCGCCCCACAGCCCACCGCTCGCCAACGCGATCAGCGCCTGCTCGATTTGATAGCGGTCGCCCGGGTTCTCTTGCAAGCCCAGCAAAATCTCAATGCGGCGGAGCTGATATTCCTGCAGCAGGGGCACATTCAACACCAATGTGGCGAACAGCCCTGCCCCAATCGCCAGCAGACCAACCACGCCGAAGAGCAGCGCGCGGTTTGCGTCAAGCCCACCCACAAACGCAACGTTCAACCAAATGAAGAGCAGCGTGACGGCTGTGCTCAGGTTTGGTTGGCGCAAGATAAGCGCTACAGCCGGCAGGGTAAGCGCCAGAGAAAGCAACAGTGTGGTGACGTAGCTGGCGCGCCCTTCGCGATCAGCCACCACCTTGGCCAGCATAACACCCAGCGTCAGCTTGGCCAGCTCACCTGGCTGAAAGTCAAAGCCGCCAAGGTTAAACCAGCGCCGCGCACCCAGCCGCTCCACACCGAAAACAAGCACCAGGCCAAGCAGCGCTAGAGTGACCAGGTAGGCGGGCGTCGCGAAGTAGCGCAGCAGCGTATAGTCCACCAGACTTACCAGGATGAGTGCTAACAAGCCAATCAGAGCCACCACAATTTGGTCGAGCCATGCGTTGGCGATCTCGGGGTCGGTGCGCGCCGTGCTGAAGATCATAGCGACGCCAAGCGCAATCAGCGCCACCATCAACACCAAGAGCCACCAATCAAAGTAGCGCCAGAGCCGCGCGCTGCTCACGGGCGGAAATGTACTACAGGGGGATGAGCGATGAGGGCTACCTTGAACACTGGCATGTTAAGAGGCGGACCTCTAACCGAGGTACGACATCGGCCATGCCCTCGAGCAGCAGGTTGTAAGCGACGCAGGCTTTTGCTCGCCTACCTGCGCCGACACAGCTACTCGGCTTTGCTTGATAGCTCAGGCCGCGAGCGAGGGAGGGGTGGCTGGGCTGCGCACAGGTCCGCTGTTGAGCAGCGGCACGTTCACACACAGTTGGCTGCGGGAATCATGCAGCATCACGTTGACCGTCACGCCGTCGCGGTCAACGTTCAACCGCTGTGACACCACCGCCACAATGTCATCTTTGATAAGCGCCAGCATGCCGGGTGGTATTTCGGCGCGATCATGCGCCAACACGTCGTGCAAGCGCTGCTTGGCGATGCCGGCGCTCCTGCGACTACCGAACAGTCTCTCCCAAGGTGACATTTTGCCAGGTTCAAGAATAGCCATCGCTTAGACTCTCCTATCGAAGTCTAAGCAATGTTACCTCAAAACGCGCGAATGTGCAAGTCGCTCATGCAACTACTCTCTCGCAAACAGCCGCTGCCACCACGATAGTTCCACTGGCGGCCGCACAGGGATTGGCTCACCTAGCAAGCGGCGCGCAATCCGCATGAACTCCTGGCCAGCAGGCGTTTTGCCATTCAGCACAATTGGTAGGCCACGATTGGAGGCAGTGAGAATGGCTTCGTCTTCGGGCACGATGCCAATGATACTGGTCGAGAGCACCTCCGAGATGTCCTCAGTGGAGAGCATCTCTTGCTTGCGCACGCGCGCAGGCACGATACGGTTGACCAGGAGTTGGGCTGGGCCTTTGCCCTGAGATTCGATGATGCCGATCACGCGGTCGGCGTCGCGCACAGCAGAAACCTCTGGGTTGGTGACCACCAGAACCTTATGGGCAGGAGCGAGCGCGGTTTGGAAGCCATGTTCGATGCCGGCGGGCGAGTCAATCAACACGCAGTCGAATTCCTCGCACAGCTCCTTGCACACGCGCACCATTTGCTCTGGGCTAACAGCGGACTTATCGCGGGTCTGCGCAGCCGGCAGCAAGTACAGTTCACCTACGCGCTTGTCACGGACCAGGGCTTGGCGCAGGCGGCAGCGATCCTCCACCACGTCCACAATGTCGTAGACGATGCGATTCTCCAGCCCCATGACGATATCTAAATTGCGCAGTCCAATATCGCCGTCTACAACCACGACTTTTTGACCCAGCATGGCCAGTGCTACGCCGATGTTGGCGGTGGCTGTGGTCTTTCCAACGCCACCCTTTCCAGAAGTGATGGTGATGACCATACCTGTCATAGGATTTTGCTCAGCAGCCGCTCAATACGGCTGTTACCCGTCATGCTCCATGGTGAGAACACGATTTCATCTGCTTCTACGCGTGCCATCTGCGCGCTGCCTCTGCCTCGCGAGCCGATTTTCCTTCGGGTGCTGCTTGGAGTGGCTACACTTGGGCGCGCCGTAACATCTGCTATGCGAACCAAAGGGGCCATCATCTCCAACGCGCACACTACTGCGCTGCGATCACCCAGAGCGCCGGCATGGACCGTAGCTTGTAATCTTCCCCATACAATAATATCACTACCTGCGATAATCCGCGCACCAGGGTTGACGTCGCCGAGGATAACGATGTAGCCAGGGTGACGCAGCTCTTGGCCCGAGCGCACCCGCCGACGCACGAATAGCCCGCCCGCTGCTTCTTCTGACTCGGCTGATACTTCCTCCACGGCTTGAGGCCATGCCGTTTCTCGCTCGGTTGGCAACGCTGGCGGCTGCAAAGTGTCCGCCAAGCCACACGCACGCGCGCTGGCGCGCGTGTAGGGAGATTGCGCTCGCACCGCCCACACGTCCACCTCATAAGCTCGCAACAAATGCACCGCATCGCGCAAGTGCTGCTCGTTCAGCTCGAGCGCTTGCACGTCCAGCGCTACTCGACCGCCTTTGAAGAAGGCCGGAGCGCTATCCAGGCGCTGGCGCAAGGCATGGAGATATTGTTCCCACGGTTGCCCCAGCTCAGTGTTGAAGACAATCACTAGCCCTTCGCGGAAGCCTTTGATCGCAACCATTATGTTTGGTATGTTTGGACGCTGCTCACTCTGATTGGCCGGTCTGGATCGGTGCAAGGCGCTCTTCTGGGACGCCTAGGTTGAAGTAGGCGTTCAGGATGCGCTGCACGATCGGCGCTGCCACACCCGACCCTTGACCTCCATTCCAAATATAAACCGCCAGCGCGATCTGTGGCGTGTCCGCAGGTGCATAAGCGAGAAACCAGGCGTGGGTGGGCTGCACGCGAATTCCCACGTAACAGATGCGCAGCTTGAGCGCAACGTCGTCACAGAACTCGGCCGTGCCGGTCTTGCCGGCATATGCAAACCCCTCCAGGCGCGAGGAGTACGCTGTGCCGCTGGGGTCGTTGACCACCCGCCACAAGGCGTTGCGAATGAGGCGCAGGTAGCGTTCTTCGATCGGCAGCTTGCGGATCACACGCGGCTGAAAGGGCTTCACCACGTTGCCGCGTTCGTCTACCACTTCGCGGATGATCTGCGGCTCGTAGAGTGTGCCGCCGTTGGCGATGGTGGCGATCACGTTAGCCATCTCCAGGGGGGTGGCTGTCAGCAAGCCCTGGCCGATGGCGACGTTGTAGCTGTCGCCGCGCGTCCACACCTCGCCGATGCGGCGCAGCTTGTCGGCTTGTTTGGGTGCGAAGCCGGGCGTGTAGGCAATGCCCAAGTTGGGATAGCGCTCGCCAATGCCGAAGGCGCGCGCCCAATCAGCCAGGCGGTCCGGCCCAAGCCCGCGAATGCCCTCCGGCGGATAGCCACCGACTGCTTTGCGGAAGTAAGTGTTGCACGAGGTGCGCAGCGCGTCAGCGATGGTCTGAGGGCCGTGCGACCCGCCGCGCAGACCGATCCAGCAATAAAATTTTTGCGGGGGGGCGGTGGGGTCTATCTCGTTCTCCAGCTCGAAGAAGCCGGGATCGTTGATCACAGTGCGCTCGCTCACAATGCCCTCCTGCAGCAGTGCAACAGCGGTGATGAGCTTGAATGTGGATCCTGGAGGGATGGTGTCCTGTGTCGCATGGTTGAGCAGCGGCTTGTGGATGTTGTCACGCAACGCGACAAACGCTTGCTGCGAGATGCCGCGTGCGAACAGGTTGTTGTCGTAGCTGGGCACGCTGACCAAGCCAAGGATCTCGCCGGTGTTTATGTTCAGCGCCACTGCTGCGCCGCGCGGCGCGTTGCGCTCCCGCATGGCGCTGATCAGCACGTCGGACATGATCTTTTGTAGCCGCAGGTCAATCGTCAGCCGCACGCTGTTGCCATTAATAGGTGGCGTCTCTGAGATGACTTGAATCTCCTCGAACGAGGCGTCCACCAAGGCTCGGCGGCGTCCTTTTTTGCCACGCAGCTCGGCTTCGGCAAACTCCTCTACGCCCCCCACCCCCACCCGGTCGGTCTCGTAGTTGTAGACTTGCGGCGTGTAAAACTCGGGGTTGCGATCGATCATCTCACGGAAGATGATGCTGGTGTAGCCGAGGATTGGGCCAAGCAGCTCACCGTAGGGATATTCGCGCGCGCCGACTGTTTGGATCACCACGCCCCGCAGGCGCAGCGATTGCTCCTGGAGCATGAGCGCGGTCTCGCGCGGGACGTTATCGGCAACCAGCACCGGCAGGTACGGGCTGAAAGAGCGGCTCACTTTGGCGAAGATCTCGCCGGCGGTGAGGTCTGGGCGATTGAGCAGGCGCGCCAGCTCGTTGTACATCTCCATGCGCTCAATGCGCTGACGGATCGGGTCATCGGGATAGCGCACTTGTTGAATGGGGATGATCACCACTTGATAGGCTGGCACATTGCGCACCAACGGTTCGTTGTTGCGATCGTAGATCAGCCCGCGCGTGGCAGGAATCTCGCGCTCGATCTCGCTTTGGATGACGATGCGTTGGCGGAGGTCGCTGCCTTGTTGCATCTGCAAGGTGTAGAGGCGCACAGCCATCCCACCGAAGATCAGCACCACGCCTAGCGCCAACACGACAAGCCGCAGGCGGGCCGAGCGCGGTTCTGGCGGCGGCGGTTGGGTGGTGCGCCAGTGGCGCGGGTGGAAGGTTCGGGCGCGCATGAGGCGTGGCGCATTAGGTGCCGAAGAATTGCTCCTGCGTGCGCAGGCGTTGTTGCAGGCGGTTGAGCACTGCCATCGCCAACAACGACAAGGCAGGGTTGATCACCAGCAGAGGAACGATCACCGTCCCTATCGCGCGCGCCAGCTCGAAAGTCTGTCCGCTCAGGTTAATCACCAGCAGCACTGCTGCGTGATACACCATTGTTGCGATTGCCACCCAGATGACAACACGCAACCACTGAAAAGGCAGCTGCGCTAACGAGGCCAGGTAGCCCACTGCATTCCCCAACATCAACGCCAGCGTGTTGAGCCCCAGTGGCAGGGCCGACAGCCCATCCAACACCAGCCCACCCCAGAAAGCCCAGGCGATGCCCTCTGTGCCGCGGATGGCTGCCCACGCCGACGAGACGATCAGCACCAGCCCAGGCCGCGGCAGCGCACCGAGCACGCGCGGCAGCAACGCCGATTCCAGCACTGCCAAGACGAAGATCGCAGCTCCAGCCAAGATATGCCGCCGCACAGGGGCGATTATGCTACATTGGCATTAGGCTGGCCTTTATCGCGCGGCTGCCAGTCAGCAGCGCTGGCGATAAAGCGAGCGGTCAATCACACGCTGCATCGCCACCACGTCCAACCCGCCGCCGAGGAAGGCGTTGATGCGCTCTACTTCCTCCGACGGCTGCGCCAGCAGCGCGTTGTAGCTGACGTAGAGCGCCGGCATGTGCGGTTGCGTGGCCAACCAGCGCTCGGTTTGCGCCAGGTGTCGCTCGAAGAGCACAGCGAGCCGCGCGTCCTCGGCGTCGCTGGTCGTTTCGCCGCGCGAGGCCAGCATGTGGCGCTGCGAGGCGAGCACCTCGGCCAGGTTGCGGCGCATGAAGATCACGCGATACGAGTAAGTGGGCGGCAGGTGAGGCAACAGGGCCGAGATCACCTTCACGGCTTTGCCGAGCGCCAGCGGCAGCCACTCGTTGTCGCCCTCCGGCAGCTTCTTGACGCGCTCGAACTCGTAGTAGCCGCGCGGGTTGTCTTGGTCGGGCCGGCGTTCGTGGTCGGTCAGCGGCGGGACGCCGCCGGCGGCGAGCATCGCCATCATCATCGAGGTGCCGGAGCGGGGCAGGCCGGAGACGACTGTGATCCAGGAGGTGCGCATAGGGCTGTTGCCGGCCATCGTGATGATCCGCGTCGGCCGGCAGATGCTTGCGGATTATAATCTCTGCTCATGCGCTTTGAGCGTGCGCCGTGGTGGAGCGCCGTTGTCTTCGCTGCGCTTGCATTCCTCCACGCGGCGCTGTGGGGCAGCATCGTCCCGCCGTGGCAGATCCCCGACGAGGCGGCGCACTTCGAATACGTCCACCTGCTCACCCGCCTGGGCCGCCGGCCGACGCCGACGGACGCCGACCCGGAGCTACAGGCCGCCATCCTGCGCTCGATGTGGGAGAACCGCTACTGGGAGTATTTGGGCTTTCAGCGGCCGGAGCAGCCACCGCGCCGCATCTTGGCCGGCGCTTGGACCGCTGGCGGCACGCTGCCCGACGACGGCGTGGTGGGCGACGCTTATATCTACGCCTTCAACCAATTACAAACCCCCACGCCGGCCTACTATGCGCTGCTCGCGCCGGTTCAGCGGCTGGTGATGGATCGGCCGGTCGGCGACCAGTTGCTCGCGTTGCGCTGGGCCTCGCGGGTGGTCTTCGCGCTGGGCGTGATGTTCATCGTGCTGACCGCCGGCGAGGTGTTCGCCTGGCGCGCGGGGCCGGTGATGGGCGCCGGCTTGTTCAGCGTGCTGCAGCCGATGTTCGTATACATCAGCAGCGGGCTGAACAACGACAATGGGGTGATGCTCTTCGCCTCGGCGGCGACGTGGCAGCTTGCGCGCGGCTGGCGGCGCGGCTATCCGTGGTGGCGGCTGCTGCTGATCGCGGCGCTGGTGGTGTTGGCGGTGCAGGCCAAGCGCACCGGCGTATTCCTGGTGGCGTGGGCGCCGCTGGTGATCGCGGCGTGGTGGTGGCGGCAACAGTCGCCGCTGTTGCGCCGGCGCTTGGCGCTGGCCGGCGGCGTAGGCATCTTGGGGCTTTCGGCATCGGCGGCGGCGCTGTACTTCGCGCCCAGCCCGACGCCAGCCAATTGGCGCAGCGCTGCCCCCTGGCGCGCATCCTGGGAATCAACCGACGCTGCCCATGGCGCACGCGCCTTTCGCGTCCAAGGCGGGCCGACCGGGCCGACCTGGGTGCGCACGAGCTTCCGGCGACCGCTCGGATTTGGCGATGGGCTGCCGCTCGTCGTGCAAGCCCAACATCGCGGCGGCGCGGCTGCGCTGATGGTGAGTGACGACGCAGGCAACACAGTAACATCAACCCTTGCCCCATCCCCGAGCTGGCAGACCGCACGCGTGGAAGCGGCGCTCGATCCGCGCGCCACGCGCATTACCGTGTGGCTGCGCGCGCAAGATGAGGCGCCGGCCTGGTTCGACGCTTTGCAGGCGACATTGATCAGCAATCCGCCTCAGCCCTTGCCGCTGCCCAACCCCTCGGCGGAAGCCGCGCTGCCCCTGCTCGGCCAAGTGGCGCTAAGCGCAGCCGAGCCGCTGGGCGTCTATGGCCAGGCCGTGCGCATGTTGCAGGACTACCGCGCCAACCTGGCGGCGCTGGAGCAGCGCCTGCCACAGGCGATCGCGTTTGTGCAACAGAGCTACTGGGGCAAGTTCGGCATCTTCGCCCGTCGGCCGAACCCGACCCTCGACATGGGCTGGGTGACGCTGCTGGCGATGCTGTTCGGCGGCGCGCTGGCGCTCACGCTGAGCAACGTCGCGCGGCGCCGGCCCGATGCGGACGCTGCTGCACTGTTGGGGCTGGCGCTGGTTGGCCTAGCCTTGTTGCTGGCGCAGACCTTCGCCCCGCTGCTCAGCTTCTCGGCAGGGGGCACTTGGCTGCCGCAAGGCCGCTACTTGTTTGCAGGGATGGGGCTGATTGCGCTGGCATTTGCGGCGCCGTTCGCATCTCCGGCTTGGGCTTTGCTCACCGCATTGGTATACTTGTCGCTTGATTTCTGGTCGCTTCAGCAGGTAGCGGCATTTTTCGGCTAGTTGCTTCGCTTTGGCGGCTGCAACCTCCAAAAGCATGACCATCCAAGCTCAGCTCGGTTCGCGCTTTCTTGACGCGCTCTCATTCTTGCCTTACTTTAAGGGCAAAGGCAAGCTGGTTTTCGCAGCTATGCGCTGGCTGGGACGCGAAACCCCGCTGACCATGCGACTACCGAACGGCGCGCGCATCATCTTGCCCAACGATCGCGCGGTTCATATCGTCGTGATCTATTGCATCGGCAAATATGAGCGCGAGTTCACGCGATTGTTCCTGCAATTTCTGGGCCGCTTGAAGCCCGGCGACTGTTTCGTTGACCTAGGTGCGAATGTCGGGTATTACACGATGATGGCCGCTTGGCATTTGCGCCAGTTTGCGGACAGCAAGGTTTTCGCATTTGAGCCGAATGAGCAAGCATTTGGTTATCTGGAGCAGAACAAGCGGCTAAACAACCTGGACAATCTCATCCTTGTGCCGCAGGCAGTCAGCGATCGCGCCGGCCAGATGACGCTGCATCTTGATCCGGAATCCTCTTTGCAAAGCTCGCTGCGGCCTTACCTGCCGCGCTTAGTCGAGCGCCGCGAAGTGCCGGTGATGACGCTCGACGCGTTCCTCGCCGAGCAGGGACCGGCCAACATCAAGCTGATGAAGATGGACATTGAGGGCGCCGAGTTGCTCGCCCTGCGCGGTGCGCGTGCGACCATCGCCCGCTGCCGCCCCGTGATTTTTTACGAGGAGAACCCGCGCTCATACGCCGCCTTTGGATATCGGCCAGAGGACACGCGCGCCTTTCTGCGTGAACTAGGATATCAGCTTCACTTGATGACTCCAACTGACGTACAAAACGTAATTGCACTTCCATTGAAAATCTAATCGAGTTGGTTATCATGAACGTTCCGCCCACCCTCCTTGTCAATGTAATTAGCGGCGCGCCCCTGCCAATTCTCCAACAGTGTCTGGATAATCTTGCACAGGCAACTTGCCGATTAGGTGAGCGAGCAAGGGTTAAGCTGCTCTTCATTGACAACTCCGGCCAGGAGGCCGAATCATGGGTCAAACAGTCCTATCCAGCGGCGGACTATCTGGCTCAAACTCAAACAAAGGGATTTGCTACTAACGCCAACTTGGCACTCCGAAGTGGGGCAGACTACGTACTGCTACTGAACAATGACGTCTTCTTGACTGGAGAGGCTTTGCCTCTGTTACTTGACACACTGCAGCGCCATGCGCACTGGGCGGCAATTAGCGCAAATCTGCGCAATGTTGATGGCACCGCCCAGGGGACTGCGTTCCGCTTTCCAACAACTCGCAGCTTGCTGAGAGCGATGGCTGGTAGAGGCGGTCTTTGCCATTTACATGGCTGTCAAATCCCAGTACGGGAAGACGATGGGGATATAGAAGCAGGATGGGTGCCAGCGACGTGCATGTTAATTCGACAGGCCGCAATAGAGAGGATTGGGCTATTTGATGAGGGTTTTGATCCTGGCTATGGTGAGGACATGGACTGGTGTCGGCGTGCTCAACAAGCTGGATGGAAGATCGGTGTGTGCGCCCAGGCGAAAGTCATCCATGTAGGTGGCGCTTCTTTCAGCGCTTTAGGCGACCGACAATTTGCTCTATTCGTCCGCGGTTTGTGCCGCTATCTTTATAAATACCATCCTTTCATCGAGGCAAGTGCGCTAACACTGTTTTTAAGCATCAGCCTTCTTACTTTTAGCGCATTCCCAAAAACAAACCATTCGCGGCGCGCTCGCACAAGCCGTCAAGCACTGATAGCTGGAGCGAAAGCAGCTTTTGCTTATGCTAAAAATTCTCTAATCCGATTTGCGCGATGAAAGTGTCAGGCCGTCTGCACCCTGCGCGCTACTCTACGAAGGTGGCGCTACTGTTATTGAGCAAAGCGTGGGAACGCCTAACAGGAAGATGCATCTTGGTGCCGACTACAACATTTTGGGGAGAGTCTATGTGGATAACCCTGCCTGAAGCAGCTTCTACGGAAATACTGCTTAAGGGACGCATAGACGAAGTTACCGCAAGCTTTATTTCTCAATTCCTAAAGGAGGGTCAAACCTTTTTTGACGTAGGAGCACACCTCGGCTACTTTTCATTGTTAGCACTTCGCCGTGTCGGCGAGTCGGGGCGCGTAGTTGCTTTTGAACCAACTCCCAGTTCGTTCTCCGTGCTGAAGCGCAACACCTGCAACACTTCGATTATGGCGTTTCCATATGCTGTATGGCGACAACGCTCTACTCTTCCCTTCCATCTTTATGGCCAGCGCTTCTCCGCTTACAATTCCTTTTTTGCTCCAAGAGTGGCGCAGATGTATGCGCACCGGCTCAGGTGCCGCACTGTTGAAGTAGCTACAATCTCAATAGATGAATTCGTGGTGGACCACAAGCTTCCTCCAGATATGATCAAAATCGACGCAGAGAGTGCCGAGCTGTCAATACTCGAAGGCGCGCAACAAACGCTTCATCAAATTCGCCCCTCGCTCATCGTTGAAGTTGGCGACTTAAGCGTTGAGGGAGCGGCGAGTAGTGCCTTTGTAGTTGACTACTTACAGAGCCAACATCGATATACTCCTTTCGAGTGGAATAACGGCGCAATACGGAGGCACATACGCAAAACAGATCGTTACGAGGCTGGAAACTTGCTGTTTTTGCCAAGTGAGAGCCTATGAGAACAACCTGCACCCCACCCCACCTTTCGTTTGCGACGCCGCTCAAGGTGGAAACCCTTGAGGAATGCGCCTTCTACCACACTTTTGATTTACCTGGTATAGGCACTGTACCTGGTGAATGGGATTTGCGCCAAACCGTGAGCGCTTATTTGGGGAAGGTTAACTTTAACGGCAGGCGCGTCTTGGATGTCGGCACAGCGGACGGCTTTCTGTGCTTTTATGCCGAGCAACAAGGCGCGAGCGAAGTCGTGGCGCTTGACCTCTCCCCAGAGCATGACTGGGACATTGTCCCGTTTGCCCAAATGGATACGCAGGCAGAACTTCAAAAGAGACGCAAGGGCATCCAAAAGCTCAACAACGCCTTTTGGCTCGCCCATCGGCTGCTGAACTCTCGCGCCAAACTGATTTACAGTGACGCATACTCATTTCGCTGGCCATCACAAGATTTCGAAGTTGTCATCTTTGGTGCAATCCTGCTGCATCTCCGCGATCCATTCTTGGCGCTTCAGCGCATCCTAGAGAGCGCAAAAGATACAGTGATCGTTGCTGAACTGCTATGGCCAAGGCAGATGTTGATGTATTTGGCAAGCGGCCTATTCAGACAACCTCTCGTATGCTTCTTACCCGATCCAGTTAAGATGCAGCCTAACGAAACTTGGTGGGCCATCACTCCTGCTGCGGTGAGACGTTGGCTCGCTGTGTTAGGCTTCAATAGGCAGCATGTGACTATCCATCGCCAGCGCTATCGTAAGCGCTGGCAGTGGATGTACACCGTGGTTGCGCGTCGCTAAAGTGTATACTCGTTGAGTTACAGAACGACTGGTATATGAAAAGTGTCACACGAATCCTTCTGCTCGCGACTCTGTTATGTAGCATGAGTGCTTGCGAGTCCAACATATCGCTAGAATCACCGCTGATTCCTTCACCTGCTGCCATATCACCCTTGACAACGTCGCCGGCATCTGCCCCTGCTACGTCCTCCGGAGGTCGTAAGGTGGCCTTCACTTACAACCTGAGTGGCACATTCAACATTGCTCTACTCGACCTGGGCACGCTAGAAATCTCTCCCTTCACCGAGCCTGCTACTCCTGGCGATGCTGAGCCAGACTGGTCGCCTGACGGGCGCGTCATCGCTTTCATCAGCGGAAGTCGGCGCGGAAACAACTTTGAAATCTTTACCAGAGATATCAACGGAGGCGAGCCGCGCCTAATCTTGCCTACTCGAGGCGATGCAATGAACACTTCACCACGCTACAGCCCAGACGGGAAACGGATCGCATTCGCCACCAATCGAGATGGCAACTTTGAGGTCTACGTTGCTGACGCTGATGGGCAGAATCCACTTAATATCACCAACCACCCCTCCAATGACGCAGCACCGAGCTGGTCACCGGACGGCAAACAGATTGCCTTTGCTAGCGATCGCATGGGCACCTTTGGCATCTATGTCATGGACGCCGATGGCAGCAATGTGCGCGTGATATTCGATGCGCCAAACGAAATGGACTTTCGACCCAGCTTCAGTCCGGATGGCAAGCGGATTGTTTTTGCTCATCACCCTTTGCCTGGTTCTGATGCAGTCCTTGCCATCATTGATGCTGAAGGCGGCACACCGCGCTTCATCACGCAGCCACCGGCTCAGGCTTCGCACGCGCGTTGGCTGGATAACCAGACGATCATCTACAGCGGCCGACCCAGTGGAACGGGCACCTGGCAACTTTACACTATAAAAGCGGACGGCAGCGGGCTGCGCCAGCTTACCTTTAACACCAGTGCCAATCACCGTAATCCAGCCCCCGCGCCGATACCTTAGACTTGCGGATTTGCCAGCGCGATGAGACTGTTGCTAGTTGGATGGGACGGTGCCGAGCCATCACTGATAGCCGATTTCATGGCGCAAGGGCAAATGCCCAATCTGGAGCGACTGGCTCAAGGCGGCCTTGTCACTAGGATCGCCTCAACAGTTCGGCCGGAAAGCGCTACTGCTTGGGCCACGTTACTAACGGCTTCCACGCCGACAGCACATGGCGTGTTTAGCTTTGCATACCACATCCCCGGCAGCTATCACACGCGGCTACACACCACAGCAGGCACATATCGCCCCTACCTGTGGGAGCAGCTTAGTGAGGCAGGCTTAACTTCGGTCGTGATCAACGCGCCGATGACCTACCCCCCGCGCCCGCTGCGCGGCGCGCTGGTGTGCGGCCAGATGACCCCCAGCGTAGAACATATCTTCACCTACCCGGCTGACCTCAGCGCGCGGCTGCGCGCAATGGACTACCCGCTCGACGCCGAGCCGCCCGAGCCGGACGAGGACCGCGAGGAATACCTGGCGCGCATGGAAGCGCAGGTGGCGCGTCGCACCGAGATCGCGCTTGACCTGTTGCAGGAGCAGCGCTGGGACTTTGCGTTGGTCGCCTACACCGAGTTAGATCGGTTGCAACACTTCTTTTGGGCCGATATGGATGCACAGCACCCAGCCCATGCACGTTGCGCAGCCACCCCTCGTACCGCCCAGGGCATCATGCGCCACTATCAAGTTCTTGATCGGGCGCTTGACGCGCTGTTAGAAACAGCTCGTCCTGACTTGATTATTTTAGTTTCTGATCATGGTTTCGGGCCGTGCAGTCGCAAGGTGTTTGTCAACGCTTGGCTGCAACAGCTCGGTCTGTTTGTCGCACGGCCGTCCAGCAAAGCTCTTGGCGCGAGCGTCTCAGAAAAGTTGTACTCGCTGCGGCAGTGGAGGCCGGCACGCATTGCTAAGCAGCGCATTTTCGGCGAGCGACCTATTATTGACAGGCATGGGCTGCAAGCTGCTAACTTCGTGCGCAGCGTGGATTGGAGGCAAACGCGAGCTTGGTTCTCCGAGGCGGGAGGGATCCGCATCAATCTAGCCGGCCGTGAACCAGAGGGAATTGTGCGGCCCGGGATAGAGTACGAAGCGCTGCGCACTCGACTTATTAAGGAGACATTGGACTTGCGCGATCCGTTGAGTGGTCTGCCTATCTTTGCCCTCGCTGAGCCACGCGAGGCCCTCTATCCCAACTCTCCACACTTAGAGGCTGCGCCCGACATCATCTTGGACACCTTTCACCCTCCTGATCATGCGCTGCAGAACCACATTCCACTGTCGGGCCATGCAGTTTCGGCTGACACACTCTGCGCTGATGCTTTCCCGTACACAGCAACTCACAACAGCCAAGCACTGCTGGTCGCCAATCGCCCCCCCGATGAGCCGATTAGCAATTTGGCCGATGTTGGGCGCTGGGTGCTGCGCGCTTTCGGGATCGCCGAGGGGAGCGTTCGCATCAGTCACAGGCAAGTGATACCTGATGCGAATGAGGATGCGCTTTTGCGGGCGCGGCTGCGCGCGCTCGGCTATATGGACTAGCCCTATGCGCATCCTCTTTGCCACCGATTTCACTCCCTCCCCGTGCGCGCCACATGCCGGCGGCAAACTGCTCTTCCACTATGCGGAAGGCCTGCGCAAGCGCGGCTGGGAAGTGGCTTTTTTGTGCCCAGTGCGCGACTACGAGCAGCCGCTGCTCAACACACTGGGTGATTTCTTGGTCTTCGCAGCTCCAGTGCGCCCCGACGCGTTGCGGCGCGCGAGGCGCTTGTGGCTCTCGGTTCAACATCCCCTGCCATACGCTTTTGTTCGGAGCATCGGGTTAGCTGCCGAAGCCAAACGCGCGCTGGACACGTTCCGACCTGACGTCGTCCACGCAACACAGCCACATGTAGTGGAAGCAATCGTCAGTAACATTCTCCACTTGACAAAGCGCCCCGTGCTCGTCGCTCATGCCATTGACGTGGTCGCCAAACTACACATTCGCGCACTGCTAAGACGCGACCGATTGCCCTTTCAACATTGGCAGCAGATACGCGAGGCACTGATCGCGATACCGCGCGAGCTGCGTCTTTATTCGCAGAGCGATCTTGTGCTCTGCCACAGCACCTCCGACAAAACGTTTTTGCGCGCTTTTTTGCCCAACCATATCCCGGTCAAGGTTTTGCCAGCTTGGTTTGATGCGCGAGAGAACATCCTGCCTTGCATAACAGCGCGCGCGCTTACGCAATCCGAGAACGACCTCCTCTATGTAGGTAATCCAAGCGACCCGCGCACCCGCGAGGCGCTGGACTGGCTATTAACAGAAATTTATCCGATCATTCGGCATCACCGTCCACAAACGACTTTGCTCATTAGTGGCATAACGGAATCAGCCGATCGCATGCGCTGGTGCTTTGCGCCAGAAATACGCTGCCCCGGCTTTGTTGAAGACGTTGTGAGCTTATATGACCAAAGCCGTCTCCTCATCGCCCCCTTGCGCATGGGAGGGGGGATTCACATAAAAGTGCTCAATGCTTTTGCAAGAGGCTGTCCCGTAATAATGACCTCCATCGCAAACGACGGCATAGGCGCGCGGAATGACATGGAAGCATGCATTGCGGATGACGCTGCGGGCCTGGCGCGTGCCGCGTTGCGCCTACTAGAAAATCCAGAACAGGGCTATGTGCTAGCCAAACGCGCTCTGCAATGGATAAAGCGCTACTCATCCAGCGATATCCAAAAGCTAGAAGGTTACTTATTTCACGCTGCAGGCCTGCAAAATGCACAATACGCCTTTTAGCGTATTGATTTTCTTAGGTTAGTCCCCTATCCTCGCACTAGGCGTGTGCCAAAACCTTTAGACACGAGGAGAATCAGTAAGATGAAAAGCCGTAAATTCCTTCGCGTAGTGACAGCTGCATGCATGTCCCTTATAGGGTTTTATGGGATTGCTCAAGCTCAAGGTGGTTTGATCACGCAGTATGGGACAGGTACGACCACCTACAGTGTTGTGAACACGGGCACGTCGAACGGAACCGTGAGCGCCACCTACTACGGAAATCCTGGCATAGGTTCTACTCCGGCAGGATCGGGTTTCACTCTACCGCTATCGCAGAATGCCCGTCTGGACATCACTGCAGGAGCTGCACCTGATGGCCTTTTGCCTGATAACTGGTCAGGTAGCGTGGTGCTTGCATCAGACCAGGACATCGTAGCCGTTGCTTATACCAAGTATTCAGGTCGCCCAATTGCCGAGACAGTTGCTGGCCAGTCCCCAGGCACGGAATCAAGCGCCTACGAGGCTTTCAACTCTGGGTCAACGGAAATCTTCTTCCCCACACTTGTCCGCGTCAAGCGCGCCAGCAACCCGGCGGTGGCGCAGTTGAGCACGCGCTACACCATCCAGAACACTAGCGGCAACACGGCCACGGTGTATCTGAACTACCGCAACTTTGACGGCACGATATACCCGCCGACCGTGATCACCCTGGCCGGCTACGGCTCGCGCACGTTTGACACCGCGGTTAACGCCGACCTGCCCAGCGGGATGAACCTTACGCCGAACGTCATTGCTTTCTCGGCGCGCGTGACCGCCACGCAGCCCATCGTTGGCGTCGCCGAGCAGTTGTGGAACGTAGATGGGTTTATCGGTCCGACGCCGGTCAAGCAGAACTGGGTCGCTGACTACACTGCCATGCCGGCGAGCGAGGCCACGACCACATTGTATGTGCCACTCATTGCTCGAATTGCTAGTGCAAACTCCGCTAACACGGCGCGGCCTTGTACTCTCGGGAACTACCCGCAATACCTGTTCTTCACTGATATGTCGGTGCAGAACACCACAGCAAACACGGCCACCGTCACGCTGGAGTTCATCCGAGCGAACAACACTGGCAGCGGGGCCGCTGCGCCATCAGGTAGTGCCAACTTCAGTCATACCGTTCAAATTCCGCCCTTCGGCACCCTCACGTTGAACACCTTTGCCGGCGGCGGCTTCTTTCCGCCAAACCATCCAATTTGGAACAATTTCAGTACCCCACTCCCCGATGGCACAACTCACTGCAACTGGCAGGGGGCGGCACGCATAGTGTCCAACCAGCCACTGGTTGGCTATGGCGCGATTCAGCAGCCAGCCCCCCCTCAAAATTACTCGAGCTGGTATAACCTTTACGGGAGCGCTGGCGCCACTAATAAGGTTGTGCTGCCAAGGGTAGACCGGGTCTGCAGCGGCACAAGTTGTGGCACGGTACCTACTCCGGTTGATGTTATGGACTCTTTCGCCAGCGTGACAGTGCAGAACGTAGGTGCCACTACATCTACAGTGACGATGACCTTCTTCACAGCGGCTGGTGTGCTTGCGCACACAGAGGTCTATGCTAATGTGCCAGCAGGCGGACAGGTGAGCTACAACACGCGTGCGACTCCCGGCTCGGCGGCGAACTTGGGCAACAACTTCAAGGGCAGCGTAATCGCAACGAGCGACCAGCCTATTCGAGCCTTCGTCAACTTGCTAAGCAGGGGTGACGATGCAGACGCCTACCTTGGGATAAATCGTTAGGGCTGTCCGTACGGTTATGAGGCGCAGAGAGGCAGGCCCTCTCTGCGCTTCTTTGCGGTTATGCGCCGAAGCTGGATGAGAGATACTACGGTGCGTTTACTGCGCCCGCTCTTCAACTTTCCCTACGTCGCGCGGGGCGGCCTGGCGCGCGGCATGCGGCGGCGAGGTGGGCTGGGTTTTGTGCCCGGCCGCCGGCTGACGCCGGAGGAGCGCTGGCTGGCGCAGCAGCCCTGGGCGGGGCGCGTGGTGTACGATGTGGGGGCTTGGGAGGGCGTGTTCACGCTGTTCTTTGCCCGCGCCGTCGGCGCGGCGGGGCGGGTGATCGCCTGCGAGCCGAATCCGTCCAACGCGGCGCGGCTGCGCGAGAATCTAGCCCTGAATGGGCTGACCAACGTGCGCCTGGTGGAGCTGGCGCTGGGCGAGCGGGTCGGCTCAGCCTGGCTGTCGACGCCGGCCGGTGCCAGCGGGCGCGGCGCGCTCACGGCGACCCCTACCGGCCAGGCCGTCGCGGTGCAGACGCTCGACGGCCTGATCGCGGCGTTGGGGTTGCCGGCGCCGGATTTTGTCAAGATTGACGTGGAAGGCGCCGAGCTGGCCGTGTTGCGCGGCGGCGCC
Source organism: uncultured Anaerolineae bacterium (assembly GCA_938028725.1). Taxonomy (GTDB): domain Bacteria; phylum Chloroflexota; class Anaerolineae; order J036; family Brachytrichaceae; genus CALIMH01. The sequence continues at coordinate 9,307 of CALIMH010000004.1, read as the reverse complement.
AGCACCTTGGCCCGCTGCCGCCCTGCCTTGCTGATCGAGGTCCATCCGCAGGCGGACTACGCCGCGCTGTGGGCGTTCCTGGATGCGTTGGGCTATGCGATGCGCTGCGTGGAGACCGGACAGGCGCTGAGCGCGCCCGTCGCCCCGTTCGGTGAAAGGTCGGCCTGGCACTTGGCGGCGCAGGCGCGCGCGGCCTGATATGGCGGCCCAACCGTCCACCATCCTCTACATCACCGGCCCTGGGCGGTGCGGCGGCACGCTGCTGGGCCGTCTGCTCGACCAGTTCGACGGCGTGTGCTACGTCGGCGAGCTGCGCCAGATGTGGCGGCCGGGGCTGGCGCAGCGTATCTGCGCCTGCGGCGCGGCCGTCGGCGATTGTCCGTTTTGGCAGGCCGTCTTCGCGCGCGCCTGGGGCGAATCCGGCGCGCCGGACCTGGCGTGGGCCGACGCGCTGCGCCTGCGCTTCACGCGCACCCGCCACGCGCTGCGCGCGCTGCCGCCGCCCGGCCGAGCGCCCGACCTGGATCGCTTTGTGGCGCTGTTGGGGCGCTTGTACGGCGCGATTGCTGAAGTCAGCGGCTGCCGGGTGATCGTGGACAGTTCGCGCATGACGGCCTATGCGCGCCTGCTGGCACGCGCGCTGCCCGAGGCGCGCGTCATCCCGCTGCACCTGGTGCGCGATCCGCGCGCGGTGGTCTTCTCATGGCAGCGCCGCGCCTCTCGCGCTGGCGCGCCCATGGCCGTCGCGCTGCGTCCGAAACACGCCCTGCGCGCGGCGCTGGAGTGGAACGTCCAGAACGCGCTGGCCGAGGCCTGGCGCAGGCGGGACGGCGGGGCGCTGGTGCGCTACGAAGACCTGATCGCCGAACCCGTGCGCGCGCTGCGCAGCGCGCTGGCGCCGGCCGGCCTGAGCGCGGAAGCCGACTTCATCGAAGGCGATGTGGCGCGCCTGCAGCCGGGCCACAGCCTGGAGGGCAACGTATACCGCCTGGCGCGCGGGGATGTGCCGTTGCGCCTGGACGACGCCTGGCAGACGGGGTTATCGCCCGGCCTGCGCCGCCAGGTGACGTTGCTGTGCTGGCCGCTGATGCAGCGCTACAGGTATGCATGACATGAGATGAAAACTGCCAACTCTCTTCTCGTTGCCCTGCCGCGCCCAATTGCCGATGGACTGGTAGCCGGCCGCGCCTGGGTCTACCGGCTGCTAACCCCATTCGATGCGCTATGGCGAAAGATGAACGGGCTTGGGGATCGCCCGCCAATCTGGCTGCGGCGCTATGTTGGGCCGCTGGCCAGTTTCGAGAGTGCCGCCGCTGAGTTTGTCTGCTTGCTCAAGCTGCTCGCTCATCTGAAGCCGGAGCACCGTCTGCTTGACCTGGGCTGTGGGTGTGGCGCATTGGCGCTGCACTTGCGCGACTACATTCGGCCAGAGTTGGGCGGGAGCTATGTGGGGCTGGATGTGCATGCGCCGAGTATCCGCTGGTGTCAGCGCCACCTGGAGCGCCCAGGCTTTCAGTTTGTGCTGCTCGACGCCTACAACGCCACGTTCAGGCCCGACGGACAACCCGGCTTTGACTATCGAGCCGTGCTGAGCCGTTACGCGCCGGCTGATGTTGTTGTAGCGAAGTCCCTGTTCACCCATCTTAGACCAGAAGACACACAGTCGTATCTGCAAGCAATCGGCGGCACGCTCAAGCCAGGGGGGAAGGCGCTTCTCACCGCCTTTCTTTTTACGCCAGAGGATGATCTGGGGAAGACCGCTATTCGCTTTGCTTACGGGGATGCGCACTTCCGTCATGCATACGCACATCGGGTGGAATCGGCGGTAGCTTATGCTGAGTCCTGGATGCAAGATGCCCTGACGAGCGCTGGCCTGCAGCTAGGGTGCCTCTTCCGCGGGGCATGGCGCGCTGGCGGCGCCGGACTGTCTTTCCAGGATGTGATCTTAGTTTCTCGTGTCTCAGACTGATCCGCTGACGTTGGTATTCGGTATGCAGAATCAGCACGGTTGGGTCGAGCGTATGCGCTTGGACTAGAACCGGCGCGCAGCGCTGGACGCAGCGCACTTTATTTGCTCCGAGCATGACGACCTGACGTGGGAAGCCTTCTGGCGTTCTGGCGAGGAAGATGTGGCGCGCTATCTGCTGCCCCGCCTTGCGGAATTTCACCTTGATCCTTCTGGCCAGCACGCCCTGGACTTTGGCTGCAGGATTGGGCGTTTAAGCGCGGCGCTCGCCAGGCGATTCAAAGCCGTCACCGCCTTCGACATCAGTGGAGAGATGCTGCTGCGCGGCCGCGCATACCTTTCGGAGTTGCAGAACATTAACGTGGATGCAGGGCAATGGCGTCGATCTCCAGCCGTTGGCGGACGCCAGCCATGACGTTGTGTTTTCATATCTCACTCTGCAACACGTGCCCAGCCGCAAGCTGGCGCTGGGTTACGTAGATGAGTTCTGCCGTGTGCTTCGCCCGGCGGGTTGATGTGCATTCAATTCTCTTACCGCCGCGCATATTGGTTGCGCCGGCTCTATGTCGCCGCGCGGGCGCGTCTCTCGCGCTTGCCTGTTGTGTGGCGCTGGCGTCGGCGAAGTTTGCGCGCTTGGACTTACAATTATCGCGGCTGACACCGCAGATCCGCTTCAAACTTGGCTAACTGCGCTCAGGCTTCCAAATGATGCGCGCGCTGATTGACGCCCACATGCTGGGCTGCCGCGAGACCGGCAACGAGACCTACATTGCAAGCCTGCTCGAACAGGCGTCCGTGTTCGCTGCTGCCGGCTTTCAGCCATTTGCCCTCATGAGCACATGCCATCCAGAAATCCTGAATCCCGAGTTCACGGTGGAGGATGCGCAATGCGCCAACGACCTGCGACGCTTCTTATTCTCAATGCCCAGAGCCATCTCGCAAATTCGGGCTGCGCTGCTCCATGTCACTTACCACGCGCCTTTTTGGAGCACAACGCCCTACGTTGTGACGATTCACGATGTCAGTTACCGCTCGCACCCCCGGTTTACCACCCCGCGCAACTTTCTGATACAGAACCTGCTTGGATACCTGACAGCGGCGAGGGCAGCTTGTGTTGTAACGCCATCCAGTTTCAGCAAACGTTGCATCCTTGGCATTTACCCCTGGCTGCACGAGCGGGTTTTCGTGACGCCTTATGCCGCCGGCGCTCAGTTCTACCCACGTCGGCCGGACGCGATCGCTCGCGTCAAATCTCACTTCGGGATTCAGAAGGAATACTTTCTCTTTGTTGGCGCGCCCCAGCCCAGAAAGAACATCGTGCGCGTTGTCGAAGCTTTTCTCACAGTGGCGCAAAACAGCCCCGATTGCCAGCTCGTGATCGCAGGCGGCCACACAAAGACCTTGAAGCGCCTGCAGACCGTTCACCGAGCTGCTTTTGAGTCTCGACAGATTATCACCACCGGCTACATTCCCGACGATGAACTGGCCTGTCTCTACAGCGGGTGCGCTGCGCTGGTGTTCCCTTCCCTCTATGAAGGCTTTGGGTTGCCAGTGCTGGAGGCGATGCAGTGCGGGGCGCCGGTGATCACGTCCAACACAACGGCGCTGCCGGAGGTGGCCGGGGACACGGCGCTGCTGGTTGACCCAGAGGACACCGACGCCATCGCCGCCGCCATCCGGCACATCATCGGCGAGCCGGAGCTGCGCGCGACGCTGCGCGCGCGCGGCTTTGCACGCGCTAAACAATTCTCATGGGAGGAGACCGCGCGCCTGACCGCCCAGGCCTATCATGCTGCTATTCAGGCTCGAAGCCGATGAAGAGACATTTCTGGGTAGCCGTCGCGCTCATTCTGCTCGCGTTTGCGTTGCGCCTGCGCGACATTGACCGTTACGACTTGTGGTATGACGAAATCGGGCAAGTGAACGTTGCCTCAAGGGCGACGCTGTCCGAGATTCTGCAGGGCGTGCGCAGGCATCATGCCGCCTCGCCGCTGAGTTATCTGGGGACGGCGATCGCAGTTCGGCTGGGCGGGCGCAGCGAGCTGGCGCTGCGCTTTGAGCCATTGATCTGGAGCGTGCTTGCAGCGGCTTTGACGATGCGCGCGGCACGCGCGCTCGCGCCGGGCAGCGCGCTGTGGGCCGGCTTATTGGCGGCAGTCTCTCCGTTTGCGATTCGCTATGCCCAAGAGGTGCGCTTTTACGCGCTTGGCCTAATGTGGGCGGCTGCTGTCTTCTGCCTCGTGGCGCTCGCCGCTAAAAATGAGATTCGACCGAACCGGTATGCCTCGCTTGCGCTTTGCGGCGCGATGACCGCGCTGCTGTATAGCCATGTGTACTCTGTTTTTATCATCGTGCCGACTTTTATGATGTCGTTGCTGCTGGCCAGGCCGGGCGACCATCTGAAGCTGGCGCTCTGGCAGGCCGGCGCTTATGCCGCAGCCGGCGCGTTATTCATCCCGTGGCTGTTCAACGGGCTAATGGTCAAAGCGCATCCCTTCGGCGAGCATGTGTTCACCCTGCACGCGCAGCGCGCGGTTGTGGCCGGGCTTGAGCTGACGCCGATTGTAGTGCGATGGTTGCGCTGAGTGTGTTGAGCCTGGCAGCCGCAGCGATCTATGTTCGCCGCAAGCCGTGGCTGCTGGCGAGGATACTAGGGGTGGGGTTAGCGGCGCTTGCTGTGTGCACTGCCAATTTAGCTGTGGGCTATTTCTTCGCTCCGCGCCAGTTTCTCTTCCTCCAGCCCGTCCGTTTTGCGCTGATCGGCGCGACTCTGGCGGCGTTGGGCAGGAACGTTCAACGCGCACTGTATCCCGTCGCGGTCGCGGGGCTGACTACATTAAGCCTGATCTATACCCATGCCGACCTGCATCGCAGTGAGCGTGAATCGTGGCAGCCGTTGGCCCGAGCCATCGCTGCGCAGCGCGCTGCTCTCGGCGCTCCCGCTTTCGCCGTGCCGTATTGGATGCACACGGCCCCGGCGTATTATTTACGGCTGGTTGGGGTTGAGGTTGCCTGGCAGAGACTGCCGGGCGATCGGCCAACAGCCGCAGACTTGCAACGCGCTCCTGGCGGTTCTTTGATCTTCATCACCTACACTGGGATCGATCTGCTGCCCCTGCTGCGCGATGCCGGCTTTCGCGAGGTCGTCCCGCCGCCGGGCTCGCCTGCCGCGCCGATGCGCGCGCTGATCAAATCGGATGGGCCGTAGCGTTGCGCTGGTCGGCACGCGCGGGGTGCCGGCATCGTATTCAGGCTTCGAGACCTGCGCAGAGAACCTCGGCACGCGGCTGGCGCAGCGCGGCCATCAGGTCACCGTCTATAACCGCGCGCACCATGTGCGTTACACACAACCCACCTACAAAGGCATGCGCCTAGTGCGCGTGCGCGGCATCGCCACGAAACATCTCGACACCTTCACCCACACCGCGCTCGCGATGCTCCACGCGCTGACGCAGGGCTACGACGCGCTGATCGTCTTCATCGCCGGCAACGCCCCGCTCTGCCTGATCCCGCGCCTGTTCAGCCGCGCGCGCGTGATCCTGAATGTGGACGGCTTGGACTGGAAGCGCCGCAAGTGGGGCCGCTTTGCCCGGCGCTATATCCGCTGGTCGGAGCAGCTTGCCACGCGCGTGGCGCACGTTGTGGTCACCGACTCGCGCCGCGTGCAGGAGTATTATCGGCGCGAATACGGCGCAGAGACGGTGTTTATTCCCTACGGCGCCGACGTGACCCCCAAGCCGCCGGGCGACACGCTGAGCCGCTTCGGACTTACCCCCGGCCAATATGTTTTGTTTGTCGGCCGTCTTGTCCCTGAAAACTGCGCTCATCACCTGGTTGACGCGTGGCTTCATTTGCTCGACTCGCAAAGCGTAACGCGCAACATGAAATGCGTCATCACCGGCGATGCGCCCTACGCGGCTGACTATATTGCCGCGCTCAAGGCGCGCGCGGCGGGCGAGCCATCCATTGTCTTCACCGGCTATCAGTTCGGCGACGCCTACGCGGAGCTGGCCGGTAATGCTTCTATCTTCGTGGAGACCTCAGAGGTGGGTGGCACTCACCCGGCGCTGGTCGAGGCGATGGCCTTCGGCAACTGCGTCGTCGTCAACGACACGCCGGAGAACCTGGAGACTATCGGCGATGCCGGCGTTGCCTACTCCGGCGCAAGTGGCGGAGCAGCGCTGGCTCAAGCGCTGGCCAACTTATTGGCGCAGCCCGATACCATTGCCGAGTATCGTCGCCGCGCCCGTCTCCACGCCCAGACCCATTACTCCTGGGAGCGTGTGACCGATCAATATGAGGCGCTGTTGAAGCTATCCGGACGGCCGCTATAATGTCCACAAATACCCTTTTACAGTTGATGACCTGCGCGATCTCACGCGTCTGCTGATCGAACGCCCGGAATGGCTTAGCGAGGTGCGGCGCCTGATGCTGACCGACGAGCTATTGGCGCTGCCGGACATCGTGCGTGGGCTTGCCGAGGCATAGCGGCGCACTGAGGAGCGCCTGGAGCAGCTCACTGCACATGTCCTTCGGCTTGACCAACGGGTTGAGCGACTGGAGAACAGCTCAGCAGATATGCGTGGCATATTGCTGGAGATGCAGTATCGTAGCAAGGCGCCCGCGTTCTTCGGCTACTGGCTGCGCAAAGTGCGCGTGATGGATGTGGGTCTTGTGCTTGACGAGCTGGAGGATCGCCTCAGCAGAGAGGAGATCGAGCGATTGCTGCCGCTCGATCTGCTGGTGCGCGGGCAGTTGCCTCGGCAACAAGGCGGCGAAGAGGTCTGGCTGGCCGTCGAGGTGTCCAACGTCATTGACGAGAACGATGTGGTGCGGGCGGTGGAACGTGCCGGCCTGTTGCGCAAAGCCGGCCTGCGCGCCGTGCCGGTGGTTGCGGGGCGCGTCGTAGCCAGCGGCGATGTGGCCTCTTTACTAGAGACGCAGCGCGTCGCCTCATTGCTCAACGGCAGTCGTTCCGGCTGGGAACAAGCACTTGACTACGCGCGCGCATAGCGCCCATTCAGACTTTGGGCGCGTCATGCCCTGCGAACGCAGACATCTGGAGCGCATGGCCGGTATGGATCGCAGGCGGGGACTGCGCAGGAATGGCGCTTTCCTGCCTGCCGAGGCGGTCCCTTAAAACGCCCCCCGCCCGCTGAGCACCGCCGGCACAGTCTTCAGCAGGATCAGGATGTCCAGCCACAGCGAGTAGTTGCGGATGTAATACAGGTCGTCCTCGACGTGTAGGTGCATCGGGCGGTCGCTACGGCCATTGACCTGCCACCAGCCGGTCATGCCGGGCGGCACGGCGAAGCGGCGGCGCTGCCAGGTCTCATAGCGGTCAACCAGCCAAGGCAGCTCCGGGCGCGGTCCGACAAGGCTCATCTCTCCCTTGATCACGTTGACGAGCTGCGGCAGCTCGTCTAAGCTGAAGCGGCGCAGAAAACGCCCGACGCGCGTGACGCGCGGGTCGTCGCGACGCTTGTGCGGCTCAGCAGGAGGCGTTCTCTCGGCCGCCGCGCGCATCGTGCGGAACTTGAGCATTTCGAACAGGCGGCCGTTCTCGCCCACGCGCTGCTGGCGGATCAGCGCAGGACCAGGCGAATCCAGCTTGATCGACATTGCGATCAACAACATCACGGGCGCGCACAGCACGAGAGCGAGAGAGGCAAAGGCTAGGTCCATCAGGCGCTTGATGGCGCGCGCCGGCCCATCCAGCGGCGACTCGCGCAGCCGCAGCAGGGGAATGCCGTTCAGGTCCTCGACGCGCGTCTTAAACCAGGCCAGGTCGAGCACGTCCGGCACTAGGCTGATTTGAATCGGCAGCGCTTCCATCTGGTTCACCAGCGCCAGCATGCGCGTTTGCTCGTGGCGCGGCAGGGCCAGGATCACCTCTGACGCGGCGGTTTCAGCAGCGATGCGCGGGGTGTCGTCAATACGCCCGATCACGAGTGCGCCGGCGCAGACCTCGGCGCGCATGGGCAGGCCATCGTCCAGGAAGCCGATGACCGTCACTTCGCCTGGCGCGCCGGCGAGGATGCGCTCGGCCAGCGCGCGCCCCGCCCCTGCTGCCCCGACGATCAACACGCGCCACTGCTCGCGCGACTTGCCTGCGCGCCGGTGCGCGAAGCGAGCTGCGTGCGCTGCGTTCAACAGCGCGATGTTGATCGCGCCGAAGTAAACGAATTGCAGGCGCGAAACTTGCCGGAAGCTCATGTATAACGCGCCGGCCAGGATCAACAGCGCCGTCAAGACGGCCACCGTCAGCGCGCGTGACTCTTCGCGGAAGCGCGCCCGCCGTCGCGAATACAGGTTGAACTGGGACAGCACGACCAGCCAGATCAACGCCGCCAGGGCGTACACCGGCCAGCTCAGCGCCACATTTGGCTCATTCAAGTCCTGGCCGAATGGCAACGCCAGCCGCGCCTGCGCCGATAGCCACAACGACGCAAGCGTTAATCCCAGATCAAGCCCGACGGCCACGAGTAGGCGATTGGTTTTGACAGGAGCGTTCATCGCTCGGTCACTCAGAAGCATAACGCAATCTGCAGAGCCGTTTGTTCTCAGCGCGATGTCGGCGCACCATTGCCCCATGCCAAGTCGCAAGCGCAACCGTGCATCTGAGCGTTCCCAGGCACACAGCAAGGCTAGGAGACGCTTATCATGCGCACGGTTTCATCAGATGCTGTGCCTCGTGTTGCGCACCAGATCATCACCTGCGAAATCTCTCTTGCGAAAAGCCATTATCAATTCGCCGCGCAAAATATAGCGCGTGGCTTCGTGGGTGAAGCCGCGCGATTCAAAGTAGTCCAGCAGCTCCTGCCGAGTGTAGTGCGCGATGTGCTCATCGGCATATCCCCCTGGTGCCAACCGCGCGTATAGCCACTCGGTCACTCGCCACTGCCAGTTCCCATAATCGGGCGTGCCCAGCACCAGCCGGCCGCCGGGCCGCAGCACGCGACACAACTCCGCCAGGATCAGAAGCGATGACGATTTGCGCGTGTACGGCGAGGTCGCTTAGAGTTGCCTGAAGAGAGGCAAGCCAGTTGATCGGAAGAGGGCAGCCTTGTTCCCATCCGAGAACAACGCTCAGCTCCGGGCGATGTTCGTTCATGCTGAACGAGGGCGTCGTCGGCATGTCAACCCGGCTGTAACTAGCGCAGCGGCCAGCGCCAACCCCACAATGGTCAATGCGACGCCCATCTTAAAGGAATCCGGATCGTAGCGAAGCTCTACGATGCTCTCTCCGCTCGGGATTGCCAGCGCGCTGAGGGCATAGTTGGCCAGCAGCACAGGTTGCGGTTGTCCGTTCACAGTGGCCTTCCAACCTGGGTCATGAGC
>CALIMH010000003.1 GCA_938028725.1 uncultured Anaerolineae bacterium | reverse complement strand
AGTGATCCCACGATGCTGAGTGGAAAGGTCGTGGCAATCGGATAAAAGCTACCCCGGGGATAACAGGCTAGTGAGGCCCAAGCGTCCACAGCGACGGCCTCGCTCGGCACCTCGATGTCGGCTCGGCGCATCCTGGGGCTGAATAAGGTCCCAAGGGTCGGTCTGTTCGACCGTTAAAGCGTTACGTGAGCTGGGTTCAAACCGTCGTGAGACAGGTTGGTCTCTATCCGGTGTGGGCGCAGGGGATTTGAGAGGAGCTGTCCCTAGTACGAGAGGACCGGGATGGACGCACCGCTGGTGTGCCAGTTGTTCCGCCAGGAGCACCGCTGGGTAGCCATGTGCGGCAGGGATAACCGCTGAAAGCATCTAAGTGGGAAACCCGCCTCAAGATGAGATCCCCCAGAAGGCCGCCAGAAGACTACTGGCTCGATAGGCGAGAGGTGTAAGCACAGCAATGTGTTTAGCTTACTCGTACTAATGGCCGACCGGCTTCACATCCTTCACGCGATGCGGAGAAATTGAGCGCCGCGCTGCTCCTATTCAGTTTTTAGGGCGTCTACACGCCTAGCGGCGAAACAACGTCATACTCAATCGCTTTTGCTTGTCGCCGTTTCTCATAAAGAGTCCTTTTGGTGGTTGGAGCGACGAGGTCACACCCGGTCCCATCCCGAACCCGGTAGTTAAGCTCGTCAGCGCCGATGGTAGTGTGTGGGACACCGCACGCAAGAGTAGGTCACTGCCAGAGGGACTCTTTACTTTTTATCTTCTAGCCCTCGTGATGCTGCCCCTCGTCGGGATAAAATATCGGCCTCTATGCCTTGGGCTACATACAGCGCAGCAATCCGCCAAGCTCTCGAAGAAGAGATGCGCCGTGACCCTTCCGTCTTTGTTCTCGGCGAGGATGTTGGTGTAATGGGAGGGGTGTTCGGCGTCACCGAAGGGTTGCTGGCGCACTTTGGTGCGCAGCGCGTCCTGGATACGCCGATCAGTGAGAACGGCATCGTCGGTGCCGCCTTGGGCGCTGCGATGGTGGGGATGCGGCCGGTGGTGGAGATTATGTTTGGCGACTTTTTGGGCTGTGCCGGCGACCAGATCATCAACCAGGTCGCCAAAGCACGCTACATGAGCGGTGGTAAAGCGCGCGTTTCCATGGTGATTCGGGTCACCACCGGCGCGCCAGGCGCGGCTGCAGCCCAGCACTCTCAAAGCCCAGAGGCGTGGTTCCTGAATGTGCCAGGCTTGAAGATTGCTGCCCCTGCCACTCCCTACGACGCCAAGGGTCTGCTCAAGACAGCGATCCGCGGCGAAGACCCTGTGATCTTCTTTGAGCACAAGAGGCTCTACGCCACAAAGGGTGAGCTGCCCGATGAGGAAGTGACTGTCCCGTTTGGTGTGGCGCGAGTTGCCCGCTCTGGCGACGATCTCACTATCGTTGCTATAAGTGGCATGTTGCCTCTTGCGCTCGAGGCAGCCGAGGTGTTATCCACAGAAGGTATCTCTTGCGAGGTGATTGACCCCCGCACTCTCGTACCGTTAGACAACTCGTCCATCATACGGTCGGTTCGGAAGACTGGGCGCGTGCTCATCGCGTACGAGGGCCACCAGCGAGGTGGAGTGGGAGCTGAGCTAGCAGCGCTGATCGCAGAGGAAGCGCTGGAATACCTCGATGCACCGGTCAAGCGCGTCGCCGCGCGCAATGTGCCTATCCCCTACGCGCCAGAGATGGAGCGATTTGTTCTACCAAGCACACAAGACATTATCACTGCTGCCCGCGCGCTTGTGCTCTCATGACTTTGAGTGGTAATTCTCAACGTCCCGCGAAGCGCACCTCGGTCGTAGTCGTGCTGCCAACCTACAACGAGGCCGAAAATCTCCCCTTGCTCCTGCCAGCGTTGCTAGCACTGCCGGTATCGGTGTGTGTGGTAGACGATAACTCGCCCGATGGAAGCGGCGCAATCGCAGAGGCATGGCGCGAGAAGGACCCGCGCGTGTTTGTGTTGCATCGCCCAGCCAAGTTGGGCCTTGGCACAGCTTATCAGGCTGGCTTTCGCTGGGCCCTCGAGCAAGGCTTCTCAGGCGTGATCACCATGGACGCGGATTTCTCACATCACCCCTGCTACGTGCCCGCTCTGCTAAAAGAGATGGATAACTACGATCTGGTCATTGGCTCACGCTATGTGCCGGGGGGGGAGGTGCGCTATCCCTTTCACCGACGCTTACTGAGCCGGATGGCTAATTGGATAGCGCATACCGCGTTGCGCTTACAGCCGCACGATTGCACAGCTGGCTTCCGTTTGTATCGCGCTGAGGTGCTGCGCACCGTGCCAATTGACACAATCTTCTCGAACGGCTACTCTTACCTGCTGGAGATGGTGGAGCTTGTGCAACGCTATGGCTTCCGCATCGGCGAGGTGCCTATCATCTTTGAGGATCGCGTGCGAGGCCGCTCAAAGATCAGCTTCGTGGAGATCATCAAAGCTGCTTACACCGTGGCGCGGCTGGCCTCCCGCCGCGCCAGGCATCAAGCACAGGCGCGGCCGCGGCCCACTCAGGCAGAGCAATGAAGCAGCGCGTCTATGGCTTCGATGCGCGGGTGCTGCAGGATCACTTCCCAGGCATCGGGCGCTACGCCTGGAACCTGTTGCGCCACTTGACGGAACAGCTCGAGCACAATGAGCAGATCGTAGTATGGCACGAGGCCGGCGCGCTGAACACGCGATATGACCTGGCTCAGCTGGCGACGCCACAAGTGTGCTTGCGGCCCTTCCCTATTTCATTGTTTGGCGCGTCTGGATTGATAGCAGCACCTCGAGGAGGGTGGGGCACAATTGCGCACTTTCCCTACTTCGTCCGACCTCTGGCTTTAGGAGCGCGCTCGGTAACCACACTCCATGACGCCATCCCGTTGCTGTTTCCTCACTTGCTCCCTAACGTACGAGCGCGGTTAGCGGCGTGGATGCTGCACTGGCTAGCTGTGCAACGCTCCACGTGGGTTATTGTGGTTTCACACAGTGCCGCCAATGACCTGGTTCGCTACTTCCCCAATCTGCGCCAGAAAGTCTGCGTATTCAACGAAGCGCCAGACCCCGTGTTTGTGCCTTGTCAGGAGCAAGTGGCGCAACGAGTTCTGGAGAGCTACAAGCTGCCATCCAACTTTGTTCTTTACCTTGCCAGCAATAAGCCCCATAAAAACCTGCTTCGCTTGGTGGAGGCGTGGCGCTTGGTAAGAGAGGCACTCGGTGATGCGCATACGCCTACGCTGGTGATAGCTGGCCATACGGACCCGCGCTATCCCGATGCATCGCAGCGGGCGCGGTCGCTTGGCCTGCAAGGTCACGTGCGCTTCTTGGGCTCCGTGAGTGATGCGGTGGCCGCTGCGTTGTACTCAACCTGCCGTTTGTTTGTCTTCCCTTCTCTCTACGAGGGGTTTGGGCTAACCCCGCTGGAGGCGATGGCCTGCGGCGCGCCGGTGGCCTGCTCACGGACCTCGTCGCTCCCAGAAGTGGTGGGGGACGCTGCAATACTCTTCAACCCCTACGATGTCGGCGACATCGCTGCTGCGTGTCTGCGACTGCTCACCGATGATGCACTGCGCGCGCAGATGCGGGAGCGCAGCCTCCAACGAGCAGCGCTGTTCCGTTGGGAGGACACGGCACGGCAGACCCTGGAAGTGTATCGGGAGATCAGCTCGTGCGGATCGTTCACATCTACAAAGATTACTTCCCCGTCAAAGGCGGCATAGAGAACCACATCCGCCAGTTAGCAGAGGCGCAAGTTCGGAGAGGCCACGATGTCACTGTGCTGGTTGCGCAGTTGCGAGGTCTGCCCGCGACGGAAGAGTTGACAAACGGTGTGCGAGTGGTCAAGCTCCGACGGCAGCTCGACGTGCAGTCGGCGCCGATCAGCTTGTCCCTGCCCGAAGCGGTGAGGCGCTGGACGTCTGGCGCTGATATTGCGCATCTGCACGCGCCGTACCCGCCAGGTGAGTTGTGCAACTGGCTGTTGGGAAGCGCATCCCGCACCGTGATCACGTGGCACAGCGACATCGTCCGCCAGCGATTGCTGTTGCGCTTCTATGCACCGCTCCTGCGCCGCGTGTTGCGTGGTGTGGATGGCATCGTGGCAACCAGTGAGCCCTACATGCGCACTTCTCCGTGGCTGCGACCGCACTGGCACAAGTGTCGCATCGTGCCGCTGGGGGTGGATACAGAGCGCTTCACCCCGGCGCACCAACCAGAGGTCAACGCTGATAACCTCACTTTGCTGAGCGTGGGCAGACTGCGCTACTACAAGGGCTTGGATGACCTGATTCGCGCCTTACCCGACTTGCCGTTTGCACAACTCCGTATTGTGGGAAGTGGGCCGATGCAAGATGAGTGGAAACGGCTGGCAGCAGCGCTGAGCGTGGCAGAGCGCGTGCACTTTATCGGTGATGTGGACGATGCTGCACTCCCAGATTGCTATCGTCAGGCTGATGTGTATGTCATCCCTGCAAACTCGCGCGCCGAAGCGTTCGGCATCGCCATCCTGGAAGCGATGGCCAGCGGCTTGCCGGTGATCTCCACCGAGGTCGGCACTGCGACCTCGTGGATCAACCAGCATGGGGTGACCGGCCTGGTCGTCCCGCCACGTGCCCCTGCGGCGCTGGCCGAGGCAGTGCGCACGCTGCGCGATCCGCTATTGCGCCGGCACATGGGGGAGGCAGCCCGCGCGCGCGTGGTTGCTGAGTTCACCGAGTCGCGCATGATCGAGCGCATCGAAGAAGTGTATCGCGCGTTGCTGGCCCATCCGTGAAGTACACTTGTATCCCCTAGCGTATGAGTCAGCAGGTGACCACTGTCACAGGATCGCGAGCCTCTGGTGCGCCTTTGCCCTTCTTCAAGGTCATGCTCACGCTGATGGAGCCCTACACGTGGTTTGCTCCGGCATGGGCGTTTGTCGTGGGCGCTGTCGCCAGCCATAGCGTTTACTTCGACCTGAGTGGAGATGTATGGCAGAGCATCGTCAGCGTTGGCAAGATCGCCATCGGCACGTTCATGGCGGGTCCGCTGCTGGTGGGGTTCTCGCAGGTGTGGAACGACTGGTGTGACCGCGAGGTGGATGCTATCAACCAGCCTGAGCGGCTGATACCTTCCGGCAAAGCCACTCGCGAGCAAGTGTTTGCCATCATGGGTTTGCTAGCGTTAGCAGCACTGAGCGTGGCGCTGTTCTTGGGCTTGCCCGTAGCAGTGATGGCCGTCGTGGGCATTGTCATCGCGCTGGCCTACTCCGCAGAGCCAATCCGCTTGAAGAAGAACGGCTGGTTAGGCAACTTGGCGATCGGCCTCACCTATGAGACAGCGGCTTGGATCGCCGGCCATTTAACATTTGACCCCGCGCTGGCTTCGCCCAGCGCGGCACAGAGCTTGACGCTCGCGCTGGTCTACGGGTTGGGCGTGGTTGGCACGATGATCATCAACGACTTCAAAAGCGTCGCCGGTGACCGCAGGATGAACATCCGCTCAATACCGGTGATGTTCGGCGAGTCTCAAGCTGCGCGGATTGCAGTGCTGATCATCAATGCTGCGCAGCTGGTTGCCGTGGGGTTGCTGCTGGCGTGGGGGCGATGGGTGCCGGCCCTGGTGTGTGGGTTGCTGTTGTTGGCGCAGTTGCGCGTCCAAATGCAGCTTGTGCGCCAACCAACCCAGCCAATGGCTGTGCGCTACAACATCGTCGGCATACCCCCTTACACGTGGGCGATGCTGGTTTCGGCAATAGGGCTTGGCTAGCGTTCGCGATGGACGCGCGTGCTGCGCCAGAAGCTAACCAATGGACACTCTGGTCGCGCCAGAAGCGAGGAAGGAATTCGCCTCACTCCTCGGCGGGCATCGCGCGAGTGGAGTGGAGCGCACTGCGCTCCCCGTAGATGATCTCTACGCCGTTGAGCGAGAGCACATCGCCGGCTTCCAAGTTGCATTGCTGAATAGGATAGCCGTTGAGCGTTGTGCCACCGCTGCTTTGCAAGTCCCTGGCCAGGAACGCTTGTAGGTCGTCCTGCCAGATGAGCTCCAGATGGTGGCGCGAAACGCGACGGTCCTCGATGCGCAGGTCATTGTCCAGCGCACGCCCGATACGGAGTCGCGGGCTGGTGAGCTCAACTTGACGTCCGCCATCCACAATTAAAAACGGCCTGCGCTGCATCAAGGCAGGCGGAGTTTGCACCGATGGCAGTGGGGCGGTGTCGAGCTGGCTGAGGCTGGCGCTCGCACGCGCGCGCACTTGCACCTGATGGGGCGGCATAGCTGCCGAGCCTTGAAGCCACACGATCGGCATGACAAGTGGCCGTACGCCAAGCTGGATCATCACTTGGCGCGCGCTTTCGGCCAAGTCGTCCGCAATTTGAGGGTGCTCAGCTTGCATCTTGCGCAAGTCTGCTTCGTTAAGCGTGATCCAGAAATGAGTTGGCTTGGAGCCGTCTATCTGGGCATCTTCGATGGCGCGGATCAGCGCCCTCAGCACATCGTGCGCGTTGAGGCGGCTGCCTAACACTTGGGCCAGAGAACGCTCAATGATGCGCTGTGCCAAGTCTTCGATGCGACGCACGGCGCTTCACATTGTAAAACCACACCCACTGAGGAGGGTATGATTCACCCGCTTCATGGCTTCTCCTCAGCAAGCTCGTGCCTTGGGTGGTGGTGCTGCGCTGAGAGTAGTGAGTGGTTTGTGGCGCAGCATGCGGCCCAAGCAGTGGACGAAGAATATCTTTGTGTTCGTGCCGCTGGTGTTTGATAGCAAGCTGTTGCAGCCGGCGCCGTTGCTCAACACGCTCGCCGGTTTCGTTGTGCTTTGCTTGCTCTCATCCGCCGTGTATGTGCTCAACGACTGCGTGGATGCTCCTGCTGACCGCCTACACCCCACAAAGCGGCTGCGACCGATTGCGGCAGGAGAAGTGCCGATCGCGCTCGCTGTAGGCTGGGCAGCAGGGCTGGTTGTGCTGACACTCGCCGGGGCTGTAGCGATCAACCCGGCTTTTGCGGCGATTGCGCTGGGGTATTTTGCTGTCACCACTGCGTACACGCTGAAGTTGAAGCAAGTGGTGGTGCTCGACGTCATCGTGCTTTCGGCTGGGTTCGTGTTGCGCGTGGCGGCTGGCGTGCCGTTAGTGGAGGCAGAACGCTTTTCCCCCTGGTTGTACACATGCGCTTGGCTGTTGGCGCTGCTGATCGGGTTTGGCAAGCGGCGCGCCGAGCTGGTGCAGATGGGCGGTCTAGCGCATACTCGCGTGACCTTGGCGGAATACACTCAGCCATTCCTGGATCAGGTCATCGCAGTGGTGACTAGTGCGCTGCTGGTGTCATACACTTTTTACACTTTCTCTGCGCCGCAGTTGCCGGAGAATCACCTGATGATGCTCACCGTCCCGTTTGTGGCATACGCGCTGTTTCGCTACTTGTATCTGGTCAACGTCCGTGGTGAAGGAGCTGCGCCTGATGAGCTGGCGCTGAAGGATCGCCCTATGCAGCTAGCGTTTGTGCTGTGGGGAGCGCTGGCGATAGTGGTGCTTTACTTGTTGTGATCGGTTATACTTTCCGCCCAGTGGGTTTTTGGGAGGATGCTGAATGAATCGTGCAGATTCCCCCGTTTTTGACTTGGAAAGCATCGCTGCGTCGCTAAAAGCGCAGATTGAAAGCTTCACTCCCACTTTGGCAGCCGTGGATGTGGGTGTGGTGAAGGAAGTGGGAGACGGCATCGCGCGCGTGAGCGGCCTGCCAAATGTGCAATCGCAGGAGCTGGTGGAGTTCACCAAAAACGGCACGCTCGGCCTAGCCTTTAACCTAGAGCCGGACGAGGTTGGCGTGATCATCTTGGGCGATTACACAGACATTGAAGAAGGCGACACAGTTCGGAGCACAGGGCGTGTGATCTCCGTGCCGGTTGGTGAGGCGCTCATCGGTCGTGTGGTGGACCCGCTGGGCCGGCCGTTGGACGGCAAGGGGCCAATCATCACTAACAAGTTCCGCCCATTGGAGCGCATCGCACCCGGCGTGATCCGTCGCACCAACGTGGACACACCGCTGCAAACCGGCATCAAGGCCATTGACGCTCTCATCCCGATCGGTCGTGGTCAGCGCGAGTTGATCATCGGCGACCGCAGCACTGGAAAGACAGCCGTCTGCGTTGACACCATCATCAATCAAAAGGGCAAAGGTGTCGTGTGCATTTACGTCGCCATTGGGCAGAAGCTGGCTCAGGTGGCGCGTGTGGTCAGCACGCTGGAGCAATACGGCGCGATGGAATACACCATTGTTGTGGTCGCCTCCGCGTCTGATTCCGCTACGCTGCAATACATTGCCCCATATGCCGGCTGCGCGATGGGTGAGGAGATCATGGAGAATGGCGTCACCATCGGCGGCCAATTCATCAATGACGCGCTTGCAGTGTACGACGACTTGACCAAGCACGCCTATGCCTATCGCCAGGTGTCGCTGCTGCTGCGACGCCCGCCGGCTCGCGAGGCTTACCCCGGCGACATCTTCTACCTGCACTCGCGCCTGTTGGAGCGCGCGGCGCGGCTGGCTTACCAGTGGGTGATCCGTGAGGCGGATGATAGCGATGAGTGGGGCGACGGTCACAGCGTGAACGGCGTGGTGTACGACGGTGCAGTGGGTGAGGAAACCGCTCGCCACGACATGAAGGCGCTGGAAGCGCAAACCGGCAAGCGCTACAAGTTGGTGAAGAATCCGCGCAGCGGTGGCTCGCTGACTGCGCTGCCCATCATCGAGACCCAGCTTGGTGACGTCTCGGCCTACATTCCTACCAACGTGATCTCAATCACCGACGGCCAGCTTTTCCTAGAGACCGACTTGTTCAACGCTGGCATCCGCCCAGCGATCAACGTCGGCATCAGCGTGAGCCGCGTGGGTGGTGATGCCATGACCAAGGCCATGAAGCAAGTGGCCGGCCGATTGAAGCTGGACCTGGCTCAATTCCGCGAGTTGCAAGCGTTTGCTACCTTCGGCAGCGACGTGGATAAGGCCACCCAGGCACTCTTGGAGCGCGGCCGGCGCATGACTGAGCTGCTCAAACAGAAACAATACGAGCCACGTCCGCTGTGGGCGCAAGTGGTGGCGATCTTCGCCGGCACTAACGGTTACCTGGACAAGATTCCGGTCAATCGCATCCAGGATTGGGAGCAGCAGTTCCTGCAATATATTGAGATGACCTACCCAGACATCGTCAACGCGATCATGACCGAGAAGCGGCTGAGCGATGAGGTCATCGCCAAGCTGCGCACCGCGATTGAGGCGTTCAACAAGACGTTTAGCTAAAGGTGCGCTAAGTCTATGCCGACCGCACGCGAGATCAAGCGACGCATCCGCAGCGTCAGGAACGTCCGTCAGATCACCAAGGCCCTGGAATCTGTTGCGGCAGGGCGGGTGCGACGCGCGCAACAAATGGTGGAAGCCACACGCCCCTACTCAGCGCGAGCGCGTGAGCTGCTGGCCAGTGTGGCTAGCCTAGCCGGTGGAGAGACGCGCCACCCACTGCTGGCGCATCGCGAGCGCGTGCGCGCTGTGGCGCTGGTGCTCATTTCTGGCGATCGCGGCTTGTGCGGAGCATTCAACAGCAACATCGCGCGCACGGCGCTGACTTTTATCCGCGAGTCCTCCTTCCCCGTGCGCGTGGTCACGATAGGTCGTAAAGGGCGCGAGCTGCTCTCACGTCGCGGCGCCCACATCATCGCAGACTTTTCGCCGCTGCCCTCGCGACCAGGCTTGTTGGACATCACCCCGGCGGTGCGCGTGGTGCTGGATGCGTTCACCAACGGAGAAGTGGACGAGGTGCACTTGTGCTACACCGCTTTCCTCTCGCCCACACAACAACGCCCGGTCGTCAAGCGGCTGCTGCCATTGCTGCCTGAAAGCATCGCGCCAAGCTACCCTCAGGGTCCTCGGCCTGCGTATGAGTTTGAGCCAGGAGCGGCTGAAATCCTCAACGCGCTTTTACCGCGGCTGACCGAAATCCAGGTGTATCAGGCTGTGTTGGAAAGCCAGGCCAGCTTCTACACCGCCCAGCGCATCGCCATGCGCAATGCAACCGACAACGCCAGCGACTTGATCGTGAGCCTGACGCTGAGCTACAACAAGGCGCGCCAGCAGGGCATCACCAGCGAGCTGCTGGATATCGCTAGCGGTGCGGAGGCGCTCCGCAAAATGGCTGAGCAATCGTGAGCTACGCACAAGGGCTTTCTCCCGGACGGGATTATGCTGCGCGCCCCACGCTCAAGGGGCGCGCTTTTGTGATGCTTGGTCGTTTGCGCGCGTTGCCGCTGTCCACGTGGCTCAGCGCGATCGCGCTGGTAGTTGCGTTGGCGGCGTTCGCCGCTGTCGCATTGCATCAGTTGCACCTGCCCGGCTTCTACTACGACGAGGCGCTCGACCTAGCGCCGATGCTCGACCTCATGCGTGGCGAGACACCGGAGTTGCTGCGTGGCGTTGGCGTAGCCGGGCGCTTCCCCGTGATGCTGCTGGACTACATGGGAAGCCTCGGCGGATACCTCACCGTGCCGTTCATGTGGGTGTTCGGCGTTGGCTATCAGGCAGCGCGTGCCCAGCCGCTGTTCTTCTCCACGCTGAGCATCGTGTTAGCCTGGTTGTTGGCACGGCGCTGGTTTGGTGATGCCGTCGCAGCGTTGGCCACGATCGCGCTAGCGGTCAACCCCTCCTTGATCTGGTTTAGCCGTCAAGGCATCAGCGTCACCAGCGTGATGCTGGTGTGCTCACTGGGCAGCGTGTTGTTGCTGCAAGCTGCGCTTGACCACCCTCACCGAGCGCGAGGGCTAGTCTTTGCTGCAGGGTTGCTGTTGGGCTTGGGCCTGTGGGCAAAATTCTTGTTCTTCCGCTGGTGGGTGGTGATGGTCATCGGTGCTGCGATGTTGGCGTTAGGGCTATGGCGCGAACGGCTGACCCATGCCGTGATGCGCCGAGTGATGGGGTGGTTGGGAGCAGGTGTGGCGATCGGTGCTGCGCCGCTGATCTACTACAACCTGGTTGGCTTGCTGCGCGAAGGCGACCCGTGGACGCTATCGCTGTTATGGCGCTCGTTGGCGCAACCCACCCAGCAGTTTGGTGTGAACAACTGGGATGTGCTGAGTAACCTGCGCAAGTCCATCGATGACGTGCGCGTGTTTGTGGATGGCAGCTACTTCTGGTACAACGGCATCCCATTCAGCAACGTGTATGCTGTGCCCTCCTTGTTGAGCGCTGCAGTGGTGGGAGGAGCCCTAGCGGTGCTGCGGGCGCGCTGCGCCGATGCTGAGACGCGCGCACAGGGTTGGCGGTTCTTCGCAGCGCTGTCGGCCTTGCCGACGCTCACCTTTTTGGGGGCGTTCACTGTCACCGGCCTTTGGAGCACCCACCACTTCATCATGTTGCCTATCCCCCAGCTTCTGCTCGCCTGCGCCGCGGTGTGGCTCGCTGAAGCTGCGCTCAACCGTCTACGACGAGGTCGAACCATTGCGGTGTGGGCGTTGAGCTTGACGCTGGTGAGCTGGCCGCTGCACCGCGACGTATGGGTCAACCAGATGCATCACGAGACGTTGGCGCGCACCGGCGGCGTTGGCCGGTTCTCCGACGCAGTGTATCGCCTAGCTGATTGGCTGGACCACAACGCAATCTATGCGCCCATAGCGTTGGACTGGGGCATTCAGAAGAGCGTGCGCGTGTTGACTGCCGATCGCGTCCGCCCGATCGAAGTCTTTGGCCACACACCACAGGCGGACGCCAGGTTCTATCAGCAAGTTGCGGAACTCTTACAACATCCTGAACACTACTACATTGTGCTGTGGGAGCGCTTTGCCGTTTATAATCGCAGAGCGGAGTTTACGGAGATAGCCCGCCAAATGGGACGACAGGTGGAAGAAGTCTTCATCGCACACGAGCGCAGCGGCTTGCCAGTGTATGTCGTCCTGCGGGCGAATTGAGTTTCATCTGGGAGAGCTTTGAGCATGGCACATCAGAGTGATAACGGCGTGTCTATCGGCAGGGTGGTCGCAGTTCGCGGCGGCGTGGTGGATGTCGTGTTTGAGACGGGCCGGCTGCCTGAAATCTATGAGGGCCTCGAAGTGGAGCGTCCTGAGGGCCGCTTGGTGTTGGAGGTGCAGCAGCATCTTGGTGCTGACACGGTGCGCACCGTCGCCATGGATTCCACCGACGGCCTACGCCGTGGTGACCGCGTGCGCGCCACTGGCGCCCCCATCAGTGTGCCGGTAGGCCCAGCCACCTTGGGGCGCATCTTCAACGTGCTTGGCGACGCGATTGACGGTCGCCCCCAACCTCAGGCTGAGCTACGCTATCCCATCCATCGCCCTGCGCCAAGCTTCGAGGAGCAAAAAGGCTCTGTCGAGATGCTGGAAACCGGCATCAAAGTGATTGACTTGATCGCACCCTTCACCAAGGGTGGCAAGACCGGCATTTTTGGTGGTGCAGGCGTCGGCAAGACTGTGACCATCATGGAGTTGATCAACTCCATCGCCAAGTTCCACAACGGCTATTCCGTGTTCACCGGCGTGGGTGAGCGCACCCGCGAGGGCACTCAGCTTTACAAAGAAATGATGGAGGCGGGTGTGATCAACTCGCTGGTGATGGTGTTCGGCCAGATGAACGAGCCGGCCGGTGTGCGCCTGCGCGTCGCGTTGACTGGCCTGACCATGGCTGAGTACTTCCGAGATGAGGGGCGCGACGTGCTGCTGTTCATAGACAACATCTTCCGCTTCGTGATGAGTGGTTCGGAGGTGTCCGCGCTGCTTGGCCGTATGCCCAGTGCAGTCGGCTATCAACCCACGCTCTCCACCGAGATGGGTCAGCTTCAAGAGCGTATCACTTCCACCAAGCGCGGCTCGATCACCTCCATGCAGGCGGTGTACGTGCCGGCCGATGACTACTCTGACCCTGCGCCGGTGGCCACTTTTGCACACTTGGACGCAACTGTGACGTTGGAGCGCAGCATCGCGGAGAAAGGCATCTACCCCGCGGTGGACCCACTGGCTTCCACCAGCCGTATCCTCGATCCCAACATCGTCGGTCCCGATCACTACCGTGTAGCGCGGGAGGTGCAGCGCACGCTGCAGCGCTACAAGGACCTGCAAGACATCATCGCCATCTTGGGCGTGGACGAGCTGAGCGAAGAGGACAAGATCATCGTCTCTCGCGCACGCAAGATCGAGCGCTTCTTCAGCCAGCCGATGTTTGTCGCCAAAGCCTTCACTGGCCGCGACGGTCGCTATGTCAAAATCCAGGACACGGTGGACGGCTTCGACCGCATCTTAAAGGGCGAGCTGGACGAAGTGCCGGAGAGCTTCTTCCTGATGAAAGGCACTATAGACGAGGTGTGGGAAGAGTATGAGAAGGCGCGCGCTGAGCAACGCTGAGTAGCTCGCCGCCGAACATCGCACAAGAGGCTTTGTTGCCTATGCCCTTGCATTTGGAAATTGTCACAGCGGAGCGCACGGTGTTCAGTGGTGAAGTGGACATGGTCACTGTGCCGGGCAGCGGCGGTGTGATGGGTGTGCTGCCGCATCACGCGCCGGTTCTGTCCACGCTGAGGCCTGGCGAGTTACATATCAAGGTGGGCGATGAGATAACCTACTTTGCCATCGGTGGCGGCTTCGTGGATATCCAAGGCGATCGCGTCATCATCTTGGCCGATAGCGCGGAGCGTGCGGATGAGATAGACATCGCGCGCGCTGAGCTAGCCCGCCAGCGTGCTCAGGAGTTGCTGCGCAACACGCCACCCTTAGACAAAGAAGACCTCTTCAAAATAGAGGCCGCCCTGCGGCGCAGCCAAGTGCGCCTGCAGGTTGCGCGTCGCTATCGCGCCCAGCGAGGGCTTGACACTTCCGCGTAACCAGTGAGCGCGTTGAGATAGTCCTCTCAGCGCTGTGCGTGCGTGATCTGCCATGGGGTTGCTGCGCGCCGAGATCGGCATTGACCTGGGCACGGTGAACGTCGTCGTGTATGTGAGAGGGAAGGGCATCGTGATCCAAGAGCCTTCTGTTGTCGCGGTGCTCTCGCGCAGCGAAACCGTGGTCGAGGTGGGTGAAGAGGCGCGCCAAATGTATGGCCGCACAGCCGACGAGATCGAGGTCACGCGCCCCTTGCGCGACGGAGTGATCGCCGATTACCGCCTCACCTACGCCATGCTCTCCCAGTTTTTGAGCCGCGCAAAGGGGTTGAGCCTGCTGCCGCCAAAGGTGGTGATCAGTGTGCCCGTGGGTGTGACCAGCGTCGAGCGCCGCGCCGTGCGAGAAGCCGCACTAGAGGCCGGCGCCGGCGAGGCGTATCTCATCCGCAAGCCACTCGCAGCAGCGTTTGGCGCCGGCTTACCTGTGGACACTGCCACGGGCAATTTTGTGCTCGACATCGGTGGCGGCACAGCTGAGGCCGCGGTTGTCTCGATGAACGGCATCGTTGTCTCCAACAGCGTGCGGGTGGGCGGCCTGAAACTGGACCAGGCTATCCAAAACTTCGTGCGCCGCAAGTACAACTTGGCCATTGGCGAGCCAACCGCTGAGGAGGTGAAAATCCGCATTGGCAGTGCCATGCCGCTGGAGGAGGAAATGTACATGGAGGTGCAAGGCCGGGATTTGGTGAGCGGCCTGCCCCGCACAGTGGAGATCAACTCCAGTGAGGTCACCGAGGCGTTGCTTGAGCCGCTGGGCCAAATCCTCGCTTGCACCAAGTCCGTGTTGGAGCGCACGCCGCCTGAGCTTTCTTCCGACATCATTGACCGAGGCATCGTGCTGACCGGTGGCACAGCCATGCTGCGCAAGCTCGATGAGTTCCTCTCCCGCGAGACGGGTGTGCCGGCCTACGTGGCTGATGCGCCGTTACTCTGCGTGGCGCTGGGCACGGGGCGCGCGTTGGAAAACTTTGACATTCTGCAGCGCACAGAATTTGCTCCTCCAGGCTGATGGTGTCTCGTCATGCGCCTGGTCCTAGCCTCCGCTTCTCCACGTCGTCGCGAGCTGTTGTCCTCACTGGGGCTTGCCTTTGAAGTGTGCCCGCCGCATGTCGCCGAGGAGCCGCTGCCGGGCGAGACGCCGCTGCAGACCCAAGAGCGCATCACACGGGACAAGGCTGCTGTCGCTCAGCGCCAAATCGGCGATCCGCAAGCGGTGATCGTGGCGTGTGATACGACCGTGCTGCTGCTAGACGGCACTATGCTGAACAAACCTCGGAATGCACCTGAAGCGCGCGCTATGTTGCGCACCTTGCGCCAGCAGGGCGAGCACGTGGTGCAGTCGGTGCTTGTCACTCGTCACGGCCAGCGCGGAATGCTCAGCGTGGTGACATCGCAAGTGTTCATGCGGCCGTATACCGACGTGGAAATGGACGCCTACATCGCCAGCGGTGAGCCGTTTGACAAGGCCGGCGGCTACGCGGTGCAAGATGCGCACTTTCGGCCGGTCTTGCGCATCGTGGGATGCCCGCTCAATGTGGTGGGCTTGCCGCTGTGTTGCCTGCGCCAGCATTTGCCTAGCTTGCCCAACCCTGCCACGGTGTGCCAAGCCCGCTTCGGAGGCATCACTTGCCCTGCTGTGCGCTGTGAAGTGACCATCATCTAGCGTATGTTCAATCGAAAGCGACCTGTCACCGTGGGCGTGATCGGTGCCGGCAACATCAGCCCCATTTATCTCCAAGCCGATAGCAAGTTCTCTGCTCTGCGCATCACGCAAGTGGCTGACCTGGACATGGGGCGGGCAGCCGCCCTGGCTAAGCGATTTGGCAAGCAAGCCGTGACGGTAGAGGAGCTGCTGGCGAATCCAGAGATCGAGATCGTGGTGAACCTCACACCGCCTGAAGCTCACGCCGCGGTGGCAATGCAGGCGCTGGAGGCCGGCAAGCACGTGTACAACGAGAAGCCACTCGCTGTGGAGCGAGAAGATGCCCAGGCGTTGCTGGCTATGGCGCGCATGCGCGGTTTGCGCGTGGGGTGTGCGCCAGACACGTTTCTGGGCGGAGGCTACCAGACTTGCCGCGCATTGATAGACGCTGGCGCAATCGGCCGGCCGGTGTTCGCAGCTGCGCGCATGCTCTCCAGCGGCCCGGAGCATTGGCATCCCAACCCTCACTTCTTTTACAAGCGCGGAGCTGGCCCGCTGTTCGACATAGGCCCGTACTACCTGACCGCGCTGGTTGCATTGCTCGGTATGGCCTCGCGGGCTGTCGCCATGGCCCGCATCACCCACGCTGAGCGCATCATTACCAGCCAACCCTGCTACGGCCAGAGAATCCCCGTAGAAGTGCCCACGTTGGTGATCGGCACGCTGGAATTTGGCGCAGGAGTGTTGGCCAATCTGATCGTCACGTTCGACGCGCCCGCCATGTACGATGCGGCGCTGACGATTTACGGAACTGATGGCGTGCTGCAGTGCCCAGACCCTAATACGTTCGGCGGCCCCGTGCGCCTGTTGCGCAAAGGCAAAAAGGAGTGGGAGGATGTGCCAATCGCGCATCGCTGGGTGGAAAACGCGCGCGGGATCGGCGTGGCCGAGATGGCCGAGGCAATCCGCAAAGGGCGTCCCCACCGTGCCGGCACTGAATTAGCCTATCACGTGCTCGACCTGATGCACGCGCTGTCTGAAGCGGCAAACGAGGGACGCTGTGTTAACGTGAGCAGCACATGCGATCGGCCAGAGCCACTGCCAGCAGAGTGGGACGGTAGCCTTTCCTGAAGCTCAAGCCGCACGACGATCGAGCAGCCTTCCTTTCCACACTGTCTTGCCTTTCACCCGCCAGCGAACCGAGTTTGCCAGAATGCCGATGCCTACCGCGATCTGGATCGGGTAAAGCAGGGCAACCCAAAGCGGTTGTCCGATCCGCCAGCAGACCATCGCAAAGTTCGTCATCGCTAGCCCCACCGCCAACCAGGCGGCAGGAGAGCTGGCGAATGCCAACGCTGCGAGCGGAAAGTAAAACAGGCCCAGACAAGCCAACACGAACACCACGCTGAGGCCGATGGAGTCTTGAAGCACAGCCAGTGCGTTTTTGGAAAAGCCGCGGACCATCTCGCCGGCGCCGCGATACATGCGACAGCTCACCCAATCGCCGTCGGCGAGCGCGATGCGATAGCCGCGCGACTTGACCAGCCGCCCCAGCGCCACGTCATCGAGGATGGCCGTTTGAATGGCTTGGTGTCCGCCGGACTCGATATAAGCTGCGCGTCGCACAAGCAACCATTGACCAATAGCTGCCGCGTTGAGCAGCCGCGTGTGTTGCAGCGCATACAGGCGCCACATAGAGATGGCGTTGTAAATGAGCGCGAAACCGGCCGGCACAAACAGCCGCTCACCCCATGTCCCAAGCACTTGGCGAGGCACGACGCTGAACAGGTCCACTTGCAGCGCCAACGCAGAGAGCACGCCGCTGCGAATTGCGTGTGGCTGGTGCACCGTGTCCGCGTCCACAAAGAGCAACCACTCGCCGCGTGCATGAGATGCCAGCAGTTGACAGGCGCGGCTCTTGCCGTTCACACCAGGCGGCACAGGTGTGTGGTTATGCAGCACGCGCAAGCGTGGGGACTGTGCGGCCAGTCGCTCTAGCAACTCGCCGGTGGCGTCCTCTGAATCATCATTCAGCACAATCACCTCAACGTTGGGGTAGTCTTGAGCCAGCAGCGACTCCACGCAACGGACGATCTGGTGTTCCTCGTTACGGGCTGGCACCAGCACTGAGACGTATGGCAATGATGGAAGCGGCTTCAAACGATGACGGCGTGCGCGCAGCCATGCGTTAAACGCGATGTTGCCCAGCACGTTGAGCAGCCCAACGCCGAGCACGGCGCACACGAGCATCAACACATCATCGCGGTGTGGCATGGCGCGGCGCTACAAGTTGTGGATAAACTGTTGTGGAGTGGGGATAAATCGGCCGGCTGTGTAGAAAAGAAGCCCGCTGCTTGTGGTCTGTTCACCATGAGCTGCGGAGAAGCTCTGCAAAGTATCACATTTACAATTCGCACGGGTCAATCGCATGGCAGAGCCAATCCTACCGCCCCACAGTGTCGAGACAGAAGAAGCTGTGCTGGGATCGCTTTTGATTGACTCAGAGGCGATCTTGCGCGTCGCCTCCTTCCTGTCACCGGAGCACTTTTACCTGGTCAAGCACCAGTGGATTTACGATGCCATGCTGCACCTCCACTCCCAGCGTGAACCGATTGACCTGCTCACAGTCCGCAATGAGCTGGACAAGCGCGGCCAGCTTGAAGAAGTGGGTGGCGAGCCATACATCGCTCAGCTCACCATGGCTGTGCCAACCGCCTTGAACGTGGAGGCTTATGCCCGCGCTGTGGAGAGCTTAGCGCTGCGGAGGCGGATGATCGCGGCTGCCGGCGAGGTGGCGCGCCTCGCCTATGACCAGACCCTGCCCATCGAGCAAGTGATCGAGAAAAGCGAGGCAGCCATCTTCAGCGTGAGCGAAGGGCGGGGGAGAGACCACATGTCTCCTATCCGCCAGGTGGTCAGCAATTTCTTCGAGCAGCTCCAGTATTTACACGAGCACCGCGATGAGTCGTTAGGGATACCCACCGGTTTCCCCGATTTGGACCGGCTCACCGGCGGC
This sequence comes from uncultured Anaerolineae bacterium, assembly GCA_938028725.1. Taxonomy (GTDB): domain Bacteria; phylum Chloroflexota; class Anaerolineae; order J036; family Brachytrichaceae; genus CALIMH01. The sequence goes on along the minus strand of CALIMH010000003.1, from coordinate 125,994 downwards.
TTGCAAAAAGGTGACCTCATCATCATAGCGGCGCGCCCCGGCATGGGCAAGACCAGCCTGATGCTGAACATCGCCTACAACGCAGCGCGCAAGTATCGCCGTCGTGTCGCCATCTTCAGCTTGGAGATGAGCAACGAGCAGCTCGTACAGCGCTTCATCGCTGCTGAGTCTGGCATTGACTCGCACCGCCTGCGTATCGCTGACTTGAAGGATGAGGAGTGGGGCGTGCTCACACGCGTCTCCATGCAGGTGGCCGATCAGCCCATCTTCCTCGACGACACACCGCTGCTCACGCCGCTTGACCTGCGCGTGAAAGCGCGGCGCATTTACCAAGAGTACGGCCTCGACCTCATTGTGGTGGACTATCTGCAACTGATGCAGGGGGTGAGCACCGGCCGCAGCGAGAACCGCGTGCAAGAGATCAGCTTCATATCCCGATCGCTGAAGGGTATTGCGCGCGAGCTGAACGTGCCGCTGATCGCCGGCAGCCAACTCTCGCGCCTGGTGGAGCAGCGTAGTGACAAGCGGCCTCTCTTGAGCGACCTGCGTGAGTCCGGCTCGATCGAGCAAGATGCCGACATCGTGATGTTCATCTACCGCGAGGATCCGCAAGGCCTCACCGTGGAAAAGAAAAACCTCGCCGACATCATCGTAGCAAAAAACCGCAACGGCCCAACTGGGCAGGCTACGTTGTTCTTCGACAGTCGCTTGACCGCGTTCAGAAATTTGGTCAGGGAGCGCATTGAGCTGTGATCGAGGACTACATCCGCACCTATCTGGCCGACGTGGATGACCTAGCTGAGCTGAAAGTGACGCTGGCAGCGTTAGACTTGCTCGCGCAAAAGGTCGCCGATCCGCCGTCGGTGTTGGAGTCGGAGGTGTTGGCTCACCCGGCAGTGCGGGATGGGATCAGCTTCCCCACCATCACGGCACACGCTGCTCTGCAGCGCGCGGTCGCGCGTGGCGCGTTGCTGGGTGTGGAAGTGGGCGAGCAGTGGCGCTACTTCGCCAACACCCCGAGCAGTCAACAGGTGGTGGAGCTGTTGGCTGATGCCAGCACGCCGGCCCACCCATCCCCGCAAGTAGAGGCGTTGGCCGATGAGCTGGCGCACCTGATCGCTCGCCTGGAGTTGACACCTCTCGTGCCATTGGGGCCAGAAGAACGCGAAATGCTTGCGGATTGGCTAGCTGATGGCTACACGCCGCAGGAAATCACCGAGGCCGTGCGGCAGGCGCTGTTGCTGCCCCGACCAGCCAGCGCGCCACCCCGCACGTTGCACCACTGCGCCGAGCACATCACGGCGCAGCCTCCTCGCGCGCCCAGCGCCTTCTACTGCTTCAAGATCGGCCAAGCTCCGCCCCCTCCCGGCGTGATCGCTTTTCGGGACCTGTGGGGAAGGCTGCCGCGCGGGCGCGAGGTGGAGGCGCTCCGCTTGGCGGTGGGTCTGTTTGGTGAGCGGGCGGTGGTGGAGGTGCTAAGTCGCATTGCCGGCGCGCTAGCGCCGTCTGAGGATTTCGCCACCGTGTTGCTGGCGCGCCTCAACGAGCGCGAGGAGGCGCTGCTGGCCATACAGCGCACGCCGGCGGAAGCAGAACAAAAGCTGGCACAGTGGCTGCGCGCGTACGAGCAGACGCTGGGCATACCACCGACCGCCACGATTGCAGCAGAGCTGAGCGCCATGTTGCAGGAGGGGGTGAGCACAGCGCACTGGCAGCAGGCGTTCGCCTTCGCAGCACGGCAAAACAAGCGCAGTTGGTCCTATCTGCGCAAGTTGCTCCGTCACCCCTCCCCGGCTATTTTCCTGCCGGAGCCGGCAAATGAGGCCGCGCGCTTTGCTTTTGAAGCCTATCGCCTACGAGTGAACTCGTACCTCGACCCTAGCGTGGCGCACGAGATCAACACTGTGGCGCAGCACGTGACAGACATCGGCCGTTGGCAACATGCCTTCGACCGCGCCGCAGCCGCCGACGCCCTAAACTGGAACTACATCCGCGCCATTTTAACTAAACCTGAGGAGGAAAAGCCACATGACAAGCCGACGCGACGCAGCCGCTCCTTCCGCCGGCCGCAGGTCACCTACACCGAGGACCAGCGCGAGGCCGCGCGCGAACGCGCACGCCGGATCATCGCCGAGCATGAGGCCCGCCGAAAGTGAGGCTCACTACGCCGGCGACCCTGACGCGCCGATCCAGCCGTTGGACGGAGGGCCGCGCTGTGACTACTGCGACAGCAAACGCTTTGTGCTAGGCCTCAACGGCGAGCTCAAGCCTTGCCCCAAGTGCAACATGGTGGCGCTCTGGCAGCTAGATATGTTGCGCGCATTCTCCTCCACTAGCGCGGCAAGCCAATCTCAAACCTTTCTCAACTTCCAAATCGAGTTCAACGGCAAAGAGGAAGAGATTCTGCGCGCCTGTCTGCTTGAGGCCGAAGACTTCGCCAATAGCCCCGATGGGCGCTGGTTGGTGATCTGGGGGGAGCGCGGCAGCGGCAAATCGCACTTATGCGCAGCGGTGGACAATCACCTGCGCCAAGCCGGCATACCCTCGTTGTTCATCACCGCGCCGGATCTGCTGGCCTCGCTGCGCCAAGCGATGGAGATGCAGGCTGAGGATGAACCAGGAAGCTACTCGCGCCGGATGCACATCGTCAAAACTGCGCCGGTGCTCATTTTGGACGATCTCTCGGCGGAGCTTTCCACGCCCTGGGCGGATAGCGTGCTGTTCGAGATCCTCGACTACCGCTATCGCAATCGCCTGCCCACTATGATTGTGACCAACTCGCACCCCGATAATCTCGAGCCGCGCATCAGCTCGCGCATCCAAGATACCTCGCTGTGCAGGGTGATCGAGAACGCCGCACCCGATTACCGCCGCCGGCCGCGCGAGGAGAAGCGCGCCTCGTAGCTCGTAGTTCGGTCGTACACTCTTTGCCCATGGGCAAGCTGTGGGGCGGGCGTTTCAGCGGCGAGCTGGACGCCCACATGAAGCGCTTCAACGATTCCATCACTTTTGATGTTCGCCTGTGGCAAGCCGACATTCGCGGCAGCATTGCCTACGCCCAGGCGCTGGCTCGGGCCGGCGTGATCACACGCGCTGAGTGCCGTCGCCTGGTCAAGGGGCTGCGCCAAGTGTATGCCGAGTTCGCAGAGGACCGCTTTGCGATTCAACCAACCGACGAGGACATCCACACCGCTGTAGAGCGGCGCTTGAAGGAGCTGGTGGGGGAGGTGGCCGGCAAGCTGCACACCGGCCGCAGCCGCAACGACCAGGTGGCCACCGACACCCGGCTGTTTTGTCTGGACGCTATTCGAGACATGCGCCGCGCATTGTGGGATGTGCAGGCAGCGCTATTGGCCCAAGCGCGTGACCACGTGCACACCCTGATGCCCGGCTACACCCATCTGCAGCGGGCGCAGCCGATCACGTTCGGCCATTGGTGTCTCAGTTATTTCTGGCAACTTGCCCGCGACGATGAGCGCCTGCAAGATTGCGCGCGCCGAACGTCCGTTTTGCCTCTTGGCAGCGGCGCACTTGCCGGCACGCCTTTCGCTATCTCGCGCCGTGCGCTCGCCCGGGCGCTCGGCTTCAAGCAAGTGTCGCAAAATTCGCTTGATGCTGTCAGCGACCGCGACTTCATTGCGGAGCTGCTGTTTGTTGCTGCGTTGATCGGCGTGCATCTCTCGCGCCTGGCCGAAGACTTGATCGTGTACTCCACTGCTGAGTTCGGCTTCGTCCAATTCGATGATGCATACGCCACCGGCTCAAGCCTCATGCCACAGAAGAAAAACCCTGATGCGATGGAGCTGACGCGCGGCAAAAGCGCGCGCCTGATCGGCAATTTGACACGCCTGCTCGTCGTCCTCAAAGGGTTGCCGATGGCCTACAACAAGGACTTGCAGGAGGACAAGGAGCCACTGTTCGACACAGTTGACACTGTGCTGCTCACGTTGTCAGTGGTGGCAGGGGCAGTGCGCACGCTTCAGGTGAACGCGGCGCGCATGCGCGCCGCGCTTGACCCCGCCATGCTGGCGACGGACGTGGCTGAACACTTGGTGCGATGCGGTGTGCCTTTCCGCGAAGCCCATCACCTCAGCGGCAAGGCCGTGGCCTTGGCTGAGGCGCGCGGTGTGCGGATTGACCAGCTCTCACTGGCCGACTGGCTCAGCATCTCGCCGCACTTTGACGAGCGCGTGATGGAAGTGTTTCGGTTTGAGCGCTCCGTGTCCTCACGCGATGCAGAGGGGGGCACGTCGCCGCGCGCCTTGCAGGCGCAGCTGCGCAGCGCCGAACGCTGGCTGCGTCGCGCGCGCCGCTCCGTTGGCTCATGAGCGACAAAGTGAAGCCGCACTTGGTGAATGGCGGCCAGGTGGAGCGTGGCCATCAGCGTGTGCGCCTTGTCTTGCCGCCTTGCACGGCAGAGGCTTACAGCGATGCACAAATAGACGACTACGATCACGCGCTGCCGCGCACATTCCACAATCGGCCACCGCGATGCTTGCACGTGCGCGCGCGCTTTTCGCATGACGCCAACGCCCTCAAGGGTACGGCAGGCTTTGGCTTTTGGAATCACCCCTTCGCACGTGATGGGCGCGTGCTGGCCCCACCGCTGGCGGTGTGGTTCTTCTTCCGTTCACAGGAGAGCAACCTGAAGCTCACGCCCCGCAGCGCCGGCTGTGGCTTTGCAGCAATGGCGCTGGATAGTCGCTCGTTGATCGGAGCAGCGAATAAGTTCACGCGCGCGTTGGTTTGGGCAGGCAACGTGGCGTTGCGCCTGCCGCTGGTGCGCAGCGCCGCACTTTGGGCAGGCCGCAGGTTGATCCAGGCTGCAGAAGCGCCACTCAACCACCTCCGTTTAACCGACTGGCATGACTACCGCCTGCTCTGGCAGCCAGGGCGCGCAGACTTTTGGGTGGATGGGCAGAAGGTGCTCTCCGCTGCTGCGCCGCGTCAGCCGCTTGGGTTTGTCGCATGGGTGGATAACTATCGCGCCGCAGCAGCAGAGGAAGCGGCTTACGGCTTTCACTTTGTCGTCACGCCGCATGGGCAATGGCTGGAGCTGGAGTGGTTGCCCGACAGCGACATACGCTACTGACGGGCCAAGGCATGCTACAGCCCTTCCTCAAACATGCTGCTGATCGATTCGCCATTGTGTGTGCGGCGGATCGCTTCAGCCAGCAAAGGCGCGATGGAAAGCACCGTCATGTTTGGCAGCCGCTTCTCCGTTGGGATCGGCACGGTGTTGGTGGCGACGATCTCCTCCACGTCGGTTTGAGCCGCCAGGCGCTGGATAGCAGGCCCTGTGAACAGGCCGTGCGTGCAAGCCACAGAGATGCGCCGCACCCGGCGCTCCCGCAAGCGCTCCAGGACCTCGACGATGGTACCACCGTTGGCGATCTCGTCGTCGAGGACGATCACATCGCGGCCCTCCACCTCGCCAACGATGCTTTCGATATGCACTTGGTCATCGCTCAGGCGTTGCTTGCTACCGGCTGCGACTGGCAACTTGAGCAAGCGGGCAAACTGAGCAGCGGACTTGGCGTTCCCCAGGTCTGGGGAGACTACCACCGTGTTGTCGGGGTCAATGCGGTCTCTGAAGTGTCGCGCCAGCACGTTGAGGGCGTTGAGGTGGTCCACCGGAATGCTGAAGAAGCCATGCACTTGAGGGGAATGCAGCGTCATGGTCAGCACGCGGTCGGCGCCAGCAGTGCGGATCAAATCTGCCACCAAGCGCCCGCCGATGGAGATGCGCGGTGCGTCCTTCTTGTCGGACCGAGCGTAGGCGTAGTGAGGGATGACAGCGGTGATGCGGGCGGCTGCTGAACCTCTCGCCGCGTCCAGCATCAGGAGCAGCTCCATCATGTGCTCCTGCACAGGGGGGCAGAGCGGCTGGACGAAGAACACATCAGCCTCGCGACAGCTCGCCTTGAGTTGCACCTGCAAGCAGTCGTTGCTGAAGCGGCGAATCTCTGTCGGCGAGAGTGGAATGTTGAGCACCCTGCAAATCTCGGCAGCCAATTCAGGATGGGCACTGCCGCTGAAGATGGTGATTCCGCGCATGATGTTGTCCCTTGATTTGCTGGTGATGTGCGTTATAGCATACTCTGCGCCAACGCCTGTCCGGCCTCGGTGAGCCAATAGGTGGCTGAGGGGAATTTCTTGTTGCTACTGACCAACCCGGCCTCCACCAGCGCCTCGACGTCCTCGCGGGAGACAACATCACCGCGACCATCGGGGCTGTAAATGACAAAGTACTTGTTGCCCTCGATGTCGCGGTGATCTTTCAGGCGCATCCCCTGCGCCATCTTAATGATGAGTTGTCTTTGTGCCTCGGACAGAGGCACCTTCATTGCTGCGCTCAGCTCAGCCAAGCTGGTCCACGTACTCTTGGAGTTGGCGTTGGTTGATCTTCTCGTATTGGTCGGGGATGATCTGTTCCATCTCCTCGGGTGTGAGGCGATAGGAGAGAATCTGCAGCGCGTCTTCGGGAGATTGGCCGTAAGCCAGCTTCTTCTTTCCGTTCTTCATGTTGAAGAGATACATGTAGTGCGGATTGGCAAAGCTGCTCATTGCTGCACCTCCTCAAAGGTGAAGGGATGTGTCTCCGCGGCACCGCCTAAGCTTTCGCCAGTGCGTCCCAGTAGTTCGAGCGCTGCTGGCGGATGGTGGCCAGGCCGCGATTGATCTCGTCGTCATACTTGCCACTGAGCAAGTCTCGATAGAAATTGTAGTCTATTCCTTTCACCTTCTCATCGTCTGGGTAGCGATGGTAGTTCTCCTTGGTCATGAGGCTTTTGCCCTCGGCGATCAACTGGTGGCCCAGCGCGCTGCCAGGATAAGGGGCGTAGAAGCTGATCGAGGGCATGATGCGCTTGGTGTACTTCAACATGCGCATTGTCTTGAAAGCGTCCTCGCGCGTCTCGCCCGGGATGCCCAGCATGATGTTGCTCCAGAAGATAGGCGGCTCTAGCCCTTTGGCTTCCATATCGTCGCCGATGCGGGTGAGCAGGTCAATGGCGAAGTAGTTGTCCTCCTCGGTGCACTCCTTGTTCAAGATTTTGAGCACCCGATCGCTGCCGCTCTCGAAGCCGATGGAGACAATGTGCCAATTGGTCTTGCGGACCAGCGCCTCAAATAGTTCCGGCCATTGTCGCACGGTGTCGGCGCGGGCAGCTGCCCAGTAAGGCCAGGTTTTGTTGGCGTACTTTGGGTATTTATCCAGCCACTCTTCCAGCCAACTGGGGTTTTGGAAGAACATGCTGTCATGGATCACCACCGAGCCGATAGGGCCGTAGGTCTCGTCCAAGTAGTTCAGCTCTTCGATCACCATGTCCACTGGCCGGCGGCCCATATTGGGGATGTAGCTGTTCTCATTGCAGAAGGCGCACTGCCATGGGCACACACGGCTGGTGAGGATGGTGGCGACTGGCGGCGGACCCCAGCCACACTCCGGCTCCAGCGGCCAGTTGAAGCGTGCCTTGAGCTTAGCGCTGGCCGGCTCAGGCCAGAGGGTGCGGTCTATCATGGGCCATTCCGCCATGCTTTTGGCGCCGATCCCTAACACGACGCGCGGGAAGGCATCTGGATTTGCCACCAGATTGACGATCACGTTTTCGCCTGGCCCCTGGCAGATTTTGTCGAACTCTGGCACGCTGAGCATCTCATCCAGCGCGACGGTGGCGTGCATCCCGCCAGTGAGGACAATGCCGTGGGGGTTGATGCGCTTGAAGATTTTTGCCGCGCGGTAGGCGATGGGGTAGGTGTAGCTGCGCACGTTCATGATGAGCATGTCGTAGCCTTTCATGCGCCGCTCCACTTCCTCCCAGCTTGTGCATTGGCGCGTGCTGAACATGTCGGTCATGAGGCCGTTTTGGTGCAGGATGGTGCGCAGCAGCCCCATGCCATGATCCTGCCATTGCTCGTGGGGGCCGGCAGGGTTCACCAAGTCGCCCAAGTCGCCTAAGTCCAACCAGAGCCGCTTGGGTTCCTTGGAGTTGTTTTTGAACTTTGGGATGATGAGGTTTTTGAGCATACGAAGCTAGCTCGGTAACGCAGCTTGCACGCGCCCGGCTTAGCCACAGCCGCAGCCACAGGCATCGCCCTCGTCCATCTCGTCGGTTGTGCTGCTGTCCTTGGTGCGGAAGGAGTGGCCGCAGCCACAGGAGGACACAGCGTTGGGATTGTCAATCTTGAAGCCGCCGCCCATCAGGCTATCCACAAAGTCCACGGACGCGCCTCGCAAGTAGATCAAGCTGGTGGGGTCTACAAACAGTCGGACGCCGTTTTGCTCGATCACGGTGTCGAACTCGCGCGCTTGCGGTTCAAACACCATGCCGTATTGCAGGCCGCTGCATCCGCCGCCAGTCACAAAAATCCGCAGGCCATAGTCGGGGATGTTGCGGGCTTGCAGCAGTTCGCGCAGCTTGTGTTCAGCCGCAGGGGTCAGCACCAGCACGGCTGTCTGGGAGTGAAGCACCTCGTTCTCCATTTTTTCTGCCTCTCGCATATCTTGGATTAAACCTTGTTGTCAGACGCCACGCTCTTAGCCCTGGTGAGATCTGCGATCAGCGCGCGCAGGATGTGGAGGATTTTAGCACGTTCAAATTTGCTTGTGAGTTTGCTTATTCCCCTCAGCGGCTGGCGAAGTTGGTGACGAAGAAGAAGCCGCCCTGTGGGTGGGGGGCAATGCCAAACCCCACCTCGTCATAGCGTGGCGAGAGGATGTTGCGCACATGCGGGCCATCAGGCAGTTCATCCTCATACCACATCGCAAAAGCCTTGTCAGCGCTGCGTGACCAGGCCCAGTTTTCACCGGTAAAGCGACCCTGGTGGCCGGCCCGCGCGATGCGCTGGCTCGCGCGCGATCCGTCTGAGCCGATGTGGCTGCACCAGCCCCGCCGGGCACAGTCCTCGGCATGGGCTTGCGCAGCCTGTTCCAGCAGGGGTGAGTAGCTGAGCGGCGACACGCCATTGGCAAGGCGCGCGCGGTTGTGGTGCGCCAACAGCGCAGCGCGCATCGCAGCAAGGTCATCGGTCGCTGGGGGGAGGCTTACTGAAGGCGAGGGGGGTAGTGCGGGTGGACTGACTACTGGCGGCGGTGTTGGGCTGCCGGCTGGCAGTCGTATCCGCTGGCCTACGCGGATCACATCGGGGTTGGTCAGGCCGTTCAGTTGCATCAGCGCCGGGATGGTGGTGCGGTAGCGCAGCGCGATCGCCAGCAACGTGTCGCCTGGCTGCACAATGTGCACGGGGGCTGCCTTGGTCATCGGGCTGCTTGGCAGGCGCAATCGCTGGCCAACCTGGATGAAGTCGGGATTGGTTAGCCCGTTCAGCTGCATCAGCTCTTGGACTGTGGTGTGGTAGTGCAGGGCGATGGCCAGCAAGGTGTCGCCGGCGCGCACGATGTGCTCTGGCTGGGCGTCAGGTTGCGCGTACAGTGGCTGCGCCAGACCCAACCAAAGGCCACCAGCAACTGCCAATGCGAGCAGCCGTCTCATGGGGGTGGAGTGTATCGCACAAGGTGCAGTAACCTTGGAGCGTATGAAGGTGCTCGTGATCTTCGGCACGCGCCCCGAGGCGATCAAGCTCGCCCCGGTGATCAGCGCGCTGTGTCGGCATCCGCGTCGCCCGCAGGTGCGCGTGTGTGTGACCGGCCAGCATCGCCACATGCTGGACCAGGTGTTGCAGTTGTTCGGCATCCAGCCTCATTACGACCTCAACGTGATGCAACCGAATCAAAGCTTGGCTCAACTGACCGCCAGCGTGTTGGTGCATTTGGAACCGGTGATACAAGCGGAGCGGCCCGACTGGGTGATTGTGCAGGGCGACACCACCACGGTGATGAGCGCGGCGCTGGCCGCCTTTTACTGTGGCGTGCGAGTAGGCCACGTGGAGGCCGGCCTACGCACGTTCGACAAACGACAACCATTCCCCGAGGAGATCAACCGGCGCATTGTCACCGTGATCGGCGACCTCCACTTTGCGCCGACTCAAAAGGCGCGCCAGCATCTGCTCGCGGAGGGTGTGCCCGAGGCACGGATCGTCGTCACCGGCAACCCCGTGATTGATGCGCTCTATCAGGTGGTCGCCATGCCGTGCGATCTCCGTCAAGGAGCATTGGCCGATGTGCCGTGGGGCGAGCGCCGCCTGATTTTGGTGACCGCCCACCGCCGTGAGAACTTTGGGCGCGGCATCGAGCAGATTTGCTTGGCCCTGCGCGACTTGGCCGAGCGCTACGATGGGGACGTGCACATCGTGTATCCGGTGCACCTCAACCCCAACGTGGATGGACCGGTGCGGCAGTGGCTGGGCGGCGTCCCCAATATCACGCTCACGCCACCGCTCGACTACTTGACGCTGGCGCATGTGATGCAGCGCGCCACCCTGGTCCTCACTGACAGCGGTGGCATTCAAGAGGAGGCGCCGGGCCTCGGCAAGCCAGTGCTGGTGTTGCGCGAGACTACGGAGCGTCCCGAAGCCGTGGAGGCTGGCACGGTCAAGTTAGTGGGCACGGATCGCGCGCGCATTGTGGCCGAGGCGGCATGCCTGCTCGACGATCCCAGCGCCTACGCGGCGATGGCGCGCGCGATCAACCCCTACGGCGATGGCCACGCCGCGCCACGTATCGCAGAAGCGCTCCTTAACTACCCTCTATAATCCACGCGGCATTTTCCACGAGCACAACAAAACCATGGCACTAGCTGTGTTGAAATTTGGCGGCACCTCGGTCGGCGATGCCCAGGCGATCCGCCAAGCTGCCCAAATCGCCTGCGACGCAACTGCCCACTACGAGCATGTCGTCGTGGTCACCTCGGCGATGGGCAAGTCTGCTGACCCGCGCGACAACGTGAAGGTGACCGACATGCTGTTGCACGCTGCTCGTGCGGCAGCTCAGGGCGACGCCGAAGCCTATCGGCGCGCGCGGCGATTGCTGGCCGACAAGCACTTCGCCGCCATCGAAGGCGCTGTGCCCGCAGCGGATGATCGCTGGCGCATTGGCGAAGAGGTGGAGCAGCTCTTGAACGCTTTCGAGACGCTCTGCTCCAGTGTGTGTGTGCTCGGCGAGATCACGCCGCGCGCGCTGGATGCGATCGCCGGTTTGGGCGAGCGCATGGCCGCGCGCATCTTGGCCGGCGCAATCCGCGGCTTGGGGGTGCGCAGCGAGGCGTTCGACGCCTCCGACCTCATCGTGACTGACAGCCGCTTCCAGGCTGCCGCGCCGATCATGGCGCTTACCCGCGAGCGCACACGCGCGCGCCTGTTGCCGGCGCTGGAGGAGGGCATCGTGCCGGTGGTGACCGGCTTCATCGGCGCCACCGAACAGGGCGTGCCCACCACCTTGGGGCGCGGCGGCAGCGACTACAGCGCCAGCATCATCGCTGCTGCGTTGGACGCCGACGCAGTGTTCAACTACACCGACGTGGATGGCGTGCTGAGCGCCGACCCGCGAGTGGTCCCTGATGCCCACACCATCCCCGTGCTGACCGCCCAAGAGATGAGCGAGATGGCGTATTTCGGCGCCTCCGTGCTGCATCCGCTGACGATTGCGCCGCTGCTTGAGCGCAACATCCCCCTGCGGGTCAAGAACACCTTTAACCCCTCGCACGCGGGCACGTTGATTGTGTATCGCCCGCCGCAGGAGCGGCGCAGTGGCGTGATCACGGCAGTGACTGCCATCAAGAACGTGAGCCTGGTGACAGTTGCCGGGGCGGGGATGCGCGGCGTGCCCGGCATCGCAGCGCGCACTTTCTCCACGGTGGCGCGCGCGGGCGTGAGCGTGTACATGATCTCACAAGCCTCGTCGGAGCAAAGCATCTGCTTTGTCATCCCGCGCGATGCTGCGCCGGCGGTGTTGAGCGCGCTGCGCGACGAGTTCGCCGACGAAATCCGCCGCCGCGACATTGACGGTGTGAGCAGCTTTGATCAGGCTGCTATCGTGACAGCAGTGAGCGCCGGCCTGCGCGACACGCCCGGTGTGAGCGGGCGCGTGTTCGGCGCGCTGGGCAATGCCAACATCAACGTCTTCGCCATTGCTCAAGGGTCCTCGGAGTGCTCGATCAGCATGGTGGTGGCGGCCTCGGCTTGTGATCAGGCGGTGCGGGTGCTGCATGCGCTCACTCATGCGTGAAGGCGTGCCCCGCGCAGCATGTTTGGCAATCGCCATTGTCAATCTGCCTCAGGAGCAAAGCAATGACTCGAAAGGATATTCAGGCGATCTTGGCGGAGTTTATCGGCACTTTCGCGTTTGTCTTCATTGGTTCGGCGGCTGTGTGGGCCACCGCGCAGCCAGGCTACGGCGGCGGCCCGCTTGTGCCGGCGTTTGCACATGGGCTGGTGGTGATGTTCGTGGCGTTTTCGCTGGGCAACGTGAGCGGGGCATTTGTGAACCCCGCGGTGACGCTGAGCGCTGCGCTGGCCGGCGCACTGCCGTGGCTGCGCGCGGTGTTGTTGATCGTTGCCCAGGTGTTGGCTGGTGTGGTGGCAGCGTTTTTGCTGCGCCTGTTTTTGCCGCAAGGCGCCGCGGCCAACTTCGGCGCGTTTGCTTACAACCCGGCCGCGACCAACGCAATCAATGCGATGTTCGTGGAGCTGATCTTGACCTTCTTCCTCGCTTTTGTCGCGCTTGAGGCAGCCGTGAAGGGCAAGGCCGGCTCTTTGGCGCCGATCGGCGTTGGCCTCACCCTGACAACGCTGATCTTGGCCGGCGGGGCAATCACCGGCGCAAGTCTGAACCCGGCCCGTTCGATCGGCCCGGCGCTGGCTGCGGGGCAGCTCGATCAGCTCTGGATTTACGTGCTGGGGCCGGTCCTCGGGGCGGTGCTGGCAGCAGTGGTATCCACCACGGTGTTCGCGGAGACCAAAGAGCCTACACCGCCCAAAAAGCCCACCGGCCGGCGCTAGGCCATGGGGGTCACTCTAAGCGCTCCAGCAGTGCCGGGATCTCGCGCGCGATGGCGTCGCGCACGGCGCGAAACTCGTTGATGTCGTCGCTCTTGGCTGGGTCGGGGAAGCTGCAATGCACCACCTTCCCCTGGCCGAGCCACGTTGGACATTCCTCTGCGGCGGCGTCGCACACGGTCACCACCACATCGAACTGCAGGTCGCGCAGTGCCTCAGGCGACTTCGAGCGTCCCTCGTGGCGAATGCCAATTTCCGCGAGCACGAGCTGAGCCTTCGGATGCACGTAGCCAGCCGGCCGTGTGCCGGCGCTGTAAGCTTGCCAGCGCTCACCCAGGCGGGCGTTGACAATCGCTTCGGCCATTTGGCTGCGGCAGGAGTTGCCAGTGCAGAGAAAAAGCACGCGCTTCATAGCGACCCTAGCATAGGCGAAACAGGGCGCGCGATTGTTAACGCGCGCTTCACACGCGCGCAGCGCTCGAAACCGCGATAGGGCCGGCGGGCGCTGTGCTTCGCCTATACTGTCTTCATGCGCTTGGACCACGTGGTGGTGTTAGTACGCGACTTGGACGAGGCAATCCAGGATTGGCGCGCGCAAGGGTTTACCGTGACCCCCGGCGGTGTGCACAGCGATGGCCTCACCCACAACGCGCTGGTGTGCTTTGCCGATGGCAGTTATGTGGAACTATTGGCCTTTCGTGTGGCCGGTGCTGCGCATCGCTGGGCGCGCTACCGTGGCTTTTGGGGGCCAATTGATTTCGCTATTGGTGTGGACCAGCTGCAGGAGCGCGTGCGACGCTGGCAGCAGGCATTATTGCCCCTGGAAAGCCCACACGAAGGAGGACGGCGACGGCCAGACGAGATTGAGCTGCGCTGGCGCAGCGCCTTCCCCACCGATGCGCACCTTGGGTTGCCTTTCTTCATCGAGGACATCACCCCACGCGAGCTGCGTGTGCCCCTTGGCAACAAGCACACCCTGCACGACAACGCCGCCAGCGGAATTGTGCAGGTGCGCGTAGGCGTCACCCAATTGAGCCGCGCTAAGCAAGCCTATGACCTCGTCTTTGGACCTGCAGAGACGCAGCCCAACACGCACATCTACAGCTTGAAGGGCTGCCAGGTGTATCTGCAGCGACCGGCAGAGCATAGCCCTGAAGCGCGCTTCCTCGCCCAGCGCGGCGAGGGTGTGTTGGCGGTGACCATCGGCGCGCCGTTGCCCATCGTGATCAGACCAGAGGGGGTGAAGGCGTGATCGAGGTGATGTTCCTCGGCGTGGGCGCTGCGCTGCCCATGCGCAACCAGACCAACGCCGCTTACTTGGTCCGCATCGGCAGCGAGTGCATACTGGTTGACTGCGGCCCGGCTATCCTGCAGCAACTAGACGCAGTGGGCGTCTCGCCGGGGCAGATCACGCATGTGTTCTTCACCCATCGTCATGGCGACCACACGCTGGGCTATCCGATGTTGATGCTGTGGCGCGAGCTGCGCGAAGCGGAGCGCCTGCCCCCGCCCATCTTGATCGCAACGGCATTGACCTTTCAGGCGCTGGATGCGCTGATGGCTGCCACGTTTGGGCATGTGGAGGGGGTGACTGAATCGGCGCCGCGCATCGTGGTGCCCCACGATGCCCCGGGCGTGGCTCGCATCCATCCTGGCATTCAACTGCGCACGTGGCCGATGCGCCACAGCGACTTCGCCCCCTCGGTCGGTTTGCGCATCGAGACGGGCGCCCCGTTCGAGCGTCGTGTGATCGCCTTCACCGGCGACACCATGCCCAACGAGAACGTGTTGCTGCTGGCTGCGCAGGCGGACCTGCTCGTGCACGAGGCCGCCTACAGCGCCACGCTCAACCCGGAGTTTGCCGCCGGCGCTCACGGCCACAGCACCGCCCAAATCGCCGGTCGCAACGCTCAAGCCGCTGCCGCCCGACGCCTGGCGCTCACCCACATTGACGCGATGTATGAGGATAAGCAGGCAGTGCTGCTGGAGGAAGCAAAGCGCGAGTTCAGCGGTGCTGTGTTCATACCCGTCGAGGGGCTGTGCGTGCGTTTGACCGACGCCGAGGCAGCATGAGGCAGGCACAGGGCTGGGCGCTGTGGATGCTGTCGGTGGCGCTTGCTGTGGCGACGTCGCCCGCTGTCGCGCGTGCCCAGTCTGAAGCCGTCGGCCATGTGTTGGCGGTGGCGGCGCCTTTCCCCACTGTGGCCGATGGCCTGAGCAGTGGGGCGCTGCGCGCCTTCTGGAACGGCGACGCCGCTGCGCTCAGCGACTTGAGCAACAATCGCCGCCCACCCACACTGTTCGTCTCGCCGGACACGCTGGCCGATCTCAAGGTGCTGCTGGGCGAACCATCGCCGCAGGCTGCCATCCGCGTGGTGTCTCCAGGCGCGCTGCTGGATGCAGCCTGGGAAGCTCATCCCGCTGCGTTTGCCGTCCTACCCTTTGACCAGTTGGAAGTGCGTTGGAAGCTGCTCCACCTGGATGGCGTCAACCTATTTGAGCGGGAGGCGGAGCTAGCGCGCTACCCGTTGATTGTGCCAGGCAAACCCAGCAACCGCGACCTGGGCCGCATGACCGTCGTGGCCATGACCGGCGTGACGGCGATGGTGCGCGGCACAGCGGTCATGATGGAGCGCAAAGGCCTGCTTTATCCCGCTGCCGCTATTCGCAACTGGCTGCGAACCGCCGACATCACCCACATCAGCAACGAGGTTTCCTTCTGGGACCAATGCCCGCGCCCGTCCTTCAACAGCGGCGTGGTGATGTGTTCCGCCCCCCGCTCCATCGCGCTTTTGGAGGATGTCGGCACCGACGTGGTGGAGCTGACCGGCAACCATCTGTGGGACTATGGCTGGCAGCATCTCCACACCACGTTGGACATGTATGAGGCGCGCGGCTGGCAATACTTCGGCGGCGGGCGCACGATCACGACTGCGCTGGAGCCGGCGCGCTTCACGCACAACGGCAACCGCATCGCCTTCGTCGGCTGCAATTGGTTTGGCTCGAACTGGGCGATGCCCACGCGACCCGGCAGCGCCCGCTGCGGCAGCCGCAGCCCGCGCGACCTCGATCTGATCCAAGCAGCGATCCGCCGCGCCCGCGCCGACGGCTACCACGTTATCGCCAGCATCCAGTACCTAGAGCTATACAGCTACCAACCCTCGGCCCAGCAAGTGCGCGATTTTCAGGCGTTGCGCGAAGCCGGTGCAGTGATCGTGAATGGCAGCCAGGGACACCACGTGCAGGGCTTTAGTGTCAACGCCCAGGGCTTCATCCACTATGGGGTGGGCAACTTGTTTTTCGGCGACCAGGCCGGCGTGGGTGTCAAGCAGACTTTTGTGGATCGCCACGTGTTCTACGATGGCCGCTACCTGGGCGCGGACTTGCGCACAGCGTTCATCGTGGATAACAGCCAACCCGTGCCGATGAAGCCTGCCGAGCGAGCTGCGTTGCTACGCCGCTTGTTCGCCGTCAGCCAGTTTTGGTGAAGCCGCTCACGACTCCACCACCCGCAGGATGGTGTAGCCAAGCTGTCGCAACCCTTCCATCGCCTCCTGTTCCGCGAGCGCCAGTTCTTGGCGGATGTGCGCGGCGTCCTTACCGCCGATAGAGAGCACAACGGTCAGCCGTAGGCCGTCCTCCAGACATTGGCCGCGCGACTTGACATACACTGTTGGGTGGCGCGCCTGTAGTTGGCCCAGCAGCTCCGCAATGCGCGACTCGTCGCCTTTGTCCAACACCAGCACGTGCTCCAAGTAGCAAGCCAGCCCGATGGTTTGCTCCAGCACAGGGCGAAGCGAGGTGGTGAAGATCGCCTTCATCTCAGACGGCACGCCGGGCAAGGAAACGATGGTCGTCACGCCGGCGGGATGAGCAGAGGGCACATCCAGCGCCATGGCGGGCGCCGCGCCACTGGGGTTGTAGATCGGTCTTGCGCCGACGGGGAAGAGCGCCATCTTGCGGCGCGCCGCGTTCAGCTCCGCGGAAAAGTTGGGGCGGATGGTGGCCAAGTAAGCATAGCGCTCACGCACCCACTCCAGCGCTTGGGGATGTTCGCGCATTTCCAGGCCGAAGGTGCGCCCGATCGCGCTGATTGTGAGGTCGTCGTCCGTTGGGCCGAGCCCGCCGGTGGTGAGGATCAAGCGCGGCGCGCGTTGCACCGCGGCGGTGATCTCGGCGCAGATGTGCGTGTAGTCGTCGCGGAGGATGCCGGCGCGCCTGACCTGCCCGCCTGCCACAGTAACTGCGCGGATCAGCCAGTGGGTGTTAGTGTCTTGCACTTGGCCCACCAGCAGCTCGTTGCCAATAGCGAAAATTTCGACCGTGCGTTGTGCATCGTCCACGTGGGTGTGCTCCATATCGGACACCGCGATCATAACCACGTGCCCCAGCCGATGCTGATGCAACGCAACTTATAATCAACGCCACTACGAGCACACGAGGTAAGTAAACATGACTGCTCTCAACCCGCATGTCACTCCTCGGGTGGGGTTAGGCGTCGTCAACTTGCTTTGGCAACGACTTGCATCCGCCCCGGCCGTGTTGATGCAGCGCGCAGAAGACGACGAGGATACCGAAGCCCTCGACGAAGAATTGTTTGAGGAAGACCTCGAGGAGGACGAGGACTTTGACGAATTCGACGATGATGAGGAGGACTTTGAAGACGACGAGGACTTTGAGGACGAGGAAGAAGAGGCGGATTTTGAGGACGAAGAATACGAGGACATGGATGACGAGGGATTTGAGGATGAGGATGAAGATGAAGAGTTTGAAGACGAGGAAGACTTCGACGACGCAGAATTTGATGATGAAGACGCCGGCTTATGGGACGATGATGAAGAGTTCGAAGAGGACGAGTGAGCTCGTGAGCTGATGCCAGTTGAGCGCACTCAACTGGCATTTGCTTTTTGCGCGGGGTTGGAGGCCACACGCTGTTCGACGAAGTTGACGACTGTGCGCGCGATCTCCAGCGACGAGTTCGGCCTGGCCAGCCGCAACGAGGCTTGGCGTGCCTGCTCGCGTGCGGCGGGGTTGTTGAGCCAGGCGCGTAGCTGGCGCAGCACATCCCACGGGAAAGGACACCACACACCAGCTCCATTCTTCACCACGTAGTCCACGTTGCCTTCCTCTTGGCCGGGAACTGCGTCGTAGAGGATGATTGGCAGCCCAGCGATAAACGCTTCGCAGATCGTACCCGGCCCCGCCTTCGTGATCAGCACATCTGACGCCCCCATCAGCTCTGGGATGTTGTCCACGAACCCCATGACCAACATCAACGGGATGCGCGGGTTGAGGAACTCCAGGTTATCTTTGACGCGCTGGTTGCGCCCGCACACCACGATGAGTTGCAGCGGCAGGCCGCTGAGCGCAATATGCCGAGCGGTCACCTCGAGCCGTCCCATCCCGTCACCGCCGCCGATCAGCAACACAGTGGGCAGGTCGTCGCGCAATTTCAGCGCGGCGCGGGTGTGATCGCGCTGCGCCGCCCGCTCGGCGAAGTCGGGCGCGACTGGCTGCCCGCACACCACCACCTTCTCCTCCGGCACAAGGTTGCGGATCGCTTGCTGGTACGCCTCGGCGGTGGGCACGATGAGCAGGTCCACGTCGGGCGCGTAGTGCGCCACGTGCCCAGAGACCAGATCGGTGACCACGTGGATGAGCGGTGCGTCCTTCTTGAGTCGCCGAAGCGCTGCCGGCAGCCCCTGCCCAAACAGCGGGTGACAAGACACATACACATCGGCCGGGTTGTTCTCGATGATCGCGTCGGCAGCCTTTTCGCTGAGCGGGTCCAGCACGTTGCGCAGAGCCATAATGCGGCGCCGGTCGTTGGTGGCATGAAACCCCAGCGCATACAGCACGCGCGCGTGGTTGACCCACATCGGGTACGTTTCGGTGAAGGCGTTGATGAAGAACGGCAAATTGACCAGCCCGTTCACCACCTGGACGTCGTACTGACTGGGGTAAAGCATCTCCAACGCGCGCGCAATGGCCAGCGCTGCGCTGCGATGTCCGCCGCCGGTGTTGCCATAGAGCAACACGACCCGCCGTCGGCTTTGCTCTGTCATAGGTTGGAAGATGTCGGCGCGGCAACTGGATGGTGTGCCTTCAGGTGGCGCTCAAACTCGCGCCGTGTGAGCATGATACGGCGTCCACACGTGTGGCACACCAGCCCAATGTCTGCCCCCACTCGCGTGACCGTCCAATCGTAGCCGCCGCAGGGATGAGCTTTGCGCAAGGTGACGGTGTCGCCCACCTTGACGGGGGTCAGCTTAAAGCCGGACACGTGTGCGATTATAAGTTGCCAGTGGCCTTGCGCGAACGGCGGGAGCTTGGGCGAGGAGGCCTCAACCCCTTTGTGCGCCGGCTGCTGGGCAGTTGAGAGGTCCAGCCTGCTTGTGATGCAGCGATGATGTGCTGGATGAAGGCGTGTGCTTGAAGTGAGAGCGGCTCGTCGTTCATCCATGTCGCTCGCAGCGTGCGCGTGAGTGGCGGGCGCAGCGGAACAGCCTGCAAGCGGCCGCTGCTCAGCTCGTCGTCCAGCACATATTGCGGGAGCAGTGTGAGGGTGGCACTGCGCTCAACCAAGTGCTTGATGGCGGCCGGGCTATCGGACTCTGCCACGATGCGGGGCTGGACGCGGTGCTGGGCAAACAAGGCGTCCATCCAGGCGCGCGTCTGGCTGTTTGGCTCGCGCGCCACCATCGCCTCGCCGTCCAGCTCTTGGAGCGTCACCGGCTTAACGCGGTTCCAGAAGCGGTGTTTCGGCCCCACCACCAGAAGTTGTGGTATCTCCCCCAGCGCCAGGGCTGTCATCCCAGGGCTGGTCGGCCATGGCTCGCCCTCGATCAGGCCGATCTCGATGCGCCGTTGCTGAAGCAACTGGCCGATGGACTCGGTGGTGCCGCTGTGGATGGAGACCTTCACGCGGGGATGTTGGGCGTGAAAGTGAGCTAGCCAGCCAGGCAGCACGTAGTGCCCTATGCCCGGCGTCGCGCCCACCGCCAGTTGGGTGTCGGCGGCGTTTTCAAGGTTGGCGATCTCGCGTTGGGCCTCGCTCGCGAGCGCCAGCAGGCGCTCGGCGTAGTGTCGCAGTCGCTCGCCGTGCGGTGTGAGTTGCACCCCGCGACGTCTGCGCTCGAACAGCGCCACTCCCAGTTGCAGCTCTAAGTCGCGGATGTGTTGGCTAACCGCCGGCTGTGAGATCGCAAACTGGGTTGCTGCCGCGCTGAAGCTGCCGGCCTGAGCCGCGCGCAAGAAGAGATGCAGCTTATACGGGTCGAGATAGATATAAGCCAAAGCTAATTACAGATTATAAGCATAAAGGGTCTGGGCAGATCGTCGCAACGCGATTACGATGCACCAGCATCACGAGAGAGGTTGAGGCTATGTTCGGTTTTCTCTTTCGCAGCGGCGCTCGTGTGAAATCGCTCACGCCGCAGCAGTATCACCAAGACTTCCGCCAGCGAGAACATGTGCTGGTGGATGTGCGCACGCCGGCGGAGTTTCGCACCGGCCATATCCCCGGCGCGCGCAATATTGACGTGCAGGTGATAGACCGCCACCTGGATAAGCTCCCCAACGACAAACCGATCGTGCTGTATTGCCGCTCCGGCAACCGCAGCAGCATCGCGGCCAGCATACTGCAGCGGGCCGGCTTCACCGAGGTGTACGACCTCGGCGGCATCGGTGAGTGGGTGGCGGCTGGGTTCCCTATTCAGCGTTGAATGGAGGTGTCGGATGCTGCTGAGGTACTTCTACGACGAGGCGTTGGCCCAGGCTTCTTACCTGGTGGGCTGTGCCAAAACTGGCGAGGCCATGGTGGTTGACCCCATCCGCGACGTGGAGCCCTACTTGCACGTGGCGCGGCGGGAGGGATTGCACATCACCCACGTCACTGAGACGCACATACACGCGGATTTTGTCAGCGGCCTGCGTGAGCTCGTCGCTCGCACCGGCGCGCGCGCCTACGTCAGCGACATGGGCGACGCAAACTGGAAATATGAATTCGATGACGACCGCAACGTGGTGCGTCTGCGCGATGGTGATATCTGGATGGTGGGCAACATCCGCGTGCAGGCATTGCACACCCCCGGCCACACCCCTGAGCACCTCAGCTTCATGATCACCGACACGGCCGTGGCAGATGAGCCTATGGGCGTGTTCACCGGCGACTTTCTCTTCGTCGGCGATGTGGGACGACCCGACCTGCTGGAGGAGGCTGCCGGATTGGTCGGCACCAAGGAGGTGGGCGCGCGCCAGCAATTTGACAGCGTCCAGCGTTTCAAGGCGCTGCCCGACTATCTGCAGATTTGGCCCGGTCACGGGGCAGGCAGCGCTTGTGGCAAAGCGCTTGGTGCGATCCCTTCCACCACCCTCGGCTATGAGCGACGCTTCAACCCCGCCTTCCGTTTCAGCGATCAGGCCGCCTTTGTCCGCTGGTTGCTCGACGGTCAGCCTGAGCCACCGCGCTACTTTGCGCAGATGAAGCGCGTCAACAAGGTCGGCGTCCCCTTGTTGAGCAGCCTCCCTGCGCCGCAGCGGCTTGGGCGCGCCGAACTGCATGCTGTCCTGGAGCAGGGTGCGCTAGTGGTGGATTTGCGCCCCCGCGAGGACTACGCTCGCGCTAGCTTGACCGGCACTGTCAGCATCCCCATGGACAGCAGCGCCTACGTGACGTGGATCGGCTGGTTTGTCGAGTATGACAAGCCACTCTATCTCATCCTACCCAGCGAGGACCACTTGACCGCTGTGTTGCGCAACCTGCGCAACATCGGCGTTGACCGAGTCGCGGGTTATTGGTTGCCGGACGACGTCGGCGAGCGCGTCACCACGCTCCCCGTGTGGACGTCTGCACAAGTGGCGGAGCGATTGCCCCAAAACGGCCTGGTGCTCCTAGACGTGCGCGGCAAAGCCGAGTTCACCCGCCGACACATACGCGGCGCCAAGCACATCCCCCTGGGCTTTCTGCCGCGCCAACTGGCCAGTCTGCCGAGCGACCGGTGGATCATCGCCTATTGCAGCAGCGGCTACCGTTCTCTCGTGGCTGCCTCTTGGCTGCGTCGAGCCGGCTTCGCGCAGGTGGCCACGCTCCAAGATAGCGAGGACCGTTGGGCGGAAACGCTGCCGGTGGAGTCCAGCGCGCAGTAAGCTAGAAGGAGCGGCGTGTGAGCGCCTGGATGATGCTGGCCGAGATCACGCTCGGCGTGGGCATCGGCTTCACGCTGGGCTTGTTGGGCGGGGGCGGCTCGATCTTGACGGTGCCGATCTTGGTGTATGTGATCGGCCAAGAGCCACGCGCGGCTGTCACTGCCTCCTTGGCGATTGTTGGCGCCAATAGCTTGAGCGGTGTGCTGATGCACCGCGCCCACGGCACGCTCAACTGGCGCATTGCGCTGGCCTTCGGGGGGGCGGGCATGGCCACGGCCTTCGTCACTGCGCGGGCCTCTCGCGCCTTCTCGCCAACAGCACTGATGGCGGCCTTCGGGGTGCTCATGCTGGTGGTGGGCGCGACCATGCTGCTGCGCCGCGCCGCCGAGCGCGAAGCCGGAAAGCCGCGCGGCTTGCCGGCAACCCTGCTGGCCGGCGCGGGGGTTGGGGCACTGACCGGCTTCCTCGGCGTAGGTGGAGGCTTCCTGAGCGTGCCGGCGCTCGTGATGCTGGTGGGGCTGCCGATGCGCGCTGCGGTGGGCACCTCGCTGCTGGTGATCGCGATGAACAGCCTTTCCGGCTTGCTCGGCCATCTCGGCGATGGCGCTTTGGATATCGGTGTGGTGGTGACGTTCGCGGTGGCTGGCCTGCTAGGTGCCTTTGCTGGGGCGCGCGTGGCGCAAGTTGTCTCGCCGCTACGGCTGCGTCAGCTGTTCGCCGGCTTCGTCCTTTTGCTTGGGGTGTATGTGCTGTTCGACAACCTCAGCAAGCTGCTGGCCTAGTGCCTCCCTCCCCGCCGTCGCTTGTTACCTTTTGCCCACCGCTGCATCTAAACAAGCGGATTGTCACACGAAGCCTTGTTCGAGGTAGACTATGACCAACAAGCCACAGCCAAAAGTGGTGATCTTCACCACACCGACGTGCGCCTTTTGCAATGCAGCGAAGAGTTACTTTCGCCAAAAGGGCATCCGCTTCACAGACGTGGATGTGAGTAAGGATCCGGCCGCTGCGCGCGACATGGTGCGCCGCTCTGGGCAAACCGGCGTGCCGGTGATTGACATCGGCGGTCGGATCGTCGTGGGCTTCGATAAGGCGCGCATCAACCAATTGCTTGGCATCCAGTAAAACACACGGAGGAGAGTAACCATGACAGAGAATCACGCTGTTCCACCACTACAACCGCTTGGCACGCGCGTGTTAATCAAACCGCTGGAGCAAGAATCCAAGACGCCAACCGGCATCCTGTTGCCGGAGACGGCCAAGGAAAAGCCGCAGACCGGCATTGTGCTGGCCGTGGGCGACTCCGAGGAGATCAAAGTCAAGGTGAACGACAAGGTGCTCTACGCCAAATACAGCGGCACGGAGTTCCGCCACAACGGGGTGGACTACCTTGTGCTTGACCAAAACGACATCCTTGCTCGGTTCACCGAGTGAGGTGACCGGAGCATGGACCTTCACTTCGAGTTGCCGACAACAGGGGACGGGGCTGCGTCGGTGTGGGACGTGGCCATCGTCGGTGGTGGCCCCGCCGGCGCAACAGCCGCGATGTACGCCGCGCGCGCCGACCTGCGCGTGATCGTGCTGGACAAAGGCTTAACGGCTAGCGCACTGGGCATCACCTCGCGCATCGCCAACTACCCCGGCGTCCCTGAGGAGATCAGCGGCGCGGAACTGCTGCGGCGGATGCGCGAACAAGCTCAGCGCTTCGGCGCGGTTTTCGTCCAGGACAAGGTGCAAGCGGTGGACCTGGAAAGTGACCCCAAGCTGCTCTTCGCCAATGGCGGCACATACGAGGCGCGGGCCGTGATCATCGCCACTGGCTCGATGGCGCGCGGCCAGCGCGTCAAGGGCGAGGAGGAGCTGCTCGGCCGCGGTGTCTCCTACTGCGCCACGTGCGACGGCGCTTTCTTCCGCGACCAGGACGTGGCTGTGGCGGGCAATACCGACGAGGCCGTTGAGGAAGCGCTCTTCCTCACCCGCTTTGCGCGCACTGTGCATTTCCTCTCGCCGACGCCGCGCATCCACGCGCCCGAACCGCTGCTGCACGAGCTCAGCTCGCAACCGAACGTCCGCCTGTATCTTGGCGCTGCGCTGCGTGAGGTGATCGGCGGCGATCACGTGACCGGCGTGCGCGTCGCACTGCGCGATGGCGGCGAACAGGTGCTGCCGGTCAACGGCGCGTTCATTTACCTGCAGGGCGGCAGGCCGGCCACCGATTTCCTCGGCGGCCAGCTCCCCCTCAACGAGACCGGCTGCGTGCGCGTGGATGCTGAATATCGCACCACTATCCCCGGCGTGTATGCCGTCGGCGACGTGCTATGCAACCACGTCAAGCAAGCGGTGGTGGCAGCGGCGGAAGGCGCGATCGCCGCAATGGCGGTGGAGAAAGCGCTGCGCGGCCGCAAGCAGCTTGCCGTGGATTGGTCCAAGTGAGCGACGGAGCTGTCGCATAGCGGCGCGTCGCTGTCGTGAGAAGGAGTGAATATGACGTTGCTCAACGAATCAGTGCGCCGTGAGGTGCGCCAAGCGCTGGCTGCGATGACCGAGCCGGTGCGGATCGTGCTCTTCACCCAACAGGAGGGCGGCGCGCTGGAATGCGGTTTCTGCCGCGAAACTCGTCAGCTTGTCGAGGAGGTGGTGGCGCTTTCGGACAAGCTTCGCTTGGAGGTGCACGACCTTGTGGCCGATCAGGCGCTGGCAAGCCAGATGGGCATTGACAAAATCCCGGCAATTGCGCTCTTGCGCGATGAGCGCCCGCAGCCGCGCGATTTCGGCGTGCGGCTGTTCGGCATCCCCTCTGGCTATGAGTTTGGCACTTTCATCCAAGACCTGGTGCTGGTCAGCCAAGCGCGCCATGACTTGAGCGCACGCACCCTGGAACAACTGGCTGCGCTGACAGGTCCTGTGCACATCCAGGTGTTTGTGACGCCCACCTGTCCCTACTGTCCGCGCGCGGTGCTTTTGGCACACCGTTTGGCCATCGCCAGCGAACGTGTGCGCGCGGACATGGTGGAGGCTACCGAGTTTCCGCATCTCGCCAACCGCTATAGCGTGTATGGCGTGCCGCGCACGGTGATCAACGAGGTGATCCACATCGAGGGCGCTGTGCCGGAGGCAGCGCTCATGGACGAGCTCATGCAGGTGAACGACCCCGCCGCCATGAAGCGCCTGCGCGCCGAGTGGGGATTGTGAGAGCATCGGCGCTGAGCACCTATCCCTACCACTGTCGAGCACACCCGCTGCGCGGCGCCCGGCGGTGACATGCTGCCGGGCGTTGTTGTTTGCCTTTAGCAGCGCTGATCGCTCTCATGCGATGCACAGTTCTACCCCGTAGCCTCTGGCGCAACGCATCGAGGAGGCGCAACAATGGCAAAGGTTGTGGTGATCGGCGCAGGCGTGGGCGGCGCAACCACAGCAGCGCTGTTGGCCAAAGCAGGCCATGAGGTGACGCTGCTGGAGGCGCACGTGTATGCCGGCGGCTGCGCCGGCACGTTTTACCACCAGAAGTATCGCTTCGACGCAGGCGCGACGTTGGCCGGCGGCTTTCAGCCCGGCGGACCTCATCAGGTGGTGGGCGACCTGCTGGGGATTGACTGGCGCGTCCACCCCGTCAACCCCGCCTGGCGCGTCCTGCTGCCCGACCGCACCATCACCCAGTGGGCCGACCGCGCGGCTTGGCATGAAGAGTTAGCGTCTGCCTTCGCCGACTCGCCCGACCAAACCCGGCTGCTGCGCTTCAACCGCGCCCTGGAGCGGGTGAGCGACGCGGTGTGGGATTTTGCTGCTCGGCGGCCGGCCCTGCCTCCATCCGACCTCAGCGACTTGTGGCAGCTGGCGCTGGCGGTGCGGCCCTCGACCCTGGTTACACTCCCCCACGTCCTCGATACGCTGGGGGGCTGGGCGCGCCGCAGCGGCATTCGCGATCGCGCTGCGCTCACCTTCCTCGACGCGCAACTGCTGATCAGCGCTCAAACGACTGCCGAGCGCGCCAACGCGCTGTTTGGCGCAGCAGCCCTGGACTTGCCGCGGCGCGGTGTGACCCACGCAGAGGGCGGCATGGGCGGCATCAGCGAGCAGCTCGTCGAGGCGGTGCGCCGATGGGGCGGCCACGTGCACTTTCGCCAAGAGGTGACCCGCTTGGAGGTGCAAGGCGGCCGCGTGGTGGCGGTGCACACCAACAAGGGCTTGCGATTGCCCTGCGAGGTGTGTGTGGCGAACCTGACGCTTTGGGACGTGGCGCGCTTGCTGGGCCAAGAGGCGCCCGCTTCGCTGCAACGCGAGGCTGCGCAGCGCGAGGAGATGTGGGGCGCCTTCACCCTGTATCTGGGCGTGGCCGACGCACCAGCCCTGCTGCCCAGCGGCATCTCACACATCCAAGTGGTGGGCGATTACAACGCGCCGCTCGGCGAGTGCAACTCGATCTTCATCTCCATTTCGGACGCCGCCGACGCCAGCCGTGCGCCGGCGGGCCATCGCGCGATCACGATTAGCACGCACACCCGCGCGGCAGCGTGGTGGCGTCTGCGCCAAACGCCCGGCGCCAAGGCCGCTTACGATGAGCGGGTGGCCGCCTACACCGAGCGCATCCTTGACCTGGCTGAGCGGGCGTTGCCCGGCCTGCGAAAGCACATCCGCCTGTTGTTGCACGGCACGCCGGTCACCTTCCAGTTCTTCACCCGTCGGCACAGGGGGGGCGTGGGCGGCTTCCCTTTCACCAGCTTGCTGCGCGTGCGCGGCCCGCGCACGGGAGTGCCCAACCTATGGATGGTGGGCGACTCGATCTTCCCCGGCCAAAGCACTGCCGGCGTGACGGTGGGCGCGCTGCGCGTGGCGGAGGAGGTGTTGCGCCATTGCGCGGCGCCGACCGCCCGCCGCTGGTGGCGGGCCAGGTCGGCGCCGGCCAGGTAGGTCATGGGTCCAGCAGCGCGCGCAGTGCCTCGCTGCTGATCACGCGCGTGGCCTGGACCGAGCGGCGGGCGCGCCACAGGCGCGGCAGGCCGGCCAGGCCGGCGAGCTGGCCGCGCAGCCGGTTGCGCGCTGCTGCCCCGCGCCACGCCTGCAGGGCCTGCTCGGTGATCCGCAGTTGCTCGCGCACGATGGCGCGCCAGTTCTCGCGCAGCACCTCTGTCGGCACATCTTTTGCCAGTAGCCAGATGAAGTTGCGCCCGTCGTAGAAGCTGTTGAGCACGCCGCCGCCCGTGGCGCTCACTTTGTGATACACGATGGCGTCATAAGCGAAGGCACAACGGTAGCCGGCCAGATTGGCCCGCCAGGACAGGTCCACGTCCTCGCAGCTAAACTCGAACCGCTCGTCAAGCAGGCCGACGTGGTCGAGCATCGCGCGCCGGTATACCGCCGCAGCGCCGCACGCGCCGAAGACGTATTCGGTGTCGAACTGGCCCTCGTCCTTTTGCCATACGCCGCGGTTGCCGGGCAGGCCGCGCCGCGAGTAAAAGTCGCCGGCGCTGTGCAAGTATTCCCGGCGGTCGAACAGGCGCAGCTTACTGGCAACGAAGCCGGCATCGGGGTGGCGCGCAAAGCAGCGCGCGACGTGCTCCAGCCAGTGCGAGTCCGCCTCCGTGTCATTGTTCAGCAGCGCGATGGCCTCGCCGCGGGCCGCGCGGATGCCCGCGTTGCACGCGCCGGCAAAACGACGGTTGCGCGGCAGGGCGATCACGCGCACCTCTGGGAACTGCTTTGACAGCAGTGCCCGTGAGTGGTCTTGCGAGGCGTTGTCCACCACAATCACCTCCAGTGGGGGCAGCGTTTGTCGGCGCAACGCCTCCAGGCAGGTGGGGAGATGGTGCGCGCCGTTCCAGTTGGGGATGACCACCGAGATGCGCACGCCACGGCATTATAGAATTGCTGCCGCACACGCATGGTTGCCGAGACAGTCGCTCACCCCTCTGCTGCATCCGAGCATGCGTTCGAGCAAGCGATGGACGAGCAGGAGCTGGTGCGCCGCGCGAAAACAGATGCCGAGGCGTTCGGGGTGCTCTACGAGCAGCACGTGGCTGCGATTTACCGCTACGTGTTTTACCGCGTCGGCAACATCGAGGACGCCGAGGACCTAACCGCGCGCGTCTTCATGCAGGCGCTGAAGCATATCGGCAACTACAACGACCGTGGTCTGCCGTTCACCGCGTGGCTGTATCGCATCGCCCACAACGTGGTAGTGAACTTCCGGCGAGACCAGCGCCGCCGGCCCGCAGTGCCGCTGGAGCACCTGTGCGATGCGGCGCATCCTCGCTTTGTGCAGGAGGTGGAGGACCTCGCGCATCGCCTCGACCACGAGCGACAGCGGCAGCGCCTGCTCAATGCCATCCGCCGCTTGCCGGAAGATCGCCAGCATCTGCTGGTGCTGAAGTTTGTCGAGCAGCTTTCCAACGCCGAGATCGGCCGGATCATGAACCGCAGCGAGGGTGCGGTCAAGTCGCTATATCACCGCACCTTGGCCCAATTGCGCGATCTGCTGTGCGAGATGGAAGAGGAGCAATGACCAGGTCTCGTCTCACCCAGGAGGATGTTGAGTTCCTAGAGCAGCAACTGGAGCGCGCGTTCACGCCTGTCGCACCGCGCCGGGATTTTGTCGAACGCGCGCGGCTGGAGATCATGCGCCAACCCTCCCAGCGTCGGAGGTTGGAGCGGCAACAGATCGCGGCGCTGGTTGGCGTGGCCACTGCGCTGCTGGGGCTGATCAGCGTGTTGGTGTGCTTTGCGCGCCGCCGTGCCTGATGACCTGAGCGCGCCATGAACACCCTGTTTTACTGGCACCTCATCCTGGTGAACCTAGTGTGGCTGGTCGCCGTGGTGCTGCTGATGGTGTGGCAGCGGCGGCTGCGCAGATCGCTGGAGGACGCATACGCTGAGCTGGCACGCCTGCGCTCGCAGTTGGCCGAGCACGTGAGCCGCTCCGCACGGCAGGACAAGCTGCTCGAAGCGCTGATGGAGGCCAGCTTCGATCCCATCCTCATCATCAACAGCAACCGCCAAGTGGTCGCCCACAATCCGCCTGCGGCCAGCCTATGCAATCGCGCTGCCGGCGTGACCCTGATCGAGGCCACACGCTCCTACGAATTGGACCAATTGGCCGAGGATGTGCTGGTTGGGCGCAGCGAACTCTTCGGCGAGTTTATGGTGAACCAGCGCTTGCACCGCGCGCAGGCCGCCCGCACGCTGGATGGCGCCGTGATCGTGTTGCGCGACATCAGCGAGCTGCAATACCTGGGGCGGATGCGCCGCGACTTTGTGGCCAACATCTCCCACGAGCTGCGCACGCCGCTCACCAACATCCACCTCCTGTTTGAGTCGCTGCAGAGCAACTTAGGGCCAGCACTAGAACGCCAGCGCCTGTGGGCGCAATTGCGCGACCAGCTCGACTCGCTCACACGGCTGGTGCAGGAGCTATCCGACTTAGCGCAGATCGAGTCCGGCCAGATGCCTATGCGGATGGTGCGCGCTAACGTCCGCGAGATAGTGGAGAGCGCGCTCTCGCGCCTAAAGCCACAATCAGATCGCGCCGGCTTGCGGATGGTCAACGAGGTGGACCCGACGCTGGCAGCATTGTGTGACCCGGACCAGATTCGGCGCGTGCTCTCGAATTTGCTGCACAACGCGATCAAGTTCACCCCCCAAGGCGAGGTGGTGGTGTTCGCGCTGGCGGATCAGGCAGCTCAGACTGCGCTCCAGGCCGGCTTGAGCCATGACCCCGTGGCGCTCGCCAATCTGAAGGCCGAAGACGTCCTCGTGATCGGCGTGCGTGACACCGGCATCGGCATACCTAGCGATACGCTGCCGCGTGTGTTTGAGCGCTTTTACAAGGCTGACCTTGGGCGCAACGGACGCGCCGGTAGCGGCTTGGGGCTATCCATCGCTCGCCACATCGTGGAGGCGCATGGGGGGCACATCTGGGCGAAGAGCGCCGTAGGCCAAGGCTCCACGTTTTACTTCACGTTGTTCCGCGAGCGCGTGTGACCTCCCCGTGCCGGCGCGCTGCTGCAGTGGGCTGAAGCCTCAGCCCGCTGCTGCCCTCCGTTGTCTCGAGCACCTGGATCGGCACCACAATGCGCCGGCTGTTGGTGCGGTTGTAAAGCACGGCGTAGCCGGGCTCTTCGGCCGCTAGCTCCAGCGTGAGCGTCGCCGTGACCACGCCGGCGATGTTCGCGCGCGCGCCCCCCACGCGCACAGCCGGCCGCCCCGTCTCGCTCGTGCTGATGGCGATCAGCACAAACTCACGCCTCCCCCAGCCCCTGGAGCTGACCAGCAGCGTCTGAGTGGACGGCGTGTAGATGACCGTGGCGGTCAGCGATGCGGTGGGGCCAGGCGGTGTGGGGGTGGCGGTGGCCGTGGGCGGTAGCGGCGTGCCGGTCGGCGTTGGCGTGTCGGTCGGCGTGGGTGTCGGCGACGGTGTGGAGGGTGGCGTGGGCGTGGGTGTGTCGGTCGGCAGCGACACCGGCGTGGCTGTCGGCGTATCGGTGGGCGTGGGTGTCGGCGATGGTGTGGGTGATGGCGCGGGCGTGGGCGTGTCGGTCGGCACCGGCGTGGCTGTCGGTGTATCGGTGGGCGTGGGTGTCGGCGACGGTGTGGGGGATGGCGTGGGCGTAGGTGTGTTGGTCGGCAGTGGGATCGGCGTGACGGTGGGCGTGTTAGTCGGCAGCGGGATCGGCGTGACCGTGGGCGTGTTGGTCGCCAACGGGATTGGCGTGACGGTGGGGGTGCGGGTGGGCCTTGGCGGGGTGGGGGTGTGGGTAGGAGTCGGCGTTGGGGTGCGGGTGGTGGTGGGCAGCGGCGTCGGGGTGTTGGGCGGCAGCAGGAAAACGTTGAACCGCAGCACGGCAAAGCCGCTGCGCTCGTAGTACTCCACGCGGAAGCGATACAGCCGCGCGGAAAGCGTGACATCGCGGAACACCTCGCGCGGTGGCCCATCGCGCCACTCGTCCAGCACGAGCACGTCGTCAATGAACAGGCGCACCCCGTCATCCACGAAAAACACGAAGCGATACGTGCCGGCGTTGAACAACAAGTTGCGCGTCCAGCGCGCTGAGAAGTTATCGGTTGGAATGCGCAGGTCGGGTGAGCCGTCCGCCCAGTTGAAGTCGAGCGTGGGGTCGTTGCGTATCACCAGTGGCGGTCCGCTCAGGGTTGGGTTGGGGAAGTACTCCCCCTTCCAGTCGGGGAAGGAGGCGGGGGTGGGCGAGAGGGTCGGCGGCGCGGGGGTGCGGGTGGGCCGCGGTGGTGTGGGCGTGCGCGTGGGCCGCGTTGAAGGCGCGCGCGTGGCTGTGCTGGTTGGCTCTGATTGTGGCGTGGCCGAGGGAGCTGCCTCACCGCTCAACACCTCCAGGTTGGTCAAGGCGAAGCGTTCTAACGCCTGCGCCTGGGCGTAGAGCTTCCATTGGCCTGTCGTGGTGCCGATGGGGATGCGCACCTCGGTGCGGAAGCGTCCTTGTGGGTCGGCGTTGATCACTGCCAGCAGAATGCTGCCCGGCTGGGTCGGGCTTGTTGGCAGCAGCCCAATCGAGATGGCCTCGCCGGGTTGCCAATCTGAGCCGATCACTGCGATTGTCTCGCCAACAGCAGCGCGCTCCGGCGCGATGGCGAGAAAGGGCACTGGAGCGCTGGTGGGTGTAGGCGCTGATGGTGGTGTTGTGGAGACGGGCAGAGCGCAACTACTGAGCAGCGCGGCTGTAACCACTCCCGCAATCCACAACCAGGCATGGCGCTGGCTAGCTTTCATGGTCACTTCCCTCAGCAATCATTTTGCACGAGATTTTGGCGCTTGCCAATGAAGACGCTGGGGAAGGTGCAAAGGTTTCACCACGGCAAGGCTTGGGCTCGGCCCAAGCTCACGGTTTTGTCGAGCGGGCAGAGCGGGTCGCAAAGCCTCATGCGTTGCAGCGCTCAAGCTGGCCGGCTCGCTACGATTCTACAATTCGGTGTGATGCCTGCCTGGCATAAGCTGGACGCACCTGACACGATCCTTTGCATCGCGGCGTGTGGCGATGGGCGTTGGCTGTTGGGCACCAGCGATGGCCTCTATCTCCTCGCTGGCCAAGCGGCAGAGCCGATCGCACCCACTTTGCGCGGAGTGGCGATCTCCGCCTTGGCCGTTGATCCGCCGCACATCCTGGTCGGTGCAGCCGATGGCATTGCATACTCGCACGACTTCGGCGCAAGCTGGACATATGCCCAGCTCACTGCGCCGCGCCAAGTGGTGCAGCTCGTCATGTCGCCGGCGTTCGCGCGAGAGGGGCTTGCCTTCGCCGCTGCGATGGGGGGCGGGATATGGCGCAGCCAAAACGGCGGTCACTCGTGGGAGGAGTGCAACTTCGGCTTGATCGGGCGCGAGGCGTTTGGGTTGGCTCTCGCACCCGCTTTCCCGCTCGACCCCACAGTGCTGGCAATGTTAGAGGATGGCTTGTTCATCAGTCGAACCAGAGGCGAGAGCTGGGCGCTGGTGCCGCTCGACGCGGATGCCCACCCCCTCGCAGCGTTGGCGTTGCTCCCGCAGGTGTGGATCGCCGGCAGTGAGCGGCACGGCCTGTATTTCTCCACCAACCGCGGCGCGAGTTGGGAGCGGCGGCGCGACTTCAGCGGCGGCCCAATCGCGGCGCTCGCCGCCTCGCCTGCCTATCAGCGCGTGGCTGTGGCGCGGCCCGACGGGCTGGTGGCCGTCTCCGAGGACGCCGGCGAAAGCTGGACGCGCCTCCCGCGCCGCGCGCCGGAGGGTGTGCTCGTCTTGACGCTGGACGACAGCGCAGTGCTGCTTTGCGGCACGCAGCAACGCGGGCTTTGGCGCTATGCCTGACCAGGTCCAGCGATTCCAGTGGACGCACTTTCAACAGCCCGCCTGCGCGCTTGCTTTCTGGGCGGCCGGCGAGCGCTGCCTGGCCGCCACTTCCGAGGGGCTGTGGCAGTTCGACGTGGCGGGTGGCGCCTGGCAGCCCATCGCGCCGGCGATCCGCCACGTGCGGCTGCACGCGGTGGCTGCCGAGGGCGACCGCGTGATCGTCGCCTCGGAATCGGAGATCGCCTGCTCGTCCGACGGCGGCGAAAGCTGGCAATTGGCGCAAATCCCCATCCGCGGCACGGTGATGGGGCTGGCGCTCTCGCCGTGCTTCGCCCAGGATGGTTTGGGCTTCGCGGCCACCGCTCGCGATGGCGTGTGGCGCACGTCCAACGGCGGCGCAGCGTGGTTTGCCTGGAATCACGGCCTGCTCGACCTGGGCGTGAATGCGCTGGCGGTCTCGCCTGCCTTTGCCGAGGATGAGCGTGTCTTCGCTGCCACCGACCATGGCGTGTTCATCAGCGAAAACACCGGCCAGGCCTGGCGCGAGCTTTGGCTGACCGATGCCACGCCGCCGTTCACCGCGCTGGCCTGCGATGGGGAGCGGCTGATCGTGGGCAGCGATGGCGGTGGCGTGTGGATTGCCCGCGAGCCGTTCGAGCCGCATACGGCGCTGCGACTGCTCGACGGGGAGGTGGTGAACGCAGTGCTGCCAGGGCTGGCGGCCACCTCAGCGGGGCTGTATGCGTTGGCCGAGGGCAGCGCAGTGCCCATCGGCGAGATGAGCGACCCGGTCTGCTTGGCGCGCCTGGCGGATGGCTCGCTGTTGGTGGGCACGGTGGGGGCTGGCGTGTGGTGGGGCCGCCCGATGGAAATGAGCGCGGGGAGGCGGCTGTGCCCGTGCTAAGCGTCCTCGGCCAGGCGCTTCAGCTCGTACAGTGCCGTGAGCGCCTCCAGCGGGCTGAGCGTGTTGGGGTCGAGCTGCTTGAGCCGTTCCAAGGCCGGAGCGGTTGGGGCGAAGAGTGGCATTTGCAATGGTGTGGCTGAGGGGTGGCTTTCGCGAGTGGGGCTGTCGGCCTCTAGCCGTTGGAGCACCTCCCGCGCGCGGTGTAGCACTGCCGGCGGCAGGCCGGCCAGTTGGGCGACGTGGATGCCGTAGCTGCGGTCTGCCCCGCCTGGCTGCACCTTGTGCAGGAAGACGATTTGGCCGTTCTCCTCGCTCACGGCGACGTTGTAGTTGCGCACGTGCGGCAGCGTGTCGCTGAGCTGAATCAGCTCGTGGTAGTGCGTGGCGAAGAGCGTGAACGGCCGATGGCGGGGGTGGTTGTGCAGGTACTCGATCACAGCCCAGGCGATGGACAGGCCGTCGTAAGTGCTGGTGCCGCGCCCGATCTCGTCCAACAGCACCAGGCTGCGCGGCGTGCAATTGTTGAGGATGTGGGCTGTCTCCACCATTTCCACCATGAAGGTGCTTTGGCCGGCGGTCAGCTCATCCTGTGCGCCGATGCGGGTGAAGATGCGATCCACCACGCACAGGTCGGCCTCGCGCGCGGGCACAAAGCTGCCCATCTGCGCCATCAGCACGATCAGCGCCACTTGGCGCATGTAGCTGCTCTTGCCGCTCATGTTGGGGCCGGTGATGATCAGGATGCGCGCGTCGGCGTCCAGCTCGGTGTCGTTGGGGGTGAAGGGCGCCTCATTGAGCAAGTGCTCGATCACGGGATGTCGCCCGTCGCGGATGCGGATGTAGCCCTCGTGGTTGAAGCGCGGGCGCGTGTAGCGGTTGCGCGCGGCGACCTCGGCCAGCGCAGCTGCCACGTCCAGCCGCGCGATGCGGTGGGCTGCGGCGTATAGCTCCTTGGCGTGCGCCGCCACGGCTCGGGTCACCTCGGCCAGCAGTCGGCGCTCCACCTCAGCGATGCGCTCGCCCGCGTTGAGGATGAGCGTCTCGTACTCTTTGAGCTGCGGCGTGATGTAGCGTTCGGCGTTGGCCAGCGTCTGCTTGCGGATGTAGTCGTCCGGCACCATGTCGCGGTTGGCGTGGGTCACCTCGATGTAGTAGCCGAACACTTTGTTGTAGCCCACCTTCAGCGAGCGGATGCCGGTGCGCTCGCGCTCGGCGCGCTCCAGGTTGGCGATCCAGGTTTTGGCGTCCTGGGTGGCGGCGCGCAGCTCATCTAGCTCCGCGCTGAAGCCGGGGCGGATCACGCTCTCTGCGTCGGGCGCGTCGTGGATAGCGTTGGCGATCAGCTCAGCGATGGATTGCAGGGCGCGGGGTGGCTCGCGCATCTCGAATTGCTCCGCTGCTGGCTGCGGCAGCACATTCACCAGCGCGAGGTAGCGCTCGCAGGCTTGCCTGAGGTTGAGCAAGTCGCGCGGCGTGGCGATGTCGCTCACCGCGCGTGAGGTGAGCCGCTCCAAGTCGGGAAGGTGCTTGAGCTGCTCGCGCACTTGCGCGCGCAGCAGCGCGTCGTTGTACAGCGCTTCGACGCGATCCAGGCGCGCCTCGATGGCGGCCAAGTCGAGCAGGGGTTGGGTGAGCCAGGCGCGCAGCGTGCGGGCGCCCATCGGCGTGAGCGTGTGGTCGAGCACGCCGAGCAGAGTCGGTGGCGGGCCGCCCTTGCGCTCGCTGCGGCGGAGCGGCTCCACCAGCTCCAGCGTGCGCTGGGCGTTGGTGTCGAGCGCCATGAAGTTAGCGCTGCTGTAAACCTGGATCGCGGTGAGCTGCGCCAGCGCTGCCGGTTGGGTCTCGCGCAGGTAGGTGAGGATCGCGCCGGCGGCGCTCAGCGCGGCCGGCTTGTCCTCCAAGCCGAACCCTTGCAGGGTGCTGACGCGGAAGGCGTCGAGCAGGGTTTGGCGGGCGTAGCCCGGCTCCAGACGCCAAGCGGGCAGCGGCGTGCGCGGCACACCGGCCGCCAGGCCCTCGCGCCAACGCCCAACTTCCTGCTCCGACACCAGCAGCTCGCGCGGTTGGAGGCGCGTCAGCTCGCGCTCCAGGCTGGCGGCGTCGTCGAGCTGCGTGGCGCAAAACTCGCCGGTGGTGATGTCGCAGTAGGCCAAGCCGAAGTGCTCGCCGACGGTGCACATCGCCGCGAGGTAGCTGGGGCGAGAGGGGTTGAGCAGGGAGTCTTCCATCACGGTGCCCGGCGTCATCACGCGGCGCACTTCGCGGGGGACCAAGCCGTTGATCGCCTCGCTGCCGATCTGTTCCGCAATCGCCACGCGGTAGCCCCGCTCCAGCAGGCGAGCGATGTAGCTCTCCGCGGCGTGATGCGGCACGCCCGCCATCGGCACGCGCACGTCTTTGGCCACTGGGCGCGATGTGAGCACCACATCCAGCTCGCGGGCGATCAGCTCGGCGTCGGCGTCGAAGGTCTCGTAAAAATCGCCCAGCCGGAAGAACAAGATGCAGCCGGGGTATTGGCGCTTCAGCTCCAGGTATTGCCGACGGATAGGGGTGACCGGCGCCTCGCTCATCTGCCGAGGTGCAATGATAACTTGCCTGGGCGGGGGCGTTGGCTCAAGCGGCGGGGGTAGGGGTGGTGCGACGCTTGGGGCGCGCGCCGGTGGTCGCGGCTGGACGCGCGCGGTCGCGCTCCAACACTTGGCGCAAGTAGTAGCCGGTGTAGGAGCCGGGCGTGTGGGCCACCTGTTCGGGCGTGCCCTCCGCGATCACGTAGCCGCCGCGCTCGCCGCCCTCCGGCCCTAGGTCAATCACCCAGTCGGCCACTTTGATGATGTCGAGGTGATGCTCGATCACCACGACGGTGTTGCCGTCGTCCACCAACTGGTTGAGCACGTCAATCAGGCGGTGCACGTCGGCGTGGTGCAAGCCGACCGAAGGTTCATCCAACACGTAGATCGTGCGGCCGGTGGCGCGGCGGCTCAGCTCGCGGCTGAGCTTGACGCGCTGCGCCTCGCCGCCGCTGAGCGTGGTGGCGGGCTGGCCAAGCCGAATGTAGCCCAGCCCGACTTCCTCCAGCGTTTGCAACTTGCGGGCGATGGGTGGGATGTCCTTGAAGAACTCCATCGCCTCGGTTACGGTCATGTCGAGCACGTCGGCGATGTTTTTGCCCTTGTAGCGCACCTGCAGCGTCTCACGGTTGAAGCGCGTGCCGTGGCACACGTCGCAGGTGACGTAGATATCCGGCATGAATTGCATCTGGATGCGCAGCACGCCCTGGCCCTCGCAGGCTTCGCAGCGGCCGCCCTTGACGTTGAACGAGAAGCGGCCGCTCTTGTAGCCGCGCGCTTTGCTTTCTGGCAAGCTGGCGAACAGCTCGCGCAGCGGCGTCCACAGGCCGGTGTAAGTGGCGGGGTTGCTGCGGGGGGTGCGGCCGATGGGCTGCTGGTCGATCATGATCACCTTATCCAGCGCCTCAAGGCCCTCCACGTCATCAATTTGGCCGGGGCGTTCCAGCGCGCCGTTGAGGCGGTTGGCCAGCGCCTTGTACAGACACTCCACCACCAGCGAGGACTTGCCGCTGCCGCTCACGCCGGTCACCACCACGAACATGCCGAGTGGGATGGCCACGTCAATGTTTTTGAGGTTGTTCTCGCGCGCGCCGCGCACCACGAGGTGCTTGCCGTTGCCAGGGCGACGCTCGGAGGGCACAGGGACGCGCTTTCGGCCGCTCAAGTAGGCGCCGGTCAGCGAGGCGGGATGTTTGGCGATCTGGTGGGGGGTGCCGACGGCGACGACGCGGCCGCCGTGTTCGCCCGCGCCTGGCCCCATGTCAATGATCCAGTCCGCGGCGCGCATGGTGTCGTCGTCGTGCTCAACCACCACTACGGTGTTGCCCAGGTCGCGCAGCCGCAGCAGCGTGTTGATCAGCCGCTGCTGGTCGCGCTGGTGTAGGCCGA
This sequence comes from uncultured Anaerolineae bacterium, assembly GCA_938028725.1. GTDB lineage: Bacteria > Chloroflexota > Anaerolineae > J036 > Brachytrichaceae > CALIMH01. The sequence goes on along the minus strand of CALIMH010000003.1, from coordinate 88,307 downwards.
TGGATGGCTCATCCAGCACGTACAACACGCCGGTGAGCTGCGAGCCGACCTGCGTGGCCAGGCGGATGCGCTGGGCCTCGCCGCCGCTCAGCGTCATCGCGCTGCGGCTGAGCGTGAGGTAATCCAGCCCCACGTCCACCAGGAACTGCAGGCGCGCGATGATCTCGCGCAGAATCGGGCGGGCGATTGAGCGGTCGCGCGCGCTGAGTGGGTGATCGCTGCTGGCGCCGTCCTCGGCGGCCAGCGCCTGGAACCACTCCAGCGCCTTGCCGATGCTCATGTCGGAGACTTCGGCGATGGACTTGCCGGCCACCTTCACGCACAGCACCTCCTCCTTCAGCCGCTTGCCGCCGCAGGCCTCGCATGTGCGGAAGGTCATGACCTCCTCGATGGCTTCGCGGAGGCTGTCGCTGGTGCTCTCGTGATAGCGCCGCCACAGGTCAGGGATGATGCCCTCGAAGGGAGTGTCGTACACGCGGCGCTCGCCGTAGCGGGTGATGTAGCTCACGCGCACATGCTCGCCCTTGCTACCGTAGAGCAGCAGTTCCTGTTGGGCTTTGGTCAGCTCGCGCCAGGGCTTATCCAGCGGGATGCGCCAGGCCTCGCACACCGCGCGCAGCATTTGCGCGCCCCAGCGCTCGTCGTCGCCGTTGAGGTTCCAGATCGGCGCGTTGATCGCGCCCTCCAGCAGCGAGAGCTCGGAGTTGGGCACGACCAGCGCTGGGTCGATCTCGCGTTTGCTGCCCAGCCCTTGGCACTCCGGACAAGCGCCGAGCGGCGAGTTGAATGAGAACAGCTTCGGCTCCAAATCGGGGTAGCTCTTGCCGGTGGCGGGGTCTACGCGCTTCTCGCTGAACAGGAGGTCGCGGTAGGTGGGTGGTGTGCCGGGCTGGCTTGGCTCTTGCACCATGGCGATGACAAAGCCGTCGCCCCACTTCAGCGCGGTCTCCACGGCGTCGTTCAGGCGGGTGAGGAACGCCGCGCGCTCAGGGTCGTCCGCTGGCGGGATGACCAGGCGGTCCACCACTGCTTCGATGTGGTGCAGCTTGTAGCGGTCGAGCGCGATCTCCTCGTCCAGCGCGCGAACGTGGCCATTCACGCGCACGCGGGCGAAGCCGGCCTTGCGCAGCTCGTCGAGCACTTGTTGGTGGTTGCCCTTCTTGTCGCGCACCACCGGCGCGAGGATTTGCACGCGCGTCCCGGAAGGCAGGGCTGCGATCTGGTCGGCGATCTGCTGGGCGCTCTGGGTTTGCAGCGGCTGGCCGGTGACCGGCGAGTAAAACACGCCCACCCGTGCGAACAGCAGGCGCATGTAGTCGTAAATCTCCGTCACCGTGCCGACGGTCGAGCGCGGGTTGTGGCTGGCGCCTTTCTGGTCTATCGAGATGGCCGGCGAGAGGCCGTCAATTTGGTCCACGTCGGGCTTTTCCATTTGCCCAAGGAACTGCCGCGCGTATGCCGAGAGGCTCTCCACGTAGCGGCGCTGACCCTCGGCGAAGATCGTGTCGAAGGCGAGCGAGGATTTACCGCTGCCGCTCAAGCCGGTGATCACCACCAGCTTGTCGCGCGGGATGTCCACGTTGATGTTCTTCAGGTTGTGCACGCGCGCGCCGCGCACAACAATATGCTTGCTTGCCATGGCCACAGTTGCGCTCGATAGCTGAAACCGAGCAGCGGCATCGGCGCTGCTTGAACGGTGGACCAGCACTATAGCACGCGGGCCGCCACGTGCTGAGAACTTGGCTGGGCAGCCAGCCGAGCGGCCAGTCACCGCTTGCCTGGGCGGGCAGATTCAAGTAGCATTGCTGCAGCGTATCTTTCTCCGTAAAGCATCGGAAGAGGAGCGTAAGCTTCATGGAGCAACGCCAAATCGCGCTGGTGCGCGAGACTTTCAAGCAAGTGGAGCCGATCGCGCAAGAGGTCGGCGATTTGTTCTACAACCGGTTGTTCGAGATCGACCCGCCGTTGCAGCAGCTCTTCCGCGGCGACATGAAGCGCCAGGCGCTCATGCTGATGACGGTGCTAGGGCTGGTTGTGCGCAGCCTGGATCGGCCGGCGCTGCTGGCCGAGGCCGTCCGCGAGCTGGGGCTCCGCCACGAGCGCTACGGCGTGCGGCCGGAGGACTACCACACCTTCGGCGCGGCGTTGCTGTGGTCGCTGGAGCAGGTGCTGGGCGATCGGTTCACCGCCGACGTCCGTGCGGCGTGGATCGAGGCCTTTGACATGCTGGCCGCCAGCATGTCGCACGCGGCCGAGCAATCGGCTGCCTGAGCGCAGGCGCGCCATGAGCGGCTACGACCCCAAGGTGACGCCGTGGGCGGTGAAAGCCGAGCCGCTGCCCACCACCTCCAAGGTGGCGCAAATGGCGTTCCTGCTGCGCTTCGCCATCCTCGCCCCCTCCACTCACAACACCCAGCCTTGGAAGTTCGCCATCGGCCCGCTCGGCCACGAGGACATCTTCATCTACGCGGATTGGTCGCGCTGGCTCAACGTGGCCGACGCCGATCAGCGTGAGCTGCACCTCAGCTTGGGCTGCGCGCTGGAAAACCTGCTGGTGGCTGCCGAGCACTACGGCTTTGCCCATCAGGTCCGCTACTTCCCGCGCCCGGTGGATGAAACGCTGGTGGCGCAGGTGCGGCTGAGCGAAGGCGGTGCGCCCTCCGAGCATCGCAAAGGCTTGTTCGACGCCATCCCCGCCCGCCACACCAACCACCAGCGCTACGCGCACCGCATGGTCGAGCCGCACGCGCTGGCCGCCCTTCAGGCCGTGGTCGTGGAGCCGGGGGTGCGGCTCTTCCTCAGCGCTGACGATGAGCTGCGGCGCCGCGTGGATGAGCTGACCATCGAGGCTGATCTGCGCCAGTTTGCCGATCCTGAGTTTCGGCGCGAGCTGGCGCACTGGATCGGCGAGGGGGCCTACGGCGCGTCGTGGCTGCTGGCCAAGCTCGGCGCGATCGCCACGCGCCAACTCACCCCCGGCCCGCTGGCGGCCCGACGCGACGCCGAGCTGCTGCTCAGCGCGCCGGTGTTCGGCGTGATCACCGCCACGCCCAACACCCCCACCATGCAGGTGATCGCCGGCCAGGCCTACGAGCGCGTGCACCTGAAGGCCACCGCCCTCGGCCTGAGTATGCAGCCGATGAACCAGGCGCTGCAAGTGCCAGAGGTGAAAGCGCGCTTGACCGGGGCGCTGCCGCTCGGCCCAACTGCGCCCCAGATGCTCTTTCGCCTCGGCTACGCGCAGCCGGAGGCTGAACACACCCCCCGCCGACCGCTGGAAGCAGTGTTGATGTGACCGCGGCTCATGCCGCTACAAGCCTAGTGACAAAAGCCATGACAACTGCCACACCTTTCCAAACCCCTACCGGCAAGGTTATCACCTCAATCGAGGCCGCCACCCGCGTGCGCGACTCGTTCGAGGCGCTCTTCACGCCGCGCACGGTCGCGGTGATCGGCGCCACGGATAAGCCGGGCAGTGTCGGCTTGGCGCTCATGCAGAACCTGAAGGCCTTTAGTGGGCGGCTGTATCCGATCAACCCCAAGCGCGATGAGGTGCTGGGCCTGCAGGCGTATCCCAACATCGCCGCTGTCCCGCGCAGGGTGGACTTGGCCGTGATCGTCACCCCGGCCCCCACCGTGCCCGGCCTGATCGGGGAGTGCATCGCCGCCGACGTCAAAGCTGCGCTCATCATCTCCGCTGGCTTCAAGGAGATCGGGCCGGCCGGCGCCGAGCTGGAGCGCCAAATCCTGGAGCAAGCCCGCCGCGCTCAGATGCGCATCGTCGGCCCAAACTGCCTCGGCATCATGAACACGTCCATCGGCCTCAACGCCACGTTCGCCGACCGCATCGCCAAGCCAGGCAAGGTGGCGTTCATCAGCCAGTCGGGCGCGCTGTGCACGGCCGTGCTGGACTGGAGCTATCGCGAGAACGTGGGCTTCAGCTACTTCATCTCCGTCGGCTCGATGCTCGACGTCGGCTGGGGCGATCTGATTGATTACCTCGGCGACGACCCCCACACCGAGAGCATCGTGATGTACATGGAGACCGTCGGCGACGCGCGCGCGTTTCTCAGCGCAGCGCGCGAGGTGGCGCTGAACAAGCCGATCATCGTGATCAAGGCGGGGCGCACCACCGCCGCTGCCAAAGCCGCCGCCTCGCACACCGGCTCGCTCGCCGGCAGCGACGAGGCGCTGGACGCCGCCTTCCAGCGCTGTGGCGTGTTGCGCGTCAACACGATCAGCGACCTGTTCCACATGGCCGAGGTGCTGAGCAAGCAGCCGCGCCCGAAAGGCCCGCGCCTCACCATCGTCACCAACGCCGGTGGGCCGGGCGTGTTGGCCACCGACGCGCTGGTGCAAAACGGCGGCGAGCTGGCCACGCTGGCGCCGGAGAGCATCGCGCAGCTCAACAGCTTCTTGCCGCCCGCCTGGAGCCACAACAACCCGATTGACGTGCTCGGCGACGCCACGCCTGAGCGCTACCTGCGCGCCATCCAAGTGGCTGCGGCCGACCCCGCCAGCGACGGCCTGTTGGTCATCCTCACGCCACAAGCCATGACCGACCCCACCGCCACCGCAGCGTTGCTGCAACAGTGCCAGTGCTACCACAACAAGCCGCTGCTCGCCAGTTGGATGGGGGGCGAGAGCGTGGCGAAAGGGGTGGCATTGCTCAATGCCGCCAACATCCCCACCTTCGAGTATCCTGACACCGCCGCGCGCATGTTCACCTACATGTGGAGGTACAGCGACAACCTGCGCGCGCTCTACGAGACCCCCGCGCCGATCCGCAGCGAGAACATCCGCCCGGCCGACGCGCGCGCGATCCTCGAGGCAGCCCGCGCCGCCGGCCGCACCCTGCTCACCGAGTTCGAGTCCAAGCGTTTGCTCGCCGCCTACGGCATCCCCACCGTGCCTACGGAGATCGCCCTGGACGAGGACGCCGCCGTGGCCATCGCCGAGCGCCTGGGCTACCCTGTGGTGCTCAAGCTGCATTCCGAGACCATCACGCACAAAACCGACGTGGGCGGCGTTCGGCTCAACCTGTGCGATGCCCACGCTGTGCGCGAAGCCTTCCGGCTGATCAAGGCCGCGGTCAGCGCCCGCGCGCGCCCCGCCGACTTCCTCGGCGTGACCGTCCAGCCGATGGTGAAGCTGGAGGGCTACGAGCTGATCCTCGGCAGCACCAGCGACGACCAGCTTGGGCCGGTGATGCTGTTCGGCGCAGGCGGCCAACTGGTCGAAGTGCTCAAAGACCGCGCGCTGGGGCTGCCCCCGCTCAACACCACCCTGGCGCGGCGGTTGATGGAGAAGACGCGCATCTACACCGCCTTGCAAGGCGTGCGCGGGCGCAAGCCCGTGGACATGGCGCTGCTGGAGGAAATCCTGGTGCGCTTCAGCTACTTGCTGGTGGAACAGCGCCTCATCAAAGAAATCGACATCAACCCGCTGCTGGCCTCGGACAAGCAACTGATCGCGCTGGACGCGCGCGTCGTGTTGCACGACCCCGCCCTCAGCGAGGCCGAGTTGCCGCGCACGGCGATCCAACCTTACCCGGCCCAATATATTGCCCCCTTTGTGCTGAACGACGGCACCCACGTGCTCATCCGCCCGATCCGCCCGGAGGACGAGCCGCTGCTGGTGGAGTTCCACAAGACGCTCTCCGAGCAAAGCGTGTACTTGCGCTACTTCCATCCGATCCCGCTGTCCGAGCGCATCGCGCACGAGCGGCTGACCCGCATCTGTTTTGTCAACTACGAGCGCGAGATCGCGCTGGTGGCGGAGCGGCGCGATGCGCGCGGCGACCCGCACGTGATCGGCGTGGGCCGCCTGATCAAGCTGCGCGGCGGCCTGGAGGCCGAGTTCGCCGTCTTGGTCACCGACGCCTATCAGCAGCAGGGGCTGGGGCGCGAGCTGCTCTCGCGGCTGGTGCAGATCGGCCGCCAGGAGGGCGTGGTGCGCATCACGGCCGACATCCTGCCGGAGAACACCGGCATGATCCGCGTGAGCGAGCAAGTGGGCTTCACCTGCAAGTACGACGCCGAAGAGGGCGTGGTGAAGGCCGAGATTCGATTGGTGTGAAGCGTCCGGCGCGCCGGCTCAGGCCCGCTGCCGCTCGATGGCCTCGCGCAGCAGCGCGTGGATCATCTGCGCGTTGCCCTTGCCGCGCGTGGCTTTCATCGCTTGGCCGACCAGAAAGCCGAACACCTTCTCCTGGCCGGCCAGCACCTGCTGCACCTGCTGAGGGTGGGCGGCCACCACCGCCTCCACCACGTCGCGCAGCGCGGCGGCATCGCTCACCTGCGCCAGCCCGCGCTCCTCGACGATGCACTGGGGGTCGGCGCCGCTGTCGCACATCGCCTCGAACACGTGCTTGGCGGTGTGGTGGTTGATGACGCCGCGCTCCACCATCATGATCAGCTCGGCCAGTTGGGCCGGCTTGACCGGCAGCGTGTGCACCGCGCTGTTGGGGATGCCGCGCGACTTCATCACGCGGAACAGCTCGCTCTGCACCCAGTTGGCCGCCGCCTTGGCGCGCCCTGGGCCGTTGGGCAGCGCAGCGACCACCGCCTCGAACCAATCCGCCACCGCGCGGTCGGCGGTGAGGACGACGGCGTCGTAGGCGCTCAGGCCAAAGTCGCGCCGGTAGCGGTCTTGGCGGGCCAGCGCCAGCTCGGGCACGCGGGCGCGCACCTCCGCTAGCCAGGCCTCGTCCACCTGCAGCGGGGGCAGGTCAGGCTCGGGGAAGTAGCGATAGTCGTGGGCGCTCTCCTTCTCGCGCTGGATGTAGGTGACGCCGCGCGCCTCGTCCCATCCGAGCGTCACCTGCTGGATGCTGCCGCCGCTGCGCAAGATGCGCGTTTGTCGCTCGATCTCATAGGCGATGGCGTCGCGCACCGCGCGCAGCGAGTTGAGGTTTTTGATCTCCACCTTCACGCCCAGCTCGTGGCTGCCCTTCGGCCGCAAGCTCATGTTCGGCTCGCAGCGCATCGCGCCTTTCTCCATGTCGGCTGTGCCGACGCCGAGGTAGCGCACGATCTGCTGCAAGGCGCTGAGGTAGGCGTAGGCTTCGTTGGCGCTGCGGAGGTCCGGCTCGGTGACGATCTCCAGCAGCGGCACGCCGCTGCGGTTGTAGTCCACGTAGCTGAAGTTGCCGATGTGGGTGAGCTTGCCGGTGTCCTCCTCCAGGTGGGCGCGGCGGATGCGGATGCGGCGGCGCTCGGCGTGCTCCTGCCAGGTGCCGGAGGCCACGTCGCGCACGTCCACGTCGATCCAGCCGTCGTAGCACAGCGGATACTGGTATTGCGAGATTTGGTAGCCTTTGGGCAGGTCGGGATACCAATAGCTCTTGCGCTCCCAGAAGGTGAAGCGCGCGATTTGGCAATTCAGCGCCAGCCCCACCATCATCGCGTATTCCACCGCCCGGCGGTTGATCACGGGCAGCGCGCCCGGCATCCCCAAGCACACGGGGCAGACGTGGGTGTTGGGTTCGGCGCCGAAGCATTGGGCGCTGCACGCGCAAAACATCTTGCTGGCGGTGTCCAGCTCGATGTGTGTCTCCATGCCGATGACCACCTCGTAGTCGGTCTCGTGTTCCGTCATAGCGCTGGGTTCACAAGCCAAGTTTCAAGTCTGGTGCGACGTCCAAGCTCAAGTCGTCGCGCACGCCGCGCATGAAGGCGAAGTAGCCGGCGGCGGCGATCATCGCCGCGTTGTCGGTGCACAGCTCCAGCGGCGGGAACGACACGGCCGCCCCCAACTGGGCCGTCAGCTTCTGGCGCAGCGCTTGATTGGCGCTCACGCCGCCGCCGACCAACACCGCTTTCACCTTGTGCATCTCCGCGGCCAGCACCGTCTTCTCCACCAGCCAGTTGGTCACTGCCTCTTGAAAGCTGGCGGCGATGTCGTTGACGGGCGTGCGGTGCGTGGGCTTGCCGTTGGCGTCCCCGTGGTGCTCGCGGATCAGGTGCAGGGCGTGGGTTTTGGCGCCGCTGAAGGAGAACAGCAGCGCCTCGTGGGGGACGCGCGCGGTTTTGGGGCTGAGCGAGATGCGCGGCCGCGAGAACGGGAAGCGATGCGGGTCGCCGGCTTGCGCCGCCTGCTGGATGGCCGGCCCGCCCGGATAGCCGAGGCCCAACATGCGCGCCACTTTGTCGAAGGCTTCGCCCACCGCGTCGTCCACCGTGTGGCCGAGCAGCTCATGCCGGCCGTGATCGTGCATCAGCACCAACTCGGTGTGGCCGCCGCTCACGATCAGCGCCAGCAGCGGGAACGGCGACCCCAGCGCCTCCAGCCGCCGCACGATGGAGCCGGCCCAGCCGCTAGGCTGCAGCCAATGCGCGTAAATGTGGCCCTCCAGGTGGTTGACGCCGATCAACGGGAGGCTGCGCGCCAAGCAGATGCCCTTGGCCATGTTCACGCCCACCACCAGCGAGCCGGGCAGCCCCGGCCCTTTGGTCACCGCGACGGCGGAGAGCGATGGCCAGCTCGCGTTGGCTTCGCGCATGGCTTGGTCCACCACCGCGGCGATCGCCTCCAGGTGCGCCCGCGACGCCAGCTCGGGGAACACGCCACCGTAGCGGCGATGCAGGTCAATCTGCGAGGCGACCACATTGGAGCGGATGTGCGCGCCGTCGTCCACCACCGCAGCTGCGGTCTCGTCGCAGGAAGTCTCGATCGCTAGCACACGCACCACCATCACCAAGCCTCAAGCCGGGATTATCCCACCCGTGCTGACGCCAGCCGGTCGGGGCAAACCCGATTGTAGCGGAAGCTGCTATGATCGTGCAGCAAGGGACAAGCGTATGCGAATGCTTCCTGTGCTCGACACGGCACCGCAGGCGGTCGCCGACACGAGCGCCTTAGCTGCGCCAACGCGCACGCTGGATGCCTTCGGGCGCCACATCCACTACGTGCGCATCTCCCTCACCGATCGCTGCAACTTGCGCTGCGTGTATTGCATGCCCGAGCAGGTGGCCTTTCGGCCCAGCGCAGAGCTGCTGACCGATGAGGAGCTGGTCATCGTGCTGCGCGCGATGAGCGCGCTCGGCTTCGACAAGTTCCGCCTGACCGGCGGCGAGCCGACCGTGCGGCCAGGGCTGCTGGACATCGTGCGCGAGGTGGCCTCGCTGCCCACCGCCCGCGAGATCACGATGACCACCAACGGCCTGCGCCTGGCGCAGCTGGCGCATCCGCTCAAGCGCGCCGGCTTGCAGCGCGTCAACATCAGCATAGACTCGCTCGACCCCGCCAAGTTCAAGCGCGTCACGCGCTGGGGCAACCTCCAGGATGTGCTGGATGGCATCGCCGCCGCTGAGGACGCCGGCCTCACCCCGATCAAGCTCAACGCCGTGGTCATCCGCGGCTACAACGAGGATGACCTGCCGGCCCTGGCCGCGCTCACGCTGGACCATCCCTGGCAGTTCCGCTTCATCGAGGTGATGCCCTTCGCCGATGTGGCCGACTTCCAGCAATCCGCCATCGTCACCACGCGCGAGATGATCGCGCGCATCGAGGCTGCGCTTGGCCCGCTCACCCCAGAAAACGGCGGCCAGCTCGACGGCGAGGCCAGGCTCTACCGCCTGCCCGGCGCGCAAGGCGTGATCGGCTTCATCAGCTCGATCAGCCAGCCGTTCTGTCACAGTTGCAGCCGCGTCCGTTTGACCGCCGATGGCAAGCTGCGCTTGTGCCTGCTGAAAGACGACGAGGTGGACCTGCGCGCCCCGCTCCGCCGCGGCGCCACCGCGGACGACCTGCAGGAGCTGATCCGCCGGGCGATCTGGCGCAAGCCCTGGGGACATGAGCTGGCCAACGGCGTGATCCCCACCCGCCGCATCATGAGCGAGATCGGAGGTTGACCATGGCGCTGACCCACCTCAACGCCCAGGGCGAGGCGCACATGGTGGACGTGAGCGCCAAGCCCGACACCGCGCGCCTGGCCCAGGCCCAGGCCATCGTCGAGATGAGCGCCGAAGCGCTGCGCGCCTTGCTGGAGGGCGACCTGAAAAAGGGCGATGCGCTCGGCGTGGCGCGCGTCGCCGGCATCATGGCCGCCAAGCGCACCGCCGACCTGATCCCGCTGTGCCACCCCCTCCCGCTCACCCACGTCGCCGTCACCTTCGAGCCGGCCGCCTGCGACACCCCCGGCCGCGGCGCGATCCGCGTGCGCGCCGCAGCGTCGTGCGTCGGCAAAACCGGCGTGGAGATGGAGGCGCTCACCGCTGCCAGCGTCGCTGCGCTCGCCGTTTACGACATGGTCAAAGCGCTCGACCGCGCCGTCGTCATCCGCGAGGTGCGGCTGTTGGCCAAGCGCGGCGGCAAGTCGGGCGCCTGGGTTGCTGAGCACGTATGACGCTGACCGTGCAGGTGTTCGCCACCCTCAAAGAGCGCGCCGGCGCCCCCACCCTCAGCTTGGAGCTGGCCGGCCCGATCACCGTGCGCGAGCTGCGCGCCCGCCTCGGCGAGCAGCACCCCGAGCTGGCTGAGCTGTTCGCCCGCGCGCTGGTGGCGGTCAACCGCGAGTTCGCCTTCGACCACGAAGCTGTGCAGCCCACCGACGAGGTGGCCCTCTTCCCGCCGGTCAGCGGCGGTTAAACAGTGTGCCGAGATGGACACCATCACGATCTTGCGCCTCACGCGCGACCCGATAGACCTCAACGCATTGCAGCGCGCCGTGACCACCCCGCGCGACGGCGCCGTGGTGATCTTCACCGGCACCGTGCGCGGCCAGACCGGTGCGCACCAAACCTCCTGGTTGGCCTACGAGGCCTACGAGGCCATGGCGCTGGAGAAGCTGCGCCAAGTGGCCGAGGAGCTGCGCGCCCGCTTCCCGCTCGTGCACGGCCTGGCGCTGGTGCAGCGCATCGGTGAGATGGAGGTAGGTGAGCCGACTGTGGCCGTGGTGGTCGCAGCGGCGCATCGCGGCGATGGGGCGTTTGAGGCCGCGCGCTACGGCATCGACCGCCTGAAGCAGATCGTCCCCGTCTGGAAGCGCGAGGTGCGACCCGACGGCTCAACCTGGGTCGAAGGCGACTACTTCCCCACCCCGCACGACAAGGCCCGCTGAACCGGTCGTCGGTTGCGAGAGGGGCGCGCGCGGGTGATGGTGGCGCTCGCGCTGGCGGCGTTCCCCGCCACGATGCCGGCCCCGCGCGCGGCGCAGGCCCTCAACGGCGCGATTGTGGGCGCGCGCTGACGCGCTGGGGCGGGAACTTCGACAGCCAGCTCGGCGACGGGACGACGGAGAATCGTACCACGCCGGTGGCGGTGCCGATCGCGTGCGCGCCGCCCTTCACTAAGAGCAGCCCAAGCAACGGGGCGACGGGCCAGCCGGCCAACGTGACCCTGAGATGGACTGCGCCCAGCGTGACGGTGAACCACTACCGCTACTGCGTCAGCACGACGCCAGGCTGCATGCCGAGCACCTCCACCGGCACGGCCACCAGCGTCAACCTGACCGGCCTGACGCCGGGCGCGACGTATTACTGGCAGGTGCGCGCCTGCGCGGATAGCGGCTGCGCGTCATACTTTGACGCTAACGGCGGGACGCACTGGAGCTCCAGCGTGGTCAGCGCGCCGGGCGTGGAGTCGCACCGCGTCTTTGCGCCGATTGTGCGCAAGCCGTGACCCCCATCCCCCAGCCCAAACCCCTCCCCCATGAAGGGGGAGGGGCAGGGGTGGGAGGCAGTCCTCCGCCCAGGCCCCCCATGGGGGGTGCTAGAATCGCAGCGCTGCGACATGCCCAATGCCTTCGCCCGCCCACCCGACTACGACTTCCTCTGGCCCCACCTCTGCGCCGTGCCGTTTTTCCGCGCGCTGCTGCGCGCCGTCGAGGCTCGCTTCTACCAGGACCTGCCTATGGAAGCGCCGGTGCTCGACCTCGGCTGCGGCGACGGCGACTTCGCTGCTCAAGCCTTCAGTCGCCCACTCGACGCCGGCGTGGACCCTTGGCACGCGCCGCTGTGCGAAGCTGCGCGGCGGGGGGCCTACCGCCTCGTGGCGCGGGCCGACGGCGCCCACCTGCCGTTCGCTGACGCCAGCTTCCGCACGGTGATCAGCAATTCTGTGCTGGAACACATCCCGGCGCTGGAGCCGGTGATGGCGGAGTGCGCGCGCGTGTTGGAGCCTGGCGGGTATTTGCTCTTTTGCACGCCATCTGAGCACTTCACCGATTGGCTGCTCGGCGCGCGCGTCCTAGGCGATGGGTATCGTCGCTTCTTCAACCGCGTGTCTCGCCACTACCACTGCAAGTCGCCCCAGGAGTGGCAGGCGCTGTTGGCGAACTATGGCTTCGCGGTGGAGCGCTGGTGGTACTACTTCTCGCCGCGCGCGCTGCGGGCGCTGGAGCTGGGGCATTACCTGGGCGCGCCCAACCTGCTGACGCGCTGGCTCACTGGCCAGTGGGTGTGCTTCCCCTCGCGGCGCAACCCATACCTGCGCCTGCTGGAGCGGCTGCTGCGCCCGATCTACGAGGCGCCGCTGCCGGCTGTGGGCGCGTACGTGTTTGTCGTGGCGCGGCGCGAGGGCCGCTCGCGGCCGCTGGCTCGCTGACGATGCCGGCCCGGCGCCGGTTTGCGTGCCGCGGCTGTTGGCAATGGCGCGCGCGATCGAGCCGGCATAATCCCTGCGATGGCGCCCACGCCGAACAAACCCAGCCAGCTAAGCACGGGTATGGCGCGGCGTAGCGTGGCGGCGGCAGGTTGCTGCCCGCCGCAGGTGAAGTTGGCGAGATCGGCGACGCGCTCGTGCTGAGAGGTGAAGTGTAGGCTAACTGCGCAAGCGCGGGGACGTGCTGCCGGTGCTGAAGCCGGCTTAGCCGCGCTTCACGCGCTCGCGGCGCTGCGGCGGCCGCCGCGGCTCCAACGCCACGCGCACGGAGTAGCCGTCGTGCCAACCCTGAGCGTTGCCGGCGGCGTCCACCGCCCGCACCCGGATTTCATATGTGCTGCCCGGCTGGCCAAGGAAGAGCGTTTGAGTGTAGCGTAGGCCGCTGGCGATAGTGATCCACGCCGCCTCTGTGATGTCCTCGACCACCTGCAAGGGGACGACGGTGGTGAAGGTCAGCGTGTCGGTGACCACCACCGGCACGGTGATCTCCTCCGCGCCGGAGATCACCAGCGCGTAGCCTGTTCGGGTGACCGTTGCCAGCTCAGTGGCGAAGGTGTAAACCGTGTGCGTGCGTTGCAGCTCGCGCGCCTGCAGGTCGTAGTTGAGGTGGGTGGTGGTGGTGTGGGGGGCGTCGCTGCCCCACCAGAGCAGGACGGCAGCCGCTGTCTCAGTGAGCGGCGCGCTCCAGCTCACTGCCCCTGCGGGCGAGATGTCCGCGCTAACGGTGAGCGGCGTGGCGCCCATCATCTGCGCCCAGGGCGGGGTGCGATCCACGATCAGCACGCTGGGTGGGGTGGGTTGGCTGTTCAGGTAGCCATCGCTGGCGACCACGTTCCAGCGATACGTCCCCTCCCATGGCAGGTTGGTGGTCCATGACGTGGTGGTGATCCAGCCGCTGGCGGCCTGCCAGCCGCTCTCGTGCCAGAGCGCGACGAAGAAGCGCGGTTGCGCCGAGCTGCCGATGCGGTCTGGGTCGCCGGTGTCTTGCCAGCGCAGCGTGACGGTTGGCGCGTTGGTCCAAGTGGGGCCAGCGTCGGTGACCAGCGGGGTGTTGGGCGGCAGGTTGTTGAAGCGCAGGCGCGCGGTGGGACCAAGCGCGACGTATTCCACGTCCACACGGTGCAAGCCGGCGCTGAGCGGGATGGTCTTCTCGTGGCGGATCAAGCGGTCGGCCGGGGCGTCCCAGGCGGCGATCTCCAGCTTGCCGTTGACCCACACGCGCACGCCGCCGGCTGCCTCGACCGCGATGGGATAGTCGCCCTCGGTGGTGGCGAAGTAGCGGGTCCAGCGGGCGGAGAAGCCGAACGCCGGCACGCCGTCGGCGGGCGGCGCGCCGGCCCAGTTGAAGTCCAGCTGAGGGCTATGGGTGATCACGCTGATTGGCGGCGCGAGCGTCGGGTTGGCGTACAACGCGCCCACCCACGCGCCCATCACCGAGGGCAGCACGTTGGCCTGCGGGTAGTGCTCCAGCGTGAACGCCGGCAGCGCGCGCACTTCCAGCAAGCTCAAGCGCAGCGCCTCGAGGGTTTGCGGGTCGAGCACGGCGCGGCGGACGCCATGGTTGACCACGAAGACCGGCCCGCCGCTCTCGCTGCGCACCAGCAACGGCGCCCGCCACACCCAGCGCACGGCGTCCGCCCAGACAAAGCGCGCCGGCGCGTCGCCGGTGGCGTTGCCGATCTCGACGGCCGCGCGCCCACCGCGCGTGAAGGGGAACGCGCCCAGCCGCACCCAGCCACTGGCCTTGCTCTGGGAGCGGTGGACAAAGCTCATCCCCTCGGCGTGCGTCACACGATAGGTGACCACCGTCGCTGGGGCGTGTTCGCAGGCAACGCGGCTCACCCCCTCACACACGGAGAAGGGCGGGGGGCGCTCAGGCAACCAGGCGTAGACCTCCCACATGCCATCGTAGGGCAGCAGCACCTCCCAGCGGGCGATGGCGGTGTCATCGGCGGCGTCGGGGGGAGCGGTGAGCGCATAGTGCGCCTTGCCGGCGAAGCCGACGGCGTCGTCGAACAACCAGGCGCCGGTGGTGGCGAACGCGCGGGCTTCGGCGTCGTCCAGCACCAGCTCAAAGGTGCGCGGGGGGGCAGGGGCAAGCACTTCCGGCGCGCCGCGCACGGCGAAGGTGATGATGGCGAACTCGCTGTAGCCCTCGCCCCATGCTAGCTCGGTGTCGGGCTTGCCCCGCAAGTTGGGGCGCACGATCAGCGAGCGACGGCCGGCGGTGGCGTCGTAGCCGATGATGGTGACGGCGTGCGCGCCCCAGGGTGAGACGCCGAACGCGCCGATCAGCGGCCGGCCGGCGTCAATCTCGGCGGCGATCTGCTCAAAGGTGGGTTCGGCGATCGCTTGGACCGCCGGCTGGTAGCCGCGCGCGCGCACGTACTGCTCCAGGCCGCGTGCGACGTTGATGGCGTCGTAGCCGCTCTCGCCCGGTTTGCCGTCGTCGTCGCGGTTGTTGTAGCAAAACAGGCCGGGGAAGGCCGCGCGCAGCTCGCGCAGCACGTCGTTCTCTGTCCCGCGCCAAAGTTCCGGATAACCGAAAGCCGACCAGTATTGGAGCAGCGTGGCGGCTGCAATAGTGAAGCAGCCGGGCCAGCAGCCGTCGGTGTCGCAGCCGCACGCCCACACGTTGCCGGCGTTGGGCACGAGGTCGTTTGGCAAGCCGCTCAGCACCACCCGCCGCGGCTCTGGCAGCGCCTGCGCCAGGCCAAGGCGTCCCCACAGCAAGCCGACCAGCCCGGCCAGTGCGACGACACTGCGGCTCAACCGCCCCCACGTCATATAGCCATGCCGATTGTACTCTGAAGCGTCGGCGGTTGGCTAAGCTGCGCCGATGGTCAAGCCGAGCTGGCGCAGCCACTTGCGATAGGCGATGGCCGTGCGGTCGCTGCGCAGGTGCAGCTCAGCCTGCAAGTCCAGCGGCAGCAGCTCCGGCCGCTGCGACTCGACGATGGGGCGATCCTGCTCGAAGATGCGGTCTTGCCAAGCGAGCAGGTCAGCGGTGGGGATGTCGTGGCCGTCATTCATCGCCATCCACATCCAAGCCGTGCTGTCCACCAAGTCGTGTGGCGTGACGGCGAGCAGGATGGAGAAGCGCGGGCCGTTGCTCTCCTTGAGCAGGTAAGCGGTGAGGGGGCGCAAAGCCTTGTAGGTGTAGACCACCTCGCCGCTGCGGCCGTCGCCGTAGCCGTTAGGCTGATATACGCGCACGCCGCGCGCCACCACGCCCTCGGCGGTGATCTCCGCCTCGTAGTCGCTGACCTCCGGATGGGCACGGTCGCCCAAAATGCCCTCGTGGACGAAGGGGAAGTGTGCTACGTCGAGGAAGTTCTCCACAATGCGCGGGCCGCTGGCGCGCACACGGTAAGGGCCACACAGGATTTTGCGGAAGGCAGGGTCCTGCCATTCGGGGAAAGGCGGCACGTCGTGCGTTGGTTCGCCCAGCGCAACCCACACCAAGTCGTAAGCGATGCGTGCGCGGTACGTCTTCACGCGCGCCTTCTCTGGCGGCGTTTTGGTGGGGTGGGCGGGGATGTGGGCGCAGCGCCCGTCGGGGCCGTAGGCCCAGCCGTGGTAGGGGCAGATCAGCCGTTCGCCTTCTACCTTGCCAAGCGAGAGCCGCACGCCGCGGTGTAGGCACAGGTCCTGCCACGCCATGACCTGTTCGCCGCAGCGCCAAATCACCACGTCCTTGCCGAGCAAGCGGACGCCGAGCGCCGGCGTGGCTTCTAACTGCTGCAGCGACGCCACCGCGTGCCAGTCGTGAATAAGCACGGGGTCTGTGATCATGGTGTGCGTGCCGCCGGATGCACGTAGTGCAAAGGCTAGGGCTTCCGCCGGCTATGCAGCGAAGCTAAGGCGCAGCTACACCACAAAATTGATCAGCCGTCCTTTCACGTAGTGTACTTGCTTGGGCTGTTGGCCGTTGATGAAGCGGCGCACGCCCTCCGCCGCGAGCGCCGCGCGTCGCACCTCCTCCTCATCGGCGTCAGCGGGAACGGTCACACGGTCGCGCACTTTGCCGTTCACCTGCACGACGATGGTGATGGTGTCCACGGTCAGCGCGCTTTCGTCAACCGTTGGCCAAGGCTGCTGGGTGACGCTGTAGGGCCGGCCCATGCGTTCCCACAGCTCCTCGGCGAGGTGGGGAGCGATGGGGGCGAGCAGCTTCACCAAAATCTCCACCGCCTCGTTCCAGGCCGGCGTGCCGACCAGTCCGGCGTCGCGCGCTTTGTAGAGCGTGTTGGTGAACTCCATCATTGCAGCGACGATGGTGTTGAAGCTGAATGCGCGGATGTCGCGCTCGTAGCGCTGGATGGTGTGGTGGGCGACGCGGCGCAGCTCGCGCGCGCTGATCGGCTCGCCGGCTTGTTGGGGCGCGTCCTCAGTCGGATACAGCACGATCCGCCACACGCGGTCCAACCAACGGCGCACGCCGGGCACGCCTTGCGTGTTCCAAGGGACGGTTTGCTCGAAGTCGCTGATGAACAGCTCGTAGCCGCGCAGGGCGTCGGCGCCGTATTCCGCGATCACCTCGTCCGGCGTGATCACGTTGCCCTTGGATTTGCTCATTTTCTCGTAATACTCGCGGCCCTTCTCGTCCACTTTCTTCTGGGGGGCCAGAATCAAACCCTGGTTGCGCAGCGCCTTGAACGGCTCGTTGAAATGCACCACCCCCAGGTCGTAGAGCACCTTGGTCCACATGCGCGAGTAGAGCAAGTGCAACACCGCGTGCTCCGCGCCGCCCACGTACAAGTCCACCGGCAGCCAGTATGCGATCTCGTTCGGGTCGCCGATGGCCTTGTCGTTGTGCGGGTCGGCGAAGCGGATGTAGTACCAGGACGAGCAAGCCCAGGTAGCCATGGTGTCGGTCTCGCGGCGGCCGTTTGGTGCGTTGACGAACTCCGGGATGTTCTCGAGCGGCGATTCGCCGTTCGGCCCTGGCTCGTAGGCCTCGATCTTGGGCAGCAGCAGCGGCAGCTCGTCCTCGCGCAGCGCCACCGGGCCGTCCTCGGTGTGGACGATCGGGATCGGCGTGCCCCAATAGCGCTGGCGGCTGATCAACCAGGGGCGGATGCGGTAGTTCACGCGGCGCTTGCCGATGCCCTGCTGCACGCAGTAGTCAATCGCAGCGCGGATGGCCGCCTTGCCGTCTGCGCCGGTGCTCAGGCCGCTCAGCGGCCCGCTGTTCACCATCACGCCTTGCTTGTCCTCGTAGGCCTCGCTCATGGTCTCGGGGTCAAGCGTGCGGTTGGGGGGCTGCACCACCACTCGGATGGGCAGGCCGAACTTGCGGGCGAACTCGAAGTCGCGCTGGTCGTGGGCGGGCACGGCCATGATCGCGCCGGTGCCGTAGCTCATCAGCACGTAATCGGCGATCCAAATTGGGATGCGCTCGCCGTTGACCGGGTTGATGGCATACGCGCCGGTGAAGGCGCCGCTCTTGTCTTTGTTCAGCGCTGTGCGCGCTTCTTCGCTCTCCTCGCGGGCGAAGGCGATGTAGCGCTCGACCGCCTCGCGCTGCTGTGGTGTGGTGATCTGCGGCACGAGTGGGTGTTCCGGCGAGAGCACCATGAAAGTGGCGCCCCAAAGCGTATCTGGCCGCGTGGTGAACACCGGGATGCTCAGCGGCGGGTCGCTGTCGGCGACGGTGAAGCGCACCTCGGCCCCCTCGCTCTTGCCGATCCAGTTGCGCTGCATGGTGACGATGCGCTCCGGCCAATCCACCGTGTCCAAGTCGTTGATCAGCCGCTCGGCGTAGGCGGTGATGCGGAAGAACCACTGGCGGATAGTGCGGCGGACCACTAGCGCGCCGCTGCGCCAAGCGCGCCCATTCTCCACCTCCTCATCGGCCACCACGACCTTGTCCACAGGGTCCCAGTTCACCACGCTCTCGGCTTGAAAGGCCAGCCGAAAGTTGGCAAGGTAGGCGTTTTGCTCGCGGCGGCTCATGCTGCGCCATTGCTCGGCCGTGATGGGAGGTGTGCCGCTGGTCACTGCGCCGATGTGCTCTGGGTGAGCAGCGATGTAATCCAAGATCGCCTGCGAGCCGCGCTCGGCCAGCTCACGCTCCAGCTCGGCGATCGGGCGGGCCTTGTCTTGGCGCGGGTCATACCAGCTATTGAAGAGCTGGATGAAGATCCACTGCGTCCAGCGGTAATACTCTGGGTGCGCGCTGTTGATCAGCCGCGACCAGTCGTAGCTCAGGCCCATCAGCTTAAATTGCCGAACGTAGTTAGCGCAATAGCGCTCGTTGAGTTCGTGCGGGTTGACCTTCAGCTTGATCGCGGCGTTTTCAGTGGGCAGACCGAAGGCGTCGAAGCCCATCGGGTGGAGGACGTTGTAGCCCTTCATGCGATAGTAGCGCGCGATCAAGTCGGTGGGCACGTAGTTGCGTGCGTGACCCACCGACATCCCCTCGCCGGAAGGGTAGGGGTAGAAATCGAGCACGTAGTACTTCGGCTTGTCGCAGGCGGGAAGCGTCTGGTAGATGCGGTCTGCTTCCCAGCGCGCCTGCCACTTCGGCTCAATCGCTTGCGGGTTGTATCGCTCCATCGGTGTTGAACTGACCTCCGATTATCGCCGCGTTCATCCTGTAGGCCTCGCGCGACGGCTCACATCCAAAAAGCCCACTCATCCCTCAGGGGATAAGTGGGCTGCTGCATCACTGAAAAAGGCCCCACGCGCTCTATGCAGTGCGCCCTGCCTTGAGTGGACCAGAGGGGACTTGAACCCCTGACCTTCTCAATGCCATTGAGACGCGCTCCCAACTGCGCCACTGGCCCAATGGACATACCTAATTATACACCATCGGATGACGCAGTAAGCCGAGTGCTGAAAAGGCGAGAGCTGAGCGCTTCCCCGCGCGGTCGCAGGGCACGCACAGAGCAACATGGGAACGCCCGGCTGCGCGCAGCAAGGTTGTGCTAGAATAGCTAAACAGTTTGGGGAGTGGCCAAGTGGTAAGGCACCTGACTCTGGATCAGGGAATCGTTGGTTCGAATCCAGCCTCCCCAGCTTTGGGTGATGCAGAATTGAGGAGATGGCAGCTCGATTCTGCGTTTTTTGTTTGGTCTGAATGACTGTTGACAACGACCCCTCCAGTCACGCGCGAATCGTCATCCTTGCTGCGGGGAGAGGGACTCGCATGAAGTCCACGCTGCCCAAAGTGTTGCACCCTCTGCTTGGGCAGCCAATGCTAGAACATGTGCTGCGCACAGCCGCGCCGCTCGGCCCAATCACGGTGGTTATTGGCCCGGACATGCTAGCGGTTCGTGAGCTGGTTGGCTCGCGCGGCGCGTGTGTGGTGCAAGACCCGCCGCTGGGCACCGCCCATGCACTGCTGCAGGCCCGCGGCGCTCAGGCGGAGCACGTGCTGGTGACGTGTGGAGACGTGCCGCTACTGCGCACCGAGACGCTCCGCGCTTTGGTGCGCACGCGGGTTGAGAGCGCTGCCGCCGCTGTGCTGCTGACCATGACGCTGAGCCAGCCGCACGGCTACGGGCGCATTGTGCGCGACGCGGATGGCCGGCGCGTGCTCCGCGTGGTGGAGGAGGTGGCGTGCAGCGAGGCGGAGCGCGCCATCCGCGAGGTCAACGCCGGCGTCTATTGCTTCGATGGCCGTTGGCTGTGGGAGGCGCTGGAGCACGTGCACCCCAACCCGCACAACGGCGAATACTTCCTCACCGACCTGGTGGCGGTCGCCCACCAATCCGGCCGCGCCGTGATCGGCTTGCCTGTGGAGGATGCCGAGGAATGCTTGGGCGTGAACACGCGCGCTGACCTGGCGCAGGCTGAGGCGGCGTTGCGCCGGCGCATCAACCTGCGCCACATGCTGAACGGCGTGACGCTCGCCCATCCCGAAACCATTTACATTGAGCCGGACGTGCAGATCGGCCCCGACACGCGCATCGAGCCCAACACCCACCTGCGTGGCCACACGCGCATCGGCAGCGGCTGTGTGATCGGCCCCAACAGCACGTTGATCAACGCCCAGATCGGCGACCGTGTGGTGATCACCTACTCCGTGCTCGAGGATGCTCAGGTGGAGGATGATGCTGACGTTGGCCCGTTCGCACACCTGCGGCGCGGGGCGCGCGTGGGCCGTCGCGCGCATGTGGGCAACTTCGCCGAGATCAAAAACAGCACGCTCGGCGCAGATAGCGCGATGGGCCACTTCAGCTACCTGGGCGATGCGACCGTTGGCGAGCGCACCAATTTGGGCGCGGGCATGGTCACGTGCAACTACGACGGCCAACGCAAGCACCACACCCACATCGGCAGCGATGTGTTCATCGGCAGCGACACCATGCTGGTCGCGCCGGTGACGGTGGGCGATGGCGCACGCACCGGCGCCGGCGCTGTGGTCACCCGCGACGTCCCTCCGGGCGTCACGGTGGTCGGCGTGCCGGCGCGCCGGCTGGAGCGCACCCTGGATGCCCCAGCCTCCGCGGGCGACGCCTCGGCGTGAGCTATGGCCGAAGATGCGATATTGCTGACAGTAGCGGTCCTGGCTGCGGCTGGGCGAGCATTCTTCAGCTTGGCCCGCAGCGCGCTGATCAACATGCGCCGTGCGCGGCTGATCGAGCTGGAGCAGAAGGGCATTGCCTCCGCACGCGCCGTGCGCCAGCTCACTGAGCACTCCGGCCAGTTGCTCGCCACCGCCGAAGTGGGCAGCCTGATCAGCCTGGTGTTCGCCGTCGGTGCTGTCACGTTAGGCTTGATGGGGCGCGCCGAGGCGCTCGCGCGCAGTGCTATCGGTGAGCAAGCCTGGGCGCGCGGCCTGGCGTTTGCGCTGTTGATGTTCGGCAGCGCGCTGGTGCTGTTCGTAGCCGGCCGGCTGGCTCCGGAGGCGCTCGGCGTGCGCTACAGCGAGCGGTTGGCGCTGGCGCTCGCCCATCCCGTCCGCATGGCCCAGTGGTTGCTCGCCCCGTTTGTCCGCTTCGCTGTTGTGCTGAGTAACTTGCTGGCGATCCCGATGGGCGGGCAAAGGCGCGAAGGCGCCACACTGGTCACCGAGGAGGAGATCAAGACCATGGTGGACGCCAGCGAGGAGGAGGGCCTGATCGAGGAGGAGGAGAAGGAGATGATCCTCTCCGTGTTGGACTTCGGCGACACGGTCGCGCGCGAGGTGATGGTGCCGCGCATTGACGTGGTGGCGCTGGAGGTTGACACGCCTTTCGAGGACGCGTTGGATGTGGTGATCAAAGCCGGCCACTCGCGCATCCCCATTTACCGCGGGACGATTGACGACATCGTGGGCATCCTGTATGCGAAAGATTTGCTGCATTGCCTGCGCGATAAGCAAACGCCTCCCATCAGCGAGCTGGTGCGCCCCGCCTTCTTCACGCCAGAGTCCAAGCCACTGAGCGACTTGTTGCAAGAGCTGCAGAAGGCGCGCGTGCACATAGCGATCGTCGTGGATGAGTTCGGCGGCACTGCCGGCTTGATCACCATCGAGGACATCCTGGAGGAGATCGTCGGCGAGATTCAGGATGAGTTCGACGCCGAGGAGCCCGAATTTGTGCCGCTGCCCGACCAGCAAGGCTACATTTTTGACGCCGGCATCCACATCAGCGACGTGAACAAGCTGCTGCACGCCAACCTGCCCGAAGACGAAAGCGACACGCTGGGCGGTTTCATCTACGACCAGCTGGGCAAAGTGCCTTCCACGGGCGAGTCGTTTCGTTGGGGAGACCTGCACATCGAAGTCTTGGAAGTGAAAGACCGCCGCATTGTGAAAGCGAAGGTGACCCATGACCAACATGACCAGACGGAGCAAGCCCAAGCCCACGCTAAAAGCGCACCCAAAGCAGCTGAGCCACCCCCGCGCTCATCCGCCAACAGCAACCCCAAGCTCATCGGCAGGACTGCCCGAGGAGACCATTCGCACCCTCGTCTCGCTAGCGAATGAAGCGCGCACCAAAGCGTATGCGCCCTACTCCGGCTATCGCGTGGGCGCGGCGTTGTTGGCTGAGTCGGGACAGATGTTTTGTGGGGCCAACGTGGAGAACGCCTCCTATGGCCTGAGCATCTGCGCTGAGCGCACCGCTTACGTGAAAGCGGCCAGCGAGGGTGAGCGCCGCTTCCGCGCGGTGGCGGTCGTCACCGACGACGGCGGCACGCCGTGCGGCGCTTGCCGCCAGTTCATGGCCGAGTTCGGGCTGGACACGGTGGTGATCGTGGCGGATGGCCGCGGCGCTTATCGGCTCACCACCGTGGCTGAGCTGTTGCCGGAGGCGTTCACGCCTGCCAACTTGTCCTCGCAAAGCCCCGCCCGGCGCAGGCGCACCAAGGCCAAGCAGTAAAAGCAGCGGTCGCGCGTGGTGAGCGCTCGCCGATCCGCTCCCACATCCTCCTCGCGCCGTGCCGTATACTCGGAGGCTGTGGCGAGTGGGGTCGTGCGCGGACTAGCGTTGTGCTCACTGGTTGGCTTGGGCGCGCTGCTGCTGATCCGCAGCGCGGTGGCGCAGTGGGCATCGCCGGCAGTGTACGTGCGGCCGGAAGATGTGCCGCGGCGAACCACGGCTATCGTGTTCGGCGCTGGCGTGCGCGACAACCAACCGAGCGCTGTACTCTTCGACCGCGTGACGGCCGCCGTCCAACTGTATCGGGCTGGCGTGGTGAGTCAGTTGCTGATGAGCGGCGACGGCCGATTCGCCAGCCACAATGAGCCGGCCGTGATGCACACGACGGCGCTCCGCTTCGGTGTGCCACCAGCCGCGATCCAACTTGACGGTGGTGGCCTTAGCACCTACGAGACATGCCGGCGCGCTCATGACCTCTTCGGCGTGCGCTCCGCCGTGCTGGTGACGCAGGCGTTTCACCTCGAGCGCGCCCTGCTCATCTGCAAAGGCGTCGGCATAGACGCCGTAGGCTTTGTTGCCGACGCCCGGCCATACCGCGGCATGGCGTGGCTGCAGGTCCGCGAACTGCTGGCGACGGCCCACGCGCTGCTGCGCCTGGCCGTCAACTGACAGCGCGCCCAGCCACAGCGCACATGCCACCTCGTTCCCAGCGAGGCCAGCGGCTTCGGCGCGAACATCTTGCCTTCGCGACAAGCCCACGTCGGGAACTTCTCCGACCATACCAGCGTCTTTACTCATGGACCAGACAGGGCAACGTGCAGCAGCACAAGCCTGCGTCGCCCTCTCAACTTGCTCAGCAGTGCGGGCATGCTATGCTGAACGTGTGCCCTGTGGTGATGGTTTTGGAGTGTCTGCTATGAGAGCGAATGCAAGCAAGGCCCGTCAGTGCGCAGCGATGGTAGCGTGCTTGGTGCTCGCCGCCTGCACGGGTGAATCCCCACCGCCGACGCAGCCGATCACGCCTCAAGTGACTCTCTTCACGCCGACCGACGGCACGCCTGTGGTATCAGTGACGGTTGTGCCGTCCCGCGCCAATCCACTGTTGGTGGACACCTCCCCGCCGCGCGGCGAAGAACTGTCGCCCAATCAGCCGTTGCGCCTGGTGTTCGATCAGCCGATGGACCGCCCATCAGTGGAACAGGCGCTGCGCGTGCTGAGCGACGACGGCCAGGTGGTGCAGGGCGCCTTGACCTGGGACAGCGACAACGTCGTGAGCTTCGCTCCGCTGGAGGGCTGGAAGCCCGCCTCGCGCTACCAGGTGACGCTGGCGGAGCAGGCGCGCAGCGCCAAGGGTGTGGCGTTGGCAAAGCCTCAATCGTTCCTGGTGAACACCGTGGGCAACTTGGCCGTGGCACAGACCCTGCCCATGGCAGGGGCAGAGGATGCGCGCGCCGATTCACCAATCGTGGTGATCTTCAATCGGCCGGTCGTGCCGCTGACGGCGCTGGCCGAGCAAGCTGCCTTGCCACAGCCGTTCACCATCTCGCCCACGGTGGCGGGGCGCGGGGAGTGGTTGAACACCAGCGTGTATGTCTTCCGCCCCAGCGAGCCGCTCCAAGCAGGCGCGCGCTATGAGGTGCGCGTGCCAGCGGGCCTGCAAGACACCACCGGCGCCATCTTGGACGTGGACTACGGGTGGTCGTTCACGGTGGCGCAGCCGGTGGTCAAGTCCTTCACGCCCGCGCCAGGCGCCACAGGGGTGGACTTGCGCGCGCCCATCAGCGTCACCTTCAGCCAGCCGATGGATCACGAGTCCGCTCAGGCAGCTTTCACCATTGAGCCACCCGTGCGGGGTACGTTTCGCTGGGCCGAGGAGAAGCCAACCTCTCAGCCGAGCGCGCCGCCCTTCTTGCCCCAGGAGGCGATCATGCCCGTCTCGCCGCCTCCCGTGCCGCCCGACAGCCACGCGCCGGTCGCGCTGGGGGAGGTGATGGCGTTTGTGCCGGAGGAGGACTATCAGCGGGGGGTGACCTATCGCGTCACTCTCAATGCAAGCGCCCGTGCCAAGGTCGGAAGCGGCAGGTTGCGCTCACCTGCCACCACCAGCTTCACGGTTGTGCCACTGCCGGCGGTGGTGAGCACCCAGCCCACCGATGGCGCGGTGAACTATCCGGTTGGCGCCGACCCGCTGTTCGACGCGTTCGGCGGGCAGATCGTCATTCGTTTCAACGCGCCGATCGCGGAAAGCACCATCCTGCCTAATCTGCGCTTCGACCCGCCGGTCACCTTCACCAACGCCTTTAGCTACTACGACACCTATGCCAACACGTTCAACATCAACCTGAACCTGCAACCTTCCACCAACTACGAGATGCGCATCGGCGCGGACATTGCCGATCGCTATGGCGCGAAGTTGGGCAAGGAGACGGTGGTGCGCTTTAGGACGGCGCCCTATCCGCCCAGGCTGGTGTGGCAGCCCATCAACAACGTCAGCACCTACAGCACGCTGCGACCCACCCAAGTGCTGGTGCGTTGGATGAACCTATCACGAATTGACGCGCAGCTTGCTCGGCTCTCGCTGGAGGATTTTCACCGCCTCACCGGCACGCCAAATGCCTACACGCTGTTGCAGCAATTCGCTTTCACCGATCAGAACCGACTACGCCGCTGGAGCGTGCGGCTTGATGCGCGTCTGAACGTGGGGGGCACTACGATGCTCTCGATAGCGGAAGACGGCGGCTCATTGCCAACAGGGATATATCTGCTCGAGCTGAGTGCGCCAGAGCTGGCGCAGGCAAAGGGCTTTGCCGATGCGCCGCAGCGTGGCTTCTTGCTGGTCAACAGCTTGCACCTCGCGCTCAAACAAGGCGAGCGCAGTGCGCTGGTGTGGGCCACCGACTTGGCCACCGGCCGCCCCGTGGCCGGCGTGCCGATCGCCCTCTACGACGCCGATTTCAATCTGCTCGGCCAAGCCACCACCTCGGGCGAGGAGGGCCAGCTAGGACAAGCCCTTTTCGCGCTGCCGGAGGGCTATTCGCCACTGCAGCGGCTCTACGCCGTCGCCGGCCAACCTGGCAGGAACACGTTTGGGCTGGTCTCCAGCGATATGTCGAACAACATCGAGCCTTTCGCGTTTAAGCTGGACGCGAACTACGAATTCAAACAGACTTTCGCCTACCTCTACACTGATCGGCCGCTGTATCGCCCAGGTCAAACCGTGTTCTACAAAGGCATGGTGCGTTCGCTCAGCGACGCGCGCTATAGCCTGCTGCAGGACGGCCGAAGTATCACGCTGCGCATCCTCGACCCTAATGGCCAGCAGCTTGCTGAGCAACCGATCGTGCTGAGCGCCAACGGCACGTTTGACGGCGAATGGGTGTTGGACCGCAGCGCAATGTCCGGCCAATACACGTTGCAACTGTGCATCGCGCGCGCCACTAGCAAGGACGTGAAAGAGAGCAAGTTGGATCCGGACGCACTGTGCAACTACTACTTCACGTCCTTCTTGGTGGCTGCCTACCGCACGCCAGAGTTCTCAGTTGCGCTCACGCCCGATAAGGCCGAATATCTCGACGGTGAGAGCATCCAGCTTGCCCTGTCAGCGCAGTACTTCTTCGGCGGCGATGTGGCCGACGCGCCCGTCCGCTGGAGGCTGCTCGCCCAACCCTACATCTTCGACCGCTACACCGGCCCCGGCAACTACAGCTTCCATGACTTCAGTACGACCATCCTGCCGACTTACCGGCCTTTCAACTTCCCGGACGTGGTGTCTGAAGGCGAAGGTCGCACTGATGCCACCGGCCGCTTGACCATCACCCTGCCGGCCGACCTCAGCCAGCGTCGAAGCAGCGCCAGCTTCACCGTGGAAGCCTCGCTTGCCGACCCAAGCGATCGCTCCATCACCGCGCGCGCCGAGGTGCTTGTCCACAAGACACCGCTTTACTTCGGTGTAGCGACCGATCGCTACGTGTATCAGCCGGGCGAAGCGGTCAACGCTCAAGTGATCGCGGTGGATTGGCAAGGCCAGCCGTTGCCCAACGTCAGTGCGGAGATCGTCTTCAGCCGCCGCGAGTGGCTCGGCGTGCACGAGGAAGGCCCAATCGACACGCCGCTCTTCACTGCGACGCTGACCACCGACCTCAGCGGCAAGGCTGCTATCAGCTTCGACCCACCGGCCGGCGGCGAATACGTCGTGCGGATCGCTAACGCTGCCACCTCTTTCTTTGTCTCCTCGGTGGCCTATGTCCCGTGGCGTGCGGAGGACCACGACCGCATCGAGCTGAAGCTGGACAAGTCGGCCTACGAGGTTGGTGAAGTGGCGCGCGTGCTGGTGCCCTCACCCTTCGAGGGCCCGCTGACGGCGCTCTTGACCGTGGAGCGCGGCGATTTCCTGTTGCGCCGCACGGTGCAGCTGAACAGCAACAGCGATGTCCTGGAGCTGCCCATCACGCCTGATTGGGCGCCCAATGCGTTTGTGTCGGTGTTGCTGGTGAAGGGCGTGCGCAACAGGGATGAGCTCCCCGCTTTCCGTCTGGGCTATGCTGCCCTCACCGTCAACCCCCGCGAATTCGCGCTGGACGTGCAGATCACCTCGGACCGCCCCACCTATGCCCCCCGCGACGTGGTAACCTACGATGTTCGCGTCACCGATAGCACTGGTCAGCCGGTGCAAGCGGAGCTGTCGCTGGCATTGGTAGATAAGGCGGTGTGGAGTTTGCTTGAGCCGAACGCTGAGCCCATCCTGGAGGCGTTCTATGGCACGCGCGGCTTGAGTGTCCGCACAGCGGATTCGCTCGTGGTGAATCAGGAGCGCACTATGCGGCTGCTAGCCACGTATAAGACCTTGGCCGAAGGCGGTGCCGGCGGCGAGGGGGCGCAGGCCCTCGCCCTCGATGAGTCGCTGGTTCGACGGGACTTCCGCGACACAGCCGCTTGGCGCGCTGCGGTCACCACTGACCCAGATGGCCGCGCGCGGGTGAGCTTCCCCTTGCCGGATAACCTCACTACCTGGGTGTTGGAAGTGAAGGCTGTGACCGCTGCGACGCAGGTCGGTGAGGGCAAGCACGAGATCGTCGTCACAAAGCCGGTGTTGATCCGGCCGGTGGTGCCGCGCTTCCTGGTCGCTGGTGACACGCTCACCATCGGCGCAGTGGTGAACAACAACACGGAGTCTGAGCTGGTGGCGCAGGTGGGCCTGGTCTCTACCAACTTGCTGCTGATAAGCCGAGAGGCCATCCAAGAGCTGCGCGTGCCGGCCAAGGGCACCGCGCGTGCCAATTGGCAGGTGCAGGTCCAAAACGCTGCGCTCAGCCACATCACTTTCACCGTGCGCGGCGCTGGCTTTGTCGACAGCGCTGTGCCAGGCCTGCGCCTCGCGGATGGGGAAGGCATACCCATCCTGCGCTACGCTGCGCCGGAGGTGATCGGCACGTCTGGCGAGCTAAGCACGGCCGAGGCGCGCGTTGAGCAGATCGTCATTCCTCCACGCCTCCGCAACGCGCAGGCCGATTTAAGCGTGCAGGTGGATGCCGGGCTGGGCGCTTTGGCCCTGAGCAGCGCACGCGCGCTGGAAGAGCGAGAGGACGACAGCGTCCACTGGATAGCCTCCCGGCTGTTGGTGGAGCTGGCGTTGGCGCGCGCCCGCAACCAGCCGCCGCAGGCCTTGCCACTCAACTTGGCCGTGCAGCGCCTGCGCGCTGCGCAGCGCTTTGATGGCGGCTGGGGCTGGTGGCCGGAGGATGAACGATCCAACCCAGCGGTGACTGCTTATGCCTTGGTGGCGCTGGGCGAGGCCTTGCAACAAGGCGTGCTCACAGAGGCCATTGTCGGCGACATGCTGCGCCGCGCGGCGGAATATCTCACCCGCGAGCTGCAAAGCCTGCAGCCGTTCGACACAGACCCCTCCACGGCCGCCTGGTACGCCTTCGCGCTCAGCTATACGTCACCATCGGCGGATTGGGCGCTGCCGGTGTTGGTTGAGA
Source organism: uncultured Anaerolineae bacterium (assembly GCA_938028725.1). Lineage (GTDB taxonomy): Bacteria > Chloroflexota > Anaerolineae > J036 > Brachytrichaceae > CALIMH01. Next base: position 59,410 of record CALIMH010000003.1, on the reverse strand, counting down.
AGCGTGAGAACTTGAGCTATGCGGCGCAAGCCTGGTTGGCTCTGGCGCTGGCGCGGCAGCAACCCGATGAGCCGCGGGTGCGAACGTTGCTTTCGGACCTGCGCGGCGCGGCAAACACCAGCGCCACCGGCACGTTCTGGCAAGAGCGCAGCTTCAGCTACGCAATCTTCGATAGCAACACCCGCACCACCGCGTTCGCCCTGCTGGCGCTCGCGCGGCTCACCCCACAGGACGCTGCGCTGGGTAACATAGTTCGATGGCTCATCACCGCCCGCCGCGCCAATAGCTGGGAGACGGACCAAGAGACGGCTTGGTCCTTGACTGCGCTGGCGGAATGGGCGCAGGCCGTCGGCGAGCCGCGCACCCAGTTCGATTGGCGCCTCTCGCTCAACCGTCGCCCGCTGCTGGGCGGCACAGCCACGCCACAGGGCGAGTCGCAGTTTGTGCGCCTTCCGGACACGGCGCTCGCGCGCGAGGCGGTGAACGAGCTGCAGGTGGAGCGCGGCCGCGGTGAAGGACGGCTGTTCTACGCTGCGCATCTGCGCCTGTTTGTGCCGGTGGAGTCGGCGTTGCCAGTGAACCGCGGCCTGTTCATCGCGCGCAAATATGAAAGCGCCGACTGCACGCCACAACTGCAGCAGCCATGCCCTGCCTTGGAGCGCGCCCGCATCGGCCAGAGGGTGCGCGTGCGCCTGATTGTAGTGGCTCCTACTGATCTGCACTTCGTGCGGGTGACCGACTACCTACCTGCCGGCGCTGAGCCGATTGACCCTGCCCTGCGCACGGCGCCGATCCAAAACCCGCCGGATGTATTCCCGCTGATTGGCGACATCTGGTGGTGGCGAGGGTGGTTTGGCCGCAGCCAAGTGTATGACGACCGCGTGACGTTCTTCGCGCGCTCGCTGCCCGCCGGCACATACGAGTTGACCTACCTCTTTGAGCCGTCGCTGGAGGGGCGCTACCAGGTGATCCCCGCCATCGCCGAGCAGGAGTACTTCCCAGAGGTGTTCGGACGCAGCGCGGGCAGCGTGTTGGTCATCGAGCGCTGAGCTAGGGGCAACGCGCTCCCTGCGCAAGGTGGGTGCGCCGTGAGCCACAGCGCAGGGCAAACCTCGCGGTCGTAAAATCCTTTGCTACATGCAGCACACGCTCAACGCACCGGCCGACAGAGAAGTGCTCGACATCGCCGCCGGCGCTCCCGGTGCTACGTCGGCTCATCTGCGCAAGTTGCAAGAGGTGGTCCGTTACGCCTCGCTCGCCACATCGTTGTTGGTGGTGCTGCTGCCGGTCTACGCGGGGAACTTCGGCGCCAGCGGTTTGGAGCGGGGGCTGCTCTTCTCGCTGCCGGCCCTCACCATGGCCATCTCGCGCCCCTTAATTGGCAGAAGCATGGATCGCTTGGGACGCAAGCCGTTTCTGGTGCTCAGCGTGAGCCTCATGTTTGTCTCGATGGTGCTGTTCGCGCTGGCGCGGACGTTCTCGCTGCGCGTGTTTGAGATCACCATCGTGGCTGACAAGGCGATGGCGGTGAGCTTGCTTTTTGCGGCGCGCGTCGTGCAGGGTTTTGCGCTGGGCACTATGCTGCTTGCCTCTTATGCCATCACCGGCGACCTGGCGCGCGCCACTAGGCGCGGCTCCAGCTTTGGCTACACCGAGGAAGCGCAGTATCGCGGCGGCGTGATCGGCGGCCTGATTGCGATCCCCTTGCTGCTGCTCTTCGGTTTCAACCCGGAGGGGCAATTGCGCATTACCGAGGAGGTTTGGTCGCTGATGTTCGTCATCTTTGCCGCTGGTGCGTTGTTGAGTGTGTGGCGAGCGCTGCGGGATGTCCCAGAGACGCGCCGATGGGCGTTGGCTCAGGTGGCGCAGGAGGCACATGCTCAGCGCATTCATCCCCAGCTCTACGTCCTGATGGGGATCGTCATGCTGACGATGGCCTCGTCCTACGGCTTGGCGCCGTTCATCCTGATTTACATCCATGAGCAGCTCACCGCCAACTTGCTCTGGATCGGGTTGGCCTACGTTCCCGCAGCGCTGGCATGGGCATTTTTGCCTTCGCGGTTGGGGCGCATCTCCGATCGGGTGGGGCGGCGCGCGCCTATCGTGGTCGGGCTGACCGTGAGCGGTTTGTTTTCGTTCACGATCCCTTTCCTCAGCATGTTGTTCCCCAATCCAGTGTTGGCGGTATCGGCGCTGGCCGTGTTCGCCACGCTGGAGGCAGTGTGCTACTCGGCCGCTGTGCCGGCGGAGCAGGCGATGGTGGCCGATCTGAGCGGCAGCGGCCAGCGCGGCATGGGGTTTGGCCTCTACACCCTGGCCCAAGCAGCCGGCCAGATCATTGGCCCGGTGATGATGGGCGTGTTGTACGACCATCATCATGCCGGCCCTTTCCTCGCAAATGCCATCATCCTGGCGACCGGTAGCTTGCTGGTCTGGGTGCTGCTGCGCGAAATTCCACGCTCGCAAGCAGCGTGAGCAGCCGGGCGCCTGTTATGTCCTCTCCTGTCGGGTATTGCTACGACTCGGTTTTCCTGGAGCATCACATCGCCGGCCACCCCGAGAACCGTCAGCGCCTAGAGATGGTGCTTGCGCGCTTGCAACACAGCGACCTGTGGCCGCAATTGCGCGCACTGCAGTTCACCCCCGCCAACTTTGAGACGCTCACCGCCTTGCACGAGCCGCGCTACGTCTCGACAGTGTATCACGTGGCTGAGCGCGGCGGCGGCTGGTTGAACCCAGACACGTACGTCACGCGCGCCACCTTTCGCGCGGCAGCGCACGCCGTCGGCGCCAGCCTAGCTGCGGCGCGCGCTGTGAGCGCCGGCCAGGTGCGGCGCGCCTTCGCGCTGGTGCGGCCACCTGGGCATCATGCCTTCGCCAATCACGGCGAGGGGTTCTGTTTGTTCAACAACGTCGCCTTCGCAGCTAAATGCGCATTGGGAGACCTCGACGCTGAGCCGGATGCGGCCTGGTCCCCTTCGGCGCAGCGCAACCATCGCCAGGCACAGCCGCGCCGGGTGATGATCGTGGATTTTGACGTGCATCACGGCAACGGCACGCAGGCCATCTTCTACGACGACCCCCGCGTCCTGTATGTCTCCGTGCACGAGTATGGCTGGATGATATATCCGGGCAGCGGCAGCGTTCATGAGCGAGGGCGTGGCGAGGCTATCGGCACCACGCTCAACGTACCGTTGCCACCAGGTGTGGGCGATCTCGGCTACGCCCGTGTGTTCGACGAGTTGATCACGCCAGCCGCGCTGCGCTTTCGACCGGAGATGCTGTTGGTCTCCGCCGGCTTCGACGCTCACTGGCGGGACCCGCTGGCGCACATGAACCTGTCGTTGAGCGGCTTCGCGCGTATCGTCCGTGTCCTACGCAGCTTGAGCGATGCCCTGTGCAATGGTCGCATGGTGTTGGTGCTCGAGGGCGGCTATGACCTCGAGGCGCTCAGCTATGGTGTGCTCAACTGCTTCCGCATCTTGCTCGGCCAGGACGATGTGGAGGACCCGCTTGGCCCCTCCCCAGAGCAAGAGCCAGAGGTGGACGAGATCGTCGCACAGGTGAGCCAGGTGCATGCATTGCGTTGAGCGAGCTGCTGCGCAATAATTCCCATCCATGCTCAAGATCACCTTGATCGGCGCCGGCAGCACCGTGTTCGCGCGCAACCTGATCGGCGACATCCTCAGCTTCCCCGAACTGTCCGGCGCGCACCTGTGCTTGTTCGACATTGACCCCCAGCGTCTGCGCGTCTCGGAGATCGTGGCGCATCGCCTCGCCGAGCGGCTTGGCTTGCGCCCGACCATCGAGGCGACCACCGACCGCCGTCGTGCCCTAGATGGCGCCAACTACGCCATCAGCATGTTCCAGGTGGGCGGCTATAAGCCCGCCACCGTGATTGACTTCGAGGTGCCCAAGCGCTACGGCCTGCGGCAGACCATCGCCGACACGCTGGGGGTGGGCGGCATCATGCGCGCCCTGCGCACCATCCCCGTCTTGCTGGAAATAGGGCGTGAGATGGAGGAGCTGTGCCCGGATGTGTACTTTCTGCAATATGTCAACCCTATGGCGATGAACTGTTGGGCGTTGTCGCGCGCCACGCGCATTCGCACCATTGGTCTGTGCCATAGCGTGCAGGGCACAGCAGAGCAGCTCGCCCAGGACGTGGGTGTGCCTGTAGAAGAGATCAACTACCTCTGCGCGGGGATCAATCACATGGCCTTCTACCTAAAGCTGGAGCACAACGGTGAAGACCTCTACCCCCGCTTACGCCAGATCGCTGCCGAGGGCAAAGCACCGCACTGGAACCGTGTGCGCTATGAAGTGCTTCGCCATCTCGGCTACTTCGTCACCGAGTCCAGCGAGCACTTCAGCGAGTACGTCCCCTGGTTCATCAAGCGTGACCGACCCGACTTGATAGCCCAGTTCAACATCCCGCTGGATGAGTATCTGCGGCGTTGTGAAGCGCAGATTGCTGAGTGGGAGGCGCTGCGGCGTCGCCTGGAGGCTGGCGAAAGCCTGGAGGTGCGCCGCAGCCACGAATACGGCGCGCTGATCATCCACAGCATCGAGACAGGGCAGCCACGGGTGGTGTATGGCAACGTGCCCAACGAAGGGCTGATCGACAACCTGCCGGCCGGTTGCTGCGTGGAAGTTCCCGTCCTCGTGGATAAGAACGGCATCCAGCCGGTGAGGGTGGGGCGCTTGCCGGTGCAGCTAGCCGCGCTCATGCGCACCAACATCAACGTCCAGGAACTGACCGTCGAAGCAGCGCTGACCGGCAGGCGTGAGCACATTTATCACGCGGCCTACCTTGACCCTCACACCGCCGCTGAGCTAGACCTCAACCAGATTCGCGCCTTGGTGGACGATCTGATTGCGGCGCATGGCCACTGGCTGCCGGCTTACCACTGAATTTTGGCCTCGGGACGTGGCTGTGTCACAAGATACGAGATGACCCGGCCCTTGCACAATAGACCTGGCTCGCCAAGCACCGCTAGGCGTGCGCTTGTGCGTCGGCGCTTTTCTTAGCCCTGCTTGTCGCCTGCTGCTGCAGGCGCGCCACCACCAACCGGCCCCGGCCCTCCGCCAGACGCCCAGCCACCGCTGTTTGCGCTGGCAGCGACCCACACAATCATCGCCCTGCGGAGCACAGCCGCAATCGTGGATGCGGACCGTGCCGTTGCGCGTGGAGATTCGCCGCGGTCTGCTTTTTAGGGTGACCGCAGCCGGTGCGTTGGGCCCTCCGTTCTTGGCGATTCAAGTGGCGGAGTTCACTGAGCGAGCGCGATTAGCTGTTGGCCTTCCATGCGCTGCGCGTGTTCGCCGGTTTGGTGTTGATGGCTGCGGTGTTGTTGCGCGCGACGGCCGGCCACTGCTCTTCAGCGCCGCCTGCTCGTGCAGTCCATTGGCGATGGATTGGTATGGCATCGCGGGGGCTAGCTGGCGATGTTTACTACGTGGGTGAGGCGGGCGCTAGAACTGCTCCAGGAAGCGCAGGTCATTCTGCCAGAAGTAGCGGATGTCGTTGATGCCGTGCACGCGCATGGCTTGGCGCTCCGGTCCCATCCCGAAAGCGAAGCCTGACCACTCCTCTGGGTCGTAGCCGCCGTTGCGCAGCACGGTGGGGTGAACCATGCCGGCGCCGCTGATCTCCAACCAGCCTGTGCCTTTGGTCAGCATGCGCGCGCGAGGGGTGTCCGTGCCAAGGTATACATCAATCTCCACGCTTGGCTCGGTGAAGGGGAAGTAGGAGCCGCGGAAACGAATCTGGCCGGCGCTGCCAAACATGTGGCGGGCAAACTCGGCAAACACGCCTTTGAGGTCGGCCATAGTGATATTCCGCCCGATCACCAGGCCTTCGATCTGGGTGAACTGGGACTCGCTGCGCGCAGTGACCTGCTCGTAGCGATACACCATGCCGGGTAGGATCACGCGCAGCGGGCGCGTGCCGTTCTCGCCCCATTCGCGCATCACGCGAATTTGGCCCGGGGAAGTGTGCGTGCGCAGGATCACGCCGGAGCGTGTGGTGTAGAACGTGTCCCACATATCGCGCGCAGGATGATGCTCCGGCATGTTCAGCAGGCCGAAGTTCATCTCGTCCGTCTCCACCTCTGGCGAACGATACACCTCGAAGCCCATGCGCTTGAAGATGGCGATGATGCGCCGGTGGGTCAGCGTGGTGGGGTGCAGGCGTCCCATTGTGGGGGGGCGGCCCGGGAGGGTCACGTCTAGTTGGCCGCTGGCCAGCTCTGCAGCCAGCTCGGCCTCCTTCACCTGGGCCTTGCGCGCTTCGAATGCCTCCAGCAGACGTTGTTTCACCTCGTTGGCGCGTTTGCCAAACGCGGGGCGTTCGGCCTTGTCGAGGCTGGAGAGCAGGCCCAGCATGGCTTCCAGCGCGCCTTTGGTGCGCTTGCTGCCAAAGTAGTGGGTGTGCCAAGCTTGGAGCGCTTCGCTTGTGCTGGCGTTGTGCAGGGTGGCCAGTGCGTCCTGCTCAAGCTGATCAAGCTGTTCCAGCAAGGTGCTCATAGCTGCGTCGAACGCAAGATGCCGGGCTTATCTGGCCTGTGGCGTGTTGTTGCTGCTCCGAGACGGGGAGGCGGAGCGGCCTGCTGGTAAAGAGGCCTTCTCTGCCGCCAAGTCGGCTTTGCCGTTGGGTTGGGGTAGGGGAGCTACATCCTCCAACCAGATTTTGGAGGCCAGCTCGATGCCGATCACGTGCTCATCATGAAACCGACCGTTTGCGACGCGCACGCGCAGCGGCCCTCCAAATGGAGCGCGAGAGACCACCTCTAGTCGCGTGTTGGGCCGCAAGTGGATCGAGGCGAGGTAGCGCAGCAGGTCGCCGTCATGGGAGGCGACGCGTTGGATGGTGGCGCGGGTGTTCTCCGGCGCGTCGCTCAGCCGCATCGCCGGCTTGATCTCCATCTCGCCATCGCGGGTGGGGATAGGATCGCCGTGGGGACAGCGCGATGGTCGTCCCACCTGCACAAACATGCGCTCGACCACATCGTCGTCCAAGTGATTGGATGCAGCAGAGAGAGGATACACCTCATCCCAACTGTAACCGAGCTTTTCGACCAGGAACACTTCAAAGATGCGGCGCTTGCGCAGGGCGTGTGTGGCGATGCGCCTTCCCATCTCAGTGAGCACCAGCCCACAGGCGCCTTCGCGCCGCATCAGCCCTTGGCGCACCAGACGTTGCGCCATGCGTGAGACCGCCGGCGGGGTCACGCTCAGGCGCGCTGCTAGCGCGCGCAGCGTCACGCGCCCATGCTCCAGCGACTCCAGCAGTGTCTCGCTGAGGAAGTCTTGCACAGCTGAACTGACCTTAGGCAGGGTGCGTGTTCCTATTCGTATGCTGCTCATGAATTGTCCAGTGGATTATCGCACACAATAAAGCCTGATAGGCTGAGTGCAGGGGTGCGGGACAGTGATGGGTTGCGCCAAAGCAGTGCAATCAAAGCATTGCCACATCGAACGTCGAATCCGTCGCCAACTTTGGTAGAATAAAGTCAGTTGCGGTGACGTAGCTCAGCTGGTAGAGCAGGGGACTCATAAGCCTCGGGTCACAGGTTCGAGTCCTGTCGTCACCATAGAGGGAGAGGTGCTCTGGCGGGCTACTGCGGGGCGCCTCTCACACACCCAAGCGGCGCAGCGCTTTTTCCAGCAACCCTCGCTCCTCGTCGCCTCTGAGCGTGAGCTGGCTGGCGGCCACCAAGACACGCTCCTCACAGCGAAAGGCCAAGTTGCTACACAAGCGCGCCAACATGTTGCGGCTGGTCACCAGCTCGTCCGCGTCTGTCCAGCGCTTCTGAAGCGGCCAATGGCGCGAGAGCACAAAGGGGTGGGTGAGCTGCTGATAGGGGCGCTGATGCCAACCGTTGCTTTGCACGTCCAGCCAAATTTGGACTCGCGCGCGCAAATCGCTGATTGCCCAAGCGTAGGCGGTGCTGAGCAACACACTGTTAGAGTCACGAGATTGCAATGGCGAGCGCTCAGCAGCGAACTGGCGTGGCATGAGTTGCATCTCTAGCATCTTCAGCCACGCCCTGTTGATCGCTTGCACATCAGCCTGCTCAAGTGGGCACAGCGTCTCTGGATTGAGCTGAGCCTGCTCGCAGATGTTGCGAAAGGCCTGCGCTGATGCGATCAGCTTGTAGCACACGGTGGCAGCCTCGCGGTTGGCGCACATGGCGAAGCCGGGGCGCGACAGCTTGTCAACGAAGAGCTGCTGCCAGAAGCGGTCGAGGGGCTGAGCACCGTTTTGCTCAGCATAGGCCGTGAGCCATCCATGCAGCTCCTGGAAAGGCTCGCGGAAGGTGAAGCCGATCCGAGTCCAGAGCTTGGCCTCGTCCACTAGCTCGAGGCGTTGCGTGTGAAGCTTGAAGGCACTCTTGCAAAGCACTTTCGCGCGGATCAGGTCTAGCTCAGCGATCGCGCTGTGCAGGGCAAGCGCCACCTCGTCCTCTGAGAGTGGTCGCGCGACGCGCAGCTCCGGATAGGCGAGGCGGGCTAGCGCGATCAGGGCGCGGGCGATAGGGTGCTGGTGCAGCGGTCGCGATGGGCGCAGCGTCTGCACGCCGATGTTGAACTGGTGCAGGCGTCGGCTCAATGTGAACACTAGCACGTCCTCCACGTAGGGCGCTAGCACCACAATGTCGGATGGGGCAAAGCCCTGATCGCGCAGTGTGGCGATCGCCTCGACCGTGGCGCTCACCATGTCAGTCCAGTAGCGCTGGTCTCGGTTGGCCGATAGGCGCTGCGGATGGCTTGCTTGAGCAAGTGACAGGCTGCGCTGCTCTAGGATCGCGCGCTTGAGCATGAATCCAAACTGGACTGGGGCGGGTTGATCTGCTTCGGCTGCGTCGCTCAGCGTCTCCACAGCATCGCAGTATTCGCGCAGGGCGCGTGCGCCTCGTGGGTCACTGCCGAGCAAGTAGCGCAGGCTGCCTGGATCATCCTCCACCAGCAGCGCTTCCTCGCAGCTTGGTAGCAGCAGCCGCAGAAAGTCGTGCATCACCGGCACGTTCTCTTCCACGTTGTCCACCAGCAGGTAGCGGTAGCGTGCGCGCGCGTAAGCTGGGTAGAACTCCGATGACAAGAGGTGCTCCTTGAAGAGCGTCATCTTGAGCGAGAAATCAATCAGCCCGTGCCGCAAGCAAAACTCGCGGAACTGTTGAGCCAAGTCCTGGGCAGCTCGGAACAACTTGTGGCGCGATGGATCATCTGGCCAAGCCAGGGCGAGCCGTTCGCTCAACTCGGATAGTGGGAGGCCAGACTCAGCCAGCTTACTCATCGCGTCGGAAATTTGGGCGACGATGCGCGCGGTCGCCAATCGCAACTCGCTGAAGAGCGTGAGCTGTGGCTCTACCAGCCTGCTGAGAAGATAGTGCGTCGCCTCCACGTTGAGGAAGACAGGCTCGCGATATGGCTCGCTGAAGCCTGCTTGGTTAGCGATGGCGGGAAAGAACAAAGCCACCTCACGCTGAGCGAGGTGGTAGAACGTGCTGATGATTGGTTCGCCACGAAAAGGCGAGCGCAACGCTGCGAGCCCTTGCCTGAAGCGCTCCACCTGTGCCTGTTGGGGTACGAGCACCAGGATGCGATCAGGGCGGACAGGCCTAGCAATCAGGGATTGAAGCCGCTCAATCAAGCGCGTGGTTTTGCCGAGGCCTGGCCGCCCAGAACAATACACCCTCCTTGCGGAGGGTGGGGGCGCGTCGGAGGCAGAAGCTGGTGCGTTCAATTTCGCTCGATGCGGATGATCTTGTATTTCAGCTCGCCGTCTGGAGCATACACGGTCACAATGTCGTTGACCTTATGACCCATCAAAGCTCGTCCCAGAGGAGACTCGTGGCTGATAAAGCCGCTTTCGGGGTCAGCCTCTGTGGAGCCGACCAGAGTGTACTTCTCGCGCTTTCCGCTTTCAACGTCGGCGATGGTGACGCGCACGCCGAGCCGCACCTCATCCACTGGCCCGCCGCTTTCGATGATCACCGCGTTCGCCAAGATGTTCTCGATCTCAGCGATGCGCGCTTCAATCATGCTTTGCTGTTGCCGCGCTGCCTCATACTCGGCGTTCTCCTCGATCTCGCCATCTGCCATTGCATCGTGAAGACGACGAGCGACTTCCAAGCGCGCAACGTTCTTGAGGTGGTCCAGCTCCTCCTCTAATTTTTTCAGCCCCTGTGGGGTTAGGTATTCCCGATCCATGAGTTGATGCTTCCCTCCGTGTGAAGGCTAAGCTCTTTGCTGAGAACTAAAACGAGAGGCTTGGCTTGCCTCTCGTTTGTTCTGAGTAGCCTCGATTATACCACTCGGCTAGGACAAAACTAGGACACATTCAGTAAGTCAGTTAGGCAGCTCGATAGCTGTAGGCCTGAATGAAGGCCGCTTGAGGTTTGGGCTAACTTTGGCGAGCCTTTCAGCGCCGCTTGGCAGTGATTCCTCTGAGGTTTGTCGTGAGCGCGAACCGCGGTTCACTCCCATTCAATGGTTGCGGGGGGCTTGGTGGTGATGTCGAACACCACGCGGTTCACGCCGGCGACCTCGTTCACGATGCGAGTGCTCACGCGGCTCAGCACCTCGTATGGCAGCCTGGCCCAATCGGCCGTCATAAAGTCGTCGGTGGTGACGGCGCGAATGGCGATGACTTCGCTGTAGGTGCGCGCGTCGCCCATCACGCCCACCGTGCGCACTGGCAGCAGCACGGCAAAAGCTTGGGAGGTGGCGCGCAGCAGGTCAGCTTGTCTCAGTTCCTCTTGTAGGATGGTGTCGGCAGCGCGCAGCCGCTCAAGGCGCTCCCACGTCACTTCCCCGAGTATGCGCACGGCCAACCCAGGCCCTGGGAAGGGGTGCCGCCACACGATGGTGTCGGGCAGGCCCAGCGCGCTGCCAACCGCGCGCACCTCGTCCTTGAAGAGGTGGCGCAAGGGTTCGAGCAGCTCGAAGCGCAGGTCTTTCGGCAAGCCGCCGACGTTGTGGTGCGTTTTGATTTTTGCGGCGGCTTGCCGCTCTGGCCCGCGGCTCTCAACCACGTCGGGGTACAGCGTGCCCTGGCATAGCAGCGGCGGGCCAAAGCGTCCATCGTCGTTCAGCGCTTGGGCAGTGGCGCGCTCGAAGATGCGAATGAACTGCTCGCCGATGCGACGACGCTTCTCCTCAGGGTCTGTCACGCCTGCGAGGGCTTCCAAGAAGTCTTCCGCTGCGTTGATCGCGATCAGGCGCACTTGTTGCGCTGCTTTGAAAGTCTGAATCACTTGCTCAGCCTCGCCCTTGCGCATAAGGCCAGTGTCCACAAAGACACAGGTGAGCTGGTCGCCAACAGCGCGGTGTGTCAGGGCAGCGGCGACTGCTGAATCCACGCCGCCCGACAAGCCGCAGATCACCTGGCGTTGTCCCACCTGGGCGCGAATGCGGGCGATGGTGCTCTCGATGATGTTCTCAGGGGTCCAGTCGCCAGCGCAGCCGCACACATCTCGTGCGAAGCGGGCCAGGATCGCGCTGCCGTGTTGAGTGTGGCTCACCTCTGGATGGAACTGCAAGGCGTAGATACGGCGAGCAGGCGCAGCCATCCCGGCGATGAGGCGATGCGCGCTGTGAGCGATCGGCACGAATCCCGCCGGCAGCGTTCGGACGCCGTCGCCGTGGCTCATCCAAACCCCCGCGCGGCGTCCCACGAGCGACGGGGGCAGCAAGGTGCGTGCAGCTGTGTCGTCGGTGTAGTCCACCTCGGTGTAGCCATACTCGCGCTGCTCGAGCGGGGCCACGTCTCCACCCAGGGTGTGTGCGAGCAGTTGCATGCCATAGCAAATGCCGAGCACCGGCAACCCGCTCTCCAGGACGTAAGCAGGCAACGATGGAGCGTTGGGCGCATACACGCTGTTTGGCCCGCCGGAGAGAATAAAGCCGCGTGGCCGAATGGCCATCACCTGCTCAGCGGGGGCATCCCATGGAAACAATTCGCAATACACGTGCGCCGCTCGCACCCGCCGGGCGATCAACTGGGTGAACTGCGAGCCGTAATCGAGTATGGCAATCGCGTCGGGCATGGAGCGATTCTAACAAGCGCTCATTCAGCCAGCTGCGCATCCGTGTGCAAACTGCCCGCTTGGTGCGCTCAACTTGTGGCATGATCGAAGCCACCACACCTGATGAAGCCTATTACTCCGGCCGATCTTCGCGAGCTGGTGATGATTGACGACGTGCGCCTGTCGCCTGACGGTGCGGCGGTGGTGTTTGTCCGCTCAACCGTGAACTGGACAGACAACGCCCAGGCCACGAACCTTTGGATGCAGTCGCTGCGCCAAGCGGACGCTCCTCCCCAACCGCTCACCCGCAGCGGAAAGGACAGCGTGCCGCGTTGGCTCGCCGATGGCACGCTGTGCTTTCTCTCCACGCGCGGTGAGCAAGCGGCGGTGTATCGCTTGCCGAGCTGTGGCGAACCTTACCCTGTCGCCACCCACGGCAACGGCGTCAAGGCGTTTCACTGCTCGGCCGATGGCCAGCGGATCGCTTTCTGTGCGCCTATGCGCGCCGATGAGTGCGAAACGGAGGACCGCGCGTCATCGGACGCCGAACCTGGACCACTCAAGGATGCCTGGGAGCTGAAGCGTGAGAAGGAGCAGCGCCAACACGAGGAGGAGCTGCGCCTTGACCCGCGCCGCATTACGCGCGTGCCATATCGCAGTGGCACTACGTTCTTCGATGATCGCTTCATGCACATCTACGTGGCCGATTTGGCCGACCCAGCGCTCGTCAAACCGGGGCGCCCGAAGCGGCTTTCACCAAACGACACGGCGTTTGACTTCGACGCACCTCACTGGTCTGCGGACGGGCGCTACCTCTACTCAACCTACAGCCGCGATCCAGAGAGCGGTGAGTTGTTCCGCTACACCGACGTTGTGCGCTTTGACGTTGCATCACCAGAGCGTGGTTTCGCCCGCTTGGCTTTGGTCGGTTACTCTTGCTACTCTCCACTTCCTTCGCCGGATGGTCGGTGGCTGGCCTTGCTGCGCTCACTGGATGACCCAGCCGCTTACCAGCCGGTCACGCTTGCTGTCGCCCGTGTGAAGGACGACGCGCTCGAGGTGGTGGCCGATCTCACTGCTGCGCTTGATCGCACCGTCGGCGATTTCCGTTGGAGTCCCGATGGTCGTTGGTTGTATTTCACGCTGAGATCCGAGGGCCGCACCAACCTCTGGCGCGCAGCGATGGGCGATCCGGCGAGCGCGAGGCCGGAACAGCTCACCTTCGACGACCACGAGATCACCAGCTTCGATGTAGCTGCCGATGGGCGGGTGGTCTTTGCCGCCAGCACGCCCAAAGACCCCAGCGCGTTGTACTTGCTGGAACCAGATGGCAGCGTGCGCGTGCTCTACCAGCCCAACGCCGATTTCCTGCGCCAGCACGCTGTTGGCGATGTGGAGATGCTGCGCTACGAGAGCGATGGCCACTGCATCCAGGGGTGGCTTTTCACGCCAGCAGACTTCGACCCACAGCGGCGCTACCCCTTAGTAGTGCAGATGCACGGTGGGCCGCACACCATGTGGGGCGCAGCTACGCGCAGCATGTGGCACGAGGTGCAGGCCATGCTCGGCGCTGGCTATTTGGTGTTTTACTGCAACCCGCGAGGCTCTGATGGCTACGGCCGCGACTTTTGGCATGCCAACCGTGCCGATTGGGGCGATGGCCCAATGCGCGATGTGCTAGCTGGCGTGGACTTGATCTGCCAGCGCCCCTACGTGGACACCCGCCGGCTCTACCTGACCGGCGGCAGCTACGCCGGCTATCTCACCGCCTGGATCATCGGGCGTGACCACCGCTTCGCCGCAGCTTGCGCCCAGCGTGGCGTATACAACCTGATCTCGATGCGCAACACGACGGACGTGCCCTTCTTCAGCGACCGCGAAATGGGCGGCATCACGCCGTGGGATGATGTGGAAGCGCTCTGGCGGATGTCACCGATCTCGCTTGTGCCCAACATTCGCACGCCGTTGCTGATCGAACACAGCGAGCTGGACTACCGCGTGCCCATCGAGCAAGCGGAGCAGCTCTTCCAAGCGCTCAAACTGATGAAAAAGGAAGTGAAGCTGATCCGCTGGCCGCGCGAAGGTCACGAGCTTTCGCGCAGCGGCGAGCCCAGGCATCGCGTGGAGCGCATCCAGGCGATAATTGAGTGGTTCAACCAACATTGACGATGTTCCAGCGGCGCTGCCTAAGGTCCGCGCAAATCACACGCCTGCTGCCTCAGCAGATCAAGCAAATGCGCCTGTATGGCATTGCGCGCACCAACAAGCCCGAGGTCAAACGCTTTGTCAAGTTTGCCATCACAGGGGCGATCGGCTTGGTGGTGGATTACGCGCTGCTGAACGTTCTGGCGCACGGCTTTCACGTGCACGAGCCGGTGGCGGTAGGGGTAGCCTTCATCTGTGCGGCCACCAACAACTACGTCTGGAACCGTCTGTGGGTGTATCCAGAATCGCGCAACGTGAAGAAGCGCAAGCAAATGCCGGTCTTCCTCACGGTCAACGCTGTTGGACTGTTGATCAACGAGCTGGTGTTGTGGTTGGTGTATGCACCGTTCAGCCTGTTGGTGCGCAGCGAGGTGATCGGCCTAAACCTCACCAAGGCAGTCGCGGCAGCGATCGTGATGATTTGGAACTACACAGTCAACCGCTTTGTCACGTTCCGCAATGTGCGCTGGGCGCGCGCCCAACCGACCATCCCACACTAGCCTAGCGCAGTGGCCCAGATCGTCCTCGATTACACGCCCGCCATTCACCAGAGCGCTGGCATTGCGCGGCTGACGCGCGAGCTGGCGCGCGCTGTGTTGCAGCTCAACCGCGCGCATACGATCCGCTTCTTTGTCATGGGACGGGCGACGCGCGCCACGCCGATTGACAACGTGATTAACACCCGCCAGCTTCCGCTGTGCGTCAGCCCGTTTAGCGATCGCTGGCTCTATCGGCTTTGGTTCCGCGCGAACATCCCCCTACCAGTGGAGACGTGGGTGGGCCACTGTGACCTCTACCACGCCACCGATTTTGTGTTGCCACCTTTGCGCGCGCAGACGCGCAGCGTGCTCACCATCCACGATCTCTCCTTCGAGCACGTGGCGGATGCTGCCCCGCCCCGATTGCTGCCCTTCCTCAAGCGCGTGGTGCCACAGTCGGTGAGGCGGGCGGATCACATCGTCGCCGACTCCCATGCGACGGCTCGCGACCTGCAAGCGCTGTATGGCGTCCCACCAGAACGCATCAGCGTGGTTCACAGCGGTGTAGAGTCGCGCTTCACGCCATATAGCGACACGCTCTTCATGCAGCGTCGGCGCGCCTATGTGCTGCACAAATATCGCCTTGGCGAGCGCCCCTTTGTGCTCACGGTTGGCACCATGCAGCGGCGCAAAAACCACTTGCGCCTGGTGCAGGCCTTCGCCGAACTGGTTCGGCAATGGCGCACCGACGCCGCGCTCGTCATCGCAGGCGGCAAGGGCTGGCTGTATGAGGAGGTCTTCGACGCCGTGCAGCAGCTGAGGCTGCGTGATCGGGTGCACTTCATCGGCTTTGTCGAAGAGGCCGACTTGCCACACTTGTATCGCGCTGCTGCCGTGTTCGCCTTTCCCTCCCTCTATGAGGGCTTCGGCCTGCCTGTGCTGGAGGCAATGGCTTGCGGCGTGCCGGTGGTCACATCCAACACATCGTCGCTGCCGGAGGTGGTAGGTGATGCTGGCTTGATGGTAGACCCACTCGACGTGCACGCAATGGCAGAAGCGCTGGCGCGCGCCTGGCATGACGCGGAGTGGCGGAGCCAGGCTATTCGCAAAGGCATCGCCCGCGCCCAGATGTTCACGTGGCAGCGAGCAGCAGAGCAACTGCTAGATGTATATCATCGTGTCTTGGAGCTGACACATGAGTGATGCTTCGCCCACCCCACGTCTGCGTGACCTGCCGCTGGCCGAACGCGCCGCTGCGCTCGGGCTTTCGGCGGAGGCGATCTCCGTGCTGCAACAGGGCCTCTTGCTGGAACAGGCCGACCGGATGATTGAGAACGTGATCGGCCTTTACAGCTTGCCGCTGGGAGTGGCGCAGCACTTTGTGGTGAATGGGCGTGCGCTGCGCGGGGTGCCGATGGTCATTGAAGAGGCGTCGGTGGTGGCGGCGTGCAGCTACGCCGCGAAGCTGGCACGCGCCGGCGGGGGGTTTCAAGCCGGCAGCAGCGCGCCGATCATGGTTGGCCAAATCCAGGTGCTCGAAGTGCCCGATCCCGAGCGTGCCCAGCAGCGATTAGCAGCACAGCATGCAGCGCTGCTGAATTGGCTGAATCAGGAGAACCCATCCACGCGCAGCCCTCACACCCGCGCCGTGGCGATCACCAGTCGCACGTTGGATGGCACGCCGTCGATGCTGATTGTGGAGCTGCACTACGACTGTGGCGACGCTATGGGTGCCAACGTGATCAACACCGCCTGCGAGGCGCTTGCGCCGCGTGTCGCTGCGATCACTGGCGGGCGCGTCAACCTGCGCATCCTGTCCAATTTGAGCGACCAACGCACTGCTTGGGCGCGCTGTGTGGTGCCGGCTTGGCTGCTGGCCGATGATGCGGGCGTTGCCCAAGCTGCCGCCCAGCACATCGTAGAAGCTTCGCTGTTTGCTGAACGCGACCCTTATCGCGCTGCCACCCACAACAAGGGGATCATGAACGGGATTGATGCCGTCGCCATCGCCACTGGCAACGATTGGCGGGCTATTGAAGCCGGCGCTCATGCCTTCGCAGCGCGCAGCGGGCGCTACACGGCGCTGGCGACTTGGCGGCAGAACGCCGAAGGAGACTTGGAGGGCCACATCGAGCTGCCGTTGGCAGTCGGTATTGTCGGTGGGGCGACGCGGGTGCATCCCGTCGCTCAGGTGGCGCTGCAGTTGCTGGAGGTGCGCACGGCCCGTGAACTGGCTGAGATCATGGCGTGTGTTGGGCTTGCGCAAAATTTCGCCGCTATTCGCGCGTTGGCTATGGAGGGTATTCAGCAAGGGCACATGTCGCTGCACGCCCGGCAAATTGCGATTGCCGCCGGTGCGAAAGGGGCACAAGTCGAGCAGATCGCCGCGCAGCTCGTGGCTGAGCGCAACGTGCGCATCGAGCGCGCTCGCCAGTTGCTGGCGTCGTTGGAGGATGGTTAGTCCTCCTCGCCGATCAGGCGGTGATAGAGTGCGATGAACTCCTCCTCGGAGAAGAACTCGATGACGATGCGCCCCCCTTTGCGGCTGCGTTGCAGCACCACGCGCGTGCCCAGCGCCTCGCGCAGACGCGACTCATACTCCTTCGACTCGCGCCACTCCATTCGCGGCGTGGATGATCGCGCTGCCGGGGCCGGGGTGTTCATCCGCCGCACCAATTCCTCAGTTTGGCGCACGTTCAACCCCTTCTCCTGAATCTCATCGAAGGCTGCCAACTGATCTACCGATGAGCTTAAGGCGAGCAGCGCGCGTGCGTGTCCCTCGGTGATCTCGCCGGCCATCAGCGCTTGCTGTAGCTTGCCGGGCAGCTTCAGCAAACGCAACGTGTTGGCCACGGCGACGCGGCTTTTGCCCACCCGCTCAGCCACCATCTCCTGGGTGAGGCCAAACTCATTGATCAACTGCTGATAGGCGGCCGCCTCCTCAAGCGGGCTGAGGTCACTGCGCTGGATGTTCTCGATCAGCGCCAATTCCAGCATTGCTTGGGGTGCTGCTTCCTTGACGATGGCCGGCACGTGTGTCAGCCCTGCCAGTTGGGCAGCCCGCCAGCGGCGTTCCCCCGCGATTAAAGTGTAAGGCGCGCCTGCTCCATCCGTGCGAGTGACGATCAGCGGCTGGATAATGCCGTGCTCCTTGATGCTTGCTGCTAGCTCCTCCAAGTTCAATGTTTCCAAACTGCGCAACAAGCGCGGCTGGCGCGGGTTCGGGCGAATGTCGCCAACTGGTATTTCAATAACCCCTTGAGCATGAGAAGGAGGGTGCTGCACTGCATCCTCTGCGCCGGGGATAAGCGCACCTAAGCCTCGACCCAAACCGATTTTCTGAGCCATTATGGTTTACCCTCCTATGGGAGTGTTGAACGCCAACTGTGCCGTTCCGTTAGCTGGTGACAGGGCAAGTTCGTCGCCCTGCAGCAGCTCTGCAGCAAGCATCTGATAAGCCTGTCCGCCTGGAGAGTTGGGCGCGTAGAGCGTGATCGGCACCCCATAGCTTGGCGCCTCGCTGAGACGCACACTCCGCGGAACGGTGGTTTTAAACACCTTGTCGCCAAAATACTTTCGTGTTTCGCTGATCACTTGATTCGACAATGCGGTGCGAGGGTCGTACATCGTCATCACCAAGCCCCGAATCTCCAACTGAGGGTTCAGCCGCTGACGCACCAACTGAATGGTGCGCATCAACTGCGACAGTCCCTCCAATGCCAAATACTCACATTGCACGGGGATCAATACGCCGTGCGCAGCGGTGAGGGCGTTCACGGTGAGCAGCCCTAGAGAGGGAGGACAGTCAATGATGATGTAATCGTAGCGGGATGCTTCATTGGCGAGCGCTTGGCGCAGGCGATACTCACGGGCCAACTCGCCCACCAGCTCCACCTCTGCGCCGGCCAAAGATGGCGCAGCAGGGATGATGGACAGGTTGAGCCTGGCGTTTCTCAGCGTTGCTCGCGCTGCCGGCACTCCGCCAAGCAGCACCTCGTATGAGGAGGGCGAAACTTTGTTTTTGTCCACCCCCAAGCTGCTGCTCGCGTTGCATTGCGGGTCCATGTCCACCAGCAGGACGTGGCGCTGGTGTTGCGCTAAGCAGGCGCTTAGATTTACCGCAGTGGTTGTTTTGCCAACCCCACCTTTCTGGTTTGCAACCGCGTAGATGTGCCCCATGCTGTCGCCTCTCGTAGTTGTCAAACTGGCAACTATGTAAGGATTGTACTGCAACGCGCAATATCCGCAGCGTCCGGCAGCCCTTGCAGCCGTGGCCGAGTGACCGACTGGGCAGCGATGCAGTTGGCGAACTGGCATGCGGTGAGCGGCGGGTAGCCGCGCTGCAGCATGATGAAAAGGACGGCCGCGAAAATGTCGCCGGCGCCGGTGGGGTCTAGCTCCGGCACTTGGGGCGCAGGCACGTGGTGTGGCCTGCCGCGCAGGAAGCAAATGCAGCCTTCCGCAGCAAGGGTGACCACCAGCAGCGCCGCGCGCGCGGCCCAGCGCAGCACAGTGGGCCAATCATCACCCACGTCCTCGATGCTCAACACCACAGCGCTGGCGCGCTGGAGCACCTCCTCTGCCTCCGTCCACTCGCGTAGGAATACCCGACCCTCTTGGTCCCATTGGCGCAGCCAGCCTTGGGGGGTTACGCCAATAAAGGTCTCAGCAGGTAGCGCATCTAGGATGTCGCGGCGCACCTCATTGCAGACGGGCGCGAGATGCACGATGCGGGCTTGTAGCCTGTGCTGGCGAAACGCTGCGGCGTCAAGCACAACTGGAGCGGGGCGGACGTACTGGGTGCGTCGCCCTTGCGCGTAGGTGTTGCGGAACTGGGTGGTAATGGGCGAAGGCTGTAGATACACCGCCACTTCCGGGAAGTAGCGCGTCAGCTCGGAAGTTGCTGCCGCCGCCGTCCACACAGCCACGCGCGAAACCAACCGGCGCGCGGTCAGCGCTGCATACAAGACGGTCCCGCCGGGTGTGGCTTGACCGTCCGGCCACAGGTCTTCCGTCACGTGACCGATGGCCAGGTAGTCCAACACGGTTGGGGATGCCTAAGATCCAGCAGGGCGCAGCTTGATTTGCACTTTGCGCGCCTCACCTTCGCCAGTGCTCTCGGTGTAAACCTGGGGGTTGTCACGCAGCTCCAGGTGGATGATTCGCCGTTCGTTGGCGGGCATGGGCTCTAGCGTGAACGGCTCGCCGGTGTTCACCACCCGCTCTGCCAAGCGGCGCGCCATGGCGCGCAGTTGGCGTTCGCGGCGTGCGCGGTAGCCGTTCACGTCCACGTTAACCCGCAGGCTGCTCTTGGTGCGGTGAGACCAGAGCGTCTGCACGATATGCTGCAGCGCGTTGAGCGCCTCCGCTTTGTGGGCTAGCCACAGCGCCTCGCTGCGCGGATCGATCACGATATCCACCCAAAGGTAAGGCTCATCTTCTGGATGCTCCGGAAAGATGCTGCGCGTGGTTACCTGAGCGTTGGGAAACCCCATCAGGCGCACGATCTGAGCGGTTAGCTCGCCTGCCAACGTCTCACCATCAATGTGCGGCTTTGCCTCAACAGTTGGCCCTGCCGAAGTGGATTCAACGGGTGGTTCCACGGTGGCAAGGGCTTGGGTCGGTGACTCGGCAGGTGTTGCCTCTTCGGACGGCGCTGGCGTCACAGCGCCGGCGCTCGCGGGTGCAGCGGTGGCTTCGGTCAGCTCAGTGTAGGGTGTCAGTCGCACTCGCGCTTGGCGCGCGCCAAGCCCCAACACACCGCGACTGCCTTCCTCCAGCACTTCGATTTTGACCTCGGCGCGCAGCAGGTTCAACTGGCGCAGCCCTTCCTCGATCGCGGACTCCACATCTGCAGCAGTGATTTCAATGCTTGGCATACGCAGCTATCACGATTTAGGCGTCGGACGTTTCTCTCGCGTGGCAGTTGAAGCCGACCGGTTGATGCGGCCGGTGGACTTCACCTGCACCTTTGAGCGAGGCGGCTCAAACAAAGGCTTTTGAGACGCCAGGCTAGAAGCAGCGCCGGCGCCAGTGGTGCTCGCTGCTGCCGCGTGCAGCGCACGCGCGCGGTCCACCTGTGGCTTCGTGATGAAGTATTGCAACACGCCCACCAGGTTCGACACAATCCAATAAATGCCCAATCCGACCGGCGTGGACAGCATAAAAAAGCCGAACATCAACGGCATCATCCACTGCATCACTTGGTTTGTCTGCTGCATGGTTGGGTCAGTGGTGGGGGGAGTCATCACCTTGTTGGCAAAGTAGGTGCTGATCACCACTAGGATGGGGATGATCAAGAAGCGGTCTGGTTGGCCGAGATCAAAGATGCTGAACAAGGTGGAGTCGATCGGCACCAATTGTGCTAATGACGGCAAGAAGCTATACACATGGCTACCGAGCTCCAGCAGACTGAGCGGCGTCACCGCCAACGTGCGGATGATCGCTTGATACATGCCGATGAGGATGGGAAACTGGATCAGCAGTGGCAAGCACCCACTGAATGGATTAAAGCCCAACTTGCGCATCTCGATGGATAGCGTCTGCGGGTCGTTTTTGTACTTTTCCTGCAACGCCTTGATTTGGGGCTGCATGGCAGCCATCTTGATGCTGGAGATTTGCTGGCGCAGTGTCAGGGGCAAAGTGAGCAATCGAATAATCAGCGTCAACGCGACAATAGCCAACACATAGCTGTTGCCCAGCAACCCATACAACAGCATGAGTGCGTTGGTCATTGGGTTGACGATCAGCAAGTCAAAAACGTTCATGCGGCTTGTAACTCTACCAAAATCTAGCGAGTGTGGCCTAAGGTTGAGTGCGAGGTGGAAACTCGAAGCGCTTCTGGCCGCTCCGCAAGTCCACAGCGATGAGCTTGACGTCGCCGTCGAATAGTGGCACGAGCAGTGCGTCTTCCACTAGCATCGGGTCGGAGAGCAGCCGGCGGTTCAGCCCGTTCTCCAAAACGCGGCGCACGGGCTTTCTGCCTTCGTTTGCTGCAACCGCGAGATCGATCTCATACAGGTAGGTGTCGAAAGAGACAACGTAGAGCTTGTCCGCCACTGCCACGGGTTGGGCGCGGATCGGGCCGCCAACTTGAGCTGTCCAACGACGCGTGCCGCTGCGTCGATCGAGAGCATACAGCTTGCCTTTCACGTCGCCGACAATCACTTCCTCGTCGCGCACAAGCGGCTGGCACCAAATCCAGGCGTCCATGGGGGATTCCCATATCGCTGAGCCATCCTCCGCGCGCACCGCGAAAAGCTTCTGGGCAAAGGAGCCGAAGTACAGCACGCCGTCGGCTAAGGTTGGCGTGGAAGCGATGGATGCTCCGGCGTTGAACCGCCAGACCTCACGGCCAGTGGCGGCGTCCAGCGCATATAGAAAGTGGTCGAGCGACGGCAAATAGACGCGCCCATCCGCAACCACAGGTTTGGCCCAAAGCTTGTTTTGCGCTGTGAAGGTCCAAATGATGCGAGGTTGGCCATCCTCAGCGGTGGGGTCAATCGCATACAACGTGTGATCACCGTTGGGAGCAAAGATCAGCTTGCCGTCGGTTGCCACGCCATCGGCAAACTCCTTAGCGCCGGGAGAGGGGAGAAAGCGCCAACGCTCGCTGCCGTCGCTAGCCGAGATCGCGTACAGGTGGGGGTCAGGAGCACCATTAAGGGTAATGCTGCCGCCAACAATGACCAGGTCGCCGATCACCACAGGCTGCCCGGCGAACGGGCCGCGCGGTTGATCGTTGCCCTTCGCTGAGGGAAAGCGCCATATCTCGCGTCCCTCGCGCGCGTCGAACTTGTAGACATGCAAATTGCTGACCAAATACCCCTCGCGGCCTATCACGGTGAGGCCGGGGAATGAGGTGGGGATCGGCTCACCACCGCCACAGGCCACGAGCAGCGCTGCGCCGGCGAGCACCAAAACGCTGACGCGCAGTCTTTGCCACATGTTCACAACTTGCACTTTGTCCTCGCTACGGAACGGGATCGTAGCCGCCTGGATGAAAGGGATGGCAACGCAAAATGCGCCTGATGCCCAGCCACGTCCCCTTCAACGGCCCATGCTTGGCTATCGCTTGGAGCGTGTACTCGCTGCAAGTGGGGTAAAAGCGACACGACGGCGGAAAGAGGCGCGACAAAGTGAGCTGATACATGCGAATCAGGCCGATCAGGATGAGCTTGACCCACTCGCCAACTCTGAAGACGAGGGTTCGGCCGGCGGCGGAGTCGCGCCGGGCCGAAAGATTCGAGCTTGTGTTAGCAGCCATTCCAACTCCTTTTGCACATTTGCAACACGGGTGGCTCGATTGGCGATGGGAGGGTGGGCGATGAGAACGAGATCCCAGCCATTCGGTAGGCCGGCGCTCAATGCACGCACGGCCTCGCGCAGGAGCCGACGCGCCCGGTTGCGTTGCACGGCTCCTCCCACCTTCCGCGCGGTGACGAACCCCACGCGCGTCGGCGCATGCTGGTCATGGGATGGGGCAGCGCTCAACGTGAGATAGGTGCCATGCCAACGCCGGCCAACCTCTCGCACGCGCGCGAAGTCCCTGCGGCCGCTCAGTCGCCTCAACGCGCGCATCACGCAGGCGGAGGAGCAATTAGGCGCGCTTCTTGCTGCCCTCAGTGCCTCGCTTGCTGCGCGCTGGTGAGTAAACAGCGTTCCAGTTCACCTTCTTGACGTGGTTGTTGGAGGTCACGGTGAGCCGCTTGCGGCCATGCAGGCGGCGACGCGCCAGCACCTTGCGGCCATCTTTGGTGGCCATGCGCGCACGAAAGCCATGCACACGGACGCGTCGGCGTATCTTAGGTTGGTATGTTCGCTTCGGCATAAGACGTTGGGCCTCTCTGTCGCGCGCTGTGTCGCGCGCAAGGCGGCACAGCACGAAGATGGATCGTTTTTTGCGAGGGGATTATACCCGGCGCCGGTTACGCTTCGGTGTTGCAGCGTTCAGCAGTTGCGTATCTGCTGAGTCTGTTTGAGCACCCCCACAGCTTGGGCGCTTGGGCATAGCAGGCGGGGTATAATTAGGTTCACAGCATTGGGGATGACAGGTTTCGACGGAGGCCGTACATCCCAGGCTGCGAGCCGAGCTGCGACGCTCGTTAAACAGCGCACGCACAAGAAGTGCGAAGATCAACTGGAATGCCGTTCCGATGGCCGCCTGAGCCGGAGGAGCTGCATCCGCGACGATGATGATCGCGGCATCGCCTACCCCTCCTCGCCGACGAGGGGTAGTGGCGGTGTGAGAAAGTCGGCGGGCAAATTCGCCCTGTGTTCAGGGGGCGGACGAGCCTTACACCACTGAACTGGCGGCGTAGGGCGCTGGGTTGCTGCAGCGCGCGCCGCGAGAGCACCTCAGCAACTACGCTCGTAGAGGCCTGAAGGATTGCGACTCTCGGACCCGGGTTCGATTCCCGGCATCTCCATTGAGCCGAGCTCAGCGTGCTGCCGACGCCGAAGCCGCCGTAGCGTTCGGGTGCTCACACAAACGGATTTGCACGGCGCATTTCGAGCACGTGCTTAGCCTGTTCCAGCAGCGCCGGCTCGCCTACCAGCAGCACAACATCCCCCTCCTCCAACTCCACGCCCCCATGCGGAACAATGGTCTGCCCATCGCGGAGCACCCTCACGATGATCACTTCAGGTGGCAGACGCAAGTCCACAATTTGCTGACCGGCGACCGCGCCACGCTGCGGCACAACGACGGTTGACACGCCGTACGTAGCGGTGAGATTGGGGTTGCCACGTGCGCGCGGTGGGGCAGCGAGATTCAGCAGTCGTCCCACCGGCAGCACAGTCGTGCCCTGTAGCAACACGGAGACGAGCACGACGAAGAACACGATGTTGAAGATCATTTCTGCCTTGGATATCCCAGCAAGCAAGGGGAAGGTGGCCAGAATGATGGGGGCTGCGCCGCGCAAGCCCACCCACGCGATCAACAGTCTCTCGCGCAGATTGAATCGGCTGCCGGCCAACACTAAGAGCACGCTCGCCGGCCGCGCCACTAGCAGCAAAAAGGCTGTCACCGCCAGCCCCTTGCCGGCCACCATGCCCAGCTGCTGAGGTGAAACCAACAGGCCCAGCAATAGAAACATGACGATCTGCATGAGCCAGGCAATGCTGTCGTGAAAGCGCAGGAGGCTGTTTTTGTGGATGAAGTCGGCGCGCCCCATCACAAGGCCACACAGGTAAGCAGCCAAGAAGCCGTTGCCGCCAAGCATCGCAGTAGCACCGTAGCAGAACAGCACCACTGCAGTGGTCAAGACAGCATAGAGGCCGTCGAAGCGCAAGCGGATGTGGTTGATTAGCCTCACTGCCCCGTAGCCGATCGCAAAGCCGGCAGCGCCTCCCAGCGCGAACTGCACAACTGCCATAGGCGCCAGCGTCCAGATAGACACGTCGGCAGCCTGAATCAACGCGATCGCGCCGAAAGTCAAAAACACAGCAAAGGGATCGTTGCTGCCTGCCTCCAGCTCTAACAGAGGCTCCAGCTCGCCTTTTAATCGCACCTCGCGTGAGCGCAACACCGTGAACACCGCTGCAGCGTCGGTGGAGGAGATGATCGCACCGAGCAGCACTCCCTCCAAAAAAGTGAAGCCGAGCAACCGCGCGAAGGCCGCCGTCAACAGCGCAGTGGCCAACACGCCCACTGTGGAGAGCAACACTCCCTCCCGCAGCACAGCGCGCACGCGACGCCAGTCGGTGTCCAGGCCACCAGAGTAGAGGATGAATACCAACGCCAACACGCCGACCAGTTGCGTCAGTGTCAAGTCGACGAATCGCAACGCGCCTAATCCCGATTGGCCGGCAAGCATGCCCAATGCCAAAAAAAACAGCATCGCCGGCACTCCCAGGCGACCTGAAGCCTTGCTGCCGAGGACGCTGAGGGTGAGCAGCAACGCTACGATGACCAATGCGCCTTCCATACTTGCTCACGGATGGCTCAAGAGGGATCGCCTTGTTGCGCGTTCCGCCGTTGTTGGCGTCGCCGGAGCAGCTCGGCGGTGCTGGTGGAGGGAGTGCCCGGCCGAGCAGGCGCGGTGGATGCTGTGCCGCCCTGTGGTGTCGCTACGACGGTTGGGAGGGGCGCAGTAGCAGGCATGCGGGTGCGTCGCTCGGTGGGCGAGCGCGATAGCCGACCCAGCCAGTGCTCCAGCAAACCGGCCAGCCGACGCGCAGCCACATCGCAGGGCAGCAAGAGCGCCGCAGCCAACAGCAGCCATGGCGAGAGTTCCAGACGGGTGACGGCGAGCGCAGCAGGGCGAAACACCTGGGCCGGCGACTCGAGCACAGCGCCGCCGCTAACCTGGGCGATCTCGCGCAACCACAGTTCGCCCAACTTGGAGGCCGGACCATACTCAGGCGAGTAGGGATGCGTGTAAGGGATGAGCGCCTCGTCGCCATTGCTGCTGCGTATGCGCGCGAACCAGGTGGTCGCAGGTTCGAGCGTCAGCGTGGCCTCGAAGCGTCCTGGCGCTGCTTGAACTAGGGGCACGTCACGGCTTTCCCCCTGCTGGGAAAATAGCGTGGCGGTGAGCGTCACGTTTGAGGCGATAGCCTCCGCCACCTCTGCGGTGAGGAGCGCGAATTCACCGCGTGGTTGCATGGTGGCAGCCAGGGCCGATTCGTTGCGTTCGAGGATGGTCCAGCGCAGCACCTGTGACCAGAAGCGGGGAAAGTGTTCCCAGCCCAGCCAAGCTTTTGCCCAGCGGGCTGTTGCGTCCGAGGTGAAGGCTACCGCCCGCCCGAGGCCATACTGCCAAGCAGCCAACAGCGGGTCGGACTCGTTGGCCCACAATATCACCTGTGCGGCGGGCTTGGCTGTCGTGGCCACATGGCCGAGCAGCGGTGGGATGAGGTCAATCCCACGCAGCATGGGGCTATCGGCGCCGCGGCGGGGAAGGAATTCGCGCTCGACGATGTAGCTGCGCTGGGCGCGCGCGGCCTCCTCTGTGAAGATGGTAGGTAGGTTGGCAGCGCGGTTGGTCAAGTGAAATCGCCCACCGCCAAGGGCGGCTATGCGCTGCAGGAAGGGAACATCCGCCCCATTGCCGATGGCGACCACAGTGAGCGTCACCTCATCCACTTCACGCATCTTGCGCACCAGCTCCGGCACGCCTTCTTGTTGCTCGGTGTCGTCGCCATCAGCAAGCAGGATGATGAACTTGGATTGACGGGTGGAGCGGGTGATGATGCGCTCGGCCTCTTTGAGCGAATCGTATGCATAAATGCCCCCGCCGCCGGGAGCGATGCGCAAGATTTGACCGATGTAACGCTGCTTGTCGCGGCCCAGGAATGGGCCGATCACGTCCACCGGCTCAGTATCGAAGGCGATGACGGTGATCTCGTCTTCGTCATTAGCTAGCTCGGCCACGCGTGCTGCCGCCTCCGCGGCCAGGCGCATCTTGGTGACGTTGCCTTCCTTCAAGTTCATGCTGCCGCTCTTGTCCATCACGAGCACGATGGAAACGGAGGGAAAGCGGCGCGGGTCTTTCACTTGCGCCTCCACCGGCAACGTCTCCTCCAAGGGGGTGCGGTAGTAACCACCGACGCCGTAGCTGGAGGGACCACCGATCACCACCAGCCCGCCTCCCACATCACGCACGTAGCGCTGGAGGGCGTCCATGGCGCGCGTGGACAGTTCCCGCGCCGGCACGTTGGCTAGGACGATCGCCTGGTATGAGCTGAGCGCGAGCAGGTCTGTGGGCATCGTCGCTGGGGGGGCTGTCTCCCAGCTTATCCCGGCAGCGGTAAGCGCGCTGCGCAAAGCGCCGATCTCGTCTGCTCGGCTTTGCCTAGCCGGTGAGTCGGGTGCAACCAACAGCACGCGCGGCGGCCCGCTCACGATCACGGCTGCAGACAAGGTGTTGTTTTGTGGGCGCACGTCGCCCTCTGCGACGATCTGTGCGCGGATGGTAGAAAAACCCGGCTCGGTCGCAGTGGCACGTGCGGCAAAGACGTTAGGCCCGGCCACCAAGTTGACCGGCCGGCGCTCGATGATGCGCCCGTCGGCCTGAACGATCAGCTCCCCGCGCATGGGCTGCAGCGCGCGTGCGGAGATCATCAGCGGGATCACTTGGCCGGCCGACACTCGCGTTGGGGCGTCCAGTCGCTCCAGCAGCACGTCAGGGCCGCTGGGGTACGCAATCGGCACCACGTCGATCGGCACTCCCAACAGCCGGGCGAGCGATACGGCGTCGCCGCGCGTTTGCACACCGTCACTGAGCAACACCAGCCGACGGTTGGCATCGCGCGGCAGCAGCGAGACGGCCAGGCGGATCGCGCCCTCAATGTCCGTCCCATCCGTGCGCACCTGTGCGCTGAACGGCAAAAGCTCGCGCGTAGCAAGGAGGGGTTGCTCAATTTGCGCCTCAGCGCCGAAGAGAACCACTGCTGCACGATCGTCATCGTCGCTGTTGGTGATGCGGAGGAAAGCGAGCGATTCCCTCACAAATTGGGCAGCGCGCTCCAAGCCGCTCGCGCCGACGCTGTCGGAGGCGTCAACGACAAACGCCACAGCCAGCCGAGAGGTGGGGCGCTGTATGCCTACGCCCGCAAGCGCTAGCGTCACACAGGTGATCAGCAGCGTGCGCAGCGCCATCGACAAAAGCGCCGCTCGGTTCAGCCGCCGGCTTCGATGCTGCTCTGCCATGCGCAACCGTGGCCACGCTATCGCTACGCTCAGCGGCACCAGCAGCAGGAGCAGCAGCCAAAGCGGCTGAGACACAAACATTAAGCATGATTCTACGTGGGTTCAACGCCGTGCCGGTTGCCTGACAACTTCGCTGAACAGCGCCTAAGCGTAAGCTATGATGCGCGCTGTGTTGCGCATCCCTTGGCTGGATGAGCATGATCCCTTCCCGCCAATTGAGCAGGCGAGGCGCTTCCCCAACGGCCTGTTGTGTGCCGGCGGCTCGCTCTCGCCGAAGCGCCTGCTGGAGGCATACGCGCATGGCATCTTCCCCTGGTACGAAGAGGGCGAGCCGATCCTGTGGTGGAGCCCGGACCCGCGCCAGGTGCTATTCGTGGATGAGCTGCATATCAGCGCGTCGCTGCGACGCCGCCTCAACAGCGGCCGCTTTCAGGTCACGCGCGACCAAGCCTTTGAGGCGGTCATCCACGCTTGTGCCACTATCCCCCGCCGTGGCCAGAGCGGCACGTGGATCACACCAGCGATGATCCACGCCTACACCGCCCTGCATCACATGGGCTACGCCCACTCGTTCGAGACCTGGCTGAATGGCGAACTGGTTGGCGGGCTGTATGGCGTGAAGATCGGTCGCCTGTTCTTTGGCGAGAGCATGTTCAGCCGGGTGAGCGACGCTTCAAAAGTGGCGCTTGTGCACTTGGTGCGTTGGCTGCGCACAGAGGGCGTGCCACTCATTGATTGCCAACAAGAGACTGCCCACACCACCTCGCTCGGGGCCAGGCCAATCCCGCGCCGCGAGTTTTTGGCTTGGGTGCGACGCTTGACCAGCGAGCAAGCCGACAACACCGCACCCATTGAGGCAGAATCTCAGCACTAGTCTTAACCACTTTCTTACACCGGCGTGCTATCATCTCCTCTTGCAGCGGCTCCCGTCTGAAACATTGTCGCTTGCAGCATGTGGCCTCTGTACTTTGTGAGGTGCGCACGATGTACCCGGATAGTGAAATTCTCTTCCCCGCTTCGCTGATCCCAAATCTACGCGATGCGCGTCCGGGATTGGCCTGGCAAAAGCTGATTGACCGTTTGAGCCGAGCAGACGAGCACGATGAACAAGTGCTGGCCTTCACCCTGATGATGGTGCGCCTGAACAACTGCCTTACCTGCGACTTGGACAGCTACCGCGCGACCATCGGCTGCTTGCAGTGCAGCAGGCGCACGCTGCGCACCTTCCGCGGCAAAGATGAGCACATCGCCGAAAAGTTGCAGGAGGCCCGCAATGAAGTGCACAAGTTCCTGAAAAGCACACCTCAAGCACGCCGCCTGATCGAGGCTTGATCAAGCTACGCTATGTCTCGCATTGTCATCTCCCGCCCCCCCGCCCATGCGTTGGGCAACGGCGCGCGTCTGGAAGCAGTCTTGCCAGATGACTACGGCGAATTGGCAGCCCGCGCCGATACCACCATTCGCGCGCTGAGCGCTGCTTATCCGCGCACGGCTCGCGCCTATGAGCTGCTCATCTGCGATCCGCGCGTGGATGCGCACTGGAATCTATCGAACTACACCACCGTCGGCAAATTGGCCTACAACGACCATGGCCCGATCCACGCCCGCGTGACTGCTGCATATGCCTTGCAGATCATGACGCTGTTAATCGAGGCCGGTGCGACGCTAGACGTGGTGCAATCCGGCACTGGCGATCATGACGACGCCTGCCTCGTCACGCTGTGTGGGGTGATGCTGCACGACATCGGCAACGCCACCCATCGCATCGGCCATGAGCTGATCGGTGTGCTCCTCGCCCAGCCGATCCTGCAAGACATCCTGGCCCAGATTTACGACGACTTGGAGCAGCGCACGCTGATCATGGACTTCATCTTGTCCGCGATCCAGTGTCACGACATTAATCCAGCGCCGTTGTTCATGGAAGGTGCGGTAGTCGCCGTCGCCGACGGTTGTGATATGACCAAGGGCCGGGCGCGTATGCCGTTCGATTTGGGCAAGCTGGATATTCACTCCGTTTCGGCGTTGGCAATTGAATCAGTGGACATCGTGCGCGGCGATGACAACACGCCCGTGATGATTGACGTGGTGATGAGCAACTCAGCCGGCATTTTCCAGGTGGAGGAGACGCTCATCAAGAAGATCAACGCCACCCCACTGCGCCGGCTGGTCAAAGTGCGCGTCCGATCGCTGGAGCCGAACGCGGAGGCGGAGAAGCGCATCATTGGCAACGCGGTCCTTGAAGGCGGCAAACTGAAATCTATTTCTTAAGCTCAGCGAGCGGATGGCGCACCCGCGCATGCACTTGCGCTGCTATCCAGTGCATCTCGGCGCTGCCCAATGACCACGCTGCGGCCGCGTATACCGCCAGCCCGACTGGCAGCGCGAACAGGGTAGAGGTGTGGCCGTCGCCCAACAATGCGCGCCAGCTGATCAGCGCCAGCCCCATCAATGCGGATGCTGCCGATGCGCGGCCAAGCGCCTGCAACACCACCTGGGCGCGCAGCGCTGGCTCGCGGCGCTGCAACAGCAGCCAGAGCACAGTGGTCTCCAGCGCTGTAGCCAGCGAGTTTGCCAGCGCCACGCCGCCGAAAGGCATCCATCCAGCGCGCGCGAAAGCTGCCGATAGCGCCACGCTGAGCGCCACGTTCAACGCCATGCTGACGACGGCTAACATTACCGGTCGCAGCGTGTCGCGCAGCGCGTAGAAGCCGCGCGTCACTACCTCTAGC
Source organism: uncultured Anaerolineae bacterium (assembly GCA_938028725.1). Taxonomy (GTDB): domain Bacteria; phylum Chloroflexota; class Anaerolineae; order J036; family Brachytrichaceae; genus CALIMH01. The sequence continues at coordinate 28,311 of CALIMH010000003.1, read as the reverse complement.
GCCGCATGGGCGGTTAGCCCCACCGCAAACATTTGCAGCGCGAAGGCTGTTTGCGCTGTGTTTTGCGCGCTAAACGCGCCACGCTCGAACAGCAGCCGAATCAAAGGCTCGCCTAGCACGACCAGCCCAACCGATGCCGGCGCGCTTAACGCGAGCACTACAGCCATGGATTGGCTCAACGCGCGCGTGAAGGCCCTCCGATCGCCCAGCGCGGCGTGTGCGCTGATCGCGGGGAAAAGCACGGTGCTTATGGCTTGGGCGATAGCTGCTTGGGGCAAGATCATGATAGCGAAGGCTAAGTTCAGCGCTGTCACTGCGCCGGTTTCCATGGCGGAGGCCAGGCGTGTGTTGACGATAAAGTTCACCTGAACAGCGGCCAGGCCGATCACGCGCGGCAACATGAGCTGTAGCACTTGCTGGGCGTCCTGGCGAAGCTGCCGCGATTGGCTCGCGCTCAGCGCCGGCGAGGTGCGTGGGATAAGCCGCGCGAGTGTGGGCAATTGCACGGCCAGGTGCATCAGCGCCCCGACCACCACGCCCACCGCTGCCCCGTAGATGCCCATGCTGCCGAGCAGCACGGCGCCGGCGGCAATGCCGACGTTGTATAACACCGGCGCAAGCGCGGGCGCGAGGAAGTGGTGATGGGATTGCAGCACCCCCATCATCAGCCCGCTCAGGGCGAAGATCACCGTGCTGATCAGCATCACGCGCATCAAGCCCGCCGTCAATGTGGCTTGGGAGGGGCCGAAGCCCGGCGCGATCACTGCGTCCACTAGCACCTCTGCCCCGCTTGCAGCCAGCAGCGCTGCTATGCCCACGGCGCTGCCCACGCCCAACGCCACGCGTCTGGCCAATGCCCAGCCCAGTGCAGTCTCACCTTTGGCGAGGTGTCCACTGAACAGCGGGATAAACGCCGAGGCCAATGCGCCACCGGCCAGCACGTTGAAGAGCAGATCAGGCAGCCGAAAAGCTGCGTAGAACGCATCGAGCGCTTCCCCACCGCCGAAGCGTCCGGCGACAATCGCGCGCTGCACAAAGCCCGTCACGTTGCTGAGCACGTACAGGGCGCTGACCAGCAGCGCGGACCGCATCAGCGAGCGAGGCGACATGCGAGAGAGGTATTGTAATGAACCAGAGGCAGCTTTGAGCGCTCTTGCAAATTTCAAACGCGGCATGTCTATAATGCCGCCGAAAGCACCTGAGAGAGAGGGCAGATGCGATACGACCGGTTCACAGAGCGTGCTCAAGATGCAGCAGCGCGCGCTTACGAAATTCTCCAGCGCTATGGTCACACCCAGGTGGACACTGAGCACATCCTCTTGGCGCTTATCGAGCAGCCGGAGGGCACAGTGTCCCAGCTCATCATGCAGCTTGGTGCGGACCCTGCGGTGATCGCCGGCAAGCTCGATGATGTGCTGCGCGTTTCACCGCGGGCAGGTATCTACGGCGGCAGCTTGGGCGGGACGCAGCAGATGTTTATCACGCCCCGCGTCAAGCGTATCTTGGACCTAGCCAACGAAGAGGCGAGCCGCCTGAAGGACGAATACATCAGCACTGAGCACCTCTTCCTCGCCATCGCATCAGAGCGCAACACGCCCACCGCGCGCATCTTGGCCGAGGCGGGCATCACGCGCGATCGGCTGCTGGACGCAATCAAAGACCTGCGCAGTGGCCAGCGCGTCACTGATCCCCAGGCGGAAGCGCGCTACCGCACGCTGGAAAAGTTCTCGCGCGATCTCACGCGCATGGCGCGCGAAGGCAAGCTGGACCCAGTGGTGGGGCGCGATGAGGAGATTCTGCGCGTCATTCAAGTGCTCAGCCGTCGCACCAAGAACAACCCAGTGCTGATCGGCGAGGCCGGCGTCGGCAAGACTGCTATCGTCGAGGGGCTGGCCCAGAAGATCGTCGCCGGCGACGTGCCGGAGATTTTGCTCAACAAGCGCGTCGTCGCCCTCGACCTGCCCGCCATGGTGGCTGGGTCGCGCTTCCGTGGCGACTTTGAGGAGCGCCTCAAGTCTGTAATTGAGGAAGTGCAACACAGCGAGGGTAAAGTCATCCTTTTTATTGACGAGCTGCACAACGTGGTTGGTGCCGGCAACGCTGCCGGCGCGATGGACGCCAGCAACATGCTCAAGCCGGCGTTAGCGCGCGGCGAGCTGCAGGCCATTGGCGCCACCACCCTCGACGAGTACCGCAAGTTCATCGAGAAGGACAGCGCCCTCGAGCGCCGATTCGCCCCGATTTTTGTGGACGAGCCGAGCGTCGAAGAGACCATCGAGATGCTGCGCATCCTGCGCGAGCGCTATGAGTCACATCACAAAGTGCGCATCAGCGACGAGGCGCTTGTGGCTGCTGCTCGCTTGAGCGCTCGCTACGTCACCGACCGCAAGTTGCCAGACAAGGCGATTGACCTAATTGACGAGGCCGCCGCCAAGCTGCGCGTGGCGCTCTTCACCCTGCCACCCGACTTGAAGGCCAAGAGCCGTGAGTTGGAGCGCCTGCGCAGCGAGGAGGAAACTGCCGCCATCGCCCAGGACTATCAGCGCGCCGCCGAGATCAAAGTCAACCGCCTACGTTTGCAGCAAGAGTTTGAGGCCGAGCGTGAGCGTTGGCAAAAGGAGAAAAACTTGGATGAAGTGGTGGACGCGGATGACATTGCTAACGTGGTGGCGCAGTGGACGGGCATCCCAGTCAACCAGATGATGGAGACCGAAAGCGTCAAGCTGCTCAAGATGGAGGAGCGCTTGCATGAGCGCATCGTTGGCCAAGACGAGGCGATCCGCGCTATCAGCGACGCGATCCGCCGCGCGCGCAGCGGTTTGAAAGACCCCAATCGACCGATTGGCTCGTTCATCTTTCTCGGCTCCTCTGGCGTAGGGAAGACCGAGCTAGCTAAAGCGTTGGCTTGGTTCCTCTTTGATGACGAGAACGCGCTGGTTCGGGTGGACATGAGCGAGTATCGCGAGCCGCACACCGTTAGCCGCTTGTTCGGCGCGCCGCCGGGCTACGTGGGCTACGAGGAGGGCGGCCAGCTCACCGAACGCATCCGCCGTCGGCCTTACCAAGTGGTGCTGTTCGACGAGATTGAGAAGGCGCACCCCGACGTTTGGAATGCCCTGCTGCAAATCCTGGATGAGGGGCGCTTGACCGATGGCCAGGGGCGCGTGGTGTACTTCAACAACACGGTGATCATCATGACCAGCAACGTCGGCACTGAGTACGTCCGCAAAGGTGGCGCATTGGGCTTCATCAAGCCGAGTGAGGAAGAAGAGTTCAAGATGATCGCCGACCACAAGCGGATCGAGGATGCACTCAAGCGCACCTTCCGCCCTGAATTCCTCAACCGTGTGGACGAGATCGTCATCTTCTCGCCACTCACGCTGGAGGATGTGGAGCAAATCGTGGAGCTACAACTGCGTGAAGTGCGCGAGCGGTTGGCCGAGCGCCAAATACAAATTGAGCTTTCGCCAGAAGCTCGGCGCTGGTTGGCGCGCCAAGGCTACGACCCTAACTTTGGTGCGCGTCCCCTGCGCCGCGCCATGCAGAAGTATGTCGAAGGGCCGCTGAGCGTGCAACTGCTTCAAGGTCAATTCGGAAGTGGCGACTGCGTGCGCGTGGACGTGCAGCCTGATGGCAGCGGGTTGGTGTTTGACACGGTGAAGCGCGCCGGCAACCGCGAAACGGTCGCCTTACCCGAACCTGCGGCTCAATAAGCCCCGCGTCCGCTGAGCACATGAGGGATCGTGGCGAGGATGATCTTCAAGTCCAGGGCGGGTGACCAATTCTCGATGTAGTACACGTCCAGCAACACCATCTCGTCGAAGGGGAGATCGCTGCGGCCGCTGATCTGCCAAAGGCCGGTGATGCCGGGCTTCACTCTCAAGCGCTCGTGGTGCCAGTCCGAGTATTGTTGCACCTCCTCCGGCAGCGGTGGGCGTGGGCCGACAATACTCATATCGCCGCGCAACACGTTCCAGAACTGAGGCAGCTCGTCGATGCTCAGCTTGCGGAGCAGTCGGCCCACCCGCGTCAGACGCGGGTCCTCGCGAATCTTGAATATCGGCCCCTTGGCTTCGTTGAGCGCGCGCAACTTCTCGCGCTCTTTGTCGGCGTCCTTGTGCATGGAGCGTAGCTTGTACACCTTGAAGGGCCGCCCGTTTTGTCCGATGCGAATCTGGCTGTAGATGATCGGCCCGGGCGATTCCAGCCGTATCGCAATACCCGCGATCAGCATGATCGGCAGCGCAACTAGCAGAAAGAGCGTGCCGAGCACGAGGTCAATCGCGCGCTTCACCACGCGGCTGATCGGGTCGAACTGTGGCTCGCGCAGGGTGAGTAGGGGAATGCCGCCGAAGTCGCTCACATCCAAGCGGCTGAAGTTGACTTGCATCAGCGAGGGGACGATGCGCACTTGCACGCGGTGTGCTTGACAGATCGAGACGAGCTGAGCGATCTTCTGTTGTGCCGACCAAGGCAGCGCGATAATGACGTCGTCAATGCCGCCCCGTCTGAGCAACTCCGGCAGCGCGCTGATGTTGCCCAGCGCCGGGAAGCGGCCGATGTCTGTTTGTCCGCGCTGGGGATCGTCGTCCAAGAAGCCAATGCAGCGGTAGCCGAGGTCTGGTCGCGCGAAGATCGCGCGCATCACCGCGCGGCCCAGCTCGCCCGCGCCGATGATCAGCACGTTGGAGACGCCGATCCCTTGCTTGCGCAGTTGCGCTGCACGCCAGCTCAACACCCCGCGCAGTCCGCTCAAACTGAGGATGGTGATCAAGCCGGCCTCCGCAATCATCAGCCGCGAATAAACCGCCGGACCATAAATGAAGATCGCCACCCATACGATGAACACTGCTTTGATCACCGCACTGCTGATTGACCACACTTGGTCAAGCATCGATCGGCCGCGGCGAAACGCGTACACGCCATCCAACCAGAAGAAGGCCAACAACGCGAGATTGAACAGCACCTGGATGGGCAGATAATCGCTCAGGCGAGCATCGAAGGCAATAGGACGAAACCACTCCCACTGATAGCGCACCACGTAGCTGAGTGCGAAGGCGCAGTTGATCAGTATCAGATCGGCCACGAACAGGCCTAGGCGGGCGCTGATAGGCGATCGCGTGGCTGAGCGCAGCTTGGTGGGCGAGGTTTCTACCACTTTAGCTGATTCGATAGTCATAGATGCGATAAACCTTCTCGATTTCCGCGCCGGCAGCTTGGTTGATGCGGTTCATCGCGTCATTGGTTTCCAAAATCCAGCCCAATTCACCGCCGATGTAGCCGCGCCGGCGCGCAGCCTCCAGCGTTCTGTAGATCAGCAATGACTCCACTCCCGAAGCACGATACTCCGGCAGCGTGCCGAGCAGGATAAATCGCACCGCGTTGATGGTGGTGCGGCGATACCACAGGAACTTGAGCAGCGTCCAAAGCTCTGGCGTTCGCGGATTGGGGTAGGCTTTGCGCAGCGGCTGGTTCACGTCTGGCAAGCTCACCGCTAGGCCGATTGGCTCGCCATCCACCTCGGCGATGAAGATGAAATCCGGGTCTGCGAATTGCTTCAGGTTGCGCACCACGTGCGCCAGCTCGTGATCGGTCATCGGCACGTGTCCCCAGTTGTCGCGCCAAGCGCCCTCGCTGCTGGCGTAGATGCGCTTGAGCGCTGCCACCTCGCGGTCCAGGTGGCGAAAGTCGGCGTTGCGCACGACGAAGTTCTTGCGCTTTTGAATGCCAGCGGCGATGCGCTCCAGTTGTGCCAGGCGCTTGTCCGCTGCTGTTTGGGTGGAGACCCACCAGGCATACAAATCCATCGCCTTCTGAAAGCCATAGCGTTCAACCAGCTCAGCGTAGTAGGGCGGGTTGTAGGGCATGAGCACGCGCGGCGGCTTGTCGAAGCCGCGGATCAACAAGCCGATCTCGTCGTTGAAGGAGAGCGTGGTGGGGCCGCGCAGCACCGTCATCCCCCGCGCCTTCACCCAGTCGCGCGCTGTGTCGAACAGCGCGCGGGCCACCTCAAAGTCGTTGATGCACTCGAAGCCGCCGAAGAAGCCGGTGTGCTCGTGGTGGATGGCGTTGTGACGGTTGTTCAAAATAGCAACGATAGTGCCCACAATGTGCCCCCCACGTCGCGCTACAAACAAGGCTGCTTCCGAGTGCTCAAAGAAAGGGTTCTTCGTTCGGTCGTAGAACGCCATGCGCTCGCTGATCAGCGGCGGCACCCATTGAGGGTTGTCTTTGTAAATCTCCCACTGAAACTCGACAAATTGCCGCCGCTCAGCACTGCTCTTGCACTCGCTCACGACAATCGGCTGATGGCTCATGGCGTTTGCTCCGCTGTGCGCTGTATGAGCAGCATTGTAGCCGTGTTATAGTTGCCGCCTGTGAGGCAACGTGCCTTTCCGCTTTTGGTGTGTGCCAAAGGCAATTTCCAGGGAAAGGAGACGCCAACCGCATGACACGCACATACGAGTTAACTTACATCGTGAAGCCGGATCTCGATGCACCGAACCTAGAGCGGCTGATCGAGCGCATCAACGAGTACATTCGCGCGGAGAAAGGCGAGATTGTGAAGCTGAGCCGGTGGGGTATGCGCGCCTTCGCTTACCCCATCCGTCGTTACCGCGAGGGGCATTACATCTTTTGCTTGGTCAATCTCGAGGCGCCTGCTGTGGCGCGGCTGGAAAATCGCTTGCGCTTGCAAGAGGACGTGCTGCGTTACCTGCTTGTGCGCGCCGACGAGAACACCGCCGCTCCGAAGGCGCTCGAGCCGACAGCGCACCACGAGCAAGCAGGACCGACAGATTCAGAAGCAGAGCTGCCCGAAACCTCGGCATAGGGGCATAGCATCACTTCTGTCTGTGCCCCTTCGCTACACCTCAATCGGGCAAGCCACCCAAACCGGTGAGGAGCAGGTGGGCTATGCTCAGTGAAGTTGACAGTGGAGGCTTTTGGTGAGCCCATGAAGCAAAAAACCTCTCCTCCTCGCGCGCAGTCATTTCTCGTGCCGAGCCTTCGACAGGAACGGGAGAAGCGCCTGCGCCAACTCGTGATTGTGGGGGCTATCGTGGTGTTTGCACTTACGGCGCTGCTTGTGCTAGCTGCCGCTTTGCAACTGTTGGTGTTTGAGCCGCAGCGCGTCGTGGCTAGCGCGGATGGGCAAGTTATCACCGTTCGGCAGTTGCAGAAGCGCATCCGCTACAACTTCTCGCAACAGTTGCTCAACTACAACCAGATTAGCAATCAGGTTGCGGAGTTGCGCGCCAGCGGCGACAGCTCTTCGCAGTTTTTGATCCAGCTATACGAGCAGCAGCTCCAGCAAATCGTCACCAATCTTGACGCTGACCAAATTGGGCGGACCACACTAGACAACCTGCTGGAGGCCATTCTGATCCGCAGCGAGGCCAATCGGCGCGCCATCCAGATCAGCCCAGAAGAAGTGCAAGAAAGCCTAGAGCGAAGCTTTGGCTTCTATCGCAAAACGCTTACGCCGTTTCCAACCTACACGCCACTGCCAACACCAACCTCCGCCCTGACGGCGACCGAAACGCTGACGCAGACCGAGCCGCCACCAACTGAAGCACCGCCGCTGCAGCCCACTTCGATCACAGAACAAGAGTTCCGCGACAGCTTCCAGCGGGCACTCCAGAACTATGGCGCTATCGGCTGGTCCGAGGCCGACCTGCGCGAGCTAGTGTTGGAGAGCTTGTATCGCCAGCGGCTGCGCGAGACGTTTGACAAGGAAGTGCCCACAACCACGTTGCACTTCCAATTCGACTACATTCGTTTCAACGCGCTGTCCGACGCTGAAGCTGCGCAGGCGCGGCTGCGGGCTGGGGAGCTCGACTTTCGTGCGCTGATCTCACAGACCAATGCGATCACCCAGCCGGCACCGATTGGTAATGGCACCACTCAAGAGGATTGGATGAGCCGCAGCCGAGCTGCTTCGCTGTTTGGGCCAGAGGTGGTCGAGGCGTTGGAGAAAGGCCCGCTGAACACTCCCTCACCTGTGATCACGTCCTCAAACTCTGGCTTTTATTTGGTGGTGCCGCTGGCGCGCGAAGTGCGGCCGCTAGAGCAGTATGAGCTGCGGGACGAGCAGCGCCGCTACTTCGAGCAGTGGTTGACGAAAGCCCGCCAAGACACCAGCCGCGTCCAAGAGTTTATGGATCCTGCCAAACTGGTCCCCAGCGAGGTGCGCACCCAAGCGACCACGCTGCAACGCCAATTAGCGCGGTAAGCCCTTCGCCATTGGAAGAAACCCAGCAGGAGAGGGTCGAGTTCACCTGTAAGCCGGATTCTGTACCCTTTCGTGAAGGGTGGCGGTCATCTATCTGGGATGGCTGTTACCAGCCACCTCAAGCCGCCCACCAGCGCATCAGCGGGCCACCTCATCTGCGCGTTTTGGCGTTGCTCCGAGTGGGGTTTGCCAAGCGCGCGACATCACTGCCGCGCCGGTGCGCTCTTACCGCACCTTTTCACCCTTGCCCACGCCACCGGGGTGGCGGTCGGCGGTTTGTTTTCTGTGGCACTATCCGTCGGGTCGCCCCGCCTGGCTGTTAGCCAGCACTCTGCCCTGCGGAGTCCGGACTTTCCTCATCTTGCCCAAGGCAAGACGCGACCGCCCGGCAAACTCGTGCCCTCTCCTGCTCGGTCAATGATAACCCAGCTTGCAGCTGGAATGAGTGCCTAAGCGCAAAACGGTTTCAGGCCGTGTCTTGTTCGTTTGCCTCGTTGGTTTGGTGAGGCAAATCCAAAAATTGCCTAACCCAAGCGTAAAACTGCTTGCGTGGAATGCGTCGCCTTTTGCCAACTTGCACGCTGGGCACAAATCCTGATTTCGTCCACGCAACCACCGTTGGGGGGGTGACACCCATCACTTGCGCCGCCTCTTTCGCGCTAACGAACATTCCTCTTTGCGACATGGCAAAACCATTATACGACTTGTTAAAGTGCTTTTTAGGTGCTAATTGTGCAAATCTCACCTCAATCGGTGAATTCCCGTCAGGACGATCTCATTAGGCGCATAGATCGATAATCTCTCAGCATCGGTCGAGCGGTCTTGCGGAATGTCGGCTAACTAAGCTACTTTGGAAGCTTCAGCTAACCTTTCCCTTGCTACAAAGCATCTCAAGTTTTTAGGAGAAAGGGTAAGTACGTTTAGTGCGCTGCGGTGATCGTATCTGGCGTCGGGGTGTCGGATCTGGCAGAGCATGCGGATTTATAATCCTCCCAATGCGTGTGGCAATTGCTGCTGACCACGGCGGCTATCTGCTGAAAGCCCCTTTGGTTGCTGTGGTGAAGGAGGCAGGGCACGAACCCCTTGACCTCGGCGCACACAGCGCGGAGCGCTCAGACTACCCCGATTTTGCGCGCGCGGTGGGCGAGGCGCTGCAACAGGGCTTAGCCGAGCGGGGCATCGTCATCTGCGGCAGCGGGGTGGGCGCTTGTATCGCGGCGAACAAGATGCGTGGCATCCGTGCCGCCATCTGTCACGACACTTACTCCGCTCACCAAGGTGTGGAGCATGATGATATGAACGTGTTGGTGTTAGGAGGACGGGTCATTGGAGCGGAGCTGGCCGCTGAAATTGTGCGCGTCTTCCTCAACGCCCGTTTCAGCTATGGCGAGCGATATATGGCGAGGCTTAAGAAAGTGGCGCTGCTCGAGCAGGGCCTCACCTGGTGAATTCTTCCGCGCCTTGTGAACAACAGTAGGTTCTCTCCCATGAGCTTGCAGAACGGAAACCCTAACTTCGAGGTGCAATCCCTCGGCCAGAGTCTGTGGTACGACAACATCCAGCGCAGCATCATCACCTCCGGTGAGCTGCAGCATTTGGTGGACGAATTCGGTGTGCTGGGCGTGACCTCGAACCCCGCTATCTTCGAGAAGGCCATCGCACACAGCAGCGACTACGACGCGGATATTGCGCGCTTGATCGAACAGGGCGCTGACACGCCTGCGATCTACGAGGCTTTGGCTGTGGCCGACGTTCAAGCTGCTGCCGACGTGCTAGAGCCGATCTACGAGCAAACCAACGGGCGCGACGGTTATGTGAGCTTGGAGGTGTCGCCGCTGCTAGCGCACGACACGGCCGGCACGCTGGCCGAGGCCCGTCGCCTGTTTCAGCAGGTGGGGCGCAGAAATGTGATGATCAAAGTGCCCGCCACATCAGAGGGCGTCCCTGCCATCCAACAACTCATTGCGGAAGGCGTCAACGTCAACGTGACGCTGATCTTCTCGTTGGAAGTCTACGAGGCGGTGGCGCGCGCCTATCTCGCCGGCCTGCAAGCGCGCGCCGAACAAGGCTTACCGCTCGACGTGGCGTCGGTCGCTTCGTTCTTCGTCAGCCGCGTGGACACGCTGGTGGATCGACTGCTGGACGAACGCATCGCTAGCGAGCCCTCAGCAGCGGACAAGTGCCAGCGCTTGAAGGGACGCGCCGCCATTGCCAACGCCAAGCTGGCCTACGAGGTGTTCCGCCGCGTCTTCAGCGAGCCTCAAGCGCAGGCGTTGTTGGCCAAGGGCGCGCGCACCCAGCGCCTGCTGTGGGCCAGTACCAGCACCAAAAACCCCGCCTACAGAGACACCTACTACGTGGAAGCGCTGATCGGCGAGGACACGGTGAACACCCTTCCCCCAGCCACGCTTAAGGCGTTCCGCGATCATGGCGTGGTCAAGCCCACGCTGAGCCAGGGGTTGGATGAAGCGCGGGCTGTGCTGGCCGAGCTGCAAGCGCAGGGCATTGACATGAAGGCGGTGATGCAACAGTTGCTTGACGAGGGCGTTAAGCTGTTCGCCGATGCTTTCCAGGCGCTGTATCGAGCGCTGGAGGACAAGCGCGCTAGCTTCTTGGCGCGCGGCAAAGCCAGCGGCGTGGACTCCGCGCTGGGCTACGTGGAGGAGCTGGTGAAGATGGGCGCTGCCTCGCGCGTGTGGAAGCGCGACGCCTTGCTTTGGAGCACACAGCCGGAGCACATCAAGTGCATCACCAATCGGCTGGGCTGGCTCTCCGCGCCGGAGATGATGTTGCCGAAGGTGCCCGAGCTGCTGGCCTTCCGCGATGAAGTGCGCGCCATGGGCATCACCGACGCGGTAGTGCTCGGCATGGGCGGCAGCTCGTTGGCGCCGGATGTGCTCTCGCGCACCTTTAGGCCACAACCAGAGGGCATTCGGCTGCATGTGCTCGACACCACCGACCCGACCACTGTGCGCGAGCTGGAGCAGCGGCTCGACCTGATGCACACCTTGTTCATCGTCGCCAGCAAGTCCGGCGTGACGTTGGAGGTGAACGCTTTCTACAAGTACTTCCGCAGCCGTATGGACGACCTGATCGCCGGCGTGGCGTCCACCGCCGTGGCTTCGGGCAAGCACTTTGTGGCGATCACCGACGAGGGCACGGCGCTGGAGCGCATGGCTGCTGAAGAAGCCTTCTGGCGGGTGTTCATCAACCCATCGGACATTGGCGGGCGTTACTCCGCGCTCTCGTATTTTGGCTTGGTCCCAGCAGCGTTGTTGGGGCTCGACGTCGAGCGCCTACTCCGCCGCGCGCTGCAAATGGCGGAGTGGTGCAAGCGCGACAGCGCTGCCAACCCAGGCCTGTACTTGGGCGCGTTGATGGGCGGCATGGCGCTCAACGATTGCGACAAGGTGACGCTCCTACTTTCGCCGCAGCTTGAGAGCTTTGGCTATTGGCTCGAGCAATTGATCGCCGAAAGCACCGGCAAGCAGGAGCGTGGCATCGTGCCGGTTGAGGGCGACCTCACCCTGGAAGGGCGGCCGGCGATCCCCCCTTCGCAGGTGGCCGTGTTGAGCGACGACCGATTCTACGTCTACATCAAGTTGGCTCACGACACGTCGCACGATGAGCTGGTGGACGCCTTGCAGGCTATCCAGCGTCCTGTCCTCGTCATCACACTGGCCGACCTATACGACTTGGGCGCAGAGTTCTTTCGCTGGGAGTTCGCCACCGCTCTCGCCGGCATGGTGATCGGCGTCAACCCCTTCGATGAGCCAAATGTGACGGAGAGCAAGAACAACACGCGCCACTTGCTGGACATCTTCGAGGAGACCGGCGAATTTCCCAGCGAGTATGCCAGCCGCTCGGCGAACGGCCAGTTGAACAAGTTCCTGCGCCAAGCGCAGCGTGGTGACTACGTGGCCATCCAGGCATATCTGCCTTACACCCCGCGGGTGCATGAGGCGCTGACGGAGATGCGGCATCTCATCCGCGAGAAAATCGGCGTTCCGGTGACAGTGGGCTATGGACCGCGCTTCTTGCACAGCACCGGCCAGCTTCACAAAGGCGGCGCCAACAACGTGGTCGCGCTGCAGCTCACGTATGACCCAGAGGACGAGATGTTGATCGCCGGCGAGCCTTTCTCCTTCGGCACGCTGATTCGGGCGCAGGCGCTAGGCGACTTCGAGTCCCTGCGCGCACGCGGCCGGCGCGTGATGCGACTCCACATGGGTGGGGACTTGGCGCTAGGGCTGGAGAAGGTGCTCAAAGTGTTGCGCGGGAGCACGCGGCGCGTCAACCGCACGCGGCGCAGTCGCTCGCATAAGGGCGATGCCTCATCGTAGCGACCCTCGGCAGCATAGGGTCGGCCTAACAAGTTTCATCATCTCAACGACGCACAACTAACCCCAAGGAGCAGCGTTTATGCAAATCGGTTTGTTCGGACTTGGACGCATGGGCGCGAACATGGCCCGGCGTTGGCATCGTGACGGCCACGAGGTGATCGTCTGCAACCGCAGCCCCAAGCCGGTGGATGAGCTTCGGGCGGAGGGCATCCGCGGCGTCTACACGCTGGAGGAGCTGGTGGCTGCGCTCACACCGCCGCGCGCGGTGTGGGTGATGATCCCCAGCGGTAAACCCACCGACGAGGTGATCCACAAGCTGTTGGCGTTGCTCGATCCTGGCGACGTGATCGTGGACAGCGGCAATAGCAACTGGAAAGACAGCAAACGCCACTACGAAGAGTGTCGCGCCAAGGGTGTGCACTTTGTGGACCAGGGCACGAGCGGCGGCATCTGGGGGCTACAAAACGGTTACTGCCTGATGATCGGTGGCGACGCCGAGGTTTTCCAACGCCTGGAGCCGGCCTTCCGCTCGCTCGCTCCCGACGGCACGCACTACCTCCATTGTGGCCCCGCTGGCGCCGGCCACTTCGTCAAGATGGTGCACAATGGCATCGAGTACGGCCTGATGCAGGCTTACGCCGAAGGCTTCGAGATCATGGCCAAGAGCGAGTTCAACCTCAAGTTGGACGAGATCGCCTGGGTGTGGGGCAAGGGCAGCGTGGTGCGCTCATGGCTGCTTGAGCTGCTCGCCGATGCGCTGAAGCAAGACCCGCGCCTGGAGAGCGTGCGCGGCTACGTGGAGGACTCCGGCGAAGGCCGTTGGACAGTGCAAGCCGCCATAGATGAGGACGTGCCCGCGCCGGTCATTGCGCTCTCGCTCTTCCAACGCTTTGCATCGCGCCAGGAGGAGTCGTTCGCCGCGAAGGTCACCGCCATGATGCGCAAAGGCTTTGGCGGCCACGCAGTCAGAACAAAGGAGTAGCGCTTAGCCAGCGCGCTGAAGCAGCCATGTTGAACAAAAAACCCAGCCCCTGCATCATGGTGATCTTCGGGGCGTCGGGCGACCTCACCTTTCGCAAGCTGATCCCTGCGCTCTACGACCTGGTGGCCGATGACTTGCTGCCGCCAGAGTTCGCCATGATCGGCTTTGCGCGCAAGCCGAAGACAAACGACCAGTTCCGTCAGGAGATGCGCCAGGCGGTGGAGGAGTTCGCGCGCTGCAAGCCGATCAACCCGACCATATGGGAGCGCTTTGCCCGTGCCCTGCACTATCAGCAGGGCGACTATCACACGCCAGCAGACTACCAAGTGCTGTTGCGTCGCTTGGAGGCGATCGACCAGGCCCATGGCAGCGGCGGCAATCGCCTCTACTACTTGGCCACGCCGCCAGAGGTCTACTGGCCGATCATTGAGCACGTCGGCACGATGATGTGCCCCACCGACACCAATAATGGCGCGTGGTCGCGCATCATCGTGGAAAAGCCGTTTGGCAGCGACTTGGACTCCGCCCGTCAACTGAACGAGCATTTGCATCGCTGGTTCCGCGAGGATCAGATTTACCGTATCGACCACTACCTCGGCAAAGAGACGGTGCAAAACATCTTCGTGTTTCGCTTCGCCAACGGCATCTTCGAGCCGATCTGGGATCGCCGCTACGTGGACCACGTGCAAATCACTGTGGCAGAGAGCATCGGCATCGGCAACCGCGGCTCATACTACGAGCATGCCGGTGTGATCCGCGACATCGTACAGAATCATATGCTGCAGTTGGTGGCGCTGACGGCGATGGAGCCGCCCGCTGAGTTCAGCCCCGACGCCGTGCGCAATGAGAAGGTGAAAGTGCTCAAAGCGTTGCGCGTGGACACCTCCCGCGGCGACGGCACCGTGCGCGGCCAGTACGGCCCTGGCCGCATCAACAACGAGCTGGTCAAGGGCTACACCCAGGAAGAGGGCGTCGCGCCCGATTCGACCACTGAGACCTACCTGGCGATGAAACTGCTGATAGAGAATTGGCGCTGGGCAGGCGTGCCGTTCTACGTGCGCAGCGGCAAGCGGCTGCCGCGCCGCGTGACGGAGATCGCCATCCAGTTCAAAATGCCGCCCCTGCTGCTGTTCAGCAAACGCACCGCGGAGACCATCCAGCCCAATTTGCTGGTGCTGAACATCCAGCCGGATGAGGGCATTTCGCTGCACTTCAGCGCCAAAACCCCCGGCGCCGGCGACGCCGTGCAGCCGGTGATCATGAACTTCAGCTATGGCACCTCCTTCCGCACACCTGCCCCCGATGCCTATGAGCGGTTGCTGCTCGATGCGATGCTCGGCGACAGCACCCTCTTCACCCGCAGCGACGAGGTGGAGGCCTCTTGGGCACTGGTCACGCCGGTGATCGAGCGCTGGCAGGAGGGTGGGGGGTCTTTCATCGAGCTATACCGCGCCGGCACCTGGGGGCCAAAGTCCGCCGATGACTTTATCGCCGCCGATGGCCGTAAGTGGCGCACCCTCTGAGATGAGCGATCAGCCCTTTGTCATGTTGCTCAACGACAGCGCCACTTACACCTTACATGTGGTGCCGCATGCGGACGCGCTGGCGCACCTGGCTGCTGAGGCGACGCTCTTCTGGGCCAGCAAGGCCATTCAACGGCGTGGCGTCTTTCATTGGGCGCTGAGTGGTGGAACCACCCCGCGCACTTTATACCAGTTGCTCGCGCAGCCAGCTTTCGCCGCACGCTTCGATTGGTCGCGCGTGCATGTGTGGTGGAGCGATGAGCGCGCTGTCCCTCCGGACCATCCTGAGAGCAACTTTCGCCTGGCGCATGAGGCGCTCCTGTCCCACGTGCCGATCCCAACAGAGCAGATGCATCGGGTGCGCACGGAGCTGGGCGCAGTGGAAGCAGCACAGGCCTACGAGCAAACCATGCGCACCACCATGGGCTTGGCATCCGAGGTGGGACTGCCGCGTTTTGACCTTATTTTGCTGGGGATGGGCGAGGACGGACACACCGCGTCGCTGTTCCCGTACACGCCAGCATTGGAGGCGCGCGACCGCTGGGTAGTGGCAAACCCTGTGCCTAAACTGGGCGCGATGCGCATCACGTTCACCTTCCCGTTGATCAACGCCGCAGATGCAGTGATCTTCTTGGTCAGTGGGGCGAGCAAGGCGACGACATTGCGCGACGTGCTGGTGGGGCCGTTGGACGTGCAACGTCTGCCGGCGCAGGGCGTGATGCCGCCGAACGGCAAATTGCAGTGGATCGTGGACCGCGCGGCGGCCGCTCAGGTCGCCCCTGCACCTGCCTATCCCAAGCAAGAGGTGATTTACCGCCGCGTTGGCTGAGGGCGAGTGCGTCCTGCCCCAGGGGTGACCGCCGGGAGCGCGCTGTGCGATGATCGCGCACGTCGGCGATGGACACATGGAGCATGGTGCAAGGCGTGTTCAGCCTGTTGGTGCTGATCGCGATCAACGCCTTCTTCGTGTTTGCGGAATATAGCCTGGCGGTCTCACGCCAGACCCGCATGCAGGAGCTGGCCCAAGCCGGCAACATGCGCGCCCGCTGGGTGATCCAGGCGATGCAGGACCCGGATCGCTTCTTTGCTGCTACGCAGGTGGGTGTCACATTCACCTCGCTGGCCATCGGCGTGCTGAGCGAACCATCCTTTAGCGCGCTGCTCGCCAGCTTGCTGGGCGGCTTTGGGGTGCTGCCAAGGCCGGCGGCTCTGGCCCTGAGCAGCATCGGCGGCTTGGCCATCGCCTCATACTTCCAGATTGTCTTGGCAGAGCTGATCCCACGTGCGTTGGTGCTGCGCGACGCTGAGCGCATCGCGCTGATCGCGGTGCCGCCAATGCACTGGATCGCCGGCGCCTTCATGCCCTTCGTCCAGTTGTTGCGCGGCTCGTCGCGCGTTGCGTTGCGCGCGCTCGGTGTGGGCGAGGCCTACGCCGGCGAGCGGCTGCACTCGGTTCAAGAGCTGCGCATGTTGGTAGAGGCCAGCGAGCGCGGTGGTGTGTTGCAACCTGAGCAGTCCGACATGCTCAACGCCGTGTTCTCGCTGGGCGACACCACGGTGCGTGAGGTGATGACGCCGCGCACGGAGATGGTTTGCCTTGACGCCGACACGCCGCTGGCTGAGGTGATCCACACCTTTTGCTCGCATCCCTACAGCCGCTTACCGGTGTATGAGAAGGACATAGACCACATCATCGGCATCCTGCATGCCAAGGACCTGCTGCCGGTTCTGCAATCGTCCACTCGCTCGTTTGCGTTGCGTCAGTTGGTGCGCGAGGCGTTGTTTGTGCCCGACACCCAGCGCGCCGACGAGCTGATCGTGCTCCTGCGCGCTCGCCGTGAGCGCACGGCGATCGTGCTGGACGAGTACGGCGGAACAGCCGGCCTGGTCACACTCACCGACCTGGCGGGGCGGATCTTGGGCGATAGTCGCATCGGCGTGGATGAAACGCCCGACATTCAGCTCACCGAGGATGGCGCCGTGATCAACGGCCTGACGCCCATCGGCGATGTGAACGCTGAGTTTGACCTGTCGCTGAGCGACCCACACAGCGACACGATCGGCGGCTTCGTGATGAGCCGTCTGGGACGCATCCCAGCAGTGGGCGATGAAGTGCGCTTGCCGGAGATGGGCGTGTGCTTGCGTGTGGAAGAAATGGACAAGCGGCGCGTGGCGCGCGTGCGACTGCGCCGGCTAGCCTCCTAGCGGCCATTCGCGCAACTCGCCGATCAACTGTTGCTTCAGCTCCCACAGCGACTGGCTGAGCGAGACGTGGTAGCCGTGGGGGTTGATCAGCCGCCGCACGCCGGGGTCGAGCCGCGCCACGTCCCGCTGCCGCACTTGGCGCATCGCCTCGATGTCCCCCAGCTCAACGCACAACTGACCTTGCCGCAACACCTCAACGGTGAGCAGCTCGATCTCCGAGATGGACTCCGGCTGCAAAATGCGGAACTTGGTGTGGTCGCTGGGGTGGCGTAGCACCAGTGGCGATTGCTGGCGTGGGTCTTCGTGCTCCAGCGTGAGCAGATCAGCAGTGGCCATTCCGCGCTGGTCGTAGATGCGCCATACGCGCTTGTTGCCGGGGTTGAGCGTTTTCGCAGGCGTCTCGGAAATTTTGATCGCCGGCACCCATGCGCTGTTGCGCCAGAGCGAAACCAGCTTATACACGCCGTCCAAAGCCGCGCTGCCAGCCGACGTGATCAGACTGGTGCCGACGCCATACACCAAGCGGCGGATAACCTGCTCAGCGTTCATGCCGTAGCGCGGGGCCTCCTCTTGGATTTGCGAGGTGATCTGCCAAATCAACAGCTCGTCAAGTTGGTTGGACAGCACGATCACGGCGTCGGGGAAGCCGGCGGCGTCTAGCTCACGCGCCGCCTGAATGCTCAGGTGGGCCAAGTCGCCGGAGTCTAACCGAACGCCGACTGGCCGATGGCCTTTGCGGCGCAGCTCCTCAAAGACGCGGATCGCGTTGGGCAAGCCACTGTTCAGCGTGTCAATTGTGTCCACCAGCAGCACGCAGT
The DNA here is from genome assembly GCA_938028725.1 of uncultured Anaerolineae bacterium. Lineage (GTDB taxonomy): Bacteria > Chloroflexota > Anaerolineae > J036 > Brachytrichaceae > CALIMH01. The sequence continues at coordinate 10,207 of CALIMH010000003.1, read as the reverse complement.
CGTCGGGGTATAGCTCGGCGTAGGCGCGGAAGGCGTCGTACTCGCTGCCGCCCAGCGCGATGAACGCTTGCACCATGCTGTGCGCGTGCGTGCCCTTGGGCGGGTAGCCCAGCACGGCAGATGCGCCCACGTTGGAGGAGAAGTCAGCCCCGCCGATCAGCGCCGCACGCGCGCCGGCGATAGCGGCGCGATCCTGGGCGCGGCGGGCGCCAAACTCCAGCAGCAGCCGGCCCTGGCAACTCTCGCGGACGCGCGAGGCCTTGGTGGCGATCAGCGTCTGGAAGTTGATCTGGTTGAGCAGCGCTGTCTCCAGCAACTGCGCGATCGCCAGCGGACCCTCAACGATGGTGAGCGGCACATGTGGATGCACAACGCGCCCCTCCGGAATCGCGCGCAGGGTGATGCTCTCGAAGTTGCCGTAGCGGCTGAGCCATTGCAAAAAGTCCTCTCCAAACAGCGGCTTGCCAGCACGTGAGCGCTGGGCGCGCAGCACATCCAGCTCCGCCGGCCCAAAACGCGATTCACGCATCCACTCCAACACGCTGCCGAGGCCGGCGCTGATGCAGTAGCCTGCGCGGTGTGTGCCGTAGTCCGGGTTGGCGCGGAAGAAGTGGTCAAACTGGGCCAGCGTCTCGTGGATGCCGTTGCGGAAATACACCTGGGCCATGGTGAGCTGGTAAGCGTCGGTGAAGAGGATGCCTTCCGCTAGGCGGCGCTGTGCAGCGTTCATAGCACGATGCAATTATCTCCAATTCCCGGCTGGCAAGCCTTGATGCTGCGCTCAGCCGGCTAGCGTATGCTTGAGATGCGTCTCGATGAGTAAGCTGCAGCAAAGCCTTCAGCCGCTCAGTGAGGGCGACCGCTTGCGCGACCTGCTCACGCAGTGCGAGATCGCTCTGGCCCGACTCTCGCCGGCGCGCGTGCAACAGATGCTGACTTGCCTGGACACGGCAGCAGCGCTGCTGGAAAGTTTGCTGCAAAACGGCGCCGACGTGCGCGCCGAGCAGGCTCGCTTCGACGCGCTGGTCGGTCAGCTCAGCCGGCGCAAGGCCGAAGTCGTGCGGCTGGTTGGCGGTGCGCAAGCTTTTGCCGAGCTGCGCAGCCAACACGCCCGCAATCCCCGGTCGCCATGGTGGCAACTCAACGCCCAACTGCGCGAGGAACGCCGTCGCAACTGGAGGATAGCCTTTGTGGCGCTCATGGCGATGGCAGCGCTGGGCGGGCTGGCCTGGCTATTTCGGGAGACGCTCTTCCCGCGCGATCCCGTGGCGGAGGCGATCCTGCGAGCGGAGCGCGCAGCGGAGGAGGGTGAGTGGACGCGCGCGCGCGCTGCGATTGAGGAGGGCCTGGCGGCCTCGCCCGATGCCCCAGCGCTGCTGATTTGGCGCGGCGTGCTGAGCCCCGATCAAGCAGCTGCCCAGGAAAGTTTTGGGCGCGCCCGTCAAGCCCTCGGCGAGGAGATGTTTTGCATGGAGCGGGCACAAGCCTGGTTGGCTTTGCGTCGTGGCCAAGCAGTGGTGCGTGACGCTGACTGCGCGCTTCAGCACAACCCGGCCAACGCAGCCGCGCTGATGCTGCGCGCCGCCGGCTATGAACAGTTGCGTAACTTCGCGGATGCGATCCGCGACTTGCAACGAGCCAGTGAGATGGCAGAGGCTCAGGGCGATACCACGCTCTCGGCAATGGCGCGGGTGAGGTTGGCGCTGCTCCTACAGACCGAACCATTCGCCGGCACGCCACCCCCTTGAACCAAGCACCCCCTCCGCCCAGCCGCAGGTATCATCCCGTTATGGCGTCCGTTGCCTTGCACCGGCGATGAGCAGCCGGCGATGCGAGTGTGGCCGCAGCAGATGTGTCATGCAAGGTGCGCTGGAAATACCCTCTCGCGTGGTTTCGCGACGGCTGGGCGGGGCTAGCCGGTTGACGTTCGCGCAGGTGTGGCTGGCTACCTGGCGCGTCTTCGCCGCTCACCCAGCCTTTCTGCTGGCTGCGGCGCTGTTTAGCTTTGGCCTAGCCAGCGTGATCGGAGCCTTGCTCTACGCTGGGCTGATCGCAGAGGCGGTGGTGCGCTTTGGCACGCACACCGCTCGTGTGGCGTCTGCCTTCCAAGTGCAGATGCTGGCGCAGGCCGTGATCGGGATTTTCACGGTCTCGTTAGGTCGCGGTGTGCTGGCCTGGGCAGCCTTGAATGCCGAGCAGTTGGGAGCGATGTCGTGGCGACAAGCGCTGCACGCTGCGATTCAACGCGGCCATGGGTTGCTGCTGATCGCCTTACTGACGGGCGCGATTTACACGCTCGGCAATATCGGTGTGATCAGCCTGCTGCGCGAACTGCGCCTAGATAGCTCCAGCTTCCGCTGGCTCCGCGCTGACGTCGATAGCGGCTTGATGTGGGTGATCACCCGCACCATTGATGCGATGCTGCCGGCTCCAAGCCCGCCGATGAGTGAATGGCTCAGCTCCTATCGGTTTGCGCTTTCCCGCACGGCTGCGAGCAGCACGTTCTACTCGCTGATCGACCTTGAGTTCTGGGCGCGGCAGGTGAAGCTGTGGCGGTGGGTAGTTGGCGCCAGCGGCTTGTTGGTCTTGATGATGGGTGATGCGCTGCTCAGCATGAGCACTGCCGCAATGATGAGCCATAAGTCAACCGTCGTCGCGTTGCGTGAGAGCGTGCTAATGGGGGCAACCCAGGCATGGCGCGTGATCCGCTGGCGTTGGGTGCTGCGTGTGTTGAGCGGTTTGCTGCTGGCGTTGCTGCTGTTGCTGCCTGTTGGCTTGCACCAGGTGAGCGTCGTGGCGGCTATGCGCAGTGTGCTCCAAACCGGCTTTTGGATTTGGCACATGGCGCAGTCGCTTTACGTGATCAGCGGGGTGTTGTTCACCAGCCTGGTTGCAGCCTTTGGGGTGGTGTTTGAGGCACGTATGTGGGCGCTGCTGCGCGAGAGCAGCGCGCGCATGGACGCACCTTAGCCGGGTGGCCAACTCATCTTGCGCCCGCCGATCAGATGCAAATGCAGGTGGTACACGCTCTGGCCACCCTGCGGGTTGCAGTTGATCACAACTCGGTAGCCGCTCTCTGCGATACCTTCTTGCTGGGCCAGCCGCTGTGCGGTCAGCACCATGTGAGCGATGAGCGCAGCGTCGTCAGCAGTGAGATCGTTCAGGGTGGGGATGGTGCGATTGGGGACGATCAAAATGTGCGTGGGCGCGACGGGCGCAATGTCGCGGAAGGCGGTCACCATGTCGTCTCGATACACGATGGTGGCCGGCACTTCGCCGCGCACGATGCGTGCGAAGATGGTGTCCTCGGCCATTGCGCTCGCATTATAGGAGCTGTCTGGCCGGTGTGCCGCTCACGGGAGCGTGGGAAATCCTCTGGCGCGCCAAGCGTTCACGCCGCCGTTCATGCTGGTCACCTGAGCGAAGCCGGCCCGCTTGAGGATGTCCCGTCCCGCTTGTGAGCGGTTCCCCGAGCGACACACCACGACGATCTGCTTGTCGCGCGGCAGCTCATCCACTCGGTTCGCCAATTGGCCAAGCGGGATCAGCGCGCTGTTCGGGATGCGGATAGCCTCCCACTCAAATGGCTCCCGCACATCCAGGAAGAACACGTTGGGCTGCTGGTACAGGGCGTAGGCCTGCTCCACGCTGATCGTGGGCGGCAGGCCCTGTTCAGCGCTAGGCTGTGTAGCAGGCGGCTCATTGCGTTGGAGCAGCAAAACTGCGCCCACCAGCACTGCGATCACCACTAATGCTACGGCAGGAAGCGTAAGGGGCGGCCACTGCTGCGCAGCTTGCGCTGCTCGCTGTTTGGTGCGCTTGTTCATTGTCGCTTAGTTAGATGCGCAGCAGGTCAAAAAGTTTCACGCGCTGGCCAGGTAAAGCCTGCGCCAAGGCTGAGGGCGCCGGCTAGCTTATGCCTTATCAGCGAGTGGACTGTGCAGCAAGCTGTCGCACGTTGGCCAAGCAGCACGTGCCTTGGGGATTGCGCACGCGACAAGCGCACTGGTGGGTGCGGATGCCTTCCTCGATGTCTCGCATGATCGCCTCCCGTTTGGCTGGTGTGGCGTCGCGAATCTCAGCGACGGTGTGTTGGAAACAGTAGCACACGAGCGTATCGTCCTGGGTGCTTGCCTTCTGATACACCCGCTCGCGCACTTGGGAGGTGTCGAACGTGGAGTTGTCGACCGAGGAGAAGTACACCACCGGGCAGGAGGCTGTGGCGCAGAAGTAGTAGGAGCTCCGCACGTGTCGCAGCGAGATGTTGACCAGCGCTTGCACAGTCTCGCGTGGCACGGACCTGCCTTTTTGCAGGCAGCGTGGGCAGTTGGGTGGGTTGGGCGAGCGCTCCTCGAAGCTGACCTGCATCTGTGCTTATTCTATCGCATGTGCGCCTGAGCGTGCGAACGATGGTTGAGAAGCTCAGCCTAGCATCCGTCGCCGGCGCACAGAAAGCCTTGCTGCTCGAGGTAAGCGATAATGGTGTTGGCACACTCCTCAGGCGAGTGGTTTACCGTGTCGAGTGTGATCTCCGGCGCGATGGGTCGCTCATAGGGGTCGTCCACGCCGGTGAAGCCTTTGATCTCGCCGCGCCGAGCCTTGGCGTACATGCCTTTGACATCGCGTTGCTCACACACCTCCAGTGGCGTGTCCACGAACACTTCAATGAAGCGCCCTTCACCGATCTCCTCGATCATCTGGCGGACAGCGTCGCGAGTAGCGCGATAGGGGCTGATGGCTGCGCAGATGCAAACGCCGTTGTGCCGCACGATCTCGCCGGCGACAAAGCCGATACGCAAGATGTTGGTGTCGCGGTCCTCGCGGCTGAAGCCGAGCCCCTTAGAGAGGTGGGTGCGCACCACATCGCCATCGAGCAAGGTGGATTGGCGGCCGCGTTCTAGCAGCTTCACTACCAGTGCCTCGGCCACGGTGCTCTTGCCGGCGCCGCTTAAACCGGTGAACCACACGCAAAAGCCCTGCTTATGGCGCGGGGGGAAAGTGCTGGCGAGGATGGCAGCAGTTTCTGGTCGGGTGAACCAACTGGGCAGTGGTCGTCCCTTAGCGAGGTACTCGTCGCGCACCTGGGTGCCGGAGATGGACGCGACGCGCGTCCCCGGCGGCACTTTGTCCACCTCCACGTAGCGATCCTCATCTGGCAAGTAGACTAGCTCTTGGAAGGGGATCATGCGCACGCCGATTTCTTGTTCGAGCTGTTTGACGAGCTCCTGCGCATCATACGGGCCGTAGAAGGGCTTGCCGGTGCTGTCCTTACCAGGGCCGGCATGGTCGCGCCCCACGATGAAGTAGTTGGCTCCGTAGTTGCGGCGGATGATAGCGTGCCACACTGCCTCGCGCGGGCCGGCCATGCGCATTGCCAGCGGCAGCAGGCTGAGCAGGGTGCGCTCCGGCGGGTAGTACTTCTCCACCAGCGCCCTGTAAATGCGCACGCGGCTGAAATGATCCACGTCGCCTGGTTTGGTCAGGCCGACGACGGGATGGATCAGTAGGCTGCCGTTGACGCTCTCAGCTGCCCGGCGGGTCAGCTCCTCATGCACACGATGCAGGGGGTTGCGCGTTTGGAAGGCAACCACATTGGCGTTGCCCATCTGTTCCAGCAGCGCGCGGGTTTGAGCTGGGGTGCGACGCATCTCTACAAAGTCGTATGCTTTGGGCAAGGCTAGCACGCGCAGCTCGCCGGACACGCACACATCCCGCCAACTGCGCATCTCGGAGACAAGAGGATGGCGGGAATCGGTCGTCCCCAGCACTAGCCGCGCCTCCATCTCGCGATCCCACAGGTAGGCTTCCTCAATGCGCATGATCGCTAACAGGTTGTTGCGTGCGTCGCGCAATGCAATCTCTTCGTCCAAGCACACGTCAGCCTTGTGCAAGGTGAGCGTGATGGGAATGGGAAAGAGCGTGCCGTCGCGCAGGCGCATCTCGTGTAACACGCGCTCGTAGTCGGCTTTGCCCATGAAGCGGTCGAGGGGAGAGAAGCCACCCACAGCAAGCAGCTCCAAATCGCATAATTCACGTGGGGAAAGTTGCACCGAGCGCAGGCGTGATGCGTGCGCGCTCAGTTCTGCACGCAGCTCTGGCTCCACGAGCAGGTTGACCAACGCATGTGTCTTCCCGTAAGGTGTGATCAGCATAGTGCAGTGCCAATACGGTGGTTATGGTTGTTGTCAGCAGGCGAACGCTCGCCTGAGTCGGGGATGATATATTATCGCTGCCCTGTGGTTGTTGATTGGAACAACGTTGCGCTGTTTGTGCTTGCTGGCTTTGTCGCACAAATGGTAGATGGCACGCTGGGTATGGCCTACGGTGTGAGCGCCACGGCGTTCTTGCTTGCTATAGGCGTGCCGCCGCAAGTGGCCAGCGCCAGCGTGCACGCAGCAGAAGTTGTCACTACTGGCGTGTCGGGTTTGAGCCATCACACCTTCGGCAACACGGATCGTTACTTGATCAAGCATCTGTTGTTGCCAGGGGTGGTCGGCGCAGCGGCCGGCGCCTTTGTCCTGGTCAGCTCTCCTGCTGATGCAGTGCGTCCGCTGGTCTCCGCGTATTTGCTGGTAATGGGAGGTGTGATCGTCTCGAAGGCAGTACGGTCGAGTGTGCCGCTCAACGTGCGCAGTCACATCGCTCCGCTGGGGCTGGTAGGCGGCTTTCTCGACGCTGCCGGCGGTGGTGGTTGGGGGCCGATCGTCACTACTACCCTCATCGCGCGTGGTAATCATCCTCGCTTCGCTATCGGCTCGGCGAACGCGGTGGAGTTCTTTGTGGCTTTGTCTGCTGCTGTGACCTTCGCGTTGACCATCGGTCTCTCACACTGGCCGGCTATTGTGGGTTTGGCGCTGGGCGGGGCGGTGGCGGCGCCGCTGGCAGCATGGCTAGCCCGCTGTGTGCCGGTCCGTCCGTTGATGCTGCTGGTCGGTGGGCTGGTGATGTTGCTTAGCGCGCGCACCATCGGCCAGGCATTGGGCTGGTTGTAGGCTCAGGCCAGCTCGCGCACACGCGCCCAGGCGCGGTCGGCCGCTTCGCGTGCTTTAGCGGCTATCTCGGCCTCGTCCAGCGTCACCAGTTCGCGGTCGGCCATTAGCACTCGGCCGCCGACGATCGTGTGGGTGACCATGCCGCCGCTCATGCCAAAGAGCATGTGCCAGGGGACGTTGTCAGCGTGCAGTTCGGTGAACGGCTTGTAGTCCAGCAGAATCACGTCGCCTGGGGCGCTGATTTCGAGCGTGCCGGTGGCGTTTGGCCAGAAGAGCTGTGCGATGCGGGCGTTGTGGGCGTAGGCCATGCGCACCACTGCTTCGGCGCCCAGCGCGCGAGGGTCGCGGCGATGCACTTTCTGCAGCATGTCGGCCACTTTCATCTCGGCGAAGGCGTCGTTGGAGAAGCCGTCGTTGCCTAGGCCGACGCACACGCCGGCCTGTAACATGGCCGGCACGTCGGCCACGCCCACGCCGTTGTTCATGTTGCTGCGCGGCTGGTGCGTCACCTTAGCGTTGTACTCAGACAACAGTGTGATCTCACGCGCGTTGACATGGATCGCGTGGGCACAGATCGTGCGAGGGCCAAGCGCCCCGCGCGCTTGGAGGCGCTCCACCACGCGCATCCCGAAGCGCCTCTCGCAGTCACGCTGATCGGCTTCGTCCTCCGCCACGTGAATGTGCAACGGTATGCCCTCTTCTTTGGCGACGGCGATGCACTGCTCTAGCGTCTCGTCGGAGACGGTGAAGGATGCATGTACCCCGCAGGCGGCCTTCACGCGGCTATGTCGCCAGCTGGCGCAGGCGCGGGCAAAGCGCCGGTTCTCCTCGATGCCTGCCCGCGCCCCCTCCGGCCCATTGCGATCGGTGACCTCGTAACACAGCGCGGCACGCAGGCCAGATTCCTCCACCGCTGCTGAGAGCGTGTCCAGCACGCCCTCGATGGCGTTTGGGCTGGCGTGATGGTCAATCAACGTGGTTGTGCCATGCTTGATAGCGTCCACCAAGCACACCAGCGCAGAGTAGCGCACGCCCTCGTAGTCCAGCGCGCGATCCAGCCGCCACCAAAGCTTCTGCAACACTTCGATGAAATTGCGCGGTGGCTCGCCGGGGATGGCCATGCCGCGGGCGAAAGCGCCGTAGAAGTGCGTGTGGGCGCAGATGTTGCCCGGCAGCGCGATCTTGCCTTGTGCATCAATCACATCCGTGCCGAGGTAGCGGTTGCGCGCGCGCACTGCCTCGGCTTCGCCCAGGTCGGCGATCAGCCCGTCGCGAATGAGCAGCGCGCCGTTGCGGATCACGCGATTGGGTTGGGTCATGGTGATGATGGTGGCGTTCGTGATCAACATGACGACGCGATGATAGCACTGCACAGCGGCCTGCTGTGACCGCTCACCTCATCGAACGCTTTTATCATGTGCAACATGAATCAGGAGACCTTCGACGCTTATTTGCTGGCGCATCGCGAGCGCTTGCTGGAGGACTACAAGGACTTTTTGCGCCAACCAAGCGTGGCCGCAACGGGGGAGGGAATCCTGGAGATGGCGGCGTTGGTGGCACGGCGCCTGGCAAGCCTGGGCGCAGAGGTGCAGATCGTGCCCACTGTTGAGGACGCCCCGCCAGTGGTTTGGGCCGAGATCGGCGAAGGCGACAAAACGCTGCTTATCTACAACCACTACGATGTGCAGCCGCCAGAGCCGCTCGAGCTGTGGGAGTCACCCCCCTTCGAGCCAACCATCCGTGACGGTCGCATCTACGCGCGCGGCGCCAGCGACGACAAGGGCGAACTGGTCACCCGCATCCACGCCATTGAGGCCTGGCTCGCCACCCAAGGCAAGTTGCCCTTCAAGATCAAGTGGCTGATCGAGGGTGAAGAGGAGATCGGCAGCCCTCATTTGCATGCTTGGGTGGAAAGGCATCAGGATTGGCTTCGCAAACCTGATGGCCGGCCGCTCGATGGTTGCTTGTGGGAGTTCGGCGGCTTCGACGAGAAAGGGCGCTTTGTGCTTACGATGGGCGTGAAGGGCATTTGCTACGTTGAGCTGCACGCCAAAGGCGTGGACCACGATCTGCACTCGTCGCAAGCTGCGCTCGCGCCCAACGCGGCCTGGCGATTGGTTTGGGCGCTGGGCACCATCAAGGACGCTAGCGAGCGCATCCTGATCGAGGGCTACTATGACCACGTGCGCCCGCTCACTCCCCAGGAGGAGGCGGTCATTGCGCAAATGCCCTTTGAGGAGGAGGAGATCAAGCAGAAGTGGGGCATCCGCGAGTTTGTCACCGGTGTGAGTGGGTTGGAGGCTGCCAAGCGCTTGCTCTTTCAGCCCACCGCCACGATCTGCGGCCTGAGCAGCGGCTGGGAAGGGCAGGGCACAAAAACCGTGTTGCCGGCGCGAGCTGTGGCGAAGGTGGATTTTCGTCTTGTGCCCAATCTGACCCCCGAGCTTGTGTTGGACTTGTTGCGGAAACACCTCGATCGCCACGGCTTCAGCGATGTTGAGATAAAGTTCTTGGGCGGTTATCGGGCTGCGCTCAGCGATGTGAATTCGCCCATGGTGAAGGCAGCCGAGCGAGCGGCACAGCGGGTGTATGGCCAGCAGCCGGTGAAGGCGTTGCTCAGCCCTGGCAGCGGGCCAATGTATTCACTCTCCGAGTTCATCGGCGGCGTGCCGGTGGTGTGCGCCGGCATTGCCCACGCTGACACGCGCGCGCACGCCCCCAATGAGCACATCATCCTGCAAAACTACTACGACGGCATGCGCTTCATCGGCGTGTTGATTGACGAGTTCGCTCGTTGAGGCTAGCAGGCCAACGACGACGAGGCAGAGCACGCACATCCGCTGCGTGCTCTGCCTTTTTATGCGTATCACCTCGCTTGATTGCCGCACTGAGAGGCGACTACCCCCAGCGCTTCGGGGGCGAACCTGCGTATATCCCAAACGCCGCACATTTCGTGATTTCCTCTTGACGTAGAACACTTGTTCTAGATAATTTCTCGCACATCACCCAATCGCCATCCAGCCATGTTCCGCAAACTCAACCACACCGCCGACCGCATCGAGGCGCTGTTGGTTCGCCGTCGCGCCCCCGCCCGCGTGGTGGGTGGGCGGGTGCTGCCCGCCTTCGTCGAGCTGCTGCTCGAGCCACACCCCCACACGCGCGTCGGCCAAATCCGCGCCCTGCAGGCCGACCTGGCGCTGGCCCTCGGCGTGGCC
>CALIMH010000002.1 GCA_938028725.1 uncultured Anaerolineae bacterium | reverse complement strand
CGCCGACGTGCCCGGCGAGGAGAACCGCGAGGTGGAAGGCCTGCGCTCCTTGCGCGCGCTCACCGACCCGAAGGTGATGAAGGCGATGAGCGACGCGATCAAGAAAATCTGGGCCGAGAAGGACGCCGAGAAGAAGAAGGCACTTGTCGAGAAGTTTAAGAAGGACTTCGCCGACCACCTTGACAAGATGATCGATCCCGACCACCCCGACCTTGGCCCGAAGAACAACCAGATTCTCTACTTCTGGGGCCGCCAGAAGGGCGGTCGCAGCGACTTCGCCCTGCGCTTCTTCCGCTCCGGCTTGGGCACGACGAACACCCACGGCCACACCACCGTCTGTCAGGGCAGCCTGTACTTCGCCGGCAAGAGCATGAGCGACCAGTGGGACGGCAGCAAATTCACCGGCGGCGTCAAGGGCTATTGGCAGGGCGATACGGCCAGCGCCGACTTCGTCATCTTCGTCGGCGCGTCGCCGTTTGAGGGCAACTACGGCCCCACCAACCGCGTGCCGCGCATCGCGCCGCGCGCCGCCGAGCAGCAGATGAAGTATGTGGTGATTGACCCGCGCCTGTCCAAGCTGGCCGGCAAAGCGTGGAAATGGTTGCCTAATAAACCCGGCACCGAGGCTGCCATTGCGCTGGGCATGATCCAGTGGATCATCGCCAACCAGCGCTACGATGCGAGGTATCTGTCTGCAGCCAACAAGGCTGCTGCAAAGAAGATCGGCGAGCCAACTTGGTGCAACGCAAGCTGGCTGGTGAAAGTCTCCGACGGCAAGCCGGGCAAGTTCCTGCGCGGCAGCGACCTGAAGCTGGTCGAGAAGCGCGAGGAGAAGAAAGACGACAAGACTATCGTCACCTACGTGACGAAGGACGGCGAGGTGTTCAACACCGACCCGTTCGTCGTGCTCGACGCCGACGGCAAACCGCTGCTGTTCGACCCCAACGATGAGACGCGCCCGGTGCAAGCCGGCCAACTGCTCGTGGATGGCGCGGTGGGCGACTTTCGCGTGAAGAGCAGCCTGCAAATTTTGTTTGAGTCGGCCAGCGAGAGAACCATTGAGCAGTGGGCCGAGATCGCCGGCATCCGCGCGAAGGACATCGTGGACTTGGCGCGCGAGTACACCTCGCACGGCAAGAACGCCGCGATTGATGTCCATCGCGGGGTAAGCCAGCACACCAACGGCTATTACAACGTGCTGGCGTGGAACGCGCTCGGCCTGCTGATCGGCAGCTACGACTGGCGCGGCGGGCAAGTGTTTGCCAGCACCTACGACGTGGGCGGCTCGAAGGCTCAGGGGCCGTTTGTGCTCAGCCAGGCGGATCCAGGCGCGTTGGCGCCGTTCGGCATCAGCATCATCCGCCACGATGTTAAATACGAAGACACCACGATCTTCGAGGGCTATCCAGCCAAGCGCAACTGGTATCCGCTGGCCTCAGACGTATATGAGGAGATCATCCCCTCGGTCGGTGATGCATACCCGTATCCGATCAAGGCGGTCTTCATGTACATGGGTTCGCCGGTGTATTCGCTGCCGGCGGGCAACACCTGGATCGAAATCCTGCAGGACGTGAACAAGGTGCCGCTGTTCGTGGCCAGCGACATCGTCGTCGGCGAGACCAGCATGTACGCCGACTACATCTTTCCTGATGTGTCGTATTTGGAGCGCTGGGAGTTCAGCGGCTCGCATCCCTCGATCACCTTCAAGGTGCAAGGGGTGCGTCAGCCCACCCTTGCGCCGCTCACCGGCACGGTGACCGTATACGGCCAGGAGATGGCGCTGCAGTGGGAGGCGTTGCTGTTGGCGCTGGCCGAGAAATTGGGCTTGCCGAACTTTGGCCCGAACGGCCTGGGCGAGCTGGGCGACTTTGTGCATCCCGACGACCTTTACCTACGCATGGTGGCTAACCTCGCGTTTGGCGAAAAGCAAGACGGCAGCGGCGCCGTGCCGGATGCTGATCCGGAGGAGATCCGGCTGTTCCTCGAGGCGCGCAAGCACCTGCCCAAAGCCGTGTTCGACCCGGAGCGCTGGCAACGCATCACCGGCGCAATGTGGCCCAAGGTGGTCACCGTGCTCAACCGCGGCGGGCGCTTCCAGGCCTATGCAGAAGGCTACCCCGGCGACGGCGTGCGCCCTGGGTCGTTTGATGAGCCGTACGTCATCCCCACCGGCCAGAAGTTTGGCAAGATGATCAACATGTATCTGGAGAAGAACGTCGGCATCAAGCACGCCGGCACGGGCAAGCCACTGTCCCCTGTGGCGACCTACATCGAACCATACACCGGCTTCGACGGCAAGGTGATTGACGACGCAAAGGACGGCTTCGACCTCAAGCTGATCACCTACCGCGAGATCATGATGACCAAGAGCCGCACGCCCGGCAACTACTGGCTGCGCGCGCTGATGCCGGAGAACGCTGTGATCATGAACGCGCGCGATGCCGCCGCGCGCGGCTTGAAGGACGGCGACCGCGTGCGCATCGTCTCGGCCACCAACCCCGAAGGCGTGTGGGACTTGGGCAACGGCAGGAAGGTGGACGTCGTCGGCAGATTGAAAGTGGTGCAGGGCATTCGTCCCGGCGTGGTGGCCTTCGCGCTCGGCTTTGGGCACTGGGCCTACGGCGCGTACGACATCACCATCAACGGCCAGACGATCAAAGGCGACCCCTCGCGCATGCAAGGCTTCCACGCCAACGCCGTCATGCGCACCGACCCGCTGGTGACCAACACCACGCTGTTCGATCCGGTAGGGGGCAGCGCGGTGTTCTACGATACCCAGGTGAAGGTGGTGAAGGCGTGAAACGATGCGCGCATTGACATGCCGCAAAGCCGGAGCCAGGACGGTATGCTCGCCGCTTCGGCTTTGCGGCCGTTTCGTGGTAACTTTCTCATATGGGCAATCCTCCAAAGACCTATCAACGCTTTAGGAAGGCATATCCCAAGCTGTGGCGCGCCTATGATCGGCTCGGCGCAGCAGCGGCGGAGAGCGGACCGCTAGATGAGCGGACGCGCGAGCTGATCAAGCTGGGCATGGCGGCAGCGTTGCGTGGCGAAAGCGCAGTGAAATCGCACACCCACCGCGCGCTCGCCGCCGGCGCCTCGCGCGATGAGGTCATCCATACCATCCTCCTCGGCGTCACGACGCTGGGGTTCCCCACCATGATGACGGCTTTGTCTTGGGCGCAGGAAGCGATAGAAGCCGAGGCCGACGAGGCGGATTGACGTGTTCTCGCTTGACCGTTACCGCGAACAGCTGTCGCAGTTGCACGACCACGTCTGTCCGCGCCAAATTTTGGGCCTGCGCATGGGCGAGCTGGCCGGCCAGCTGCTCGGCCTCTCGCTGCCGCGACGGGACAAGCGCCTGTTCGTCTTCGTCGAGACCGACGGTTGCTTCGCCGACGGCGTGATGGTCGCCACCGGCTGTTCGATCGGCCACCGCACCATGCGCGTGGTGGACGTGGGCAAGATCGCCGCGATCTTCGCCGACGCGCACAGCGAGCCAACGCGGGCGCTGCGCATGTGGCCACATCCACAGGCGCGCGACCGCGCCTGGCAATACGCACCCGACGCTCCAAGCCGCTGGCATGCCCAACTGGCCGCCTATCAGATCATGCCGGCTGAGGAACTGTTGTGCGTTCGTCCCGTTCGGCTGAAGCGATCGCTTGCTGGGCTCATCAGCAGACCGGGCCTGCGCGTGCGCTGCGCGATGTGCGGGGAAGAGATCATCAATCAGCGCGAGGTAGTCCGCGATGGTCGCATCCTATGCGCCACATGCGCTGGCGAGGCGCACTTCGAGTACTTGAGCGACGCGCCTCACAACCTGGCAGGGGAAATTTTCCGCCCAGACCCATCGGAGCAACACGTGAACGGCCTCATCCTAAACGCGCGCTAGGCGCAACGGCCGGCTTCTGCGCGCTCCCAGGCACGAGCATCTGCCTCAGCCTGTATGAACTCTGCCGGCGTGTTTAGATTGCGGAAGGCCGCGCCGCGTGGGTCATAGGGAGCGCTCTCGGCGCGGCTGACCTTTCGCAGGCGCACTGCGCCCAGCCAGCCCACTGCGCGCAAGCGGCCGGCATCGAGTGCTGCAGCAACAGCCGGCAAACAGGCTTGGCGGCGATACACCGCGTGAAACGGCTCCAAGCCTCTGTCCGTCTCGGGCACAGCAGCGTCAGCTAGATCGCGGACGAGCAGCTCACACAAGAACGCCAGCAGCGGTGCGCTGACAAACGGCATGTCGCACGCCACGACGGCGACCAGCGGATGCTGGGCTGCGCTCAGCGCAGTGAGCAAGCCACCCAATGCGCCGTAGCCGGGCCGCACGTCAGCAACCACTCGACAAGCGAGGAAGGCATAACGCGACGGTTGATTGGCCACCACGATCACCTCGTCGGCCACAGGAGTGACGCGCTCGAGGATGCGCTGGATCAGTGGGCGGCCCATGAAAGGCATCAAAGCCTTGTCTTGCCCCATACGGCGCGACTCGCCGCCAGCCTCAATCACCACTGAGAGCGCTGGCCTTGTGTGCGGAGACATCTCCAGCGGAGCGAACAGCGTGCTGCGATCATCACGCGCCAGATGCTCAGACTGTGCTCCCGACAGCGTCGGCACGAGCATCGTGTTTGCAGATATCCGGCGCTGCAGAACGAAGAAGGACGCTTCACCCGATCATAGCCGATCACGCGCTGGGCGAACGCATAGCGGCTTGCTCGTGAAGCAGGCCGCTATGCTACAATGCCCGCGCGTTGCCCCCATCGTCTAGCGGTCTAGGACGCGGCCCTTTCAAGGCCGAAACACGGGTTCGAGTCCCGTTGGGGGCATCTCCTCACCTATCCTCGCCGCCCGGCAACACCGTTTGGTTCAGCACCGCCCGCAACAACGATTCGCCATCCACAATTGCGCCGCGCAAAACGGCGTAGCTGAGATTGGCGCGCTCAAAACACACGCGGCTGAGCTGCGCGCCGCGAAATATGGCCCGGCTGCAATCACTATCCGACAAGTCGGCGCCGGTCATGAGCGACTCGCTGAAATTGCACTCGCGCAGATTCGCGTATTGCAACCGCGCATTCACCAAGCTGGCGCGCAGCAAGTGCGACTGGCTAAGATCGATGCCCTGACACACCGCCTCATCGAGGTTGGCGTCGTTCAGCTCCACTCCAGACGCAACAGCAGCGCTGAGATCAGCATCGGTGAGAGCCGCGCTCATGAGGCGAGCGCGGCTGAGGTTGGCGCGCGTGAGGTCAGCGGCCCGAAGGTCAGCACGAGCGAGACGGGCCGCTTGTAGGTCTGCGCCGCGCAGGTCCGCGCCAATGAGGTCGCTGGCTTCGAGCACTGCCTCAGCGAGGACAGTGCTGCTCAAGCGGGCATGACAAAAGCGGCCAGCCCGCGCCTGGACAGCGCGCATCGAACAGCCGGCGAAGTCGGCCTCGGAGCAATCGGCCTCGTCGAGCAAGGCAAAATCAAAGCGCGCGCCAGCGGCTTGCACGCCCTGGAGATTGGCGCCGCGCAAGTCGGCGAAGCTGAAGTTGAGCCGCCGCAGGTCCAACCCGCTGAGATCAACACCGGCCAAGCGAGCGCCTGCGCGCACGTCCTCTGCGAACGGCACGCTCCCTAGCAACAGGATGACGTCACGACGGGTGAGTTCAGCCATCAGGGGAGACGGGCGCGTTCGCAACGCGTTGAAGGACCGCCCGACCGAGCAGCTCCAGGGCGCGGTCGTCCTGGGGAGGATGCATGAGGCCAGCGCGCGCGTCACGCAAGTAGCGCTCCAGCGGGAGTTGGCGCTCCAAGCCTGCGGCGCCGGCAGCGCGCATGGCTAGATCGGTGGCCGTGATCGCAGCGTTGGTGCACAAGTGCTTGGCTGCGGCCAGGTCTGCTTCCATGGTTGGGCGCTGGTCGGGGTGTTCGCTCCAGCGCCGGGCTGCGTCGAGCAGCACAGCTCGCGCAGCGCGCAGGGTCGCGTCTATTTGACCGATTAAGCGCTGGATGTGTGGCAGCTCAGCGATGGGCTTGCCCAGCGCAGTGGGAATCCGCTGGAGCGCGTAGCGCGCGACAGTCTCCAGCGCGCCCTCACCAATGCCGAGATAGACAGCGGCAAAGGCGCAGGTAGGCCAAGCGGCAGGCAAGCCGTTGCGGCGCGGCTGGGTGGGCGAGCGGCGCTCCACCAGCCACGCTTCTGGCACGAACACGTCGCGCAGGATCACGTCGAGCGAGCCACTGCCGCGCAGGCTCAGGCTGTCGCGCCAAGTGTCCACGAGCGCTAGGCCGGGCGCGCGCGCATCCACGACAAACACGCCGATAGCATCATCGAGGGTAGCGGTGACGATGAAGAAGCGCAGCGCCGGCGCCCATGTGACCCAGCGCTTATGGCCGTTCAAGCGGAAGCCGCCCGGCGTGCGGCGGGCTTGGGTGGCCGGCAGGCCGCCCCGCGACGGGCTACCCATCTCGGGCTCGCTGGCAGCGCTGTTCACCAGTGCAGCCTCTTCCACCACGCTGCGGCAGAGCTGCGCGAAGGCCTCCGGCGGCCAGGTGCAATGGTCGGCGAGCGAGCCGATCACGTGGAAGTGCATGGCCAGGCCGAGCGCCGTGTTGGCGTCGGCGCGGGCCAGATGGCGCAGCACCTGCGTGCAAGCCAGCAGGTTGAAGCCCTCCCCGCCCTGTGCGCGAGGCACAGGCAACCGGTGCAGATGCGCATCCAGCACGCGCTGCACGTTGTCCGCCACGAAGCGCGCTTCGCGATCGCATTGATCGGCAGTGTGCGCCAGGTCCTCGCGCATCGCAGCGATGCGCATCAGCACAGCGTCGAGCGCGCGGGGGGCGGTTGCAGTTTCAGCCATCACAACAAGCCAAGCTGGCTGTAGTCGCCCAGCAGCAGGCGGTAGCCCTGCGGCTTATTTTGCGCGCGAGTGAGCCGCGTGCAGCGACCGATCAAGCTATCGTGAATGCGAGTGGGGATGTCGGAAATGGTGCATCCTTCAAGGACAATGCTGCGGTCAATCTCGGCGTTCTCGATCACACAGTCGCGGTCAATGCTGGTGAAAGGGCCGACGTAGCTGTTGACGATGCGGGTGTTGTGGCCGATGATGGTGGGCCCGCGCACCACGCTGTTGATCACCTGCGCGCCGGCCTCGAGCGTCACGCGCGAATCCACTTCGGAGCGCTCGTCCACGCTGCCGGCGACGTAAGGGGTCAGCTCCTCCAGCACCAGCGCGTTGGCCTCCAGCATGTCCTCCCGCTTTCCGGTGTCCACCCACCACCCCTCGTGGATGTAGGGATACACGCGGTAGCCTCGAGAGACCAACCACTGGATCGCGTCGGTGATCTCCAGCTCGCCGCGCCAAGAGGGTTGGATGTGCTCCACTGCCTCAAACACGTGATGGTCAAACATGTAGATGCCCACCAGCGCGAGATCGCTAGGTGGCTGCTTCGGCTTCTCCACCAGCCGCGTGATCTTTCCCTCGCCGTCCAGCACAGCGACACCGTAGCTGCGTGGATCAGCCACACGCTTCAGCACAATTTGGCTGTTGTAGTCGGATTGCGCGTACTGCTGGATCAGGCGGTGAATGCCGCCCTGGATGCAGTTATCGCCCAGGAACATCACAAACCGATCGTCACCGATAAAGTCGCAGCTGATCTTCACGGCATGGGCCAAGCCACGCGGCTGGTCTTGCCAAATCCACGTGATGCGAGCGCCCCAGGCCGTTCCGTCGCCCACTTTAGCCTTGATCTCCTCGCCGGTCTCTGGCGCGATGACGATGCCGATCTCAGTGATGCCGGCATCGCGCACAGCATCGAGCACGCGGAATAACACAGGTCGATTCGCCAGCGGGATCAATTGCTTGGCACTGGTAAAGGTGAGCGGGCGCAAACGTGTGCCTTTGCCACCGCTGAGGATGAGCGCTTTCATGGCAGCTTTCACGATACCAAATGTCAATACTCCAGCTCTTGGACTGAGGCGATGTCGTCCGGCAACAGCAGATCGTCATCGAGCAGCCAATCGGTGGTAGACGAACTGGTCCGCTGACACAAGAGGCGATAGACACAGCGCGCGCATTGTCGCTGGTCCGGCGTCTGCTCGAAATCCTGCTCGTCCTTTCGGCGAGCGATCTCGGCAACAAGCTCGCCGAGCCGGCGGCGGTCCAGCTCATACTCACCCTGCGTGTATGGCACACGCACCCAGGGAGCTTCCGGCTGGTTAGCAAGCCAATACCAGATGGAGCAACGTTCAGGCGCAAGCGCGCGCCCTGCAAAGAGCGCAGCGCCGGCCGTGACCAGCACGTAGAGATACACGCGCGTCTGCATCCGCTTGTGCCAAAAGTCGTAGCCGGGTGGTTGTGGAAAGCCCATCGTCTTCCAGTCCACGATGACCACGCTTTCCAGTGCCTCGTCGTATGCCAGCAGGTCGAAGCGGGCGTAGAGCCGGTGGCCACCCAAATCGGCTACCAGCTCCACTTCAGGCTGACGGATGGGAGGCAAGTGGTCGAAGCTGGTCTGTTGGAAATGCTTCCACCATTGGCGCAGCGTCGAGGGCGCGCGCTCCCATTGGGCGTTGGAGGGCGAGATGTTAAGCCAGTATCGCTCGATCCAGCGATGCAGCGTGCGCCCTTGGCGCAGGTAGTCGAGTTCATCTTGGCCCAAGCCGCCCGATGATTCATCCGGAGCAGGCCAGACCTGCTGCGCGACGTAGCGCAGGTAAAAGCGGCGTGGGCAGTCCTGAAAGTCGCTCAAGCTGTGCTGGCTGAAGGTCAACGCAGGATGCACACGCCAATCATAAAACCTGCCGACGCACCGTAGGCCTGCAGCGGTCCCATGCGCCACACGTGAGCTCGAACGCGGGAGCGCCCTGCTGCCGATCTCGCCACTCACGTTAAGATCAGTGGGCGATGGACACCACACCAACGACCAACCCTCTCAAACGCGTGGCGCTTTACCTGCAAGACGCTCACCCGATCCGCGACGGCATGCGCTACGTTCAGTATGCGGAGCAGCGCGGCTTCGAGGCTGTGTGGCAGGCTGAGAGCCGCCTGGTGCGCGACGCGATTGTGCCCATGGCAGCGTTCGCTGCTGTCACCGAGCGGATCAAAGTTGGCAGCGGCGTGATCAACAACTGGACGCGCAATATTGGCCTGTTGGCTGCTACCTTCCTCACGCTGGACGACCTCGCCCCGAATCGCATCATTTGCGGCATTGGGGCATGGTGGGATCCACTGGCGCGCAACGTGGGGATCGAGCGGCGCAAGCCCTTGTTGGCCATGCGCGAGACCGTGGAGGTGTTGCGCAGGCTGCTGCGCATGGAGCGCGTCACCTTCGAGGGCGAGTTCCATCGGGTGTATGGCGTCGAGTTGGATGTGGTGCACGGGCGACGCGAGCCGCGCAATGTGCCCATCTACATCGGCGCCACGGGCGACCAAATGATGGAGCTAACCGGCGAGATCGCTGACGGCGCAGTGCTGAACTATTGTGTGCCGCCAGAATACAACGACCGCGCGATGGAGCTGCTGGACAAGGGCGCCAAAAAATCAGGCCGGCGGGTGGAAGACCTCGACCGGCCTCAACTGGTGGTGTGCGCTGTCAACCGCGACCGCCACAAAGCCATCGAGGACGCCAAGGAGCTGCTCACGCAGTACTTGGCGCAACAACCGCACATCGCCAAAGCCAGCGGGGTCAGCGAGGACGTGGTCAAGCGCGTGCAATCCATCCTCGGCTGGCCAGCTACGAAAGAGCAAATCCACCAGGCGATGCAGTACGTGCCCGACGAGTTCGTGCTGCGCATCTCCGCCACCGGCACGCCAGAAGAAGCCCGCGCCAAGGTGATGGAATACGTCAACCGCGGCTGCACTTGCCCCATCCTCTACCCGATGAGCGACGTGGAGCTGATGATTGACACCTTCGCGGTGACATGACTGTAGCCATCGTCTCCGATTCCACCTGCGACGTGCCGCGCGCGTTGGTGGAGCGCTACCATATCGGCATCGCTCCCACCTTGCTAGAGATTGATGGCCGCGCATACCGCGACGAGCTGGACATCACCCGCGAGCAGTTCTACGCCGATTTGCCACGCTGCCGCACTTTTCCAAAGACCGCCGCGGCCTCGCCGGAGACGTTTGCAGCGCTGTATCGCGCCTGCAACGCTCAAGAGGTGATCTCCATTCACCTCTCCGCCGATTTGAGCGCCATGTTCCAAAGCGCCTGCCTGGCCGCGCAGATGGTGCAAGAGGAGATCAGAGTACACGTGTTCGACTCGCGCAGCATCTCGATGGGCACCGGCTGGCACGTGATCGCAGCAGCAGAGCTGGCCGCGAGCGGCGCCACTAGCGCCGAGATACTAGCCCACCTCCAGGGGATGCGCCCGCGCACCCGGGTGTATGCCCTGCTGGACACGCTCACCTTTCTCCGGCGCAGCGGCAGAGTGAGCACGCTCACCGCCCGCATCGGTGAAGCGCTCCAGATCAAGCCGCTGCTGGAGGTGAGGGATGGCCACGTCGTGCAACTGGAGCGCGTCCGGCTCAGGTCGCGCGGCTTACAACGACTGATCGCGCTGGCGCGCGACCTGGGCCACCTGGAGCGCCTCTGCGTGCTCTACACCGGCGCTGGCATGGAGGCAACCGTGAGACAGATGCAAGAGGCGCTCAGCGATCGGGTGCCGCTTGCGCAACAGCTCGTGCAGCAAGTGACGCCCGGCATCGGCGCACACCTCGGGCCGGGCGGAATCGGTCTAGCGCTTGTCTACGCTGCCGATCACCCCCTGCGCGCCGATCACTGACCGCCGTTCGAGCCACGCCCTTGCTGACGCATCGCCTCAACCTATAATCCACATCGTTCATGCCGAACTCCGCAACCGAGAAGCTGCTCAAAATCCTGCGGCTGGAGGCACAAACTGGCTACCAAGACAAAGCCGTGACGCGCGGCCTGCAGTCATTCACCGCAGCATGGCTGGCCGACGCAACGCGCAGCGGCCTCGACCCCCATTGGGCTGAATCCATCGCCCAGGACATGCGCAAATACAGCACGCTCGACGACGTCAGCCTGCGCCAAGCCGCGCTGGAAGTGCTGATCAACCGATTGCGCGCACCCAAGCTCAAGCGCGACGCCGAGCCGCCACCTCCCGAAGAGCCGACGAGAGCCCAGACGGCCCTCGACGCTCCGCCCACCCCAACGACCGCTGCGCCCGTGGCAGCTCCTCTTGTCCAGCCAACGCGCGCCCAGCGCGCGGCCGCCTCCACTGCGCCGCGCCGCAGCGAGAGCAGCTTAGGGCTGGATTCGCCGGTCACGCGCGTGCATGGCATCGGCGAGTTCAACGCCCAAAAACTGGCCAAGCTGGGCATTCGCACTATCGGCGACCTGCTGTACTACTTCCCTTTCCGCTACGACGACTACAGCGCGCTGAAGACGATCAACCAGCTTCGCTACGGCGACCAAGTGACGGTGGTCGGCCGGGTCGCCTCGGCGTGCAAGCAGCGCACACGCAGCGGCCTGCTGATCTTTCGCGCCGTGCTCGAGGATGAATCCGGCGCCATCGAGTGTTCGTGGTTCACCAACGATCGCACCGCCGACTACATGGCCAAGCAGTTGGTCCCTGGGCGCGAGATGGTGATCAGCGGCAAAGTCGGCGAATACCTCGGCAAGTTGGTTTTCCAAAACCCCACCTACGAGCCGGCAGAGAAGGAGTGGATCACCGGCGGCAGCATCGTGCCGGTGTATTCGCTGACCGAGGGCTTGCAGCCGCTCATGTTTCGCCGCATCATGCGGCGGATAACAGACTACTGGCCGCAGCGCGTGCCGGAACATCTGCCGGACGACATTCGCCGCCAAGCCGGCTTAATGACTATCCAGGAGGCGCTGCGCGAAATCCACTTTCCCCAAACCCACCAAACCCGTGAAGCCGCCCGCAGGCGTCTCGCTTTCGACGAGCTGTTCGTCCTGCAGTTGGCTGTGCTGTTGCAACGCAACCGCTGGCGACAGGAGCCGGCGCCGCCGATCCAGGCTTCGCCTGAGCTGCACGAGCGATTGGTCGCGGCGTTGCCTTACAGGCTGACCGGTGCCCAGCAACGCGCCCTCGATGCTATCCTCGCCGACATGGCACAACCCCGCGCCATGCACCGGCTGTTACAGGGCGATGTCGGCTCCGGCAAGACAGTCGTGGCAGCTTTGGCGATGGCGCTGGCCGCCAGTGCCGGCTACCAAGCCGCACTAATGGCTCCCACAGAGATTCTCGCTGAGCAGCACTATCAAAACATCCGCCGCTTGCTCGACCTGTTCGCAGAGCGCGCCGGCTGGCAGCCGCCCCAAATCAGCTTGCTGACCGGCAGCCTCAGCGCTGCCAACAAGCGCGAAGTGTACGAGCAGCTTGCCACAGGTCAGGTTCAACTCGTCATCGGCACCCACGCCCTGATCCAAGAGCGCGTGCAGTTCCAGAAGCTAGGGCTGGCGGTGATTGATGAGCAGCATCGCTTCGGCGTTGAGCAACGCGCCAGCCTGCGCCGCAAAGCCGGCGACCTGGGCTGCCACACCCTTGTCATGACGGCCACCCCCATCCCACGCACACTCGCGCTCACCCTTTACGGCGACTTGGACAACACCATCCTCGACGAGATGCCGCCCGGCCGCCAGCCGGTGGAGACTCACTGGATCGCGCCAAGCGAGCGAGAGCGCGCCTATGCCTTCGTCCGCAGCCAGATCGCCCAAGGCCGCCAGGCGTTCATCATCTGCCCGCTGGTGGAAGAGAGCGAGAAAACCGAAGCGAAGGCAGCCGTCGAGGAGCACGAGCGCCTTCAGCGCGACATCTTCCCCGACCTCAAGCTCGGCCTCCTGCATGGCAAGATGAAGCCGGCAGAGAAAGACGCCGCCATGCGCGCCTTCGCGCGCGGCGAGACCCACATCTTGGTCTCCACCGCTGTCGTGGAAGTGGGGATTGATGTGCCCAACGCCAGCGTGATGTTGATCGAAGGAGCTAACCGGTTTGGCCTGGCTCAGCTTCACCAGTTTCGTGGACGTGTTGGCCGCGGCGCTCACCAATCCTACTGCTTGCTCTTCGCAGACAGCAGCAACGACTTAGCCGATCAGCGCCTTCAAGCCATCGTGCACACTCACGACGGCTTCAAGCTGGCCGAGATTGACCTGGCCATCCGCGGCCCCGGCGAGTTCTTCGGCACTCGCCAAAGCGGCGAACCGCAGCTGCGGCTGGTCAGCCTGAGCGATCGCGACCTGCTGGAGCAGGCCCGTGCGCTCGCTGAGCAACTCCTAGCGCGCGACCCTCACCTGGAGCAATCGCCTGCGCTCAGCCGGCGTGTGGCCGCTTTCTGGCGCGAGAGCGAACTCACCTGATGCAGCCCGCCTATGACCCTTGCCCTCTTCCCAGGCACTTTCGACCCCTTCCACAACGGCCACTTAGACATCGCCCAACGCGCGCTGGCACTGTTCGATGACTTGGTGATCGGCGTATACGCCTTGCCGGACAAGCGGCTGCTCTTCAGCCACGAGGAGCGCATCGCGCTGGTGCAAGCGTGTCTGCGCGAGATCGGCGCAGATGGCCGCGCGCACGTCATGGGCTACGACGGCCTCACCGTGGACTTCGCCCGCCGGATCGGCGCGCGCGTGCTGATCCGCGGCCTGCGCAACAGCGTGGACTTTGACTTTGAGCTGCAAATGGCTCAAACCAACCACTGGTTGGCGCCAGATGTAGAGTACGTCTGCATGTTTGCTAACGCGCCCAACCACTTTGTCAGCGCCACGCTCATCCGACAAATCAGCGCGCTGGGCGGCGATGTGAGCGGGTTGGTGCCGCCGGCCATCGCGCGTGCGCTCAAGGAGAAACACCCGCCGCTTCAAGCGCTCAGCAACGCCCCGCCGCGCCGACCCCGACCATGAGCGCCCTGCTGCTCCACAACGCCCGCATCTACACCGCCGACCCACGCCGACCTTATGCCAGCGCGCTTGCCATCGCCAATGGCCGCATCCTCGCCATAGGCAGCGATGACGACATCCTCGCCATCCACCTGCCCGGCGCGCAGCGCGAAAACTTGGGCGGCGCCTTCATCACCCCTGGCCTCATTGACGCCCACCTCCACCTTCAATGGACCGGCCTAGCGCTCCAGCGCGTGGCGCTGCACAGCGCGACCTCCGTGAGCGAGGCTGTGGCTCGCGTGCGGGAGCGCGCTGAGCACACGCCACCCGGCATGTGGATCGAGGGCTGGGGCTGGTCGCAGGAGGCCTGGGGCGGGCACTTCCCCACTGCGGCTCAGCTCGATGCAGCCACCCAGCTCCACCCAGTGGCGCTGCGCGCCAAGAGCGGACATGCCCTGTGGGTGAACACCCTTGCGCTGCAACAGGCGGGCATCGGCACACACACACCCGACCCGCCCGGCGGCCAAATCGTGCGGCTGCCGGATGGCTCGCCCAGCGGCGTGTTGCTTGAACAGGCCATGCGCCTGGTCAGCGACATCATCCCTCTGCCCTCTTGCGAGCAACTGATGGACGCCACTGCCGCAGCCATGCGCGCGATGAACCGCGTCGGCCTGACCGCTGTGCACTGCATGGACGGCAAGGGCGGCATCGAGAGCTTCCTCACTTATCAGCGGCTGCGCGAACAAGGCCGCAGCACGCTGCGCGTGATCAAGCAGCTCCCCGTGGAGGACCTCGACGCTGTTATCGGATGTGGGCTGCGCAGTGGCTTCGGTGACGCTTGGCTGCGCGTCGGAGGCATCAAAGTCTTCGCCGACGGGGCCCTAGGTTCGCGCACCGCCTGGATGTTGCAACCCTACGAGGGCGATCCGCACAACTACGGCATCGCCATCTACGACCACCAGCAGCTCACCGCCTTCGCGCTCCGCGCGCACGCGCATGGCCTCTCGCTCACCGTTCACGCGATTGGCGACGCCGCCAATCGCGCTGCGCTGGACGCGCTCGCAGCCAGCTATGCCCAGGCCGGCAAAGATGCCCGTCTGCGCGACCGCATCGAGCACGCCCAAGTGCTTCACCCCACCGACATCCCCCGCTTTGGGCAGCTGGGCGTGATCGCCTCAGTGCAGCCGATCCACGCCACGCAAGACATGGACGCCGTGGACCAACACTGGGGGCAGCGCGGACGCTATGCCTACGCCTTTCGCAGCTTGCTGGAGAGCGGCGCGCGCCTGGCGCTAGGCAGCGATGCGCCGGTGGAAAGCTTCCATCCCCTGCTGGGGATGCACGCCGCCCTCACACGCCAGCGTGCCGACGGCCAACCTATCGGCGGATGGCATCCTCAGCAACGCCTGAATCTCGACGAGGTGCTGCACGGCTACACACTTGGCGCCGCCTACGCAGGCTATGCCGAGCGCGACATTGGCTCGCTGGAGGTTGGCAAATGCGCTGACTTGGTCGTGTGGAGTCATGACCTCAGCCAACTGCCGGCCGATGCTTTGCTAGAAGCGCAGCCGCAGCGCGTCATGGTGGATGGTGCATGGCTGTTCTGAATACGCTCACCCACCACAACCGCCACAGTCTCCCGATTTTCTAAAGCCACTATAATTGCCTTAGACCTCTATCCAGACCAGAGCGGCTGAGGGGTGAGGAGAGGTTATGAACAGGATTGTAGTGCTGTGCTGTTGTTTTTTGTGGGCGTTGATGGGCGGGCCTGCTCCACACGCTCAAGCAGCTCCGGCCTCACAGGTGCGCCCTTGCGTTCTAGCCTGTCAGCCCAGTCAGCGCGTGTGCAGCTTGTTCGAGAACACTCGCATACCTAGCGGATACCTGCGCGTGAGCCGAATGCCGTATGGCTACAAGCGTGTGAAGAGCGACAGCATGTGTGAGAATGTGGTCTGCCTTAGCCGCTCTGTTGTTTGCAGGCCCTGGGCCGCACAGCCCTGACAACCGCGCCCCTCAGCAGCTCACAGCAAGGGCACGCCGCGCAAGAGTTGATAGCGCTCGAGGCGGCGCAACAGCAGTTTGAGCCAATCGGAAAGCCACTCCAGGGTGCGTTCCACCGCTTGGCGGCAGGTGAGGGAGAGCTGATCGCCTGAATCAAAGTTTTCTGCAGGCAGCGTGATCAACCAGGCGGGTGGTGCAAAGCCGTACAAGCTTTCCGCCAACGCCAGTAGGTGGTGTGGATCACTGAAGTGCCAATCTAGCCCTTGGTGATGGTGGCGCGGGCGCAGGCGCGTCAGCCCAAAGCAGCGGTAGGGATGGCGCGGCCGAGGCGGATGCGCTGCCGCGTCCACAAAAATCACGGCGGCGCTGCGCGCCACCGCCTCAGCCAGCTCTGGCACAAGCTGGGCCACCGTGAGCGTCTGGATGTGCGGCAGTTGGCGCTGGGCCAGCAGCTCCACTAAACGGACGCCCGCACCATCGTCACCCCGCAGCAGGTTGCCATAGCCGATAACTAGGATGGGGGGACAGCGCCCGCTCCCATCCACAGACCTCGCTGCCATTCTTGCTCCGCATTACGAAAGCCGCAACAGCTCAACGCACTCAGCGCGAGCGCACATCCAGCACTCGGCCATCCGCAGCGAACAGCGTCACCTGCAAGGGCATTTGGCCGAAGGCGTGCGTTGAGCAGCTCAGGCAAGGGTCAAAGGCACGAATGCCTGCTTCAACACGGTTCAACAGGCCTTCTGGGATTTTCGCCTCGCGGGCGCCATGAATCCAGTGTTTCGCGATTTGCTTCACGGTGCGGTTCATGGCGATGTTGTTTTGGCCGGTGGCGATGATCAAGTTGACCTTCTTGATCAAGCCGTTTTCGTCCACCTGGTAGTGGTGGTAGAGCGTGCCGCGCGGGGCCTCACTGACGCCCACACCCTCCAGACGGTTGATCGAGCCCTGAGCGCGCACGCGTGGCGAGAGAATGTCGGGGTCATCGAGCAGGCGCTGCATGTGCTCGAGGGCTGCCAGAATCTCGATCAGGCGCGCGTAGTGATACATGAAAGAGGAGGTAACGATGCCGCGCGCGTTGCCGTAGCTGCGAAAGCGCTCCAGCTCAGCGTCAGCCTTCGGGGTGCCGATGCTCTCGCAAATGTTCAGGCGCGCCAGTGGGCCGACACGATATGCCCCCTCTGGATAGCCCAACGGCTTGTAGTAGGGCGACTTGAGGTATGACCAGCTTTCCACCGCTTCGCCGACGATCTCGTAGTAGCGGCGTGGGTCGAACTGATCCACCAGCACGTTGCCTTCGCTGTCCACCACCCGCAGCCAGCCATCGTGGTGCTCCCATTTGCCGCCGTCCTTGCTCACCAGCCCGGCGAAGAGCGTGGGAAAGTTGCCGAAGTGCTCCACTTCCTCGCGGTGGGTGCGGATGTAGTCCCGGATGAAGTCGAGGGCGATCTCCACTGTCTCGAATGCCTCCGGCAGGCGGCTGCGGATGCGCTCGCGGTTCTCCGGTGTGAGCGGCTCGCGCACACCGCCGGGCACGGCCCAAGCGGGGTGAATTTTGCGCCCCCCGAGCAGCTCAATCACCTCTTGGCCGAATTGGCGCAGGCGAATGCCACGCCGCGCCAGCTCGGGCTGCTGCGCGATCAAGCCGAACACGTTGCGCTGCGCCGGGTCGCTGTCGTAGCCGAGCAGCAGATCGGGCGCGCTGAGGTGGAAGAAGCTCAGGGCATGGGACTGGGTGATCTGGCCCAGGTTCATCAAGCGGCGCAGCTTCTCTGCTGCTGGCGGCACTTGGACAGCGAAGATGTCGTCGCCAGCTTTCGCCGAGGCCAACAAGTGGCTGACAGGACAAATGCCACACACGCGCGCCGTGATGCCGGCCATTTCGCCCAGCGGTCGCCCTTCGCAGAACTTCTCGAAGCCGCGGAACTCAGTGACATGGAACAGCGCATCGCTCACCTCGCCGGCTTCATCCAGAAAGATGGAGATTTTGGCGTGCCCTTCAATCCGCGTCACCGGGTCAATCACCACTCTGGTCGTCATTGCGTCCTCACCTCCTGCTCTCAGCCGAACTTGAGCATGGCCGCGCCGATCATCTCTGGCGTTTGGCCTTCGATCAGCGCTTGTAACACTGCGCGAATGCGCGGCGCCGGCGGCGGGCAGCCGGGGATGAACAAATCCACTGGGATCAGCGCGTGCACCGGCATCACGCGCGCCACCAGCGGTGGCACGATGCCGTTGTCGTGCGGCACTTGTGGCCGCAGGAGCGCAGCATCTTTGTAGGCGCGGTCGAGCACCACCTCTGCTGAGTTGGCATCGAGCGGGTTGCGCATCGCTGTCACGTTGCCACTCACGGCGCAATCGCCAAACGAGACCACCATTCGGCTGTTTCTGCGAATAGTGCGGACCAGCTCCACGTGTTCCTCGTTTGCCACCGCCCCCTCGATCAGCGTGACATCCACGTTGTTGGGGAAGGTTTTGACATCGGCGATAGGGCTATACACCACTTCCACCGCGGCGGCCAAGTCGAACAACCACTCGTCCAAGTCGAGAAAAGACATGTGACAGCCGGAACATCCGCCCAGCCACACAGTTGCTAATCGCAGCTTCTTGCTCATCGCCACACCTGGTTTACACAATCCACTTGCGCTCTTCGCGCGCGGTCTTCAAAAAGTTTAGCTTGGAACGGTCGCGGGTCATTTCTGCGACAGTGGAGCCTTGCTTGAACAGCGCGCCGGTTGGGCAAGCCATCACGCATTTGCCACACGAGGTGCAAGTAGGTGATTCGCCCCATGGCATGCCAAGGTCGGTGACGATGCGCGCTTTTGCGCCGCGGCCAAACACATCCAGCGTGTGCGCGCCTTCGATTTCGTCACATGCGCGCACACAGCGGGTGCACATGATGCAGCGGTTGTGGTCAAGCCCAAAGCGCTCGTGGCTGAGATCCACGCCGAGCGAAGGGAACATGTAGTCGTAGCGAGAATGGGTCATGCCGAGCTGAATGGCGAGGCTTTGCATCTCGCAGTTGCCGTTGGCCACGCACACAGCGCACACGTGGTTGCGCTCAGCGAAGAGCAGCTCGATTAGATGACGGCGATAGTTGCGCAGCTGCTCGGTGTCAGTCTGCACCACCATGCCCTCTTGGATGCGCGTAGTACATGCTGGCAGCAAGCGGTTTGAACCAGCCACTTCCACCAGGCAAAAGCGACACGCTCCCACGTCGGAAAGGCCATCGAGGTGACAGAGCACCGGAATATGGATGCCGGCATCCTGCGCAGCGCGGAGGATGGTGTCCTCGTCGCGCGCGCTGACCATTTGGCCATTGATTGTCAAGGTCCTAGCCATTGCGCCTATTGACTTAAACTCGCTCTAATTCCGGGACAAGCTTACGTTCGTATTCGTGGCGGAAGTAGCGCAGCGTGCTGATCACGGGATTGGGCGCGGATTGGCCCAGGCCACACAGGCTGGTGTGCTTCACCACATTGCTCAGCTCCTCCAACAGGCGCAAATCGCGCGCGGTGGCTTTGCCCTGCTGAATCTTGGTCAGGATATGGTGCATCTGCGCAGTGCCGGCGCGGCATGGGATGCACTTGCCGCACGACTCCTCCATGCAAAAGTCCATGAAGAAGCGCGCCACTTCCACCATGTCGGTGGTGTCGTCCATCACGATGAGACCGCCAGACCCCATGATGGAGCCGACCTTGGCGAGCGACTCGTAGTCCACCGGCATATCCAAGTAGTCGGCGGGGATGCAACCGCCAGAAGGTCCGCCGGTCTGCACAGCCTTGAACTGGCGGCCCTCCGGCACGCCGCCGCCGATCTCGAACACGATCTCGCGCAGCGTAATGCCCATCGGCACTTCGATCAGGCCGCTGCGCTTCACTTGGCCGGTGAGGGCAAACACCTTCGTGCCCTTGCTTTTCTCGGTGCCGATGCTGGCAAACCAATCGGCCCCCTTGGTGATGATGGGCGGCACATTGGCCAGCGTCTCCACATTGTTGATGAGCGTTGGGCAACCCCACAGGCCACTCTCGGCGGGATAGGGCGGGCGCGGCCGTGGCAGCCCGCGTCCGCCTTCGATGGACGCGATGAGCGCGGTCTCCTCGCCGCACACGAAGGCGCCGGCCCCCAGGCGGATGTCCACGTCAAAGGTGAAGGACGTGCCGGCGATGTTCTTGCCCAACAGGCCGATGCGCTGGGCTTGACGGATGGCGGTGCGCAGCCGCTTGACGGCCAGCGCGTACTCCGCCCGCACGTAGATGAAGCCCTGTCGCGCGCCAACAGCATAACCGGCGATCGCCATGCCTTCCAACACGCGATGGGGGTCACCTTCCATCACGCTGCGGTCCATAAAGGCGCCGGGATCGCCCTCGTCGCCGTTGCAGATGACGAACTTCTGCGACTGAATGTCCGGCGGCACGTAAGTGGGGTAGCGCCCTGGAGTCGCCTTAGCTACTGTGGCCCATTTGAGGCCGGTGGGAAAACCTGCCCCGCCGCGCCCACGCAGGCCGCTGCGGCTGAGCGCATCTATCACTTCCTGCGGCGTCATCTCGGTGAGCACTTTGATCAAGGCCTGGTAGCCGCCCCGCGCGATGTAGTCTTCGATGCGCTCTGGGTCCATGTGGCCGCAGTTCTCCAGCACGATCTTGAGTTGCCGTGTAAAGAACGGCTGATTGGCGTCAATGCGCAGTTGCTCCAGCGGCTCCTCGCGCACAACCGAGCGCACGAGCGCCGGCGCGTCCGCGGGTGTGACCTTGCGATACAGCAATTCCTGCGGCGGGGAACGATGGAGAGGCTCCACGCTCACCAGCGGCCCTTCCGCGCATAGGCCTGGGCATCCCACCCCTCGGACCAAGCACTTGCCCTGCAGCCCAGCAGATTTCACTTCCGCTTCTAACGCCTTGCGAATCTGCTCGCTGCCTCCGGAGTGACAGGCAATTCCCACACACACGTTGATCGCATGTTCATGCCTGCTCAACGCCGCTTGCTCCGCTTGGGCGATCCTGTTCAATTCATCCGGGTTCATCTCTCCACCTCTTGCACAGGCGTCTTGCCGTTGCTCTGTTCAGGCAGGCCCTCGCGCAGCATCGCTGCCACACGCTGGAGGGCGGTGTCGGCGTCCAGGTGCGTGCCGAGCACACCGTCGAACAGCGCCACCGGCGCGGCACTACACGAACCCACGCAGCGCACGATCAGCAGCGACAGCTCACCGTCCGGCGTCGTCGCGCCCGGCTTGACGTGGTAGCGCTGTTGCACCGCCTCGACGATCCGATCGCCTCCCTTGATGTAGCAGGCCGTGCCCAAACACACCACACAAGTATGCTTACCCTGCGGTTTGAGCGTGAAGTAGTTGTAGAACGTAGCCACGCCGAGCACTTTGCTCAGCGGCAGGTGCAGTTTGGCAGCGATGTGATAGAGGGTAGGCTCATCTAAATAGCCGAAGCTGTCCTGTGCAGCGTGCAGCACCTCGATTAAACCATGGCTACGATAGTCGTAGCGGCGCATGACGGCCTCAAGAATTTTGTAGCGCTTATCCGTGGCCAAGCGCCGGCTTAGCTCAGCGGCAAGTTGGCTCACTTTTCCATTTGCGACTGACATGGTGTTAACCCGACAGACGACGCACCAAAGCCACAGGCTCCGGCCGCCACGACTGCAAAACCTTCATGTAGTTGGCGCGCTCGAAGGCAGCAGGGTTTGCCACTGAACGTTGGCTCAAGCTGCCGCGCATCTGCGCAACCGAAACGTACTCATGCCGCTCCATCCACTCGCGCAACGCGCTCACCACGTTGCGGATGTGCTCCACCCCATGCTTCACCAGCGCCGATCCCATCATCGTGACGCTCGCCCCAGCCATCAGGCCCTTCAGCACATCCTCATGCGTGTGGACGCCACTGCTCAGTGCCAAGCTGGGCTTGACACGGCCATACAAAATGGCGATCCAACGCAGCGGCAAGCGCAGCTCATCGGAGTCGCTCAGCACCAAATGTGGCGCGACTTCCAGCGACTCCAAATCAAAATCCGGTTGGTAGAAGCGGTTGAACAACACCAGCCCATTCGCGCCGGCTTCAGCCAGCCGCCGCACCATGTGCGCCAGGGCGCTGAAGAACGGGCCGATCTTCACTGCCACCGGAATGCTCACCACAGCCTTCACCTCAGCAAGCGCGTCCAAATAACGCTGCTCCACTTCAGCACTGGTGGTCGTCGGGTCGGCAGCGACGTAGTAGATGTTCAGCTCGATGGCGTCAGCGCCGGCCTGCTCGATCTCACGGGCGTAGCTTGTCCAACCGCCGCTGCTGACCCCGTTCAAACTGGCGATGATCGGGACATTTGTGCTCTCCTTGGCACGGCGGATCAGGTCCAAGTAACCCTCAGGGCCGACGTTGTAAGAGGTCATGTTGGGGAAGTAGCTCAGCGCCTCAGCGAAGGCTTCTGCACCATAGTTGAGGTAGTGATCGAGGATGGTGCTTTCCTCCTCGAGTTGCTCCTCGAAGAGCGAGGGCAGCACGATGGCCGCAGCGCCGGCATCTTCCAAGCGCTTAATGCGGTCAAGTCTACCGGCCCATGGCCCAGCAGATGAGACCAGCGGGTGGGCTAGGCGTAGGCCCATGTAGGTGGTGCTTAGGTCAATCTCGCTCATCGCTCACTCCATGGTTGCCAGCTCATGCTCACGCTACTGCCGGAGTGGCCTCGGGGGCGCCGTTGCTACCGGCGGTCATCGGCTTAGCCACCTGGAAGCTGCCAGCAGCCAATTGTTGATACTCTCGCCAGCGGGCGGCGATCGCCTCCTCAGCTTGGTGCAACAGCGCCTCTGCGTCTTGGGGATGCGTTTGCATCAACATGCGATAGCGGGTTTCATTCAGCGCATACTCGCGGAAGCTCACCTTGGGCGGCGCGCTGTCAAGCTGGAATGGGTTCTTGCCTTCGCGCGCCAGCGCTGGGTTGTAGCGATACAGCGGCCAGTAGCCACTCTCCACTGCCAGCTTCTGCTGGTTCATGCCCTTGGTCATGTCAATGCCATGCGCGATGCAGTGGGCGTAGGCGATGATCAGCGCTGGCCCATCGTAGGCCTCAGCTTCAAGGAAGGCTTTGATGGTCTGCGCGTCGTTGGCACCCATCGCCACCTGCGCCACATACACGTGGCCATAGGTCATGGCCATGCGGCCCAGGTCTTTCTTGAGCTGATGCTTGCCAGAGGCAGCGAACTTCGCCACTGCGCCGATGGGCGTCGCCTTGGACGCCTGGCCGCCAGTGTTGGAGTACACCTCTGTGTCGAGCACCAGTAGCTTCACGTTGCGCCCGCTGGCCAGCACGTGATCCAGCCCGCCGTAGCCAATGTCGTAGGCCCAACCATCGCCACCGATGATCCACACGCTGCGGCGCTCGAGCGCACCGACGATGGCCAGCAGCTCGCGCGCCAGCGGCATCTCACTGAGCTGGGTGAGCCGCTGCCGCAAGCTGGCAAGCCGCTCGCGCTGGGCAAGGATGCCCGCCTCGGTGGACTGATCGGCATTGAGGATGGCGTCGATCAGCTCGGCCCCCAGGACGTCGCGCAGTTGCAGCAGCAAGGCGCGCGCGTGTGCTGCCTGCTGGTCAAGCGCCAAGCGCATGCCAAACCCGAACTCGGCGTTGTCCTCAAAGAGGGAGTTGCTCCAAGCCGGCCCGCGTCCCTCCCGGTTGAACGACCAGGGCGTGGTGGGCAAGTTGCCACCATAAATGCTGGAGCAGCCGGTGGCGTTGGCGACGTAGATGCGGTCGCCAAACAAGCGGGTGAGCAGGCTGAGGTAGGGCGTCTCACCACAGCCAGCGCAGGCGCCGCTGAACTCGAACAGCGGCTGGAGCAGTTGCACGTTCTTGGTGTTATCGAAGCGCAGGTGATTCACGCGCGGGTATTCCGGTAGGCGCTTGAAAAACTCCCAGTTGGCGATCTCGCGCTGGCGGATCGGCAGCACTGAGGTCATGTTGATGGCCTTCCGGCCCGCTTGCGACTTGTCCTTGGCGGGGCAAGCCTCCACACACAGGGCGCAGCCGGTGCAATCTTCGACCGACACCTGGAGGGTGTATTTCATCCCATGCAGCTCTTTCCAGCGCGCGTTGGCGCTTTGGAAGCCCTCCGGCGCCTCGGCCAGCAAGCCCGGCTCATATACCTTTGCGCGGATCACGGCATGCGGGCATACCATCACACACTTGCCGCACTGAATGCACAGGTTCGGCTCCCACTGAGGCACCTCCAGCGCGATGTTTCGGCGCTCCCATTGGGAAGTGCCGCTGGGGTATGTGCCATCCGGCGGCAGTGCGCTGACGGGCAGCAGGTCGCCTTGGCCAGCGATCATGCGCGCGGTCACCTTCTGCACAAACTCCGGCGCCTCCGGCGGCACAGGTGGTAGGAGTGGCTTGCCATTGAGCGGTGCATCAGCGGGGATGGGCACTTCGTGGAGATGGGCCAGGGCGGCATCCACCGCCTGAAAGTTCTTGCGCACGACAGCCTCGCCGCGCTTGCCGTAGGTCTTACGGATTGCCTCTTTGATCTTGGCGATAGCCTCGTCGCGTGGCAACACGCCGCTGATGGCGAAGAAGCACGTCTGCATCACGGTGTTGATGCGGTTGCCCATGCCGGCCTGCGCAGCCACCTTGTAGGCGTCAATCACAAACAGGCGCAGGCGCTTGTCCAAAATCTGCTGCTGCGCGATCAGTGGCAAGTGCTCCCACACCTCATTCGGCCCGTAGGGACTGTTCAGCAGCACGATCGCGTTTGGTTCAGCCACTTCCAACACGTCGTAGCGGTCGAGGAAGCCAAACTGATGCACGCCGACAAATGAGGCCTTGCGGATGAGATACGGGCTGTGGATGGGTCGTGGCCCAAAGCGCAAGTGCGACACCGTCCGCGCGCCGGACTTCTTCGAGTCGTACACGAAGTAGCCCTGCGCGTAGTTGTCCGTCTCCTCGCCGATGATCTTGATGGAGTTCTTGTTGGCGCCCACTGTGCCGTCGGCGCCCAGCCCCCAAAACACCGCGCGCACCGTATCGGGCGGCTCGATGTCGAAGCTCGCGTCGTAGGCCAGGCTGGTGAAGGTGACGTCGTCGTGAATGCCGACGGTGAAGTGTTGCTTGGGCCGCTCCTGTTGCATCTCATCGAAGATGGCCTTGACCATGGCAGGGGTGAACTCTTTGGAGGAGAGGCCGTAGCGGCCACCGATCACGCGCGGTAGGCGGCCCTCCCAGCTCTCCTGCAGCGCAGCAACCACGTCGAGGTAAAGCGGCTCGCCGGCGCTGCCCGGCTCCTTGCAGCGGTCCAGCGCAGCGATCACGCGGACCGTAGGCGGCAGTGCCTCCACCAAGTGCGCTGCGGAGAAGGGGCGATACAAGCGCACTTTCACCGCACCGACTTTCTCACCGCGCGCCACCAGCCAATCCACCGTTTGCTCTACCGTCTCGCAGCTTGAACCCATCGAGATGATCACGCGCTCCGCGTCGGGTGCGCCGACGTAATCGAAGAGGCGATAGCGCCGGCCGGTCAGTGCCGCAAACTGATCCATCGCGTTCTGCACGATCGCGGGTGTGGCAAGGTAGAAGGGGTTGGCTGCCTCGCGGCCCTGGAAGTACACATCCGGGTTTTGGGCAGTGCCGCGCATGATCGGCCGGTCGGGGGCGAGCGCGCGCTCGCGATGCGCGCGCACCAGGTCCTCACGAATCATTGCGCGCATCACCTGATCGGGGACGAGCTCGAATTTTTGGATCTCGTGCGAGGTGCGGAAGCCATCGAAGACGTGCAGGAAGGGGACGCGCGCCTCCAAAGTGCTGGCAAAGGCCAAGAGCGCGAAGTCCATCACCTCTTGCACCGAACTGGAGAACAGCATCGCCCAGCCCGTGGAGCGGGTCGCCATGACATCGCTGTGATCGCCGAAGATGCTCAAGCCTTGCGCAGCGATAGAGCGGGCGGCGATATGAAAGACCGTGCTCGTCAGCTCGCCCGCGATCTTGAACATGTTGGGGATCATCAGCAGCAGGCCCTGGGAAGAGGTGAATGTGGTGGCCAGCGCCCCACTTTGCAGCGCTCCATGCACTGCGCCGGCGGCGCCGCCCTCAGACTGCATCTGCTGCACGATCGGCACGCTCCCCCATAGGTTCACCCGCCCCTCGCTGCTCCACTGGTCGCAAAACTCTGCCATGGGCGAGGAGGGAGTGATCGGGTAGATACAGATGACTTCGCTGGTCTTGTAGGCAACATAGGCCGCCGCTTCGTTGCCCTCGATAGTGGTAAATATGCGCTCGGTAGCCATGATTTAAGTACGGTTTTACGGGATGGCTACCGCTCGGGCGCTTGCAATTCGGCTAATTTGCCACTGTCCAGTTGGATAGGCGCACGGCGCGAGCTGCGCGTTTAGCGCAGATGACGGTTGAAGAAAGCAGCAACCCGGCGCATCATCAGCGCCTCATCCGCCCCGCGCAGGGTATGGCCACCGCGGGGATACTCGTACAGCGCGCTGACTTTGTTCAACGCCAGTAGCCGCCGGTGCAACGCCCGTGACCACTCCACAGGCACTTGGACGTCGCGCACGCCGTGATGAATCTCCACCGCTGCCGTGATTTGGTCGAAGTATGTCGCCGGCGAGATGCGATCCCACAGCTCCAGTGGCACAGCATCCTCCGGCAAGTCAGGGACGCCAGGCCGAAAGACCGTGCGGATGCGATCCACATTCAAGCGCTCGTCGCCGTTCATCGAGCCGTACAGCACCACCGCGCGCACGTCGGGGCTGATCACCATGACGCGCTGGGCGATCCCGCCGCCCATCGAGTGGCCGAACAAACCAATCGCACCGGTGCGGGCATTCGGCAGGCGCTTCACATGCGCAATCAGGTTGAGCACATCCACTGCGTAGCCAACGCGGAAGAGATTGTTGCCTCCCACCGTCTCGCCTTCACTGAGGCCATGCCCACGATAGTCGGGGTGAATGACCAGGAAGCCCTCGCGCGCCAAGGCGTCAGCGTAGCGCTGGGTGTAGCCGTAGGGCGTGCGGTAGGTGCTCGGGTTGACGTAGCCATGGAGCACCAGCACTACCGAGAAAGGCCCCACACCGCGCGGTGTGTTCATAAAGCCATACACACGCAGGCCGTCGCTCTCAAAGCTGATCAGTGTGCGGGTGAAGGCGCGCGTGACGTTCAGCACGCGCTCCACCCGAAACTCGCCCTCACCATAGGAACGCTCGCGCAAGCGCTCAACGAACAACCCCTCGTACCCACTCGTCGACTGCGCTTGAGCCAGCACGGCTGCCGAGGGCCAAGGATGACCTTCGGCAGCTTGCGCGACCGTC
This sequence comes from uncultured Anaerolineae bacterium, assembly GCA_938028725.1. Lineage (GTDB taxonomy): Bacteria > Chloroflexota > Anaerolineae > J036 > Brachytrichaceae > CALIMH01. The sequence continues at coordinate 68,354 of CALIMH010000002.1, read as the reverse complement.
ACGCCTACCGTTGCGATCAACCACGCACTGACCCAGCGCGCGAACAGGATGGCAATCCGCATCATGAGCCAGAGAATACACTAGGCGGTGTGCGTAGGGAGGATGGCCCGGAGCGCCAAAAGGCAGCGCTGCGCCACCACATGCGCGCCCTACGCCGAAGCATCCCCGCCGAGCAGCGGGCGGCGTGGAGCGCGATCATCTGCCGGCGAGCCCTGCAGCTGGCGAAAGCGCACAGCGTGCGCACCGCGCATGTGTACCTGGCCTTCGGCGACGAGGTGGACGCCGACCCGCTCATTCGAGCTATGCTGGCAAGCGGGATGCAAGTTGTAGTGCCGATCTATCTCTCGGGGAGCACTGCCACTCCATGCGCGCGCATCACCAGCTTGGACGAGGCTGCTTTCACGCTGGATTCGCGCGGCCTGCGCCATCCGCGTAGCGTCACGCTGGTCGCGCCAGAGGTGGTGGACGCTGTGTTTGCTCCGCTGCTCGCCTTCGGACCACCGGCCGATGGACGCCCCGGCATCGCGCGGCTCGGGCGCGGCAGCGGCTACTACGACCGCCTACTGGCCCAGTTGCGGCCTGATGCCCTGAAGGCCGGGCTGGCCTTTGCCTGCCAGCGCGTGCCCACGCTGCCGGTGGCCCCTCACGACGCGCTGCTCGACGTCGTGGTCACAGAGGCTGATTGAGCAGGTGGACTCACAGCTTGCGCTGCAATACCCGCACCGGATCGCCCACTCGCACCACGCCAGTGTTGAGGACAATCGCGTTTTGGCCAAACATCACCTTGCCATCGCGGCGCCGAAAAGACTCCAGCGCGCGCAGCGGCTCAGGATCGCCTTGACCGGTAGACTGGTCGATCGTGATCACGGTGCAGCGGGAACATGGCTTCACCAAAGCCAGGCGCACATCGCCCACGGCGATCTCCGCCCAAGTGTCCTCCTCAAACGCGTGGTTGCCGGCGATCACCAAATTGGGGCGGAAGCGATCCATAGGGATCGGGCGCGAGAGGCGCGCGTTGAGTGCATCGAGCGAGGCCTGCGTGGTGACCAAGCAGGGGTATCCATCGGCAAAACTCACCTCGTCGTGATCAGTGACGGCGTAGCGCGCGTCCACACGGCGCACGCAGTCATCAGCCAAGCGCACCAACCACACGCGCTGGCCGAGGTAGTGACTGAGCCAATCCGCAACAGCTTCGCCTTGATCCACCGCTTCGCAGGTGTCGTTCCACACGCGAACGCGACGGCGCGCGCCTTGGTGGCGCACCTGGATGGAGAGTTCTGGCATGTTGGGTGCGCGCAGCGTCAACACGTCCTCCGCCAAAGCAGGCGCGATCAGCGCAAGCGACGGCGCGCTGCGCTGCGAGACGAACTGGCCACCCTCATCCACAACCATCATCAAGCGATCCTCGGCCAGCCCGCGCCGCTCGACAGCAGCGACCTCCACCGACATACCCCGACACGACTTGATGGGGTAACACACCAGCGCTGCCAGGCGCAACTCAACGGCGCTCTTGCGCCAATTGTAAACAGGCGCACACCGCCAACGATCACAGTCACCATGAACGACGGCACGCCCATCGCTGGAGGAGCGCATGAGCAGCCCGCCTTGCGCTTGTGCTCGCGACGAGCACAGGAGGCCTGCGATAATGCTGGGCTAGGCGCCATGCTCACGTTGTTTCTCGTCCGCCACGGGGAAACCGAATTCAACGCCACTGGGCGCATCCAGGGTTGGTTGGACGTGCCGTTGAATGCGATGGGGGAGCGGCAAGCCCACCTTGTCGCCGAGCGCTTCCGCGACAAACCCATTGCCGCGCTTTACAGCAGCTCCTTGCGACGAGCCCTGCAGACTGCCGAAGCGATTGCCCGAACGTGCGGCCTTGAGCTACGGCCTGACCATCGCCTACGAGAGTACAACATGGGCGACTGGAGCGGCCTCACAGGCGAGGAGGTGGCTGCTGCGATGTCGGTTTCGTTTGCGCATTTTCAAGAGCAATGGTTGCAGCGCGAAGTGACGATCCCCAATGGGGAGACAGCGGTTGAGGTGCGCCAACGGGTGCGTGAGTTTCTGCAAGATGTGCTGCTCACCCACACCGACGGCAATGTGATCGCCGTCTCGCACGGTGGCACGCTTGGGGCATTGCTGGGCGAGGTGTTGGGGCTGCCCATCTCCCGCCGCCACCCTTTCCGTTTTTACAATGCCTCCGTGAGTGAGCTGATCTACGAGCATCATCGCTGGCATTTGGTTCGGCTGAACGACTGCTGCCACTTGCACCAGACCTAGGGCAAATGGGCCGCTATGGCCGTTGTCTCGTTAACCAAGCGGCTGCTCGATCCACAAGCTGGCGCGACCTACTCGACGCGAATAGGCCACATCCCCCTTGTCCTGCCTGAGGCATCGCCCCTCTCCCCAGCTTCGTGGTCGGCCCTGCCCTACACCTTGCTGACGCCCTCGGTGGGAGATGTGGCTGCGGTGGTGCTGGTGCTCTGCGGCGCCGGCGACAATCGCCACGCTTTCAAGCTGGTCCTCTTCCGCGCCCTGCTCGAGCACAGCATGGCCGTGCTCACGATTGACCCGCCCGGCCACGGCGACTTTCTCGCTCAGCCGTGCACACGGCGCAACCTCCAGGCCGCTTGCACAACAGCTATAGACTGGCTGGCCGAGACGCACCCGGCTGCGCGCATCGGTGTGTTGGGGATCAGCCTGGGTGGCTGCCAAGCGCTCGACCTGGCCAGCCGTGATGCGCGTGTGCAGGCAGTGGTGAGCGTGAGCACGCCGGTTCATCTTCAGCCGATCACGCGCAAGCTGATCGCCCGCGAGGTGTTGCAGCTAGGCCTGCCGCGCAACCTGGCCTTGCTGCGGCATTTTGCGTTGCCCGCCTTATGGGCAGAATGGCGCAGCGTCAAGGGCGCTTGGTTTGGCGAGAGCTTGTATGATCTAGTGGCAGGTTTCGAGCCGCTCCACGCCGTGCGCGCAATCGGCGCCCGTCCCAAGCTGTTCGTGCATGGCACGCGCGACGTCGCCGTGCCACCTAGCCATGCGCAGCAGCTCTACGACAGCGCCTTATCCGACAAGGCGCTGATGTGGGTGCGACAGGCTACACACTTGAGCGTGATCCTGTTCGAGCAAGAGATGAGGCAGGTGGCCCGGTGGCTGCGCGCCAAGCTGAGCGCAGATTACCCTGCCCGCACTGAAGGAGGTTGAGCAGCCATGTCAACTGAGCAGAACAGTAGCAACTCCAACTCGCCGTTGGAGCGCGAGATCCGGCAACTCGGCGAGAACATCGCCACTTTGTTGCGAACGATGTGGGACTGTGAGGAGCGCAAAAGCCTAGAGCGGGAGCTGGTCAGCGTGCTCGAAAACGTCAACCGCACCATCACGCAAGCCACCGAGCAGCTTCAAGCCAGGCGCGATCGCGTCGTCAACACTATTAACGAAGTGTGGCGAACCGCTCATGGCCCGCAGATCGTGCGCGAGATCGAACTCGGGCTGGCGGACACCCTACACAAGCTCAACGAGGCGCTTCGAGCGCGCGCCCAAAACCCACCCGCCCAAGAGACCTCCCCACACCCAGCAGACGAGCCGCCAACCAAACCTGAATAGCCGCAAGTCGTCCCTCTGGAATGGAGGCAACGGCTATAATCCCACTTCGCCAAGCGAGTGAGGGAGACGTCATGAGCAGGCAGGTTTACGAGCTCCCCCTTTTTCCTCTTGACGTGGTGCTGTTCCCCGGCCAGTTATTGCCGCTGCACATCTTCGAGCCGCGCTACCGGGTGATGATTCAGCGCTGCATCGACACTTCCTCACCGTTTGGCGTGCTGCTGACCTTCACACTGAACAGAGCAGGGCAGGCTGTCGGCACAACCGCCCATATCTCAGAAGTCGAGAGGCTGCAAGATGGGCGGATGAACATCCTCACCTTTGGCCAGCAGCGTTTTTTGTTACATCGCTATCGCACAAGCCCGCATGGCTACTTAATCGGCGAGGTCTCCGACTACCCTTTTGCCGAATCTCCGCAGGTTCCGCCGAGGCAGGTGCGCGCGCTACAAGAACGCCTGCAGCGCCTGGTGGAGATACTTGGTGAGCAAACTGCGCTACAGCTTGACATTGGCCCGCTGCCAGATGAGCCGCTCGCACTGGCGATAGTTGCAGCCATCCTGCTGCCCGCCTCGCTGAAGACTAAGCAGCGGCTGTTGTCGCAGTCAACCACCCAGCAACTCTTCGATGCGGTTCACACGATGGTGGACCGCGAAGTGCGCTTGAGCGAGCTGGCCGACCGGGCCATCCAGCCACCACAAGACCCAACCATCCCGTTTTGCAGAAACTAGTGCCCATCAACACTGTGGACAGCTATGAGGATCGCGCTTGACGCTATGGGCGGCGACTTTGGTGCCGCTCCCAACGTAGAGGCAGCTGTTCAGGCAGCTCGTGAGTTCGGATACGAGATCGCGCTGGTCGGCCAACAGGAGCTGCTCCGCCCCTTGCTCAACCAATTCAACACCGCCGGCCTCCAACTCCCCATCGTCCACGCCAGCGAGGTGATCGAAATGCACGAACACCCATCGCAGGCGGTGAAAGCGCGCAAACACAGCTCGATGGTGATCGGCGTGCAGATGGTGCGCAACGGCGACGCCGACGCTTTTGTGACCATGGGCAACACAGGCGGCGCGTTAGCGGCGTCTCTGTTGTATCTGGGTCGTCTCAAGGGCATTCACCGTGCTTGCCTGGCAACCGCGTTTCCAACGATCAAAGGGCCGGTGTTGCTCTGTGACTTGGGGGCAAACACTGACTGTCGGCCTGAGTGGCTGGCCCAATTCGCGCTGATGGGCAGCATTTACGCCGAGCGCGTGATGCACATCCGCAACCCACGCGTGGCGCTGCTATCCAACGGCGAAGAAGAGACCAAGGGCAACCAAGCTGTTCAGGAAGCGCACCAGCTCCTCAAACGCGCGCCGATCAACTTCGTCGGCAACGTACAAGGCTACGATCTGCCTGCCGGTGCTGCAGATGTTTTCGTGGCCGACGGTTTTGTCGGCAACGTTTTGCTCAAGTTTGCCGAGGGCATGAAGAGCTTTCTGGAGGATGCCTTGCGCACAGCCTTCACCTCGAGCATCCCGGCCAAGCTGGGCGCGCTGCTGGCCAAGGACGCGATCAAGCAAACCTTGCGCCAAAAGCTGGACTACGAGGAAGTGGGTGGCGCCGTGCTGCTCGGCGTGGACGGTGTGGTAATCGTAGGGCACGGGCGCAGCAAGGCGCGGGCGATCAAGTCCGCCATTCGACGCGCGGCCGAAGCCGTGGAGCGCGGCGTGCTGGACGCGATCGAGCAAGGCCTGCAGGCTATGCCCCGATCAGCGCTGGAGCTGGACCACACCACCAGAGGATGAGCCATGGCAAGCGTGAAACGATTTGCCGGTCTGAAAGGCGGGCTTAAAAGGCTGGTCAGCTTCGCCTCACATAAAATGCGCCGCCGCCGCGCGCGCGGTATGCCGCACGTGTATGTGGCCAGCGGAAACAACCGCCGGCGGGTGGTGATCACCGGCATCGGCGCCATCACCGTGCTGGGCCTCAACACCATGGACACGTGGAACAACCTGATCTTGGGACGCAGCGGCATCGGGCCCATCACGGCGTTCGACGCCAGACATCTGCCGGTGCGCATCGCTGGCGAAGTGAAAGGCTTTGACCCCACACGCTACGTCGAGCCTAAAGAGGCGCGTCGCATGGCGCGCTGCTCGCAATTTGCCATCGCCGCCGCCCAAGAGGCGCTGGAGCGCTCCGGCCTGCGCATCGGCAAGGATGTAGCGCCAGACCGCACTGGCGTCGTGATGGGCACAGCGCTCGGCGGCTACGAAATGTCCGACAATGGCACACAGGAATACCGGCGGCTGGGTTGGCGACGCGCCAACCCCTTCGCACTGCCGGCTGCGTTGCCCAACGCGCCTGGCCATCACATCAGCACACGCTTCGGCGCTAAAGGCCTGCTCAGCACCGTGGTGGCAGCCTGCGCCTCGGGCACGCAAGCGATCGGCGAGGCGGCAGAGATGATCCGCCATGGCAAGATGGATGCTGCCTTTGCCGGCGGTGTGGAAGCAACGGTGATCGAGCCGGCCATCGTCGCCTTCACAGCCATGCGGGTGCTCAGCACGCACAATGAAGAACCCGAAAAGGCGCAACGCCCCTTCGACGCAACACGCGATGGCTTCGTCTATAGCGAGGGCTGCGTCGTGATGATCCTGGAGGACTACGAGCTTGCCAAAGCACGCGGCGCCGAAATCTACGCCGAGGTGCTTGGCCTTGGCGTGTCGTCCGACGCTCACCACATCGCCATCCCAGACCCAACCGGCAGCGGCGCGATCCGCGCCATGCAGTGGGCGCTGCAAGATGCTGGCCTCACCCCAGACCAGATCGACTACATCAACGCTCACGGCTCCGCCACGCCCACCAACGACGTGTTGGAGACCATGGCGATCAAGCAGGTGTTTGGTGAGCGCGCCTACGCCATCCCCGTCACCAGCACCAAATCCATGGTGGGCCACGCGATGGGCGCTGCCGGGGCCATTGAGGCGCTCAGCACCGCACTGACGATCCGCTATGGCATCATCCCGCCCACCATCAACCTGCACACGCCAGACCCAGAATGTGATCTGGACTATGTGCCGAACGTGGCCAGGCAACGCGAAGTGGTGTATGCCATTTCCAACTCGTTTGGATTGGGCGGCCAGAACGCCACGCTTGCGCTTGGCAAAGTGGTTTGATGAGGCAAACCATGAAAGTGGTGCTTGATGAGAGAAAGCTCAAGCGCATGGCCACCCTCAGCCGCATCGCCCTGTTTGGGTCGGTGGGGATTTTGTTCGGCGGCTTGTTGCTCACCCTGTTCGGGCCACAGCTCGGCCTGCTCACACCGGAGCGCAGCGGTTTGTTCTTTCTGCTTTACACGCTGATCCTGTTCAGTGGGTTTGCTATCTCACGCGTGGGTTTCTACTTCGGCAACCGCTACCTGTCGCCAAGCCGTCCCGACGTGCTGCTGCGCGAAAGCCTGAAAGGGCTTGATCGCAAATACGCCCTGCTGATCTTCCAGCCGCCCACGCCCTACATGCTGATCGAGCCAGGCGGCGTGACGGTGTTTGTCACCCGTAATCAAGAAGGCAAGGTGCGCTTCGCCAATGGCAAGTGGCAGCGACGAGAGAGCTTGCTGCGCATGTGGCTGGGCCGCGAAGAAGCGCTCGGCGACCCACTCGTGGAGCTAAACGCCGAGATCGCCAAAGTCAACAAGTGGCTGAAGCAGAGGCTGCCCGATCTGACCATCCCCGTGCGCGGCATCATCGTGTTCACCCACCCTCGCGTGGTGCTGGATGTAGAGCCCTCGCCGGTCCCAATTTTGGCCGCCGACGAGCTGAAGGACTACCTGCGTGGTGCTGGGCGATGGAAGGATTTGCCGGCGTCCATCCAGCGCAAGATGCGCGAAGCGCTCGGTGCCCCTGAGCTGACCAGGGCTGAGCACGACCAGCCAAAGTAAAAGCGCACGACCTACGCCAGCCTATCGCTCGACGCGCATCATCATCACCCCGAAAGCCAGAGTCCTAGCGCACGCGGCTGAAGAGGTCCTCCTTGTCGCGCAACGAGGCCACCTGCCGCAGAAAGTTGCCGAGCGAGGCGCTGCGCTGGCGTAGTGCTTGCACCGCGGGGCCAATCGGGTCAGCCCCGGCTGCTGGCGAGCCGTCCGGGTCGGCGTTGTAGGCGCCGTGAAAGGCAAACCAAGCCTGATTGAGCTTGCGGATAGGGTAACCGTTGGCGACAAACAGCTTGCGACGTTCCTCCATGTAGGCCTCGGCCTCCTCGACGCGGCCCTCGGCCAGCAGCGCGTCCACACGCAGACGGGTGGCGCGCATCTCCGACCGGAAGTCGAACGAGGCAGCTGAGCGGCTGGCGCGCACATCGGAAAACAGCGCCGCCGCTGAGGGGCGATAGAAGCGCGCGATCACACGCGGCCCCACCTCGCGCTCGACAATGACGGCTGTGGTCTCGTTGATGGTGCGCATGGCGGGGTCGGCGTAGTAGCGCAGCGCCACAGGGCTGAGCACGGCCAACAAGTAGTTGTGCGTCCACTCATGGGCCACCGTGCCGATCACCCATTCCATCACTGGGGTCTCCACCAACATGGTGGGGTAAGCCCCCAACCCACCGATGTTGGTCACCAGCGACGAGACGTTGAAGCGCTGGTCAACGGTGCGCTCCAGTTGGTCCTGCACGTCCACCGGCAAGCCGGGCGATAGCTCGCGCGAGTCTATGCGCTCGATGCGGTCGCGGCGCGAGATCACCAGCAGGTGCGGCAGGGGGCTGAAGCGAAAGCGCACCGGCGGGTAAATCTCGCCACCGATGTCCATCCCTTCCTCGCGCAGCACAGCGGCCACCTGCTGCTCGAGGATAGCCTCCACCGCTGATTGGTGCTGCGAGAGCCAATTGCGCGTGGCGTCGCGTTGGGCACGCAGCGCAGCGCTAGCTGAGTAGGGATCGGTGACGTTCGGAGCAGCATACAAGTTGCGGATGCGCCCCTCCAGGTGCTGATACTCGCTGAGCGCTTGGAAGTAACGGCGCACCAGTGCCACCTGCTCGCTCTCGTTCAGCAGGAGGTGCGGGCTTGCTAGGCTGTACATCCACTTGTCCCACACCGTCCTCAGCCACCAGCCAAGCAGATCAAACTGCTTGCCGGCGATCAGGCGATCGAGATACACCGCGCGATCGGCGTAGGGCGGCACGTCGCATCGGAGCAGGGTCAGCACCACCACCCACAGCACGACCACCGGCCGAAACACGCGCCTCACTTTGAAAAGTTGACTTGTCACACGCGACTGGTGATTATTCACAGCTCATCCACAAGCGATGCCCGGCCGCTCATGATGGTCCAAGCCCAGATATACGCCCAGCCACTTCTGGACCTCCCACCCATATCCCTATGCCCTGCTGGGCGGGCAGCTACTCAGCTCGATGCGCTCGACTCCAGGCTAGTGTGTGTGGATAAACGGGGCGGAAGCTGTGGAGGAATACGGGAAATTGTGAACAACTGCGCGGCCACCGCCACCTTTCGCATGCCCGCCACCGCTTGGGCGCCAAACAGCCTCGACACGTTCAAAAGACGCGGCCGTCGTGCGTGTCGCCGTAAACGCCCTCCAGCGCATCTTCCGGCCGAGGCGGCGGCGAGGAGCGAGCCAACGCCACGGCCTCCTCCAACAATGCGGCGACGTGGCGCTCCACGTCGTCCAGCGTGGCAGGCAGGACGCCCTGCGCCAACAACGCCTGCCGCCAGCGCGGGATCGGGTCGCGCGCTTCCCACTGTGCCACCTCGTCGCGGCTGCGGTACACTTGGGGGTCGCCTTCGTAGTGGCCGCGGTAGCGATAGGTGAGGCCTTCGATGAACGTTGGGCCATCGCCAGCGCGGGCACGTTGCACAGCTTGGCAGGTGGCCTGATAGACCGCCTCTACATCATTGCCATCCACCGTGACGCCCGGCATGGCATAGCTTGCAGCGCGCTGGCTGAGGCGAGTGATAGGAGCTTGTTTGTGCTGCGGCGTGCCCTCGCCGTAAAGGTTGTTCTCGCAGAAGAAAACAACCGGCAGCCGCCACAGGCCGGCCAAGTTGAGCGCCTCGTGAAAGGCTCCCTGGTTGGTGGCGCCATCGCCGAAGAAGGCCAACGCCACACGCAGCCCGCCCTGCGAGGAGCGATCGCCGCGCAGTTGGAAGGCGAGCGCCGCGCCAACCGCCATAGGGATGCCGCCAGCGACAATCCCATTGGCACCGAGAATGCCCAGCTCGAAGTCGGTCATGTGCAGGCTGCCGCCCTTTCCGCCACAGTAGCCGGTCTGGCGCCCGGCCAGCTCCGCCATCATGCGGCGCACATCGCCGCCTTTAGCGATCAGGTGGCCATGGCCGCGGTGCGTGCTGGTGATCACGTCGTCGGGTGCGAGCGCCGCACAAGCGCCCACGGCGCACGCTTCCTGGCCGATGTAGGGGTGGATGAAGCCGGGGATCAAGCCCTTTTTGCGCTCCTCGATCGCGCGCAGCTCAAACTGACGGATCAGCACCATTTGGCGATACCACTCCAAGCCAAGCTCGACGTCAAAGCCCATATCACGTATCTTACCCGCGGCAAAGCGTGAGACGAGCGAAGCGCGGCGAACAGGGACACGCCGAAGCTGAGAAATGATGCGCACACGCATCAGGAGGCGTGGCAAGCTGCCTACAATTGCTGCTCGTCTATGTCCACAGAGCTACTGGACGTTGAGCTGCACTGCCACACCTGCTATTCCCCTGACAGCCTGGTGAAGTTGCCCGACCTCATCGAACATGCGCGTGCGATCGGGCTGAAGCGCCTGGCGATCACCGACCATAGCGAGATCGAAGGCGCGTTGCGCGCCTACGAGATGGCGCCTGACCTCATCATCGTTGGCGAGGAGGCCATGACGCAGGAAGGTGAGCTGCTCTGCTACTTCATCCACGAGTTGATCCCGCCCAATCTGCCATTGGAAGAAGCGATTGCGCGGGTGCACGCCCAGGGCGGCATCTGCGGGCCGTCCCATCCACTTGACACGCGCCGCAAGGGCATTGGCTACGCCAACCTGATCCGCTTTGCCGATCAGTTCGACTTCGTGGAGGCGTTCAACGCGCGCATCCGCGAGCCACAGCAAAACGCAGATGCTGACGCGCTGGCGCGCGAGCTGGGTTTGCCGCGCATTTGCTGCAGCGACGCGCACAGCTTGCCAGAACTGGGCATCAGCCGCACGCGCGTTCGTCCCTACGACTCGGCGGCTGACTTCGTGGCTGCGCTGCGCGATGCAGAGCTCGTGCCCCAGTATGCCAGCCCACTGGCCAGCCTCAGCTCACGAGCAGCGGCAGTAGCGCGCTGGCTGGGCTTGGCCTAGCGCTTATTGGGGCTGGGCATGGCGTCGGCGCGCCTCGTCATAGACTTCTAACAGACGATCACACACCACTTGCCAGGAATAGCTCTCCGCAAAGCAAGCAGCGCGACGGCCCATGCGCCGGCGCCGCGCCGGGTCATCCATCAACAGCGCGATCGCCTCGGCGAGCTCAGCGGGGTCGTTCACCTTGACGCGCAAGCCGGTTTTGTTGTGCTGCACCAGCACGCTCAAGCTGCCCACGTCGGACGCGACCACCGGCGTGCCGCAGGCCATCGCCTCTAGGGCGACCATGCCGAACGACTCGTAGTGCGAGGGCATGACCAACATCTCCGCAGCGGCGTAGTAATACGGCAGCGCATCTTGATCGCGGGCGCCAAGGAAGCACACCTGCTCCTTCAAGCGCAGCGCCTCGCGCAGCTCGTGCAGGCGGCGCATTTCGCGGTTCTCTGCACGGCCTCGCTCGGTGGGGTCGCCGCCGATGATCAGCACGACGACGCGCGCCCAGTCCCAATCAGGGCGCTGCTGGCGCAGCAAAGCCACCGCGCGCAGCAGGGTGTCCACACCTTTCAGGCGCTCGATGCGGCCGGTGAAGAGGATGACGCGCTGGTCAGGGCGCACGCCGATCACCGACTTGGCGTAGCCCTGTTCGATGGGATGGAAGCGCGCCAGGTCCACACCCGGATGCAGGATGCGGATGCGCGAGGAGCCGGCGCCGTAGAAACGCACGAGTTGCGTTTTCTCCACCTGCGTGCTGGCCGTGATCAGGGTGGCGGCCTCGCAGAGGTGACATTCGCTGCGTAAGCGCAGCTCGCTCTCCATATCCTGGTCTTGGTCAGCCACCATGTTTTTCAGCGCGGCCAGTGTGTGAAAAGTCATCACCAACGGCACTCCCCAGCACGCGCGCAGCGCCTCTCCCACCAAACCGGAAAGCCAGTAGTGTGCGTGGATCACGTCGTAGCGCAGCCCTTGCTCTTCGGCAAACCGACAGGTCCAACGGACAAACTCTGGCACGTAGGCGTGGAGCGCAGCTTTAGGCAGCGGCGCATCTGGGCCAGCAGTCACGTGTACCACGCGCACGTGGGGGCCGAGACGTGGGTCCAGGCGCAGCGACCAATCGCCCTGGCTACGGGTGAAGACGTCGGCAGCGATGTTGCGCCGGCCCAGTTCGCGGGCGATCTCGCGAACGAAGACGTTCATCCCGCCGGTGTCCTTGCCGCCGAGCACGGCCAGCGGCGAGGTGTGCATGCTGATCAACGCCACGCGCATCGCCGTTGATCACTTAACGTAGGGCGTGCCGAGCGCGGCTGGCGGCGTGCTGCGTCGCACCACACCGGCCAGCGTGATGATGGTGAGCAAGTAGGGCAAAGTGGAGAGCAACTGATACGGCAGAGGCACACCGAACATCTGAAGTTGCCCGGCCAGCGCCTGCGGCAAAGTGAACAGCAGGGTGGCCAGGAAGGCCGGAATGGGCGTCCAATTGCCGAAGATCATCGCGGCCAAACCGATGAAGCCTTGGCCGCTGGTCATCAGCGGCGTGAAGGTGGAGACGGTGTGCAAGGTGAAGAACGCGCCGCCCAGCCCTGCTAAGGCGCCGCTGATCAACACGTTCAGGTAGCGCATGCGGTTCACGGGGATGCCGGCGGTGTCGGCAGCACGCGGCAGCTCGCCAACCGCTCTGGTGCGCAAACCCCAAGGTGTGCGGAACAGCACCACCGTGGCCACCACGACCACTATCAACATCACCCACATCAGCAGCGGCTGGTCAAACAGCAACGTGCCGATCACGGGGATGGACTTCAGCAGGGGGTGGGAGATGTTCGGCAAATACGGCGCCGACTCCTGCGCGCCGAGAGCGCGAAACAAAAAGCCGGTGATGCCCGCGGCAAAAATATTCACCACTGTCCCGCTCACCACTTGGTTGGTTTGGTAACGGATGGAGAACAAGCCATGCAAGCCGGCCAGCACCATTGCCGCGGCCATACCAGCCACCAGCCCCACCGCTGGCGAGGCTGCCAAGACTGCCACACGATAGCACACGTAAGCGCTGATGAGCATCATGCCCTCTAGGCCGATGTTGATCACGCCGGCGCGTTCGGAGAAGATGCCGCCCAGCGCGGCGAAGGCGATGGGCGTGGCCGCGCGCAACGCCGCCGCCAGCAAGAAGACATAGTCTATGCGTAGCAGCACATCAACGAGGTCCATTCCTCACTCCACCTCTACCTCAGCGCGCTTGGGGCGCGCCCAACGGAACAAGTCACGCACAATGCCAGGCGCGGCGACAAACACGATGATGAATGCCTGCATCACAGCGATGATGTAGTTCGACACGCCCGAGCTAAACTGCATGTAGCCGGCGCCGTTGGCCAGGGCGCCGAACAGCAGCGCCGCCAACGCCACCCCCACTGGGTGGCCTTGGCCGAGCAGGGCCACAGCGATGCTCTCGAAGCCGTAGCCGGTGGTGAACTCGGTGGGCAGGTAACGATATAGCGCTAACACTTCAATCGCCCCAGCCATTCCACAAAGTCCGCCACTGATCACCATGGTGATCAGATAGGTGCTGTTCACGTTGATCCCAGCATAGCGCGCGGCCTCGCGGTTTGCGCCCACCAAGCGAATGCGCAGCCCCAGCGCTGAGCGGTAGAGCAAGAAGTAGTATCCCACTGCGCAGGCGATGGCCAACACAAAGCCCCAGTGGATGCGCTCCGGCGCCGGCAGCAGCGTCGGCAATACCGCGCTGGCCTGAATGTCTGGCGTGCGCGGCGCTGTGCCGGTGTGTCGGATCGGGCCGTTGACCATGTAGTTGACCACGGCGTAGGCGATGTAGTTCAGCATGATGGTCACCACCACTTCTGGCGCGCCGCGCGCAGCCTTCAGCCAGCCCGCAATGCCGGCCCATAGCGCACCGGCCAGCACGCCTGCTACCAACGCCAACGGCAAGTGGACAATCCACGGCAAGCCGCTGAGAGCAAAGCCGACAACCACGCTGGCCAAGGCGCCCATGTAAAGTTGGCCTTCTGCGCCGATGTTGAACAAGCCGGCGGCAAAGCCCAACGAGATGCCCAGCGCCAGCACCAAATACGGTGTGGCAGAGACCAGCGTCTCCAGGAACGCAGTGGGTCGCGTCGCAGTGCCCTCGCGCAGCAATGCGCCCTCCACCAGCGCGCGATAGGCCGCGACGGGATCAGCGCCGGTGATCGTAATCACCGCGCCGGCGATCACCAGCGCCAACACCACCGAGGCAACCGCCGGCCACACGCCGGACCACACGCGCTGCCACGAGAACGGAGCCGCCGACCGGCTTTGCCCCTGCGCCGTCACGCTGCTCATACCTTCCCCATCATAAGCAAACCGATGTCCTCACGGCGCGCCGTGCGTCCGTCGCGCTCGCCGACAATGCGGCCACCGAACATCACCAGGATGCGGTCGCTCAGGGCCATGATCTCATCCAGCTCAGCGGAGACCAACAGCACCGCCGCGCCGGCATCGCGCGCTTGCACGATGCGCTTGTGGATGAACTCGATGGAGCCAACATCCACGCCGCGCGTCGGCTGCGCTGCAACCAGCAGCTTCATCGGCCGCGAAAATTCGCGTGCCACCACTGCCTTCTGCTGGTTGCCGCCGGACAGCTTGCCGATCGGCACCTCAGCGTGTGGCGCGCGAATGTCAAACTCCTCGACCAGCCGTTCGGCGTTGGACAAAATCGCGCGACGCTGCAACAAGCCGTTGCGGCTGAACGGTGGGCGATGAAAAACCGACAGCACCAGGTTGATGGCGAGCGAGTACGCCGCCACGATGCCGTATTTGTAGCGATCCTCGGGGATGTGCGACATGCCACGATCGATGGCAGCGCGCGGCGACCAAGCCGGCAGCGGCTGGCCGCACAACAGCACCTGGCCAGCAAGCGGCTGGCGCAGGCCGGTGATGACCTCCACCAGCTCGGTTTGGCCGTTGCCCTCCACGCCAGCAATGCCGACGATCTCGCCCGCGCGCACGTCAAACGACACGCCCTGCAGCGCCATCGCACGCCGATCGCTCATCGCCTTCACGTCACGCACCGAGAGCACCACCGGCCCCGGCTGCGCCGGCGACTTGTCCACTTTCAGAATGACCGGCCGCCCCACCATCATCGAGGCTAGCTGCGCTTCGCCCGCCTCAGCCGGCGTGGTCGAGCCGACCACGCGCCCCTGCCGCAGCACGGTGATGCGATCGGCGATAGCTTTGACCTCCTTCAGCTTGTGCGAGATGAAAATCACCGAGACCCCCCGTTTGACCAGCGCGCGCAGCGTGCTGAACAGGCTTTCCACCTCCAGCGGCGTGAGCACTGCGGTCGGCTCATCCAGCACGAGCACACGCGCGTTGCGGTAGAGCGCTTTGACGATCTCCACGCGCTGCTGAACGCCCACCGGCAAGTCCTTCACGTAGGCCTCAGGGTCAATCTCAAGACCGAAGTCGCGGGAGATTTGGCGAATGCGCTGTTGGGGCGTCGCCTCGTCAAGCAGCAAGCCGCGCCGTGTCTCCAGGCCCAAGATGATGTTTTCGGTCACTGTAAGCGTGGGAACTAGCATGAAATGTTGATGCACCATGCCAATCCCTAGCGCGATCGCATCCCGCGGGCTGTGGATCGTCACACGCCGTCCGTCCAGCCAGATTTCGCCGGCATCGGGTTGATACAAGCCATAGAGGATGTTCATCAGCGTTGACTTGCCGGCGCCGTTCTCGCCGAGCAGCGCGTGGACCTCACCCTTGCGCAAATCCAGGTTGATGTGGTCGTTGGCCAACACGCCTGGAAAGCGCTTGGTGATGCCGCGCATTTCGAGCACAACGTCAGGTCTCGTCATATCGAGCGATCGGGGGTTGCTCTATCTTGAAAAGCCCACCTGCGCCACGGAATGATAAAAAGGGTGCAGCACCAACTGCTACACCCCTGAAGCTTACAGCACGTCGCTGGTCAACGTGAGGCGCGCCGCCAGCGACATCAGTTGGCGCAGGGATCGGCCACACCCTCAAGGCCAGTCTTGATGCTGCCGTTCTTCAGGCCCTCGATCACTTCCTGCACCTTGTTGCGCACGTCGTTCGACACTTGGCTGTCCAGGTCATGGAAGGGTGCGAGGCCGATGCCATCGTTGGTGATGTCGAAAACGCGGTTGCCGCCTTTGAAGTCCCCCTCCACCACACTTTTCACCGCCAGGTAAGTGGACTGGTCCACGCGCTTCATCGCGCTGGTGAGCAAAATCTTCTTCACGTTGTCGGAGAGCGTGAAGTACTGGTCCTGGTCCACGCCGATGCCAAGCACACCTTGTGTCTTAGCGATCTCCTCCAGGCCGCCGTTGCCAGTGGTGCCGCCAGCGCTGAAGATCACATCGGCGCCTTCGTTCATTTGATCGCGCGCGCGTGCAGCGCCCCACTGCGGGTTGTTGAACGGCGTGCCGTCCGATGGGCCTTGATACACGCCAAGGATGCGCGCGTTCGAGTTGACGAACCGGACGCCGGCCTCGTAGCCCTTGCGGAAGCGACACACCGGCGGGATCGCCAAGCCATACACACCGCCGACCACGTTGCTCTTGGTCATCATGCCCGCCACCACGCCGGCGAGAAAGCCGGATTGATCCTCGGCGAACAGCAACCCCATCACATTCTTGGGCGCGTTCTCATCGAAGTAGCCCACATCCACAATGGCGAACTTCTGGTTGGGATACATCTCCGCAGCCTTGCGAGTGTCGTCGCCCATCAAAAAGCCCACAGTGATGATCAAGTCGTAGCCTTCGTTGACAAAGGTTTGGATGTTCTTGATGTAATCTGTGGGCTGCTTGGACTCAATGGCCTTTGCCTCCACGCCGAAATCGCGCACAGCGCGCTGCACCCCTTCCCATGCGCTCGCGTTAAAGCTGCGGTCATCGAGTGAGCCGACATCGGTCACCAGACCGACCTTGATCTTCGGCTTTTGTTGCGCCGGCGCTGCTTGTTGGACAGGTTGGGCAGGAGCAGCACATGCTGCGAGCAGGATCGCTACAGCAGTTGCCAAGGTGGGGATGTAGAGAGGTTGTTTCATAGCGAACTGTTCTCCTTTCTCTTCTTCGGTCATGACAAGGCGCTCACCTGTGCAAAGCGCTGTTCCAATCCCATATTGTAGTGCGAATCAACCAACAACGCCGCGCGTGCGGAGCTTGCGGGTGCCTCAACTGGTCCCTCACAGCGCAGACAGGAGCGCCTGGGTTGCCCAGGCCCAACCGCGATTACGGCCTGCGCGCCAGTGGTATCCAAGCCCGCGGCGCCAAACTTGAGAGATGAAACAGCGTCACCGAGTAGGGCGGCAACACTTGCGCGGTGGAATACCCGGACACGCTCAGCGTCGTCGGCGGCGCGTTTGACAAGTCGTCGGCAGGGTTGAGCACGCCGTTGTAGGTCACGGTTTGTGTGCTCAGGTCGGTGGCCACTATCTGCCACTTCGTTCCCCCCGTCAGCGGGCCGAATCCCGGCGTCTGGATGGTTGTCGTGACCGGCGTCGCCAGCTTGTTCACCGCCAGCAACGAGACAGTGTAGGAATTCACCCGACCGGCATACACGCTGACCTGAGACGCTGGGTCAGCCGTGGAGGTCACCGCGACCATGTGTGTGCCGAAGCGCGACCAGAGGGGATACACGTAGTATTGCGGGGCGCGGAAGAATCCGTTGTCCTCGTGCATCAGGCCGTATTCCGTGCCGTTGCTGTCCCGGCCGTTGGCCAGGTCCCACTGGGTAAACAGCACAACTCCCTGCTGCGTCGCTTGGCCGAGGGAATCAGCGAGGAAGAGCGCGTTGACCGCGCGCGTCATCCATTGGCCTGTGTCCTGGCTCGACAGGCCGACCAGATTAAATTCGGTAACCGCAACCGGCGCCTGTCGCCCTCCACCGTAGATGTTGAAGGCGTTGCGCACGCCGTTCATGATGCCAGGCCAATATGCTTGGGGATTGGCCAAAACCTGGGACATCAGCGGAGGGAGGTTAAAGTAGGGATAAGGGTGGATGGTGTACATATCCAACTGTGCCCCCGCCGCCGAGATCACGCGGCTGCCCCAGCCGGAATAGGTGCCGCCGCCGACATCCGAGGGGGCGCCGGGGTATTCCGTCCCCACCGCCGCCAGCGTAATCGTAGGATCTACAAACTGCATCTCCTGGCGGAACTCCAGGTAGCCCTCTCGGCGACTTGACCCACTGCCCACGCCGTTGACATACTCGTAGCCGTCGCACGTCCAGGTGTCCTCCCAGGCCCAACTGACGCACAGGCCGCTGCTGCTAGACGAGGCAGTGCTGGACTTGCTGGCATACACCTCGTTGCCAAACTCCCACCGCTTGATGCCGACCGGGTCCGGGTTGCCGCCGGCCACGCGTAGCGCTGCCCAGCGCCCCACGGTGTACCAGTTCGTGCCGCGGATGTCCACGCCGATGACGCGGTTGTCGTTGACGCTGCCGTTCATGAAGGCCACCAACGCAGCGGCTTCTTTAGACGTGCCGTTTGGGTTGACCACCCACATGCCGCGCATGCCGGTTGCCTTCAAGAAGTTGATGAAGTCGGTTGGCCTAGACGCCCACGACGCCCATCCCGAGCCGCAAGGCTCGACGCCGGGTTGATTGCTGCCCATCTCGCAGCTCAGCCAGCCGTAGCTGTTGCTCCAGCTCCCGCCGGGCAGGCGCAACAGCTTCAGCCCAGAGGCCACCGTCCGCGCGCGGAAGGTTGCATTGCTGAACTTGCTAGGGCCAAGCCAGGCCGGCAAGTTGCTGCCAAGCATGTCCGGCAAGAACGGGGTGAGCACGTTGCTCGCCTGGATGGTGACTGTCATGGCCAGTCCGCTTAGAGATGCTGGATTAGCCAGCCAGCGGATCTCGTCCACGTAAAAGGCCCCCTGTGCGGAGCCGCTGCGATCCATGATGTCAATGCGCGCCACCTGCGCAGGATTGCCGAAATCCGCGAAAGTGCGCGTGATGGTCATCCATGTGCCCACTGGCGCTGTGAAGTCATACTGGCCAATTTGTGCGCCTGTGTCAGTCTCTCGCACGAACAAGCGAAGCTGTTTGGGCGATCCCGTGCCGCCATGCACGCGAAGGGTGAGTGTGTAGTGCTGCGTGGGCAGCACCGGCGTATCCGTTCTAAGCGACAGACCTGCCCAGGGCTGATTCAACGTCGCGGCAATTGACTTGCTGCCGCCGAAGACTGGGGTGTTGTTGTTGAAATTGACCGTGGTGTTCCACGACCAGTTGCTCCACCCCGACGCCAGGCTATCGCCATACACCACCAAGTCGGCGGTCGGCAAGGCACTCGCCCGCTGTGCCCCAACCAGGAGAACCTCAACTAGTACGAGCGATGTTGCAACAATAGTGAGCTGAATCTGCTTCATGACACTAGGGGCATCCTAAATAAATTGTTTAAGGAGCTATTAATTTGCTGGCTAATCAATCATATCACAGCGATGTCCCCAGCCGTGAGAAAAGCCAAGAGGCCGAACAAGTTATGGGAGGCAGCGTCTTGGCACGGTCAGGGCTGCTCGTCTCGCCATGCTTCGCCGCGCAGGCGCTGCATCAGTGTGGTGTAGAAGTAGGAAGGAGGCTGCACACGAGCGAAGCGTGCGCCGTGCTCACCCGCGCGCACGATGACCACGTCGCCATCTTGCAGCTCGCGTTCGTTTTGGCCGTCGGCGGTGAGGATGGCGCGGTGGTCGGTGTGCACGCGGATGGAGACCTGCGCTCCCTGCGCCAACACCACCGCGCGGCTCAGGCTCAGGTGCGGCGCGATCGGCACGAGCAGAATGTTCTTCAGGGTCGGCGGCAGGATAGGGCCGCCCACAGCTAGGGCGTAGGCTGTGCTGCCGGTGGGCGTGGCGACGATCAAGCCGTCGCAGGCATAGGTGGCCAGGTGGCCGCCGTCCACGTAGGTCTGCGCGCGGATGATGCGGGCCAACGTGCCACGGCTTACCACAATGTCGTTGAGCGCATCATGCTCGCTCAGGATTGTGCCCTTGCGCTGGGCTACTGCACGCAACATCAAGCGCTCTTCGATCCAGTATTGGCCATCCACGATACAGTGTAGACGCTCGCGCCAATTCATTGGCGTCATCTCGCTGAGGAAGCCCAGCCGGCCCATATTCACCGAGGCCACCAGCACGCCGTGCGGCGCCGCCAAGCGCGCAGCGCGCAAGGTGCTCCCATCGCCGCCGAGCACCACCACCAACTGCACCTGCGGCATGATCGCCTGAAGGGCTGGGGTGTCCCAAGTCTTGGCGCGAAAGACACGCACGCCACGCCCCTCTAACATGGCGGTGATCTCCTCGGCCACACGGACGGTGTCTGGCAGTTTAGGGTGATCGAGCACAGCAACGGCGTGGATCATGCCCACTTTCCAAAGCTCTCGGCCAAGGCAGAGGCCGGCAGCGCGCGCTCTGTGCCATCGGCCAGATGCTTGAGCTTCACCAGGCCGGCGTTGAACTCCTCGCTGCCAGCGATCACGGCGAAGGCAAAGCCTTTGCGTGCAGCGTAGCGCAGTTGATCGGACAGCCGGCCCTTATCCAGATACACCTCAGCGGGGATGCCGTGCGCGCGCAGTTCGGCAGCGATGCGCAGATAGTCGGCCCAATGCGCTGCATCCATCGTGGTCACCAGCACTTGCGCCGGCGTAGCCGGGCCGGCCTTCAGCACGCCCACTTCCAGCAGGCGCAACACCAAGCGCGTCAAGCCGATGGAGATGCCGACGCCCGGCAGCTTCTCGTTGGTGAAGTAGCCGGCCAAGTCGTCGTAGCGACCACCGGAGCAGATGCTGCCAATCTCCGGGTGCGCCAACAGGCGCGTCTCATAGACTGTGCCGGTGTAATAGTCCAGCCCGCGCACGATGGCCAAGTCCACGACGAAACGAGAGTTCGGCACACCAAAGGCGCGCACCGCCTGGACCACTTCGGCCAGTTCGCGCACTCCTTGCGCCAAGCCGGCGTGGCCAAGGCGGTCGGCCAGCGCCTCCAGTGAGCGCAGCGCCTGGTCGGTGGGCAGTTGCATGTGGTCCTGAATGAGGGCGAGCAGCGCATCAGCAAAGCCGGCGTTCAGGTGCGCCTTTTCGATCAGCGTGGTGCGCACCTTGTCGGCGCCGATTTTCTCCAGATCGTCAATCGCATGCAGCGTTGGCAAGCTCTGCTCGGGCTGCAGGCCGTGCGCGTCCAGAAACCCCTGCAAGATGCGGCGGTTGCTCAGGCGCACACAAAAGTCGCCGATGCCCAGCCGGGTGAACACATCATTGATAACGGCGACCATCTCGGCGTCGTGCAGCAAGCTGATCGCGCCGCGCCCGATCACGTCAATATCGCATTGGTAAAACTCGCGGTAGCGGCCGGCTTGACTGCGCTCGCCGCGCCAGACTTTTTGAATCTGGTAACGTCGAAATGGGAACACCAGCTTGTCCTTGTGCTGGGCCACGTAGCGCGCGAACGGCACAGTGAGGTCAAAGTGCAGCGCGTAGTCAGTGTCAGATGGCTCACCTGGGGCGGCCGCCAAACGCGAGAGTGCGTAGATTTCCTTCTCGTTGCCGCCCTTTGAGGTGAGCACGGACTTGCGCTCGATGGCCGGCGTCTCGATTGGTGCAAAGCCGTAGCGCTCGAAAGTTTCCCGCACTATGTCCAAGCAGCGGTTGAAGACGAGTTGTTCAGCAGGTAGCAGCTCTGGAAAGCCGCTGATCGGTTTTGGCGTGACGGAAGGCATAGCTGTGATTTAGTGCAACAGTGTAACAGAGGCGCACCACCACTTCCGGCGGCGCGCCTCACGTTGGTCTGTATGCAAGCGTTAGCCTTACCCCAGAGCGACCCAGCAGCGCCCACTCTCCCGGCAGTGCATGCGCGCTTTACAATCGTGTTCATGGCGCTCAACGGCTACATCGATCTGCGCTCCGACACGCTCACCGTGCCAACGCCGGCCATGCGCGAGGCCATGGCATCAGCCGAGGTTGGCGACGATGTGTTCGGCGAGGATCCGACGGTGAACGCCCTGCAAGAGTTAGCAGCGGAAAGGCTCGGCTTCGAGGCAGCGCTGCTGGTGTGCAGCGGCACGATGGGCAACCTGGTTGCACTGCTGACGCATTGCAGTGGACGGGGGGAAGAGGTGATTGTGGGCGATCAGTCGCACGTCTACATCTACGAGGGCGGCGGCAGTGCAGTGGTCGGCGGCATTCATCCCCGCAGCATCCCCAACCGCCTTGACGGCACACTCGACCTGGACGACATCCGCCAAGCCATCCGCCCGAAGGACGCCCACTACCCGGAGACGCGCCTGATCTGCTTGGAGAACACCCACAACCGCATGTTCGGCGCAGCGCTCACACCCGCCTACACGCAACAGGTGGCCGAACTTGCACACGCGCACGGCCTCAAGCTGCACATTGACGGCGCGCGCATCTTCAACGCTGCGGCTGCGCTCGGCGTGGATGTGAAGGCGCTGACGCGCGGCGCTGATAGCGTGACCTTTTGCCTGAGCAAGGGACTGAGCGCGCCAATGGGCAGCGTGCTGTGTGGCTCGCGGGAGTTCATTCGCCTCGCGCATAGGCGGCGCAAAGTGCTCGGCGGCGGCCTGCGCCAGGCCGGCGTGATCGCTGCCGCGGGCATTGTCGCACTCGAGCAGATGACCGACCGCTTGGCTGAGGATCACGCCAACGCCCGTGCGCTAGCCGAGCGCACCGCCCAGGTAGAAGGCCTCCAGGTGGACCTGGCGCGCGTGCAAACCAACATGGTGTACGTGGACTTGCGCCCTGAGCTGCCACTTGATGCTGCCGAGTTTTGCCGGCGTGCTGCAGCCCACCGCGTCAAGATGCTCCCGGTCGCGCCGCGGCGCATTCGAGCGGTCACCCACTGCTATGTCTCGCGCGAGGAAGTGGACGAGGCCGCGCAGGTGATCGCGCATGTCGCCGCCCGGTGCTGACTCACCTAAGCACCAACCACAAATCTTCGCTCGGCGTTGCCTGCTGGCCCGTCCGCTAGTGCGCCGGTCTGGCGCTGCTGGTCAGCCGGGGATGTTACACTTTCGCGCGTGCTAATCTGGGCGCTGGTCATCGCGGTGCTTACCTTCGCTCCGCTTGGCTTGGCCTTCACTCGGCTCGTCTCGCTTGCGCCACGCATCCCCCTAGGTTGGCGAGCGCACGCAGCCTGGTTCCCAGCTATCGGCAGTGGGCTGGCACTGCTGGCAACCTGGGCGCTGATGCTGTTGCTGAACGAGTCGGCGACCGTGCCACTTCTCGGCGGCCCGTTTTTGAGCAGCATAGGCGTGCCGCTGGCGCTGAACCTACCGCTGCCCGGCTTGGTGATCCTGGCAGCGTGGGCCTCTATCCAGCTTGCGCAGGCGCTGAGCGCTCCTCAGGCCGCCTCTGCCCAGCAACTGGTAGCATGGCTGAGCTTGCCCGCCCTCGCGTTGGTCGTAGCTCCAAACAACTTGCTCACGCTGCTTGTAGGGTTGGGGTGGCTGGATGGGCTGATGTTGCTCGCTGCGCTGAGCCAAGCGGCTGATGCCCGCGCCGCCCTCACGCGATACATCCTGCACAGTGTGTCGCTCGTTTTGATGTTTGCCTTTGTCGTGGTGCACGCGAACACCGGCAGCAGCTTGGTGCTCGATCGGGCTCAGCTCGCATCACCCGCAGCGGAGGTGTTCATGCTGAGCGCGATGCTGCGCCTGGGCATCGTTCATGCAGCAGCGGCCGCCCCAAAACCCGCCGATCTGCTTGCGCTCGCCGGTGGGCTGGGTCTGTTGTCACTGCTGAGCACCATGCAGGCAAGGCCGGCTTGGTTTGCAGTTGCGATGGCAGCAAGCGCCGGCCTCAACGGCCTTAGCGCGTTGGCAACACAAACACCAGCACTATCGAAGGGCAAGGTGCTGCTCGGCAGCGCCCAATGGGCTGCGTTGGCAGCGCTCAGCAGCCGGCCTTGGGCAGCAGCAAGCGCAGCAGCGGTGTGGTTGGTGAGCAGCGCTTGGCTGCTCGAGCAGCACGCGCCACCCAGCCAGGTTTGGTTGCGGCGTGTGAGCGCAGTCGGCGCCCTTGGAGCGCCGCTGGCCACGTTTGTCTTGGCGCAGGCACCGGGCGATGCCACGCTATCCAGCCCTGGCACAGTGCTCACAATGTTGGTGATGATCGCCATTGGCGGCGTGAACCTGGCTGCGCTGTGGCGGCTCGCCGCTCACCAGAGTGCACAGAGCAGCGCACGCGCCCATCTCGGCGCTATTGCTGCGCCAGCCTTTATGGCACTTCAGTGGCTTGCTACGCTGGCGCTTTGGCTCGCTCACGGACCGATACAAGATGCCGACGTCACAGCAGCCGCGCTGAACATTGTTGGGATTATGTTGCTCACAGCCGGCGGCTGGGCGCTCCATCGCGTGCGCACGAACAGCGCAGGCGCCGCAGGGGAAGCGCTGGCGCGAGCGTTGAGTGTTGAGTGGGTGGTCTCGCTCGTAGCCGGCGCGCTCAAGCAGCTATGCCAACCCTTCCGCAACTGGTTCGATCTGCTGGAGCGTGAGGGAGTGCTGTTATGGGCCATTGCTGCAGCACTGCTGATCTTGCTATTCTCGACCAGCGCAAGGCAATGAGCAGCACTCGCCTGGACCTTTTCAAACGGGCAGCACCACTGACAGCGCTGCTGACCAGCTTAATTGTGGCGGCGCTGCTGCCACGCTCGTGGCTGGCGCCGCTGGATCGCGTGGGCTATGCGCTGTGCCATCGCATCCCGCAGCGTTCCTACTTTGTCGCGGGCAGGCAGCTTCCCGTCTGTGCGCGCGACACCGGCATGTTCGGCAGCTTGCTGCTCGGCGTCGTGCTCTTCAGCACCTTCCCGCCGAAGCAGGCGGGCACTGCACGGAGCCGCGCTGCCCGCGGCCCGGCCATGCCCTATGCGTTGGTGCTGGGCGCCGGGTTTGCAGCATGGGGGATAGACGGCTTCAACTCCTACCTTCAGCTTCTCACCGGCGAGCCGCTGCTCTACAAGCCACAAAACTGGCTTCGCTTGACCACCGGCGCGTGGATGGGTTCAGCGCTCAGCACGTGGTTTGTGTCGTTGTTCAACGCCGCGACGTGGGCTGAGCCTCACGAGGTGGCAACAGTGTCCACTTGGCGCGACTTGTTGCGCTCGCTCGCCGCGATGCCGATCGTGATCGGCCTGACGCTGTGGGGTGCTGATGCGCTTTACGGACCGCTGGCTTTGCTCTCCGCTGGCGGCGCGTTGGTGATGCTGAGCGTGGTCAATGGCCTGCTGCTCTTGGTTGTGCTGGGACGCCACGCGCGGCATCGAAGCTGGCGGTCGCTCGTGTTGCCCATGGCCGCTGGCATGGTGCTCAGCGGCCTGCAAATCACGGCGCTCAACCTGCTGCGCGACGCGCTGACCCGCTCGCTCAACTTGCCGTTTTAATGCTTTTTAAACTGAGCTCATCGCCGGCAGGATCACCCCCCAAAGAAGATAGAGGTCGAGCGCGCCAAAGGCAAGCAGCGCCACCCACCAACTATGGCGCTCCCAACACCCCAGCCTGTGCGTCCAGCCCAGGCTTGCGGCTAAGGCGAAGGGGATCAACGCTGGGTAGAGATAGCGCCCTTGGTGTTGCACAAACTGGAGGTTGTACCAACCGAACGCCAGTACGGTCATTGCGACCAGAGCGGAAAGCCAGCGCAGCACGCGCTGCTGGGCGGGGTGCAAGGCGCGCCCCTCACGCCACCACCAAGCAAGGAACAACGCGCCGGTCGTCAGCGTGAGCGCGAGCAGCGCCAGGTACCAGCGCTCTTCTAGCGGCACACTCATCCAACCAAACTGCCCCCAGAACGATTGAAACGTAGTCTGGAGCAGGCGTCGGAGCAGTCCGCCAACACCGTATTGGGCCAGCCACTCCGCTGTGGTGGGCTGGCCGACCACGATGGCGTTATGGGCCTGCAAGCCGAGAAAATCCGCGTTGCCATAAAGCGCTATGTTGCGCGCCCACCATGGGAGGCCGATCAACAGCACAGGCGCGAGCATCGCCCCCCAGTGAGACCACGATGTGCGGCGCGTCCCCCACAATGCCAACACCGCCAGCGGCAGACATAAGTAAGCTGTCGCCTTCGTGATCACTGCAAGGCCGACGGTCACACCCAGCCCGAGCGCCTCGCGCCGAGACGGGACAGCATCACGTCCAAGCAGGCGTGCCCCCTGCCAAGCGCACAGCGCGATCAGGGCCTGCGAGAGCGCATCGTTGTTGAATGAGGCCATCACGGCGAGATGCTGAGGGAGCAGCGCCACAATTGCTGCAGCCAGCGCAGCGATCGCAGGACGCTGAGGGAAGATCGCGCGCGCAGTGCCAAACGCCCCGACCACCCCCACTGCTCCTATCGCCAGCGCGAACCATCGCAGCGGCACTAGCGCCCCGTCAAACAGCCCATAGAGCGGCACGGCCAACGCATAAAACAGAGGTGGTTGGTGATCCTCGTAGGTGTAGCGCGCCACTGGCACTTCGCGCGCGTTTGGCGGGATCGGCACAAGCGCCGCATCCCAGTCGGTCGCCTCCACGCTCGGGAGGCGTCCGCCCGCCAACTGAACCACGTAGTTGTAGTGGGCCGGCTCGTCGGGATTTTGCCAGGGAGGCGTGAACAGTGCAAACAGCGCGCCGACAACCAGATAGGCGCCCAGCACCGGCCAAAGCCACGAAGGACGAGTCATGAGCACGAGCAGTATAGACGGCGCACACCACGACAACACTGCCGGCCACGCACTAACCCTTCAACACTATGACGATGGCAACCTTTAGCACACTCTTAGCACACAGAGATATTTCAGCCGGCCAGCTATATTGTGAAGCAAGTCGCTTCCCGGAGTTGTATCTGCCATGCAAAACGTTCACACCTCTACATCAGCTCGGTCGCGCTGGCGCACGCGCGAGCTGCTAACGGCGGTCGTGATCGCGCTGGCATTTGCTGTGTTGCTCGTGCCTTTCACCTTTGCATACGCAGCTATCTTGAGCTTGGGTATTTTCGCGCGCTCAGCCATGACGGGGCTATTCTTCCTGCCGTCTGCGTTTGCGGCTTACGTGTTGCGCAAGGCTGGGGCTGTGCTGCTGGTGAGCGCACTGAGCGGCCTTGCCGCCACGCCATTCACTGGCTACGGGCCGCTGGTGTTGCTGATCGGCTTGCTGACGGGTGCTATCGGTGAGCTATCCACTTGGTTGGTCACGCGCTATCGCAAGTTCGACTGGCCGCACTTCCTGGCCATGGGCGCGTTGAGCGGCACAGTGGAGTTTGTGCTGGTGTTGTTCAGCCTGCGCATCTCGGAGGTGAACTTTGCTGCCGTCGCGCTGGCCACTGGCCTATCCACCGCCGCGTTCGTCGTCATGTCAATCGTGGGACGCTCACTCGCTGAAGCCGTGAAGCGCACGGGCGTGCTGGCCAACACTGCGCTGGGCCAGGAGACCATCCAGGATGTCTGAGATCACCCCTTCCTCACTCCACACTAGTGCGACGCCATCAGCGAGCTGCGAGGAGCCCTTTGCTTGTGTCCAGCAAGCTCGCGCTGCCAGCGCCGTGAACCCTTCTGCGGGCGACCGCCTGTTCGGCGGATCGCTGGCGTTTGTAGCGATGCGCTGCACCTTGCGTTACATCGCGCTGCCTTTCGCGTTGCCGCTGCTGGGGCTTTCGGGTGGCTTATCCTCGCTGATCGCGCTTGTGATAGACGCTATCGCGCTCACCACCATCGCGCTGAACATCCGCCGTTTATGGAACACGAGCTGGCGATGGCGCTACATGGGCCTGGGCGCAGTGATGACGGTGCTCATCGCGATCATGGCGTGGGGCGATCTTCAAGTGCTGATTCCATAAGCCTCCTCTTGCCCCCTTCGTGATTCACGTCACCCAGCTCTCAATTCGCTACTACAGCCGCCGGCGGCCGGCTGTGCACGATGTGAACCTACAAGTGCGCGATGGCGAATGCGTGCTGCTGCTGGGGCCGAGTGGTTGCGGCAAGAGCACGCTGGCGCTTGCACTCAACGGCCTGATCCCACACAGCCTGGAGGCGGAGCTGAGCGGCAGCGTAGTGCTGGACGGCCTCGACACACAACGAACGCCGCTGGCGCAGCTCACTCAGCGCGCCGGCCTTGTCCTGCAAGACCCTGAGGCGCAGCTTGTCACGCTGCAAGTCGAGGACGAAATCGCTTTTGGGCTGGAAAACCTCTGCCTGCCGCCAGCAACGATCCACCAGCGCATCGGCGAGGCGCTGGCTGCAGTGCATCTGTCGCATTTGCGTCATACGCCGGTGTGGGCACTGAGCGGCGGCCAAAAGCAGCGCGTCGCACTGGCATCGCTGCTGGCAATGCGCCCCCGCACCCTCATCTTCGACGAGCCCACTGCCCACCTTGATCCACGTGGCGCGCACATGGTGTTCGAGCAGATCGCCGAGCTGCGCCGACTTGGCCAACACACACTGATCCTGATCGAGCATCGGCTCGATGCGCTGATGGACCTCGTGGATCGCGTGGTTGTGCTGGATGCGGACGGTCGCCCATTGTTGGATGGCTGCCCATGCAAGGTGTTTGACCACACTAACGCCCCCCATCTGCACCGGCTGGGCGTGTGGATGCCGCAAGTGAGCCTGCTCGCACACCGGCTCGGCCTGCGACCTGTGCCATTCACGTTAGCAGGCGCGCGCCAGTTGCTGGCTGAGCAAAGGCCAAAGCTGGCGCGAGGGGCCAGCATCGCGCGCACAGCCAACGCAGCGCCCCACGGCCCGCTCGTGGTCCGCGTGCAAGGGCTGAGCTGCGCATACGGCAGCCATGTTGTGCTGCGCGACATCCACCTTGACGTTCAGGCTGGGGAGTGCTTGGCCATTGTCGGCGCCAACGGTGCCGGCAAGACCACCCTCGCCAAGCACATCGCCGGCATCGCCACGCCGCCGCCGGGCCGAGTGTTCGTGTGCGGCTTGGATGTGGCTCAGACGCCCGCCAAGCAGCTCATGCGCCACGTCGGCTTTGTGTTTCAGAACCCAGAGCATCAGTTTGTCACCAGCAGCGTTGCCGATGAACTGCGCTACAGCCTGCGTCATGCTCAGCATCCACCGGCGCATGTCGAGGCACAAGTGCAGACGCTGCTGGCGCGCTTTAAACTAGAGCGTTACGCTAACGTCAACCCCTTCACGCTCAGCCATGGTGAGAAGCGCCGCCTAAGCGTAGCTGCCATCCTGGCCACCGCGCGCGATGTGCTGGTGCTCGACGAGCCAACCTTTGGGCAAGACCAACAAACCGGCTATGCGATCATGCAGATGCTGCGCGACCTTCAGCGCGAGGGCTGCACCATCATCTTCACCACGCACGACATGACGCTGGTGGCGGAATACGCCGATCGCGTCGCCGTGCTGCAGGGCGGACGGCTTGTCTTCCACGACACGCCGCGCGAGCTGTTCCGACAGGGCGAGCTGCTGCATCGGGCCAACCTTGACATGCCTCCGCTGCGCCAACTTGCCGAAGCGTTGGGCGTGGGCGCCACAACGCTGGAGGATTGGGTGCAGCTCTTGCAGCCGACGGAGATAGCTGCGGCATGATGACCGCGCTTGCGCCCCCTGGGAGTCGTCTCCAGCGCGTGAACCCGCTGGTCAAGCTGCTTGCCATTGTGCCGCCGGTCACGCTGGCCATGCTCAGCAACGACCCCTACCTGCCTAGCGCGCTCGCACTGTTGGCCGTGCTCACGTTGTGGATAGGCGGCGTCTCGCTGAGGCAGTTGGTGCGCGCGGTGCTGCCCGCCGCAGCGTTGATCCTCTTCTTCCTGGTCAGCTACCCGCTGGTCATCCGCCGCGAGCTAGTGCTGGACACGCCGGTGATCTTCTCGTTGGGGGGGTTGGAGGTTCGGTGGGGCGCGCTACAGGCCGGCGCTAAGGCTGGCTTGCGCATCTTCGCGCTGGTGACGCTCACGCTGGTGTTTAGCCTAACCACTGATGGTGCAGCGTTCGTGCGAGCGCTCGTGCAACAGGCGCGCCTACCCTATCGTGTTGGCTTCGCGTTTATAGCCGCCTTCCGCTTTCTGCCGCTGATCCAGCAAGAGGTGAGCGTGATTCGCGCCGCCCACCGCGCGCGCGGAGTAGACGATGGACCTGGCCCGCTGGGGCTATTCCGTCGCGTGCGGCGCATGGCCGTGCCGCTGCTGGCGTCAGCCATTCGCCAAGCCGAGCGCGCCGCGCTGGCGATGGATGGGCGCGCGTTTGGCGCCTTCCCGCAGCGAACGTGGCTGCATCGCGCCCACTTCACGTATGCCGATCCGCTCTTCTTAGCGGCCTTTTGGCTGAGCGTCGCCGCCATCCTCTGGGGGCTTGGGCAATTGGGGCTGCTTGCGCCGCTGGTGATCGTGCAGCGGCTGTGAGAGACGAAAGGGCGCACAGGCCTATAATCTATTGCATCAACAGGCTATGTGCCTCGGCATCCCCGGACAAATTCAGGCGATTTTCGAGCGCGATGGCGTGCGAATGGGCAAGGTGAACTTCGGCGGTGTCGTGAAAGAGGTGTGCCTCGCCTACGTGCCAGAAGCCCAGGTGGGTGACTACACCATCGTGCACGTCGGCTTCGCCATCACCCGCTTAGACGAGCAATCGGCGCAAGAGACGCTGCGCACTATCGCCCAAATGGGACTGCTTGATGAGGAGTGCGACACCGACGCGGCAGGCGCTGCCTGCCCAATCGCCCCATGGGGCGGCGCCGCACCACCCAATCATTCACCCCAACCCAACGCATGAAGTACCTCGCAGCGTTTCGCAACGGCGAGCTGGCCCAGCGCCTCGCTGAGGAGATCCGCCGGATGGTGACGCGGCCATGGGTCATCATGGAGGTGTGCGGCGGCCAGACGCATGCGATCATCCGCAACGGCATTGACCAGATGCTCCCGGCGGAGGTGGAATTGGTCCATGGCCCCGGCTGCCCCGTTTGCGTCACCCCACTGGAGACCATTGATCGCGCGCTGGCTATTGCAGCACTACCGCGGGTGATCTGTTGCTCGTTCGGCGACATGCTGCGCGTGCCAGGCAGCCAAAAGGACTTGCTCCGCGCGCGCAGTGAGGGCTGCGATGTGCGCGTGGTGTACTCGCCCCTCGATGCCGTGCAGATCGCCCGCGACAACCCCAACCGGGAGGTGGTGTTCTTCGGCATTGGCTTCGAGACCACCGCGCCGGCCAACGCCATGGCGGTGCACCTGGCGCGCCGTTTGGGGCTGCGCAACTTCTCCATGCTGATCTCGCACGTGCTGGTGCCGCCAGCAATCGAGGCGATCTTGCAATCGCCGAGCAACCGAGTCCAAGCGTTTCTGGCAGCCGGCCACGTGTGCAGCGTGATGGG
The DNA here is from genome assembly GCA_938028725.1 of uncultured Anaerolineae bacterium. Lineage (GTDB taxonomy): Bacteria > Chloroflexota > Anaerolineae > J036 > Brachytrichaceae > CALIMH01. The sequence goes on along the minus strand of CALIMH010000002.1, from coordinate 37,136 downwards.
CTACTGGCAGTATCCACCCTTGGCCGAGCGTTACGGCGTGCCCATCGTGATAACCGGCTTCGAGCCGCTCGACCTGCTGGATGGCATCCGGCGCGCGGTGCGCTTGTTGGAGGCGGGCACACCGCACGTCGAGAACGCCTACGCCCGTGCGGTGTCCTTTGAGGGCAACGTGGCTGCGCAGCAGATGTTGGCCGAGGTGTTTGAGCCGTGCGACCGCGCTTGGCGCGGCCTGGGCGTGATCCCGAACAGCGGCTGGCGGCTGCGCCCAGCCTACCGCGACTTCGACGCCGAATACCGCTTCGACATCGGCCACATCGCCACCCAAGAGCCAGCAGTGTGTCGCAGCGGTGAAGTGCTGCAAGGCAAAATTAAGCCGAACCAATGCCCCGCCTTCGGCACCCTCTGCACACCCCGCACGCCGCTCGGCGCAACCATGGTGAGCAGCGAGGGCGCCTGCGCTGCCTACTACAACTTTGGCCGCTTCGCCTCAACCTCGGCTCCAGCCCAACCTGCACGCACCTGCAACCATGGCAATTGACTTGAGCCAGTGGACCTGCCCATTGCCGCTGCGCGACTACCCCTCTGTGGTGCTCGGCCATGGGGGTGGCGGCAAACTCTCCGCTGAGCTGATCGAGCACCTCTTCCTGCCCGCCTTCCGCAATGACGCGCTCGCCAACTTGGCGGATGGCGCGGTAGTGACACTGCCCGGCTCCAGCACGCGCCTGGCGCTCACCACAGACTCGTTCGTGGTGCGGCCTCTCTTCTTCCCCGGCAGCTCTATCGGCGACTTGGCGATCAACGGCACGGTGAACGACCTGGCCATGTGTGGCGCTCACCCTCTCTGCCTCACTGCCGGCTTCATCATCGAGGAAGGCTTGCCGATGGCTACGCTCGCTCAAGTCGTCGCGCGCATGGCTGAAGCCGCCGCGCGCGTCGGCGTGCCAGTGGTGACCGGCGACACCAAAGTGGTGGAGAAGGGACATGGCGATGGCTTGTTCATCAACACGACAGGGCTGGGCTTGGTCCCTCCTGCTGTCGAGGTCAACCCAAGCCGCGCTCGGCCCGGCGATGTGGTGCTAGTGAGCGGCACGGTCGGCGATCACGGCATCGCCGTGCTGAGCGTGCGCGAAGGGCTGACGTTCGAGACCACCATCGAGAGCGACTGCGCCCCACTGCACGAGCTGACCGCTGCGCTCTTTGCAGTGCGCCCCGACGGAGTGCACGTGCTGCGCGACCCCACGCGCGGCGGCCTAGCCGGCGCGCTCAACGAGATCGCCGCTCGCGCTGAGGTGGGCATCGTGCTGGATGAGCGGACAGTGCCGGTGCGGCAGGAGGTGCAGGCAGCCTGCGAGCTGCTCGGCCTGGATCCACTCTACATCGCCAACGAGGGCAAGCTGATCGCCATCGTTGCCCGTGAGGACGCTGAGGCGATGTTGGAGGCGCTGCGCGCTCACCCACTTGGCGCGCAGGCCGCGATCATCGGCGAGGTGACCGATCAGCACGCCGGCATGGTGATCGGGCGCACGGCCATCGGCGCGACACGCGTGATCCCTGCGCCAATTGGCGAGCAGTTGCCGCGCATTTGCTGAGGCCTTATGCCGCGCCTGCGCGCGCCCGTGCTTGAGCGATCCAGTGAGCGTAGTCCGGGCGCGCCAAGCGGTTCGGCGGGCAGATCGTTTGCAACAGCTCTGGGCTGGCGTCGGCAAGTGCCTCGAACGTGCAAATGCCGGCTTCATACAAGCGCCGCTGGTAGGACTCGCCGATGCCTTCCAGAGCGGTCAAGTCGTCCGGCGGTGTGCCGTCCCACACTCGACCGATGGACCGAGTCTCCTCGGCCAGACGTCGGGCATCTTCACGGATCGCTGCCAGGTTATAGCGCTGGAGCTGCACCCCACTCAAGTGCAAGATTTCGGCCAGCGCCTCCTCGCTGAGCATAGCGACCTCCCAGTAAGTGCCGACGCCCGCCTCGTAGAGCCGCCGGCCCAATGTCGCACCGATGGCACGGATGCGTTCGAGCGGTTGAGGGCAAGAGGAGAGCATCGCCTTCGCGCCCAAGCGCAGCGCCGCCTGCATGGCTTCGGCTTTTGCAGGCGGCAGGTTATCCTCGGTGAAGCGCGGCTGGCGCGCCGTCGGCTTCGCCTCCTTGCGCTCCCGTTCGGCCATGCGCTGCTGCAACGCCTCATGCTCCGCATGGAGCGCGTCGAGCGCGCGTTGCCTTTCAGCCAGCGCTGCTTGAGCAGCCACGAGCCGCTCGCGCAGCTCAGCAGCCTGGCGCTCCATATCCTGGGCGTGCGCTTCGGACGTCCGCCAGCGCTCCTCCAGGTGGACGATGTGCTCCTGCAAGTGCGCGCTGAGCCGCGCATGCTCTTGGCGGGCTTGCGCCAGCTTTGCTTGGCAAGCAGCGAGCTGGGCCTGGAGTGCGGCGCGCAGTTCCGCTTCTTGCTGGGACAGGCCTGCGTTGTCGTCGGCCAAGTCGGCAATCAGTGCTATGTCGCCGCCGGTGTCGTGCCTCTCGCCATCGAGTGAGGGGCGCGAGCCAGCCAACTGTCGTTGGACATCACTCAGCTCAGCGCGCAGGCGTTCAATCTGCTGCGCCAGCGCTGCTTGGCGAGCTTCTGCAACGGCAAGCAACGCCAGGCGGTCTTCTGTCAGCAGCGCCGTAGGCGGTGTTTGGGCTTGCAACTGCGCCTCGAGCGTGGCGATGCGCGCCAGCAGCGTGCGAGCGTGCGACTGTTGGATGGCGACCTCCGATCGCAGGCCCTCAAGTTCACCCTGGTGCGCCTGCTGCTGGGAGCGCTCAGCATCCGCGCGTTTTTGACGCTCAGCACGCAGATGACTGACCACTGGCACAAACGTGCACGCCCAGCCAACCAACACGCCCGCTGCTGCAATGCCGAAGATCTCCAAGTTGTTCATACGCTTTTGCCAATCAGCGCAAGTGGCTGCGAGACGGTGCGGCAAGCACACGAGACTAACTATAAATCAACCTCGCCTGTCCGGCTAACGGACGTCGCCGCTCTCCCGAAGAGGCTGAACGCGCAGGCGAAGGTGAACGGCGTTCGCCCTAGTCACGCGATTCAGCCTGCGCGCTTCTTGTGGATAGCACGCTGGTAGGCCTGCACGTATTGCTCGGCGCTGCGCTCCCAGGAGAAATCCTGCGCCATGGCAGTGCGGATCAGGCGCTGCATGTGATGCGGTCGGTCATAGTAGGTGCTCACGGCCCAACCAACGGTGTAGTAAATGGCGTGTGCGCTCGGCTCGTCAAATTTGAAGCCGGTGCCTTCGCCGGTCGCCTCGTCGTATTGCTGCACGGTGTCGTTCAAGCCGCCGGTGGCGCGCACAATAGGCAGCGTGCCATACTTGAGCGAGTACATCTGGTTTAACCCACACGGCTCGAAGAGCGAGGGCATGAGGAAGAAGTCCGACCCCGCCTCGATCCAATGGGCCAGCTCTTCGTTGTAGCCGACATAGCAGCCGATGCGCCCGCTGTAACGGGCCGGCAGGGTGCCGAAGTAGCGTTCCAAGCCCTTGTCGCCGCTGCCCAAAATCGCGAACTGCACGCGCATGTGTTGGACAATCCCCTCGATGCACTGGGCCAACAGGTGCAATCCCTTCTGCTCCACGAAGCGGCTGACCACGCCGATGACCGGTGTATCAGCCGAGACGACCAGATCGAGGCGACGTTGCAGCTCGCGCTTGCAGATGGCCTTGCCGCTTAGGTCTTCGGCGCTGTAGCGCGCTGGGATCAGCGCATCGGTCTGCGGATTCCAGGTGTTGTAATCCACGCCGTTGAGGATGCCGAAGTAGTCCTCGCCCTTGGCGTTGAGGTAAGGCGCCAATCCGTGGCCGCCAAAGGGCGTGCGGGTCTCGAGCGCATAGGATGGGCTGACTGTGTTCACGACATCGGCATAAACAATGCCGCCCTTGAGCAGGTTGAGCGCGCCATTGTCCTCGAATTTATCCGGCGTGAAGTTACCCCATTGCAAACCGAGATAAGGCAAGTGATCGGCGGGGTACTTTCCTTGGTAGGCGATGTTGTGAATGGTGAGCAGGCTAGCTGCACCACCGAGGATTGGGTCGTTCCAATGCCAGATTTTGAGATAAGCCGCGCCCAAGGCGGTGTGCCAGTCGTGGACGTGGACGACGTCCGGCGCAAAGTTCAGGTCCTTGCAAAGCTGCAAGCCGGCGCGGGTGAGGAAACCGAAGCGGCGCGGGTTGTCGGCGTAGTCGTTGAAGTGCGCATCGTGGTATAGCCCCCAGCGATTGAAGTAGCCCTCGTGCTCGATGAAGTAAACAGGCACGCCATGGGAATCAGCCACATGCACCGCGCACCACTCCTCCCGATCGCCCATCCACACGCCCATCGGGCCGTGCGCCCAACGTAGATGATACCGCGCTGCGTCAATGCTAGCGTAGCGCGGCACCACCACCATCACTGAATGGCCAAGCGCGCGCAGGTACTGCGGCAACGCACCAACCACATCACCTAGCCCGCCGGTCTTGGCGAAGGGGGCGCACTCAGCCGCAATGAAGACAATGCGCACCCGCTCAACCTAGCAGCACCTCGATCAGCCCCTTCGCTGCAGCATAGAGGTAAAGGATATTCACCCCGCCCACCAAGAGGCGCAGACACTTATCTTTTGAAGGGACTTCATTGTCCCAACTGTAGACCATGATGACGACGCCAATGATCCCCGCAGCAACGAGAGGGATCACGTTGCTGTCGGCCAGCTCGGGAACCAAGCTATCAAACACCACCTCCACAAGCTTGACAACAAACGTCGCGGTGGGAAAAGTCAACAGCGCTTGAGGGGTGATGAAGACCGGCACGCCAGGCGCGGGCGCGTCCTGCGTTTCCTTGACTTGGCGCTCGCCTGGTTGCAACGCCCTCACTCGGCGGTAGTCTGCAGGCCGTGCGATGAAAAGGTCTCGGATGTTCATTGCGCGCAAGCTCCCTTGTTGAAACAATCGTGTCGCTTCAATCTATACCACACATTATACCTATACCACACACTGTACCACACACACGGTCGCAGTACGATCCATCGCGTGGAGTCGCTGCCTCCTACTGCACTGCGCAAGGCGCGCTGCCGCGAGTTCACTTCGCTCGGCGAACGCGCAGCGCTATGGTACTTTCCACACCTAGCCGGCGGCTTGCCGCGCGTGCTGTTCAACGCGATTTGCATTTATGCGGCACGCGTGGCGCCTACGTTTGCGATCAAGCGCGCGTTGCTGCGGCTGACCGGCGCGCGCATCGCGCCTCACGCAGCCATTGGCTTGGGCGTCACGCTCGACATCTTCTTCCCACAGGACATCACCATCGAGGATGACGCCACGGTGGGATACAACACAGTGATCCTGGCGCACGAGTTCACGCGCCACATGTGGCGGCGCGGGCCGGTGCGTATCTGCCGCGACGCAACCATCGGCGCCAATTGCACCATACTGCCCGGCGTGGTGATCGGCGAGGGTGCAGTGGTGAGCGCGATGAGCTTAGTCAATCGCGACGTGCCGCCGGGGGCGTTCGTTGGCGGCGTGCCGATCCGCCTGTTGCGCAAAGCCGAAAGTTAGGCTACAACAGGGCATATGCAGCAAGTTGCCTTCACGCTCAACATCACGTTGGGTGGCATCGGGGCGGATAGGGTGCTGCAGCAGAGAGGTTGGGCCAGAAAGGTGGCAGGCCTTGCACCTGATCGGCTGGCACAACCAGGCGCTTCTTCAAGCGCAGCGATGGCATGGGCTTCTATGCAGAGGCGCTCAACTTCCAGCCATGCTCGCAAGCATGGCCACCCAGCGGGTGAACGCCCACGCGCAAGCTGAGAAGGGGTGAGCCGCTATGCACCACGATGCCTACCGCTTGCTCGCCGACCAGCTCGCCGAGCGCGGTGTGGACGTAACAGAGGTGAAGGCAGCGCTGAAGCGCCAGCACGTCGAGCTCCCATCGTGGGGATTCGCCAACACCGGCACGCGCTTCAAAACGTACGCCTGGCGCGGCGCAGCGCGCAACATCTACGAGAAGCTGGAGGACGCCAGCTTCGTCCACAAGCTCACCGGCATCTGTCCGTCTGTCGCCATCCACATCCCCTGGGACAAGGTGGACGATTGGACTGCTCTAGCCGAGTTCGCTGCTCAGCGTGGTCTGCGCATTGGCGCCGTGAACACCAACACCTTCCAGGCCGATCGCTACAACTTCGGCAGCTTGACCAACGCCGATCCGGCGGTTCGTCGCCTTGCATTGGAGCATCACCTCGAATGCATTGCGATCGCCGGCCAAGTCGGCTCGAAGCTGCTCAGCTTGTGGTATGGCGACGGCACCAACTACCCCGGCCAGGAGTCCTTTATCGCTCGCCGCCATCGGGCCATCGCCTTCCTGTCGGAGATGTACGCCGCCATGCCCTCCGACATGCGCTTGTTGCTCGAATACAAGTTCTACGAGCCAGCCTTCTATCACACCGACTTCGCTGATTGGGGACAGGCCTACGCCATTTGCCTCAAGCTGGGCGAGCGCGCCCAAGTGCTTGTGGACTTGGGCCATCATCCACACGGCACCAATATCGAGCACATCGTCGCCACGCTGCTCGACGAGAGCAAACTGGGCGGCTTCCACTTCAACAACCGCAAGTACGGGGACGACGACTTGATCGCGGGTTCCATCAACCCCTTCGAGCTTTTCCTGATCTACAACGAGCTCGTAGCTGCCGGAGACGCTGCTGAAGGTGTGGTCTACATGGTGGACCAATGCCACTACCTGGAGCCGAAAATTGAGGCGATGGTGCACACGGTGATGAACCTCCAGACCGCCTACGCCAAAGCCCTGATCGTCAATCGCCAGGCGCTGGCCGACCGCCAGGCCGAACACGACATACTCGGGGCGCATCGCGTGTTGATGGAAGCCTACGAGACCGACGTCCGCCCCCTGTTGGCTCGAGTGCGTGAGGAGATGGGCCTGCACCCCGACCCGATCGCTGCGCTCAAAGCCAGCGGCTATGAGCAGCGCATCGCTGAGGCCCGCGGCGTGACACCAGCCGGCGGTGGCTTCCCAGAAGGCGATTGAGCCCAACACGACACGCACTCGCAAGGCTTGCCACGCAACTGGCTGTGCTCTTGCCGATCGGCAATTCTGGCGCGCAGTCGTGCGATAGAATAATGTGCCTTTTGCAAGAGGCAAACATGCGCCTGACCGCTGAGGTTGGGTGCATTCACATACTCGAGAGGTTCAAGGAGCGTTCAACATGGGTCCACTGCCAAAGCGAAAACTGTCATGGGGTCGCACCCACCGCCGGCGCGCACACCACGCGCTGAAGCCTGTGCACCTGATCACCTGCGATAACTGCGGCGCAAAGCATTTGCCACACACCGTATGCCCCACATGCGGCTACTACAAGGGCCGTGAGGTGGTGCGCGTGGGCGACGCAGACGCACCGCAGAAGTGAGCACAAGCCAAGGATGCCCCTCGCCTTTGTCTTCCCAGGGCAAGGTTCACAGTTCGTGGGCATGGGCGCGGAGAACGCGCGGCTGCGTCCCGTGTTCAAGAGCACTTTTCAAGAGGCAGACCGCCTGTTGGGCTTTGCTCTCTCCGAACTGTGCTGGGCAGGGCCAGAAGCGCTGCTGAACGACACGTTCAACACCCAGCCAGCCATCTTCACCCACAGCATCGCGGCCTGGCGCATGGCAGAACTATCCGGCGAGCTGGAGCAGCCGGTGTGCATGGCCGGCCACAGCCTGGGCGAACTCAGCGCACTATGCGCAGCAGGTGCGCTCACCTTCGCGGATGGGCTGCGCCTAGCGCGCGAGCGCGGCCGTCTGATGCGCGAAGCGGGCGAGGCGCAGCCTGGCAGCATGGCTGCCATTATCGGCCTCGACGCCGAGGTGCTGCGCCAGGTGTGCGCCGAAGCATCGGCCTCTCACACGCCCGGCGTGGTGCTGGCCAACGACAACGCCCCAGGTCAGATCGTGATCTCCGGTGGCAAAGAGGCGGTCGCCGCAGCCTGTGAGCTGGCCAAAGCGCGCGGCGCCAAGCGCACCATCCCGCTCAACGTGAGCATCGCTTCGCACTCGCCGCTGATGCAATCGGCGCAGGAGGCCTTCACCCGCGTCGTTGCCAACACGCCGATCTGTCCGGCGCGCGTGCCTGTCATTGCCAACACGTCCGCCCAGCCCATCACCCACCCCGATGACGTCCGCGCTGAGCTGACCGCGCAGCTGGTCTCGCCGGTGCGCTGGGTGGAAACCGTGCGGCGCATGTGGGAGGAGATGGGCGTGCGCCAGTTCGTCGAGCTGGGGCCGAAGGACGTGCTGTGTGGGCTGATCCGCCGCATCACGCCTGAGGCGCAGACGCGCGCCATCGGCTGAGCCGCAACCTACGCAAAACCAGTGCCTATATGACCAACCTGAAAGACAAAGTCGCTGTTGTCACCGGCGCGTCGCGCGGCATCGGACGCGCGATTGCCATTGACTTGGCCCGCCGCGGCGCAGCCGTGGTGGTGAACTACAAATCCAACACAGCCGCTGCGCAGGAAGTGGTGGCAGCGATCACCGCAGCCGGCGGCCGAGCGGTGGCTGTGCAAGCTGATGTGAGCCGTATGGACGAAGCCCACGCGCTGATCAAGGCCGCGCTGGATGCCTTCGGCAAACTGGACATCTTGGTGAACAACGCCGGCACAACGCGCGACGCCTTGCTGATGACGATGAGCGAGGAAGACTGGGACGCTGTGATCAACGCCGACTTGAAGAGCGTGTTCAACTGCTGCAAGGCCGCGGTGAAACCGATGATCCGCGCGCGCAGCGGCCGCATCATCAACATCAGCTCCGTGGTCGGCTTAGCCGGCCAAGGTGGACAAACCAACTACGCTGCCGCAAAAGCCGGCGTGATCGGCTTCACCAAGTCGCTGGCTAAAGAGCTTGGCCCTCGCAACATCACCGTGAACGCCGTCGCGCCGGGCTTCATCCCAACCGCCCTGACCGAGGTGCTGACGGAGGAGCAGAAGCAAGCCGTCTTGAAGATGACCCCCCTTGGGCGATTCGGCAAGCCGGAGGAGGTGGCCTATGCAGTATCATTCCTAGCGAGCGACGAGGCTGCCTTCATCACCGGCACAGTGTTGACGGTGGACGGTGGCTTGGTGATGCAATGAGCGCCAACACCCCTGCGTTCAGCTTGACGATCTCGCCAGATGTGATCCGCACGGTGGTGCGAAACACGGTGCTGGCCATGCCTGGTGTGCGCAGTTTCGCTGACCCACGCAGCGGTCGCGCCAACCACCGCGGCATCCACTTGGTCGTGAACGAGAAAGAGCGCTCGGTGAAGCTTGCGTTGCACGTGATCGCCGCCCGCGATGCCGCACTGTTGGAGCTGGGGCGGCACATTCAAGAGGCCGTGCGCGAGGCGATTGAAGAAATCCTAGGTCTGCAAGTCTCGCAAGTGGACATTCACTTTGAAGATGTCACCCCGTGAAGCGCGTGTGCTCGCTCTGCAAGTGTTATACGAAGCAGACGTCGCATCTCACGACGCTTGGGAGGTGCTGAAACGCTGGTTGAGCGAGGAGGCACTTGACCAAGAGACCGAGCAATTTGTCTCCCGTCTGATCGGCGGCGTGATCGAGCGCCAATCGGAGCTGGATGCGATCATCCAGCGACACGCCCCACAATTTCCCGTGGAGCAGCTCGCGCCGATTGACCGCAACATCATGCGCATGGCGCTCTTCGAAATCACCAGCGGCATCACGCCGCTGAAAGTCGCCATCAACGAGGCGGTGGAGCTGGCAAAACAGTTCGGCAGTGATTCAAGCCCGCAATTTGTGAACGGCGTGCTTGGCGCAGCGGTGAGAACGTGACATGAACGGCACAGTGTTCGGCGTTGGCCCGCTCGAAGTGTTGTTGATCGGCATCTTGATCTTGCTGGTCTTCGGGCCAGAGCGGCTGCCGGAGTTCACCCGTGGCCTGGGAGTAGCGCTGCGACGCCTGCGCGAGTCCTACATCGCCTTCACCCGCGAGTTCAAGGATGAGCTCCAGCCCATCGCCCAAGACATTCACGAAGTCACGCGCGAGTTGCGTCAGGAGGTGGAGGCCATCCGCGAAGCCGCCGACCTGCGCACCGTGCTGAACCCCTACGCCGAAGCGCTCAGCCGGGCCGCCACCATCGAGGTGCCCGCTTCGACGGCTTCGTCCTCGCCTGCTACGTCCTCGTCCCTCAGCCCATCTAGCAACGGTTACAGCACTCCCACAGAAGGCTCATCCTCCGCGCAAACCTCTGCCGCCGACGATCTGAGCATCTCCCCCTTCGACCTACCAAGCGACAATCCCTGGGCGCAGGTGAATGCCCCCGTCCGCACCGACGCTCTGGACGACGACAACCCCTGGCGTGGCTGAGCGCAGCGCGAAGGTTCACTGTGCTCAGCGCGCTCATGCACCTATACTTGACCCCGTCACACCATGGCACGCCAAGCCAATACTGCGCCAGAGCCCGAAGAGGGCATGACGCTGGTCGAGCACCTGGCAGAGCTGCGCATGCGCCTGTTCCGCGCCTTGCTAGCGTTGGTCATCGGCGCGCTGATCGGCCTGTTGCTCTCGGAACGCCTCCTGCAGTTGCTGCTTAGCCCTTACGGGTCACGCCAGTTGCTGGTCACCAGCCCTATCTCGTCGCTGAGCAACGTGTTTGTCGTGTCGGTCACGTTCGGGGCAATCCTCTCCTCACCCGTTGTGATTTACCAAATCCTGGCGTTTGTGTTCCCCGGCTTGCTCCCCCACGAGCGGCGCGCTATCATGCTGGGGTTGCCGTTCGGTCTGGTGCTGTTCGTGCTGGGAGCAGCCTTCGCTTTCTTTGTCATGTTGCCGGCAGCACTGAACTTCTTGACCGGCATCTTCCCCTCCGTGTTCCGCTACGAGCTAACCCCGGATGAATACGTGCCCTTCGTCGCCGGCGTGATGTTTTGGATGGGCGTGGCGTTCGAGATGCCGCTGATTATCTTTTTGCTTGCCAAAGCCAACGTGCTGAACGCAAACGTGCTGATCAAGCAATGGCGGTGGGCAGTGGTGGTGGTGGCTGTGTTGGCCGCACTGATCACCCCAACACCCGACCCGATCAACATGTCCATCGTGATGGTGCCGCTCCTGCTGCTCTACGTGTTCAGCATCGGCATGGCTAAGCTGGCCCGGCGCAACGCCACCGTGCCAGCTATGCTCGACCCAGATGAGCACGTGCGCCCCTCATGATCCTGCACTTGACCCCGCGCGCCGAGTGGGAGCGCGCACCGGCCAACCAGCCCTACCGCCCCGCTAGCCTGGAGCAGGAGGGCTTCGTGCACGCTACCTGCGGCGAGGAGCTGATGCTAGCCGTCGCCAACCGCTTCTACCGCCAACAGCCTGGCAGTTTCGTCGTGCTGGAGATTGATGAGACGCGGCTGACCAGCCCGCTGCGCTGGGAGCCACCAGCGCCACCGATAAGCAGCGACGAGGGTGAAACCCTCCCCAACGCGCTCTTTCCCCACATCTACGGCCCGATCAATCGTGAGGCGATCGTCGGCGTTCAGCTTATGCTGCGCGACCCAGTTGACGGCCGCTTCATCGGCTACAAGCGGTTGACGTAAGCCCGACGCTACGGCCTGGCCAAGTCCACCAACTGCTCCACGCCGAACCACCCACGTCCAAAGTAAGTCCACACCAACGAGAGTCCAAACACCACAAACGAGAGGGTGAGCAGCTCGTACCAGCGCCGATATTCGCGCGCTGTGCAGGGGTAGCACAATGGCCGCAAATGCACCAGCAAATACCACAACGTCACACCAAACTGAACCAGGTAAAGCACCAGCTTGCCCACCACCCATGGCGACCAGCCCACAAAAAACTGCGCCATTGCGACACCCGTCACCACCACGCCGACAAAGGCCACGTCAACCACGCGCGTCTCCAAGCGGATGTAATGGCGCAACAGCGCGGCAAACGGCTCCGCGCGCTGCGCGTCAGTCAGCCGTTCTTCCAGAGCGCGAATCAGCAACCACGAGACAACCACGCTCCCAAACCAAATCGCGAAGCAAACCACATGAACCAACACCAACCACCGATAGATGTCCATGTCTTCCACTCAACGTCGCGCCAGCTTTCACCCGCAGTTCAGGCTGGCCAGTTAAACTCACCCTAGAGTGTACGAGAACGGCATGGAACTTAACGTGAACGGAAGCCTCCATCGCGTCTCCGGCGACGGACTGCTCGTGTGGGCACTGCGCGATGAGCTGGGCCTAACTGGCACTAAGATCGGCTGTGGGATCGGCCTCTGCGGCGCATGCACGGTGCTCGTGGACGGTGAGGCCGTGCGCGCGTGCATCACCTCAGTGCGCACGGTGCAAGGCAAGCGCATCCGAACCATTGAGGGCCTCGCGCAAGGCGATCAACTTCACCCAGCTCAACAAGCATTCCTGGAGCACCAAGTGCCACAGTGCGGCTGGTGCATGAGCGGACAAATCATCACGCTGGCCGCTTTGCTGGAACAGCGCCCACTGCCTGACGAGCCCACCATGCTCGCCGCGCTCTCGCGCAACTTATGCCGGTGTGGCTGCTACACCCGCATCCGCCAGGCCGTGCGCAGCGCGCGGCTGCTGGTCCAACAGCAGGAGGCGCGCAGATGAGCCAAGCTGCCTCCCCTCGCCGCTGGCGCGTCTCTCGGCGCGGCTTCCTCATCGCCACCGGGATCGCCGGCGGTGGGTTGGCGCTGGGCTTCCGTTTGGCGCTGCCAGAGCTACAACTGTGGCTATCAGAGTGGGCCGAGCAGACTGACGCCTCCACCGGCGCCCCCTTCGCCATCACCCCCAATGACCCGTTCGCCTGGTTCGAGATCAGCACCGACGGCGAGGTGCGCTTGTTCCTGACCAAAGTGGAGATGGGCCAGGGCGTGATGACTGCGCTCACCCAGCTCGCTGCGGAGGAGCTGCGCCTTGCACCCTCGCGGATTCGCGTGCAACAAGGCCCAACCAGTCGCTTTCGCAGCCCAGACTTCTTCGGCACAGCGGGCAGCACATCCGTGCTCACCATGTTTGCACCGCTGCGCCAAGCTGCCGCCACGCTGCGCGAAATGCTGCGCGCGGCAGCGGCACAGCAGCTGGGCACCACCGCCGACCAGGTGGAAGTGGCTGACGGGATGGCGTTCGCGCGCGCACAACCCAGCCGGCGCTTGACGTTTGGTGAGCTGGTGCGCGAGCAAACAAACTGGGAGACGCCGCCCCAACCCGCCCCGCTCACACCCCCAACGGCATGGCGCTACATCGGCCAACCCGTGCCACGGCTCGACCTGCGCGACAAGATCACCGGCCGCGCGATATATGGCTACGACGCGCGAGTGCCGGGCATGCTATACGGCGCAGTCTTGCATCCTCCCAGCTTGGAGGGCAAGCTGCGCCGCATCGTCAGCGTGGAACGGGCCAAACAAACGCCTGGCGTCCAGCAGGTGGTCGTTGAGCGCGATTTTGTCGGCGTAGTGGCGCGCACCCGCGCTGCCGCCTGGCAAGCAATCAGCCAAATCGAAGCTGAATGGGAGATTGGCAAGCGCTGGGATCAGGACGAGATCGAGCGCATCGTCACCGTCGGCGGACCTGGCGGGGTGGTGATCCAGCGCGTTGGTGACGCGCCGGCGCACCTTCAGGGCGAGGGGGTGATCCGCGCCGAGTATCGCACGCCGTTCGCCATTCAAACACCGCTGGAAGCTCAGGCGGCGCTGGCCGATGCGCGCCCCGAGCGCGTCACGATCTGGGCGAGCACGCAATCGCCCTTCATGATGCAGCAGCAAGTTGCGCTCGCGCTGCGGATGCGGCCCGACCAAGTGGAAGTGGTGCCATTGCTGGTGGGCGGCGGATTCGGGCGCAAAAGCTTCAACCCAGAGATCGCCATCGAGGCCGCGCGCCTCAGCCGCGCAGTGGGCGCACCAGTGCACGTCGCCTGGACGCGCCAAGAGGAGCTGCAACTGGGCTTCTTGCGGCCACCCACCCATCATCGGTTATCAGCACGGCTGGAGGGTGGGCGCATCGTCGCCATTGAGCATGAGCAAGCTAGTGGTGATGTGCTCTTCGCGTTTGCGCCAGGCCTCGCCAAACAGTTGATCGGCAACGACTTCGGCGCAACGCGCGGCGCAACCATCCGCTACGCTATACCGCACCGGCGCGTAGTGGCCTGGCGGCGCGACCTACCGGTGCGCACTGGTCCATGGCGCGGCTTAGGACTGCTGGCAAATACCTTTGCCGTTGAGTCGTTCATGGACTTACTGGCGCGCGCCGCCAACGCAGACCCACTCGCATTTCGCCTGGCTCACCTGCCGGATACCCTCTGGGGCAGACGCATGGCGGCCGTGCTGCGCGCAGCGGCTGACCGAGCCGGCTGGGGCAGGCCACTACCTCCCGGCCACGCGCAGGGCATCGCGTGCAGCACCGATGTGAACACTGTGGTGGCGCAAGTGGCCGAGATCGCGCTAGAGGAGGACGAGCGCATCCGCGTGCACCGCATCACCTTAGCGATGGATTGCGGGCTGGTGGTCAACCCAGATGGCGCACGAGCACAAGCTGAGGGCGCCGTGATGTGGGGCGTTAGCTCAGCGCTGCTGGAGGAGGCGCGCGTGAGCAATGGCCGCCTTGCGGCGCTGAACCTGGACGGCTACCCCATCCTCTCGCTGGATCGCGCGCCAGCAGTGGAGGTGCTGCTGCTAAACACAACCAACTCCGCTCAGCCCTACGGCGTCGGCGAACCCCCCATGGGGCCAACCGCCGCCGCGATCGCCAACGCTTTCCTCGCCCTCACCGGCCGTTCGCTGCACCAAATGCCGTTCACGCCACAGCGGGTGCGCGAGCGTCTGAGCGGATAGCCCGCTTTACTGCGTCGCCTTGAGGGCGATGCGGATCGGGCCGCGCGCAGTGCGATCCACCGGCCGGCCGCGCTGAGTTATCACCACCCTGCCTTCCTCTGCGAGCGCGAACGCAGCCTCGCGCACGGCGGGCATCCAAGCGCGCCACGCGGCTGAATCCCATGCGCGCGCCACCTCGCTAGGGCACAAGGTTTTGCCAGGCCCACGCTGCATCGCCAACTCCAAGATAAGTTGGCGGATAGCGAACTGTGGCACTGGATTGCTCATCTCATGATTCACTGTGGCGGCACACACGGGCCGAATCCTTTTGCCTTCGCCTGCACAGCTTCCAGCGTAGTGGTGACTGGTTGGCGGTCGAGCAGGCGCTGCGCTACCTCCTCGAAAATGGCTTGAGCGCACGGTCGGTTGGGATGCAGCGGCTCCGGCTGGGCCCAACGGGCGAGTTGGAGCAGGGTTTGCTGACGCAACGCCAGGCTGACCGCCGCATCGTCGCGCACGTCCACTAGTCGAGCGGGCAACTCACCGGTCTGCTGATGCCAGAACTGTGTTTGCTCAGGCTCGGTTAACCAGCGGATGAAGAGCCACGCCAGGCGCACCTGCTCTCGCGGCGCGCGCGGCGCCACCCACAGTGGCGCACGGTACTGCACCGTCGGACGGCTCAGGCCAGGCAAGGGCTGAACAGCTAAGGGGATCGCTGCCTGTAAGCGCGCAGTGGATAGCGCTGCTTGCACATCACTGCTCCAAATCAACATCGCAGCATGGCGCCCCTCCGCAAAGTCGGCAAACTGTTGCTGGGGCGAGAAAGCGCCGACCACGATACCCTCGTTCACACTTTGCGCGAGGTCCTCCAGCGCTATCCTCGCTGCCGGCGTCTCGAGGAGCACCTGGCCGCTAGTGGCGTCGAAGGCAAGCGCGCCGTGGGCGATCAGCCACTCCTCAACCAAGGTGCCATCCAAGCGCGCGCTGATGCAAGCAGCAACACCGCGCTCGAAGGCGCTTGTGCAAGCGCGCTGCAACGCAGGCCAATCACCTATCGCAAGCTCAGAGGGCGCAGCATCCCCGACGAAGGCGCGCAGATTCACCAGCAGGAGTCGCAACACACCACCGTGGGGCACGCCGATCAACGCGCCGCGCCGGTCGCGGCCTGCGCTGAGCATAAAAGGGAATAGCTGGCTGCGCTCGTCGAGATTCCACCCCACCTTAGCGTCTGCGCTATCTATGAGCGGGCCGAGATCATGAAGCAGCCCTCGCTCGAAAGAGAGGGCTGCTAGGTGCGCGGGCAGAAGGGCCAAGTCGGGCAACGGCGCAGATGCAGAGCCGGCGCCGTTGGCGAGGCGGAAGCGCGCTTCGAGCTGTGCGGGGGCGTGACGTTCCACCACGATCACAGCGCCGTGCTGCCATGCCTGGGCATTCCAGCGATCCACAAGCTGTTCGAGGGCGCGCGCCTGCCGTCCTTCTAGGGCGTGCCACAACACCAGTTGTTTGGTGGGCGGGTTGGCGCAGCCAAGCACGCTAAGCGAGACAACCAACACAGCAGTAAACGCTGTGGTTCGACGCTGCCGTGTTGCTACGCCATGCCGATTTAGACGACGCGATGGGCACTGTTCACGTGTGGGCATCGAGCGGTTGAGCAGAAAAGAACCCTTTCTCGTTTCTGATCAGTCGGCCGACGGGCATGTGCACATCGTGCGAGTTCACCACTATCGCGCGTTGCTCAAATGCCCAAAGCTGCCAGTGGCGCTTGGTGTCAATGGTCTGCATCGGCAGGACATCGTAGGCAGTGACCCAAGGCAAGCGCACAAAGTGAATCATGTAGGGCGAAAGATCACCGGTGAGGAAGATCGGCGGTTCGCCGCGCGGCTGCACGATCAGCGACTGGTGGCCGGCAGTGTGCCCTGGCGTCGGCACAACGCGGATGGAGGGGGTAATTTGGGTTGGGCCATCGAGCAGGACCAAGACGCCACAATCCCACAGCGGGGCGAAGTTATCCGCGAAGTACGTGTTGCGCGTGCGCTCGTTGGGGTGCATCGCGTCATCGAATTCACGGCGCTGGACGATGTAGCGCGCATGGGGGAAAGTGGGCGCCAGGCGCTCACCACTCAAGCAAGTGGCCCAGCCGGAGTGATCCCCATGCAGGTGGGTGAACACCACCAGGTGGACATCTTCAGGCGACAGCCCCAAACGATGGAGGTCATCCAACAAGGTGCCGGACGGCCGGCGCACGTCATACTGAGTGGCGAGCAGCTCATTGGGCTTATCCCCTACCCCGCAATCCACCAGCACCCGGCGGCCATCAGCCTCGATGAGCACACAGCGCAGCGCTTGTGGCACCAGGTTTTGCTCGTCCGGCGGCAGCAGCTTCGCCCATTTGCTCCGGCCCACCAAGCCGAACGTCCCCCCGCCGTCCCAGTAGGAGACGCCATCACTCAACAGCCACAGGCGCACGTTGCCGACCTGCAACGTCAGTTCTGGCATTGCCGTTCACGGTGTGGCGGACAACTGGGAGACCAGCGCTTGCAGCGAGGCTTGCCGATCCGGCGGCGCCAACGTCAACGCCTTGCGGGCATATTCCAACGCGCGCCCCGTGTTTTGGTTATCCCGATGGAGCAGCGCCAAGTTAGTGAGGATGTTCCAATCATCTGGCTTGCGTTGCAACTGCTTCTCCAACGCTTCAATCGCTGCAGCCAAATCGCCGACCTCGACACCAATGCGCGCGATCTCCTGGTAAATCGGAGAGGGGTCGAAGGCCAGCTCCGCGCCCTTCTGCAACAATTGGAGGGCTTGGCGCATCTCTTCCTTCCAGGCGTTCTCGTTGGTGGCGCGGTCTATTGTTCGCGCCTGCTCGGTGTGCCACTGAGCCAGCAGGATGTAGGTCTGGTCATAGCGTTCGTCAAGGGCAAGCGAGCGGTCTAGCCTTTGCTTGGCCTGTTCCAGGTCGCGCAGTTGGTAAAGGTACAGCGAGGCCCACTCGTTCCAGAGCTGCGCGTTGTTCGGGCTGAGGCTGGTGGCGATGGCGTACTCGCGCGAGGAATTCTGGTAGCGTTGCTGCCGCAGCTCGGGGTCAACCGTAATGTCGGCCGATTGTCGCCACATGCGGGCAAGGTTGGCGCTATGGTCGGTGTTGAGCGGGTTGAGCACGCGCGCCTCGGTCAGGATGATGCGGGTGGCGGTGAGGAGGTCCTCACGGCTGAAAGTGGCTGAGGGCAGCGCGTCCTGCGTGGGCCGCAACCACAGTTTCGAGTTGGGGTCAATGATCGCTGTGAATGGTGCATTGTCAGGGATGCGGCGATCGGTAGCGGTGGACAGCGTGGATTTTGCCTTCTCGAGCAGCGCACGCCCCAACCAAAGGTAATAGAAGTCCTCGTTGCGCGCGAGGTCAATCGCACGGCGGTAGTGCTCGATGGCCAAATCCCACCCTTGCACACCGGTGCCGGGCGCGAGCTCCCGCGCGCCCTGCTGGTCCCAGGGGCTAGCCTGTTTGTAAACAATGTCGGCGGAGATGGGCTGCAAGTTGCTGTAGGTGACCAGAACAGGCACAACCACTGCGCCCAACACCAGAGTCAACACCCCGCCGGCCGAAGCGCCGCGCGCGGGCACAAACGGCTGAGCGCGGCTCAGCAGAAACGCGCCGGCGATCATGACGCCCGCAATGAGCGCGTATAGATACGCAGGGAATAGCCCGAGCTGGTCAGCAATCGCCAGGATCGAGCCGATCGTGTTTTGTGTCGCGGTGGTGAAATCCACCAAGCGGCCTGCGATGAACGTGCCAAACGCAACCCATACTCCCAGCGCCAGCGTCGCGATCAGGCCAGCAGCAGCGGACACTTCCGCCCCACTCCTCAGCACCTCGCTGCGCCGAAGGTCGAGCACAGCCAGCGCGACGCCAAAGACAAATGTGACCCCAAACATGGCGAGGACGCCATAAGCGGGCTGCCCGCGCACGGAGGTCATAGCGTTGATGAACACACGGCCTGCTACGTTCAGGCGGTCAGCGTTGTTGGTGAAATCGAACGCCATCACTGCAAGCACAAAGCCAACGAACAGGCCATAGGTAGCAGCCGCGCCAAACCACGCCGGCAGCCCGCGCGGGCCGGCAGCTGAGGAGCGGCGAACGGGCGCGACCACCTGCTGCTGCAAGGCGCGACGCTGGCGACGGGTCATGGCCTTTGTCGTGGCTTTCTCCGAGGCTCGCGCAGCCGGCGCTTCTTCGATGGTCGCCGGCGACTCCGACGCAGCCGATAGGCTTGCTTCGCTGATCCTGTTAGCACCCACAGCCACCATCACGCCGAGCAACGCCCAAAAATACGTGCGCGTAGAGGCAATGGCGATACCGGTGTGGATCTCCACGAAGTGGGCAACGATGGTCGAGATGATCGCGATCAGCAAGAGCTGGTCGCGCAGCGAGAGCGGCACAGGCACATCGCTTTCATCCTTGCGGCGCGCGTTGATCAGAGCGCTCACGAAGAGAAACAGAGCCAAGCCTAAGAAGACCGTGCCGGCAGCCACGCCGACGCCAAACAGCTCCAGGTTGCCCAGCGCGATCATGGCGCTGCCGCCCACTGCCGCGCCGAGAATCCACAAGCCGATGAACAACCACGACTCGAAACGTGAGGCAATCAGACCCACCCAGCGAAAGCTGTAGTGAAACGCGCTGCCGAATAGGAACATGTAGACGAGGAAGCCGAGCAGGCCGGTGATCACCAGCGAATCCCAGGTCTCGTTGTGGCTGCGGTCGGGCGAGGCGTTGCGCGCCTCAAACCAGGCCAGGCGCGGGGGGTAGAAACGGTTGTAGGCGACATACATAGACTCCGGCCCGTATCCCACGAGCGGGCGGATCGCATTGAACGGGTCCAGCGTGCCATCCGGTTGTCGGATCGGCTCGTGCGGCAGCACCAGGCGAGCTGCACCTTCCCAAATCAGCACCCGCACGGCGTTGGTGCCCTCGCTTAAGGTGAGCACGGTGCTCAAGCGGTTGAACAGGGGGAAGCTGCGCAGCCAGGCGAAAGCCGGATCCAGGCGCGTGACGTTGAGGAAGATAAGGAACGCCAACCCGAGCAGGCCGAGAACAATTGAGCCGCTCGTTAGGGCTAACCGCAGCCGTCGGCGGCGCACCAGCTGCACCCCCAACAGCAAGAAGAACAACATACCGCCGAGGAAACCAAGTTGTGGGCCACGGCTGCCGGCCAACACCAGCACGACCAGAGCGTTGAACAGGGCAATCACGATGTAGAGAGCCACGCCCAACACGTCCCGCCAGCGTGGCTGCTCTCTGCGCAGCACCGCCAGCAACCCCTCGATGATCCGATAAAGGTTGAGGTAAAACGTCATCACCAAGTAGGCTGCGACGAAGATCGAGTTGCCCATGTTGCTGGCCACGCGCTCAGTTGTGTCACCGCCCCATGGCAGAGGGTCAAGCTGCAGACGTTGCAACAAGCCATAAATTGAGATCGGCAGCGACGTGAGGAGCACCAGCGTAACCAGGCGCTCCACCTGATCTCGCCTGCGCAAGCTTTGGAGCATCGCGAGGAAGATCACAATGTAGGCCAGCGTGGTGTAAGTGCCCTGGAGGCGCTGATACGACCCCAGCAAGCTAGTGCGCGGCGCTACAGAGAGGGCGGTGCTGACCATATAGATCACGACGGTGAGCAACGTGGGGAGCACTAATGGCGTGCGCCAAGTGATCGCTCGCTCGTGCAGGGGATTCAGCCGTTCCTCTATCCACTTCACCAGCCAAACCAGCGCCATGAAGAGGGCGATAGAGCGCAGCGTGGTCAATTTGTCCGGCTCAAAGACGCGGCTCGAATAAATGTTAAAAAACAACGGCACAACAATGAGCGCCGCTAGCCAGCCTGCCTCCAAGAGATAATCGCACCAAAGGCTCAGGCGGCTTGTGGGCGTATATGTGCTTTTGGGTTGCAATGTGACTGCATCTGCGTTTACCATAGAGTGATCCCAGTATAAATGGCGACGCGCTTTCAACCGACAGCGCCTTGTCCACGCCTAAAGCAGCGAGCGTCCGCCATCCACGAAATACACGCTGCCGGTGGCAAAATCCTCCTCGATGAGGTAGCGGACCGTGCGGGCCACGTCCTCTGGCGCGCCGATGCGCCGCAGCACCGAGCGCTCCACTGCCCAGCGGCGCTTGGCCTCGTCGGCGTCATCGGGCAGCAGCACGGTGCCCGGCGCAATCGCGTTCACCCGAATGGTCGGCGCCCACTCCAACGCTAAGGTGCGCGTGAGCGCCACGAGCGCTGCTTTGCTGGCCGCGTGGTGCGCATAGCCCGGCCAGGGCTGGAAAGCGGAGAGGTCCGTGATGTTGATGATCAAGCCGTTGCCCTGCCGCAGCATGTGCGGCGCAACAGCCTGCGACATCAGAAACGGCCCCTTGGCGTTCACGTTCATAGCAGCATCCCAGGCCGCCTCATCAAGCTCCAGCGCCGGGCCTTGCAGCCAAACCGAGGCGTTGTTGATCAGCACGTCCACCCGTCCAAAGCGCTTTACGGCGGCCCCCACCAGCGCAGCCACTTGCTCACGGCGAGTGACGTCCGCCTGTTGGGCCTCAGCAGGGGCATGACGGCGCAGCTCCTCCAGCGTTTGGCGCCAGGGTTCGTGCTCGGCGTAGTAACTGAAGTACACACGCGCGCCATGCGCAGCCAAGTCGAGTGCAACGGCGCGCCCTACCCGCTGGGCAGCACCAGTGATCAACACAACGCAGCCTGCGATCTCCATGGCGTGATTATCGCGGCATGTCCCAGGGTAACGCACATGCCTCGGCAATCCAAGCCCAGACCAACCTATAATCACGACATGGCATCTCATCCGACGCCGCCGAATGAGGAGGAATGGCCGTTGCCGCCTTCCTCTTCAGGGCGGTGGGAAGATGAATCATCGTCAAGTATCGCTACGACATGGGGGGGAGGACTGGCATGGCTGGAGTCGTTGTGGAACGACCCGCGCAGCCGCCCTTTGCTGCTGATCAGCGGTCTGGCTGCGGCAGGCATTGTGGGGTTGTTGTGCTTCATCTTGCTGCTAGTGTTGCTGACCGAGCGCCGCGAAGCAGTGGTCTCGCCGCCGGAGCCAGCCCCGCTGCCTACCTTAGCGACGCGACCCACTGCTGCTGCAACATCCCCCGCCGGAGACGCCAGCAGCTTGCTCGTGGTGCAGCTCAACAACGCCCCGGCGCTGTCGCTCACACCCCAGCGGCTGGTGATCCAAACGCACACTTATGACCTCCAGCCATTGCTCGATGCCGGCGCGCTCTCTGGGTCGCCACCAAAAGAGACTGCTTTCTGGCTTCCCAGCTTGCCCACCAACTTGCTGATCGGACTGCCCAACAACAACGACAACCGCGCCGTGCTGAATGGGCTAACGACCAACGCGCTGGTCATCGTGGAGGTGAACGGTGGACCCCAGCGCTACCGCGTTGCTCGCAAGGCGACGCTCAGCGCGGCAGAGGCCGAAGCGTTGCTCAGCGCGCCTGAAGGTCCGCAGCTTGTGCTCTTCTTGCTTGGCGAGCGCGGAGAGCAGCGTCTGGTCGTGCTGGCTCGCTACGCCGACGAGCTTATGCCCAACCAACCTGCCTCGCTCAACGCACCGATCAACCTGGGCGACGTGCTTGTCACCGCGCTCGACTACCGCGTGTTGCCCGGCGACAGTGTGGGCCTGCCGGAAACGCGCAGTTACGTGCAGGTGAATTTCCAAATCGTCTCTTTGCTCAGCGAGACACAAGTGCTGGACGCTGCGCAGTTCTTCAGCGAGCTGCGGGATGCCAGCGGCACAGCCTACGCGCTCTCGCGCGAGGCTTCGCGCGCCTTGGGTGGCCTTGGCTTCACGCAGGGCGCTCTTCAGGCCGGCGAGGTGCTCACCGCCACGGCCGGCTTCGAGGTGCCCACCAATGCCCCCGTCCCATGGGAATGGCGCTTCGCCGTTCGGCGCGACGTGCCCTACCTAGCCCAGGTGATCATCCCCTACGCCGGCACGGCGCCCGCCGAGCCAACGCCCTCACCTACTCCGCTGCCCACCGCTGAGGTATTGATACTGAACGCTAGCATCTCACCAGAGGGCAACGAGCTGCGGGTAGTGGGCACGGTGCGCAACCTAACCGGCACATTTTTGAACACTTCGCTGAGCGACATCGCGTTGACCGACGCCAACGGCCAGCCGGCGGCCGTGAACAGCACGCTGCCCCCACTGCCCTGGACGCTCACCCCCGGCGAGACGCTCGCCTTTCAGCTCACCTTTGCCCGCCCTCAGCTTGGGCCGGCGGTCTTCACGTTGTACGACCAGCGCTATGAGATCAGCGGCTTCTGATCGCGAGCTGGCTCTACCGCAC
Organism: uncultured Anaerolineae bacterium; assembly: GCA_938028725.1. GTDB lineage: Bacteria > Chloroflexota > Anaerolineae > J036 > Brachytrichaceae > CALIMH01. The sequence continues at coordinate 13,968 of CALIMH010000002.1, read as the reverse complement.
CACATGTTTTGAGATGGACAGCCTCGAACAACCCCGCAGCGCGCTGCTCGAGCAGCAAGCGCGCTATGCCGAAGTGTTGGTGCGAGTCGGCGTGAACCTTCAGCCGAACCAGGGCCTGATCGTCTCCGCTGAGCTGGCGCACGCGCCGTTTGTCCGCTTGGTGAGCGACGCAGCCTATCAGGCTGGCGCGAAGTACGTGCACGTAGCCTGGACGGACACGCCGCTGCTCCGCAGCCGCATGTTGCATAGCCAGCCTGAGCATCTCGACTATGTGCCGGCGTTTGAGATCGCCCGCCACCGCCAAGCAGTGGACGAGGGCTGGGCGCGCTTGGCGCTGGTGGGCGACGAGTTCCCCGACATTTTCGAGGACGTGCCGGCACCGGTGATGCGACGCGTGCAGGTGGCAAAGTCCCAGGCGCTGCGCTTCTACAATGAGGCGCTCATGTCTAACCAGGTCCAATGGTGTGTGGGCGGCGTGCCAAACGCTGCGTGGGCTAAGAAGGTGTTCCCCGCCCTTGAGCCTGCGCAAGCGCTACAAGCCTTGTGGGAGCTTGTGCTGCGCGCCGTCCGCGCCGATGCGCCGGATCCGATTGCGGCCTGGCGCGCGCACGACCAGCGGCTGAAGCGCGTGGCACAGTTTCTGACGGAACAGCGTGTGCGCGCGGTTCGCTACTTCGACCCTCGGCCGGTAGATGGCGCACCCGCCTCCGATCTCACCATCGGCTTGACTGATGCGCCTGTCTGGGTGTCGGCTTCCTCTGTCACTCCGCAGGGCGTCCCTTTCATCGCAAACATGCCCACGGAGGAAGTGTTCACCTCCCCCCACCGCCTGCGCGCCAACGGCTGGGTGCGCACCTCCAAGCCGTGCTTCCCGATGATGCGCGAAGTGCGCGATGCCTTCTTCCGCCTGCACGACGGCGAAGTGGTGGAGTTTCGCGCTGCCAAAGGTCAGGAGGTGCTGGCGGAGTTCTTCCAAATTCGCGGTGCGCGCCGTCTGGGGGAAATCTCGCTGGTGGACGTGCGCTCGCCGATCAATCAAAGCGGCGCTCTGTTCTACGAAACGCTGTTCGATGAGAACGCTGCCTGCCACATCGCCTTCGGCGCGGCCTACACCGAGGGTATGCACGGCGCTCAGGCGATGGATGAGCAGGCCCGCGAAGCAGCCGGCCTCAATCAATCCGACACCCATGTGGACGTGATGATCGGCACGCCCACCATGGACGTGTACGGCATCTGTGAGGACGGCTCACAGGTGACCATCATGCGCCAGGGGCAGTTCGTGGATGCGATCTTTGCTTCAGCATAGCAGCTGGCAGGAAGTACGCGATCCCACCACGTGGGATCGCGCGCTGGCCAGCCTACCCAACCCCCACATCTTGCAGTCTTGGGCTTGGGGCGAGTTCAAATCGCGCTGGGGGTGGCGCGCGGAGCGTTGGCTGCTGCGCGCGACAGACGGCACTCCTCGCGCTGCCGTGCAAGTGCTCTGGCATCACCCACCCTACCTGCCTTTGTGCGTGCTGTATGCGCCTAAAGGGCCACTGTGCGCTGATACTGACGCCTACCAGGCTGCGCTACGCTGGGTTATGGCACGGGCCAGAGCGCGCCGCGCCATTTGGGCCAAAGTGGACGGCGAGCCGCCCCTCCCACTTCCACATGCTCGCCAACTCCTCGCGGTCGAGGGCTGGTGCCACTCACCGCAGCAAATCCAGTTTCGCAACACCGCCATCACCGACCTCCGCCAAAGCGACGCCGAGCTGTTGGCCGCAATGAAACCCAAATGGCGCTATAACCTGCGCCTGGCCGAGCGGCGCGGCGTGCGCGTGCGGCTGGCGACCACGCTCAGCGATGCAGACGCCCATCTGCTCTACGCGCTCTACGCGGAGACGGCGCGCCGCGACCGCTTCGCCATCCGCACAGCAAGCTACTATTACGACGCCTGGCGCGCTATGCGCGGCGTAGCGCTGTTTGCCGAACGTGAGGGTGAGACGCTGGCGGCAGTGGTGCTGTTTTGCTTCGGCGGCAAAGCCTGGTTCTTCTACGGCATGTCGCGCAGCGAGGGGCGCGAGCACATGCCCAATCACCTCCTGCAATGGCACGCAATGCGCTGGGCGCGCGACCACGGCTGCCACACCTACGACTGGTGGGGCGCGCCCGAGGATCCTCACAATCCCCACGACCGCTTGGCAGGCGTATGGCGCTTCAAGGAAGGCGCCGGCGCCCGCTTTGTCGAGGGCATCGGCGCCTGGGACTACGCGCCCTTCCCACCGGCGTATCGCGCCTATTTGCGCTTCAGCAAGCTGCTACACTCTCTGCGTTCGCACAGGAGCAGTGAACTATGCGCAAACCGATCATCGTAGGCAACTGGAAGATGCACACTACCATCGCAGAAGCGCGTGCGCTGGCTGCTGAGCTGGCCGTTCTCTTGCGCAACGTGTATGAGGTGGAGGTGGGATTATGCCCGCCGTTTGTCTCGCTCAGCGCGGTGAGGTCGGCCATCGGGGACACACCGCTGAAGCTGGGCGCACAAAACATGCACGACCAAGACCAGGGCGCCTTCACCGGCGAGGTCTCGCCGCGCATGCTGGCCGGGTTGGTGGATTACGTGATCATCGGCCACTCCGAGCGCCGGCTGCTGTTTGGGGAGCGCGACGACTTCATCAACCGCAAGGTACGCTCTGCGCTGCGCCACGGCATCCGCCCGATCTTGTGTGTCGGCGAAACGTTGGAGCAGAATGAGCGCGGCGAGACAGAGGCCGTGTTGCTGCGGCAGCTCGAGCACGGGCTGGAGGGCATCTCCGCTGAGGAGGCGCATCAGGTCACCATCGCCTACGAGCCGGTCTGGGCCATCGGCACAGGTCGCGCCGCCACTCCGCAAGACGCTCAGGCCCGCTGCGCCTTCGTCCGCCAGCGGCTGCGCGCGCAGTTTGGCGCAGTGGCCGATGCCATGCGCATTCAATACGGTGGCAGCGTTAATGCAACCAACGCCGGCGACATCCTCAAACAGCCGGACGTGGATGGCGCGCTGGTGGGCGGCGCGAGCTTGAAGGCAGCGGAGTTTGTGCGCATCGTGCAGGCGGCCATGTGACCATCGAGCCAGTTAGCCCTCGCGCTGCGCGCGCAATTGGCGCAGTAGCCAGTCCTGATCCACCGGCAACTTGCGCACCCGCACCCCGGTCGCGGCATAGATGGCGTTGGTGATCGCCGGCGTGGTGGGAATGCTGGAGATCTCGCCGACGCCCTTCGCGCCGTAAGGCCCTTCCGCAGCCGCGTCCTCCACAATGTGCGAGATGATCTGCGGCGTGTGGCGAATGCTGGGCATCTTGTAGCGAGCGAAACGATTGGTGAATGGGACGCCCTTCTCCTGGATGAACTCCTCGGTGAGGGCGTTGCCCAGGCACATCACAATGCCGCCCTCGATTTGGCCCTGCAACGCCAGTGGGTTAATTGCTCGCCCCACGTCCGTGGCGCTGATGATCTTCAGACAGCGCGCCTCGCCTGTCTCCAAGTCCACCTCCACCAGCGCAGCTTGGGCGGCGTAGCTGAAGGCAAAGTGCATGTCGCCGCCGGTGCCAAGTGGCTGAGTCTTCGGCGCTTCGTAAAGGTGGCTGAGGCGGGTGCGAATGCCCTCGCGGTGCGCTTGGGCGACCACTTCGCCGAAAGCCACCGCCCGCCCATGGTGTCGCACCCACCCATCGGCGAAGCGCAGCGACTCCACCGGCGCATCCAGCATCTCGGCAGCGACAGCTGCCAAGCGTTGGCGAAGCTGAATGCTGGCGAGACGCGCGGCGTTGCCGGTGACATAGGTCTGACGCGAGGCGGTGGTGGGTCCACCATCAGGGGTGAGGTCGGTGTCGGACAGCAGCACCCGCGCGCGCTCGTAGGGCACGCCCAGCTCCTCAGCGGCGATGCTGGCCAGCACACCCACCAAGCCTTGGCCGATCTCCGCCGCGCTAGTGCGCACCTCGACGCTGCCGTCGGTGAAGGCCTCCACCTCCACCTCGGAGCGATCCGGCGCGCCGCCGCCTAAGCCGGTGTTCTTGTAAGCCGTTGCGAAGCCCCAGGCATACACCTTGTTGGGGACATCGGCCTTGCGAAACACCCACGGCGTTCCCTCTTGCTTGAGCGACTCCTCCACGCGCGCGATGCACTCCAACAAGCCGGCGCTCTCGCGGATTACCGCGCCCGTGTTGGTGACCGAACCGACGCGCAACGCGTTCAAGCGGCGGATATGGATTGGGTCGAGACGAAGCCGTTGCGCCAGCTCGTCAATGGCCGACTCAATCGCAAACGCCGATTGGGTCACACCAAAGCCGCGAAACGCGCCGGCCGGCACGTTGTTGGTGTAGACCGCGTAGCAATCAATCCTGACGTTGGGCACTTCGTAGGGGCCTGAGGCATGAGTTGCCGCGCGGGTCATCACCTTGTCGCCCAAGCTGGCATAGGCACCTGTGTCGCCCCATAGCTCGATGCGCATGGCGGTGAAGCGGCCATTGCGCTTAGCACCCACTTTGACCTTAAAACGGACAGCGTGGCGCTTTGGGTGGAAGATCAGCGACTCGCTACGGCGATACAGCATCTTGACCGGCTGGCCGGTCGCGCGCGCCAGGAGCGCGACGTGAATTTGGCCGGCGATGTCCTCCTTGCCGCCAAAGCCGCCGCCGATCAGCGTGCCGATGATGCGCACGCGATCTTCTGGCACGCCCAACGCCGCAGCCACTTGGCGACGATCGGCATACGGGATTTGCGAGCCGACGTACACCTCCACGCGCCCATCGTCGGTCACTCGGCCGATGGCGCACTCCGGCTCCAGGAAAGCGTGCTCGGTTGTGGCGGTTTGGTACTCACCTTCCACGATCACGTCGGCCTCAGCGAAACCCGCCTCCAGGTCGCCCTTTTCTACGTGGATGTGCTTGAGCAAGTTGCCTTGCTCGTGCACTTTCGGCGCGCCCGGCTGCAGCGCAGCAACGGGGTCATCCACCACCGGCAGCGGCTCGTATTCCACCTCGATCAGCCGCAGCGCCTGCTCGGCGATCTCGCGCGTCTCAGCAGCGACAATCGCCACCGCGTCGCCGACGTAGCGCACCTTGTCGTAGCACAGCACTGGCCAGTCGTTGTAAACCAGGCCGTGGTTTTTGCTGCCGGGCACGTCCTCGTGGGTCAGCACAGCGTGAACCCCCGGCAGAGCACGCGCCTTGGAGACATCGATGCGCCGGATGCGGGCGTGCGGAATGCCTGCACGCAGCGTGGCTGCGTGCAGCATGTTGGGGAACACGTAGTCGTCGGTGTAGCGCGCGGCGCCGGTCACTTTGGCCACCGCATCAGGGCGCGGCAGGGGCTGACCCACCACCCGCAGCGGCGTCTTCGTTTGCGGCAGAGAGGGTGGCACTGGTGGCTCACCGCGCAGGCGTGCCGCTGCGTCCTGGATCGCATGGATCACTGACACGTAGCCGGTGCAGCGGCAGTAGGTGTCCTTGAGCGCGTGCTTGATATCGTCCTCGCTGGGATTGGGGTTGGCGTCGAGCAGCGCTTTGGCGGTCATGATGAGGCCGGGTGTGCAGAAGCCACACTGCACCGCGCCGTGGTCAATGAACGCTTGTTGCAAGGGGTGCAAGACGCCGTTCCGCGCCAACCCCTCTACGGTCTCGACATGCGCGCCGTGCGCTTTGAGCGCGGGGTAAATGCACGAGTTGACCGGCATGCCGTTCACCAGCACGGTGCAAATGCCACACTCAGCTTCGTTGCAGCCAATTTTGGTGCCGGTCAGGCCAAACGTTTCGCGCAACACGTCGGCCAGGAACGCGCCAGGGTGCACCTCTGCACTGCGGCGCTCGCCGTTGATCGTCAATTCCAGTTGAGCCATCCTTATCTTTCCTTTACGCATACTGATGCTGAGCTGCCTGAGCGCGGCGGTAAGCTGCGTGCAAGGCGCGCCGCAGCAGCACTGGCAACACTTGGGCGCGATACGCGCGCGTAGCGCGGTGCGGGCTGTCGCGCAATTGGGCTTCCGCCAGCAGCGCCTCCCCCGCTTCGGCAATCACCCGTTCGTTGAGCGGCCTGCCTTGCAACACCTGAGCGCACTGCCGGGCGCAAAACGGCACCGGCCCAGCCGGCCCGGCAGTGACTGTGGCCGACTCGACGGTGGCCAGGTCCTCGCCCAGCCTGACCCGCACAGCCAACCCCATGATCGGCAGCGCCACGCCTTGGGGGCGCATCACGCGGGCAAAGGCCGATGCCTCGCGCTCGCCGGTTGGCAAGAAGCGCATTGCGGCAATGATGTGGCGCGTGCTGTCTATGGCCGAGCGGCCAGGGCCGAGAAACATCTGCGCCAGCGCGCGCCACTCTGTGCGCAGCGCATCGCCCTCCGCCCAGGCCACCATCACCTCGCCGCCCAAAGCAAGCAGCGCCAGCGTGCCATCGGCTGCCGGCAACGCGTGAGCGATGTTGCCGGCCAAGGTGGCCACATTGCGCACCTGTGGGCCGCCGATCTGACCACACGCCTCTGCCAGCGCTGTGCCGCGCTGCTGGATCAGCGGCGAGGCGACGATGCGGCTATGCGTAGCGCCGCAGCCAATCACCACGAACGGGGGATGGTAGCTGACGTCGGACAAGCCTTCCAGGCGGGTCACATCCACCAGTGCCGACACGTCCTGATGCCCCTCGTCCACAAAGAAATCCGTGCCACCACCGACTACGCGCGCCGCGCCGCCGTAGCGTGCCAGCAAGCGCGCTGCCTCCTCCAGGGTGCTTGGGATGTGGTATGCCTCACGCATCACTTCAGACACCTGGATAGCGTGCGGCCGCAAGAGGCTCTGGCGAACGCCCAGCGCTCAGGCCAGGCCAACCCTACAGCGCGCACTGCCTCACTCCTCCTCGGATTGGGCAGCGGCTGTGTGCTGCGCGATGATCGCCTGGGCGATGTTGTGGGGCACCGGCGCGTAGTGGTCGAACTCCATGGTGTAAAAGCCGCGCCCTTGCGTCACACTGCGGAGGTCGTTGCCGAAGCGCTGCATCTCCGCCAGCGGCGCCTCCGCCTCGATGATCGCCCGGCTGCCATGTTGGTCCATGCTGACGATCTGAGCGCGCTTGGTGCGCAAGATGGTGATCACGTCACCTTGAGCGGCCTCTGGGACAACGATGCGGAAGTGATAGATAGGCTCCAACAGCACTGGCGACGCGTTCATGAATGCGTCGCGGAAGACGCGACGCGCACAAATCTCAAATGCAATTGGCTTGGAATCTACCGGGTGCTCTTTGCCGTCCAGCACCGTGCACTTCACGTCCACGATGGGGTACCCAGCCAATACGCCGGTCTCCATCACTTGTTTGATGCCTTTCTCGATGCTGGGCTGGAAGGAGCTGCTGATCGCACCGCCGAAGACCTTCCACTCGAACGCATAGCCGGCGCCTGGCTCGGTCGGCTCGACCATCATTTCAATCTCGGCAAACTGGCCGGCGCCGCCGGTTTGCTTCTTGTGGCGGTAGCGGCTCTGGCCGTGGCGGGTGATCGTCTCGCGGTAGCTCACCTTCGGGATGGTGGTCTCCACGTCCACGCCAAACTTGTTGTGTAAGTGGTGAACCGCCACGTCGATATGGGCCTGACCCATGCCGAGCAGCAGCGTCTCCTTCGTGCTGGCGTCGTACACGGTGCGCAGGCTGGGATCCTCCTCACACAGGCGCGCCAGCGAGGTGCTGAGCTTGGAGGCGTCGCTCTTGGATTTGGGATGCACGGCGACGGCGAAAAGCGGGTTCGGGAACGCGATCCCCGGCAGCGTGACGCCATGAGCCTTGTCACACAGCGTATCGCCGGTCTGCACGTTGCCCAGCTTGGTGAGCGTGCCAATGTCGCCCACGTGCAGGATCGTGGCGGGCACTTGCTCCTTGCCGCGCTGCACAAAGAGGCTGCCGATGCGCTCTTCCTCGCCGGTGCGCGCGTTGATCAACCGCAGGTCGCCACTCTTTATCGGCCCCTCCACCACACGGAAGTAGCTGATCTTGCCTACAAATGGGTCTGCGGTGGTCTTGAACACGAACAGCACCGTGCCGTGCAGCCCGTCGTCTGGGTCTGCGCCCATGTCGAACGGCATCGGCGCGTAGTTGACCAGCGAGAAGAGCATGGCATGAATGCCGACACCAAGCGCGGGCGATGCACAAAACACCGGCACGAAGGTGCGCTTGCGGATCGCGCTGCGCAAGCCGCGGATGAACTCCTCATCGCTCAGGTCGTTGGTCTCGAACCACTTCTCCAAAATGTCATCCTCGCCTTCGGCAGCAGCCTCCATCAGCCGCGCACGCGCCTGCTCGACCAAGTCGCGCATCTCAGGAGGCACTTCAGCCACTTCACCATTGGGGCCTTTCAAGTAGCGGCGGCTCACCAGGTCTATCACGCCTGTGAAATTGCTCTGCACGCCCACCGGCAGCATGAGCGGCACGATGTCCTGATGGAACACCTCGTGAAGTTGCTCCATGACGGACTGGAAGTTGGCATGCTCGCGGTCGAGCCGCGAGACAAGGACAGCGCGGGGGATTTTTGCGTCGTCCACTGCCTGCATCGCCAGCTCGGTGCCTACCTCAACGCCGCTGACCGCATCCACAAAGATCAAGCCCAGATCGGCCACGCGCACAGCGCTTCTCACTTCACCGTGAAAGTCCATGTAGCCCGGCGTGTCAATCAAATTGATCTTGTGGTCCTTCCACTCAACAGGGACCACGCTCAGGTAGATAGACTGCTTGCGGCGCTTCTCTTCTTCATCGAAATCAGAGACAGTGTTGCCGTCCTCCACCTTGCCCATGCGTGAGATGGCGCCGCTGGCAAACAACATCGCCTCTGCGAACGTTGTCTTGCCGGTGGTGCTGTGGCCCAGCAGGGCAACGTTGCGCAGCTTATCGGTTGCATACTCCTTCATAGCGCTTGTCACTCCGTGCATTCTAGCTGCTGCAAAGAGATTTAACACTGTGCGCCTGAACTTGACAAGCGCGCTGACGCTCGTTGTTTCGGCCTCTCACGCATCCAGACGTATCCACCCGAGCATCGCCCTTTCATCCTGCGCAGCCACCTCCTGCGTGGTGAGTTGCGAGAGACTCACCTGCTCCCAGTTGAGCACAACTGCAAGCCAGCTAATACGGCAGCAATCTGCAACAGGGTGGGGATGCGATCCGGCTCGAATTCGACCAGCACGTCCACATCGCTATCGGGGCTAAAGTCATCGCGCAGCGCCGAGCCGAAAATCGCCAGTCGGCGAATGCTATGTTTTTGACAAAATGCCGCAATTTGTTCGCGCGAATAAGGTCGCATGCTTGTTCATCATCCCACCTCCACCACCTTCAAACTCTCAATCCCGCAGTCATCAACAATCTTGACCGCGATGCGCCGGCGCTCGCCCGGCGCGAAGGGCAGTGACTCGGCGCCCCAGTAGGCGCGGATGCGTTGTTAGATTCCCCACTTTGTGGATCCCTGTTTGGTTCGCCGCTTCGCAACCATCTAGGGGATGCGACGACTTATTATTCATGCAACTGGTCAAATGGGTTTAGAGCCTACCCCACATCCAGACGTACTTTGTCTGCAAGCCCTAGGTCCTCCAGATGCGCGAACGGCTCGCCGTCGTCCTCCTGGGGCGATGCACCCACGTAGCGCCCGGGCGTGAGCACATAGCCGTGCTTGCGGATCTCCTCCAGCGTCGCACTCTTGCAGAAGCCGGGGGCATCCTGATACTCGCCCGCGTCAGCGTCGGTTTCGGGCGTCACCAGGCCGGCAGGTGGGTTGTTGACCCGCGTCTTATCGCGGTGCTCGTAGGACTCGATCGGGCGCCGGGTGTCTCTTTGCCGGCGTGCTATGAGGTCTCTCACATCTGGTTACCGCTCTACTGTGCGCCGTGAGAAATCCGCACAATCACGCCGAGGGGTCACCGATGCCCACATGTCAGCCCGCTGATCCCGTCGTCTCGCCGCTGGGGGATGACCAATGGTCTGGCCGGCTGCCCGCCCCTACCGCCGAAGGCCCCGATGGGCCGCTGGCCTCGCTCGCCCGCGCGCGCCCTGTTGCACTTGCGCGAACGGCAAGGCCAACGGCGCGGCCCGGCTGCTGGACAAACCGGCTGAGCACGCGGTAGATCGTCAGGAAGAGCACGCTGCCGCCGGCAAACCAATACAGCGCCTGGATCACCGCGTCGCCGCTGTCGCTGCCGGCAGTGATGCCATGCGCCAGCGCCATCACAAACACGGCGAAGCTCAGGTAATGGATCAGCCGCCATACGCGCTGCGTGATCAGCCGCCGGACGTAGAAGGAGAAGGTGACCAGCGCAAAGAGATAGAACGCCACCTGCCCCAGCGCCACCTCCACCACGCGATAGTTCACGCTGCCCATCGGCACGAGCAACTGCGCCAGCGTGTAGTTGATGTAGCGGTCGCCGAGCAGCACCAGCGCATGGAAGAGCGCGAACGCCAACCCCAGTACGCTGGTGTATTGATGCAGCTCAAAGGCAACCACATGCCCCGGCCAACTGGTGGACAGCTTGCCGGTCATCAACAAGCCGAACACAACCGAAAGCCATAACAGGCCGAATGCGACGAACGCCGTGCTGCGCGAGAAGTACCAATACGCCTTCGGCGATTCGCCTTGCAGCGATTGGGCCAGCGCCGGCACATACGCCGGCGCGACCAGCAGAGCCAACACCGCGCCGGCCACCGCTGCCAGCAGCGCGCCGATCAGCGCGGCAAACGACGCTTCCGGAAGCTCATCCAGCGATTGAGGCTGATTCATCTTTCACTCCTAAAACCATCCCATAGCGCGCGAATTGGCTGGTGATTTGCACCTGCCCATCCGCGCGCACGATCAAACCGGCCACCTCCGGTTGGGCTTCAAGCCAATCCAGAGCGGCCACGCTGCCCCACAACACGGCCGCCTTGGCGCCGGCTTCGGCGCGCAGCGCATCTGGCGCGATGACCGTGGCGGCCAGCACATCGGTCTCCGCCGGCGCGCCCGTCTGCGGCGCGATGAGATGATGCGCCATCTGGCCGCCAACTTCCCAGCGGCGATAGTCGCGCCCGGAGGTCGCCACGCAGCCGGCGGCCAGCGCGACCTGAGCGATGTCTCCGTCCTCGCTGAGCGGATCGGCGATGCCGATGGGGAAGGCGGTCTGGCGGTCGGCGGAGGGCGCCACGGCGATGTCGCCGCCGGCGTCCACCAGCGCCGGCGCGATCTGCGCGAGCCGCCGGGCGGCTTGCTCGGCGCACCAGCCCTTGGCCACGCCGCCCAGGTCAACCCGCGCGCCGCGCGGCAGGCGCACCGCCCGCCGATCCGGGTCGAGGGCGATCTCGCGCCAGTCCACCGCCGCTTGTGGCGGCGGCAACTCCACGAGCTGAACCAACTCGCTGCGCAGCCGCTCAAACGAACGGTCGTAGCCCACGCGCAGCAGCGCATCGTGCACAGTGGGCGTCACGGCGTCATCGGTGAAGCGGGCCGCCTCCAGCGCCGCGTTCAGCACCGCCCACAGCGTGTCGCTCACCTCCACCCATTCGCCGGTGCGCGCGTTGAGCCGGCTCAGCTCGCTGGATGGCCGGAAGCGGCTCAGGCACTGCTCCCACACCTCGAACCACACCGGCACGTTGCGCAGCGCCTCGGCGGCCTCCGGCGCGTCCGAGTCCACCACCGCCGCCATCTGGCAGCCCATGGCGCGAAAGCGGATGCGCTGCATCGGTCAGCGCGAGGAGCGCGAACGGGCGACCGGCGGCCGCGCGGGTGGCGGCGGCGGCGCCTGCACGCGACGCAGGGCGGGCTGTGGGGCCGGCGCAACCGCCGGCTGGGCCTGCGGCAGAGGCGCCTGCTGCGCCATGGCCGGCGCGGGGTTGACCGCCGGCCGGCGCGGCGCAGCCGCCGATGGCTTTAGCTTGGCCGCAGCCGTCGGCGCCTGCACTTGGCGCAGCGGCACAACGGTCGGCAGCGGCTCCAACACCGGCAACACAGGCGCCGGAGCGGGCGGCTCTGCCGCTACAGCGGGCAGCGGCTCTGCCGGCAGGGTCTCCACCTCCCAAGTTTGCGCGGCTGACGCGCTGCCGTTGGTCTCACCGAACGCGATGCCCTCCGCTGGTTGCGCGAACTCATCAAACTTCGTTTGTTGCGCGGCCAACCACGCGCCGCCCCCTACGGCGGCGGTCAGCGATGCCGCGCCGATCAACAACTTTGCGGCCGAGGCGGCTACCTGCTGCGCAACGCGCCCCTGACCTGGCGATGCCGCTCTAGCAGTCATGGTTGCTCAACTCCTTACTGTGTCAATCCTTGTGCTTCTTCTTTTTCTTCTCTTTCTTCTCGTGCTTCTCGTGCTTCTCATGGTCATCGTCGTCGTGATCGTCGTCATCATCGTCATCGTAGTAAACGGGGGGAGATTGCGGCGGTGGAGGCGGCTGGACCACGACCCCGTTGTAGAGGATCGCGCCGCTGTTGGCATCTATATACATCGTGCCGGCGTTGAGCAGCACCTCATAAGCGACCACGCCCTGGAAGTCCACCAGCTCCGGCATGCGCTGGGCCACCGTGCCGGGCGCGGTGATGAGCGCGATCTCCAGCGCGCGCTGCGGCGTGAGGGCCGCCTGAATCACCGGCTGCGGCTGCGCCGGTTGGACGCGCGGGCGTTGTGTGGCCTGCGACTGTGATGCGTTGGCAACAGGCGCAGGCGCGGATTGCGTCGCTTGGACAGCTTCGAGTTGTTGCTCCAGCTTAGCCAGTTGCTGATTCGCCTCCTCCAAACGCCGATTCGCCTCCTCCAGCAAAGCGCGATATTGCGCCTCGCGCTCGGTCAGCACGGCAATGACGTCGGCCGTTGGCGTTGGGGGCGGAGCGTCCGTTGCCGCAGGCGGCTGCGTCTCCATGGCTTGGCCTGCCGGCTCCGTCGCTGACGAAGGCAGGGAGGCCAAGCCCGCTGTAGTCGGTAGCTGCGGCGTTGTCGCCGGCTGGGACAGTCCGGGCGCGACCGGCATCTGCTCCGCTGCTGGCGATAGATCGGGCTGCGCCGGCAGCGCCTCTGCCGCTGACTCAACGGTCTCCGTTGGGGATGCGGCTCCATTGTTCGAGAGATCAATCCTGCTGGCGAGCATTCCTACGCCGACCAGCAGGAAGGCCGTCAGGCCGGTTGTGATGAGAAAGGCAGTCCGCTGCTTCATACCTCATCGTGCCTCATAGAGAACTCTGCATGACAGTATGAGGCAGCAAGGTTGTAAAGCGGTAGGCGTTGGCTGAGAATCTCCTCTGGCAATTCCTACCGTATTTCAACGATCGCTGTTGCAGAATGTGGACATATGCGCGTGTTGCTCGTGGAGGACGACAAACAGTTGGCCGAGCTGATCGCGCGGGTGTTGAAGCGCGAAGGCATCCAGGCCGACGTCGCCCACGACGGCGACCTGGGCCTGGAGATGGCGCTCACCAACACCTACGACGTGGCCATTGTGGATTGGATGCTGCCGAAGCGCGATGGCCGCTCGATCTGCCTGGCCGTCCGCCGCGCGCGCGTGCGCTTGCCGATCCTCATGCTCACCGCGCGCGGCCAGGTGGAGGATCGCGTGTCGGGCCTGGACAGCGGCGCCGATGATTACCTCACCAAGCCTTTCGCCATGGAGGAGCTGTTGGCGCGCGTGCGGGCGCTCAGCCGCCGTTACGACATCACCAGCCCAGACGGCGCGGTGTTGGAGTGCGGCGAGCTGCGCATGAACCTGGCGGAGCACACCTGCTATCGCGGCGATCAACCCATCGAGCTGACGCCGACCGAATGGGAGCTGATGGAGTATCTCCTGCGCAACTGCAACCAAGTGCTCAGCCGCGAGCAAATCCTCAACCGCATCTGGGCGCACGATCGCGATGTGCAAATCAAGATGGTGGACATCTACATCTCTTACCTGCGCCGCAAGCTGCAAACCCAGCCGACGAGCCGCGACCTCATCGAAACCGTGCGCGGCTTCGGCTATCGGCTCAAGCCATGACCA
>CALIMH010000001.1 GCA_938028725.1 uncultured Anaerolineae bacterium | reverse complement strand
GCGCGAGCTGTTCGAGTTGCATACGGTTGGTAGCTACAGCTACGTGCCCGGGCCGGGCTATGGCGTGCGTCCCAACTACACCGAGGACGACGTCCACAACGCAGCCCGCATCCTCAGCGGATGGACGAACGTGCGGTCCTCCGATGAGGCGTTCTACTTCAATGAAACTCGCCAATGGCCCAGGCACGACTGGACTGAGAAGCAGCTCTGGCTCGGCAACGACGACTTTTACTACTTTCCGCACGGCGGCATCGAGCAAGGTGAGCAGCTGCTCGACATTCTCACTGAGCATCCCAGCACGGCCCACTTCATCTCGTTCAAGCTGTGCCGGCGGTTCATCAGCGATAGGCCTGATGTGTTCTGCCCGGATGCGGTGCAGGCTGGCGCGCAGGCGTTTCTCACCTCGCACGGCGACATTCGCCAAACCGTGCGCGCGATCCTGCTGCACCCTAAGTTTGAGCAGAGCTGGGGGCAGAAGATCAAGCGCCCGTTCGAGTGGATCGTCTCCACCATGCGCGCGATGGGCTTGAGCGAAATGGTCAACCTGCTGCCGAACAACTGGAGCGCGAACGGCCCGCGCGACTTTGAGAACAACATCCGCTTGCTGGGCCAGGTGCTGTTTGAGCTGACCGCCCCAACGGGCTACCCCGATGTCGCCATCGCCTGGTGGAACGCCAACCAAGTCTTTGGCCGCTGGACGCTGGCCAACATGTTGGTCGCGCGCTTCTTCGGCGAGCAGACCAGCACAACGAGCGCGCCGAGCAATGCTACTCTGCAAACTGCGCTGGGGCTGCCCAAGACGGCGACTGAGGTGGTGGATGTGCTGATCGAGCGCTTCATTGGGCGCGCCATTCACGCGGACGACCGGATGGCGCTCATCAACTACCTGGGCAACGGCAGCCCCAACGCCACGATCAACAGCGACTCGCCGCAACTGCGCCCGCTGATCGGGGTGGTGGCTGCTTCGCCCTACGCGCAATGGCGATAGACAGCCCAGTCCAAGTGTTCAGGCAATGCGGATAGGGCCCGCAAGCACAGGTCGCAGGGCTCTATCACGCACAGTCGCCCTCCTTCACTACTGACGCGAGCAGTTGGGCGGCAGCTTCGGCGGGGTGCAGTTCCCGCGCGGCGCAGCGCAATGCCCAAGCGTTGAACTGTTGTTCGCCGATCCGGTCCAGTGCAGCACGCAGCAGCATGGACTGTAGATGTTCGCGCAGCGCTTGAGCTGCCCGCTCCTGAGCGCGTTCAGGATGTGCTGCTTGCCAGCGCTGATGCAATGCGATAGCTTGCGCCACAGCCTCCACACCTTCGGCGCGGAGGGCACTCACCTTGAGCAACGGCACGCGCCAGCCGTCAGCGGACCTGTGGTGAGCGGGTGGCATTGAGATGCGGCCGGCCACACCTGCGGGGCCGTGATGGCCAGTGACAGCCTCGCCAAGCTCGAGCGCAGCAGCCAGCGTGCTGAACGCAGCTTCAGCTTCCGGCCGATCAGCCTTGTTCACCACCAGCACGTCAGCAATCTCCAACATGCCGGCCTTGATGGCCTGGATGTCGTCGCCCAGCCCCGGCGCCTCCACCACCACCACCGTGTCAGCGAGATGCACGATGCTGATGTCAGACTGGCCGGCGCCAACGGTCTCGATCACGATGCGCTCAAAGCCGGCGGCATCGAGGGCAATGGCCGCGTCGGCTGCAGCCTGCGCCACCCCACCCTGTGCACCACGGCTGGCCATGCTACGGATGAACACACCGGGGTCTTGGCTCAATTCACCCATGCGGATGCGGTCGCCCAAGATCGCGCCACCCGTGAATGGACTGCTCGGGTCAACCGACAGGATCGCCACCGTGCTACCTTGCCGCCGCCACACGCGCGTGAGCGCGGCGATCAACGTGCTTTTGCCGCACCCTGGCGCGCCGGTGACACCGATCATGTGTGCGCGCGGCGGCTGGCGATACAGCGCAAAGATGCGTTGCTGTGCCTCAGCATCGCCACGCTCCAAGCCACTGATCAGTCGCGCCAGCTCACGAGGCGATACACGCAAAGCGTTGGTCATTGGTCATGCGCTCCTATGCGCTCGGCGCGGCGTGTACTCGTAGATGAAGCGCACGATCTCCTCCAGCGACGCGCCGGGCCCAAACACTGCGGTGATGCCGGCTGCCTTCAGGCCGGGGATGTCCTCCTCTGGGATGATGCCACCGGCGAACACAGGAATATCGCCCAGCCCGCGCTCGCGCAGTGCCTGGACCACTCTCGGCAGCAGGGTATTGTGCGCGCCGCTCAAAATGCTCAACCCGACTGCGTCCACATCCTCTTGCAGGGCGGCTTCAGCGATCATCTCCGGCGTCTGGCGCAGGCCGGTGTAGATCACCTCCATGCCGGCGTCGCGCAACGCGCGCGCGATCACCTTCGCGCCACGGTCATGACCATCCAAGCCGGGCTTGGCGATCAAGATGCGCAGCCGCGTGGTTTGAGAGAGTTGACCAAGCTTCTCTGCCATTTGCGAGTATCCAAGATAGCGCGCCTTCAAGCACGCACGCGCTCAAGCGCTTGCAGGCGATGGTCGAGCTGCTCGCTCGCGTAAGCGACAAACTCGGAAGGCTCCAAGCCGAAGGGGATGCTATCATCGAACGGCGCAAACACTTCACTCACGATGTCCAGCGCGATGGGGAGCAGATGGTTGAGCCGCGCCTCCAACACTGACCATAGGTCGGGGTCAGCGCTGAGGAGGCGCTGCAACAGATGGAGGCCAAAGGCGATGTGCCGCGCCTCGTCGCGCTGCACCAGCTCAATACCGCGCGTAGTGCCGGGCATGAGCCCCTGATCGCGCAGCGCTCGCGCGTAGCCGCGGTAGCCAGTCTCTGCCAACACGCCCTCCACGATGACGTGATAGGTGGACACCGCTTCCACCTGCGCTGCCGGTGAGGGATCGGCTAACAGGCGATGCAAGGCACTTGGCAGCTCATGATGGAATAGTTGCTCGAACGCACCACCCAGCGCCGGCGCTGGCGGCACGTTCAGCGTGTGTCGCCAACGCTCGAACCACTCCACATGCTTGGCCTCCTCGAAGAGCTGAGTGGTGAGAAACATCTCCTCATCCAGATGATTGCCCTCGCGGCGCAACGCGAACAGCAGGGGGGTCAGGTCGTGCGTGACGGCCTCCTCGCCACCCATGAAGCGCCAGGCCAGGTGGGTCAGGATGCTGCGCTCATCCTCCCCCAATCTGGTCCAATCGGCGACGTCCATCTGCAAGTCCACATCGCGCGGATCCCAGAACAGGTTCTTGGCCTTGTGGTAAAGCTGAAGCGGTAGGCTGATCTCGGTCATAAGAGGTAAGGGAATTGTAAGTTCAGATCGCGCAGGGCGTTGCCGAGCCGGAGGGGTTGTGGTAAGTTTACGGGCTGTGAGCGACAACGTTGTCAAGCTTACGAATGTCTCACGGCGCGACGTGTTGAAGCTTGGTGCGACAGCACCGCTGGTGATCTGGACTTCGGCGCGAGTGGGGCGCGCACAGGCGCAAGCCGAGCTATCTGTGCAACCCACGCGGCGGCCATTTGGACGCGCGATCCGCGCCGGCTGGCAGGTGCGCGAACAGCCCTCCATCAAGGCCAAGGTGGTTCGACGGCTCGCCCTGAACGAAGTCATCCCTCTGCTTGGCCAAGTGGAAAGTGAGGATAGCCCGACGCGCTACAACAAGCTGTGGTACCAAACTAGCGATGGCTGGACATACTCGGCCTGGATTCAACCAACGGAGAATCAGCTCAACACACCACTGGAGCGCATTGAGCCAGGAGCTGTAATTTGGGGGGAGCAGACCGTGCCGGTGAGCGCAGCACGCATTCGCCCCGACCCGGCAGCGCCAGCGCCTTGGAAACACTTCTTCAGCACCACCCATCAGGTGTTGGAAGTGCGCGAGGGCACAGACAAAAAAGTTTGGTACCGCGTCAGTGATGGGCTGCGGCACGACCTGTGGATGCCTGCGGAGCACCTGCGCATCATCCCGCCGGAGGAGTTCACTCCTTTATCACCCGCAGTGCCGCCGGAGCAGAAGCTCATCGTGGTTGACCTCAAAGCGCAGCGCGTGTTCGCTTTTGAGGGCAAGCAGATGGTGTTCGAAGCCCGCTGCGCCACCGGTGCGTCATTTCGCCAGCCGGATGGCTCGATCCGCAGCTTTCGCACCACACCCGGCTTGCACCGTATCTTCTTGAAGACGCCCTCGCAGCGCATGTTCGACGGCTTGGCGCCAGACAAACCACGCACGTATGACCTGCCCGGTGTTGCCTGGGTGTCGTATTTCACCGCCAGCGGCATCTCCTTCCACGGCACATATTGGCACAACGACTACGGCGCGCCGCGCAGCCACGGCTGCGTGAACCTCCTGCCAGAGGACGCCCAGTGGATTTACCGATGGACGCTCCCTACAGCCGCCTACGAGCGACGCTGGACGCGCATCGCCCGCCGTGAGGAGGGCTCGCTCGTGCGGGTGATCGGATGAAGTCCTGAAACAAGGCCGTTACTCACCGAGCGGCTACACGCCAGAAGATGCCTCTCGTGCCATACGCGCTCACGTGCGAGTATGCCGTCAATCCCCTTGGGCTGGACACGCCACAGCCGCGACTCAGCTGGAAACTGCGCGCCGAAGGGCGCGATGCGCGCCAAACAGCCTATCGCATCATCGTCACCGCACGGCCGGTTGGCGCGCGGCGTCCCCGCCTAGCTTGGGATAGCGGCATTGTGCGATCAGCAGCGTGTCTGCACATCCCATATGCTGGCGCACCGCTGCGGCCACTTCACCGCTACGAGTGGCAGGTGCAGGTGTGGGACGAAGCCGGTCGCCCTTCCCCGCTCAGCGAACCTGCCTTTTGGGAGACGGGGCTGATGCAGGCACGCCGCTGGCGCGCGCGGTGGATCGCAGCACCGTGGGAGGGTGAAGCAGGCGAGTCTAGCAAGGGCTTGCCGCTTCTGCGCCGCACCTTCCACGTAGCCCACAGCGTGGCTGCTGCGCGCTTGTGCATCACCAGCTTGGGCGCCTACGAGGCATACATCAACGGCAAGCGCGTGGGCGATGCCGTGCTCACACCGGGCTGGACGAGCTACGACAAGCGCTTGCAGTACCAGGTCTGGGATGTGACATCATGCCTGACACAAGGCGAGAACGTGATCGGCGTCTGGCTGGGCAACGGTTGGTATCGCAGCCAACTCGGCTTCGGCGAGCAAAGGCACACCTACGGCCCTAGGCTGGCGCTGCTGGCGCACCTTCGCATTGTTTATGACAACGGCAGCAGCGACGTGATCACCACCGATGAGCAATGGCGTGCTGCGCCGGGGCCGTTGTTGTGCTCCGACATTTACCAGGGCGAGACCTACGACGCGCGCCTGGAGCAAGCCGGCTGGTGCGAGCCGCGCTTTGATGACTACGACTGGCAACCCGTCCACGTGGTGGCTTCTCCACCGGCGCGAATTGTGGCACAGGAGTCGCCGCTAGTGCGCGCGCAAGAGACGCTAGCCCCCCAGCGCGTCTTTCGGGCGCCCAACGGCGAGGCCGTGCTGGACTTCGGCCAGAATTTGGTTGGCGTCGTGCAACTATTCGCTCAAGGACCAGCCGGCACCACCATCACGCTGCGCCATGGCGAGGAGTTGGACGCCAGTGGCAACCTGTACACGGCCAACTTGCGGTCCGCTGCTCAAACTGTGCGCTACACACTCAAGGGCGCAGTAGCTGGCGAGTTCTACACGCCGCACTTCACGTTCATGGGCTTTCGTTACGTGGCGATCAGCGGCTACCCTGATGAGGTGCGGCCAGAGCACTTCGCTGCTGTAGTGTTGCACTCAGACCTGCCGCGCACCGGCCACTTCGCTTGCTCCAACCCCCTGATCAACCAACTGCAACACAACATTGTGTGGGGCCAGAAGGGAAACTTCCTCGAGATTCCCACCGATTGCCCTCAGCGCGATGAGCGTCTGGGCTGGACCGGCGACGCGCAGGTGTTCGCGCGCACGGCCAGCTTCAACATGCACACCGCCCGCTTCTTCGCCAAGTGGCTGCGTGACTTGCGAGCCGACCAAGCCGCCGATGGCGCCGTGCCGGTAGTGGCGCCAAACATCTTGCGGCTGCAGAGCGTGGCAGGTTGGTCCGACGCCCTCATCATCGTGCCGTGGACGCTCTACCAGTGCTACGGCGACAAGCGCATCTTGGAGGAGCTGTATGACGGCATGTTGGCCTGGGCGCGCTATGTCGAGTCGCGGCTGGATGCCGACGGCATTTGGCGACGCGACTTTCAGTTCGGCGATTGGCTAGACTACCGCGGTGATAACCCACTCGCACCCCGACCGGTGACCAACTCAGACCTGATCGCCACCGCCTACTTCGCTTACAGCTTAACACTGCTAGCCCAAATCGCACAGGTGCTCGGCAAAAGGGCAGACGCGCGTCGCTTCGAGCAGCGCGCGCGCCGCGCCCGACAAGCCTTTTGTTCAGAGTTTGTCACGCCCGCCGGCCGAATCGGCCCCGACACGCAGACAGCCTACGTGCTGGCGCTAGCGTTCGATTTGCTGCCCGAGCCGCTGAAGCGTTCAGCTGCAGCGCGGCTGGCGAGGCTCGTGCGCGACGACGGCTATCGTCTCACCACCGGCTTCCTGGGCACGCCGCACCTGTGCCATGTGCTCACCCGCTATGGCTATGTGAATGTGGCTTATGAGCTGCTCAATCAGGAGCGTTGTCCATCTTGGCTGTATCCGATCAGGCGCGGCGCCACCACCATCTGGGAGCGCTGGGACGGTATCCGCCCAGATGGCACATTTCAAGACCCAGGCATGAACTCGTTCAACCACTACGCCTATGGCGCGATTGGCGATTGGCTTTATCGCGTGGTGGCAGGGCTAAGCTCAGACCCTGCAGTTCCAGCCTATCAGCGCGTGATTGTGCATCCTCATGCCGGCGGCGGACTGACTTGGGCCAGGGCTACGCTCGAATCCCCCTTCGGCTACACTGCGGTGGAGTGGCAGCTCACCAACACTGGGCTGCACGTGAATGTGGAGCTGCCACCCAACACCGAAGGCGAGGTGCGACTGCCGGCGCGCATGCTGTCGCTTGTCACCGAGCACCACAAGCCGCTGCACCAGGTTGAGGGCGTGCGCGCAGTTCGACTGGAGCATGGCTTGGCTATCATCACAGTTGGGAGCGGGAGCTATCGCTTCTTCACGCGCGGCCTGACACGCGCCCAGGCGATGGCACAGGTGCAGCATATTGCCGGCCGGCTCGACCGCTACACACCGCTGCGCGAAGTGCTCCGCCAACCTGCTGCACGCCAGGCGCTCGCACGCTTTGTGGACATCGCGCAGTTAGAAGCGCGCGCAAACGCGGAGTTGCTCAACGCGCCCCTTGCGGAGTTGCTATCTCACGCGCCAGACCTGTTGCCTGCAGCTAAACTGAAATCTTTGGAACGCGCGCTCCTCTCATGCTCAGCATCATGAAGCGCACTTATTTCAGCCAACTCACGGCCGTCGCGGCCACGCTCATGTTAGCGGCCGCTTGCACGGCAGCGCAGTCACCCGCGCCGGCCATTGCGCCCCTGCCCACACCAACCCACACCCCCCATCCAACGCCAACCCCTCAAGCCACCTCGCCCCATGCGCCCGAGGCAGCGCCGCGCCGCTATACCTATCGCGTGGTGGCGTCCTATCCTCATGATCGCGCTGCCTTCACTCAGGGGCTGGTGTATCACAACGGCGAGCTGTACGAAAGCACCGGTCTATATGGCCAATCCTCCCTGCGCCGTGTGAAACTGGAGACCGGCGAGGTGGTGCAGCGCCTGAACTTGGACGCACGCTACTTCGCGGAGGGATTAGCGCTGGTGGGTGAGCGACTGATCCAGCTCACGTGGCGCGAGCGGACCGGCTTTGTTTACGACCGCGCCAGCTTCGCCTCGCTTGCTGAGTGGTCATATCCCACAGAGGGATGGGGGCTGACTTACGATGGCACGCACCTCGTCATGAGCGACGGCAGCGCTATGCTCCGCTTCCTTGACCCCCACACCTTCGCCGTACGACGTGAGGTGACCGTCACGACTTACGGCCGCCCGGTCACAATGTTGAACGAGCTAGAATACATCAACGGCGAAGTGTGGGCCAATGTGTGGCAGACCGACCTCGTCGTCCGCATCAACCCGCTCAGCGGCGCAGTGACCGGCGTGATTGACTTCAGCGGCCTGCTCAGCGAGGAGGACCGCACCGAGCCGGTGGATGTACTAAACGGCATTGCTTACGACGCTGACGACGACCGCCTTTTCGTGACGGGCAAGCTATGGCCCAAGCTCTTCCAGGTTGTGCTGATCGCGCTGGATTAAGTTGTCGCGCCTCTTCCTGCGCTCAAAACTCGACGTACAGCTTGCCGTCTTCCTCCACCACCTGATACGCGCGGATGCTCTGCGGCTGCTTGCCCAAGGCGAGGATGCGGCGCGACCAATTCGGTAGTGTCAAACCTGCCACACCGCGCACCCAGTCCAGATTCTCGCCGGTGCACATGTCGTAGCGGCTGCCGTGCCAGGGACAAACGATCACGTTGCCCTCCAGTTTGCCGCTAGCGAGGGGCAGCGGGAGATGCGAACAGCGGTTCTCCACGGCACAATAGCCCTGGTCTGTCCGTGCCACAACGATGCTTGTACCATTTACCTGAAAGGTCTTGAGTTGACCCGCCTTCACTTCGTCAGCAGAGCCGAGCAAGTATCGTTGCGCCATATGTCGTCCTCCTAGCGCGGGATTTTAGACTGCAGCGCGTTAACAACGCGTTACATGAAAAAAAGAGCAGAGGGGCAGCTTGCTCATCCCTCTGCAGAGTGGGAGCGACAGGACTTGAACCTGTGACCTTTGCGATGTCAACGCAACGCTCTGACCAACTGAGCTACGCCCCCGTCACCTATCAATTATAGCGCTGCTGGTCGTTGTGGGGTCACAATTCAGCTCGAAGCAACCCGGCGCTCTTGAGCCAATCCGATTTGTCCCACGCCTCACTAGCATCTACCTACCGCACGCGCTTGGATTACGATCCGGCTTGTGCGACGCAGCAATGCACCTCGAGGATGGCTGCGAGGCGGAGCAGCGCTGATCGGCGTTGCTGTGATTGCGCTTGCCTTCGGGCTGCTGCGGCTGTTCAATACGACTTCCAGCAATAGCGAATCCGCAACGCTATCTCCCACTCCTGCCACTGTCAGCATGGGGCAGGGCCAAGAGCGCCTCACTGTGCTGCTGGCTGGCACATCACGACGGCCTGGCGGCGAAACCAGCGTCGAAATGGTGATGCTGTTTGGGCTGGACCCCGCTGCGCGCACAGCGCACCTGCTGAGCATCCCACCAGAGCTGTATGTGCCTCTGCCCGGTCGCAGCCCTGGCTTTCTCAGCACCGCCTACGTGGCCGGCAGCGCAGATTACCTGCGCCAAGCAGTGGAGTTCAATTTCGGCTTTCTCGTCCCCTACCACGCCATCATCGCTGCGGAGGCGATGATCGCGCTGATTGACCTCTCTGGCGGCGTAACCATTTACAACACCCGCGAGATCAACGCGATCGTTGACGGCGAGCCACTCACGCTAGGCATTGGTTGGCACATGCTCGATGGTCGCAAGGCACTGCGCTACGCGCGCATCGCCCAGTCTGCAGATAGCTTCGGCCAAGTCTTTGAGCAGATGCAGCGCCAACAACAGCTCATGCTCGCCATGCACACCAATCTGCTTACTACCGACGCTGCCGAGAAGTTGTTACCGCAGTTGTCGCAGATCCTCAGCGCCTTACAGAGCAGCATCGAGACCAACCTCAGCGCCGATGCGATCAGCCGCCTGGTGCTCGCCGCCAAGCAAGTGCCCCAGGAGAACGTGACCTTGCTAGCGCTGGACGCCGCCAGCACTCAGATTTGGAATACCAGCGAGAGCCTTGCTGTGCTGGTGCCCAACCGTGCTGCCGTGCGTGACCTGCGCGAGCGGTTTCTCAGCTCCGCCCCCATACGGGCTTCATCAACAAGCGCAACCACTGCCGAGGACAGCGGCACTGTGCGCATTCAGAATGGCACTCAGCGCCGCGGCTTGGCCGCCGCCACGCGCGACTATCTGCAACAGCGTGGCATCACGGTGGCAGAGATCGGCAATGCGCCGCAGGCCTACGCGCGCTCAGTCATTGTGGACTACCGCAATCGCCCTCGCTTCACCCAGCGGCTGGCCAATGAGCTTGGCCTGCCGCTCAGCAGCATCGCTGTTGCAGTGGACACCACACAAGCAGTAGATGCGCTGATCGTGCTTGGCGACGACTACACCCTGCCCCAGCGACCTTGAGCTATGCACCTACCTCATCGGCGTTACAACCCACTGATTGGCGAGTGGGTGTTGGTTTCTCCGCAGCGCGCCACCCGCCCTTGGCTCGGAGCAGTGGAGCGCCCGCCAGCCTCCACTCGGCCGGCATACGATCCGCAGTGCTATCTCTGCCCTGGCAACCGGCGTGCGAGCGGGGCAATGAACCCGCACTACGAGGAGGTGCTGGTCTTCGATAACGACTTCCCTGCCCTGCTGCCGATCTCCTCTGACAGCGACACCTCGGGGGATGCTCACCCTCTGTTTCGCCAGGAAGCCGAGAGCGGGGTGTGCCGGGTGATTTGCTTCTCGCCGCGCCATGACCTCACGCTGGCCGAGCTGCCAACCGCCCACATTCGCCGCGTGGTAGATGTCTGGGCTGAGCAAAGCGCACAATTGGGGGCGCGGGAGGACATCACCTACGTGCAAATCTTTGAGAACAAAGGCGAGATGATGGGTGCTAGCAACCCACACCCACACGGCCAAATCTGGGCGACGCGCCACTTGCCGAACGAGATCGTGAAGGAGACGCACATGCAAGCAGCTTACCTTGCCACGCACGGCGAGCCGCTGCTCTGCGCCTATGCAGCCGAGGAGCTGCGCAGGGAGGAGCGCGTAGTGTTTGAGAACGGGGCATTTGTGTGCGTGGTGCCATTTTGGGCAGTGTGGCCATTCGAGACGCTGCTGCTGCCCAAGCGCCATGTGCGCCACATCGAGGCGCTGCTGCCTGCAGAGCGCGACGCGCTTGCCGACGCGCTAAAGCGCCTCACCGTCCGCTACGACAATTTGTTCGAGACCAGCTTTCCGTACTCGATGGGTGTGCATCAAGCGCCACATGATGGCCAGGCCCACGAGGGCTGGCAGCTTCACCTGCACTTTTACCCGCCGCTGTTGCGCAGCGCCACTGTGCGCAAGTTCATGGTTGGCTACGAGCTGCTAGCTCAGCCTCAGCGCGATCTCACGCCTGAGCAAGCAGCGCAGCGGCTGCGGGCGCTGAGCGAGCAACGCTTTGCTTGAGCGCCCAGTTGTGTCACACACCTGACGCGGCGTGGTCTCGATAGCGGGGCGGCACCAGCCGCTGGGCCAGCCAGCGCTTCCAGGGTGGGTAATGCTTGGCGTAAAAGCGTTGGCGGCTGCGCCATTTCAACTGCTCGGCGCGCTCGTTTGCTTGTCGGCTGCTTGCACCGCCGTAGTGGGTCACGCGCGCTGTCGGCACACACCAACACTCCCAGCCCGCCTGCGCCATGCGCACGGCCCAATCCACCTCCTCGGCATACATTTCAAACGCCTCGTCAAGCAAGCCCACCTGTCGCACGGCCTCGGCGCGGGCGAACATCGCTGCACCCAACGGATGGCCAACGCGGAAAGGCCGCCCCTCTACGTAGCGCTGCACAGGATAGCGGCCGTCCAGCCAGGTGTCGCGGAAGCGCCACAGCAGCGGTTGCGTCTCCAGCAGAAGCTGCACAAGCCCCGGCAGCGCGAACGCGCCGTGTTGCAGGCTGCCGTCGGCGTTCAGCAGCATCGGGCCGCACAAGCCGCAGCGTGGGTGCACACGCATGAAGGCTAGCAGTGCTGCCACTGCACCGCGGTGCACTACCGTGTCGGGGTTGAGCAGCCAAAAGTACTCACTGTCCGCAAGGTGCACGCGCAGCGCCAAGTTGTTAGCCTTGGCGTAGCCGGCGTTCGACTCACAGACGATCAGCTCCACGGCGGGGAAATCGCGGCGCAGCATGGCCACCGTACCATCAGCGGAGGCGTTATCCACCACCACGATGCGCGCCGGCACTTCAGCCAAGTCGGCCTGCAGCGAGTGCAGACAAGCCGCGAGCAGCTCACGGACGTTCCAAGTGACGATGATGACGGTCAGCATCTAGGGCTTGACCAGCGTGACCAGGATCGGAGTGACGCGACTGTTGATCGGCGCGATCTCCACCTGTTCCTGGATGAGCGCGCCCCACACGCGGAAGGGGTTGCGGGGAGGGATGCGGTCCAACACGATGCAACCGCGCACCACCACCTGCTTGCCCGGCGCGAGGTAGTAGAGCGTGGCGCCGTTGTGCTCCACTGTGTCCAAGTCTGCCAATGTGCCGACTGCCCAGCGCCACGGGTGATCTTCGCCGGTGTTGGTCTCGAAGTCCACGCCCACTCGCCACACGCCCGGCTCTTCGGGGAAGCCCTTGGTGTAGCGATTGGTGTCCATGGTGTAGCAGTCGTCGGGATCGAACGGACCGGCGGTGCGGATGGGCACAGTGCCGACGTTGCGCACGGTAGTGGTGAAATAGAGCGTGTCACCAAGGCGCAGCGTCAGCTCTGGTGTGCTGCCCACGCCCGACCACTGAATGCCCCGGCCATCTGGCTGCAGCACAATCTCGGCCACTGGTCTGCCGCTATCGCGGATGGTGAGTGGTGCGCTCACGACGTCGCGCTGACCGACCCGGTCCTCCAGCTCAGCGACGATGGCGTACTCCCCATCCGGCGGCGGGTCGGCGCCGAGGTCAATGCCACCATCGTAGTCGAAGAAGTAGCGACCGGGCGGCAGGGCATCCTCATCGAGGATTTGGCGCAGCCCCTCCTGACGGGGCACATCATAGCGAAAGCCCTCCGGTCCGATCACATACACGCGCAGGCGGCCGGTCTTGGTTGTCACCACGTTGATGTACACGTGGTCCTCGATAGCGTCGCGATTGGGGGTGAAGATGCGAGTGGAAGTGGTGAACTCTGCAATGCGAGGGAAGTCGGTGTCAGCTTCGGTGATGCGCAGCGGATGCTCAAAACGCGCCGTGCGACCATCGGCGGTGCGCGCCTCCAGCACCAGGATGTAGTCGCCATCTGGCAACATGCGGCCGTTGACAATCCCATTGAAGAGCAGCTCGTAGGGGCGTGGGCTGGGGATGCGCCGCACCTGGCGGCGCACATCATGGCGTTGGCCATTGCCATCCAGAAGGTAAATCGAGACCAGCGCCTCGCTCAACACGCGAAAGCTCACCCGCGCCAGGTCGTTGGTGCCGTCCGCGTTTGGGCTGATCTGGTCGGGCGCGACGCGAAAATCCATTACCGGCGATTGGATCGCAGCACACGCGACGCTAAGGAGCAACGCAGTCGTCGCCAAGACACTCCGCTGCGCAGCGGTTTGCCCGTTTGCCTTCATGCACAAGGGGAGTATACCGATCGGTAGAACACAGCCTGTGCTTCAGTAGTGTCCCTATAGGGAAGCGCGGCCCAGCGGATTGACCCTCCCCAGCTTGGCAAAGGCGGCGTCTTGTGCGCGCCACATGTTGCGCTTCGCGCGCGGCCGGTGATGGTCGTAGCCCAACAAATGCAGCACACCGTGCACCACCATTAGTGCTAGTTCGTCGTCCGCATCGTGTCCGAACTCCGCCGCTTGGGCGCACACACGAGGGATCGAGATCGCCAAGTCGCCCAAGTACCCCTCGCCGGCCAGCGTTGCGGTAAGCCGCCCTTCTTTGAACGGCAGGTGTGGGAATGAGAGTACGTCGGTCGGCGCGTTAGTGCCGCGAAAGCGCGCATTCAACGCCTGCAGCTCCGCGTCATCGGTGAGCCGAACAGACAAGCTGAGACTGGGTGGGAGGCCATAAGCCTGGGCCAGCGCGGCACGCACTGCTTGCTCAACCAAGCGCTTCAGCCCACGTCGCTGAAAGCGACGCCGGACAGAGAGATACAGCCTCAGCGCTTGCTCATCTCCCCGATCGTTGGCCAAGTCTCAGCAGCCTCCCCAAGGGCAGTGACGTCCGACAGCACCGGCTCAGGGTGTTGCTCAGGGTAGCGGATGCGGGGATGGTAAGCACCACGCAACGTCTCCAAGAATGATTGGCGCGCCACTTCGATCTCGCGCAGTGTGAGGTCGCTCTCGTCCAGTTGGCGATCGGCAAGACGCTCACTAAACACTTGACGGATCACGCGGTCCATTTCTTCCAAGCTTGTGCAGCGAGCAGCACGGACGGCGGCCTCGCACCCATCCGCCAACATCACCAACGCGGTCTCTTTGCTGCGCGGCTTTGGGCCAGGGTAACGAAAGTCCTTTGGGTCCACCTCAGTGCCTTGGGTCCTCAACGCCAGCGCGTACTGGTAGTTGGTGAGCATCGTACCATGATGCTCAGCGATGAAGTCGCGGACACGCTGCGGCAAGCGATGCTTGGCTGCCATCTTCAGCCCTTCGGTGACGTGGCTGCGGAGAATGGCAGAGCTTGTGTGAGGGTCAAGTTGATCATGGGGGTTAAGCTGGTCGAGCTGGTTCTCGATAAAGAAGTGCGGGTTTTCCATCTTGCCAATGTCATGGAAGTATGCGCCGACGCGCGTGAGCAGGGCATCTGCGCCGATGCGTTCAGCAGCCTGCTCAGCCAGGTTGGCTACCATCAAGCTGTGGTGATACGTGCCGGGCGCCTTTACCACCATCATCTGCATCAGCGGGTGTGAAAGGCGGGCCAGCTCGTTGAGCTGAATGGTAGTTGTGACATCGAGCAGAGCACCGGCGAGGAAAACCAACGCCACAGCCAGACCCGCTGCGATAAGGCCGCCGGCCAGGCTGAGCGCTACGTAGGTCAGCAGCACTGGCTGAAAGTCGGGGAGCTGAAGCGCCGTCAACACTAATGCTTGGGCGACCCCGGCCAACATACCGGCACGCAGGAAGCTCGCCAGGCTTCTGCCTTCACTCAGCGACAGGGTGGCCACCACGCCACAAGCTGAAAAGGCTGCAGCAGTCTCCATGGCCTTCTCCATCCCTAAGCCAATCATCCCGCCTGCGACTACCGCGGCAATCACTCCGGGCAAAAGCCCTAGCCAGCTCGCCACCAGGATAGGCAATGCGGCGATAGGGGTAAGGTAAAGCAGGGTGCTACGGCCGGGCAACAGCCAGCGCGACAGCACCAACGTGAGAACGAACGCCGCAGCGCTCAACGCCACCGTGCGCAGCGGCCGACTCATCACATTTGGCCGCTCATTCAACACACTCAGCGCCAATGCCGCCGTCGCCACCAAGGCCAACAGCAGATGGCTCATCAACATTCTGAGCGTAAGCTGTGGACGTTGGAGGTTAAACTTCTCCAGCGCTTCGATCTCCAAGGCGCCGATCACTTGACCGTTGCGCACGATCACCT
The DNA here is from genome assembly GCA_938028725.1 of uncultured Anaerolineae bacterium. GTDB lineage: Bacteria > Chloroflexota > Anaerolineae > J036 > Brachytrichaceae > CALIMH01. The sequence continues at coordinate 270,098 of CALIMH010000001.1, read as the reverse complement.
GGTTAGCCTCGTAGGTGCGCTCGACCGGTTTCACCGCCTCGCGGGCTGCGCGGCGCGCTGCTTCAGTGGCTTGAGCATCGTAGCTCATGTTCGGCAAGATGAACGGCCCAACAAGCTGCGTGACCAGCTCAGCCTCCTCAGAGGAGAGGCTCAAGCTCACGTGCTGCCCGATGCTAGCGCGAATCCTGTCTAGATTGTCCAGGTGAATGGCGTTGCGCATCACCACGTCCATTACAGCGATGGACTGAGCAGCCACGCGATTCCACTGGATATCGTCCAGCGCAAGAATGCGACGCGCAGCAGCTTCGGAGAGAGAGGCTTCACGGAGTTGCAGCAGGCGAGCCACGCGCTGCTCCTCGCTCTCATCGGAGGCAGAGCGGATGGCGCGAATGCGGTCCAACACGTTGTTCAGCAAGCTCATTTGTTGACGCGAGACCCGCACATCGGGAGGTGTGAAGATCGGGGCCACGCTTGCCTCCGCCAAGTCGCGCTGGCGGTTGGTCTCCAACTCGCTGACGAAGGTGAGCCGATAAGGGGCGCGGACGTCAAATGGTGCTACCTGGCCGCGCACGAAACCCACCTCCGCGCCGATCCAGTAGCGCAACAACTGGGCGAACAGGACACCACTGAAGACAAAACCAGCGATCGCGATGAGGGCAACCAGTCGCCAGAGAGGGTGATGGTCGCTTGCTCTGCTTCGCACCATCGCTGATTCTCGCATCGAGAGTCTACTGGCTGCCCAGCAGCTCGCGCACCACTTCGCTGACTAAGCGACCATCCGCGACATCTTTCACCTTTGGCTGTAGCGCTTTCATCACTTGTCCGTGTTGCTTCGGCGATGTGGCGTTCAGCTCTCGGATCACCTGCCGCGCCAGCTCAGCAACCTCCTCGCGTGAAAGCTGCCGCGGCAAGAAGCGCTTGAGCACCTCAAGCTCGGCTTCACATTGCGCGGAGAGGTCTTCGCGGCCAGCTTTGCGCGCCTCCTCCAGCGACTCCTCGTGTTGTTTGATCTCACGGCGGATCAGCGCCAGCACATCGCTATCGCTGAGCACACCACCACGCCCATCAGTGCGGGCGTTGACCTCTTCGTTTTTGACCGCTGCCAACAACACACTCAGCACTGTGCGGGCTGCTTCGTCGCGCTGCCGTATTGCCTCTTTGAGTGAGGCTTGTATTTGCTGCTTCAAGCTGGGTTCCATCGCATGCTGCTCAGCTCTTGACTCACAGCTTGTGCCTACAAAACAGCAAAAGGGGCAGGAAGAGATAGCTCCGCCCCCTCGCATGCTGAAAGCTCAAACGCAGAGACAACGCTCTCACTCAGCAAGCTGCGCCGATTTGATGTTCTGGCGCCTGCTCTTGCGCAGCTTAGCTGCGCGTTTGCGTTTGTTGATGATGCTAGGCTTTTCGTAAAAGCGGCGATTTCGAACTTCCAACAAGATGCGATTGCTCTGCACCAACTTGTTGAAGCGGCGCAGCGCCGACTCGAACGTTTCGTCGTTCTCAACTTCAATTCGGGTTAGGCTCACGCGATTTCACCTTCTTCTCGACAGGATGTTAGCACTTGAATTATATGCACTCCTCCGACTCCGATATCTGGGGGCGAGGCGGAGCCTCAGAGACTACGTAGAGAGGTCGCTGCTTCACCTCATCGTAGATGCGCCCCAGATACTCGCCCAGGATGCCCAAAAAGATAAGCTGCACGCCACCCAAGAACAACACCGCCACCAACGTGGTGGCCTGGCCACCAAAAAAGTCGTAGCCAAGCAGCAAACGCAGCGCCAATACTGCAGGGATGCTGAGCAGCGCTACCAGCGACACCACAAACCCCAGCGTGGTGGCGAGTTGGAGCGGGACGTAAGAAAAGCTGGTGATGGCGTCGGCAGCGAACTTGAGCATCTTCCGCAGCGAATATTGGGTTTTGCCGGCGTAGCGCTCCGCGCGGTCGTATAGCACCCCTGTTTGTTTGAAGCCGACCCACACCGAAAGCCCACGCATGAAGCGATGATGCTCACGCATGCGTCGCAAAGTGAGCACCACCCGTCGGTCAATCAGGCGGAAATCCCCAGTGTCCGGCGGGATGTCAATGGAGGCCAGCCGTCGAATCAAGCGATAGAAAACGGCGGCTGTGAGCAGCTTAAAAGCTGTTTCGCCAGCACGCGACGCGCGCTGAGCGTACACCACTTGATAGCCTTGCTTCCAACGCTCGATGAGTATTGGGATCACCTCCGGCGGGTCCTGCAGATCAGAATCTATGATGACCACTGCATCACCTTCGGCGTAGTCAATGCCAGCAGTGATGGCGATTTGGTGGCCGAAGTTGCGCGAGAACTTGATCAGCTTCACGCGTGGGTCTTGAGCACGCAGCCGATCGCCGATCTCTGGCGAGCGATCACGGCTGCCATCAAAGACCAGGATCAACTCCGTCTCTCCATCCAGGGTGTCCATCACAGCGCGCGTGCGCTGGTAAAAAGCCTCCAGCGTCTCCTCCTCATTGAACACCGGCGCAACAATCGAATATCGCGGACGTGAGCGGCTCACCTGCGACTCCATCGTGTCTTCTGTCCCTTTGGCAAGAGAAGTATAGAGGCAGTTGGCTGCCAAGCTCGGCAGATTTTTGAAGCGCAAGTATCATCAAGAAGCTAGCAAAACTCAAAACTCCAGGGAGCCACTTGCATGAAAGGGCAATATATTGCTTTGCGCGTTGTGGGCACTTTGCTGAAGGTGCTGGGAGTCATCAGCCTGCTTTTAACAGTGGTGTTCACGCTCGGTACGTGCTTGAGCAGCAGTCTGCTCGGTTTACTCTTTCAGGAACTGACACCCAACAGTTTGGGCGATCCAGCAGCGGAGAGCGCGCTTAGAATCCTGGGCGTGTTAGTGGCTTTCCCCACGCTGCTTGCAGGACTTCTCGTGTCGCTCGCCTTGTTTGCCCAAGGAGAGTTGCTGTTCATTTATATCGCGCTGGAGGAAAACACCCGCAAAGCGGTGGCTTTGCTAGAGTCGCTGCAGCAGGCGAGCAAGGAAAGTAGGGCCTTGCCACTAAGCTGAAAGTCTCCCCAAACAGAGAAAGCACGATTGCCTTTTGCCAGAGCTGAGCCCCGGCACACCTGCATGGTATGGTCGCTGGACGCCTCGTGTGTGCTATCATGACGGCAGCTTAACTTTGGCCACTCGCAGCGCCTCTTTGCCGCCCTCTACTTACCACGCGCAGCAAGGTGCCAGTGCAAGTGAGCTACTGACGTACGCCCATGTTGAAGAGGAGACGTTCTGTTTTAGTGGTGGTGGGGCGCCTGATGCTGAGTGGCGGTCTGTGCAGTTTGGTGGCTGTGCAGCTTGCCGCGACGCACTCACAGGAGCATGCGTCTGCAGTCACCGGCACGCTCACTCCGCGCGCCTGGCTACCTCTACTTCACAATTCCGTCAGCAACCCCGCCCCCACGCCCACGCCGACGCCAACCAACACGCCCACCTCGACACCCACGCCGACCAACACGCCCACACCTACACCGACGCCAACCAACACGCCCACCCCAACACCCACGCCGACCAACACCCCCACGCCCACGCCAACGCCGACCTCCTCCGGCGCGACCTACGCATTGCGCTTCTACGGCACCGGCAGCGGCGACATTGACCGCGTCAAAATCCCCGTGAGCAACACGCTCGGCGCCTCGCTGCCCGTCAACATCGGCGCGACCGATTTCACCATCGAGTTCTGGCTGCGCTTTGCGCCGGGCGAGAACAACAGCGGCATGTGCACTGAAGGCGAGGACGCCTGGATCAACGGCAACATCATCTTCGACCGCGACATCTTCGGCACGCCCGACTACGGCGACTTCGGCATCTCGCTCTACGGCGGGCGGATCGCCTTCGGCGTCCACAACGGCTCAAGCGGCTACAGCATCTGCAGCACCACCACGCTGGCTGCCAACCAGTGGCATCACATCGCCGTCACGCGCCGCACCACTGGCGAGATGCGCATCTTCATCAACGGCGCGCTGTCGCGCAGCTACAACGGGCCAACGGGGAACATCTCGTATCGCGTCGGGCGCAGCGTCTCCTGGCCGAACGAGCCCTACCTGGTCATCGGCGCGGAGAAGCACGACTACGACCCGAACACCTATCCGTCGTTCAGCGGCTGGGTGGACGAGGTGCGCATCTCCAACATCGCGCGCTACAGCGCAGCCTTCACGCCGCCGAGCGCGCCGTTCACGACGGACGCCAACACAGTAGGGCTGTATCACTTCGACGAGGGCAGCGGGACGACGGTGCTGGACAGCTCCGGCGCGAGCGGCGGGCTGAGCGACGGCCAACGGCGCGTGGGCGGGCCGAACAATGGGCCGACCTACGACGCAGCGACCAAGCGCTTTTAACTAACCTTAAACATGATGCACAAGCGATCGATCGCAACCACCATCGCGCTCACCGTAACCCTAGGAGCGCTGATCGGCGCGGCATGGCGCGTGGCTGCCCAAGGCCCAGGGCTAACCCCACGCGCTTGGATGCCGCTAGTACGTCAGAACGGCGACACCACACCCCTGGAGTGGAGCCAGCATGGCTTCAACGCGCAGCGGACGAGCTACGTCCCCTACGCCCCGGCCTATCCCTGGCGCTGGCGCTGGGCCTGGAACGGCCCCAACGACAGCGGCGGCGTGAGCAAGGTGACCAGCAACGGCTCGCTCCCGCGCAACGTCCAGCCGGTCACCGGCGGCGGGCGGGTTTACATCGCTGCTGGGAATGACGGCGTCTTCGCCCTCAGCGAGGCCACCGGCGTGCAGCTCTGGCAGCAGAATAACCTCGGCGACGTGCGCTCCACCGTCGCCTACGACCACGCCACGCAGGCGGTGTTTGTCGTCTCGAGCAACGGCCGGCTCTACAAGCTGCGCGCCTCCGACGGCGCGATCCTCGGCCAGTTCGACAGCGGCCAGACCAGCACACTGCCACTGCCCCCAGCGCTGTTCGATGGTCGCGTGGTGTTTGCAATGGGCCGGCGCGTGCACGCTGTCAGCGCGCTCACCCTGCAAGGCATCTGGACGCACACGGTCGCCTCGACGCTCACGGTGGTCGTGCCGCCGGCTTACTCGCCCTCGCGCAACCTGGTGATCGTGGCGACCGAGCCGGACCTGGTAGTGCGCGCCATCCGCAACAGTGACGGCGCGCAGCAGTGGGCGACCCGGCCGGTGCATCACAGCCGCAACTTCAACGACCCCACCGAATACCGCCTCGGCTGGCCGGTGATCGCCGACGGCGCCGGCTACGTGCTGGTCAAGGTGCGCTTGCCCTGGGACCTTATGTGGACACCCTGGCCGCCGACGAATCCCCAAATGCGCCAGTTCTTGACCAACAATCCGGGGCACCAGGCGCTCTTTGTGCTCGACCTGGACGACGGCAGCGTGCCCTACATCGCCAACGTCGCCCACGGTGGCTACGGCGACAACGACTATCTGCCGATGGGGCCGCAGCCGGTGGTCAAGCGGTTGCCGAACGGCAAAGAGGTGGTCTACACCATCATCCGCGCCACCCATGCCTATCCCCCCACTTGGAACTGGGACTCTCACTTTGGCGAGATGGTGTTGGACGACAGCACGGTGAGCGGCCTGCAGGGCGGCGACGTGCGCTTCATCGCCTTCGACTGGCCGCCGAATCCCGAAGTCGTGCCTTTTCTACCCACCGACGAGCAGCCCTACGTCACGATGGCCGGCGATTATCTGTTCGGCGGGCACTGGGAGGCCGGCTTCGCCCTGCGCATCCTCGACCGCTCCGACGCGCGCGGCAGCCTCGCCAACCGGATCACCTCGCAACGCCTCTCGACGGTAGCGACCTCGCAGGACGACCCCGCCGGCTGCGCCTTCAACGTGACGACGCACTACTGCGCGAGCAACCTATACAACACGCGCCCCTACGACTTTGGCTTCTACATCTACTACGACCAGGGCGCTGTATACGACCAGTACTGGAGCGAATACGCGACGTGGGTGGTGAGCAACGACAACCTGTACTTCCGCAGCGCCGACGGCGCGATCGTGGCGCTCACCAGCGGCAACCCGCTCTCCACCATGGCCGCGATGTCCGGCCTAGAGGCCACGCCCGCCCCGCGACCGACGCCCGACTCAGCGCCGGTCGCGCAGATCGATCACGCGCAGGCCCGCGCCTGGGCCGGCCGCATGGTGACGGTGACCGGCACGCTGCGCTACGTCTTCAACAACGGCAAGCAGGTGTTGCTCGGCTTCTCGAACCCGCATCAGGGCAGCTTCAAGGCGATCATCGCGCGCGAGCACTGGGCCAACTTCCCCGCGCCGCCGGAGCAGCGCTATCGCGTCGGCCAGCGGGTAGCGATTGTGGGCGTCGTGGGCTGGTATCAGGGCGACCCGGCCATCCGCGTGAGCCAGCCATCCCAACTCTCGGTGCTCAAGTGATCAGCACCTTGTCATGACCTCAACGAGGGAGTGCGTGTTTAATGCAGCAGACTTGCTGCTCAGCTAGATAACAGCGAGCAAGCTCTGAATGGATGACTCGTTCGTGACGCGCACGCGCGGCCAGGTCATGGCATTCTGCAATGTGTGGAGGTAGCCATGCTGCGTGGTCACCGCGCCCCATTTGTGCACGCTGCGCAGCATAGCGATCACATGGTCATCGTACTGACCAGCCGGGTAGCAAAAGAAGCGCGGCCGATGACCAACGTAGTGCGCGATCTGCTCTAGCGGCCCCAGCACTTCCCACACAAGAAACTGAAAGCTTCGTTTGCGCAGGTCGCTATGGGTGCGCCCGTGCGATTCCACGTTCATCCCGCCGAGGAACATCTCGCGCGCCATGTCCCAGGTGATATGGTTTGGGTTGCGATAGTTAATGAAGTCAGTGACGATGAAGAAAGTGCCCCTCATGCCATATTGCTTCAGCAGCGGAAAGGCAATGGTGTAGGCGTCAAGATAGCCGTCGTCAAAGGTGAGGATCACCGACTGAGGTGGCAGCGGACGGCCCTCGCTTAAATGCGCGTACAGGTCATAGAGGCTGATGGTGCTGTAGCCGTGTTCGGCCAGGTAGCGAAGATGCTGCTCAAACGTCTTCGGCGAGACAGAGAGGTTGCGGCGAAGCCTGTTCGCGTCCGCTGGCGGGTCGGAGATGTAGTGATACATGAGGATGGGCACCCGCGCCGAGGCAGGCAAGCGTAGGGGACGGGAGGGTCTGCGAGGCTGCAACGGCAAGGGCGGCACATCGTCTGGTGGGAAGCGTTGGGCGCGCGCGAGCGACGATCGCGCCAGTTGGTGGAGCAACGCCGCACCGACTGCCCGCAGCAACACCGACCGGCTGATCCGCACCATCCGCACGGGTGACATTATGGCGAAGAGGGCGTTCACGCGCCCTCTTCTTCGCCTTCCTCTTTCTCCTTCTTGCCGCGCTCGACGACCTCCACCTCGCCTGGCTCCACTGCAGCGCCTTCCTCCAGCACTGCCTCGACAAGGCGGGTGATACGCAGCACGCTTTCTGCCGGGTCCTCCAACAGGCGAATGCCCGGCGGCGGGACGATGTCCTTCACCAGCACCGCATCATTCACCTTGAGCTGGCTGATGTCAATCGTGATTGCATCTACCAGGTCTATGGGCAAGCACTCCACCTCAAGCGTGTCCCGCTCAACAAGGAGCAAACCAGCGCCATTGCGCACGTCAGGGCACTCACCGACAGTTTCCACGCGCACGGTGGCGCGGATTTTCTCGCTAAGCGAGATTTGCTGGAAGTCCAGATGTAGCAGTGCGCGCTTGATTGGGTCGCGTTGCACTTCGCGCAGTAACACAGTGCGCGGCTCACTCTCTCCTTCCACGTGCAGCCGGATCAGCGTGTTCTTACCCACTTTGCGCAGTGTGTTGTTCAAGATGCGAGTGTCGAGCTGGATGGCGAGCGGTTCTACGTGGCGGCCGTAGATGACAGCCGGCATCTTGCCGCTGCGACGCAACGCCTTCACGCCGCTGCCGACGTTACGGCGTTTCTCCGCTCGAAGTTCGATGGCCTCAGACATGCAGTTGCTTCACTCCTTCGTGGACCAGAATGATTGTCACAGCCGCCCATCGGGGATTGATTGCCCCTACTCACGGATGCGCGCGCGATTTGCAAGCAAGCCACCGCGATGCACCTCACGGCTGCAAATGCGCACAGATTATACCTGGTGTTGCCCGGCTTGCTTAACGACCAGACTCAGCACATCGCCCAGACGCAGCGCGCCCTCGTAGAGCGCACGTCCAATCACCACCCCTTCCACGCCTTGGGGGGCGTAAAACAGCAGCTCGCGCACATCCTCAAGAGTGCGCACGCCACCAGAGGCGATCACGCGCAGGCCGGTGACTTGCGCCAGGGCAGCGGTCATCTCCGCGGCGACACCAGCCATCATGCCATCGCGCTCCACCTCCGTGTATAGCGCGCGCGTCACTCCCATCTCACGGAGCAGGCGGCCTAGCTCAATGGCGCTGAGGTGGGTGGCTTGCTGCCAGCCACGGGTGACCACCATGCCTTGGCGCGAATCCAGCCCTACCATCACCCGCTCGCTGCCGTACTGCGCCAGCGCATCTGCCACCAGGCGAGGATTCTCCACCGCTGCGGTGCCCAACACCACGCGATCGGCGCCGGCGTCGAAAGCAGCGCGCACGTCGTCCATGCTGCGCAAGCCGCCACCGAACTGCACACGCACCGACGGTTTGAGCGCGGCGCAGATGGCACTGAGGGCGTGCCGGTTAGCCTTACCACTGATCGCCTCACCAAGCGCGCCATCCAGATTGACCACGTGAATCCAGGACGCACCCTCCTCCAGCCAGTGGCGGGCGGTGGCCAGCGGATCATCTGCGTACACGATCTGGCGGTTTGGGTCGCCCTGCTGCAAGCGAACCACCTGGCCGTTTCGCAGGTCAATGGCGGGGTAAATCGTGAACATCGCTTACTCCTCCGCTATTTGGTGCAGTGGTGACAGTGGCACAGGTGCGAAAGTGTGCTCGACAAAATTGCGCAGCAGGCGCAGGCCAACGTCTTGGCTCTTCTCAGGATGGAACTGCACCCCCCAGACGTTCCCACGGGCCACAATCGCGGGGAAGTGGTAACCGTAGTCTGTGGTGGCCAGCACGCAGCCGGCGTCCATTGGCTGGGCGTGATAGGAATGCACAAAGTAGGCATAGCTATCGGGGGGGATACCGCGCAACAAAGGATGATGCGGTTGGAGAAGATGGAGTTGGTTCCAGCCAATGTGCGGCACTTTCAGCGCACGCGCGCCCTCGAAGGCCGGGCCTCGAAAGCGCACCACGCGCCCGCCAATCAACCCTAGCCCTTTCCACTCGCCCATTTCCTCGCCAACTTCAAAGAGGAGCTGCATGCCGACGCAAATGCCGAGCAAAGGTTTCCCTGCCAACGCCAGGTCACGCAGCGGCTCGAACAGACCGCGCGCGACCAAGCCATTGCGACAATCGGCGAACGCACCGACGCCGGGCAACACCACCTTCTCCGCCGAGGCGATCACACGCGGGTCGTCGGTCAGCTTTAATCTCCCGCCCACGCGCTCCAGCGCTTTGCACACGTTGCGCAGGTTGCCTGCGCCATAGTCAATCACCGCGATCATGAGTTGGTTGCTCAGCACCTACATTAGCGCGCCTCCAGCAACGCTCTTTGCTGCTCGCGGTGCAGGATCGCGCTGTGCTGCACCTTGATTGTATCGAGTTGGGCACAGCGCCGACTTTGCTGCTTGACCAGGTGGAGGAAGCGCCCTACGGCATACGCATCGGACAGGTGGCACTGCCGTGAGATGGGTCGAAGTCGCATTCAGCCCGCCAGGACATCGTTGGTTGTGTTTGCGACGCTGTTGGTCTTACCCTCGATCACCAGGACGTGCTCACCGCGCGGCTGCTGCGCGCCTAGTTGCGCGCGCAGCTCCGAGAGCCGGCCGCGCATCACACGCTCAAAGCGCTTGGTCAGTTCGCTGGCCAGGGCAGCACGGCGGTCGCCATACACTTCCAGCGCATCGGTCAACAGATCGGCGATGCGGAAGGGGCTTTCGTAAAAGATGAGGGTGTGCGGGGCATCGCGGTCAACAGCCAAGAAGCGCTTGCGCGCTGAGGGCCGGCGCGGCGGAAAGCCGCGAAAGGTGAAGCTGTGGGTCGGCAGGCCGCTGAGCACCAGCGCCATCACCAGCGCCGATGGGCCGGGGATCATAGTGAACGGCAAGTCCTCCTCGATGCAGCGGCGCACGATGGTGAAGCCGGGGTCGCTAATGCCGGGCGTGCCGGCGTCAGTGACCAAGGCGACCACGCGGCCCTCGCGCAGCAGGCGCACCAACCGCTCAGCAGCTTGGTGCTCGTTGTGCTCATGAAACGAAAGCTGCGGGCGGTCTATGCCGAAGTGGGTGAGCAGCTTGGCTGTGTGGCGTGTGTCCTCGCTAGCGATCACGTCGGCGCTGCGCAGCACCTCCAGCGCGCGCTGGCTGATGTCGCCTAGGTTACCGATCGGCGTAGCCACCAAGTAGAGCATCACAACACGCCCTTGGTGGAGGGGATGCCGCTCCGTCGTGGGTCGAGGCGCGTGGCGGCGTCGAGCGCGCGCCCCAGCGCCTTGAAGAGCGCCTCAGCCTTGTGGTGATCATCACGCCCGTAGAGCACGCGCGCGTGCAGGTTCATCCGCGCATGGACCGCCACGCTCTCGAAGATGTGTGCGATCAGCAAGCTGCCCAGCTCGCCAATGCGCGGTGATGCAAACTCGGCTTGGAACACGCAGTAGGGGCGACCGCTCAGGTCCACAATTACCTGAGCCAGCGCCTCATCCATTGTCACCCACGCGTCGGCCATGCGCACGATGCCGGCGCGGTCGCCGAGCGCTCGATCAAGCGCTTGGCCGAGCGTAATCGCCACATCTTCAGCTGTGTGGTGCTCGTCCACATGCAAGTCGCCGCTGGCGCGCACTACGAGGTCGAACAAGCCGTGATGAGCGACGTGATGCAACATGTGATCGTAGAAGCCGACGCCGGTGTGGATGTCTGCCTGGCCACTGCCATCCAGCGCCAGCTCCACAAAGACCTCGGTCTCTCGCGTGACGCGATGCACGCTCGCCTTGCGCATGAGATGCAAGTATAGGGCGCGACATTCGTTGCCGCCGCGCAGCAATCACCAGAGCCGCCGATCGGATGCAGGCGGCTGACGCCTCACTCTACCACTGCAGGCGCGGATCGGCGCAGCCCAAACCGCGCACGCACAAGCGCACGGCGCAAGTGTGCACGCGCCTCACGCAGCGCCTGCCTCAACCGAATGTGATCGGCCTCTGAGAGTTGGCCGGCTGGGGCAAAGCGCCAGTGGACGTAGAGCTCCGCGATGAGGGCAACTGCTGCTTGAGCCTGCGGCATGTGGCCCGCTAGGCGCGCTGCACGCTCATAGGGGGTGAGCGCGTTATCGTAGGCGATGCCCAGCCAATGCCCGTAGCGCGTGAGCAAGGCGTAGGCGCGCTCAACCGGTGGCAGCCGCCAAAGGCCGAAGTTCTCCACTAACAGGAAACCGCCCACCAGAACGCACGCCAACCCCATCATCGCCGCCAGCAGCAACAGCACTGTTCGCGCCACGCCGAGCAAGACCATGAGCCCTGCAGCGCCGGCGCTGGATGCGTCTCGCGTCTCAGGCGGCACAGCGGTGACAGTTGGGTTCGACGCTGGCGCAAGGCTCGTAGCCTCTGTTGGTTGAGCAGGAGTAGGTGTGGCCAAACGCGACCCTGGCGTAGGAGTGGACGTAGGAGTCGCAGCGGGATCAACTGTTAAACTCGGCGAATCCTCGCGCTCCAGGGGAAGCTGGGAGGGAGTTGGCTCGAACTCTACCCATCCGTAATTTGGGAAGAACACTTCCACCCAAGCGTGGCTATCGCGGTCACGCACAGCATACTGAACCCGCTGCAGATCGCCACTCACGCGCTCGGCCTCGCCGAGGGCGTAGCCAACCGCCACGCGCGCCGGCACGCCCAAGCTGCGCAGCAACATCACCATGGCAGTGGCGTAGTAGTTGCAGTAGGCGCGGCGAGCCTCAAACAAGACGTAATCGCTGGCCTCGACGCCTTCCGGCGGGGCGGGCAAATTCTCATCGTAGGCGATGGTGTCGCGCAGCCAGCGCTCGATGCGCACGGCTTTGTCATAGGCCGTGGGGGCATCACCAACCAGCCGACGGGCCAGGTTGCGCACGCGCCCTGGCAGCTCAGGCGGCACTTGGAGATACCGGTCGCGCACCCAGTCTGGATAGGTGGTCGGCGACTGTCGTAGTTGGTTGGCAGTAGCGATGCTTTGTGTGCCGCGCGCGGTGTAGCGATTGCCGGCCAGCAGTGGCACGTCCACGCCCAAACGGACGATCTCCAACTGCCCATCCTCGGCGATGTCCACCTGCGCGCGGGTGCTCAAGCTTGCAGCAACCGGCAAATTCGGCGAAAAGACAGCATCACTGCCGCGGTAAAGCACAAAATCGGCGGTCACCTCGCGGCGCTGCTGGTAGATAGGCGACGGCAAGTCCTCGCTGTTCGCCAGAAGCGAGACCTGCAGATCAGCGGTGTTTTGCCAAGCCCGACCATCGTAGTGGTCGTAGCTGTTGGCGCGCCAGTAGTGACGGCCGGCGGGGGCACTCACCTCCATCACAAGTTCCGGCGTGAGCGTGCGTGGCCCCTCCAACTTGAGCATGTTCGGGTAGCTGTCCACGCGATACGTTGTGCGACTCGATGAGCCAGCGAGCAGGCGATTCCAGCGTGCCAATAGCTCCTCCACAGGCTTCTGCAACTCGCGCAGCGTTGCAGTACTCAGCAACACCCGGTCCGGGGTACGGCTCACTTGCCAACTGACCAGCAGCGCCACCACCCCAAACATCGCGCTCAGCAACACCGCCCAGCCCCGCAACACGCCCCTGAAAGGCAACTGCCCCAGCGCCCATTCTTCCTCTTTGTCAGCTAGGTAAGACAGAGAAAGTGCCGCCAACGCTGCGATGAAATGCACAATCAAGAAGAGCACCATGTTCCGGCCGCTGTCGTCGCTTGCAATGTGGGTGAGCAGCACCACGCTGCTGGGCAGCACCGCGTGCCAGATCAGCCTGCTGCGCAGGGCAAACCACGCCGCGCTGTAGCTCAGCAGCCAAACCAAGGCGCCCAGCAAGATCAACAGCGCCAGTGCATCCTGACTGGAGTCGTTGGTGACCGCAGCGCGGATCCAATCTGCCAGGCGCTGCGCAAGCACCCAGCAGCGCTCGCGCCACCCTCCTTGGGCGGCGAGCTCGTCCAGACTGCCAAGCGCAACTGCCAGGGTGAACGTGCCATACACCGCGCTCATCCCATGGGCAACCCCGCTGGCGAAGCTGCTGCGCGCCAAGGCTGCACCGGCTACCAGCCCAAGCAGCGCCGGCCAAAACAACACCGAGAGGTGTGGCAACCGCCCGCCAGCGATCAGGGTAGCGACAATCGCCAGCTGCATCACGAGCAACGGGATCAGCAAGATCGTTGGGCCGCGCCTCATCAGCCAGGGGAGTATAAACGGACGGCACAGCAGAGCTTAGCCGCAAATGGCAGTACACTTGTCCGCACATGATCAAGCTCAGCATGTTATTCCGCAAGCCGGTGGACGTGGACGAGTTCGAGGATCACTTTGCGCATCGCTTTGGTTCACGATCACCGCTTCGATGCTTCGGCCGGATCAGGGCAAGCCGGCTCAGCGCACCTCTTCGACCAACCCGCCGGTGACGGTTTGGACTTGTTCCGCCAACGCGGAGACTTGCGCGCGTTCCTGTTCGTTGGCGGGCGTGACGGTCACGCTTCGGCCGGCTCCGGTCTTAGCTCCTCACGTCCGGCAACTATCCCGGCGTATTAAACGCTATGTATCAAGTTGCGTCCGGCGCCTTGCACTGTGGGTACGGCGCTATCGGCTCTCAGGACTGCGCGATGTCTGCGCGGGTGCGCTGCGCGAAGCGCTTGGCGAGCGCGTCGCGCCGGCGCTCGTCGAGACGAGATGGGCGAGATCACAGCCGGCAAACTCCGGCCACAGCAACCCCAATGGCGAGCAGAAGGTATCCTCCTTACCAGAGTACGGGGTGGTGGTCAGTAAAAGCAAACAGCGGTTCGGATTCTTGGCGATGAACGATACTGTCAGGGGTGGGTGACTCCCGCGCATTTAATCATGCTACTGAAGGGTGAATAGCTGTATGAAGGATAAGGGGCAAACAACGCTTGTTTTGCCCTCATCTCTATATAGCAGTTGTCTTGTACCTTCGCGCTAAAGTTTTCGTGCGCCCTATAGCGCATAGGGCCATAGTTGGGGGGGCTAGATAACATACCCCTCACGTAATCACCTGTCCCATCTCTTCTCCTCTCATAGGTTTAATACTCAGATGGGGGTGATGATAAGTGTCGTAGCTATATAATTGCAGAAGAACTCTTGGGCATCAAGTCAATATCGTCTGTCGCCTAATCACCGTTTGTCAAGCTAACAGGAGTGATCCACTATCATTCCTCGCTTTCAAGATTAACGATATGCGCCTCTCTTCTGTCGTTTATCACTTATTCGTCGCATCACTTTCCGCCGCCGTATCCGCGTGCGGCACTGAACCCGCCTTCATTGGCACGCCAACTCCTCTGGGCCAATCCCCAAAACAGCCTGCGGTAAGTAATGCCATCCCTAATCCGGTTATCCCGTTCTCGCCGGAGGAGGTCCAATCTTCGTGCAATCCCTTCTTCCCACTTGTGCTTGGGATCACCCGTGCTTACCAAGTTAGGCACGGGGACATCCTTATGTTTCACGAGCAATCTATCGTCGCGCACAATATTGATGAACGATTCACTCTGCGGGCGGATTTCTTTATACAAAGGCCACAGGGCGATAATCCCACCAGGCGCATCCCTTATCACCCTAGCCTGAACTACGACGCCGAATCTCGTTGCGCCCAGGGGCGGGTTGAAGTAATGAGTTACTCATTTCTGTATATCAATGAGGTATACCGGGCAGAGGGAGAATATCTCCCGGCTCCAAGCCGGCTGCTTGACCCTAATAGCCGCTGGGAGTATCGCGTGCTCTCACCTTCCGGCGAAGGCATGGGCACTTTTCTGTGTAAGAGCCTCCCTCCATCATCCGCAAACGCCTCATCAGCCACGCGCGAAGGGCGGCGCCGGAGAAGCGTCACAATTTTGTGCACAAGATCAACCATGCTCTCATCCCCTAACCTTCTGGCTAAGTTCCCGCAACGGTATGAAGTTCAACTTTTGGCGCTCTTAGGTCCAACGCATATGACACTGGAATACGACGAAGAGGTTGGTGTGCTTTCGTTTGACATTATCGGCAAACGGACCAGCCAATAACATAACACTCAAAAGGTTTTATCGGGCCATCCCAGATGGGGCGCATATCTCTATTTACGACCGGCCGGATACTCAAGAATTATGTCCTACTGTTCATCTCCTCAAGTGCCACGTACGGGAATTCGGGGAGAAAAGGCCCTTCTCTACATGTGGGAAGAGAAACGCCGGTGTGGAAGCCACCCTTGTGTCCTTCTTCATCCCTGAATACACCTGTTGAGTTGCGATATACCGGCAGAGAAGTGATACAGGGCACAAGAGATCATATGCCCGACACTGTGTGTGGCGTTACGCGCGACGATCTCTCCTTGGCCGTTGTGATGGATGTGGGAACACGGCGAGCGCCGCCCGGTAAGCATAACAATTCAATTTCTCTGCTCTTCCTATGTTGGAATGACTCCGAATTGAGGCTAAGCCGCCGGGCTTTTTTTCAATCCTCTGAACGTGTTGTAGTTAACCGCCGAAAGTATCATCCTGGTGAAATCCCGCCGGTGTTGTGCACTGACAGCGCCGGGGAGCATTCCTGTATCTTATAACGCGCGCAGAGTGGCAACGTAACGAATACAACCTTTCGTCCGGCTATTACGCGAGCATGAACGGTGACGGAGGGGGGCTGCCGCCGGAGGGGGCGTTGCTGCAGACAGAAGAGGAGAGGTGTATTGAGGCTGCCCTTGCTCTTCGAGAGATTCTACACAGATGGTTATCAATCCCAGAGACGGTGGAGAGGACGAAGATAAAAGCTTTTTGTTCGCTGTGCTTTCTGCCATGAATGTGTATCGTTGGGAGCGCGGAGAACGCCGCGCGGACAGAAGGGGATGAAAATCGTGGACAGAAGGGTATGAAAATTTAGGTGGGCGGGTGTTTTATAAGATTCTCGAAGTTCTTACAATATAAATCAATGACGATTACTCCTTCTCCATGGCTCAAGTCACGTTTCAGTTGATCTGGGATGCCTTAATTTCTGGTCGGACTGAGCAAGGCGATGCCATTTCGCTCCGCTTTGACGCATTATATAATTTCGCTTGCACATATTGATAACTTCATCCCTTAGCCACAAACGCAAAAGGTCGTATACTTGTTTGCGCATGATCAAGCTCAGCATGTTATTCCGCAAGCCGGTGGACGTGGACGAGTTCGAGGATCACTTTGCGCATCGGCATGTGCCCCTCATTGCCGCAATGCCAAAGGTGGTGCGCACGTCGGTCTCGCGGGCGATCGGCGCGCCGCGTGGTGAGCCGCCCTACTACCTGATCCACGATGTGTATTTTGAAGACATGGCCTCGCTGCATTTCGCACTCAATTCTGCGGAGGGCCGCGCAGCCGGCGCTGATCTGATGGCTTTCGCTCGTGAGATTGTCACGGTGATCTTCTTCGAGGTGTGGGGGGAAGACCTGCCCTCACCGAGCAACACCAGCACCAACGCCCCTCCAACCGCCGCGTCTCCTGCTGTGCCGGAGCCGTCGCCCGCTTCTCAGCGCCCACTGCCACCAACGCCGGGCGAAGCCACATCCTAGCAGCATCGCTTGGATCACCCGGTGCCCTCTGAGTCTGAGCTGAGCCTGGTTGAAGTAGCGCTGCTAGCGCGCGCAGTGCCGAAGCCACTCACATATGCCCTGCCCACGGCGCTGCGCGAAGTGGTCCAAGCAGGCAGCCTGGTCAGCGCCCCTTTACACGGACGGCTGACCGTCGGTGTGGTCGTGAACGTGGGCGCGCCCGCCCCTTCAGCGCCGGCGCAGCCAATCCACAGCCTGCTCGTCCCTCAGCCGGTGCTCCACCCTCATCAGCTTGAGCTGGCGCGTTGGATGGCCCAAGAGTATGGCGCTCCGCTTGGGCGATGCTGCGCGCTGATGATCCCGCCAGGTCTCACACCGCGCTCATCCCAGGTGTATGTCCCAGCTGCAAGGCCACCTCAGGCCAATTTGCGGCGATTGACCGAGGCCGAAACGCAGTTGCTAGCCATCTTGCAGCTGCGCGGTGCGCTAACCGAGTCCCAGCTCCGAGAGGCGATGCGCCGCCGCGGCATAGCCGAATGGCGACTCGCCCTGCGGCGGTTGCTGCGCAACGGCTTAATCGCGCAAGAGCCGATGGCGCGGCTTGCCCCTGCACACGGCGTGCGCCGCACGCTGGTACAACTGGCGACGGACCCGGCCACGCTTGAGGTGGCGCTAGCTGCCATCGCCCAGGCGCGCGGCCTGCGCACAGCCACCCGCACGCGCCGCGCTGATCTGCTGCGCTTCCTTGCCGAGCAGGGCGGGTTGATGTGGGCCGATTGGTTGCTCGCGGAGACCGGTGCCACCCGCGAGGACATACGCTGGCTAGCTAAGTGCGGCTACCTTGTCCTTGGCGACGCCACGCGCTGGCGCGATCCGCTTGCCGACGTGGACTACGTGCCGCGCAACGCGCCGCCGCTCACCGGCGACCAACAGGCAGTCTGGGAGGTGGTCTCGGCAGCGATCCACAGCCGCAATAGCCAGGCTTTCCTCTTACGAGGTGTAACCGGCTCCGGCAAGACGGAGATTTACCTGCGCGCCGTTGAGTCGGTGGTGCAACAGGGGCGTGGCGCGCTCGTGCTGGTGCCGGAGATTAGCCTCACCCCTCAAACAGCGCGCCGCTTCCTGGAGCGACTGCCAGGCAAGGTGGCGCTGGTGCATAGCCAGCTCAAGCCCGGCGAGCGCTACGACACTTGGCAACGCATCCGACGCGGCGACTTGCCGGTGGTGGTCGGCGCGCGCTCCGCGCTCTTCGCGCCGTTGGTCAACATCGGGTTGATCGTGCTGGACGAGGAACACGATAGCTCCTACAAGCAGCAAAGCGCCCCCTTCTACGACGCGCGCCGAGTGGCGCTGTACTATGCCCAACAGCTTGGCGCCACGCTGATCCTGGGAAGCGCCACGCCCTCGTTGGAGTCTTGGTATCTGGCCACCCAACCTGGCGCTGCGCCACGGCTGCGGCTGTTGGAGTTGCCCAACCGCGTGCGCAGCCACCTGCATCGCGCCAGCAACCAGGCAGCACGATTCGGCCTACGCTCAACGCTTGAGCGTGAGGGCGAGGTGGTGGTGTATCAGCCGCTGCCCAAAGTGGAAGTCGTGGACATGCGCCAGGAGCTGCGCAGTGGTAACTTCAGCATCTTCAGCAGCGCCTTAGCGCGCGCCCTGGAGGAAGTGCTGTGGCGCGGCGAACAAGCCATTCTGTTCCTCAACCGGCGCGGCAGCGCCTCAGTGGTGCTATGCCGGGATTGCGGTTACGTCGCACGATGTCCCCACGACGACATGCCGCTCACGCTACACCGCGACTCACCCCCAGGCTCTGGTAATTGGCTACGCTGCCACTTGTGCGACCATGCCGAGCGACCGCCGCAGCGTTGCCCGGCCTGCGGCAGCACGCGCATCCGCTATTTAGGTATCGGCACGCAAAGTGTGGAGAGCGCGCTGCGCGAGCGCTTTCCTGCCGCGCGCATCGTGCGCTGGGATCGCGACACGGCAGCGCATCACGGTGCCGACGCCTTGCTCAAACGCTTCACCTCCCACCAAGCGGATGTGCTGATCGGCACACAGATGATCGCCAAAGGAATTGACCTCCCGCTGGTGACGCTGGTGGGGGTGATCCTGGCTGATGTGGGGCTATTCCTGCCGGACTTTCGGGCCGGCGAGCGCGTCTTCGCGCTGCTTACCCAAGTGGCGGGCCGCGCCGGCCGTAGCCTGCTACCAGGCCGTGTGATCGTGCAAACCTATAACCCGCAGCATCCTGCCATCACCTTCGCGGCGCGCCACGATGTGCGGGGCTTTATCGAGGCGGAGTTGGCCCAACGGCGACTGCTGCGCTTGCCGCCGTTCACGCGCTTGGTGCGCCTGGAGTGCAGCCACGAGGAAGAGTCACAGGCTCGCCGCCTGTGCGAGCAAGCAGCCGCCCGGCTTCGACGGCTGCTCCCGTCTGACGCAGTGATCGGGCCGGCCCCGGCCTTCTTCGCGCGCCTCCATCGCCGTTATCGTTGGCAGGTGATTGCGCGCTGCGATGCGCCCACCACGCTGCTCACCCAACTGGAGCTTCCGGAGGGTTGCACGGTGGACGTGGACCCCGCGAGCGTGCTCTAAATGCCGCTCCTCAAGGGATGCCCTCGGCATAGAGGCTGAAGCTGGCGACAGGCCGCGTGAGCAACGTGAGCGATACATCCAACGACAAGCGGCCTCCTGGCTCAAGCGCCGAATCCAACCGGAGGTAGCGATAGCCGATCACGCGGCGCTCGGCGTCGTAGGCAGTCACCACTGCGCGCATCTCGTTCAGAGTAAGGGTGTCGGGATTGCGCAGCGTGCCGATGACGCGGAACTGCACCTGCTCCATGCGCCCCTCCAGCTCGACCGGCTGTAGCATCACCCGCCGTCGGCGCGTGCTGATCTCGCCCCGCAGGGGGAGCGCCACAAAGCGGACATAGTCCGGCGGCGGCTCCACGATGAGAACGCGAAAGGGAGAACTCTGACCCGGAGGGATCACCTCCAGAGCGGTGAAGGCAACCGCCTCCTGGAGCGACTTGCCGGCTGCGTCTTGCAACACGACCAACACGCGCACGTTCTCCAGCGCAGAAGCAGTGGGGTTATAAACCTCGCCCACCACATCCACGCTGCCGGTCGGCGTGCGCACACTGTTCAGCCCGCGCACCTCGAACGGCAGGGGGGTCGGCGTAGGGAGAATCTCGCGATCACCAGAGACAGCCGCCGACACATCCCGCGCGCTGGCGGGGACGATCAAGCGCTGGCCGATCTGCAACAGCGCCGGGTTGATGTTGCCATTGGCAGCAGCCAGTTCAGCGACGCTCACGCCGAACTTGTTAGCGATGGCGATCAGCGTGTCGCCAGCTTGAACAATGTACACAATCGGCGTAGGTGTGAGCTGCGCCGCACCGGGGACGGGCGTCGTGTCGCTCAGGGTGGGCGTTGGGCGCGGCGTACGGGTGGGCCGAGCGGTTGGCAGCGCAGCAGTTGGACTTGCGGTGGCGGCCGAGTTGCTCAGTGGAACACTGCACCCGCTGGCTAGCAGCAGCCACACCAACCAAGCGACAACCACGCACCCTGACCACGGTGAAGTGGGAGCATAAGCCATAGCCACGCGGCGCGAAGTGTAGCAAAACCCGCTGCCTGGGGCTCAGGGCTGCTGGTCGCACTCAGTCCATGCTGCCCGTCACCTGCTCTTTCGCCACCCAGCAGGCCACCTGATGGCCAGGGCGCAACTCCTCAAGCGGTGGCTCCTGCAACTTGCAGCGCTCCACTGCAAAGGGGCAGCGTGGGTGAAACCGACAGCCGCGCGGCGGGTTGACCGGCGAGGGCACCTCACCCTGCAAGATCATGCGCTCACGCTTGACCGTCGGATCGGGGATAGGGATAGCTGAGAGCAGCGCTTTGGTGTAAGGGTGCAGAGGATCTCGGAAGAGCGTATCGCGGTCAGTCAGCTCCACCAGCTTGCCCAAATACATCACGCCGACACGGTCGCTGATGTGCTCCACCACGCTGAGATTGTGGGCGATGAACAGATAGGTCAGCCCAAACTCCGCCTGCAGGTCTTTGAGCAGATTGAGCACCTGTGACTGGATGGACACGTCCAGCGCAGAGACCGGCTCATCGCACACGATGAATTTGG
The DNA here is from genome assembly GCA_938028725.1 of uncultured Anaerolineae bacterium. Lineage (GTDB taxonomy): Bacteria > Chloroflexota > Anaerolineae > J036 > Brachytrichaceae > CALIMH01. The sequence continues at coordinate 249,155 of CALIMH010000001.1, read as the reverse complement.
GGCGCAACGCGAGCGCGCGGGCAATACCGATGCGTTGACGCTGGCCGCCGGAGAACTCATGAGGGTAACGGCGGGCGTGATACTCCTCCAAACCAACCTTGCGCAGCGTCTCCATCACGATCTGATTGCGCTTGTGACTATCGCGCATGCCATGCACCAGCAGACCTTCGCCCACGCTCTCGCCGATCGGCATGCGGGGGTCGAGCGAGGAATAAGGATCCTGGAAGATGATCTGCATATCGCGGCGCAGCGCCTTCATTTGGCGCGGGGAAGCGCGCAGCACATCCTGGCCCTCGAAGTACACGCTGCCGCTAGTGGCGGGGATAAGCCGCAGGATGGTTCGGCCCACTGTGGTTTTGCCACAACCCGACTCGCCAACTAGGCCGAGCGTCTCACCACGCCGGACAGTGAACGAGACGCCGTCCACCGCTTTCACATACCCAACCGTGCGCTGCAACAAGCCGCCCTTGATCGGGAAATGCTTGACCAGGTTGCGCACTTCGAGCAACGTCTCAGTTTGTGAGGAGAAATTGCCTGTCATCGTGTGCCTCTCTCCGCAGCCTTCAATCGTATAGCCAAGTGCGCACCCAGTGCCCCGGCTCCACCTCGCGCAGCGGAGGCAGCTCAGCTATGCAACGCTCGCGGACCGCACCCTCACACTTCTGGCAACGCGGCTCAAAGCGGCAACCCGGCGGCGGGTCGATCAGGTTTGGCACTGTGCCAGGGATGACGTCCAGGCGGTCGCGCAGCTGGCCGAGCACCGGAATCGAGCCGAGCAAACCCTGGGTGTAGGGATGCAACGGCCTGGCAAACAGCGTGCGCACGTCGGCCTGCTCCACCACCTGGCCGGCGTACATCACCACCACGCGGTCGCACATTTCCGCCACCACGCCCATGTCGTGCGTGATGAGCATGATCGAGGTGCCGATCCGCTCGCGCAAGTCGCGCATCAAGTCGAGGATTTGCGCCTGAATGGTCACATCGAGCGCGGTGGTCGGCTCATCAGCGATCAACAGCTCCGGCGAGCAGGCCAGCGCCATGGCGATCATCACGCGCTGTGCCTGGCCGCCGGAGATCTCGTGCGGGTAGGCGTAGGCGCGCTTTTGTGGCTCTGGGATGCCCACCATCCGCAGCAGCTCCACGGCGCGCGCCCAGCCCGCTTCCCTCCCCAAACCTTGGTGGATGTTCAACACCTCCGCAACCTGGTCGCCGATGCGGAAGACCGGATTCAAGCACGAAGTGGGCTGCTGGAAGATCATCGAGATGCGGTTGCCACGAATTTTGGTCATCTCACGCTCGGGGAGTTCGAGCAAGTTCACGCCGTCAAAGATGATCTCGCCCTCGACAATTCTGCCGGGTGGGCTGATCAGGCGCATGATGGAGAGCGAGGTGACGCTCTTGCCACAGCCGGACTCGCCGACAATGCCGAGCGTCTCGCCACGGCGCACATAAAGGTCCACGCCATCCACGGCCTTGACCACGCCATCCTCCGTGTAGAAGTAGGTCTTCAAGCCGCGCACGTCGAGCATCAAGTCGTCGTGCGGAGCAGCCGAGGGCGTAGCGGTGCGTGTGGATACTGCGTTGGATGTTCGCGTCATACGAGCCGCGTGATTATGCCTTACATCTTCAAGCGCGGGTCCAGCGCATCCCGCAAGCCATCACCAACAAAGTTGAACGCCAGCGAGCACAGCACGACCGGGATACCTGGGATGAGCGGCACCCACGAGTTGGTGAGCATAAAGTTGGTGGCAAATTGCAGCATGTTGCCCCAGGTCGGCGTGGGATCAGTGATGCCGACACCGAGAAAGCTGAGCGCCGTCTCCGAGGTCAGTGCACCTGCTAAGCTCAATGTGTAGGTGACCACAAGCGGCGGGAAAGCGTTCGGCACAACATGGCGCAGGATGATAAAAGCATTTGAAGCGCCTAGCGAACGCGCAGCTTCGATGAAATCGCGCTCGCGCACCGACATCACCATGCCGCGCATCAAACGTGCAGCGCCTGTCCAGCCAAAAACTGTCAACACGGCTATCAGCACCACCACCTGCGCCCGCTCATTGCCGACAGGGCTGAGCAACATCAATGTCCCCATAAAGTCCAGCACAAATCGTGGGATGGGCAACAGTTTTGGGTCAGTGACCAAGATCGAAGTGATGATGAGCAACACGGGGAACTCTGGGATCGACGCCATGAACTCCAAGATGCGCATCACGATGCCGTCCACGATGCCGCGAAAGTAGCCGGCCAGCGCGCCAAGCGTCATCCCGATCAAAGTGGCTAACGTGGCGACAAAGAACGACACGGTCAGCGTGATGCGCGCTGCGTAGAGCAAGCGAGTGAAAAAGTCACGCCCGACGTGATCTGTGCCCAGCACGTGCAGCTTGCCTTCGTGTATGGTCAGCGGTGGGGAAAAGCGCGGTGCCAGGCCCACAGCGTCGCGCGGGAAAGGCGCCAGGATAGGTGCTGCGAGCGAAGCGACAAATATCAGCGCAAGCAAAGCCAGCGAGATCATCGCCAAGCGATGACGGCGAAAGCGCCGAAAAACGATGGACCATTGACCCTCCGAGCGGCGCACCAGTGCTTTGGAGGGTGCGATGCGCGCAGTTGAAGCAGTCGCGGTTGTGCTTGCCATAGGAGTATTTTGCGCTTAGCTGAGCCGAATGCGCGGATCAACCACCGTGTAAAGGATATCTGACATGAGGAAGCCCAGCAGGGTTAGGAAAGTGGAGATTAGCAGATAGGCAATGGCTACCGGGTAATCGCTCGCTACCAGCGCGTTGATGAACAGCTTGCCGATGCCGGGCCAGCTGAACACACTTTCAGTGATGATCGCGCCACCAAAGAGTGTGGGCAACACGCCTGCCAGCAGCGTCACGAACGGGATTAGGGCGTTGCGCAGCGCGTGTTTCATAACCACCATGCTTTCAATCAGCCCTTTTGCGCGCGCCGTGCGCACATAGTCCTGACGCATCACTTCCAGCATGGAGGAGCGGATGAAGCGCGTCCATCCGGCCAGGTTAAAGAAGGTGAGTACCGTCACCGGCAAAATCAGATGCCAGACGCGGTCGGCCAGTGAACCTGCCTTGATCGTCCCAAGCAGCGGCACGACAGCATCGCGATTGGACTCTGCCAAACCCGAGGGGAGATAAGGAAGTCCGGCCTCTTTGAACAGCAGCGCAAACACCAAGATGCCCATCACACCGGTGAACAACGTGGGCATTCCAGAGCCAAAGAACGTGAGGGCAGTGAAGAAGTAATCAAAGCGCGAATACTGCTTCACTGCCGAATACACGCCGATAGGGATGGACAGCGCGATCGCCAAAAACGTCGAAATCCCCATCAGTTGGAGTGTCGGACCTAGTCTCAGCAGGATTAATTCGGCAACTGGCTGCTCGCGAGCCAGTTGCTGAGAGCGACCGAAATCCAGCGCCAGCACTCCATTGCTAACCGGACGATCCGCAAGGTCGCGAAGGTAAACAGGTTTGGCGCAGTTAATTTCCTCCACGCGCCCGTCGGGATAGACCAATCTAGCCTTTCCCTCTTTCAAGCAACCGATTTGAAAGTTTGTGAATAATTCCTGTCCGCCGATCACGATGGGGCCACGTGGGTGGCCAATTAACCAGCGCAGAAAGCGCACGCCCATGCCGAGGTCCAGGTCATAGCGCTTCATCACGCGCTCAACCTCATCCGGATCGGGGCGGCGAGTGGTGCTCTGCAGCGCAATAAGCTGTTCTAAAGGACCACCAGGAGCAGCATTGAGCAGTGCGAACGAGGCGAAAGAAACGACAAACGCCATCACCACCACTAGGATGAGGCGCCGAGCAAGGAAGTTAGTCATACCACATTTGAAGCAAGCGAGTAGCCCTAATAGGCGCGAGGGCTACTCGCTTGCACAACTCACACGCTCGCAGCGTTAACAGTCACTTGACCGGGAAGCGCGTGTTGAGGTTCATATCCACGTGCTCCCAAGTTGGGCTAGGAATGGGATCAGCCGTGACAGTGCCATCGGGCTTAGCGCTCTCCTTGATCACTGTCTCCAGCTCCTGGCCAGCGCCGATCGTCTCCTTGCCGACCACGTCCACTGTGCCCTGGAGCAGCGCTGCCACAGCACCTGCTGGATTACTGTCGAAGATTTGCACGATGAGGTTCTTGGTCTTCGGCTCACCCTTCCAGTAGTTCGGGTTTGCTTCCAGCACAATGCGCTGGCCTTTCTGCCACTCTTTCACCACGTAAGGGCCAGTGCCCAGTGGCTTTTCGGTGACCTCTGGGGTGTCCTTGAACGCCTTCGGCGCAATCTCCGCCAGCGTCTTGTCGCCCACCTTTTGGTGCGACGGGTAGTAGCCAAACGGCGGCAAGTAGTAGATAGGCGATTGGTAGCCTGGCGCATAAGTCACCGTGTAGCCCAACCCATCACTCAGCGCCTCAAACTTCACCACGCGATCGCAAGTGAAGTAAGAGACGTTGCCAGATTCACGATCACAGGCCACCTTATAAAACAGCTCGAAGTCTTCCTTCTTCAGTGGCTCACCATCGCTCCACTTGCGTGGCTTAAAGCGAAACGTGACGATGAGCTGAGGCAATTTCACACCGGGCTTGATATCCACCTCCTGGCCAGCTAGGTTGCGCCCTTTCAGGCTGAGCTCTTTGCCCTCTCGGTCAACCAGCTTGCCATCCTTCAATGTGCCGACGTCGCCATCAGCATTCACCACCAAGTCCCCATCCTTCACCTCAACTTCCACATTCTTCGCGCCGCCGTTCTCTATGGTGGGGAATTGGTCACCCTCCAGGCCAACTGGCTGGAAGCCGTAATTGTATTGAGTGTAGTCCACGCCGAAGATAAGCCGGCCCACCGTAATGGCCACCGCAGCGCTCTCCTGAAGCAAGAAGAGCGAGGAAGGCTCTTGACCCAGCGCCATCACGATGGTGTCCTTCTCTGGCAGCTCCCATTGGTCGGCGCTGGCAGTGTGATATTCTGTGGCGTCAGCGCGCAAGCCCTTCAAGTTGCGATTGTAGGCCACTGCCTCTAGGCGCTGGAAGAGCGGCAGCGAGACCATGTCCTTGCTGAACTCTTCCTGGATGACTTTGTACAGTTCCTTGCGCTCCTTGTCGTTGAGGGTGTTGTTGGCTTGCTTGATAGCAGTGCTGGCACGCTCGTTGCACCACCCCATGTAATTTTGCCCATTCCAGTTGTTGGATGGGGTTGGGATTTGGTCGCAAGCATAGAGCGTGACACGTGGCGGTTCGGTTTCACCCACCCAAGCGAAAGCACCTAGATCAAAGTCGCGGCGTCGCAAACCGCTGTTGCCACCAAACCAGATTGAGCCGGGGATGTACGAGGGCAGCAATTGGATGCCACACTTTTGCAGTGAGCTTACGAACACTGCGCCCCACGTTTGGCGGAACGGCGCGTTAGTAGTGGTGAAGCGCAGAACAAGCGGCTCACCCTTGTCATTCACGCGAATTGTGCCACCTGATGGCAACTTCCAGCCAGCTTCATCCAGCAAAGCTGCACCCTTCTCTGGATCGTAGGGATAGTCCACAATGTTGGCATTCGGATCGGCGTTCTTGGCATACCACACTGAGTCCTTCGGAATGAAGGTGTCCATGTAAAGCTTGTTGCGTTCTTCCTCAGGTAGGTAGCCATACACAGAGCCGATCAGCGCATTGCGGTCAGTGCAGTAAGCGATCGCCTTGCGCACGCGCTCATCGCTCAGGATGGGATGTGGCGCCGTCCACTCGGGGATGGGCGTCGCGGTGACCTCCACTTGCTTTTCCACCTCTCAGACGGTTTCCACTGTCTTCTCCACAACGACTGTTTGGACGATAGGGGTTGGCTGAGGGCCACACGCAGATAGCACAAGGCTTCCTGCTGCAGCCACTAGGATGAATAGGGGTTTGCGATTCGGCATGTTCACTCTCCTCCTAAGACTAAAGCGGCGAAACGATTGTCCACGCAACGACCCACTTGCGCTGAGCATTTCTCTCGTGGGATGGTTATGCATTGGTGATTTGTTCTCTCCTCCTTACCTGAGCCTCTACTGTCTTGCTCTGTTGCTTCAGAGGATTATAGCAAGAGGCACACCAACAATTGCGACATTCCTGCCCCTGCGACGACCACCCAACTTGCTTGGCGTGCGCTGTCTCCATTTTCACACTGGCAAGACGTGGGTAGCGCGCCGCGCCTACAATCTTTGTCATGACCGTGTCGGGCATCAGCTACGTCGCCATTTGGGCAAAGGACTTAACAGAAAACCGTCATCTGTTCGCTAATGTGCTAGCGCTACCGATTGCTTACGAAGACGAGAACATCGTTGTCTTCCAAACTGAGGGCGCTCAGTTAGTGCTACAGCGCGCTGTTGGCGCCGATGCGCATTTGGACGGCACGGTTCAATTCGGCATGACAGCGCGAGACCTGGACGCACTTAGCGATGCGCTGCGATTGAGCGGCTACCACATCGAGCTGGATCGGGAAGAGCTGAGCATGAGCCAGCGGGTGACAGTGGTGCGCTTGCCCACCGGCCAACTGGTGGAATTTGTCGGCGAGTAACTGCACAAGCTCACTTCCCAGCCAAGATGCTGGCTGCCTGAAGTGCTTGGTCCATCGTGTCGAAGATGTTGAAGACAGCAGAGAAGCCCACCATGTCAAACACTTCACGTACCGGTTGCGAGAGCGCGAACAGGAACACGTCCCCGCCCGCTTGGCGCGTTTGCGTCCGCGCTGAGAGCAACACGCGCAGGCCGCTGCTAGAGATGTACTCTAGCCCCTCCAAATTGAGCAAGATAACACGGCTTCCTTTGGTGCGAGCGTCCGTCAACACGCGCTCCAAGCGGCTGGCGGTTGAGGCGTCGAGGCGGCCGGCTGTGCGAATAACAGCGGTGCTTGCCGGCGACTCTAACATCTCCATCTGAGCATCAAACGGCACAGCAGCAGTCATAGATTCTTGACCATTGTCAAACGGTTGAAAGGCTGCCCGCTGCAGCGTTCTTCTGACGATGTGACACCAAACTCAAACTTCAGCTCATCCATAAGGCAGCGCATCAAATAGAGCCCGAATCCGACCTGCTGAGATCCCTCCAGCGGCTGGGATGGATCGTAGGTGCAGGCCGACGCAGGATCAAACGACTGGCCACAATCAATCAGCACGATAGTCAGCCTGCGGCCTCGCTCGCTGCGCACCTGCACCTCCAAGTAGCCACCCTCGCGCCGAGCATAGGCATGGTTAATAATATTCATACACGCCTCCTCCACTGCTAGTTCCACATGGTTCATGTGAACGCCCTCAAAGCCGGTATGTCGGGCAGCAGTGCAGACCAGATCGCGAATGCGCGTGAGCTGCTCGATATGCGCCGATGTGCGAAGCACTGCCTCAAAGCGGTCCATGCTCACCTGTCACTGTGGAGCAGCCGCGACTTGCGCGACTACCTGAGCCGGCTAGCTGCCCTGGCGTCGCCCGTTACGATCACGCGCTCATCGCTCGCAACTCCATGCACGCTCTCGCGCGGTCGAGCCGTTGCTAGCGCGATCACCAAGCAAAACACTATCACAGCATTGTGAAAGTCTATGTTAAAGAAGTAGTGGTCAAACACACCAGTGAACAGAACGCCCAACAGCGCGCCTTGTGCGCCCAGCAGCACGGTGAGCGTCGCATCGCTAAGGCCATTGCGCCACACAAAACGGACGCTGCTGACGAGCGCAGCTAACACCAGCGCCGTAAACGTCATGAGCCCGACTAGGCCCGTTTGTTGCGCAATCAACAGATACATGGACGAGACACCAAGATACAGGTCCACGTCAGGCGTGCCGACGAAGCCAACACCAAACAGGGGATAGCGCGCGATCAAGCGCAAGGCATCCTTGTATTCCCCGAAGCGCATCTGAGTGGCCAAGTCGCGGCCAGCAAACCCTTCAGCAAAGTGAGCCACCAACTCGCGCGTCTGTGGGAGCGTCAGCATGGCCAACGCGCCGAGCACAACCAACAACAAGGCGCGCCGATACCGCAGCAGGCCAAGCGCTGCCGCGGCCACCGCCAACCCCAGCATGGCCGCGCGTGACACTGTTAACGCCAGAGCCAGCACAATTGCGCCCAGCGCGAGCCACGCCGCAGCGCGCGGCAATAATGGCTGGCGACTCAACACCTGCGGCAGCGCAAACGCGCCGGCCACCATCAGCCACCCGCCAAAGGCGTTGGGGTCTATCCACAAGCCGGTGGCTCGCTGCATCAGCGCGGGGTCGTCGCGGATGAAGCGCAACACCCCAGGACCAGTGGGATAGCCGAATGGTCGCAGCGCAGAAAGCGCACGGATCGCCCAGTCGTCAGGGACGAAATACAGCACAATGCCGATCAGCGCTGACAGCGCGCCCAGCAACACGATGCCACGGCCGGCGTCAGCTAGCAGCTCCGGCTCTCGGAAGATCGCTATCAGCACAGGCACGGCTACCAAGCTGAGCGCCAGCTCAGCGAAGCGGCGCAGCACCATCGGAGTCAACGCGCCGTTTGGCACGCCGAGGATGAATGTGACAAGGGCGATCAGCACCATCGCAGACAACGGAAGCGCAATGACGTGACCCATCAACCTCATGCGCGGCTGCGGGCCAAGCTGATGCGCCCCCCACGCAGCTAACAACCCTATCAGCGCAAGGTCGAGGAAGGTGGGCGTAAAGCCCAGGCGCAACGGCAAGGTGAAGCGCGGCAGCAAAGCCACCACCGCGAGCAGCAGCCAAAGTGCCCGGCGCGCATCGGCCAGCGCCCAAGCGGCGACCAAGACGCCAGCCAAGCCTGCGATTAGCCACAAGGGGTTGATCAGCGTCACTGCTGCGCCCACCCCCACCCCCACCAACACGCACACGAGCAGCGCCGGCCAAGCGATCCCAGCACGAGCGACACGACGCAGCGAAGCGGGCCAAACCATGGCTCAAGCTCACGCCGCTCTACCAAGCTCAACTTGGCTGAGCGGCTGGCCCAAGTGGTTGTAGTAGTGCGGCGGTCGCCGGCCCAGCACCGCATCTGCATCTACTACCACGCGCCGAATATCGCGGCGCGACGGCACTTCATACATCACGTCCAGGAGGGTGCGCTCGACCACTGCGCGCAGCCCTCGTGCGCCAGTGCCGAGCCGCAGGGCCTCGTCAGCAGCGGCGCGTAGCGCGTCCTGCGTAAAGACCAGCTCGACGCCGTCCAAGCCCAGCAAGCGCTGATACTGCTTGATCAGCGCATTGCGCGGGCGGGTCAGCACATCGATCAGCGCCTGCTGCTCCAACGGTTCCAGCACCACAAGCGTAGCAAATCGCCCGACCAACTCAGGGATGAATCCATACTTGAGCAGGTCGCGCGTTGTCACCTGTGCCAGCACCGCGCCCTCCTCCCTGGGAGGAGGCTGCTGCGCCTTCAGGTTGGGCAAATTGATCGGCCGGCTCGCGCCGATGCGCTCAGCCACAATTCGGCTGAGGCCGTCGAAGGCGCCGCCCGCGATGAACAATATGTCGCTGGTGTCAACGCGCAGCATTTCCGCCTGAGGGTGCTTTCGCCCACCCTCAGGCGGCACATACACCACGCTGCCCTCGACGATCTTCAACAATGCCTGTTGCACCCCCTCGCCGGAGACATCGCGGGTGATGCTGGGGTTGTCGGCAGATTTGCGGGCGATCTTGTCAATCTCGTCAATGTAAACAATACCGCGTTGAGCGCGGGCGACATCACCATCGGCCGCGTGAATCAAGCGGCTGAGGATGGACTCCACATCCTCGCCGACGTAGCCGGCTTCAGTGAGCGCCGTTGCATCGGCAATGCAGAAGGGCACATCAAGCAAGCGCGCCAATGTTTGGGCTAGAAGTGTCTTGCCACTGCCTGTTGGACCGATGAGCAGCACGTTGCTTTTGCCCAGCTCCACATCCACAAGGCGGGACTTGTGCTCGATCCGCTTGTAATGGTTGTACACTGCCACCGCCAGGGCGCGCTTGGCCCGCGCTTGACCGACGACGTACTGCTCTAGATGCTGATAAATTTGCCGGGGGGTCAGGCCTGTGGATACACGCGCCGGTGCGCTCTGTGCGTGGATGCTGAATCGCTGCTCACCTTGGATCAGCTCATAGAACACCTGCACACACTCATCGCACACAAACACATTGCGCGGACCTGCAATCAAGCGATTCACGTGCAGCTCGCTTTTGCCGCAGAACGAACAGTGATTTTGTGGCTGAGCTGGCCTCAGCATGGCGCAATCATACTCAACCTGTGAGCTCAGCGCTCAGTAAGATCCCCTTTAATGCGCTTCTTGCGATCCCAGCAAGGCCCCTGCTGGCCGCTTGTTGTGCTGATTCTTTGGCTTGCACTGCTGTTACGACTGGACCATCTGCACTACACGCGACAGAACCTCGACCGCGCTGTTCCTCATGGGCTTGGCATCCTCATCCGCGATGCTATCGCAGAAGGCCGCTTACCCGACCTGCCCATGTTGGGGCTTCAAGCCAGCATCAATCTGCCCAACCCCATCGGCGCAAGCATCTTCTACGCGCTCCTGTCAGCTTTGGACGCGGACCCCTACTCAGCTACAGCGCTCAACGCGCTGAACAACGTGTTGGTGGTGGTCGTAGCCATGAGCATCGCACAGCGTATCGGTGGGCGCATCGCCGCGCTTGGTGCTGGCCTTCTGGCAGCTACCAGCCCTTGGATGATCTGGGTTGCGCGCGGCGCTTGGCTGCAAGGCACATTGGAGGGAATGTCCGCCCTCGCATGCTGGTTGACACTGAACGGCCTGGTCCAGCGGCGTCGTAACCATCTGCTCGCGGCCTATGTGCTTATCGCAGCAGCGATGCAGACTTACCTGCCGGCATTTGGCTTGGCAGCTCAATTGTTGAGCGCACTGCTCACACAATGGCGCGCACTTGGCACAGCGATACGCCGCACTGTCCTGTTGGGATTGGGTGTTTGCGTGCTCAGCGGCATGGCCTACTTCGCTGCGCTGAGGGTCGAGGGCGTCTCGCTTGAACAAACGCTGACCAATCCCTACGCTTACAACGAGGTAACTGCCAGCAGCCAGGTCAACCTTGACCCAATCAGCCACTTGTTGCGCATCGCCAGTGGGCGCGACTTCGAGAACACTTTCGTAGAACCCGACACCTGGCTTTTCTCCCTGCGCGATCAACTGAGTGACGCTCGCGCAGGGGTTATTGAAATGCTGATGATCTTCGGGATAGCTGCATTAGCGACCCGCGGCACCTCCACCGATCGGCATCTGCTCATGTGGTCAGCGCTGCCGACGCTCAGCGCACTGGTGATAAGCAACGTGATCATGCCGTCCTGGAAAGTGCACGTGTTTTACTTGGCGCTCACTTCGCCTGCTCCCTATGTGTTTGCCGGCGCTGGCTTGAGTGCTCTGAAGCTGCCACAGCTTAGGGTGGGGCGCGCAACTCTGAGCATGGCAGCAGCCACGGCCATTGTTGCTTGCGCGCTCGTATCGGCTTGGAACTTACAAGGGGAGAGGGAGACGTTGCAACGCTTTCCGTTGCACCACGATGGTTTGCACGCGCTGCCGCTGAAATGGCAGCGGGCATTGGCAAACGAAGCGCGCAGGGCGTGTATGGTCCTCAGCAACGACGAACCAGAAGCTTGGCTGATCAGCTTGCTCGGCATCTCTCAACGAGTGCGGCCAGCCACTTACAAGCAAACTGAACAGGGCGCGGCTTGGCTGGTCGGCGCACAGGGCGGCGCATGCGTAATCTCGACCCGCGTTGACCACCCGCCAGCCCATGCCGAACTGGTGTGGCAAACCTCGCTGCAAGGGCAGAACCGCACCGACCGCACGCCGGCGCAACTGGCGCTCTTTCGCATGCGCAAACCGCCTGTCTCCAACATCGAGCCGCTGGCCGTCAACCTCGGCTGGATACAAACAGCGCTCTACGTGACCGATCGCGTTGCGGCCGGCCAAGTGCTCACCATCACTCAGAGCTGGCAGATTCAAGCGTTGCCGGAAGAGCCTTTTTGGTTTTGGTATTTCGCCCCCTTTGTGAAGCTGCGCAATCGTGACGATGCGATAGTCGCACAGCTCGACCATTTGCCAGCATTTGAAGGCTGGCAATGGCGCGTCGGCGATGCGTTTTACAGTGAAGCATGGCTAGCCCTATCACCAGACTTGTCCCCCGGCTTCTACACGCTAGAGCTGAGCTTGTTCGATCCTAACCAAGGCAAAAACGCCGTGTATGTGAAGCCACTTGCGCCGAGCCAGCCTATCGTTACAATACGTAAGCAGCTACTTGTCGAGGCGCCGATGGATAGGTAGTTCCATCGCCCAAAGCCTCTCCAACTTCTGTTCAGAGGCGGTCGGCGCTAAAGCTCGAGGATGATTGGTATGCCACAGTATCACCAGTTTGACGCTTTGGTCATCGGAGCTGGCGGCGCAGGGTTAATGGCCGCGCTCTATGCCAGTAAGTCGGTTAACACAGCCGTGATTAGCAAGCTCTATCCCACCCGCTCACACACAGGCACTGCCCAAGGCGGCATCAGCGCTGCCCTCGGCAACTTAGAGGAGGATCACTGGGAATGGCACGCTTACGACACCATCAAGGGCGGTGACTTCCTCTGCGATCAAGACGCGGTGGACATCATGTGCCGCGAGGCGATTGACGCAGTGATTGACCTTGAGCACATGGGGCTGCCCTTCGACCGCACGCCCGACGGCAAAATCAGCCAACGCCGCTTCGGCGGCCACACCAACAACATCACCAAGAAGCCCGTGATGCGCGCCTGTCACGCTGCTGACCGCACCGGCCACATGATCTTGCAGACGCTCTACCAGAATTGCATCAAGAACAACGTCAAATTCTTCGACGAGTTCCAAGTCTTGGACTTGCTGATTGAGGATGGCAGGTGTAACGGCGCGGTGGCTGTCCAGCTCGCCACTGGCGAGATACACGTCTTCCATTCCAAGGCCACGCTCATCGCCACCGGCGGCTTCGGCAAGATGTGGAAGGTAACCAGCAACGCACATTCGCTCACCGGTGACCTTCCAGCGACCATCCTGCGCCGTGGCTTGCCGCTGGAAGACATGGAGTTCTTCCAGTTTCACCCCACCGGCGTCTACAAACTGGGCATCCTGCTCAGCGAGGCCGCGCGCGGCGAAGGCGCCGTCTTCATCAATGGCAAGGGCGAGCGCTTCATGGCGCGCTACATGCCAACCTTAAAAGACCTCGCACCACGCGACATTTGCTCACGCTACATCTACAAGGAAATCCGCGAAGGCCGCGGCATAGACGGCAAGGACTACGTGTATCTGGACTTTCGCCCAGAAGTGATCAATCGCTACTTCGAGGAGGACGGCAACCCCAAACGAGTGGACGCTCACTACTTAGAGACGCGCCTGCCGGACATCATCGAGTTCGCGCGCGTGTATCAGGGGATTGACCCGATCAAGGAGCCGGTGCCGATTCAGCCGACCGCGCACTACGCCATGGGGGGCATCCCAACCAACAACGACACGGAGGTGCTTATGGACGAGACCGGCCGCATCGTCGAGGGGCTATACGCAGCCGGCGAAGTAGCCTGCGTGAGCGTACATGGCGCTAACCGACTCGGCACCAACTCCCTGGTGGACCTGGTAGTGTTCGGCAAGCGCGGCGGCCTGCGCATGGCCGAATACGCCCGCAGCGCCTCCTTCCGACCGATCAACCACGACGCCGCCGCGCGCAAAGCCCAATCCGAGCTGGACGCGCTCCGCAACAACGATGGCACCGAGCGCCCCAGCGCCATCCGCAAGGCACTGCAACAAACAATGGACGACCACGTGGGCGTATATCGCACCGGCAGCGGCCTCGAGGAGGCAATCGACACCATCCACGAGCTGCAAGAGCGCTTCAAACGCGTGCGCGTGGAAGACAAGAGCTATCGCTGGAACACCGACTTGATGGAAACATGGGAGCTGGGCAACTTGCTGGCGCTGGCAGAAGTCACCGCCTTCAGCGCTTTGTGGCGTCAGGAGAGCCGAGGCGCTCACTACCGTGAGGACTACCCCGAGCGCGACGACGTGAACTTCCTGCGCCACTCGATGGTGTGGAAAAACGGAAAACTGGAGATCCGCAGCAAGCCAGTGCGCATTACCCGCATCCCGCCCCAAGAACGCAAATACTGACGCTTGGCTTGAGACTGAAGGAGAGCTGCGTGATGAAGGTCAACTTGAAGATCAAGCGCTTTGACCCAGAGCGAGACGCAAAGCCGCACTGGGAGACTTACACCGTTGACGTAGAACCCACTGATCGTGTGCTAGACGCGCTGCACGAGGTCAAGTGGAGCATAGACGGCACGCTGGCACTGCGGCGTAGCTGTGCACACGGCATCTGTGGCAGCGATGCCATGCGCATCAACGGGCGCAACATGCTGGCCTGCAAAGCGCTGATTAAGGACGTGGCGAAAGATGGTGACACGATCACCGTTGAGCCGATTCTTGGGCTGCCAGTGATGAAGGACCTCATCGTGGACATGGAGCCTTTCTTCGCCCACTATCGTGCCATCATGCCCTACTTGGTGAACAACGACCCGTTGCCGGAGAATGGACGCGAGCGGCTGCAGTCCCCCGAAGATCGCGCACGCTACGATGACACCACCAAATGCATCCTATGCGCCTGCTGCACCACAAGCTGCCCCTCCTTCTGGGCGCGCGGGCAGTATGTTGGGCCGGCTGCGATCGTCCAGGCACACCGCTTCATCTTCGACAGCCGTGACCAAGCTGCTGAGGAGCGCCTGCGCATCCTAAGCGACCAGGACGGCGTATGGCGTTGCCGCACTGTCTTCAACTGCACTGAAGCCTGCCCGCGTGGGATTCAGGTGACAAAAGCCATCGGCGAAGTGAAAGAGGCCATCCGCACGGGTGTGATCGCTTGAGCAAACCGTGTGAAGCAACCTCTGACCAAAGGTCAGAGGTTGCTCTTTATGATGGGTAGCTTCGGCGCGCCTTTGTGTGAGCAGCCTGCTTCGTCTTGCGTGGGCGTGCAGTTTTAGTAGTTCGCTTCTTCTGTTGCTGTGTGCGGCGAGTTTTGAGACTCTTGGGCGCTTTTGCCGGTGAAGCAATCTCTCCCCCTCCTTCCAAGCGCATCACGTAGCGCATCAGATCGCCCATCGAGAGGATGCCGATAGGCTTGCACATGTCGTCTGGCTCAGCTACCACCAAGCGATGGATGCGGTGATCAATGAGGATGCGGGCGGCTTCCTGCAGTGGTGTGTCCGGCGTGACTGTGAGCACGCGGCTGGTCATAATCTCACCGACCGTCATCTGTTCCCATGGCTTATCACTGCTGTGAACCAGCCGATGTGCGACGATATCGGTCTCGGAGATAATGCCTGCCAACGCACAGTCAAAGTCAATCACCACCAGCGAGCGCAGCCCCTTTTCGTGCATCATGCGCGCCGCGTCGCGCACAGTGGTGGAGGAGTCACAGCACTCCACACCAACGTGCATCGCATCTCGCACAGTCATCATAGTCATCATCAGTCCCGTTGCCTGAAATTATCGGATATAAGCGGCTACGTAGCCGCCTGAGATGCAGCGAGAATCTCGTAGCGGTGTGTGATGTGGGCGACCTCGCGCAGCATTGCGTTGGCGCCGCAATACTTCTCCACTGAGAGCTGGATAGCGCGCTCCACCGAATCCACACTTACCTCACCGAAGACGCGATACAGCACTTCGATCTCCACGTAAACGCGCGGATGCTCTGTTGCGCGCACGCCCTCCACGTGTACCTCAAAACCTTGCACAGGCTCACGCTTCTTCCACAGAATGGAGAGCACATCCATCGCAGTGCATCCGGCCAAGCCGGTGATCAACAACTCCATAGGGCGCGCGCCTTCCCCTTGGCCCAGTGGCGGTGCTGCATCCAGCATGAGGCGATAACCACTGTGCGTGAATCCGTCGAATGTCAGCGTGCGTCCACCTTGCCATCTCACGAACACATGGTGCTTCTCCTGTTCCATAGCACAATGCTCCCCTACCATCTTACTGCCAACTACTTGCACTTGGCGAGCAGTCGGAAGGGAACACTGAGAGGCGCCACAGCACCCTCGCAGATGAGCTGAAGCCATTGGTTATACTCTCATTTCGCTCCGGCAACGTCACAGGTCACAAACTGCCCAGCGTTGCCGACACAATCCAGAGGAGTCTCCTGTGAACCGAAAGTTGAGGTTGTGGTTGGAGAGAGTTGGCATCGGCTTCATTGCTTTCCTTTCGCTCTCGGCGCCATTTGTGTTCGGCTTCGTGTACTACTTGGGCGTAAGCGACGGGATTGAGATCAGCCCAGACGACCCGCTGCACGTCTCACGCGTGTGGATGATCCGCGAGCGCACCGGCCCTATCGGCATCGGTTGGTTGCGCACCGAGCCAGTCGCTGCGCCGGAGGCTCATCTGCAATGCGCCCGCTCCGAACTGCTGGTGCTGAACTGGCAGGGCGGCCTCTCATTGAGCACTGATGCGCGCTACTGCAAGTGCTACGAGCTTAACGCCAAAGGTGGCATACAGGAGTCAACCCGCGCTTGCCCGTAGCACACACCCACGACTTTAGCCTTGCTATGCTCTGCATGTATTTGATTCGCCACGCTCACCCAGCGCACCAACCTCACATCCCCTACGACCGTCCGCCTGGACCGCCACTGTCCGAGCGCGGCATACTGGAAGCACAGGCAGCTGCCCAATTTCTGGAAAGCAGCGGCATCGAGCACTTGTTCGCCTCGCCGCTGGAACGCACAATGCAGACAGCGCGCATCATCGCTGAGCATTTGGGGCTCGGCTGCACTGTTGACGAACGGCTGGCCGAGCACCGCTTTGACGAGGAGTTCGCACAAGTTCACAAGCGCATGCAGCAGGCAATAGATGAGGTCGCAACAAGCACCAGATGGCGATGCGTTGCCTTTGTGACACACGGGTCTCCTATTCGAGCAGCGCTGCAATACCTTGCTCCAAACCTGGACCTGGCCTCGTTTACATTCGACAATGGCAACTGCGCTCCCACTGCTGGCGTTTGGGAACTGAAGCGAGAGGCCGGCACCTGGCAAGCCGAACTTGTCTTTCGGCCTCAGCTGATAGCAGTGTAGCTCATGCAGGTCAACAGCGGCAGCGCCAAAGGCCGTAAACTCCAAAGTGTCCCCGGCAACCTCACGCGCCCGATCACAGATCGCGCCAAGCAAGCGATTTTCAACATCCTGATGGGCGACGTGCGCGACAGCCGCTGGCTCGACCTCTTTGCAGGCACCGGCGCAGTGGGCATCGAGGCGCTCAGCCGTGGCGCGCGCGAAGTGGTGTTCCTTGACATTGAGCCGCTCGCCGTCCGCACCATTCAGCACAACTTGGCAATTTGTGGACTTTCCGAGCGCGCTCGAGTACTGCGCTACGACGCCCTTGAGTTTCTGCGTGCACAGCCTGACCAACCTTTCGATTTCATCTACGTCGCCCCGCCACAGTATCGCGGCATCTGGCTGCGCGCTCTACTCACGATAGACGAGCACATCGGCTGGTTAGCAGATAACGGCACAGTGATTGTGCAGATTGACCCGCGCGAGTTCACACCAGTTGCGCTGGACCAACTCATGCTTGATGACCAGCGGCGTTATGGCAAAACCATGCTGCTGTTCTACAGCCGCCTGTAAAGTGCCTGTCACTTTATCGGCGTCACTGCGATCACTGCCGGCACAGGGTCCAGCGAATCCATTGAGACTCCTTCAAACGGTGAGCGAAGCCACAACCCCGACGACCCACCGCCATCCAGGTTGACCGCCTGCTGAACGTCAAACGAGGAACGGGCCAGATAAACAGCCAAATCAGTGAGCGTCCACTGGGCTAGGTAGGTGACGCCCAGCAACACATTCCCCTGCCTGTCAAGCGCGACAAAGGTGCGCCTGCTCTGCCGGCCCACGTCCTCAAATCCTTTGATCGCCTTGCCATCCTGCACCAGCATAGGAAAGCCTTGTACGGCCTGCACAATGCGCGGGTTCGCGCGATAGCCCTGCTCACGCAGCCACACGATCGAGGGCGTGCCGTCATCGCGCACAGCGAACATGCCACCAAAGCCACGGTAGCTGCGCCCAAAGACGACGCCGTCGGCAATCACCAACGCTGTGGCACGATAGCGCTCGTCAAAAAAACCGCCGTTCACCACTACCACTGCACCGGTGCGCTGCTGCCATTGGCGCACCCGCAGTGGTTTCTGCGGCTCATACCACACACGAAAGCGCACCAGATGCGGTCGTAATCGCACCACGGTCATCCACTCGCGCCGGCCCTCTGCTGCTGCCTCCAGCATCGTGTATTCAATTCCATCCGCCACCGCATACCATTGACCACTGCGAGCAGCCAAAGTGGATGTAGGCGGCGGTGGAGTGTGTGTGGCTACGGCAACCGGCACAGGCACGACCATTGTTGAGACAGCCGGTTGCAGCGCCACATCTGCACCACAAGCGCTACTGAGCAACAACCCGAGCACCAAGCCTGCCCGGCACAGTAGCTGTCGCCCACTCAGGCAGGCAGCCAGCACTGCTCTGACAGTTGCCCAAAACAGACGGCAAGTCAGTGTAACACTCTTCAACACCATTAACCCTGCTGCGCATCTAACCTTGACTGAACCCGCATAGCAACCACATGATGCCGCAAGCGGACGACTTCGCTTGATCGCTTCAGCCCTGTTAAAACCTTGCTCTGCTTTACCGGCTGACACTACTTATAATAAACAAAGTGGCGTTCACCATCAACGATCTGCAAGACCTCACACGTCTGCTAGCCACGCACCCAGAGTGGCTCAGCGAGGTGCGCCGCCTCGTGCTCACCAAGGAGTTGCTCGCGTTGCCGGGCATCGTGCGCAGCCTCGCCGAAGCCCAGCGCCGCACTGAGCAGCGCCTCAACGAGCTGGCCGAAGCCCAACGCCGCACTGAAGAAACTGTGCGACGGTTGGTGAATCAAATGGCTGAAGTTCGAGGAGAGCTGCTTGAGAACAGGTTCCGCACCAAAGCCCATGCCTACTTCGGCCGCTGGTTGCGTCGCGTCCGCGTCGTCCCCTTTGTTGAGATAGAGGGACAGCCAGCGAACTCCCTCTCTGATGCAGAAGTAGCAGAACTGTCCTTCACCGACATTCTAGTACGCGGCCGTCCACGCATCGCACCGGAAGCTGATGAGGTGTGGCTAGCGGTCGAAGTTTCATCTGTAGTAGACGCGGGAGACATCTATCAAGTTAAACGGCGCGCGACATTGCTGCAAAGCGCAGGCTTTCGAGCCAGACCCTAAAAGATGAGTAAACATCCGACTCATGTCGTTGAGGCAGCATTAGTGGCTGTTGCGATAGCTTCGATTGGTTTTGGGGTGACATGGGGGCAAACGTCTTCATCCACCTCCCGTAGTTCTTCAAGTTCGCTGCCGGCCCTCTCAATCAGTCCTGCATCCAGTTCTGAATTTGTGCAGTCAACTGTGTTGGAGGTTGACCGCAGTGATTCAGCCACGCCAATGGCACCATTCCCTCCAGAGGATCAGCTCCTGCTGGACTCCAGTGCTGTTGTGACCGACGCACGAAGCGCAAACACCGCCGCGCTACTACACGTGGACGAAAACGCGATTGGGCCTGATGATGCACCTCTGCTAAAGCAAGCCGAAGGCACAATCAACCTTCTGATTCTGGGCAGTGATGCAGCCGCCGACACACACTTTGCTCGCACGGACACCATCATGATCGCCAGCATCAATCCGGCGGTGCCATCGGTGAGCCTCCTCTCCTTCCCGCGCGACTTGCAGGTGCGCTTCCCAAGCGGCAAGCGCGATCGCATCAACACCGTATACAACGCCGGCAACCTCACCAACTATCCCGGCGGCGGCCCAGCTCTATTGGCGCTAGTGATGCGCAAAAACTTCGGCATTCGGATTGACCACTTCGTGCGTGTGGACTTCGCAGGCTTCATCACTGCAATAGATACCCTGGGGGGCGTGGAGGTGCTAGTGGAATGCGAGCTACACGACACCTTTCCAGATAAAGACTCGCCCACAGGCAAAACCGACCTAGACCTATACCCAGGCAAAGCCACCTTGAACGGCAAACAAGCGCTCTGGTATGCACGCTCGCGCTGGAGCACCACCGACTTTGACCGCGCCCGGCGGCAACAGAAAGTGTTGCGCGCACTTCTGCGCAAGGCGCGCCAGGGGAATCTGCTGCAGAACGCCCTCAACCTCTACGCCGACTTTCGCAAGCACCTGGAGACTAGCATCGGTCCAACTGACCTGCTGCCGTTGATTGATATTGCACGCAGACTGGACGATGTGGCTATCAAAAGCCGCGTGCTCACCTGGCCTATCGTACGCTCATACCAACGTCAAGATGGTGCCTCAGTGCTTGAAATGACCGACAAGACCTTACCCTTCATTGCCGAGGCATTAACTCCACCTCCTGCCTACCAGACCTTTGTCCTTCCCCACGTAGAGGTGTACAACGGCAGTTCACGCCCTGACATGGAGCTAGTGGCTGCTGAACGCTTAGCATGGGAGGGGTTTCGTGTAATCGGAATTGACGTCATCACTAGCGACCGCTTCGCACAAACCCAGATCATTGACTACACCGTAACCCGAAAGGGTTCGCCCATCGCGCGCTTGCGCGACATCTTCAACGTGGCCGAGCGAAACGTGATCAGCCAACCAGACCCCAGCAGCCCATCTGTTGCCCGGGTCATCCTCGGCGAGGACTACAACTCGTGCCCCAACACAGCCAACGCTGCAGCCGACGTGCCGCTCGCACCTTAAAGTGCTTCCTGCCTGGACTAGTGGAATCAGCCGCTGGGCGGTGCTTCCTCTGGGAGGGGTGTGTCGAGTGGGATGGGAGTAATGGTTGGCTCTGGAGTATCAGTGGGCACAGGTGTGGGCATCGATGAAGGCGTGAACGAAGGTTCAGGGGTTGGGGATGGAGTCACTGTAGGCGCGATTGTCGCAAAATCCAGCGTTGGTGTAGCCAGCATCAGTGTCGGCACAGGCGTCAACGTAGGCACCAACGTTGGGATGGGGAGCAAGGTGGGAAACGGTGTGAGCGTCGGCGGCGCAGGAGTGGGCGAAGAAACCAGCACCGCTGTCGGCAGGGCAGAAGAGAAAACCGTCATCAGTGGCGTGCGCATAGTCGAATCCGGTGTCCAGGAAGCAGTCGGCACGGCCCCTTCTGGAGAACGCTGCACGATCAACAACGCCCCAAAACCAATGGCATAGCACGGTAGAGTCAACAATATTATCCCGATCAAGATGCTGTAGGCTGCCCTTCTACGACTGCCGAATTGCTGCATAGGCTTCAGGAAACGAGCATAAAACCATCGTGAATTGTAGTATCATCATTGTGATTTAAGGTTCGACAACGAGTCATGTTTCAACCTGTCTCAAGCTCAACCGATTTCCCAGCGCAGGAGCGTCAAGTCTTGGAATTCTGGAAGCGCACGCGCGCTTTCTTTCGTCTGCGTGAACTGTTGGCCCACTCCCAGAAGCGGTTTGCGTTTATTGACGGCCCGATCACGGCCAACAACCCCATGGGTGTGCATCATGCCTGGGGGCGCACCTATAAGGACCTTTGGCAGCGCTTCTTTGCCATGAAGGGGTACAACCAGCGGTGGCAGAACGGGTTCGATTGCCAAGGGCTCTGGGTTGAGGTCAACGTCGAGAAGGACAGAGGCTTCCAAACTAAGCGCGACATCGAGTCCTTCGGCGTTGAGAAGTTCATTCTGCTGTGCAAACAGCGTGTGCTGAACAGCGCAGCTATGCAAACGGAGCAGTCCATTCGCCTTGGCTACTGGATGGATTGGGACGACCCCGACGAGCTGCGCATGTTGGCAGAGAAGATCGTGACATCCCCCCAAGAGGTCATCACCCTGCGCCGCGACGGAAAAGCAATTCAAGGCACAGTCGAACAACTGGTTGGCCAACTAGGTACGCCAGAGTTAGGCCGCTCGTACTTTACTTTCAGCGACGAGAACAACTATCAAATCTGGCACTTTCTCAAGCGCTGCCACGAGCGTGGCTGGATTTATCGCGGCGAAGATGTGATCCCTTGGTGCCCGCGCTGCGCCACTGGAATCAGCCAACACGAAATCGACACCGAGGGCTACAAAGATCGCGAGGACCCTGCCTTCACAGTACGCTTCAAGCTCACCCATTTCGACACCACGCACATCCAGTGGGCCAGCTCAGAAGCGCGAGAAAAGTTCTTGCACGCCCACGGCGCTTTTATGCTCGCTTGGACTACAACACCGTGGACATTAGCTGCCAACATTATGCTCGCAGTCGGCCCACAGCTCCGCTACAGTGTGGTTCGACAGGTCCACAAAGATGGCGAAATAGCCGTGTATTTCCTTGGCGCTCAAACGCTGCGCACCTTGCGCGGCGAGTACGAGGTGCTTGGTGAGATCCAAGGCGTTCACATGGCCGGTTGGACCTATCAGGGCATCTTCGACGATCTGCCGGCAGTGATCGACACCATCAAGAAGTGGGAAGACCTGCATGGCAAAACCTTCCGCCATCCGGTCATCTTATGGGAGGAAGTGAGCGAGACAGAGGGGACTGGGATTGTGCACAACGCGCCCGGCGCCGGCCCAGAAGACTACCAGCTCGGCAAGGCGCACAGCATGCCGCGCATCGCGCCACTCGATGAGAACGGCATCTACTTACCCGGCTTCAACGAGCTAAGCGGCAAACACGCTCACGACGTGCCCGACATCGTCGAGGCCATGCTCCGCGCGCGCGGCTGGTTCTACCGCCGCGAGAAATACCTCCACCGCTACGCTCATTGCTGGCGCTGCGGCACACCACTGGTGTATCGCATGGTGGACGAGTGGTACATCAGCATGGATGAGCTGCGCTACGAGATGATGGAGGTGGTCCAGCGCATCAACTGGATCCCGGCCTTTGGCAAGGAGCGCGAGCTGGACTGGCTGCGCAACATGCACGACTGGATGATCAGCAAGAAGCGCTACTGGGGTCTAGCGCTCCCCATCTGGGAATACCCAGACGGCACGTTTGAAGTGATCGGCAGCTACGAAGAGCTCAAAGCGCGCGCTGTCGCCGGCTGGGAGGAGTTCGAAGGGCATACCCCTCATCGCCCCTACGTGGACAAGGTCAAGATCCGCCATCCACAAACCGGCTTGATCGGCACCCGCGTGTCAGACGTAGGCAACCCATGGTTGGACGCTGGCATCGTCGCTTACTCCACGCTGCGATACCGCACCGACCGCGCTTACTGGGAGCAGTGGTTCCCTGCCGACTTCATCACTGAGAGCTTCCCAGGCCAGTTCCGCAACTGGTTTTACGCCCTGATCGCCATGAGCACTGTGCTCGAGAAGCGCGAGCCAACCCGCACCATCCTGGGCTTCGCTACCCTGCTTGACGAGAAGGGCGAACCCATGCACAAGAGCAAGGGCAACGCCATCGAGTTTAACGAGGCTGCCGATCGCGCCGGCGCCGACGTGATGCGCTGGCTTTACATCCGCCAACGCTACGACGACAACCTGTTGTTCGGCTACAACGCGCTCAACGAGGTGCGCCGCACGGTGATCCTGCCACTGTGGAATGCCTACTCGTTCTTCGTCACCTACGCTAATGCGGATGACTGGTCCCCTCACCAGGAGCGCCCATCGCTTGAACTGCGCAACCAGCTCGACCGCTGGATTCTGGCGAGAATGGCTGAGACCGTCAACAGCGTGCATCAATCTCTGATGGCGTTCGACGCCCGTCCGGCGGCATTGGCCATTGAGGTGTTCATAGATGACCTCACCAACTGGTACATCCGTCGCTCACGCGAGCGCTTCTGGGGCAGCCAAATGACCACCGACAAGCGCGCCGCCTACGCCACACTCTATGAAGTGCTCACCACACTCGCACGCTTGATTGCGCCGATGATGCCCTTCCTCAGCGAAGTGATGTGGCAAAACCTGGTTCATCAGCGCGATGTGAGTGCAGTGACCACAGCGCCTGAAGGAGCCTTCTCCGTCCACCACCAGCCCTTCCCAGAACCTCGCCCCCTCGATGAGAGCGAGCAGAACTTGCTCGACGCAATGCAGATCACCCGCCTGGTGGTGACGCTCGGGCACAACGCGCGCGCACAGTCTAAAGTGAAAGTGCGTCAGCCGCTCAACAAGCTTTCCATCGTCGCTGATGCACAGGCGCAAACAGTGATCCTCGCCCAACAAGAGCTGATTAAAGACGAGCTGAACGTCAAAGCTGTGGAATTCGTCACTGACGAGCAGAGCTTAGTTACGTACCGCGTTTTGCCAGACCTCAAGAAGTTAGGTAAGAAGCTGGGTGAAACTTTGCCTCGCGTTCGCACCGCACTAAGCCAACTCGACCCCGTTCAGGTAGTGACGCGCGTGCGCGCCCAGCAGCCCGTGGAAGTGGACGGCGTCACACTACAGCCTGATGAGGTGATCGTGCAACGCATCCCCAAGCCAGGCTTGAGTGTGGCCGGCGATAACAGCATTGTTGTGGCCCTGGACACCACCCTCAGTGAAGCGCTGATTCAAGAGGGCTTGGCGCGCGAGGTGGTGCGCCGCATCAACGATTTGCGCAAATCCGCGCAATTACACATATCCGACCGCATCATTACCCACTTCACTGCCTCCCCGCGCCTTGCCGAGGCCATCCGCGCCTTCGCCGACTATGTGCAGCGCGAGACGCTGAGCATCGAGCTGCACGAATCACCCGCCGCGCAAAGCATCGCCAGCGAGCAATTCCACATTGACGAGGAACAACTGACAGTCTGGATTAACCTTGGACATGCAATCATGGAGGGCCAGCGCTCATGACCTCCTCTCGTCGCTCCCAAGCCACGTCACTCCAAGCTGGCTTGCTGCTCAGTTTGGAACAGGCCGAAACATTAGGCGAGCTGCTAGCGATGCTTGATCACACATCGGAGATCAAGCGCATCGCCTTGATCGGCCCATCCAGCAGCGGGAAAAGCGCTTTGCTGAGCGAGCTGACACGCAGCATCGCGCGTCCCCGTCGCACGCCGTCTCAACGGCGAGTGGTGTGCAGCATGATAGACGCGGCAGCGCTCCCCGGAGGCGTCCAGCCCTGGCAGCACCTCTTGCTCAGCACGCTGGAAGCCATGCGCATCCAGCTGCCACTTGCCGGCATTCTCAACCTCATCCACGAGTTGAAAGTGTTGATAGCACACGAGCAAGCGCACCCCGACAGCAGCACGCTCGGTAGGATGGCGTTTGTGCACCGTTTCCGTACGACATTTGAAGGGCTGGTGCTGGAGGCTATCGCCCGACAAAACGCCGTCTTACTCGTGGCTGTGGACCACTTGGACCGCGCCAGCTCAGAAGACGCTCTCCAACTGCTCGAAGCCAGCGAATATTTCCTCAAAGCGCCTTTTTGCGCAACCCTCGTGTGCGTGAACGCCGACCGGCTCAGCGAGGACGAGGAATTCGCACACGCGCTGCTCCGATGGATGACCTCGCGGTTGGAAATGCGCGCCCCCAAAGCCGTCCTCCGCAAGCCCACCGTGCGCACCGAGCGCCTGCCCGAGTCGCTAGCAAATATGCCGGCGCTGTGCGCACAAATCTTGCTGGATGCGCTCAGCAGCGACAGCGCTGCACTCGATCGCGCCAGCAAAAGATGGCTTGCGTGCATGGATGCATTAACCCAGCGCGATGTCACCTCGGCAAACGGCGCATTGATGGCCAAGCTGTGCGCCTTGAGGGAGCTATCGCCCAACCTGTTCGATGCAATACACGCCGATGTTGAGGCCTTGCTGGCCCTGGAGCGCGCAGCGCGCAACGATGAGGCAGCCAATGGCTCGCCATATGCCTATCTGTTCGCGGCGCTGGATCATCAACCGCGCGTTCGAGCGTTGTTGCGCAGCGCACCAGGCTTCGCCGGCTCAGAGCCCCGCCAACTCGCAGCTGCGTTGCGACAAGTGGGGTCCTCCACGCTATCCACTGCTGACACTCTCCCCATGTCGAAGGGAAGCCGCTTCGAGATGGTGAGCGATCAAACCCTCTCACCGTTCACGCTCTCAATTCCACGGCTGCCGCCAATAGCGCTGCCGGCGGGGTTGTGGGCATTCTTGTCCGTCAGCGCAGGAGCCTTTGCGCTCGACCGCCTCACCAAAATGGGAGGACTCACTCACATGCTCCCCTCCAACAACCAGCCTAGCATCCTCCACGCGGGTGCCGGCATTGCGGCTGACCTGATCGGGCTGGCATTGGCATTGTTGACCATCGGCTTCTTCGGCAGCTTGCACAGCACCTCACGCGCCACTGCTTTGGGGTTGCTCATCGCGGGCCTAGCAGGTGACACCCTTGATCGCATGATGACCGGCGCAGCACTCAACTGGCTCACGCTAGGAGATGTGGTCACTTTTAACATCGCGCACGTGTCTTCTGCTCTGGGTGCGCTGTTGCTGTTGATTAACTTGATTCGCTCCCTGAGCAGTGCGCATGACTGATCTTCAGATCATCCTGCATCGCGCCAATGCCCTCGCGCAGCGTTACAAGTTGCTGCTTGTCGTCGCGGCCTTGGCCTTGTTTGCCGACCAAG
The DNA here is from genome assembly GCA_938028725.1 of uncultured Anaerolineae bacterium. Lineage (GTDB taxonomy): Bacteria > Chloroflexota > Anaerolineae > J036 > Brachytrichaceae > CALIMH01. The sequence goes on along the minus strand of CALIMH010000001.1, from coordinate 222,644 downwards.
CCACCAAGTGGGTTGTCAAGCGCAACTTGGAACTATACGAGTCCACTGCGGTCATCCCACCCTACCTGAGCTGGACGCACACCCAAAACACTGGCGCAGCTTTCAGCCTGCTCCCAAACGCGGGCGGTCTGTTCGTTGTGATCGCTGTGATTGTCTCGCTCGCGATCCTCTACTACGCTCCGCGGCTGCCGCCGGGCGACTATCTCTCGCGTATCGCCTTGGGGCTACAGCTCGGTGGTGCGATCGGCAACTTGATTGACCGCTTACGCCAAGGATATGTCACCGACTTTATTCACTTCCAAATCCCCCAAATCGGTTTTGATTGGCCGGTGTTCAACATCGCCGATAGCTGCATTGTGGTGGGCGTGACCGCACTCGTGATCATCAATTTCCTTCGTGAAGCCTCGCGCCTATCACCGGTCAACCGTTCGGATGCATAGTGCCAGCTTCCTGCTCTCTGCGCCATGAACTTTCACATCTCCCGCGCAGCACGCGACCGCTATCAATTCGACCAGTCGCTCTTCCAGTTCACTGGCAATGCCATTATCGCTGATTTAGACGCCGCGCGCCAATTCGTCCAGCAAATCAACGCTCAGCGCCAGGCCGACTTTATGCGGGCCGGCGACCTCTACGCTATGGGGCTGCTCGACGAGATCGCCCACTGGGTGATACAGCGCTACGACCAGGAGCTGATGCAACAGCGGCAATCGGGTGAGTCCATCTTCAACCGCGCCCTCGCCGCGCTCACCGAGCAGCTTGGCGTGGAGAACACGTTTCAACTATTGCGACATTTCGTGATGCACTTTCCCCCACCCAGCGTGTATCGCGGGGAGCAGACGGCGGATGACTACCTGGCGATGCACAGCATCGAAGCACTGGAGGAGCTGGTCATGCTCTGGCTGGAGAACGACAACCCCGGCTTTCGCCGCTTTGCGGAGCTGTTCGACGACGCCGACCTGCGCGCTCAGACGGCCTACCTCGCCGCGATGCGCACTTTAGAGGCTTTCTTCGAGCAGCAGCCACCATTCGGGCCAGACAACCAACCGCTGGTTGCGATGCTGCGCGCGCCTGCCCAGGCCGCGCCCTACTCACTAGAGGAGCAGCTACGATTCATACAGACGCGCTGGGCACCATACTTTGGGCCAGCTTTCGAGCGCTTCTTGCAGCGCCTTCTGCTCAGTTTCGACTTGCTGCGCGAAGAGCAAAAGGCAGCCTTCGGAGCGGGCGGTCCAGGGCCGGCGGTGGTGCCAAGTGTGGAGGAGCTGCGCGGCTTGCACTTAGCAGACGGCGGGCTGCGCATCGTGGAGTACGAGGCTTTCTCTCCCGACCGCGACTGGATGCCCAGACTGGTGCTGATCGCCAAGAACACCTACGTGTGGCTCGATCAGCTATCGCGCAAATACCAGCGCCCCATCAACCGCCTCGACCAAATCCCTGACGAAGAGCTAGATCAGCTCGCCCGCTGGGGCTTCACTGGCTTGTGGCTCATCGGGCTATGGGAGCGCAGCAAAGCATCGCTGCGCATCAAGCAACTGTGCGGCGAACGAGACGTAGTCGCTTCCGCCTACTCGCTCCATGATTACACGGTGGCAGCAGACCTGGGCGGCGATGCGGCGCTGGAAGACCTGAAGCGCAGAGCCTGGCAACGTGGCATTCGCCTCGCCAGCGACATGGTGCCTAACCACATGGGCATTGACTCGCGCTGGGTGATTGAGAAGCCAGACTACTTCCTCTCCTTGCCCTACTCTCCCTTCCCCTCCTACACATTCAACGGGCCAAATCTTTGCGACGACCCTCACATCGAGATTTACCTGGAGGACCACTACTACACGCGCACCGACGCAGCCGTGGTGTTCAAGCGCGTGGATCGCCGAACTGGAGAGGTGCGTTACATCTACCACGGCAATGACGGCACCTCAATGCCCTGGAACGACACCGCCCAACTCAACTACCTGAACCCCGAAGTGCGCGAGGCGGTGATACAGGCGATCTTGCACGTCGCCCGCCGATTCCCCATCATTCGCTTCGATGCAGCAATGACGCTGGTCAAGCGACACATCAAGCGGCTGTGGTTTCCCTCGCCTGGTGAAGGCGGCGCGATCCCCTCGCGTGCTGGGAGAGGTTTGAGCGCAGAAGCGTTCGAGCGGCTGATGCCCAACGAATTCTGGCGCGAAGTGGTCGATCGCGTAGCAGCAGAAGCACCCGACACCCTGCTACTAGCTGAGGCGTTCTGGTTACTGGAAGGTTACTTCGTTCGCACGCTGGGGATGCACCGCGTGTACAACAGTGCCTTCATGAACATGCTGCGCGACGAGAACAACGCCGGCTACCGCAGCGTGATCAAAAACACACTCGAGTTCGACCCCGAGGTGTTGCGCCGCTACGTCAACTTCCTCAACAACCCAGATGAGAAGACCGCCGTCGAGCAGTTCGGCAAAGGCGACAAATACTTCGGCGTCACCACGCTGATGTGCACCATGCCCGGCCTGCCCATGTTCGGCCATGGACAAGTCGAAGGCTTTGCTGAGAAATACGGCATGGAGTTTCGCTGCGCTCGCTGGCACGAAACTCCAGACGCAGACTTGATCGCTCGCCACGAGCGCGAGATCTTTCCGTTGCTTCGGCAGCGCCATCTCTTCGCTGGCGTCGAGCATTTCCGCCTCTACGATTTCTACACCGAGCAGGGCGTGGTTAACGAGGACGTGTTCGCCTATAGCAACCGCTGCGGCGACACACGAACGCTCGTGGTGTATCACAACCGATTCGCTGAGACGCGAGGATGGATCCGCACCTCATCAGCCTTCGCTGTGAAAGACCAGAACGGCAACAAGCAGTTAACACAAACCACCATCGGTGAGGATTTGGGCCTCTCCGCTCAGGATAAGCGCTTCGTCATCATGCGCGATCAGGTGAGCGGCTTGGAGTTCCTACACCCCAGCCGCGTTCTGGTGGAAAAGGGGCTGTTCCTGGAGCTGCGCGCCTATGAGCGGCGCGTGTTTTTGGATATCCGTGAGGTGAGCGAAGACGCGGCTTGCCCCTACACGGCGCTACATGCACAACTCGGCGGACGCGGCGTGCCCAGCATACAACGCGCGCTCACCCTGATGAAGGCCGCGCCGGTTCGACAAGCCTACGCTGCACTTGTCACCGCCGAGCGCTTGCAACATGCCAGTGCGCTCATTCACGACACCACACTGACGACAAACGCCCAAACCGCGCTGGAGGCTGTCAAAGCAATGCATCACTCGCAAGCCAGCGACCGGCGCGCCTTGAATCTGCTGCGCAATGACCTAATCGCGCTCGCTGAAATTGCTCATGAAGCGAGCGCATCCACCTTGCCGGCACATCTCACGCCTGCGTTGACGGCATGGGTGCTCACGCGCCACCTCGGCGATGTGATCTCATTTGCTGATGGCGAAGCGCTGGTCCATCGCTGGATGCGCGAATGGGAGCTGGATGAGCTGCTGCGTCAATCGCTCGCTCAATGCGGCCTCACAGAATGGGAAGCTTGGCAAGCCAGTGAGCAAGTAGCTGCCATGCTGGTTTACCGCAGTGTGCTCGGATCGCCACATCCAGAGTCAACAACCACGTCGTTGCACAGCTTGTTCGAGGACGTCTCCCTCCGCCGCGCGCTGAATGTGCACACCTTCGAGGGCAACACCTACTTTCACAAAGAAGCGTTCGAGTCGCTACTGCAAGCGCTGCGCTTTGCAGCATGGCTGGAGGCACATCAGACGTTGAGCAACGCAGCACTGGCTGCTTTCACTTCGCATTTAGCGCGCACAGTCGAACAACTCACACAGATCGCCCAGCAAGCCGGCTACAGGCTGGACGAGTTCTTCAAGCTTGCAGGGGAGCGCAACTTTTGTGGCTAGCAGGCACATGCGAGCCAATTAGCGCGCAGGATGGCAACTCAGGCTGTCTCAACATAAAAGGCGCCGGCTTGTCGCCGGCGCCTTGTCATTGTCGAGGTGCCGAGATTTGAACTCGGGACCCCTTGCACCCCATGCAAGTGCGCTACCAGGCTGCGCCACACCTCGAACGCCTTTAATTGTAGCATAGCCATATATGCTACAATGCCGGGCTGATGAAAGCTCTCTGTTGGCCCAGTGAGGGGACAATGCGTATGCCTGCGCGCTAGCGCGGGCGTCTCGCTGGGTCGCAGCCTGTGAGCGTTGCTACAGCACGAGTCACGCGCGCCGCCCGCTTCCTTGGAGGAGGGCGGCGCTTATCGTTTGCCACGACAAAGTTATGAGCGAAAACATTCTGGTTTGTCTGGCTTGGCCCTATGCCAACGGCGACCTGCACGTTGGGCACATCGCCGGCTGCTACCTACCCGCAGACATTTTCGCCCGTTATCAGCGTCTAAAAGGCAACCGCGTCGTGATGGTAAGCGGCAGCGATGCCCACGGCACGCCAATAGTGGTGCGCGCAGAGAAAGAGGGCAAGTCACCGCGAGAGGTGTTCGAGTTTTATCACCGTCGCTTTCTCGACACCCAACTGCGGCTCGGCATCTCCTACGACCTGTTCACTCACACCGACACAGAGAACCACATTGCCCTTGCACAAGAGATGTTCCGCCGTCTGCTGGCCAACGGCTACCTCCGCAAAGCCAAGCAAAAACAACTCTATTCAGAATCGCAGGGCAAATTTCTGCCCGACCGGATGGTGGAGGGCACCTGCCCCATCTGCGGATACGACAAGGCACGCGGCGACCAATGCGACCAGTGCGGCAGCTTGCTCGACGGGACACAACTCATCGCCCCCCGCAGCCGCAACTATCCAGACGATCGGCTGACGGTTCGTGAGAGCGAGCAGTACATGTGGGAATTGCCACTGGTGCGTGATCAAGTGCTCGCCTACCTAAGTGACAAGGACAGCTACTGGCGCAGCACGGTCACCGAGTTCTCGCGCAGCTACGCGCGCGAGATGGAGCCGCGCGCCTTTACCCGCGACCTCACATGGGGTATTCCCATTCCCGTAGAGGGCAGCGAGGGCAAGTGCATCTACGTGTGGTGGGAAGCATTGCTCGGCTACTTGAGTGCCACCGTGGAATGGGCACGCTTGATTGGCGAACCAGATGCTTGGAAAGCGTTTTGGTATGAGCCATCAGCCAAGATTTACAATTTCATCGGCAAGGACAACATCCTCTTCCACACCGTCCTTTGGCCAGCCATCTTGATCGGGATGCGCAATTTAGAGCCAGCCCCCTCACCCCTACGCTTCAACCTACCCTATGACGTGCCCGCTAACCAGTATCTCAACCTGGGTGGCCAGAAGTTCAGCAAAAGCTTGGGCGTCTCACTTGACGCTCACGACCTGGTGGAGAAGTATGGCGCGGATGCCTTGCGCTTCTACATCGCTTCGATCATGCCAGAAACCAAAGACAGTGATTGGAGCTGGAGCGATTTCGCACAGCGCAACAACAGCGAGCTGCTCGCTAAGTGGGGCAACTTGATCCAGCGCGTGCTGTCACAGATTTGGCACAACTTTGAAGGCCGCATACCTCAGCCTGGCGAGTTGAGCGCTAACGACCAGGCGCTCTTGGCACGCGCAGAAGCTGCTTTCGACAGCGTGGGCGACAAGCTAAACGCAGTGCGATTGCGCGAGGCGCTGCTCGAAGTGATCGATCTGGCCACCGCAACCAACCAGTACTTGGACTTCGAGGCGCCATGGAAGACGATCAAGGCTGATCGCGCGCGCGCTGCCACGCAGCTTTACGTCGCCGCGTGTGTGATTGATTCGCTCTGCGTGTTGTTTGCGCCCTTCATGCCGCATCTGTCTGAGCAAGCGCGCCGACAGCTCGGCTATCAACAACCGATCTTTGGTGAGCTTTATATTGACACAGTGCATGAATCGAGCAGCGCCCATCTTGTGCTGCGCTACGACGCCTCTAACGCGACAGGTCGCTGGCAAGCCAGCCGACTGATACCCGGCCAGCCACTGGGCGGTGAACCGAGAGGGCTAGTCGCCAAAATTGAGCCGGTGACTTAAAACGCAGCAGCCGCAGTCAAAAGCAAACTCGCCGCTGCAGTGCCTTTCGACATACCTACAGCGGCGAGTTCAACAGCTCTTGTTAGGCGCGCGACTTCAGCGGAGCGACATGAGGTAGCCGATCAACGCGTTCAGCTCCTCAGGCTTGATCTGCTCCTCGAAGTTCTGGATCATCACACCGGCTGGGCAGGGGCCAGTCGGGCATTGCGGAACGATGTAGTAGTTCGGATGCAAGATGGACTCGCGGATGTACTCCTCCGGTGTAGTCGCCTTACCCTGGCTGCTCTTGTAATCGGGCGCGACAATACGTTCCTTTGCAACAGAGTAAATCCGAGTCAGAGCCGGACCCACCTGCCCTGCTGCAAAGCCTTCGATCGCGTGACATGTGTTGCACGCATACTGGTTGAACACTTGCTTGCCCTTCTCGATCACATCCGCCGGCACAACCGTTGGCTCAGCAGCTGTTGAGCCTTGCGCAGGCGGAGCCGCAGTTGGCTCTGGCGCACTACCACCTCCACAAGCTGCCAACAGCATCACTGCCAACGAAGCCATCGCGGCGCGAATCATCGGTAAGACGCGCTTATCCATAGTAGTTCGATTTGCCTCCTCCTTCGCTCTAGAACAACGTGTTGGTCGCCGTTGATTGCTCAGCAGCAATATGCCTTGAAGCAACCAAGAAGCTAATTTGAACTCATTGTAGAACAAACTGACTAGGCGAGCAGTGATGCTTGACTGGCTCGGCATGTGATATTAATCACGAACAGCTGACTAAGTCCCAGCTTAGTCCAACGGCTTTTGCAAGGGTGCAACGGTGCGATCCGTGTATAATTACGGCTAGCAAAGTAGTCACCGGGACGTGACATTCCGTAGCGGAATGTCGCGTCCCATTTCTTTTCAGCTTGCCGAATCAAATTCACGAAGGAGCTGTTGATTCACCATGGCAAACGCACTACGCGAGTTTCTGGAGCTTTCTTACGCGGAACTGGAAGAGCTGAATCTGGCTGCCAAAGAGCAGCGCCTGAAGCGCGTGCCGGCCGACCAAGTGCGAGAAGAGCGCATGAAGTATCTACACGACGAGAAGCGCATCAAGGCTGTCACTGTGCTGTTCTGCGACTTGGAAGGTCGTCTGCACATGCTGGACTACGATAAAAAGTTCTTGCTCAAGTCCGCTGACAACTTGACCTTCGATGGTTCCTCAATACGCGGTTTCACCGCTCAAAGTGAGAGTGACCTTCGCTTGGAGATTGACTGGCATGCGTTCTATTGGGTACCAGCCGATGTTTTTGGCCCTGGCAAGGTGATGGTCTTCGGTGACGTGTTAGAAAAGGATGGGTCGCCGTATGCAGCAGACACACGCGGCATTTTGAAGCGCTTCACCGAGCAACTGTTTAAGGAGAAGGGCTACACGCTCAATGCGGCTAACGAAATCGAGGGGTTTTTGTTCAAGGGCGAGAACGCCGAGCGCGAGTTTTACAGGACTGGCAAATTCGAGTTCGTTAACACCGGGGGGTATTACCACTCGTTGCCCGGTGACCCACTGCGTCTGTTCATTGACACGGTGGCCGAAGTTCAGCGCGCGATGGGCTTCCAGAACGAGAAGGACCACCCGGAGGTCGCGCCGTCGCAGTTCGAGATCAACTATGGTTACACCGAAGCGCTAGTCGCGGCCGACACGATCCAGCTTTACAAGCTGATCTGCAGACAAGTCGCATCCAAGCAAGGGCTCACCGCCAGCTTCCTACCCAAGCCTGTGATGGGTGTGAACGGCAGTGGCATGCACACCAACATCTCGGTGAGCCAAAACGGCAAAAATCTTTTCTGGGATCCCAAAGGCGAGGAGAATCTCAGTCAGTTCGCGTGGCAATTTGTGGACCGCATCCTCACCCATGCCAATGACATTTGCCTGATCCTCAACTCCAGCGTGAACGCCTACCGCCGTTTGGATCCGCATTTTGAAGCGCCCAACCAGATCATCGCCTCGCCTGTGGACCGCGGCGCGATGGTGCGCATTCCCATCGCCAACGAGCGCAGCAGCCGCATCGAGGTGCGCTCTGTTGCGCCAGATGCAAACCCATACCTAGTAATGTATTCGCTCTTCCGCACAGGCTTGGAGGGCAACATCAACCCCGACCCGAACCTGCGCAAGGCGAAGCGCTTCTTGCCCGATAACATCTACGACGCCATCACCAATTTCTGCAACTCAGAATGGGTCAGCAAACTGCTTGGTGAAGACCTCAAGTCGCGCTTCGCAGAGCTAAAGCAGGCCAGCGCTGATCGCTGCCCGCGGCTGCTCGGCAACTTGGTCAAGATTCAAGAGGTGCAATACCATCACGAGGTGTACAACCAGTATCTGTGGAACTTGTTCTGAGCCTGTGCCAGCGATGGGCTTTTCCTTTGCCTTCAGCGCAGAGCCGTCTGGCTCTGCGCTTTTTTTACAATCTCGGCGTGGCTACTGAGACACTGCTCAAGCGTGCGATCCCTGAGCTGGGCGAGGTTGAGGTGACCATCCAATTTGACGCCACGACTTTCGGCGTGTCTCCAACAGCGATAACGCCGTGGACTATTGCGGTGCAGGCCGACGGACGAGACATTGGCCGGCTGGTCGGTTTTGAGGGGGAGGGGCAGCGCATCATCGCCATGCATGGGCTAAAGCCAGACCCAACAGCAAAGCGCGGGGTGGAGATCACTGTGTTTCGCGTAAGCGAAGCGATGCGAGCCTCTCAGCTCGACGTGGCAGTGATCTCGGCCTTTGAACGCTGGCTGCTCAAGCAAGGTTGGCGCGGCAACATCCTCAAGCGGCTCAAGTTCACTGCCGCCGACCAAGTGATCCCCATTCGCACTTTCTGGGTGCAACAGGGCTTTGAGCTAGTGTTGGCACAGCCGAATCAATGGGACGAGCATGTGATCAAGCGCTGGCGCTAAGGCAAGCCTTGTCAAGCTTCATGAAGCGCTCCGACCGACTACCCCACTGAATCCAAGCGGCATCTCAGCGCCGCCGATACGGCCACACTTGTGGATTTAGGATGTGAGTTGGCATCTCGCCGGCCAAAGCTTGCAGCGCCTGTTGCAATGTGATCTCCCACATGCGCCGCCTGCCAGCTGACGTGCGGCTGGCGATGTGCGGCGTCACCACGATGTTCGGACAGTCGAGCAGCGGGTGGTCTAGCGGCAGCGGCTCGGTCGAGAAGACATCGAGGCCAGCCCCGCCCAAATGCCCACTGCGCAGCGCTGCAATCAGCGCCACCTCATCCACCAGGTTGCCGCGCGCCGTGTTGATGAACAACGCGCCACGCTTCATCTGCGCGAAGCGCTGTGCGTTCATCAGGTGGTGCGTAGATGGTGTGTAAGGGACGTGCAATGTCACCACATCGGCGACAGCGAGCAGGGACTCAAGGCTCTCGGCGCGCTCCACACCCAGCTCTGCAGCACGGCTCTCATCCAGCGCAGGGTCAAAGGCAAGCACACGCATTTCAAACGCGCGTGCAAAGCGGGCAACCCGAGCGCCAATCCGCCCAGCACCCACCAACCCGATGGTGCAGCCCCACAGCTCTATCCCGTTGGTCTCCTCGCGGGCGTAGAACGATGCCCATTGGCCTGTGTGAACAGCCTCTTGCGCGGTGTTGAGCTTACGTGCCACAGCTAGCACCAGCGCCCAGGTGTGCTCAGCGGTGGAGATGGTAGGGCCATCTGGCGCATACACCACCACGATGCCACGTGCAGTTGCAGCGTCGAGGTCCGCGTTGTCGTAGCCGACGCCCAGCCGGGCCAACACTTTGAGGCGTGGCGCGCGATCTAGGCGCGCTGCATCGTAGCGAATGTGGCCGGGGGCAATGCAAGCGTCCGCCGCTTCGAAGCCCTCCAACGTCTCGGCAGGACCAAGCACACGCGCGCGCCCCTCTAACATAGGCACGCAACTGGTCGGCAGCGGCTCATCCAACCAGAACGTCCACATTGCTCAGTACACGCCTCCCCGGCTGCTCGAGCGGCCGCCGCGCAGTTGCTCCAGCACATCCCGCACCGCTTGGCTCAGCAACGCGCTATCGGTAGACACCGTGATGAAGCGATAGCCCAGCGCGATCATCTGATGCGCAAAAGCCGAGCTGCCACAGTGAATGCCTGCGATCAAGCCGCGTGCCCGGCAGGCCATTGCAACGCGCGCTATTGCATCCAAGACGTGTGGGTTGGTAGGATCGCTGCGCTCAGCGCTGCCAAGCGAAAGGCTGAGGTCAGCCGGCCCTACGTACACGCCGCTCAGGCCTGGCACATCGAGAATGGCATCTAAGTGGCGCAGCGCCTCGGCAGTCTCAATCATGGCAAAGGCAAGCGTGCTGCGCTGCGCGCTGTGCTCGTAGTCGGCGCCAAAGGCAGCGCGAGCGCGCAGCGGGCCGTAGCTGCGGTAACCTATGGGCGGGTAGCGACACGCGCCGACAAAACGCGCACACTCCTCCGCCGTATTCACCATGGGGCAAATTACACCCAGCGCGCCGGCGTCCAACAGCTTCATCACGATGCCTGGTTCGTTCCAAGGCGCGCGCGCCAACGGCACTGTGCCGGTTAACTGGATCGCCTGGAACATTGGCACAACATGGCTGTAGTCAATCAAGCCGTGTTGCAAGTCGAGGGTGACGCTGTGCCAACCGGCGCGAGCCATCACCTCTGCACTCCACGAGCTGGGGATGGTGCACCAGCCGTTGTAGATCGGCTCATCACGTTGGGATAGATCAAGAAGAGGGTTCATCGGTCGCATTTTGACGGGAGTTGGACCTATCTTAACTGAAGCACGCATTGTGATTAGACAGCTCTACAATCAGGTGAATGCTGGCAGCAGGCGACGCATCCAGCCTTATCATCGCAGATGGCGCGATGGGGACGATGCTGTTAGCGGCGGGATTTGCATACGACACACACGTGTACCCACTGCTCAACTTGACCCACCCGACTGCTGTGCTCGAGATACACCGACAATACGCCGCTGCAGGCGCCACGCTGCTCACCACCAACACTTTCGGCACAAGCTACCACCTTGCCCACGGTCGCATCGAGCCAAGCCAAGTGAGGTGCATCGCGCAGGCTGCCACCCAACTGGCACAGGAAGCGGCGTCATTGACAGGCCGAGCAGCCCTCATCGGTGGCTCGATCGGCCCACTCGGCAAGGCCCTCGCAGGCATCGGCGCGCACCAAGCCGGCGCGTGGTTTGCGATGCAAGCAGTGGCGTTACAAGCTGCCGGCGCGGACGTGCTGATCTTGGAGACGCTCACCAGCAACCAAGAGGCACTGCTTGCGCTGCAGGCCATCCAATCGGCGACCTCGCTACCGGTGTGGGTGTTGTTCAACGTGAATGAGAGCGGCACACTCCTCGACGGCACACCTATCCTAAAGGCAGCACAGCAAGCGCTTGATCTGGGCGCAGCAGGGATCGGCGCGAATTGCTCTTCGGGGCTTTGGGCTGTGCTGAAGGCTGTGCAGCATCTCGCGCACTTAAACGCGGGATACGCCCGGCTCATCGCCAGGCCAAGCGCCGGCACGCCCCAACAAGATGGCCGCTACCCTCTCACCCCATCAGACTTCGCCGAGTGCGCTCCCGCGCTGCTGAAAGCCGGGGCGAACGTGATTGGTGGCTGCTGCGGCAGCACGCCATCTCATATTCGCGCGCTGTGCGCGTCGCTGCATGCTGTCCTAGCACAGAGCGGCAGCACATCAGCGCACCACAATCCACTCCAGCCGAACAAAAGCCGCGATCAACACTCCCCATGCCACATAGCCCAAAGGGATGCTCAACCATAGGCTCATCCCAGTTTGGACCAGCGCGAACACCACACCAACCCAGACAAGTGAGGCGATCAGCCCCGGCAATAGGGCGCGCAAAAACAACACCACCGCCGATGGATCTGCTTCTCCTGTGCCGAAGAGCACCCACAAACCCAGCGGGATGTTGATCGGCATGGTGGCCAAGATCGCGGCCAGCGTCTTTGAGCGTTCACGTAGGAATGCTAACGCCAGGATGATGAGAATGGAAGAGACAACCGGAATCACGTTGCTTCGCTTCACCAAAGGTCACTCTACCCGATCAGGACATGGGCTTCGGGGTAGCCGACCAAGTGCTTGCGCCGAAAGAGTGACAATGCTGTGATGGCGGTGACGAGTGTGAGTGTGCCGAGCCGCCCCCAGAACATCACCACCGCGATCACAAGCTGGCCGAAGACGTTGAGCTGTTCAGTGAGCGCCAGCGACAGGCCACACGTAGCAAAGGCCGAGACCACCTCGAACAGCACGCGGTCGAGCGACACCTGCGGGTTGGTGATGGCGACGAGGTACGTGGCTGTGGACACGAGCGCAAGCGCCACTATCATCACCGCGCTCGCGCGCCGAAGGGTGAGCGCGTCAATCGTGCGGTGGCTCACTTGGGCCACTGGCAGGCCGCGCAGAAACGACCAGGCCGCGATCACCAGCACGGCGAAGGTGCCTGTCGTGATGCCGCCCCCCATCGAGGCCGGCGCTGCGCCGACAAACATCAGCACCATCAACGTCACCCGCGAGCCGGCTGAGATCTGCTCGAGGTGCTCAAAGCTGGCGTAGCCCGCGGTGCGCGCGGAGATGGCTTGAAAGAGCGCTATTCCCAGACGCGCCAGCAGTGTTGGTTGCTCCATCGTTACCGGCGAGTTGCTGAGCGTTTCCGAGATAAACATTAACGCCGTGCCCACGAGCGACAACGTGGCTGTTGTCACCAATGTCAGGCGCGTGTGGAGCGATAGCATGCGGTAGCGCGGCCAGTTGATCAAATCTGCAATCACTGGTATGCCTAGCCCACCGATGAGGATGAGCAAAGCCAGCAAAGTGAGCGTCAAGCCGTCTTTGGGCACTCCACCTGGGAACTGCGGCAAGCCGCCAAAAAGGTCAAAGCCGGCGTTGCAAAATGCAGAGACGGCATGGAAGAGCGCATAGAGCATCACCCTGAATTCGCTTAGCGGCAGAAAGGTGCGCCAATGCAACCATAGCAGCACCGCCCCAGCTAGCTCCACAAGCGCGATCACCACCAAGCTGCGCCCTGTGAGTTGAACGATCTCGGCTAGGTTGATCAGACCTAACGAGTCGCGTAGGGCGAGGCGGTCCTCCAGCGCCACAGCTCGGCCCAACACCCGCAACACCACGACAGCCACGACCATGAACCCTACCCCACCGATCTGAATCATCCCCAGCAAAACCAACTGGCCGAACAAGCTTAAGTCGCGGCCTGGGGCGATCACGCTGAGGCCAGTCACCGATAAGGCGGAGACAGCGGTGAAGAAGGCTTGCAGGGGCGTTAGCGGTCTTTCAGCGCTGCTGAAAGGCAGCAACAACAGTGCTGTGCCAATCAACACGATCAGCGCCAAACTGCCGACTATACGCCAGGGCGCTGGCACATGCCAGCGCCTCCAGCGAGAAAGCTCGCTGCTCATTCAAGGTGGGTGCAGCGCTCAATGTCTTTGGTTGTGCCAAGCACCACCAGGAGATCGTCCGCGCGCAGCACAGTGTCTGGCGCTGGGGAGACAATCAAGCGGTCACCGCGCTTGATAGCGAGCACATTGAGGCCGTTCTTTCGCAGCTCTGAGCGGCCCAACTGTGTGTCAACCAGGCCAGGCGGGGTGTGGATCTCAGTCACAGCGTAGCCGGTGCCGAGGTCTATCTGGCCAAGCATCCCCGGCGTGGTCAGTTCCACAGCCAGTCGTTGGCCGGCCTCGTGCTCGGGGAGAATCACACGAGTCGCCCCGACGCGGAGCAGAATATCGCGCTGGCGGGTGGTGAGCGCTTTGCAGATGATCTCGCGCACACCGATCTCGCGCAGCGCCACAGTGGTGAGCAGGTTTGCCTCGAAATTGGACCCGATGGCAACAATCACGGTAGGGAAAGACTTGATGTCTATCTCGAGCAACGCCTCTTCGCTGGTGGAATCAGCGACCACAGTTTGAGTCAACTCATCGGCGATTTGCCGCACGATCTCCGGCGAGCGGTCCACCCCTAGGACAGTTGCCCCGCGCGCAACCAAAGTGCGCGCCAAGCTGGAGCCAAAGCGCCCTAGCCCAATCACGGCAAATTCGTTATTTCGGTTTCGCGCCATACTTCTGCTTCTCGCGTCGCTTCCCCATTCTACGCCGAGTAAGCTAGAATCATTGAGCAACTATCAGCGATATGCCTTCCACCATCCCTGCGCCCACCCTCAACCGCATTTTTGCTGTCGTCTCGCTGATTGTGTTGACGCCGGCGCTGCTGCTGGTCATGGATTTTCCAGCGCCCACGATTTCGGCTGACGTGCTTGGCTCGGCGCTCTCGTTTCAGCTCAACCAGAACGCCTTGCTGCTGCTGGCCCTGCCAGTGCTGACCGTGCTTGGCACCGATTGGGTGTTGCAGGATCACCCAGAGGTGCGTGCGGGGATTGTGCGCTTCCTCTTCCCGTTTTGGACTGTTCCAGCGGTCGCAGCTTTAACCTTGGCGTTGTTGTTGACGCGAGCGCAAGCGCTGCCGACATGGCTGCTTGGTCTGGTGCTGGGTGGTCTATCTATTGGCCTGCTGATCGCCGCTGAGTACAACATCATCGCTTCAGACAGCTCAGCCTACGAGATTTCGCGCGTGGGGGTGAACATCGCCTCGCAAGTGCTAGGGTTGCTGCTGTTCGTGCTCATTCACAGCACACGAGAGCGAAGTTTGGTCACAGCGACAGGGGCGCTTGCAGTGGCATTTGCGCTGGCGGTGGACATGCTCGCGCCGCACCTGATCGGCAACCGCCGCGGGCTTGGGGCGTCAGCCCTGATCGCGCTTCTGATCGGCCAGGCGATGTGGGCACTGAACTACGTACGCATCTCCAGCGCCAGCGCCGGCATTGTGCTGCTTGCTATCTTTCACATCTCGATCACACTGGTTCAGCAACATCTTCAAATGCAAGGCAAGCAAGAGCGGCAGACAGCAGCAGAGTTTGCGCTGATAGTGATAGGGTCTATCATCCTACTGTGGGCCTTTGAATTCAGCAAGTGAAGCAGGCCGTGAGGCCTTTCTCCGTCACCTCAAACACAATCAAACACAAAAGGAGGAGCAATCGGTGAGCGAGAGCGTTTTGGTGATCGGCGCTGCCAACTTCGATGTCAAAGGCCGCATGACTCATGCGCCGGTGATGCGCTCATCCAATCCGGCGGTTATCCGCACCAGTCTGGGAGGTGTGGCGCGCAACATCGCCATCAACCTAGCTCGGCTCAACGCACCCGTCACCCTCATCACCGCAGTGGGCGACGACCACGCCGGCCATGAGCTGCTGGCTGAGGCCAAGCGCGAAGGGGTGGATATTTCACACACCCGCATCATCCCCGGCGAAGTCACCGGCACATACCTCGCCGCGCTCGACTCCAGCGGCGACGTGCTGCTGGCGTTGGACGACCTGCGAGTCCTAAGACATATCACGCCGGAATACCTGGAAAAGCACCACAACGCCTTCCGCGATTGCGTGATGGTCGCGATGGATTTGAACCTGAGCGAGGCAGCTCTAGAGACCGCCATTCATATCGCTCGCCGCTACAACAAGCGCATTTGCATTGACCCAACTTCAGCCACGCTCTCGCGCAAGTTGCGACCTCATCTGCCCTACGTCCACGTGATCACCCCTAACATCCGCGAGGCGGAGATGCTGCTGGGAGATGTGGCGATCACCACCTCGGCCGATGCGCTGAGCGCAGCGCGCCAGCTCGTGAGCCGGGGGGTGCAGATCGCGGTGATCACCCAAGCTGAGCGCGGTGCCTGCTATGCCACAGAGGATGAGAGCGGCCAATTCCCCGCGCTCCGCATTCGCATCGTGGATACCACCGGCGCAGGCGACGCGCTGACTGCGTCGCTGATCTTCGGCCTTATCAATAACTTCTCGATTAGCGACGCGCTGCAGCTCGGCATCCGTGCTGCCGCACTCACCCTGCGATCCACCGAAGCCGTCTCTCCCGATCTCAGCCTGGACAGCCTCTACGGCTTGGACGAGGAGAATCATCGCGAACAACAAGGATTCTGAGGCATGTCAGCCAACCTTATCGCCATCGTCATCTCTTTCGGTTACGTGTTTGCCATGCTAGGTGCTGCGGAAGGTTTGCGCCGCGCGTTGCGACTGCCCACTGAGTTCACCCGCAAGTTTGTGCATATCGCTGTGGGGATGTGGGCATTTGGCACAGTCGTGTTGTTCAGCAACAAGTGGTTTGCGATTGTGCCGCCGGCGGCCTTCATCGTGCTGAACTACATCTCGTATCGCCGCAACGTGTTTAGCGCAATGGAGGTGGCCGATAAATCTAACCTCGGCACGGTGTACTTCCCCATCGCGTTTGTGGCGATCCTGCTGCTTTTCTTCGACGTGAGCAAGGCGCTGACCGTCGCCGCGCTGATGCCAATGACGTGGGGGGATGCCTTTGCTGCCATTGTGGGCCGAAAGTTTGGCAAGCACCCTTACGTGCTGCTCGGCGCGACACGCAGCGCAGAGGGATCGGCGGCGATGTTCGGCTTTTCGTTGGCGGCCACGACGCTCAGCGCCTGGGTGTTTGGCCTTACGATGGAATCGGCGCTGGTGCTAGGCCTTGGGTTGGCCACTGTCTCAACCGTGGTGGAGGCGCTCAGCCCCAACGGGCTTGATAACCTGCTCGTGCCAGCAGGATGCGCCGCTACGATCGCGCTGCTGCAAGCTGCCGGGGCGATCTGAACACCGACGACTCACCACGCCGGTGAGTGGCGCAAGCCAAAAGTAGCGCACACCCTGGGCGCAGCAATGCTGAGCGCTCGTATGCATCATTACAATTGCCGCGATGGTCGCAGCGCCAGTGGAGGAAGTCTTTTTCGACTGCGATAGCACCCTCTCACGAGTGGAAGGAATTGACGAGCTGGCGCGGATGAAAGGGGTGGAAGCGCGCATCGCTGAATTGACCAACGCCGCGATGAACGGCGAGATACCTCTGCAGGAAGTGTATGCCGAACGGCTCAGGCTGCTGATGCCAAAGCGCGCTGATCTGCGCTACATCGAGGAGATTTACAAGCGACATGTGACGCTGCACGCCCGCGAGGTGATCGACGCTTTGCAGGAGATGGGGCGGCGCGTGTTTATCGTGAGCGGTGGGTTGGCCGATGCCGTGATCGGCTTTGGCGTTTGGCTGGGTGTGCCGCGCGAACACATCTACGCAGTGGGCCTTTCCTACAACCAGCTCAGCGGGCGATGGTGGGAGTATCAGCGGTGCGCAGAGGAGGGAAACCCAGAGGAGGGTTACTTGATGTATGACGAGTCGCCCCTCACCAGCCAGCACGGCAAAGCAGAGGTGATCCGCCGCGTGCGTCGCTCCGGGCGCGCTATGTTGGTGGGAGACGGCGCAAGCGATTTAGCCGCTGCTCACGCGGTGGATGTGTTTCTCGGATATGGCGGGGTTGTAGCTCGACCATTAGTAGCGCGCAATGCGCCGTTCTATCTCTGCAGTCGCAGCCTTTCACCACTGTTGCTCTTGGCGTTGCGTGATGGGGAAGGCGAGCACTTGCCGATCAAGCAACACGCTCGGCGCTTGCTCGCGCGGTGTCCTCGCGCGCTGATTGTGCATGGCGCCAGACTTCAGTAGCGATTCTCAAAACGGATGCCGTGCCCGCGCACGGTCACGATGTAAGCGTGCTCGGGGTCAATCTCGGCGATGCGCTCGCGCAGTCGGCGTACCAAGGCGTCGACCGCTTGATCGGTGATAGCTGGCAGTGGCTCCTCACCGCGGACGTGTCGGCAGATCTCGTCGCGCGTCACCACTTTCCCCTCACGTTCGAGCAAGAGCTCGAGCAACCGAAACTGCTGCGCGGAGAG
Source organism: uncultured Anaerolineae bacterium (assembly GCA_938028725.1). Lineage (GTDB taxonomy): Bacteria > Chloroflexota > Anaerolineae > J036 > Brachytrichaceae > CALIMH01. The sequence continues at coordinate 204,826 of CALIMH010000001.1, read as the reverse complement.
CGGCGGGTTCAACTCCTGTTCGGCGACATAGACAGAGCGCCGCTGACGGTCAAGGCGCACTCCTCGCACCACTGGCCGCATCGTTTTGCTGATCGGCTTGGCGTTCAACGGCGCAGTGGCGTCGCTGCCAACAAAGATGATCTTGACGCAGAGCGCGATCTGAATCTCATCGCCGTCACGCAGCAGTTGCGGCGACTTCACTTCTTTGCCGTTAAGGAAAGTGCCGTTCTTGCTGCCCAGGTCAGTTAGCACAAAGCCCTCCGGCGTGCGCTCGAGCTTAGCGTGACGCCGTGAGACCTGCCGCTCTGGCAAGAGCAAATCAGCCACACCAGGCTCGCGCCCAATGATGAGCACATCTGTGTCCATCAACCAGCGCTGCCCAGCCATTTGGCCGTTCTCCACAATGAGAAGCGGTGCGTTCTGATTCATGCCAAAGGTTGCGCTGTGCGTTTGGAAGATTGTAACAACTCTTGACCGATCAGATCGCCCGAGACATGCTCCGGCGCACTCGGCTCTTAGCCTATCAGACAGGTGGGCTGCCATGAATTGACAAAGGCCACACACCGGGATTACACTCCAAGAAGCTGATGCTGCATCGCTCCATCGGAATTGCGATAGCGCAGATTGCCAGCTCGATTATCCGAATTGAGCTGAGCCAACCTCACACGCGAATCGCGGATGGCAGCGCGACTTAACAGAGCAGCGCAGACAATACCAAAAGCCCTCCAAGATTCGGAGGGCTTTTTAGTTGCCAAGATGAGGCTGAGCCATGAGCACACTTCTATACGACACAACGCTAAGAGATGGTTCGCAGGGCGAAGGCGTCAACTTCTCCGTCAACGACAAGCTGCGCATCGCACAACGACTGGACGACTTCGGCATCCACTACATCGAGGGCGGGTGGCCCGGTAGCAACCCAAAGGATGTGGAGTTCTTTCGACAAGCTCGGCAACTGCGCTTTCGGAATGCTCGGCTGGCTGCATTTGGCAGCACGCGCAAAGCACATACCCCTATCGAGCGCGACTCGCAAATTCAGATGCTGCGAGAGGCCGAGACGCCAGTGGTGACGCTAGTGGCTAAGACCAGCACACTGCACGTGACCCACGTGCTGGAGACCACCCTAGAGGAGAACCTCGCCATGATCCGCGATAGCGTTGCGTTCTTCAAACGCCACGGCCGCGAGGTCATGCACGACGCTGAGCACTTCTTTGACGGCTTCAAGCTCGATAAGGACTATGCGCTGGCCACCCTGCGCGCTGCGCGTGACGCCGGCGCAGACTGGTTGGTGTTGTGCGACACCAACGGCGGCACTATGCCATGGGAAATCGCAGCGATCGTGCGCCAGACGCTCGTTGCGCTGCGCGAAGACCCCGGCGCTCGCTCAGTGCGCCTTGGGATCCACACGCACAACGACGCCGGCCTGGCAGTCGCCAACGCACTAGCCGCCGTGCGCGCCGGTTGCGAGCAGGTGCAAGGCACAATCAATGGCTTGGGCGAGCGCGTCGGCAATTGCGACTTGATCACCACCATCGCTAACTTGAAGCTCAAGATGGGCGACGATTGCGTGACCGATGAGCAACTGCGCGGCCTGACCGACTTATCGCGCTTTGTGTTTGAAATCGCCAATCTCGCGCCGGACATCCGCCAGCCTTACGTCGGCCAGGCGGCTTTTGCTCATAAGGGCGGCATCCACGTGGCAGCGATCCTCAAAGTCGAACATAGCTACCAGCACATAGACCCTGCGCTGGTGGGCAACCAGAAGCGCGTGCTGGTGAGCGAGCTAAGCGGGCGTGGCAACATCGCCTACAAAGCACAAGAGATGGGGCTCAATCCGGACAGCGCGGAGGTGCGCCAGGTGCTGCAACGCATCAAAGAGCTGGAAAACCAAGGCTTTTTCTTCGAAGGCGCCGACGCCAGCGTAGCACTGATGCTGCGCCGCGCCCGCGCTGATTACGCACCGCTGTTTGAGCTGATTGACTACATGGTGGTGGTGGAGCACCGTGAGGGCCGCGGCGTGTTGGCAGAAGCCAGCGTCAAAATCCGTGTGGACGACGAGATCGCTCACACTGTTGCTGAGGGCAACGGGCCAGTCAACGCGCTCGACCTCGCCATGCGTAAAGCGCTGCTACCCCATTACCCCAAAATCAAAAAAGTGCGCCTCACCGATTACAAAGTGCGCATCGTGGACAGTGATAAAGCCACTGGCTCCACCACCCGCGTGACCATCGAGTCCACCAACGGCCTGCATCACTGGACAACGGTGGGCTGCTCCAGCAACATTGTGGATGCCTCGTGGCAGGCATTGGCCGATTCCATCGAGTACGCGCTGCTGATGGTGTAATGCCAGCCTTGGTGCAGAGGGAGGAGTTGAATGTGCGCGGCCCTCATGCACAGATAAACCGGCAGGACGACGCACCAACGCTCCACCGTCTGCATCGCAAGGAAACGGACTTGCAGCGGCGCAGGCGTCTCCGGGCGCTTGTGGTGGGTGCGCCAGGGCCATTCGATTCAATAGGTCGCCCAATGGGGGGCATGCTGACGGCGTGGAGCGGGGCAGCGTAGCCGGCGCCTGGGCGCTTCCCGCACCAGATCGCTGGCGGCCAGCGTCAGCGCATCGCCGTGGCGTGGGCGTTGCTGCTAAGGCCTGGCGTGGTGATCGCAGGCGAGCCGGTGTCTGTGGCGGCTAGGTTGTAAGCAGAGGATGTGGCTTTGCGCTGCGCAGCCATGCGGTGATGCCACAACGCTGGCAAAGCGCGCCAGCCGCGCATTCGCTCAACCACAGCCACTGAGGTGGTGTGCTCCCTCTCCCAGCCACTGCCAGAGGAGACCACCCACGCGGGGCGTCCTAGCTAGCGCGAGACCTCACACGCTGAACAAGAAGTGCATGATGTCGCCGTCTTGGACGATGTATTCCTTTCCCTCAGCGCGCAGCCTGCCAGCAGCGCGAATGGCTGCCTCAGTCTTGTAGGTGCGCAGGTCATCTAGGGTGTACACCTCAGCGCGGATAAAGCCGCGCTCGAAGTCGGAGTGGATCACGCCCGCTGCTTGCGGCGCCCGCGCGCCGATAGGGATTGTCCACGCGCGCACTTCCTTCGGACCGGCTGTGAAGAAGGACTGCAACCCCAGCAGCCGATAAGCTGCCCGCGAGAGCCGCGCCAAGCCAGACTCCTCCAGGCCGAGGGCAGCCAGAAACTCGCGGCGCTCTTCGACGGACTCCAGTTGCGCGATCTCGGCCTCAATGGCACCGGAGATCGCCACCACCACTTCGCCGCGCTCCTGGGCCCAGGCGCGCAAGCGCGCCACATGTTGGCTTTGCTCGCCGAGCGGATCACGTTCGTCCACGTTGGCAACGTAGAGCATGGGCTTGGCGGTGAGCAGGCCGAACGACTTGGCCAGCCGCTGCGCGTTAGCATCCAAGTCAGCAAATGCCAGCCGCGCCGGCTTACCCTCGCGCAAGCGCGCCACCATCGGCTCAAGCGCGGCAGCTTTCTGGATCGCTTCTGGGTCGCGTTGTTGAGCTGCGCGTTTGGCCTTTTCGAGCTGCCGCTCGGCACTCTCCAAGTCGGCCAGCACTAGCTCCAACTCGATGATCTCGGCGTCACGCACGGGATCCACGCTGCCGTCCACGTGCACGATGTCGGGGCTGTCGAAGCAGCGCACCACGTGCAAGACAGCATCCACTGCGCGGATGTGGCCGAGAAATTGGTTGCCCAGTCCCTGTCCCTGTGAGGCGCCTTTCACCAAGCCGGCGATGTCCACCACCTCGATCGTGGCCGGCACGATGCGCTCCGTCTTGATGTAGGTGGCGATCTCCTCCAGGCGCGGGTCGGGCACGGGCACGATGCCGGTGTTTGGCTCGATGGTGGCGAAGGGGTAATTCGCGGCCAGCGCGCGCGCCGAGGTCAGCGCGTTAAACAGCGTGGACTTGCCCACATTAGGCAAGCCGACAATACCAACAGAAAGTCCCATCAGCTGCGACTTATGTGTGACGGTTGGCCCAGCAGCCTACTACTGGCGGCCGAAGACTAGCGGAAATTCTAAAACGCTGGCTGCATTCTGGTCAGTGACGTAGAGCAGATCGCCGCGGACAGCAATGCCCACCGGCGAACTGCCTGGCGCCAAGCTCACGGTTGGCAAGTCCAACGGCATGCCGTTGCGGGTGAAAGCGAGCACCTCCGAGGTGCCGGGGCTGGTGACATACACCGTATCGCCCCGCACAGCGAGATACGGCTTGTGGTCCACTGCTTGAAGCGCGGCGCGGTCCATGGTTTCCCACGCTGCCACCGACCAGGCGCGCAGGAAGCGATAGTCGGGATCGAACACCTGCACGCGGCGGTTCCACACATCGGCGACGTAGATATTGCCGGCATCGTCCACGGCGATGCCCACCGGCTCGTTCATTTGACCTGGCCCCGCGCCGGCGCCGCCGAACTGGGCAATGAAATTCCCTTCTCGGTCGAACACCTGCACGCGCTTGTTGCCGGTGTCGGTCACCAGCAGGCGACCTTGGCGATCGAAGGCGAGGGCGCGCGGGCCAAAGAAGAGCGTCTGGTTGCCCTGGCCGGGGGCGTTGGTCGCGCCTGGGCTCCCCCAGGCGAGCAAGAGGTTGCCTTGCGCGTCGAACTTCTGCACGCGATGGTTGAACGTGTCGGCAACGTAGATGTTGCCCTCCTCGTCCACCGCCACACCCCAGGGCTCGTTGAAGCGGCCGGGCTGGCTACCTGCTCCGCCAATCACGGCGCGCACAGCGCCGCTCGCATCCAACCGAAAGATGCGGTTGGCGCGCCGATCGGCCACCAGTCGCTCGCCATCGGGCAGCAACGCAAGCCCTGCCGGTGCCTGCAGGCGCGCCGTCGGCAGCGGCGCAGCGTCGGCAACACCAACGCGATACTCCCACAAGCGGGATGCCATGTCGCGCCGAATGAAGAGCGAGAAGCGATGCGCTGGCGACCAAGTCTCTGGTGTGAGCGTGGCCTTGTTGAACAGCCGGGCATACGGTTGAAAGTTGCGGTTGAAAGCGATCTCCCACAGCGCTGCGCGCGCCTCAGGATTGAACAACGAGTAGCGGATGCGCTCCCAGGTCAAGTCGAAGTAATCTTGCATTGGCCACCAGACCATCGGGTAAACGAAGCGTTCGTACTCATCGCTGAGCTGATCCACGATCTGGCTGTATTGCGCGTCCTGTTCGCTCGCCAGGATCGCGTGAAACGTGGTGTAATCTGAGGGCAAGCTGCTGCCCACAAAGCGCGCGCCAGGGAAGCGGACCATGTACCAAGTGAACGGCCAGCTTGTGCTCTGGGTGTATGCGATGCGCAGCGGCTCATCGCCGCCCATGCGACGGGCCAAGTCCTCCAGTTGGCGCAGCGCGATCTTCACGCCCGGCGCGCCGTGTGCGTAGAAGAGAAACTCCTTGACATAGTCGTAGTTGATGTAGGTGACCATCACGGCGGTGCGCACCGTGAGCAGCCCCAGCAAGCTGACCGCAGCCAGCCCGAGCAGCGTCGAGGCCACAGCGCCGGCTAACCGTCGCAGCGCGCTCACGGCAGCCACGAGCAGCACTGCCGTGATCAGCGCTTGGGCAAGCCAGCGCGAGCGCTCAGCGGCCGGCCAGCCTTCCCAGTTCAAACTGCCGAGCAGCGAGAGCGCGCGCACGATCAGCAACACGCACACCCCGGCAGCACCAGCCGCCAGCCAATGGTTGGCGAGGGGTGCAGCGCCCCAACGGCGCTGTACGGCCGCGATCCCCTGCGCCACCACCCAGGCGGTGAGCAAACTCATTGGCAGCGCCAAGTGCACCGTGAGCCAGGGCATCTTTTCGCCAGCGATGGTGTAGATAGCCCAGGCAGAGAGCGTCCACCAGCTCAGCAAAATGGGAAAAGCGCGTTCGCTCAGCCAAGCTGTAACCGTCTTTTCACTAGGGGGAAAGCGCAGAAACCGTGCGTTGAGTTGCCGAACCAGTCCACCCCCAAGCGCGATGAGCGCCACTAACGCGCCGAGGGTGGGCAAATACTCGTACATCGGCGCGATCAGGAAGTAGTAGTACCACGGCTGGTTGCCACGCATCACCGGCTGCTGTGCCATCCAGTAGCCCAACTGACCCACAAAGCCCGTTGCCAAGCCGGCTGTTAGATTGGTGAAGACCGTGGTGAAGAGCGTGACGGTGATGCTCAAGAAGATCGCCACCACACGCAGCCACAGGCGCGGCCACCACAGCAACCCCAACGCGATGGCCACCGCTATCAGCGCCAGGGCCATCGCCAACATCGTGCCGATCACCTGCGGGTTCGATTGCAAGTTGGCCATATCGCCCAGCGCGCTGATCGGCACAAGTTCGTCGCCTCGGAAGAGCTGCCATATGCGGTTCTTGATCAGCAGCATGGCAGGCGATGCCATCCACATCGTGGTGGTGACCAGCACCATCACCACGTTGAGCGCGGGGGAATCTTCCGCCGCGCGACGTATCCAGCTGCTGAAGAGCGCGCGATAAAGCAAGGTTAAGGCGAGTGTTGCTAGGGCGGTGAGCGCAACCAGCACGGTAACCAGCGTGAGCGACGAGAGCGACAGCGAGGTTTGCGTTGGGCGCTCCAAGCCGATGCGGACCAGCGCCTCGTGAAGCAGCTCAAAGCCAATGCTCAGCCCGACCATCCAAGCAGCAGTGAAGAGTCCTAGGGCTACGAGCATGAGCGCACTTCGGCGCTCCCCACGAGCGCGATACAACTGCCACAGCGCCAACAGCGCAAAAAAGAGGAAAAGCTGCGCCACCACCAAAAACGAGGTGGACTTATCGGTGGCGTGAAAGGCCAGCACTGCAGACAAGCCCAGCAACCAGGCTGGGCGGCGGTCAGTCACGTAACGCCAACTCAGCCACACCGACAGCAGCGTCCACACCAGGATCGTCTGCTCTTGGCGGATGTAGCGCGCGTGGTAGAGAATGGAGGGCGAGATCAGCAGCAGCGCCGAAGCCACCAACGCGCCCAACCGCCCCAGCTCGCGCCGCAAGGCATAGGGCAACACCACCAGCACCACGCCCGCCAGCGCCATTGGCAGGCGCGAGGTGAAATCATCCGCGCCGAAGAGGAAGTAGCTCAATGCGGTGATATGAAACAACAACGGCCCATGCATGAGCGGCGTGTGCTGAAAGCCGCGCCCCACCGCCAGTTGATACGAGAAGTAGGTGTGCAGGCTCTCATCATGACTCATCACCCGCGCACCCAAGTCGTACAGACGTGAGAGCAGCGCCAGCACGATCAACAGGCCGTATGCCACACGCTCCCAGTTGAGCCATGCCACCAACGGACGCTCAAGCCACGCCTCGGCGCGGCTCACCAGGCCATCGCCCTGGACGGACGCAGCCAGCCCCAGCTCTTCTTGACGGATCGTGTTCGTCTCTGTGGCCATCTCACTCTCCGCTCATGGACGCCCGGCGGCACGCGCCAAAAGTTCCGGCGACACCCACAGCGTCCAGCGGACGCGCTGAACTTCACCATCGGCCTGCCGCAGCGCAACCCAACGTGCTAACGGCCAACAGTGTAGCAGCCCACTTGACAGCGGATCGCATCCCAAGCCCCCCAACGGCTGCGACATGTGCACATCGAAAGCATGGCCAACCCACGCGCCGGGGGGAGGCCCATTGCCCGTGGCTAAGAGCAGCGCGCGTTGCCATGTGGTTGGAGTGGTCGGCTCTGTCAAGATGCGCTCGCGCAGCTGCCAGCGCAGCGCAGGCGGGGCGACCTCAGGGAGTTGCACACGCAAAGCGCGCCGATCCCCCAGCGCTTGCTCGCTCAGTGCGTCCAGCGTGTCGCGCAGCGCTGCCAAGCTCGGCGCGACGACAGCCTCACTGCGGTATGGCTCTGCGGGATTGTTGGCCTCCCACCAAGCCATTCGCGCCCCAACGCCCACCGTGTAGGCGCCAAGCCAAACCAGCGCAGCGCCGAGCACACCGCGCCATGCCGCTCCAATCTGCTCCTGCAAGGCGCCGACCAGCACCGCCAGCAGAGCAAGTGCAGCCGCGATAGGCACTGCGAACAACCACTCCGCCCGACCGCTGCCGGCGAACAGCAAGCCGCTCAGCGCAGCAAACCCAAACCCAACCCCGCTGAGCGCTAGCGACTCCGAAGCTACCACTTTCTGCTCTTGCACTGCTGTTGCCACAAGCTGTTCCCCAACATAGGCAGCACATGCCGCTAACCCAACCACCAAAGGCACAGCACATGTCGCACTACGTGCGGGGTAGAGCAACACAGTGAGCGCGCCGACAGCTATCCAGGCCAGCCATGCGCGCTGGTCACGCAGCATGCGACATCCTGCCAGCGCTGTTGTCAGGATCAACGGCTCCGCCAACAGCACGCCCCCCACCAGCCGCATTGCCGAAAGCTGCGGCGGGGCCGACCATCCGGCAAGCCATGCTAGGTAGCCCGTGAAGGCGTCGCCCAGCCCCTGCCAGCGCCAAAGCCCTAGCGTGCTAGCCACTACAAACGCCAACACCACGGTCGGCCCAAAGCCTGGCTGGCGGAGCAGCGCCAACAGCCGGCCATCGAGCGCCAGCGCCATCATCAGACCGAGCAACGGAAATGGCGCTGCCTGCCCACACGCCAACAGCGCGCCGACCAACCCAGCGCTGAGCGCTGCTGCGCGCTTACTGCTCGCTTCCCGGCGCGCCAGCGCCCATGTGGCTAGCGCCAACGTCCAAGCCGGCAGCGCGCCATCGGCTAGGCGGGAAGCAAACCAGAGCGTCGGTGAGATCGCCAGCGCTACACCCATGCACCATGCGCCCCATCGCCCCAGCGCATCGCGCCAAAGCCACGGGAGTGCCACCACTATTACGCCTGCCAGCGCGCTGGGCAGGCGCGCGACCACATCGCTAGCGCCAAAGAGACCGAAGAGGCTGGCCTGCAGCGCGCCATGCAGCGGCACGACCAACACCGCTGGACGGCCATCCAGGTGTGCCAACGCCTCTAGCGCGCCGAGTGCCTCGTGATTGTCTAAGGGAACATCGAGGCGAATCAGGCGCAGGAGGGCGGCCACAACTACCAAGCCGAACCAGAGTGTGTGCTCTCGGGTAGCGCGGTTCATGGGGAAGCAGCAAGGGGCGCGATCACGCGATGCTGAAGCTCGCGGAGGACGCCGGCAGAGATGTGGTTACAGGCGGTCGCACGTTCAGGTGGTAGGAATTTAGCCGACTCAGCTGGTGCCGAGGCAAAGCCAGTAGCCAGCACGGTGCACGTTGCGAACACCGCCTTTCCATCCCCGCGCATTGTGCCGGTCCTCATGAGTGATACAGCCTCGCCACTTGCGCAGCGATCAGCGCGCGCAGATGTTGTTCCACCTGGTCGGGCGGCAGCATAGCGTCCACTACGTGCCAGCGGTGCGGCTCTTGGGCGATCAGCTCGCGGTAGCCGAGCGCCACGCGCTGGTAGAAGCCAATGTCTTGTTGATCCATGCGATTGAACTCGCCTGAAAGCACGCGGCGGCGCAGGCTCTCCTCCACCGGGATCTCCATGTAAATTGTGAGCGCTGGTTGCACTTCTTGCGTCACAAAAGCCTGCAATTGGCGCAGGAAATCGAGCGGCAATCCTCTCCCATAGCCTTGATATGCCAGCGTGCTATCTGCGAAGCGGTCACAGAGCACGATGCCGCCCTGGGCGAGATGGGGACGGATGCGCTCGGCGACCAGCTGTGCGCGTGAGGCGCTGTAGAGCAGCAGCTCAGTGTGCGCGCACAACTCGCCAAACGCCGGGTCATGCAGCATGGTGCGGAGCGCGTCACCCACTGTTGTGCCGCCGGGCTCGCGGAGGGTGAGCACAGAGTAGCCCTGTGCGGTCAACCAAGGAGCTAAGCGCGCGATCTGGGTGGTTTTACCGCTGCCATCCAGGCCCTCGAACGTGATAAGCATACCGGCGCGCGTCACATCCTGGAGATGCGCACGCGGCGCATCGGCTCTTTGCCGTACGAGTGAGAGATCAGGTTGGCAGCGCGGGCAAGCTGATGCTGCTGACGGCGGATAAAGGCGTTTTGCGGCGAGAGGTCCACCGAAGTCTCACCGGCCAACACGCGACGGATCGCCTCTTCCGCTTCTTCCATCGCGCTCTCGTAGGACGAGTGACTGTCGTCTGCTAGACCGAACAGATCAGCGATGCACATCTCCATGTGCGCGATGGAGTTGGAGCGCAACACGTAGATCGGCACATTGTTTTGTTCGGCGTCAACAATGGCGCGAGGTCGTTGGCGGTAGTAGGTCTTGGCCGTCACAAGCACATCCGCATCGTCAATGTCGTCCACAAACGAGGCAGACACACCGAGCTGACGGACTGCCTGGCGCATGCGGTTGCGCGAGACGCCATAAGCGTAGATGCGCAGCGGCCTCGCCGGCGCATTCGAGGCGGGCAACGCCGATGCAGTTTCTGCGATGCGCTCATGCTGCTCGCCGATTTCGAGCTGATCTATGGGCGATGGCGCGCCGCGCTGCGATTGCGTGGTCTGGCCATTGGTGGCGTAGGCATAGGTTTTGTGGGCAGCCTGACGTTCCTGCTCTAGCGTGACGCGCACCTTTTCGCTACACACATTGCCGTGCTCATCCCAGTAACGCAGCTCGGCCCATAGCGGGCGATTGCGCAGCAGCGCATCCACTGCCTCGCTCACGCTATGGTGCACCAGCAGGCGGTGGCGGTCGCGGATTTCGATCAGCACGTCAAAGGTGGGCGGCGCGCGGCGCTCGAGCACTGTCTTTTGCGTGCCACGCCTGCGGGCTTCCTCGTCCGAGAGGGTAACGCTCTCGATGCCGCCGACCAGGTCGCTGAGCGTCGGGTTCATCATCAGGTTTTCCAGCGTGAGGCCATGCGCGGTGCCGATCAACTGCACACCGCGCTCGGCGATGGTGCGCGCGGCCTCCGCCTCCTGCTGGCGTCCGATCTCGTCAATCACAATCACCTGGGGGTTGTGATTCTCAACAGCCTCGATCATCACCTCGTGTTGGCAACTTGGAGTGGCTACTTGCATCCGTCGCGCGCGACCGATGGCCGGGTGTGGAATATCGCCATCGCCGCCGATCTCGTTGGATGTGTCCACAATCACCACGCGACGCGTTTCAGCCAACACGCGCGCAGCCTCGCGCAACATGGTGGTCTTACCGACACCAGGGCGTCCCAGCAACAAGATGCTTTTGCCGCTGGTGATAATGTCGGAGACAATCTCCAACGTGCCATACACAGCGCGACCCACACGACAGGTGAGACCAACCACGAGGCCGTGGCGGTTTTTGATGGCCGAGATGCGATGCAACGTACGAGCGATGCCGGCGCGATTGTCGGCGTCGAAGCTGCCCACATGTTGCAGCACGTAGTCCAGGTCCTCGCGGGTCACTTCGCCTTGGCGCAGCAGCACGGTCTCCTCGCGGCCAATCGTGCGGCCGGCATCATCTACTTCCGCAGCGACGTAGCGCGACTCGGGCGGCCGACCAAGGTCCATCACCACTTCGATCAGTTCGTTGAAGCGCCCAATACGTGTGATGGCTTCACGAATGTCAGTCGGAAGAATATTGAGCAGCGTGTCTAAATCGTCAGTAATCTGCATTTCCTTCATGGCTTCTCATCGTCCCCTCTTGTCGCCATGGGGTTGCGGAGGTGGCCATGTGATGTGCATGGCGGAGCGCGTGGTGTAGATGGCGGCATGTTCCACTGCGTGGGACCATACCGGCTGCTGCACCTTCGCCGCAACGTGGCGCACCATCAGCACGGTCGAGGTGAGATGCACGAAACCCAGTTGATCAAGCACAGGCAACAGCCAGCTATGGTGATGCCGCACAGTGACGTAAGCAGAGCCGCGCAAGCGCGCCAAGCAATGCTCGAGCATGGGGCGGGCGTCTTCCTCTGCCTCAGGACGGAACAGGAGCTGCAAACCGTAGCCACGCCGGCCTTGATGCACGGCCGCATAGGCGACAAGCTCGTTGTTGCGCGTCAGCAACCAGCCACGCCGCAGATGGTGGCCAACAAATTGGTCGAGCGCAGCTTCCGCGGGATAGGTCATCTTGGGTGCGATGCGCTGATGCAAGAGACGGATGAGCGGCTCGTCGTCTTTGCCCTGCTCGCGCAGCCCAGGCAGCTCTCCAGCATGCCCACCCCCCTCAAGCGGCAAGCTGACTTTCAAGAGGTCCTGTTGTAGCAACGGCACAAAGCCAGCAGCTTGAAGCGCCTCCCATTCAGGGCCACTTTCTGGCGATTCAGTGACGATGTGGTGCACGCCTCGCTGCGCAGCCTCAGCGACTAAGCCGAGCAGGATGCGCTCCCAGCTCTCCAGGCGCGCCTCTCCTTGCGACTGCGCGCCCAGCATCGTCAGCACCGCCCAGCGGGGCGTCGGGTTAGTGGTGGACTGATGCGGCTCCGAGGTTGGCAGCATCTGCATCATGCCAAACGCGCCGTCCTCGGAGTTGCTCGCTGCGCGATCCACCAACACCACGGCAGCGTCGCGCCCGGCGGAGACATAGGCGCGCATCGCTTCGCGCAGCGGATACAAGCCATCTACTGCCGCTGCCCAACAGGCCAGCGGACGCGCCGTCGCTGCCAGCCGTTGGAGCAGCCCAACGTCACGTATGTCAAAAGGACGGGTCATCCAAGCGCTACGAGGAAAGCATCGCTGAGATGCATGAGCACACTTTCCGCCTTATCGCTTATTGTAACGCTTTGTTGACACCCGGATGGCGTATGCTGAGAGCAATGACATCATGAACCATTTCATCCAGCACATCCAATCGCTGCCCGATTTGATGGGCACGCTGCTGCCTCGCTTCGTGGCGGAGGCAGGGCGTCATGTGGACACGCTGCCGCGTCGCCTCCACCTCATCGGCTGTGGTGACAGCTACTTTGCCGCGCTCGCCACTGAGCTGGCTTTTGAATCGCTGGCGCGCATTCCTACCGAAGCGCAAAACGCCATGACCTTCTCGCGCTACGCGGCTGAGTTTGCGCCCCTCGACGCTGACACGTGGGTGATCGGCATTTCGGTCTCAGGAGGCGTCAGCCGCACCATCGAGGGCCTCGTGCGTGCGCGGGCGCGGGGAGCGCAGACATGGGCCATCACCAGCTCGGAGCAAACGCCGATCGCGCGCGTGGCGGAGCGCGTGCTGATCACCCAAGTACCCGATTTGCCCAACGCGGCCGGCGTGTTGGTGCCCGGATCGCGTTCCTACTACGCCTCGCTGCTCATGCTGTATGCGCTGGCGCTCCAGCTTGCCGACTTAGCAGGCGCAGACACCCACACCTGGCGCAAGCAGTTGGCAGACGCGGTCACATGGGCCGAGCAGACTATCCAGTGCAACAACGAGGTAGCTGCAGACTGGGTGGCGCGCACACTAGAGGCGCGCGAGTTCGTGCTTTGCGGCAGCGGGCCACATTTCGCCACCGCCTCGTTCGGCGCGGCAAAGATCATCGAGGCCTGCGGCGACCCCGCCACACCGCAAGATGTGGAGGAGTGGGCACACCTGCAGTACTTCTGCAAAGTGGCAGACACCCCCACCTTCCTCATCACTATGCGCGAGCGCGATGCCAGCCGAGTGGCCGAAGTGCGCACCGCCATGCAAGCCATCGGCCGCCGCGTGATCGAAGTCTCCCCCGCGGCGGAAGCAGAGCTCGCTTGCCCAGCCTGCCCAGAGCTGCTCGCGCCGCTGATCAGTGGCTTGCCGCTGATGCTCTTCGCAGCGCACCGCGCCGAGCGCCTCGGCGAGCCTTACTTCCGCGGCTTCAGCGGTGGGCGCAGCGTTGAGGGCGGCGGTGGCATCAGCCGCATCCGCACAAGCGAGATTGTGGCATGAGCCGCCCTCTCGGCATGGCTACTTCCTGAAGAGGACAATCCGGTTGGTGTTGGTGCCGAGGCGGCTGTTGGCAATGCCCCAAATGTGCGAGGTCTTGGTGAAGCGCTGACGGTTGATCAAGATCGCCACCACCTCAAAACCAACCGCTTCGCCAAGCTGTCGCACCACCTCCTCTAAGCACAGTTGGCCGCCTCGCACCTCACCCACCTCGAAGGCGACAAAGCCCCCTGGCCGTGTGACGCGATGCAGCTCGCGCAGCGCCGCGCGCATGGCTTCCGCCCAGGCGTCCAACGAGGCGTGGGTGGACATCTGGCTGGCGACCTGCCTCACGTTGATGTGGTTGAACCAGCAGCGCAGCCAGTTGTCGCGCGCATAGTCCACCACATCGAGAAACGGCGGCGAGGTGACGGTGAGCGCGATGCTCTCCGAGGAAATGCTGGGCGTGCACTGCGCAGGCGCAGTGAGAAAGATGGCGTCCTCAGCGAGACGACGCATGCGAGCGAGGGTATCCTCATCCAGGTCGCGTAGCAGTTGCTGGGACTTGCGCAGGATGAGCGCCTTTACGTCCCGGTAGGGCGGGGTCTGCCCCAGTCGCTGGTTGATCAGCCGCTGGCGCTCTGGTGTGACCGCTTGGTTGGGCGGGAGGGTGTATGCCGAGAAGAAACCTGCCGAGTGGCCGGTGAGGCGATTGGTCGCCACCATGCGGATCCAGCGGTCGAGGTCATCCTCCTCTTGTGCTTCAGCGCGCTGCCTCAGATATTCGCGCAAGGCGCGCAGCTCGCGCTCTGTTTCGGGATGGTAGAAGGGCGATAGGTCAGGGTCGTCGGCAGCGGGCGGCGGAGCCTCGCGCAGCGAGAGCGACGCCAAGCGCTGGCGGATCGCCGCCAGGCTTGGCGGGGCAATCCGTGGGCGAGCCAGGATCGCGCTGAGTGGGTTGATGTCGTTCGAGACCACGCGCCGCCCCTGAAGCGCAGCTTCAACTGCCGTGGTGCCACGCCCTGCAAATGGGTCATACACGCGCTCACCCGGCTGAGTGAGGCGACTGATGAAGAAAGCAGGCAGCTCCGCCTTGAAACATGCGCGATAGGCGATCTCATGCAGCGCGCACGATTGCCGCTGCTTAGCCGTCCAAAGCCCCCGCTCGATGCGCAGAGGCCCGCCGACGTGGTCACCTGGCTCAACGCCTAGCAGCACAGTTGGTGTAACCCGAGTGTCAGACATGACGCTGATGGGTGAGTTGCTGAGCAACCCACATTAGTTGGCCGGCGCTGTCTCGCTGGGCGGTCGTCCATAGCGTGCGTGCACAGCCTACCCAGCGCGCTGGGAACCGCGCTTAGTCCGGGTGCGTTCTCCAACGCCTGGCGCAAGCTCTCCTGAAACTTGTGGTAAGTAGCCTCGCTGATCTCGCCATTGGCCAGCCGCGCGTCCAAATTGGTGAGCGCCTGTCGAAGTTGGGCCTTGGTGAGCGGGGCTGCTCGTGTAGTTGGCTGCTGCATCCCTCTTTGAGCCGCACAGCGTCGAAGAAGCCAGTGTGTAGCCTTGGTAGCCGGGGACGCGCCCAAGCAGGGTCTCGAGGCGTCCACGGTTGCGGCTGATGCGTTCGTAATTTGCACTCATAAATATGCCTGCGTGCCGGGGCATGCGCTAGCAGGGTAAGAACACCTCCGCCCCACAGTAGGGGCATTCCAATCTTCCCTTGCCTGTCAGCTCCAGTTTCCCACCACACTTGGGACACTGGCCGCCGTCCAGCTTAGCAGCGCCGGCGGAATACAGCACGCCATCCTGCCAATCCACGTAGCCGGTGAAGAGCTGGTTGGCCACTAAGTCGTAAATCAACTGCCGGGTCTGCTCACGGTTCAGCCCCAGCTCGACAGCCGCTTGCGCCACTTCCAACTTGCCTCGGGTTGTTACCATGTCAAGCAGCTTCTGCTGGCGGCGCACATGCTGCTGCTCTGCCTCCTCAACGTGGCCGCGCTGAAGCACATAAAGCCCCAACCCTGTCAACGGCGCAGCAATAGTGAACACGAACAAAAATGCCAGCACCCGCCCCCCAGTGGTCTCGATCGAGCCAAGCAGTGCCCACGCCGTGCCGATCAGCAACACGCCGAAGCCCAGTGCGCTGAGAATGTAGCCTAGGGCTTTGCTTTGATTCATGGGCGAGGTCTAAGCACCAGTATATGCGCGCTCAACCAAACCCCGCCGCGCCCACCGACACTAAATCCGCGGCTAGGGGGCGCAGGCAGCTGGCTGGTCAGGATATACGGATACCGAATCAAACATGCGGGCTAGCCGGCGGTCGAGGTTGCTAAGGCCCGCCCCCAGGCTTTTCTCGAGACCTGCGATGGTGGGAGCGCTCTCAGCCTGGGCAGCTTCGCTGACGTCTGGCAGAGGGGTATGCTGGGCATTAGGCCTCGCCGCCGGCCGATACAGCCGAGCGAACGTGCGTGGCCAATTGAGCGGCTCGTACCAGCTTGGCACTGGCGGCGGCTCTTTGAGCCGCGCGAAGCGATGGATCCAACACCGCCGCAGGCCAAATGCGATCGCCCATGGTAGGTAACGCTCGAACCAATCTTTCGCCTCTTGAAGCTGGGTGTATTGCTCTAGATTGGCTAGGTAGCGCTTGAACGCTTCCAACCGCATGCGCATCTCTGCGCCTTTGGGCGTGCGAACAGGCATGTGCGGCGCGGTGATCGCAAAAGCAGCTGCTGTGATCAGCAGATCGAAGGGAATGCCTAGCGCAAAATCACTGAACGCGCTCAGCACAATCACCGGGAAACAACCCAGCGCAACTGCCAAGCCGAATAGCAAACCGGCCAGATTGGTGAACGTTTGGCGAACTTCCTCGGGGCTGCGCTCGTAGTATCCCTCGCGCACGAGCGCTCGACAAATCAGCCGCTCAAGCTCTGGGATTTTGCGAGAGAAGCGATGACGCAGATCCGAGAGCCGAACGGCAGACGTTTTGTGCAAGCGAAGGGCGCACACCAGCTCATCCTCATACGGCTGCAAAGATAGCTGGCCAAAGTTCACGCCTCGCTCAATCGTCCACTCTGTATCGCTTTCGCTTTCACGGATGACCAGCACACCGCGCTGAGCCAAGTCGGCCAGTATGGCGACGATGTCTTGAAGATGCACACGCTCATCCACCAACGCACCAACCAAGCCAGGCGCGATTGCCGGCGGCTCAGTGAGATACTCCGCAACCCTGCTTACTGCAGGGTCGCGCCCTCTGCGAACATACACCACTGCCGCCACAGCCGCCCCCAACGTTGAGAAGCAATGCGATCAGCAACACAACCAGGTCGACAAGTGGCTTGTGTTGCTCCTCAAATTGCCGTTGGGCGTCGAAGCGCACTTGCCAAGGCAGAGGCGTGCCACTGATAACACCATGCGGGAATTGCACCCCTATCTCCATCTCCACTCCATTGGGCACTGGCGACTGCGCCTCTGCGACCACAACCTGCTCGCCAACGCCGCTGACTGTTGCCGGCACTCCACAGGCTGCGGCCTGCTCCGCTACCCCCGGCGGCAGGCGCACCCCTGCGCGTGCATGGCGCACTGGAAAGTCGTTGCGGTCAGCATAGACTGCCACCCGCCAGACTTGGTCGCCTTGCTCGTAATGGCGAATGGCGCCCTCCACGACATAGCGCAACACAAAGGTACGCGTTTCGTTCATGGCTGGCGAACGAAAGTAATCGAATAGTCGCCATCAGCACCAGTCTCCACGCGTAGTGGCTGACCATCCTCTTAGACAGATACCTCTCACGCACTGCGACGAGACGGCGCAGATCAATATCCCGAAAGCCAAATGTGAACGTGCCGCTGGTGAAGCGGACGACGTTTATCTCCGTGATGATGAGCTCGCCGTTTGGCTCAACCACGATTTCGGTGTCCAGGCGCAACCACTCCAGCGACTTGCCTTGAGCAGTGGACACACGCCCTGTGGCCATCAACACAGCTCCCGCGATCAGCGTGATGGCAGCGAGGCGAGACACACGGCGGAGAGCAACGAACGCAGCATTAGTGTATACCGGCGCTGCTTGTTCGCGAATGGGCTATCGCCATGCCCAGTGGCGCATGGCACACTTGCTCAGGAGGCTTACCGGCGCGTTGCGTATAATCGGGATTGTCAGCGTGAAGAGGTCCTGACCGCTGACTGGTGCTATCTGGAAAGGTGGCCGAGTGGTTTAAGGCGGCGGTCTTGAAAACCGCTGTGGGGCTTTGTCCTCACCGTGAGTTCGAATCTCACCCTTTCCGCTGGTCGTCCTGGGGAGATGCCGGAGTGGACGAACGGAGCCGCCTGCTAAGCGGTTGTCCGGGTAAAACTGGACCCAGGGTTCGAATCCCTGTCTCCCCGCTTTTCCTTTCCTGCGCGCACGCTATGGGCGCGTTGGCAAGCCGACTTGCCACCGTCGCCACCCTGCGCAGCTGCTCGTGATGCAGCATCCACCCTCCCTCAACCACCAGGCCTCATTCGCATTCATCCTCCCCTGACCATTCCACAAGTTGTGAGCCAAGCAGTACCTGTGACTTTGGCAATTCAGCAGGCCAGGGTCAATCGCGTGAAGGTATAATCTCCTTTGCACGATAGACAGCCATCTTTAGATGACCATCGTGAACTCGCTTGAAGGTCCTCAGGTTCACGTGATACGTTCTCAAACATTCACTCCTGAGTATTGGGCTACGTATGCCCTCACTCCAGCAGACGTAGACTTTCTCTACGGCTACATCGTGGAGGCTGGTAGCCCCAAGCACGTCAAAGATTTAGCTATCGCGCTGATCCAGCACCACATAGAAAGAGAACGAGTCGCGTTAAGGCAGCGCTTCAGCAACGTCGAGATATACCAACCCCGCCGCAACTATCGCGTTGGTGACAAGTTAGCCTTTCCCGCGCTGCAATTCATGAACGGCGAAGTGATCGAGACGCGGGAAGGGTATAACCCCGATGTCGGCACGTTCACCGTGATTCGCGTGCGCCTCTCGGACGGCTCTATCCGCGAGTTTGCGTCAAACTATCCTCACCCTCACCGTCTGAATGACGCAGACTTCACCCCGTTGCTAAACGGAGACGGCCAACTCACGCCGGAGGAGATTTTTGAACAAAATAGCGAGCACCTCACTATTGCCGTCAACGAGGTGTTGAGCAAACACCCCGAGTTCCTGCGCATCGGCGAGGAATGGTTCTTGCGCGGCATGATGGCCGAGGTCAACGTGGGACATCTCAACCTGGCTGAGGCAGTGTTAGACATGGCCGGCGGCCCACTTCCCACCAGCGCGATCTTGCACGACCTTGGGCTACCCGCCGAGATTAGCAGCGAGATACAGGAAGCATCATTAAACGAGGCGCTTAGCAAAGACGATCGCTTTGAGGATGTTAGTCACAACGAGCGGCCCGCGTGGTGCTTACGGCGGCTCATCCCGCCAGAGACGCTCACCCCACCAGCCGTCCTGCGCCTTACCGAAAGCCACAGTGAGGTGGCGCTCAACGAGGAGCTAGAGCAGTGGATAAAGGCCCTAGATGACGAGTGGAATTGGCAACCAGAAGATGAAACGCTGGGCACAGCCGATTCTGTCACGCTCATCTTGAGCTTTCCCCATCGCGTGGCCGGCACGCTTGGGTGGTCGCGCAAGTTAGCGGCAGTGCTGCCACGCCCGCGCAAGCCGCGCGTGGCGCTGCGCTTCCGCGACAAACTCAACGGCCACGAAATCCCTGTTTGGCTGGTGCGTGAAGGACGTTACGTGTGGGGATTAGGCCCTTGGTACCAAGCGCATGACCTACCGGCTGGTGCCTACATCGAGGTCTCGCGCAGCGATGAAGAAGGCATTTTCTGGATCAACGCCCCGCGCCGACGCCCGCGGCGCGAATGGGTTCGCCTGGCCACTTTCCGAGACGGCAACTTGCGCCTGGAGACAGCTCAACGTTCGGTCAGTTGCGAGGTGGATGACCTGATGTCTGTCTTTGTGGACAATCCCCAGCAGCTCATCACAAGCAGAGACGGCCGGCGACCGAGCGTTGCACAGGCTGTGCGTGAGGCTTTTCCAGAGATTGCTAAGCTCAGCCCCCAGGGCAATGTGCACATTCGCACCCTTTACGCCGTGGTGAATGTGCTCGTGCGCACTACACCGCGCGACATTCTTCGTGTCTTGCTCAACAATGCTGCCTACGTGAGCGTCAGCGACGGATACTGGCATTCAAGCAACACTTAAGCGCAAACAACGCCATGAGACTTTTTCGCGTTGATGAGAACACCCGCTTCCACATTGATTACACCTGGTTCGAGAAAAACGGTCAGGACGTCAACATCCTGATACGGAAGTATCTCTCTCCCGAACAGCTGGAGCAATACACCAGCGAACAGCTCGACGAGACTTTCGACTTTGTAGACCCAGACACTGCTGAGGTGCACCACATCACGCGCGCGGCGTATTTAGTGCGCGCTGAAATGCAACACAATCCAAACTTTCTACACCAGGGCCTTCCGATCGCCGAGGCGGTCTTTCGCATCTTCCTGGTCAACAACAACCAGCCGCTCACCGTTGCTGAGCTAGCCGCCTATCTCAACCGCAGACCCGCGGATGTGATCGCGCAGATCGGTGGGCGCAACGTCTATAATGGAATTAAGCCTATCCGCAACTAGCCCCCGTAGCTCAACAGGATAGAGCAGGGCACTTCTAATGCCAAGGTTGTGAGTTCGAATCTCGCCGGGGGCGCTTTGTGGGCAAACCGCGTCCAGGTTATCACCGCTCGCATATCCTGCCTCCGCTTGGCAGCGGGCTACATGCTACTCCGCTGGCTATAATGCTGCTCTAAGTTCAGCCGAGTTTGAGCGAACCGATGTAGCCGATGGCGACATGATGGAAGTGCGGCCTGTAACCTTAACAGGGCGGCACGTAAGTTTGGAGCCATTGCGTCAGGAACACGCAGCAGCACTGTGGCAATTTGCCAACGATCCTGATATTTGGCGCTACCTGCCCTACGGTGCCATTGATTCACAGGAGCGCTTGGAACAGCTTGTTGCCGAGCTGCTGCGACGCCAAGCCCGCGGAACCGATCTGTGCTTTACGGTGTTACATCTAGAGAGCCAACAACCGATCGGCATGACTCGCTATTTGCAGATTGACCGAGCACACCGCAACTTGGAAATCGGCGGGACATGGTACGGCCGGCCATTTCGGCGCACCGCCGTCAACACCGAGTGCAAGTATCTCTTGCTGCGTCACGCCTTCGAGGAGCTGGGATGCGTGCGTGTGCAGTTCAAAGCCGACACGCGCAACGTGCAAAGCCAGCGCGCCATCGAGCGGCTCGGTGCTGTGCGAGAGGGAGTGGTTCGCAAACACATGATCTTGCCGGATGGCTTTGTGCGCTCATCGGTGCTGTTCAGCATTCTGGATGAGGAGTGGCCGGTGGTCAAACAACACCTAGAATCTCTGCTAGCTCGCTACGACGCGCCCAATGCACCAGCTCATCTGTGAAGCAGGGCGCAACGTTGTTGTTCTCACATTGCTGATCCAATTGAAAGGAGTTATGAAGCCATGAGAGTTGGCATTTTGACCGGCGGCGGCGATGTGCCGGGGCTGAACTCGGCCATCAAAGCTGCGACCTTGAGGCTGATAGAAGCAGGACATGAGATGTTGGGCATTCGGCGCGGCTGGTATGGGCTGCTGCATTTGAACATGGACGACCCGGATAGCATCCGCAAACTCACTCAACCCCTCGACCGAGCCGCAGTGCGCACCGTGGACCGCACCGGCGGCACTTTCCTACACACCAGCCGCACCAATCCATCCAACGTCAAAGCTAAAGAGGTGCCGGAGTTTTTGAAGCACGCCACCGTGTTCGCCTCCGGCTTGGCAGACCGCTATGATTTCACCTCGCACGTGCTCAGCGTGTTGCACTTTCTCAAGCTAGACGCGCTCATCACGATCGGCGGGGACGACACGCTAAGCTACTCGTTGCGGCTGCATCAAGAGGGCTTCCCCGTGGTGGCTATCCCGAAAACGATGGACAACGACGTGCGCGGCACCGATTACTGCATCGGCTTCAGCACATCCATGACGCGCGCGTTGGAGTTCATCCAAAACATGCGCACCTGCACCGGAAGCCACGAGCGCATTGGCGTGGTGGAATTGTTTGGGCGCAACAGCGGCGCCACTGCCCTTATTGCTGCCTTCCTCAGCGGCGCCGACCGCTGCGTGATAGCCGAGGTGCCGTTTGATATCGAGCGACTGTGCGATTTGCTCCTAGCTGACAAGCGCTCCAACCCCAGCAACTACGCCATGCTCGTTGTGTCCGAAGGCGCGCGCCCGATCAACGGCCAAACCATCGAGCGTGGCGAGGCGGACGCCTACGGCCATCGCAAGCTGGGCGGCATCGGCGACTACATCAGCGAACAAATTAAGCGGTTGACCGGCGAGCACACGATGTACCAGAACGTGGCCTATCTGATGCGCAGCGGCCCGCCGGATGCCCTCGACGTTATGGTCGCAAACAATTTCGGCGCAATGGCTGCTGATTTGGTGATGAGCGGTCAGACAGGCCAGATGGTCGCATTGGTCAACGGCTGTTATACCAGCGTGCCGCTGACAGAGGTGGGCGGTGGTGCACGCCAGGTTGACGTGGACGCTTTCTACGACGTCGAACAGTATCGCCCGCGCATCCGCAACGCCATGCACAAGCCCATGTTCTTGTATTGAGGTGCTGAATGGGCATGGCGCCTAAGGCTGAGCAAACAACGCCGCTAGCTTCAGGCTTGTGAGCTGGCGGCGTTGCTTGCTCGATGGGTGTCCCGCTCAGTTCTTGCCGTTTTGGGCAGGTACTGCCAGTTTCTTCGGGTTAGGCTCCGCGATAGCGTCCACCACGCCCAGCGCCATAGCCTGATCGGGCGTGAAGTACACGTCGCGGTCGGTGTATCGCACCACTTGCTCCTCCGTCATATTGGTGTGGTGCATGATGATCTTGTTCAGCGTATCGCGAATGCGCAGAATCTCTTTCGCCTGTATCTCGATATCAGTCGCTTGGCCCTGCGCTCCACCAAGCGGCTGGTGCATGTGAATAGTGGCATTCGGTAGCGCGTAGCGCTTACCCTTTGTGCCGGCCAACAGCAACAGCGTGCCAAAGCTGGCCGTCAGCCCCACCGCATAAGTGGCGACCGGCGCCGAGATCATTTGCATGGTGTCGTAAATCGCTAAACCGGCATACACCTGGCCGCCGGGGGAGTTAATGAACAGGTTGATGTCCTTCTCGTTATCTTCGCGGTCCAAGAAGAGCAACTGCGCCACCACCAAGTTGGCCACTTGGTCGTTGATCGGCGTACCCAAGAAGATGATGCGTTCCTTCAAGAGGAGCGAGTAAATGTCATACGCGCGTTCGCCACGCCCGGTGGTCTCAATCACCATCGGGATCACGCTGCGGATATCAGCAAGCTTGGAAAGCGGATTCATAAAGCCCACCTCAACCAGAATTTTGGCCGAATCAGATAAGCGAACTATGAGGCTGCCTCCAACGTTGCAGGCGCGGTGCTTTGCGAAGCAGGCTCCACCTCTCCACGTGCAATGGCGACCATGCGTTCCAGCACTCGATTAGTCAGCATCCGAATGTGCAGCTCTTTGCGCGCCTCGCCACGCATCAATCGCTTACGCTCCTGGTCTCGCATCTCCTGGTTGTCAGAGAATTCGCTCAGGTAGTTGTTCACCACCTCATTGATCTCCGCTTCGGTAACCGTGATAGATTCCGAGGCAGCAACCTGCGAGAGCAGCAGCCCGATGCGCGCGCGACGCTCCACTTGAGGACGCAGCTCTTCGCGCAGAGCCTCCTCTGTTTTTCCTTGCACCTTGAGCCACTCTGAAAAGGGTAGTCCAGTTTGCACAGACACCTTCTCTCGCCATTCCTGGATTTCTCGGTCAAGCCGCTCTTCCACAAACACAGGCGGCATTTTCACATCAGCCAGCTTAATGAAGGCCTCAATG
Organism: uncultured Anaerolineae bacterium; assembly: GCA_938028725.1. GTDB lineage: Bacteria > Chloroflexota > Anaerolineae > J036 > Brachytrichaceae > CALIMH01. Next base: position 181,065 of record CALIMH010000001.1, on the reverse strand, counting down.
ACGCTTTCGCGATACAGCGCTTGGGCCTCCTCTGTTGCCTCTTCAAGCAACCTGGCGCGCACGTCTTGGCGCAGCTCATCGAGCGTGTTGAAGTTGCCCACAGTCTGAGCCAAGGTATCGTCCAAGCCGGGCAGAGTGCGGCTGTTCACGCGGCGCAGGTCAATCACCACTTTCAGCGTCTGCCCGCGCAGCGACGCCTCCTCGAAGTCTTCTGGCACGGTGAGGCTAGCTTCTTTATGTTCGCCGGCGCTCATGCCAACAACCAGGTCTACAATTTCAGGCAAATTCACACGTTGGCGGTCGAGGACGAAGAAACGTTCCGAACGCACCACAAGGACCGGCTTGCCACTCTGGTCACTGGCCACCAAGTCCATCTCGACTGCATCGCCTTCAGCGGCTGGCCGCTCGACCAGCTCGACCACTGCATGCCGCTGGCGCAGATCTTGCAGCGCGTTCTCCACTTCCTCCTCTGAAACACTCACTTCTGGGAAAGGCAATCGGATCGAGCGATAGTCCTTCAAGTCCACTTTCGGCACCAGCGGCACGCGCACAACCACTTCGGGTGTAGTCGCGTTGAGATGAATAGCCTCAATTTGACCAGGGGCATATGGCTCAATACCAGCCTGGTCTAATGCCTTCGGATACAAATCAGCAAGGAGATGCTCCGCTACCTCGGCGGCAAATACTTCCTCGCCGCCGATGGCGCGAATCAGCATCGGCAGGGGCACATGGCCAGGTCGAAAGCCAGGGACACGGACGCGGCTCGAGAGCTTTTTAGCGGCTTCTCGGCGCGCATGTGCTAAAAGCGGCTCATCCACGCGGATGGTCAGACGTGCCTCGTGAGTATCCAGGGTCTCAACTTCTAGATTCATGTCTCATGATCTGCGTTGACGGCGCGCAAGCGCCGCGGATATGGCTATGAATGGGGATGGTGGGACTCGAACCCACACGCCTTTCGGCACACGATCCTAAGTCGTGCTCGGCTGCCAATTACGACACATCCCCGCCCTCAGCATGAAGCCATCTGGGATTATATAAGGGGGGCACTTGATGCGAGCCTGATCAGCACTGCTACCTGAAAGGCAGGCCGTTGTCATCTGCGGTATGATAAGGATCTCAACGGGCCGTTAGCTCAGCCTGGCAGAGCAGGGGACTTTTAATCCTCGTGTCGCAGGTTCGAATCCTGCACGGCTCACTGCATTAACAATGCGCTAGTCGTCAGCCTGTGTGAGCAGGATGATTCCCCTCCCAGGCTGAATGCGCAGGTAGCGCGCCATGCCAGGGTGAGGCTCAATCTTGCGGCGCAGGCGAAAGATAAGCTCGTGCAAAGTGTCGCGCGGGCGCATTTCTCCCCACACCGCTTGGATAACCTCATCATACGTGCACAGTTCGTTAGCATGCTCAAACAGATATTGCAACAACTGGTATTCCGTCTTCGAGAGGGAAAAGGGTAACCGACGCCCATCCCGCCAAACAATTCCATTGCGGCCCAGCCACAAGCCCTTTGGCGGTGCTTGCTCTGCCTTGTTGGTGAAGAGATCCGTCCGCGGTTGCATCGCGCTCGAGAGCATGTCCGAGGTAAGCAGGTTACCCACCACTTCATCCGTATCGCCGATCGTCATGAAGGTCACATCGAAGCTCTTGCCGATGCGTAGGCGATCGCCGCTGTTCAAGCGCACACGGGCATGATGCACATGCTGGTCGTTTACGAAAGAGCCGTTGCGGCTAGTGTCTTCAAAGAACCAGCATACCTGGTCGAAGTCATAAAATAGCATTGCGTGTCGCCGTGAAGCTAGTGTGTCTGTCGGGTCAATCAACACATCACTGGGGTGAACAACTCCGCGACCCACCAACACCGGCGTCGTTTTCAGCAATATTCGTTCTCCTGGCGACCGGTTCGACACCAGGATCGCCATTTGCATCTCAGGAACTTCTGAGGACACTATTTAGATTTTACTTACAAGGTGGTAATTCAGCAAGCCCCTCTTTTGCCCAGCGGAAAGTTATTACGCTGTCACATGCTTTGCAGCCTTTCTGGTAGAATTGGATCTTGTCAGATTCATAACCTATCAGACGAGGGAAAAGGTGGAAGGCAACATTCTAGAGGTTGAGGATAACGGCGGCGAAAGCAGTGGAGCCGGCCTCGCACGACAGGCTACAGGACGACAAGGATTGTCCGCGCCTGTCGCACGGCCACGCCGCGTGGATGAGTTTGCAGCGTCCAACACCGTGCCAGATTACAAGGACTTTGAGCGCCTGCGCCGGTATATCAACCCGCAGGGCAAAATTCTGCCCCGGCGGCGCACCAGCCTAAGCGCCAAACATCAGCGGCTGCTGGCGCGCGCCATCAAGCGTGCTCGTCACCTTGCGCTGCTGCCCATCCCTGGCACGAAGGTGTGACGCAGCCAGCCCACGAGAGATAACCCACATCACGGGCAAGGAGGTCGTAAAACATGGCGAAGAGCAAAAAGAAGGGCAATCGCATCGTCATACGCCTGAAGAGCACCGAGAGTGGCCACTTCTACCTGACGCAGAAAAACCGAAAAAATGACCCTTCGCGGTTGGAGCTGCGCAAGTATGACCCGTTTTTAAGGCGCCACGTGCTGTATCGAGAGGAAAAGTGATCAACGCCATAGCGTTTGCGCGCCCACACCACAGCCTTGGTGTGGGCGCTTGCTTTTCCCGGTAAGATCAAGGCGGCGATGCGCTACGTGGCACATACTTTGGTGCTGATAGGGACTTGCAGCGCGCTGATCGCCAGCGGAATATCCGCAAGCGCACAAAGTGCATCTCCCACACCGACAGCCACCGCACACACGCCGGTGACCATCGTCGGCGTGGCACAATCGGCGCGTTTGCTTGCTGCCCCTCCTCTGCCCACCACACGCTCCTGGCTGAGCCTCTATGGCTTGCCGGCCCATTGGAGGGTGCTTTTCGACGGCGAGCCATTCCAGGCGGACATCACTCTCAGCAAGCGACAAATATTCATCGTGCCTTTGGAGGACTATCGCCGCGTCTTTCACAAGAGCGATGTTGCTAAGTTTGCGCGCGTGCTGGCAGAGCTAGAAGCGCTGGTGAGCACACCTTCGCCGTCCCTCGCACCAACTGCTGAGTGGACACCGTTGCCGCTGCCAGAGCAATCCAACGTAATGCAAGCTCGCCTCAACAGCCTGCGATTTGCCAACGGCCGCGGGGTGCGCATGATCGCACATTTCACGCAAGAGATCCAACCGGTTACAGCGGAACAGCTCACCTACGTTTTCCAAGGACTCACCGACGATCGGCGTTTTTTTGTCGCCGCTTACTTCCCCGTGCAAACCAGCGCACTGCCCCTTTCACCGGAGGACATGAGTAACGACGAGCGCGATTGGCTGCGCAGAGATTACCAAGTGTATTTAGAGCAGGTTGCAGCGCGCCTCGAATCGCCCACAACTGTGTTCACACCTTCGCTGCGCGCGCTCGACGCAATGATGGCCTCGCTCAGAGTTAACCAGGCCGAACTCTCTGCAGCGGAAGCGCCAACGTTGCACATTGTGCGCACCACCGACTTTCTCAACTTGCGCGCTGAGCCCAGCATGCGCGCTGCGGTGCTCGCCATTTTGCCGCCCAGCTTCGAGCTAACACTGAGCGGACGCACGAATGATGAGCGATGGGCTTTCGTGAAGCTGCGCGATGGCCGCAGCGGCTGGGTGAGCACCCTGTATCTGGCGCCGCGCAACGCAATCCGCAGGCTGCCCGTCACACGATAGCTGCAATGGACCAAGCGCCGATCCGCCTGTTGCACTTCGCCGATTTGCACATCGGCGTGGATAACTACGGCCCGCTTGACCTCACAACCGGCCTTAGCCGCCGCGTCCGCGATTTTGTCGAACGGCTGAGCGAGATCGTGGACTATGCGCTGACACACCAGGCCGACTTGGTGATCTTCGCGGGCGACGCTTTCAAAAACCGCGAACCCAACCCCACCTGGCAGCGCGCTTTCGCAAAGCAAATCAAGCGGCTCTCGGAAGCAGCGATCCCCACCCTGCTTTTAGTGGGCAACCACGATATGCCCGTGATCGAGGCGCGCGCCAGCAGCATGGACATCTTTGCCGTGTTGGATGTGCCGCACGTGATCGTGGGGCGGCGGGAGCAATGCCACTTCATCAAAACGCGCCGTGGGCCGGTGCAGGTGGTGACATTGCCATGGTTCAGCCGCAGCAATCTGCGCTTGGCCATCACCCAGGACGACCTGAGCATTGAGCAGATGGACGCCGAGCAGAGTCAAGCTGTTTCCCGTGTGCTGAGCGAGCTGGCCAAACAACTTGACCCCCATGTGCCGGCTGTGCTTGCCGCTCACATCACAGTACGGGGTGCCGCGCTCAGCTCTGAACGCGCGACGATGCTTGGCCACGATGCAGCGATCCCCTTGGAAGCCCTGCACCTGTCAGCGTGGGATTACGTCGCATTGGGGCACGTCCACAAGCATCAATCGCTGAACCACGATCGCTACCCACCAGTGGTATATGCCGGCAGCGTGGAGCGCGTGGATTTCAGCGAGGAACATGAGGCTAAGGGGTTCTGCTGGGTGGAGTTAGCGCGCGGCAACACGCGATGGCAGTTCGTGCCACTCCAAGCGCGCCGCTTTGTTTCGATCACAGTTGACGCTACGGAGGATGGCGAGTCTCCGACAGACGCGGTGCTGCGCGCCATCCGTCGCCACGACGTGCGCGACGCTATCGTGCGCGTGCGCGTGCGCATGCGGCAGGAGCAGGTGCCCCATCTGCAACCGCGCCAGATCGCCCAAGCACTCAACGCTGCATACCACATCGCCGGCATCACTAGCGAGGTGGTGCGGAGCAACCGCTCGCGACTGGGCGCAGATGACGTCGAAAGCTTGACCGAAGAGCAGCTTTTGGAGCGCTACTTGCTGAGCCGAAACATTCCACAAGAGCACATTGCCGAGCTAATGAGCTTGGCGCGGACGCTCATGCGTCAAGAGAGTTGAAGGTGGGCATTTGTTTCGCGCTTCATTTGCTGCACCCCACCCTAGTCAGTGAATGAGCACACGGCAAGCTACTGAGTCTTGTAGCAATCCACAATAACATTGCGCGGGATAGTGGTGGTGCTGCCATCGCTCTTCACCACGTAAATGGTGAAGAGATAGTAGCCGCGCTCCGTGATGGTGAACTCGTACTCCCCGCTAGGCAGGGTGAGCGGGATGCGCTTGCCGGCGGCGTCATTGGGCGTGATTGCAGCCAAGTTGCCTGCGGGGCAGTTGCTGAAAATGCCCGGCCCTGGCTGTGTCTGGATGTCGAGCTCGGCGCGCACAGCACCGGTGATGTTCCACTGCAAGCGGGCTGTTTTGCTCTCGCCATTATGGCCCAGCGGCACGTCACCGATGTTATCCCGCGGCGCAAAGGTCATACTCTGGCTATAAGGCAACAGCGCTGATGCCGGCAGCGGTGTCGCAGTCGGCGGAGCTGGCGGGGTGGGCGTAGGCGCTTGCGAACCGGGTGCTGGGGGGCTTTGCACCACTGGCACAGCATTGAAGTCGCCGATGAGGTCCACCAACTGACCGAACACCCAGGCGGTGTTGTCGGGGGCGCCGGGGAACTCAATTTGCCACCATGTGGCAGCGGCATTTTTGCCCTTCACGCGCGCCGCAGGTTGCGTGGTGTCAAGCTGCCCAAGCCGCTGGAAGCCTACATCAGGGCCACTACGAACGTTTGCGAAGGGCTGATCGGGCTTAAGCTGCACGAAAGGCGGCTGCAACTGCACAGCGGCGCTGGGCGCAGGCGTGGTTTGGCCTCCTGTAACTGGCACACTGCCGAGATCACCAGTGATAGTGGCGACCTGTGCGAACACCCAGCCGCTGCCACTGGGAGAAGCAGCAAAGCTGACTTGAACCCACTGCCCATCCGCACTCTTGCCGATCACCGTGACACTCTGGCCACGGTTAATTTGGCCAAGCAACTGGGCGTTGATGTTGGGTTGCGCACGCACATTGACGAAGTCTAAGTCCCCCTTCGTGGAGAGCAGCACAGGTGCGACGGTGGGCGTAGCCACTGGCTCGCTTGGGGGGGCGGTCGGTGAGGGTGGCGCAGCGGTTGGCAGCGGGGTGGGCGAAGGTGGCGGCACGATCATGATAAACAGCGGCTCAGAGGAAACGACCGGCATCTCTTCCGCATTCACCCCTTTAAGCTGGATCACGTTCATGCCGATCATGTCTTCCAGCGCCACCAACTTGAGGCTGACTTCAAACACGTTTTCCGCGGCCGGCTGGTCAACAGCGGCGTAAAGCTTACCGTTGATGTACACATCTGCTCGGCGAATGCCGCTGCCAGAAACGCGCCCCTCAATTTCTATCTCCTCTCCGGCTTGAAAAGAAGTGTTTGGAGCAGGTCGGCTGATGACGGACTCGGCCGGCACGCTATTTCCACAAGCTGCGCAGGTGAGGAGCATGCCTGCGCAACAGGCCGCCCAGAATGTTCGTATGCCTTGCTTCATACGCGCTTAGACTGAAGTGTAATCGCTCTGCTCCGCGTTCAAGGGGGATGCTGCACGCCTCGCGCCAGCGTAGGCGTTGGGATGCTGAAGCGCACTGCTCAAGCTAGTGACAACGCCTGTGATTGCAGACAAGGCGGTCACCCACCACCCCCAACCAATTCCCACCCTGCTGCCATACAGCGTCTCGATGCAAGGCCGAATCGCCAGGTAGCCAACCAGCGGCAACACGACCATCAGGCACAACATCCCACCAAACCAGGCGCGTGCGGGCTCGCCGAACCTGGTGCTCAGGGCCGAACTGATGGCTACGCAGCTGAAACCAGCAAGGGCCAGCCCTAAGCGCAACCGCTCCTCCGAGCTGTGGAGGATGGTCAACACTTGGGGATAGCCAGGCAAGCCCAGCGAAGCTACACCTAGCCCAACTGCAACGCCCAACGCGCGACGGCGCGGCGTCAGCGACAAAGACCACAACCCCGCTGCCACCAGCAGCGGCAACAAAAACCATTCGTTTAGGAACACACCGGCGCCGGGCGTGAGGTTGGTGAAGACAGCCAATTCGTGTGCGTTCAAGGTGAGCGCAGCAGTGTGGTGCGAGGCCCAAGGTGTAAAGTGACCAACGCTCAGTGCCAGCGCGATGAACATCCATCCGTCATCGCGCCAATGGGCACGTATGCACTTGAAGAGAGCCATCTACCAGCAGGGGCCGCACCTCAGTGGCACAGCTTACTACGATGCGTGGCGCTCAATTACACCCATTGCACGCAGCACGTTGCGCGGGTTCATAGGCAACACGTTCATGCGCACACCCACTGCGCGGTAAATGGCGTTGGCGATGGCTGCCGCGGGCGGGACAATCGGCACTTCGCCAACACCTTTCACACCGAAGGGATGCGACGGGTTTGGCACTTCCACCAGGATCGTCTCGATCATCGGCAAGTCAAGCGCAGTGGGCATTCGATAGTCGAGCAAGCTGGCGTTAAGCAAGTGTCCCTCGGCATCGTACACATACTCCTCGTTCAGCGCCCATCCTACGCCCTGCGCCACACCGCCGTGGATTTGGCCCTCCACGTAGGATGGGTGGACCGCACAGCCCACATCCTGCGCCGCAGTGTAGCGGAGGATGCTCACCTTCCCTGTTTCAATGTCCACTTCCACATCCACCACGTGAGTGCCAAAAGTGGGCAGCGCGCCCTTGGCGTCTATCGAGACGCTCACGCTGATCGGCCCACCAGTTTCATCGAGCTTGGCAGCTAGCTCCTTGAAGCTGATCACCTTATCGCCGTGGCGATAGAGGTTGCCCTCCACGACGATTTCATCAACCGGCACGTCCCACAGCTTAGCAGCGCGGGCACGCATCTCCTCGATGATCTGCTTGCCAAGATGATAGGCGGCCAAGCCGGAGCCGTAGGTCGTGCGGCTGCCGCCAGTGGCGTCGTTATACCCAACTGTTTGCGTGTCGCCCACCATAGGGTGCACGTCCTCGTAGTCGATGCCGAGTGTCTCCGCTAGCTGCATTGCCAACGAGGCGCGCGTGCCGCCAATATCGGTGCTGCCCTCCAGGAAAGCCACGCCCCCATCAGGATTCACCGTTGCGGAGGCGGAGGATTTGCCATCCCAGTTAAACCAAAAGCCACTGGCCACGCCACGCCCCACGCGCGCGTGAGGGCCGCTGGGCTGCGGGAGCGGCGAGTGGTAATGGGGGTGCGCAGCAATCGCCTCTATCGTCTCCACATAGGCGATGCGACCGTAGGTCGGGCCATAGGCGCTGCGATCCCCTTCTCGCACAGCGTTGATGCGACGGAACTCCAGTGGATCCATGCCAAGCTTCTCCGCTAGCTCATCAATCACCGACTCGCCGGCAAAGGCTGCATTGGTGCCGCCTGGGGCACGATATGGCTTGGCCGGCGGCTTGTTGACGACGACGTCGTAGCCGTCAATCAGCAAGTTCTCGAGGCGATACGGCGCGAAGATCACGCCCATGCCTGAGCTGACTGGCGAACCGGGGAAAGCGCCAGCCTCGTAGGCCATCCACGCCTGGGCAGCGGTGATCACGCCATCTTTGCGCGCGCCCACCTTCACACGTATGACCGACGCCGAGGTTGGGCCAGTGGCTTTCAGCACCTCGTCGCGCTGCATCCACAGCTTCACCGGCCGATGCCCCGCCTTGAGTGAGAGCAGCGCGGCCAGCGGCTCCAGATACACGTTGAGCTTGCCACCAAATCCACCGCCGATCTCCATTGGGATCACGCGGATGTGCGAAAGCGGCACGTGAAGGATCGCGCTCAGCTCGCGCTGCTCGTCCCAGGCCGACTGCGTGCTGGTCCACACAGTGATCTGTCCATCGGCGTTCCACAACGCGGTTGCGTTTTGTGGCTCGATGTAGCCTTGGTGCACCGTGGCGGTGCGAAACTCACGTTCCACGATCACATCGGCCTCAGCGAAGCCCTTCTCCACATCGCCGCGCGCGATCTGCTCGTGGCTAGCGATGTTGGTGGGCTTGTCGCCTACCGCTTCGCCAAGCTCATGCGTGCGCAAGTTGGGCAACAAGATAGGGGCGTTATCACGCATCGCCTCCAGCACATCCAACACGACCGGCAGCGGCTCATACTCCACCTTAATCAGCGCCAGCGCTTCCTCAGCGATGTGAACACTAGTGGCGGCGACGGCTGCCACAGGATGGCCGTGATACAACACCTTATCCTGTGCCATCACGTTTTGGCTGAGGTAGCTGTAGTTCACGGTGCCCTCGCCACTGCGCTCCACCCTGTCCTCGGCTGGCTTAAAGTCCTTGCCGGTAATCACAGCCTTGACGCCGGGCAGCGCTTCGGCTGCGCTTGTGTCGATGGATTTGATGCGGGCGTGGGCGAATGGGCTGCGCAGCACCTTGCCATACAGCAAGCCTTGCAGCTTGATGTCCGCGCCATAAAGCGCACGGCCAGTCACCTTGTCCACGCCATCGGGGCGAATCGGGCGCTTGCCGATCACACGGAAGCGCGGCTTGGTAACCGTTGCAGCGGGGTCTGGCTTCTTCTCAGCAATCGGAGCAGTGCCATTGGGATGCTCGAGCGCTTCTGGTTGGGTGCTGGCTTGGCCGCGCAAGGTCGCAGCAGCATCCAGCACCGCACGCACGATTTTGTCGTAACCAGTGCAGCGGCACAAGTTGCCCGCTAACCACAGGCGCACCTCGTGTTCCGTAGGGTTAGGGTTTCTATCGAGCAAGGCTTTGGTGGCGACAATAAAGCCCGGCGTGCACACGCCGCATTGCAGCGCCGCATGCTCTAGAAACTTCTGTTGGATGGGATGCAGCCCTGTCTTCGGTGCGATGCCCTCGACAGTGGTGATGCGAGCGCCCTGCGCCTCCACACCAAGCACCAAGCACGAGTTCACCAGCACATCATTCATGATGACTGCACAAGCGCCACAATTGCCGTTGTTGCAGCCCTCTTTGGCGCCGCTGAGATTTAACACATCCCGCAGCACTTCCAACAGGCTTTGGCGCGGTTCACAGAGGAATTCCGTAGGCTCCTCGTTGATGATCGCAGAAACAAGTACTTTGGACATGGTCTTTCCAACCCAGAACAATCAAGCGTGAGCAGGCTGAGGGAGGGACTGAGCCCGTGCAGCAGCTTGAGCAAGCGCTTGGCGGGTGAGCACAGCGCAAAGGTGCCGGCGTTGCTCGGCGCTGCCACGCAGGTCGCTGATAGGGCGAGCAGCAGCGCGCGCAGCCTCCGCTGCTGCCACAATGGTGGACTCGCTGAGCGGCTTGCCAATCAGCTCAGCGCCGGCTTCCGGCACTAGCAACGGTGTGGGCGCGACTGCGCCAAGTGCGATGCGCGCATCTTGCACCACCCCATCGCGGATCACCAGAGCAGCACCACAGCCAACCACAGCGATGTCCATCTCGTTGCGCGGCGTGAAGCGCAGGTAAGCTGCGCCAAAGCCAGCAGGCGGCGGCGGGAGCTTGAAGCACACCAACAGCTCACCTGTTTGCAACACGGTTTTGCCAGGGCCTTCAAAGAACTGCTCCAGAGGCACCTCACGCTCACCCCGCGGCGAGGCAATCACCGCTACCGCACGATGCGCGATCAGCGCGGGGATGCTGTCCCCAGCTGGCGAGGCTGTGCACACGTTTCCGCCAAGCGTAGCGCGGCCTTGAATGGCCACGCCGCCGATCAACGTGACGGCGTCCATCAAGCCTGGGTAGGCCGCCGCGATGCGTGCGTCGTTGTAGATGCGATAGCACGGCACAGCTGCACCGATGATGAGGCCGTGCTGCGAGTCGAAGGAAAGCTGGTTCAGCTCTGGTATGCCCTTCACGTCCACCACCACATCAGCTCGCCGCCGCCCCTCTCGGAGCTGCACGATCAGATCAGTGCCGCCGCTCAAGCAGCGCGCGCGACTTCCCTCTTGGGCAAGGATTGCAGTGGCTTCAGCAACACTGTGAGCAAGGACATAGGAGAAGGCTTGCATGGCAAGCTAAACATAGCATATTTTCTTTGCGAAAGTCAATGGCGCAACACCATCGCTCACCGGCATAGTGCCTCGCACCGGTCAACATGTCACAGCGGTGTGCTTCATTGGTTAGACGGATGGTGGCTCGTATAAGCTTCCTCCAAGAGATTGTGAAATTCGCCACTTTTGATACAATCCCGCCAGCGTGCTCTTCGACACCCACTGCCATCTCGATGTCAGTGCCTTCGACGCAGATCGCCCTCAAGTACTTCACCGCGCACGCGCGGCTGGCGTGGCTTGGATGCTTAACCCGGCCTATGACCTTGCCAGCAGCCAACGCGCTGCGCGACTGGCTGCTCAGGAGGAGGGCGTCTTCGCTGCAGTTGGTATTCATCCTCACGCCTGCGCGGAGTGGGACGCGCATGCAGCCGACACATTGCGCCGCCTGGCCACTGGCGCTGCCGTGGTCGCCATTGGCGAGATCGGGCTGGACTATTACCGCCAACATGCCACGCGCGAGGTGCAAGTGCGGGCCTTCATCGAGCAAATTGCCCTGGCACGTGAGCTGAGCTTGCCGATCATCGTGCACTGCCGCAACGCATACGAGGACTGCCTGGACATTCTGCGCACGCAGGCCCAAGGGATACCGTGCGTGCTGCACGCCTTCAGCGGCGAAGCCTCGCACGCACAGGCTGCGCTTGACCTGGGATGCATGCTTGGGATAGGCGGCCCGATCACCTACCCTCGTGCACACATGCTGCGCGAGATAGCGCGCCAGGCACCACTAGAGGCGCTGATCGTGGAAACTGATGCACCCTACTTGCCCCCCCAAGATAGGCGCGGCCAGCGCAACGAGCCAGCAGCGGTGAAAGTGGTGGCAGAGCAGTTGGCACATGTGCGACACATGAGCCTGGAGGACGTCGCGCAGGCAACAACAGATAATGCTTTCAGGCTATTCAAGCTCCATACGAGAGAGGCGAGAAGTACGTGAACACCCAAGAAGCACACCCCGCAGCTCAACAACAAGCTTCACCAAAGCTGAAGCATGCCCATCACCTCGTCGCAGAGCAGATGCGCGAGGTGGAGGCGACGCTGCGCGAGCTGCCAGAACTGCACCCACCTGAACTGCGCGCAGCAGTGCTCAACGTGGTCTCTGCTGGCGGCAAGCGCATCCGTCCGACACTGACGCTGTTGATCGCCGGCATGTTGAACTGTCTACATGATCGCCGCGTCATCGACCTGGCCAGCGCGGTGGAGATGTTACACACTGCCACGCTCGTGCACGACGACTTGATAGATGGCTCTTTGATGCGCAGAGGCACCCAGACGCTCAATGCGATTTGGACGCCGGCTGCAACTGTGCTCACCGGAGACTATTTGTTTGCCTACGCAGCCAATCTGGCAGCGCGCACTGACATCCCGCGCGTGATCAGCATCTTCGCAGACACACTCAGCGTGATCGTTGCCGGCGAACTACAACAGCAGTTCACCGACCTCGCGCTGCGCACCACCCGCGACGACTACTACCGTCGCATCTACAACAAAACGGCCAGTATGTTTGTCCTCGCCACCACCGCCTGTGGCGTAATGTGCGCAGCCAACGAGAACCAGATGGCCGCTCTGCACGATTACGGGCGCGACTTGGGCATTGTCTTCCAGGTGATGGATGATGTGCTGGACTTCACCGGCGCGCAGAATAACCTGGGCAAGCCCGTGGGTAGTGACTTGCGGCGAGGATTGATCACGTTGCCGGTCATTTGCTACGCGGAAACCCACGGAGCGGACGACATTGCATGCGCGCTGCGCGGCGAGTGCGACCCTCAGGAATACGACCAGATTGTGGAGCGCATCCGCAACTCGGATGCTATTGCACTGGCAATCCGCGAAGCAGAGGGCATTGCAAACAACGCCCGCGCCGTGCTCAACGTGTTCCCCCCTAGCCCTTGGCGCGACGCCCTACACGAGCTGGTCGACTATACGCTGAAACGCTCCCATTAGCGCCCCGCCACCAGCACATGGTGCTGTTTGTGCTCATTGTGAATTGGAATGTGTGCGAGCGGCTGCGCGCATGCTTGCGCTCGCTACAACAACATGCCTCCAGACTTGCCGAACAGCACATGGTGGTAGTGGATAACGCCTCGACTGATGGCAGCGTGGAGATGCTGCATCAGGAATTTCCCTCCACACATGTGATCGCCAACACGTCCAACCGTGGTTTTAGCGGCGGCAACAACGACGGCCTCCAGTACATCCTAGCAGAAGTAGACAAGCGCCACTTGCCACTGCGGGACACTTACATCTTACTGCTCAATCCCGACACCATTGTCACGCAAGGCGCTATCGACACCCTGCTCACCTTCATCGCTACACACACGGACGTGGGTGTTGCGGCGCCCCAACTACGTTACCCTGACGGCACAAGGCAATCCTCGCGCCGACGCTTCCCCACCCTAGCCACTGCGCTGTTCGAGAGCACGCCACTCCAGCCGATAGCGCCCCGCACAGTGCTTGAGCAATACTACATGCTTGATCAACCGGAGGACACACCCTGCGACGTAGACTGGGTGGTCGGCGCAGCTATGCTCGTGCGCGCATTAGTGGTCACTCAAGTGGGCGGGTTCGACGAAGAAAATTTCTTCATGTACTCCGAAGAAGTGGACTGGTGTCGTCGCATCCGCCGCACAGGGTGGCGCATCGTGTACTACCCCGCCGCCACAGTGATCCATCACGAGGCACAGAGCAGCGGGCAGATCGTGGCGCAACGCTTGATCTACTTCAACACTAGCAAAGTGCGGTATCTGGCTAAGCACCACGGCAAGTATCAAGCCGCATTGGCGCGCAGCGCGCTGTTAGCGTTGACCGCCTGGGAATGGATGGTGGAAGCAGGCAAGTGGCTAGTGGGCCATAAGCGGGAGCTGCGCCTGGCGCGTATGCACACCTACCAGCAAGCGCTGCGCTCCGGCTTTCGCTGAAAACGATGGGCGATGCGTACCAGACCTTCGCTTGACGCAGAGCGCGCTTTCTGGGAACTTGGCCACCAGTTGGTAGCTGGCTTGGACGAGGCCGGCCGAGGCGCATGGGCCGGCCCGGTGTTCGCAGCCGCGGTAATTCTGCCGTCCCATATCAACGGTGACTTCCTACGCGGCCTTACCGACTCCAAGCAGCTCAGCCCAAAGCAGCGTGAGCGCTTCGCAGCGCTTGTTCGCCAACAAGCCATTAGCTGGGGCATTGGGCAGGCGGAGGCATGTGAAATTGACCGGATCGGGATCGTGGCAGCAACAAAGCTGGCGATGCGGCGCGCGATCGCTGCTCTGAGCGTTCAGCCGGAGGCACTGATCATTGATGCGATCGCTCTACCGGAGATCGCACTGCCGCAGCGCGCTTTCCCGTTCGCCGACAGCCTCAGTTTGAGTGTTGCAGCAGCCTCTGTCTTGGCGAAGACTGCGCGAGACTTTCACATGAGCTTGCTGGATGCGCGCTGGCCGGGCTATGGATTTAGCCAGCACAAAGGTTATGGCACACCTCAGCATCTTCAACAACTTCAGGTGCTCGGCCCTTCACCACAGCATCGGCTCAGCTTCAAGCCGTTGCGAGCGCTGACGGGTGGCGGTACGCTAAAAGACTCAAGCAATCGCGCACCTGTGTGACATAGCTCAGGAAGTCCGCCTCGCGTGCCATCTCCCAGCGACGCGGGCGGGGCAAATCTACGCGCACCTCCGCGCCCACGTGGCCGGGCCGTGGCGTGCAGATCAACACACGGTCGGCAAGGAATACCGCTTCATTCACGTCGTGCGTCACCACAATCAGCGTGGTGCCCACTTGGCCCAGCAACTGGTCGAGCAGCGCGGTCAACGCCTCACGAGTGAGCGCGTCCAAAGCGCCGAAAGGCTCATCTAACAGCAGCACAGGCGGGCGCGTGATCAGCGCACGCGCTAGCGCCACGCGCTGGGCCATGCCACCGCTTAGCTCAGATGGGCGGGCGCGCTCGAAACCACTCAAGCCAACCCATTCCACCAGCTCCTGCGGTGTGGCAAGCGGCGACACTCCACGAAAGGCGCGCAACTCTAGAGGCAGCGCGATGTTTTGCACGACGCTCCGCCATGGCAAGAGCGCAGCGTCCTGAAGCATGAGGCTCACGCGCGAGGAGGGGCCGGCAACTGGTCGGCCTTCCAACCACACTTGACCGGCCGTCGGCGTGATCAATCCAGCGATGATGCGCAGCAATGTGCTCTTTCCGCAGCCGCTTGGGCCGATCACAGCCACTCGTTCTCCACGACGTACACAGAAGCGGACGTCGTGGAGTGCCGCAAGGCTGGTGGGATACACGTGGCGCACACGCTCTACGCTGAGGATAGTCTCACCCATCAGCATTAGGCTGCTGCAAGCACTTCGTCGCTGCGAGCGACCATAGCACGGTGAGTCTCTTGCGAGACTGTTGCTCCGCCCTCAAGCTACTGCACGAACTCGTTTGTGAAGTATTCCGTCGGCGCGAGTGACTTCTGGATTTGCCCCATCTCGAGGAGCACAGCCTGCGTGTTCTCCCACGCTTGGGCGCTGGAAGCACCGATTGTGTCGCCGCGCATCAAGGCGATAGTTTCCTGGAGCACACGTTTCTGCGTCGCATCGTTTGGATCTAAGCCCTCAACATACTTGGCCGAAATCTGCATAGCCGCGTCCGGGTCGGCGATGGTATCGCGGATGCCGCGCAAAAGCGCACGCACCATGCCCCGCACCAGCGCCGGTTTCTCCTGGATTGTCTGCTCGTTGGTAATGAGGCCGTTGGCCACCATGTCCACCACATCGCCGACAAAGAACACGTTCACTTCAAAGCCGTTCTGGCGCAACACGATTGGCTCGTTCACGATGTAGCCTACTGCCGCGTCCACTTTGCCCTGCTGGACAGCAGCCGCCTGGGTGAAGCCAATCTCCTGGGCTTGTACATCGGCCTCTGATAGACCACTTGCACGCAGAAAGGCACGCCAGCCCACGTAAGTGGCGCCGAAGAAACCCGGCAAGCCAACCGTCTTGCCGCGCAAATCTTGAGGGGTCTTGATGTTCTTCTCAGCTAAGCTGAAAACTGCAATGGGGAATTTGCGATACCACTGAGCGACATATTTGATCGGCAACCCTTTGGCGCGCGCCAGCACAACCTGCTCGCCGCTTGCCACAGAGAAGGGCAGCTCGCCGGCGCCCACTAGTTTGACGCCATCTGTCTCAAACTTGTAGTCAAACTCCAGTGCAATGTTCTCCGCGATGAAGTAGCCGCGCTCCACCGCAACGTAGAAGGGCGCAAACTGCACATTCGGGATGTAGCCCATCGGCAGGCGGATGCGCGCTGGCTCGGCCGCAGACGGAGACGCAGGCGGCGGCGACTGAATTGCGCACGCACTCAACAGAAAAACCGACAACCCAAGCACACTGAAACGCAAACGCTCTTGCAGGGTAGCCATATGCTCCTCGCTCCTGCTCATCGAATCAACATCAAGCGCTCAACAAGGCGCACTGAGGCGTAGAGACCTAGAGCCAGCGCAATGATGGCAACTACGCCGGCCATGACGAGCGGAGTATCGTAGAGGCCGCTCCCTAGACGGACCAGGTAACCCAACCCGCGACCTGCGCTGAAGAACTCCGCCGTGATCGCGCCGACCACCGAAAGGGTGACGCTAACCCGCAGCCCTGCAAACAAGAACGGCAGCGCGGCAGGCAACTCCAGCTTCGTTAGCAGCTCTAGGCGCGTGACGCTCATTGCGCGAAAGACATCGCGCAGCGAGGGGGGGACAGCGCGAAAACCCTCCACCACGTTCACGGCGAGGGGGAAAAACACGATCAGCCCTGCCATCAACATGCGAGGCAGCAAGCCGTTGCCAAACCAGATGAACAACAATGGCGCTATTGCGACAAAAGGTATGCCTTGTGTGGCCACTATCATCGGCGAAAGCAAGCGGTCAGCAAAACGAGAATGCGCGATCCAAAAGCCAAAGATGCCCGCCACCATCCCACCAAGCAAAAGGCCGGCCAATGCTTCGCGCAGGGTCTCCAGGGTGCAGGTGGCCAGCGTGCCATCTAAGGCAAGGGTTATCATGCGCTCGAAGACAAGCTGTGGCGAGGGCAGAATGAAGGTGGGATATCGCAGTGAGAGCAGATGCCAAGCCAACACAAAGGCGGCCATTCCGACTACGCTGCTGCATTGCGACAGCAGCTGGCGCAAGTGACGCCGCGGCGCAACAGGCCAGACGGGACGCGCCACTTGTGGTGTTGTCTCTGTATTTTGGCAAGCGTACACGTTTATGCCCCTCCAGTGAGCTAGGCACCTTCGGGGCATAAGACAAAGCAGCAAACGCAACGTGAAGAGAGCGCGGTAACGCAACTCTTCACACCACGCTTGCTTCGCGCACATCCGCCTTCTTTACATCCCGACTGTTACGGTCGGCCCCGGAGTTTCACCGGATCCTGCGCGCCTCTCAACGCGCTCGTGGGCTATACCACCGATCGGGAATTCCACCCTGCCCCGAAGGCGTTTTAGCTCAACGATGAGTCAGACTTTGGTCACAACTTCACCAGGACGTTCTCTTGCTCCACCTTGACTTCGTAGATGGGTATGCGTGCCACAGCCGGAAAGGTTGGTTGGCCGGTGATCAGGTCAAATCGTGCACCATGGCGTGGGCACACGGCGCAGTTATCCTCGATGTGGCCCTCGTGAAGCGGGCCGTCGTCATGCGTGCACACGTTTCCAAACGCGAACACGCGCTCGCCCACGCGCGTCAGTGCAACTGGCGTCTCATCAATGTAGACGGCTGTGATGGAGCCCTCAGCTAGGTCACTTAGTTTTGCTGCAAAGACAAAGTCTGACACAGCCGAAGGTAGTATATCGCCATTTTCTGAACTCTGAACAACCTGAGAAGACGACGGTCGAGACTATAACTCATCGCTCGATCGGCAAGCGCACGCTGTTCCCCCACTCTGTCCAGCTACCGTCGTAGTTCTTCACATGGGGGTAGCCAAGCAAATGACGCAAGACAAACCACGTGTGACTGCTGCGCTCACCGATGCGGCAGTACACCACGATCTCACGATCTGGTGTGATGCCCTTGGAGGTGTATATCGCTTTCAACTCGTCGCGGGACTTGAACGTGCCATCCTCGCGGACGGCCTGTGCCCACGGGATATTCACGGCGCCGGGGATGTGGCCACCGCGCAGTGCCCCCTCGTTGGGGTATTCTGGCATGTGCAGGCGCTCGCCGGTGTATTCGGCTGGGCTGCGCACATCCACCAGCGCTCCGTGCTTGCGGACGTGCTCCAGCACTTCATCGCGGAAGGCGCGCTCCGTGCTGTCGTCACGCTGACGAGCGACGTAATTGGTGCGTGGATACTGCGGCACCTCGCGCGTGAGAGGACGCCCCTCGTCAATCCACTTTTTGCGGCCGCCATCAAGGATGCGCGTGTTGAAGTGGCCAAACAGATGGAAGACCCAAAGCGCATACGTCGCCCACCAGTTATTTTTATCGCCGTAAAAGATGACCATGGTGTCATTGCTGATCCCCTTTTCGCTCATCAAGCGGGCAAATCGCTCCGCGTCAATGTAATCGCGCGTGATGGGATCGTTCAGGTCAGCGGTCCAGTCAATCTTCACAGCGCCTGGTATGTGCCCGGTGTCATAGAGCAGTGGATCCTCGTTGGACTCCACCACGCGAATACCTGGGTCATTCAAGTGCTCAGCCAGCCAGTCTGTTGTGACCAGCACGTCAGTCTCCACAGCAGTTTGTTGAGGGGTGCTCATACGCTTCACTCCGTCGCAGTTCGCGCATAGCACTGCAGGGCTCTATGCGTGAGCACAGTATAGACGAGCCATGTCAAGCTAGGGGTTAACCGTGGTTAAGCACACACGTGCTACACCATCCATCTCTCCTATCCCATTACAACGCCACAGAGATGATGGAGATCGAGCGTCTGCCTCCCTGCTGTGCTCCCCCTACTTGAAGAGACTCTGCCATGCGCTCCTCCGTTACCTTATACCTTAGCAACAGTCTGCATGAGGTGGTTCAGAATGCGCCACACGAGCACCCGATCTCGCAGCCGACTTTCACACCATCTGGTCAGTGTGCCGTTGGGATTCTGCAAGCGTTGGCGAGCACCCTCCGCACAAGCCTTTCCCTCATAACATCAGGACCAGCCCTGTGAACGCCATTCGGGACAGCTTTCGCAGCCGTAGGTCCTGGGAGCCCTTTCGTAAGGAGCCACTTGCGGCCGGGCAAACTATGGGCGCTGAGGGATATACTTTTGCGCGCATGCCTACACGCCGCTACCTCGACTTTGTGATTGGTCTGTTCGTCGCTGTTTTGCTGATCAGCAACTTGGCCTCCTCCGCCAAGATAGTGGTGGTTGGGCCGTTCACCTTCGACGGCGGCACACTGCTGTTTCCGATCAGCTACTTGTTCGGCGACATTCTCACGGAGGTCTATGGCTATGCCGTGGCGCGCCGAGTGATTTGGACGGGCTTCTTCGCTGCGGTGTTGTTTAGCGGCGTGATCGCCCTAGTGGGCGCATTGCCCGGCGAAGCGGAGTGGAGCGCTCAAGTGGGCATGGAGGCTTATAACGCTGTTTTGGGCAGCACGCCGCGCATCGTGCTTGCGTCACTCATTGCATATTGGTGCGGCTCGTTTGTCAACGCATTTGTGATGGCGCGCCTCAAGGTGCTCACTCAAGGGCGCTGGTTGTGGACGCGCACCATCAGCTCGACCATCGCCGGCGAGTTCGTGGACACGGGGCTGTTCGTGTTAATAGCCTTCTTCGGCACGATGAGCAATGCAGTGTTGTGGGAGATTGCCAGTTCCAACTACATCTTCAAGGTTGGAGTAGAGGCTTTGCTCACGCCGCTGACCTACAGCGTAGTAGGCTGGCTGAAGCGGCGTGAGCAAAGTGACGCTTATGACATCGTGGAGGATTTCAACCCGTTTCGGCTCAGCAGCGCTCAATCGAGGTAGACAAACTCCCTCCTGCGCGCGCTGCGCTTGATCGCATCCCAAAGCTGGATCATCCGCAGGCCGTTCTCCGCTGGGCTAGGGTTCTCCATTTCGCCGTTACGCACGCGCACGAAAGTCTCCCACACGCCCAAACTCTCGGGTAAGGGTACGTCGCGTAGGGCCGGCTCGCCCTCCATTTGCACGCGCACATACTCACCCCAGACTCCAACCGTCATGATGCCTTTCTCGCACCAAATGCGAATCTCAGATTCAGTCACCGGCGAGGCACCACAGCCATGAATGGTCACCGGAATGCCACTGACAGTTCGGGCGATCGCAACAGTGATGATGTCCACTTTCGTATTGCGTTTGTCAACGAAGGCGGCCACACACTTGAACGGCTCATCTAACAAATCGGCCAAGGTGTTGAGCAAATGGGCCCCAGTGTCAAACATGAAACCGCCACCGCTGATCTTGGGTTCCTGGCGCCAGGTGCCGACGGTGAACTTCTCCCACGCCTGCCAGACTGAGGCCTGAACGCTCAAGATGTTGCCCATGCTGCCATCGTGCAGCATCCGATGCGCAGTGCGAACTGCAGGCGACATGCTGCCGTTGAAGGCGACTGCTAGGAGCCGGCCAGTTTTGTCGCGCACCTTCATGAGCTTCTTTGCTTCAGCGGTGTTCAGGACCATTGGCTTTTCTACTAACACATCCTTGCCAGCCTTGAGCAGCGCTTTAGCTTGCTTGAAGTGCTGATTGTGCGGGGTGACGATGAAAGCTGCATCTATACGGGCAGCATACTTCTTCATGAAGCTCTCGAAGGTCCTCGCGTTGGGTGGCACAGGCTGACCAGCCTGCTCAAATATCATTGCTGCCTGTTGGTAGTTCTTTTCATCAGGCTCGCACAAAGCTACGATCCGCGTGGTGTCGGTCTGTTTGAGGATGTTCTGAATGTGGTAGCGGGCCATCGCGCCCACACCAATAATGCCTAAGCGACAGATCAACGTTGCCATTGTGTCACTTTGTTGCCGTCAACGAAAGGTTATTCGCAAGAGAGTGTACAGCAGCAGACCACACGTTGCTTCAGGGAGCGATGTGCTCGTTTGGCTCAGAAAGGTCAGCAGCCTTTACCTCGGCTAACTCGCGTTGGCGAGCCTCGCGTTCCATCTCCATGACAATTCGCGCCACTTCCTCTATGGCCATGCGCTGCTTGCGATACAGGTCGCTTTCGCTCATCACTAAGCGACGCGCCACGTCACGCACCTTTTGGTTCTGGAGGATTTTCAGCTCTAGGATGTTGTAGAGCAGCCACTCGGCGGAGGTGAAGCTGCGAGTGCCGGAGGGCTTGAGTTGTTCGATGGCTTCTTCTAGCACGCGGCGCAGTGCTTTGGTGGGGTTGCCGTTTTCGCGGCGCATCGCCTCTGCAACTACCCGCAACCCCAACAACGGCGAGTTGGTCAGCTTGGGGCCGCCCCAATATTGGCTGAGGGCATCGCGGACCATTTGAGTGAAGTCACTGCGATCGATCTCAGGCAGGATGCGCTCAAAGTCGGTGAGCCGTGGCGCGGCCGGGTTTTGCGTCTCTGCAAGGCGGCGCTGCATGTCAATTGCTTCTGGGATGAGCTGTTCGAGGGCTTCGAAGGCGCGGCGTTGCTTGGCAGCGTCCTCCAACGCGCGCGCAGCCTGCGTGATTAGCACAGCGACACCCTCCCGTTCCTCATCGGTGAGGTCTGGCTCAGCAGCGCGGGCAGCCAGTCCAATCACACCTAGCACGGTTTTGCTATCGCTCGACCAAAGTGGGATGAGCCAGTAACCCTCCCAGAGCACGAAGTCGTCCTCTAGCTCAAAGACGCGCCGAACGGAGGGCTCAGCACGGCGAAACATGGCTCGAATGGTAGCGCGCAGTGAGCCGTTGCGTTGGTCATCAGCTTGCTCCTCAAGCGCCGCATCTTTGTCATTTTGGGCACGCAAGCCGGGCTTCACCGCTGCAATAGACTGCATCACGCTGGGCGGTATCGCTGATGCTGCTCGGGCGCCTTCCTCCAAATTGCCGATGATCACGGTGATCGCATCGGCGCTGCGCCCCCCTGAGTGCTCAGCAGCATTGGTCACGAAGGCCAAGCGGGCGCGCAGCAAGTCGCATAGCGCAGCGAGGATGTTCTCCAAATACTGAATGAGGTCGGACCGAGTCATGAGGCGCTCGGTGAACTGCTGCAGTCGGCTAACCTCCTCGCTATCTTCGCCAGCGATCAGCCGGTCAAGCCAAGGTTGAAGGGTGACGATGAAAAGCTGCGTTGCCAAAATGATCACCGCCGCCGCGATCAGGCCGATGAAGAAGCCGGGCAAGTCCAGCCAGCGCTCAATGCGCATGCTGATGGTAAGCGCAGCGATGACCATCGCAGCCAGCAGTGGGCCGCGAATCAAGTACTTAACCATGCGCCGCTTGATCACGCGGTCGGGCGCGCTGGCGCCAAAGTAAGCGACGGTGTAGCCCATTAGTGTGATTGCCGCGCCGAGCGCCATGTTGGCGAGCGTCACGCCAGTCCAGAACAGCAGCTCTGGCAGAAAGCGAGGCCAGCCACCCGGCAACAGATAAGGGAAGAGGCTGAGCGGCACTGCGATGAAGGCCAGTGCGAAGTACGTCATGCGCCGCCGGCTGGTGGCCGTCAGCGAGCGGCGGCGGGCCTCTAGGACGCTGTACATAGCCCAGGCAACGCTGGCGAAGTAATACACCGAGAAGGGGTAAAACAGCGGCCCTGCTTGCAGATGTGGCAGGCCATTGCTGGACACGTCGGGATTCGCGATCAAGTCAGAAAAGGCAATCAGCCCTAGTGTGAGCATACCGAGGCCCAGCGCCAACTTTGGCGCTGAACGCCGCAGCGGCGAGGCATCTCCTGTTGCGCGCAAGAGGGCATCGGCTAACCCCAGGGTTGCCGCCGGCGCAAAAGCAATACCGAGCCACTGCGAGCGCAGCCAAAATTCGCTGCTGGCTGGTTGCGAGATCTGGGTGAGCAGGTCGCCGAGGTAGGTACCAAGTACACAAAGCAATACCCCTGTGTAGGCGCGCGCGATTTGGCTGCGCCAGTTGTATAGCAAGATGTAAAACACTAGCGCCGCAGCTGTGACCAGCAGGCCGGTCACCACAATACGGTTGAAGAGCTGGATAGCGCTCTGGAGCACACCGAGTGCAGAAGCCATATCAGATGAGTTCAACGCTCACCTTGCGCCGATTCTATACGTGAAGAACAACACAATATCCGTGCCGTTGTAGTAATTGTCGGCGTAGCCACAGAAGCGCATCCCCATCGCTCGCGCTAGGCAGGTGGCAGGATAGTTCTTAGAGGACACTTCGATCGTGAGGCTATGCAGGCGCTGTTCCCGCGCCCGCGCAATGGCAGTCTGCAGCAAGCGGCGACCGATCCCGCGCCGTCGCATCGCAGGAGCAACCGCAAGCAAGGGCACCCACGCGGTATTTTGCCACGGCACCACAGCCACAGCGACGTAGCCCTGCAAGCAGCCACTCCTTTCGTCTTGCGCGACCCAAATAAAATCGCAACGATCAAGCACACGCCGTAACGCGAGTGGCGAGTGAGGCGAGGGCACGTGCGCTGGGCGCGGCAAGCGCACAAGCTGGAAGCTGACTTCCAGGGAGGGGCTCAACTCGTTGCGCAAATGCATTTGCCACGAGTAATCGGTGTGGTAGCTGTGGTCAATAGACAGAATGGCTTCAATGTCCTCTGTGGTTTCGATGCGCGCAGCACGAATCAACATGATGCGTTACTCACCGATGCGAATGGGCACACGACAAACAGCGTTGGTCTCTTGGCCTGCAGCGTCAACGATTAACAAGCGCAGCACGTGCACACCAGGCATGAATAGGTCTGCATTGAAATCCGGCATGAGCACACCGCCTTTCACCTCGGAAAAGCCTTCCCACAAGAACGCCCATCCCTCAACACCTGGGCGCAAAATCTCCAGCTTGTATTTGCCGCCGGGCGCAAAACCAGCCGTGCCCTGGATAGAGATGCGACCACGCACGCTTTGACCTGCCAGAGGGACCGTGATCTGCGCGTCGGGGTTGGGGCAATCGGCCACGAGCGCAACCGAAGGCGCAGCGTCAGTTGGTGGTGGAGGAAGCGGCGCAAGCGTTGGCACAAGCGGCTCCAACGGAATTAAACCTCGCTCCGGCACGGCGGTTGGTGAGGGTGTTGGCGTGGAAGGAAGGCCAGGCGCTGCGACCAGGGCCGGCATGATCGGCTCAGCAGTGGGCGTGGGGGTGCCGAGCAGCGCCGCCAACACTTGATCCGGCGTAGGTGTAGGAGGCTCGCTCAGCTCAGCGAGCACTGCACTAGACAGGTCAGCGGTTGGCACCGGCGTCGGCAGGATGGTGGTGGGCTGCGCTTCTGGCGTGGCCAGGCGCACTTTTGGCGCGCTGGACGACTCGCCGGCCGGCAACACCATGCGCTCCGGCAGACCAAGCGCAGCCGCAGCGAGCACTGCGAAAAGTCCTGACCGCACGAGCGCCACCACGAGTCGGCGACGTATCAACCCGCGCTCGAAGCGGAAGACCGCACGCCCCAGCTCCTGCCAAGCGTTCAACGCGATAACGAGGAATGTAACAGCCAACAGGACAGCCACAGCCACCAGCACCACACGCAGTTCTTGCAACAAACGCAGGAGCACTTCCATGGGCGTGTTTGCGTGCTTAGGGCTTCAAGCGGCGCAGCACCCCTTGCAACACAGCCAACATGCGCGGGGCAATCTCACGGCTAGCCTCGAGCACCTCTTCGTGCGAGGGTGGCGGCCCTTCGTCGGCGTGCAAACGGGCGATGTTGGTGATGCCGCTGATGCCCAACACGCGCAACCCTGCATGGCGCGCCACCAGCACCTCGTGCACAGTGGACATCCCAACCGCGTCGGCGCCGATCAGACGCAAGAAGCGCAACTCGGCCGGTGTCTCAAAACTAGGACCGGCCACGCAGACATACACGCCCTCGCGCAGCACCACACCCGCCTCCCGCGCTGCTTGTCGCGCCAAGTCGGCCAGCTCTGCATCGTAGGCGCGCGTCATTTCAGGGAAGCGCGGCCCATGCGAGTCCCAATTAGGACCGACCAGGGGGTTGTGGCCCGCCATGCCGACAAGGTTGATGTGGTCGGTGATCAGCATGAGATCGGCCACGCGGAAGCTAGGGTTCAAGCCACCAGCAGCGTTGGTGAGCAGCACACAGCGCGCGCCCATGTCGCGCGCAA
This sequence comes from uncultured Anaerolineae bacterium, assembly GCA_938028725.1. Classification (GTDB taxonomy): domain Bacteria; phylum Chloroflexota; class Anaerolineae; order J036; family Brachytrichaceae; genus CALIMH01. The sequence continues at coordinate 155,914 of CALIMH010000001.1, read as the reverse complement.
CCCGCACCGGCAGCGTCACTTGCCACAAGGGATGACCCTCGTAGAAATGCAACCGCCCTTGCATCACTGCAACGCAGTGCCCCAGCAAGCTGCCAATCACAAACCGGCCCGAATGCCCCGGCACCGTTGAGCGGGCGAAATGAGGAATTTCGGCATAGGGGATCACGGTGGGCGATTCGATGTGTTCGGCAAGTGCTCCCAGCCCGCTGCCCAGCACCAACAGAACATCCCAGCCAGAAGGTGAACGCGACCGAACAAATTGCGCAGCCTCCTGCGCGTAAGTCTGAAGGTTCGTTAAAGCCATGCGATCTCGCTTGGGGGTGAAGTTGCTGCACCAATGATACTCTGCCCCACTTCAGCGATCAGCGCACAGCTAGCCGTGCCTTACCATCTGTGCCCACGATGAGCTGGGCCTCGTCACGCCGGCGCAACCAGATGGACTGTCCGACGCCGACAAGTTCCGGCGGAGCGCCACCTCGGTCAGCCCAAATCACGCGCTGCACGGAGAGCTGCGCGGCCAGCCGCCGCGGCAGCGCACGCGGCGAGATAAACAGGTCGGTCAAGCCGGCCTGCAATGCGATTGGGGTGTAGTCGCCGGCGATCTCAAGCCGCATCGCGCCATAGTGCACGTTCAGCCCTAGTGCCTGCGCTCCACTGCGTGGGCGGCGCAGCACAACGGTGATGGGCACATTGTCAACAACGATTGACGCATCTGTGACCAATCTTTCCACGCGCATCACACGCTCACGCAACGTCTCCTCCCACTCTGCGCGCCAGGCTGCATCGGCCGGTGATGCTTCAGGGTCGGGCGGGGGGTCGGGCGGCAAAATTAGGTGTTGGGCGCGGTAACGGCGCAACACCTCCAGCGCGTCGCGTTTGAGGCTATCCTCTGCCGTTGGCATCACCATCAGCTCGATCGCCGAGTCCCAGGCGGGCATGGCGCGCTGCAGGACATCTAGCAGTGGTCCGCCGCCTACGAACAGCACCGTGTGTCCAGACGGGGTGCTCAGAAGAGCACTTGCGCCGGCGAAAGTCACGCGCAGCTTGCCGTCAGGCCGCTGGAACCAGTAAACCATGGCGACAACTAGCGTGACGAGGACACCCGCCACAGCAGCCCAACGCTTGGCATTGAGGCGCAGCGACCAGAGCGCCCAACTGCGCACCGCGCGAGGTTGCTCTAACCACCACAGCGCACCCAGCAACACCGCGTAGTACGCGACAAAACCAGCTTGGCCCACCTGGTAAGCCGGCAGCATCACCGCCCAGCCGCTCCCCCAGCGGATGATGAGGGTGCTGATCTCCATCAGCTTGCACGGCAAGAAGAGCGCCACACCACGCACCGCGGGAAGCAGCGTTGCCACGGCCGCACCAAGCGAACCTAGGATCATGATGGGCGGCTGCAACGGCAGAATGAGCACGTTCACAAGAATTGAGGTGAGCGGTATCTGGCCGAAATATGCCATCAGCAATGGCAGTGTGGTCGCTTGAGCTGCCAGTGTCACCAGTCCTCCATCAGCCAGGAAATTGACGGCCTGCCGCACGCGCGGGGGGTGAATGTGCCGTTCCCAGAACAAGCGCGATGGCCGCGAGAGCCGGTCGGCAAACAACACCAAACCTAGCGTAGCCGCAAAGCTGAGCTGGAAGCCAACGTCAAAAAGCATCTGTGGCTCGAAGGCGAGGATGAGGGTTGCCGCGGCGCAGAGTGTGTTCAAGGTGAAGCCTTGCCGATAGAGCGCCATGCCAACAAGGGCAATTCCGGCCATAACGCCAGCCCGAACCACTGATGCAGAAGCGCCCACGAAAACCACATACACTGCTACCGCCGGCAAAGCCACCAGCGCCACCTGGCGGCGATTGAGCACCCGGCTGAGCAGCGCCACCACTACAGCGATCACGATGCTGACGTTGAAACCGGAGATAGCAACAATGTGAGAAGTGCCGGTGCGGCGAAAGTCCTCAACCAGATCGGGAGGGATGAAACTCTCATCGCCGATCAAAATGCCGGTGAGCACGGCGGAAGCCGGTAAGCAGACATCGCAGATGGACTTGCGCACGCGGTCGCGCACCTTAAGCAGCGCTGCCAGCAATGGGTTGCCGTCCCACTCGCCGACTGGCCGAACAGACGCTGGGCGCGCAATCCACGCCAGCACGTCGCGCCGAGCGAGATACAGGCGGTAGTCGAAAGTCGCTAGACGCGGTGGCGCTCCCAGTATGCCGCCCACCTCCACCACGTCGCCGTATCTCAGCGTGGTTGTCAGAACGCGCACCAGGATCAAGCCGCGCGTCTGGGTGATCATGCTGCCCTCACTGACCTTAATCCAGTGGGGTCGTATGTTCAATTGGACGCGCTCCGGGCGCACATCTGGCTCAGCGGCCACCGCCCCCTTTAGCTGCACAAATTGGCCATGATGTCGGGCCAAAGCGCGCGCCTCCTCCAGCACACTGTCGGCAGCGTAGCGAGCTATGCCAAAGCCAGCCACACCAGCAATCACTGGCAACCAAAGGCTCTCCGCTCGGACGCCTCCTATGCGCCCGAGCCACCAACCAACTGCCGCTAAAGCGACAATCAGAGCGCCCTGCCAAACAGGGACATACCAATTTGCTGCCGCCCAAATCCCCACGCTCAGGGCTGCAAGGAGAGCCGCAAAGGGAGCACGACGAAGCACACCAATCAGTGTAGCAACAACGCTTGTGGTGGATAAAAAAGGTCGCAGCAACTTCCGGTTGCTGCGACCCTTTATGAGTAGTATCTGTATCTGCCTAAGCAGCGACAGGCGATAAGCTATTTGGCGACTGAGAGGGCTCTGGCAAGCCCATGATCTGGCAAAACTGTTCTGCGTCCAACGTCTCGCGGTCGAGCAGCGCCCTCGCCACAGCGTCGAGCTTGTCGCGGTGCTCGGTGAGCAGCTTCTTGGCGCGCTCGTAGGCGCCACGGATCAGCCGATTCACTTCCAGATCGATCTTCTCAGCGATCATCTCGCTGTAGTTACGACCCTCCGCGATCTCACGGCCTAGGAAGATGAGGTCGCTGCGTTCCCCGTAGGAGACAGGGCCAATTTCATCACTCATGCCGTAAGCGCGCACCATGTTGCGCGCCAAGTTAGAAGCACGGTCCAGGTCGTTGATAGCCCCCACCGTCACATCACCGAAGACCACCTCCTCGGCTGCGCGGCCGGCCAGCATGTATACCAAGTTTGCCTCGAGCGCGCGTTTGGTGCGCGAACCGATCATGTCTTCGTTCTCTGGGGCGAACCAGGTGACGCCGCCAGCCTGACCACGCGGCACGATGGTCACCTTCTGCACGCTCACACCTGCCTCGGGCGTCAACGCCGCAGCTACAGCATGACCAGCCTCGTGATAGGCGGTAATCTCCTTGTCGCGCGGCGTCATCAATCGGCTACGCCGCTCCGGGCCGAGCGCAACTTTCTCGATGGCATTTTGGAGATCAAGCTGGGTGATCTCTTTGCGACTCGCACGGGCAGTCAGAATAGCCGCCTCGTTGACCAGGTTTTCTAGGTCTGCGCCAGTGAAGCCAGGCGTTTGGCGGGCGATCATGTTCAAGTCCACATCTTTGGCGAGCGGTTTGCCGCGCGTGTGCACGCGCAGAATCGCTTCACGGCCGCGCAGGTCTGGCGCATCCACCACTACTCGACGGTCGAAGCGACCGGGGCGAAGCAGGGCAGGGTCAAGAATATCAGGCCGGTTCGTGGCAGCGATCACGATAACGTTGGTGTCGGTGTTGAAGCCGTCCATTTCCACCAGCATCTGGTTGAGCGTCTGTTCGCGCTCGTCGTTGCCACCGCCTAAGCCGGCGCCGCGCTGGCGTCCCACTGCATCGATCTCATCAATGAAGACGATGCAAGGGGCTGCTTTCTTAGCTTGATCGAAGAGGTCGCGCACGCGGCTAGCGCCAACGCCGACGAAAAGCTCAACGAACTCCGAGCCTGACAGGCTGAAGAACGGCACACCCGCCTCGCCGGCCACTGCCTTTGCCAGCAGTGTTTTGCCAGAGCCAGGCGGTCCAACCAGCAATACGCCTTTCGGGATGCGCGCGCCAAGCTGGATGAACTTCTCTGGGTTCTTCAGGAACTCCACCACCTCCACCAGCTCCATCTTGGCCTCATCGCAGCCGGCGACATCAGCGAAGGTGACGACGGGGTTTTCAGCAGTCATGCGGCGCGCGCGGCTGCGCCCGAAGGAGAAGGCCTGGTCGGCACCACTCTGTGCACGGCGCATCGTGAACAAGAAGAACGCCCCGATCAACAAGACCGGCAGCAAATACAGCAAAATGCCAGATACCTGTGTCAGCAACGGCACTGCTTCCACGGAGAGGGTGAGATTGGTCAGCGCCTCTTGCTTGACGCCGAGGCTCTGGAGCAGGCGGACAGCGTCTATCTCGGTTTCTTTGTTGACCACGAAGGGCACGGCGCTGTCCTTGCGAAGGGCGCGGATGGCAGTGCCATCTGCTGAGACAACCAGAGCACTAATGCGTCCTTCATTAATCTCACGCACCAGGGTGGAAAGGTCTGCGCTTTCTGAGCGGCGGGCAGTGCCAGCAAAGTTCATCACGGCATACCCGATCACCAGCGCAATAATCAAGATAGGAAGGAGGTTATTTCTCACGCTCTTCGGCATCATCTTGTCATTCCTTAGCAGACGACGGCGCTGCTATGCACTGTGAGCACCAGCCTAGCACGAGCGCATTAGCCTTGTGTTAGACCTCAGCTCTTGAATAGTAGTATATCCTCAGCTCACATGCTGCCAGACTACCGCATTCGCCAGCGCGACTATCTGCTGGAGATCGGGCGCGCGCTCACCGCCCAGCTGAACCTGAACGAGGTGCTGCAGCTGATCTTGCGCTTCGCTGCGGATATCCTTGACAGCCAATTCGCTCTAATCGCACTGGTCGAGCCAGATGGCAGCTACCAAATTCGCCAAGCCTACGCTATTCCTCAACCAGTGCTGGACCTGCTGGTGGCGCGCATGAAGCGCGCACCCACCGCGCGGCGCGCCATGCGGGTGTTAGAGGAGGAGCTTGTCGCTATCGCGCGCGAGTTTGGCCTTGGTTACTGGCAAGTAGTCTCGCTGCCCCTTGCAGAGGCAGACCAATTCCTCGGCGCCATTTATGTCTTCCGCACCCGCGGTGGCAGCTTTAGCGCGAATGACCGCCTCATCCTGCAGGCATTCGCGGACCAAGCAGCGATCGCGGTGAAGAACGCCCGACTGTATGAACGGCTCACCCAAGAACAACAACGGCTAGAGTCCATCCTTCAACACAGCGCAGAAGGCTTGGTCATCATGGACGCTCAACACCGCATCTTGTCCTTCAACCAGGCTATATCCCGCCTCACCGGCATTGATCAAGCCCAGGCCAAGGGGCAAACTTTTGAATCAGTGGTGAAGCTGAAGAACAAACGCAGTGGCCTCACGCTGGAGGAAGCAGAAGCCGGTGGTTGGCCCATCGTTGGTTCAGACAAGCCGTTGGTGCTGGAGTGCGACCTGCAGCGCGCTGATGGGCAACTGTTGAGTGTGGAAGTCGCTTTCGTCGCGCTCTTCAACCGTCAAGGCCGCTTGCTCAACATCATCGCCCATATCCACGACCTAACGCGATTTCGCGTGGCAGAGGAGATGAAGAACACGTTCATCTCCGCCATCTCTCACGAGTTGAAGACGCCCGTCGCGCTGATCAAGGGTTACGCCGATACGCTGCGGCGACAGGACGCGCGCTGGGATGAACAAACCATCCGCGATGGTCTCGCAGTGATTAGTGAGGAAGCTGACCACCTCGCCGAGCTGATTGACAACTTGCTAAGCGCGTCGCGCGCACAGGCGGGCAGCTTCAAATTGACCCCCGTAGAGCTGGATTTGGATGAGCTGGTGACGCGCGCTGTGAGGAAGTGGGAGCTGCAACATCCTTCGCATCGGTTCATCGTCAGGCTGCGACATGATCTACCGCTGGTGCTGGCCGATGAGGCACGCATCAACCAGGTGATCAACAACCTGCTTTCAAATGCAGTGAAGTACTCACCGGCAGGCAGCACCATCTTAGTGGATGGCTACACCACCTCGAACGAGGTGGTCGTGTATGTTGCTGATGAAGGGCCGGGCATTCCTCCCGATGAGCAAGCTCGCATCTTCGACCGCTTTTACCGCTCCCCTGCTGCTGTTCAGGAGGGCAAGCCCGGCACAGGGCTGGGCCTGTACTTGACCCGGGCGATTGTGGAAGCGCACGGCGGGCGCATCTGGGTAGAAAGCGACGGCAAACACGGCAGCAAGTTCTACTTCAGCTTGCCCCAAAGCCACGCCCGCCCAAACAGCATCAACGGATCACCAGCTCGCCCAAGCTGACCAAGTTGTGCAGCGCCGGTTGTCCATCTTGAAGTGCCGGCCAGCGCTCCATCTCGCCTGAGCTGTCATACACACCGCCGCGCAGGACGTAGCGGCCCGCCGGCAGGTCTGGGGGCAAAGTGAGGCGATGCACTTGAACGATGCCATCGCCAGCTTGGAAGGAGAGCGTCGAGCGCTGTCCGTTGAACGGCGCGTCGTCATCCTGAGCGATGAGTCTCCCTTCAGCATCGTAGAGATGCACAAAGATGCGCCCATCGCGCTTGGGCTGCCGCGCTACCTCCCAGCAGGTCTGCACCTCGATAGTTGAGCCCGGCTTCACGTCCTCTGGCAGCGACAGACCGAGCAGGATGAGATCTCCCACGTTGGCACGCACCGGCCGCTGGAAATTGCGGGGGATAGGGGTGCGCGGATAGTCGCTCACCTGCACAAGCCCCAGCGTGAGCGACTCGCGGTCAAACGGCTCCGCCCCCTCTCTGCGCAAGCGAAGCACGTACCACCCCGCCGGCGTGTCGAATGGGATCGGCAAGGCATACTGATCGCGCGTTGGCTCACCCACCGGCCATGTTGACGGCGAAGCATCAGCACTACCTGCCGATCGCCGCACCACAAGAGGCGGTATCGGCGAGCCGGGCAGCCCATGGAAGGGCGACGGCAACAGCTCCAGCACAGACTCCCAGTTCGATAGCACACGACGCGGCGTCCAGGTGAGCACAACCGGCAGCGTCTCCCCACGCCGCACGCTGGCAGGGAACTCGGCACGGTTGAGGGTCACGTCTGCGCGTCGCCATACTGAGGGAAGCTCGGGCCAGGTCCGGCGGATGCAACAAGCAACGCTATCCTGCGACACTCTTACTGTTGCTTCTTGCGTTATCTCAAGCTTCTCCACACCACTGCGCAACGTTAGGCGCAGCTCATAGGGCTGATGCGGTAACCCAGGCGGCACCGGCACGGCGTAGGTGGTTGCCAAAAGTGGACCTTTCCACTCTGCTGGCAGCGGCCAAGGCAATGCATCGCCGCTCCACAAGAGCCACGTCTCTGCGTTGTTGATGAGCCTGGCATCCAAGCGGTTGACCAGCTTTGACTCTCCCGGCTGCCAATACAAGCGCAACCTAAAGTTGCCTTCTGGGTGATAAGGGTTGCCGGGCAGAATTTCCACGCCAACGATGGAGGTCTTCCCATCCACTCCCTGCACTGAGATGGCGTTGCTGGGCATTGCCGCCACAAATGGCGGCTTGAGCCAATATTCGCGCAGGTCCAAAATCGTCGTGCGAGCCGGGAAATTCACTTGCCTGCCGAGCAGGTATGGAGACAACAAATCACGCAGTTCGGCGCTGAGGAAGCTATTGTCCCCGCCGGTGTTGAGCAACCAGATGCGCGCGAAGCGGTTGTGGAGTAACTCTCGCGCTTTGTCCCGAGGCATTCCAGTCCACTTAAGGCCGACCAACAACGGCAAGGACGTTTCAGCCAAATACTGCGACAGCACTGATTCAGGGCTGTCCAGGTTGAGCATAGTGGCATCGCCCGGCTGCCACTCGCGGCGCAAGAAATCGGTGAGTCCGCCCCAATCGTCCTGGCGAGTCGGCGTTGGCGCAAACATGATGTTGAGTCCCCACAGCGGGCTACCTAATATTGCAACAACACCGAGCAGCCCTAAAGCGCGCCGCACCAAAGCCGCGTAACCCTGTCCACGCACGATCAGCCACTGCGCTAGCACACGCGCTGCCACGATATGCAGCGGCAGCACCACAGCGATCACGTAGCGAAACGATGGTCGGTGTGTGGTAAAGCTTGACACACTCAGCAACCCTATCACTGGGCCGGCAACACAGAGTGCTAGCCAAACGCGCTTCAGCAGGTTGTTTACAAACAAGAACAAACTGCTCCCCGCTGAAACGAAGAGCAAGACGCTCAGCGCCCCCCCCGTTGGGTCGGTAGCAGCAAGGCCAAACAGGATTGCATCACCAATCTCTTTGACAAAAGCGATTGCGTCAAGAGGCCCAATAGCGCTGCTGCCTCGCAGCAAGACCGAGGCCACATATTTCGCAACGGGCAGCAGTGGAATTGCCAACCCAAGCGCAAGGAGCGAAACCAACACCAGCGCGCCCAGCGAGATGAGTGCCGATGCCCGCCGTTCGAGCCAAGAGTGCGACCGGCGGGGCATGAGCATAGCTAAGGCTGCTAGCCCATGAGCAGGCAACACCACCACTAGCGCATAGTGCGAGGCCAATGCAAGAGCGGCGACAAGCAGCCAGGCCGGCAATATTAGGAACGGTTGCTTCGACGTAAGCAACAACGCTGTAAGGTAAAACCACGCTCCAGCGATTGCCACCACAAAGGCATACATGCGAATCTCCCCTGCCACCCACAAGTAGGCAGGAGAGATGCTCGCCAGTAGTGCTGCAAACAAGCCTGTTGTCTTGTCAAACAAGCATCGCGCGCCCGCCCAGGATAGCGACACTGTTGCAGTGATGCTGGCCACAGAGATGAAGCGTAGCAAGAACACATCCGTTCCCACCCACTCCCCCCACAGCTTGAGCAACGCGAAGTACAGCGGCGGCTGGATATCAGTTGTGTTCACGGACCATTGGCGCGTCAATTTGCCGACAAGCTGAACATCCCAGCTTTCCCAGATTCGCAGCACCGTGAAGCTCTCATCTAGCCAAGGGATGCGCAACGATAGTGCGGCCAGGCTCAGGGCGAAATTGAGCGCCACGAGCGTCAGCACAATCCATTCGGCGTAGCGGTGTATCAACCTGTTTGCCAAGCGTCCAAAAGTATCGCACGCTCCTTTACAGCCTGCAAGGCAGCTAAACAGCAGTACACTCTGGCTTCAGGTATCGAGCGAGGAACGACATGCAACGTTTGTCAAGGTCTGCTCTTTCACCCATCGCCTTCATCGCGTCCCTGTGGCTGATTACCGCATGCGGCTCTGTGAACCCAGAAGAGGCAAACAAGGCTGCGGAACGGCTGCTCACCCGCGCGGCAGAAGCTACCCAGGAGGCTGAAGCAACGCAAACCGCATCACGCGCTAACAAGCCCAGCTCCGCAGCCAACCTTGTATACCAACCTGCTGTGACCCCAACCTCTACCCCGCTGCCGCCAACACCAACGCCAGACTTGCCACCCATCTACGCGCGCTGCATCATCCGTAGCCCCACCGTCATGCGGCTGCTGCCCGAGGCCCAGGCTATGCCAGTGGCTGAACTGGCGCAGGGCGAGGTGATTACAGTGTATGGCCGCACGCGCAATCGGCAGTGGGTGCTTGGCTGGAATCGCGATGCACGATTCGGCTGGGTGCCGTCGGCGAAAGCACAAATTGGCTGTAGCGTGCCGGTGGTGGAGCTGAAGCCTGCCGAGCCCAATGTGTTGGTGAAGGCCATTGCCACACCCACGCCGTTGGCGATCGCTCAAGCAACAGCTACGCCCACCTTCACCGCTGCTCAAGCTGCCCAAAGGCCACTTTCAACCTTCCCGCCTCTCTCGAAGCCAACCAGCTCCGCTCCCCCAGAAGTCACTGCTACACTGCCTACCCCCACACCATTAGAGACCTTCCCCACCGAAGCCGGTCTCCTCACACCGGCAGCGGGTATCCCGCCGTCGCAAACAGAGCCTCAACCCAGCCCTACTCCAACCTTTACCCCCCAGCCCACACCGACAACTGTTTATGGCGTGGTGGTCGAGCTGACCTGTACTGTCACACCTGGCACACCGGTGAACATACGGCGCGGTCCATCACGCAGTGAGCGGCTGCTGGGCGCCCTCCCCGCTGGCAACACCTTCCGCGCCAAAGGGCGCAACGAGGATGCCTCATGGCTGTACGGCACAGGTCAGAACGGCGTTACCGGCTGGATGATCGCCAGTGGCCTCGTGTGCAAGGGCGACACGCGCGACTTGGCCATTGTGGACCGCTGACTTCATCCATCCGCCGGCCCTGTGCATACCGCGGCGTGCAAGCTACACCTGAGCAGCATGGTACACACATCCCAGCTTCAATCGTTAGGACCGACCCGCATCGTTGCCTTCTCGCTGGTCTGCTTAGCTGCGTGTCTATGGGGCACAGTCGGCGTGATCACGCGCTGGATGTACGGCATTGCAGATACGAACCCGGCCTCGCTGGGGTTCTTTCGGATGGCATTCTCCGTGCCAGCGTTGTGGTTGAGTGCGTGGCTGTTCGGCATACGAAGTTGGAGGGTGCGTCGTGACGATGTAGCGCGCATGGTGGCGCTCGGCGGGGCAATGTCGGCCTACCAAGTGTTCTACATGGCGGCTGTGGAACGCGCTGGCGTGACTATCGCCGTGCTAATCACGCTATGCACTGCCCCGCTGATGGTAGCAGCGCTCTCAGCGCTCTTCTTAGGCGAGCAGCTCACCCGCCAAATCGGCTTGGCAATGGCGCTTGCTCTCGGCGGCACGGCCTTGCTGGTCGGATTGGGTGTGGACGCCAGGGCTGCTGCACCGGCGCTTCAAGGAGCGGCACTGGCGCTTGGCTCGGCCCTTTCGTATGCTCTGGTGACGCTAATCAGCCGCAGTGTCGCACCGCGTTACCACCCGCTTCAGCCAATCGCTATCGGCTTCACGATCGGCGCGCTCCTCAGCCTGATCGCAGCAGTGACCTTCGGCCTGCGCCTTAGCTATCCACCGTTAGGCTGGGCGCTGCTGGTGTATCTTGGCCTCGTGCCGACCGCACTGGGCTACGCGCTTTTCCTGCAGGGGATGAGGCGCACCCCAGCCACTGTTGCCAGCGTGATCTCGCTGGCAGAGCCACTGACCTCCACTACATTGGCAGCGCTGCTGCTCGGCGAGCGGCTAAGCCCAGCATCACTGCTGGGGGCGGGGCTGCTCAGCCTCGCCCTAGCGCTCTTGGCCTTAGACGAAGCCGCATTCAGGCGGTTGATACAGCAGTGGTGGAAACGTCCGCGTGGCGCTTGATCACGATAAAGGTCTCGTCATCAAACAGCGGCTCATCCGCGACAAAAGCATCCACCTCGCTGCGCAACGCCTGAGCGATGCCTTCGGCGCTGAGTGCATGATGCCGGCTTAGGGCTTGCATCAAGCGCTCCAAGCCAAACCGATCACCTTGGGGGTTTAGCGCGTCAATTAAGCCGTCGGTGTAAAGCAGCAACACGTCTCCGGGGCACAACTGAAGCGTGTGCTCCTCTAGCGTCACCGATTCAGCCACGCCAAGCGCGATGCCACGCAGCCGGCACACTGTCACGTTGCCGAGCGCGTCGCAATGGAGCGGCGGATTATGTCCGGCGCTGCTGAGGCGCACTGTCCCGCTGCGGGGATTGATCTGGGCGTAGAGGACGGTGACAAACAAGTCCGCTGACGAGTCACTGCGGATCAACTGGTTCACGCGCTCCAGCGCTTGCGCCGGCGTGCGTGGGCTGATCGCAGCAGCGCGCATGAGCGTGCGCGCCATCACCATGAACAACGCTGCCGGCACGCCCTTGCCCACCACATCGGCGATCACCACGCCCAACTCTCCGCTGGGCAGGCTCAGATAGTCGTAGAAGTCGCCCCCTACGTGACGTGCCACCTTCCAGTAGCTGCAAATGCTCCAACCCTCCAGACTCGGCGAATGACGGGGCAGGAAACTGGTTTGGATCTCGCGCGCGAAGTTCAGCTCCTGCTCAAGTTGACGGCGCTCCAGCAATTGCTCATACAGGCGCGCCTCTTCAATCGCGATTGCCACTTGCTGTGCCAGCGTCTCCAGGTATTGGCTTTCCCGAAACGCCCCCGGCTGCGCGGCTCGCAGGTGCAGCACGCCGATCACCCGCTCTCCGATGCACAGGGGCAACGCCACTTCGCTGCGGGCGTGTGCACCAGCAGCCGGTCCAGCTTCGTCTGCTGAGCTCACCTGACCAGCGGCGACGCACTTCCCAACCAAACCTGTGCCAACTGGGTATCGCTGACCGATCAATTCGGGCTGCGTGGCAGCTTGGCACACCAGTTGGCGGTCGAACTCGTCCAAAAGCAAGATGCTCACAAACTCACAATGGAAGGCCCGGCGGACCGACTCGACCAACTGCGGCAGCAGCGTGCGCCGGTCAAACAGCGCAGCGGTGGCTTGCGCCACCTCACTCACCAACGCCATTTGATGCGCGCGCTGCCGCTCCCGTTGCAGCGCCCTGGCATTCTGGATGGTGGCTGCTGCCTGGTTGGCGATGATGCTGAGCAGCCGCAGATGCGACTCGTCATAGGCACCGACGTGGTGGCTTTGCAAGATCAGCGCACCGATGACTTGATCGCGCGCCACCATCGGCACAAACACTGCGGAGCGTGGTGGATGCGGGTTTTCGTAGCGAGGGCGCGCCGGCAAACGATCCATCTCCACCTGAAAGTCGCGCACCAACAGCGGTTGGGCGCTCTCCCGCAGCCAACCAACAATGCCGCCAGACTCGGAGAGGTTAAAGCGACTCTGTGCTTGTCGAACGCCGGCGACGTAATGCAGGCGAACAACATAATGGTCGTCCTCGAACAGCCCGAGCTGGAAGTTGCTGACGTCCATCATTTGGCCGGCGCATTCATACACCAACTGGATCAGCGCGTCCTCGTCCAAGGCTGCGGAGGCGAGGCGGTTGACTGCGTCGCTAAGCAGTTGCAGCTCGCGCAAGCGGGCTTGGAGCGCGCGCCGCGAAGTATGGCGACGGGAAAGATGCATCACCAACGCGGCTATGCCAATGCCCAGCAGCAAGATCAGCGCGGCCAGTTCCATCGCCAGCATCAGCCCGAACTCGCGCACGTGAGGGGAGAATACCAAAAGTTAGCGCTACTGTCTTTGAACCTTCTCCGGTGCTGAGAAGCGGCAGAGCGAGGAAGGGCAAGAAGGCTGCCGCGCTGCGCGAGATGGCTGACATCCTGCACGTAGACAGCGACCTGGACAAGGCGGCGCGACTCTATCGGCAGTCGCTCAAAATCGCGCAAGACCTAAGCAACCGAGAGGGTGAAGCCATAGCGCGAGGCACGATGGGGAAGGTGCCACAGGCGAAAGGCGAAAATGGTCAAGCCATCGCTGCATTTCAGGGTGGAGCCCCTTGGCTAAGCCTCATTGGAAATTGACAGGGCGATGGGGCGGAGTTGGAGAGTGGGCGAGACACAGCGACAGAGCGACGCCGGAGTCAAGGGCGAGCAGATGGAGAGCAGATGGAGTAAGCCGGCACTCTTGCTGCTTGCCGCGCCTGTGGCGACGTCGTAGCCGGCCCTGATGCGCCTTCGGCCCGCTGAGCCACTCGCAGCAAGGACGATATACTTGCGCCGCTATGCAAATAAGCCCCCCGCAAAAGCTGAGTTCGCGCGCAGCGGTCTGGCCTGTCGCCATTTTCCTATTAGGTTTAGCGCTATATGCTCTCACCCTTGCGCCTGATGTACTATGGGGCGGCGGCGATTTTGCCCGGTACCAAGCAGAAGCCTACCTGTTGGAGCTTCGAACAGAAGATGGCATCCTTGGGCATCCGTTGTGGGTCATATTGGCCCATCCTTTCACTTGGCTGCCCATTCGCACCGTTGCGTGGCGGGCCAACTTATCAGCCGCAGTCTTCGCAGCAGGAGCACTGGCGCTGACGTTCCTCATCACACGGCGGCTCACGAAGTCAAACAGCGCCGCGCTGCTGGCGACCGCTGCATTAGCCGTCTCCCACACCTTCTGGTCTTATGCAGTGGTGGCTAAGGTGTATTCCCTCAACGCGCTGCTCCTGCTTGCTTGCATTTATCTGCTCCTCCTGTGGGGAGAGAAAAAACAAAGCGGCTACTTATGGGGATTTGCCTTCCTATTCGGACTGAGCTTGCTCAGCCATATTGTCATGCTGACTGCAGCGGCAGGATTTCTCGCCTATATCCTTCTCCAGGCTCGACAGCGGCGAACGGAACTGGGCTTAGTGAGAGAGTTAGGTTTGGCCGCCATCCTGTGGGCTTTGGGCGCCTCGCTCTACGTGCTGCCACAGGTCCTTGCAGGAACCAGCGGCAACACATCGGGAACCGTGCTTGCCTTCCTAGGCGGCGTGGGATTCATCATCACACATCCTCAAGCACTGCTGCTGGGAATTGGCATCGGCATCGCGATGCTGCTCTATCAGTTTCCCGCCACCTTTGTCCTTGGCCTTTTGGGCGCGCGAGGTCTGGCTCAACAAGCTCGCGCGGAGGCGTGGATGTTAGGGCTGGCCACGCTGGGTAATGTGCTTTTTCTGCTCGCTGCCATTGATCCAAGAGTCACCAGCGCATACTGGTGGCATTTGCCCTACTACCTGCAGACGTATGTCGTTTTCGCCATCTGGATCGGTGTGGGCTCTTCGGGGTTGTGGAGCCGCTTGAAGAACCAGAAATGGGCAGTTGCCGGCATAGTTTCACTCACGGTTGGTCTGCCGGTTTTAGTTTATGCATTAGCCCCCTCGGTAGCTCGCCTGTTTGACTTCGATAGGATTGTTGGCCTGCGGTCTTTGCCAGGACGCGACACCTTAACCTACTTTCTCTCGCCCTGGAAGCAGCACGAAACTGGTGCCCGACAGTATGGCCAATCCATCCTGGATGCTTTGCCGCAGGATAGCATTCTCTTCGCCGACTTCAGCATCTGGTCCATCATCCGTTACCTCAAGGAGGTGGAGGGCGTTCGACCAGATGTTGAGCTGGTGATGTTGTCCGTTGATCAAGTGGCGACGATTCTCCAATACCGCGACCACCTGCATCTCTTCCTAGCCAACGTAGACCGCTACTACGATCTGGAAGGCATCGGCCAACACTTCGAGATTCAACCGTCCGGGCCAATCTACCGTTTGGTTCCAAAGGCCAACTGAAGCGGCCCTGAGCTGAGGTTGAGACATAGAATAGACTTACGCTGGGAACCCCCTACCAGTGTTTTCAGGCCATCCTCGGTATCTCACGAAGATGTAGATGTTCACTCTCAGCTCATGTCCAGCGTATGTCTGAACCTCACTCTTGCTGCTTGCCGCCCCTGGCCTACAATCACCATCCATGGCCATGCTCTTGGAGATGCGCGGCATCAGCAAGCGCTTCGGCGGCACCCAGGCGCTGGACAACGTGCACTTCGCTGTGGACCGCGGCGAAGTGGTGGGGTTACTAGGCGAGAACGGCGCCGGCAAATCCACGCTCATCAAAATCCTGGCCGGCGTGCACACGCGCGACCAGGGCGACATCCTCATGGACGGCCGGTCGGTCGCCATCCACAACCCGCAGGACGCGCAACGGCTAGGCGTCGCTGTCATTTACCAGGAGCTGAACCTTACGCCGAACCAAACCGTCGCCGAGAACGTCTTTTTGCATCGGCCGCAACGCATGAGCGGGCTGCTGGGCAAGCTGGGCTTCGCTGACCGCGCCCGCCGCGAGCGGGAGACGCAGGCGCTCTTTGAGCAGCTCGGCATCGTCGGGCTGGACCCGCGCCGCAAAGTCGGCGAGCTGTCGGTCGCCTTTCAGCAGCTCACCGAGATCGCCAAAGCGCTAGCGTTCGACGCCCGGCTGATCGTGATGGACGAGCCAACCTCGGCACTGCCGGACGAGGAGGTGGAACACCTCTTCGAGATCGTCCGGCGGCTGAAGGCGCGCGGCCTGGGCGTGGTGTTCGTCTCGCACCGCCTAAACGAGGTGCGCGCCCTCTGCGATCGCGTTGTGGTGCTGCGCGACGGCCAAAATGCCGGCGAGTTGCCGATTGCCGAGGCCAGCGACGCGCGCCTGATCGCCATGATGGTGGGTCGCCCGATCGAGAACCTCTACCCCAAGCGGCCGGCCCAGCCGGGCGAGGTAGTGCTAGAAGTAGAGGGCCTGGCGCGGCGCGGCGTGATCGAGGACATCTCCTTTTGCATCCGCGCCGGCGAGGTGGTGGGACTGGCCGGGCTGGTCGGCTCTGGGCGCACAGAGGTGGCGCGGGCCATCTTCGGCGCCGACCGACTGGACAGTGGCATCATCCGGCTGAACGGCCGCCCTGTGCGCATCCGCTCGCCGCAGGACGCGCGCCGGCTGGGCATCGGCTACGTGCCCGAGGACCGCAAAGTGCAGGGGCTGGTGCTGGGCATGACCGTGCGCGACAACGCCGCGCTCACCGTGCTGCGCCAACTGGCGCGCGGCGGGCAGTTCATCAGCTGGCCAGAGGTGGAGCGCACCGCCCAGCGCTACGTGCGCGAGCTGCAAGTGCGCCCACCGCGCACCGATCTGATCGTCGGCTCACTCTCCGGCGGTAACCAGCAGAAAGTGGTGCTGGCCAAGTGGCTGGCTGCCAACCTCAAGGTGTTGCTGCTCGACGAACCGACGCGCGGCATAGACGTGGGTGCCAAGGCCGAGATTCACGCCCTAATTGACGAGCTGGCGCACCGCGGCATGGCCATCCTGCTGATCTCCTCCGAGCTGCCGGAGGTGTTGGCCATGAGCGATCGCGTGCTGGTGATGAGCGAAGGCCGGCTGGTGGGCGAACTCTCGCGCGAGGAGGCTACCCAGGAGCGCGTGCTGGCGCTGGCCAGCGGCAACCGCTGACTCCTAGCGTCTCGCTGTGAGGACAGCTCAAGAGCGCTGGTCATGAGCTGGATCGTGCTCAACTGCGATTGTGGCGAAGGCGCCGACGACGCGGCCATCCTGCGCTGGATGAGCGCAGCCAATATCGCTTGTGGCGGCCATGCTGGCGACGCAAACACCATGCGCGCCACGCTGCGCCTGTGCCGCGCGCTGAACCTCAGCGCCGGCGCACATCCCTCCTTCCCAGATCGCGACCACTTTGGGCGTCGTGTACTGCCGCTCAGCCCTGCCGAAGTGCGAGCGCATGTCACAGCGCAAATCGGCGCGCTGGTGGAGATCGCCCACAGCGAAGGCGTGCCGCTCACCCACGTGAAGCCCCATGGCGCGCTCTACAACCACGCTGCCATCCACCGCGACTATGCGGACGCCATTGCCGAGGCTGTGCTTGCTGCGGGCCAGACATTCGCACTGGTTGGCCCTCCAGGCTCGGCCCTGTCGCTAGCAGCCCAGCAGCGCGGATTGCCCTACCTGGCCGAGGGCTTTGCCGACCGTCGTTATCGCCCTGATGGCTCGCTTGTCCCGCGCGACCAGCCCGCAGCAATGATCGAGGACGCAGCCCACTCGGTGGCGCAAGCGCTCAGCATCGTGCGCGATGGATTGGTGCGCGCCGAGGATGGTTCCGCCGTGCTACTGCGCGCGCAAACACTTTGCCTACACAGCGATGCACCCGGCGCTGCAACCCGCGCACAAGCCCTGCGACAGGCGCTCGATGCGAACGGCATAGCCGTGCTGCGCGTGGCCGAAGCGTTGCAGCGCCTAGGGCTAACAGAACGCCCACAGCAAGCAGCGCACACCTGAAGCCTTCCGACCATTGCCATGCGCGGGATACACTAAACTAGTAGCACGGGAGGTTCATAAGACCATGCCACTGTATGTGTATCAATGCCGAGAGTGCAACGCCACGTTTGAGCTGCTGCGACCTGCTTCGGAAGCCGACGCCCCAGTGATGTGCGATTGTGGCAAGGCACGCCCTTGTGAGCGCGTGTTTGCATCGTTCAGCGTCAGCCAAGGGCTGCCTGAGAAAGAGGCGCCGGCCTCACGCAAACCCCACCATCACCATCACAGCGGCTGCGGCTGTGGATGCAGCGGCGAAAGCTGTGATTGGTGATGGCAGCGCCTATGAGCGGCACTTCCCTTGAGTACCCCGTCCCAGTCACTATCCTCACCGGCTTTTTAGGCGCAGGCAAAACATCGCTGATCAACCGCATCTTGCGCAGCGACCATGGCCTGCGCCTTGCCGTGATGGTGAACGACTTTGGCACAGTCAACATCGACACCGAGCTGGTCGTTGGCGTGGAAGGGGAGACAATCAGTCTGGCCAACGGCTGCATCTGTTGCACCATCCGCGACGACTTGGCAATGGCGGCGCTCAACCTAGCCCAGCGCCAGCCTCCCCCAGAGCACATCCTCATCGAGACCAGCGGCGTCTCAGACCCATTCGCGGTGGCGCAAACGTTCCTGCTGCCCCAGTTGCAAACCCTCTTCCGTCTGGACAGCATCATCACTATCGTGGACGCCGAGCAGGTGACAACGCTCCGCGGCGCTCAAGAATCATTGGCAATGGACCAAATCACCGCAGCCGACATCGTGGTGCTGAACAAGATAGACTTGGCCACACCGGATCAGCTCGCCCGTGCGCGCGCTTGGATCGCCGAGATCGCGCCGCGTGCACGAGTGCTGGAGACCAGCTTTGCCCAGGTGCCGGTGGAGCTGCTGTTCGGCGCCGGCAACTTTAACCCAGAGCGCCTGGCTGCGCGCGCCGTTCAACACACGCACGTGCATGAGGCCGGCGACGCGCACGCGGCGCACGAGCACACCTCGCACGATCGCGTCTTTGAGACGTGGTGCTACGTGACAGAAGAGCCACTCGATCACGAGGCGCTCGCTGATGCGGTGGACGCGCTGCCGACCACCATCTTTCGCGCCAAAGGAATCGTGAACCTGAGCCAACATCCGCACCAGAAAGCGCTCCTGCACGTGGTAGGGCGCCGGGCACAGCTCACGCTGGATGAAGCATGGGGCGAGCGAACACCACGCACGCAGATTGTGGTGATCGGCACAGCCGGCGGTGTGCACGCTGATACACTGTTTGAGCTTTTTGACCGTTGCCGCGCCAGCGTGGTTGCCCAGCAATCACAGGATCCGCTGCTGCGCGCGTTGGAGTGGGTGCGCCGCAACTGGCCACAGCACTTTGGCGCTGGCTGAGTGCGCGCCGCTTGCCCTGACCGACCTCGCTATGCTAGGAGTGCATGAGCCAGGCTCGCCCTTGCGTGTGGCTGCATGGCGATTCCTTGCGCCCAGAAGACCCGGCGCTCGCGGCTAACCCTGACGCGCCGGCTGTGTTTGTCTTCGATGAGCCGCTGTTGCGCCGCTTGGGCTTGAGCTTCAAGCGGCTGATGTTCATTTACGAGTGCGTGGAGGAGGCTTTTGCCAGCCGCGTTGCGCCGACTGCCATCTTTCGCGGAGCTGTGCCGGAGTGTGTGCTGAGCTTCGCGCGGCAGCATGGCTGTGACACGATCCACACCACGGCCACCGAGTCGCCCGGCTTCCGGCGGCACGTGCAGACCCTGCGCCAATCCATGCCAGTGGTGTTGCACACGCCGCCCCTTTTCCTGCCGCCTGTGCCCTATCAGCCGCGCTTCTCGCGGTTTTGGCGGCTAGTGGAGGCCGACGCCTTTCGGCTCACCACGGAGCTAGAGGCTGAGTGGCGCGCGCGCTCACAGGCGCAAGGCAGGGACATAACGCTCGATCCACGCCGCGCAGCGTAATGCCACGTCGTCCGCACCGAAGGGGGCGATCACCTGCACGCCTAGGGGCATCCCCTGCCATCGCGCAAACGGCACGCTTACTGCCGGCAGGCCGGCAAACGCTGCCGGCAGCGAGAGAGACACGATCGCAGCGCGCAGCTCACACAGCCCAGATTCGAGCGCGATCTCCCTGGTGCCAAGCAGTGGCGCCACCCCAGGCGCAGCCGGCATCAGTAGCGCGTCGGCTTCGACCATGGCAGCGTGCAAGGCGCGGCGCACCTCTGCCTGCGCTTGACGGGCGGCTAGATATTGCACCGCGCTGAACTCGTAGCCGCGCAACAGCGCAGCCCGCACCGGCTCAGAGAACGCCTCCGGCTGCGACTCCAGCACGTGTCGGTGCACCATCACCGACTCAGCGCGCAGCGGCGCAAACTGCTGAGCCACATCGCCAATCGCCAGCTCCACCTCCTGCACTTGCGCCCCCTGCTGCCGCAGCGCATCAAGCAGCGCTGTGAAGGCACAGCGCATCGCTGTGGTCAACCGCCCTGCCAGGTAAGCGCTCGGCACAGCCAAACGCGGAGGCGAGGACAGCACCTCTAGCGCGTCAAGTGTGTGCGCTCCCGCGAGCACGTCGAACACTAGCGCGGCGTCCTCCACTGTGCGAGCAAGCGGGCCGGCGTGGTCGCAGCTTGGCACGAGCGGCAACGCACCATCCAGGGAGATGCGGCCGTAAGAGGGCTTGAACCCCACCACGCCACAGTACGCCGCTGGCACACGGATCGAGCCGGCCGTGTCGCTGCCGAGCGAAGCAAAGCCAATACCCACCGCCACCGCGACCGCTGAGCCGGATGAAGAGCCTCCGGCCTGGCGCGCGGGGTCGTGGGGGTTGCGCACGTCGCCCGTCCATGGGTTCTCGCCGGTGAGGCCGAGGGCGATCTCGTGCATGTGGGTTTTGGCCAAGATGATTGCGCCGGCCTCGCGCAGCCGCGTCACGGCCGGCGCCTCATCAGGGATGATCGGCGGCAGAGGGGCAGAGGTGCCGGCGCGGGTGGGCATGCCGCGCACGTTAAACAAGTCCTTGACAGTGAGCGGCAAGCCATGCAGCGGCCCTCGCCACCTACCCTGTCGGGCCTCCTCGTCGCGCGCACGCGCTTCTGCCAAGGCGCAGTCCACGTCCAGAAACGCCAGCACGTTGAGGTGGCGAAAGCGATCGGCCTGTTCAAGTGCCGCGCGCACCAGTGTTGTGGCGCTGGTCTCGCCACGGCGCAGGGCGCGGCTGGTTTCAACCAGCGTGGGCAGGTTCATCCCAAAGCGCGGGCGACGTTCGCTTTCACCAGCGCGCGGCGCACGCGCTCTGGCGTGGCAGGCAGGTCGTTGATCCAAACGCCGGTGGCGTCGTAAATCGCCGCGATCAGCGCTGGTGCAACCGTGAGCAACGGCATCTCCGCCATGCCGCGAATACCCCACACACCCTGCGGGTCGGGATGCTCCAGGATCACGCACTCCACCCGCTCCGGCACGTCCAACACAGAGGGGATGAGGTAAGTGCTGAAGTGCGAGGACAACACGTGTCCGTTGCGCGTGACGAAGTGCTCGAGCTGCGCCCAACCCAGCCCTTGCACCGCACCGCCCTCGATCTGGCCCTCCACCTGCTGGGGGTTGACCGCCTTGCCCACATCGTTGGCTGAGACCAGCCGCAACACCCGCACATGGCCCGTCTCGATGTCCACCTCCACGTCAGCGAGTTGGGCCACGTAACCGTAGGTGATGTTAGGGTCACACTGGCCGTTCTCGTCCATCGGCGTGGTGGGGCGGGGGCGATAGACGTAATGGGCGATCGCCGGGCGTTCCTCATCCTGCCACTTGCGCAGCGCTTCTTGCACTGCGCCCTGGATCGCATGAGCGGACATGAAGGTGAGGCGCGACGCAGAGGCGCTGCCGCTGCTACCGCTGGTGGCGGTGTCGCTCAGCACCAGCTCGATACGGTCAGTGGGCAAGTTCAGCAAGGCAGCCGCAATCTGTAAGAAAGCCGTGTGCGCGCCTTGGCCGCAATCGGCGCCGGCATGTCGCACTACTGCGTGCTCGATTGCGCCTTCCCCGTGCAGCTCCACGATCGCCTCGCAGCGCTCTGGGAAGCCAAAAGAGTAGCCGACGTTCTTGTGGCCGCAGGCAAAGCCCCGTCCGCGGCGCAAATGGGGCGCTGGCTCACGTGCCGGCGCCGCACCAGCTCGCGCGGCTGCGGCTTGGATCACTTCGCGGATGGTGCAGCCGGGCGTGATGGGAGAGCCGTTGATGGTGATGCTGCCATCGCGCAGCGCGTTCTTCAGCCGCAGCTCCACCGGGTCCATGCCCAGCGCAGCGGCCAGCTTGTTCATCTGCGTCTCGGCAACGAACAGCGCCTGAGGAGCCCCAAAGCCGCGAAAGGCACCGCTAGGGATGTTGTTTGTGGCGACGGTGTAGGTGTCGATCGCCACATTGGGCAACTCATACGGCCCCACGCACATCACCGTGGCATTGCCCAGCACCTTAGTGGATGTGTAAGCGTAGGCGCCGGCATCGGTGATCAGCTTCACCTGCGCAGCCACCAGCTTGCCCTCTCGCGTGGCGCCCAGCTTAGCATGGCACCACATAGGATGACGCTTGTGGTGGCCGATGATGCTCTCCTCGCGCGTCCAGATCAGCTTCACCGGCCGACGCAGCTTCCATGCCGCTAGCGCAAGCACAATCTGGATGCTCATGTCCTCGCGGCCACCAAACGCACCGCCGATGGCCGGATAGATCACGCGCACCTGCTCCAGCGGCAAGTTCAGCGCGTGAGCGATCTGCTGTTGATCCTCGTGCGCCCATTGGCCAGCGACCAGGACCGTCACACGCCCTTGCTCATCTACATAGGCCAAGCCAGCCTCCGGCTGCAGATAGGCGTGCTCCTGGGCGCCAGTGGTGTAAGTGTCCTCAACCACCACATCGCAGCGGGCGAAGGCGGCCGCGATGTCCTCGCCACGCCGGACGCGATAGTGCTCCAATACATTACCTGAATAATGCGGATGAAGCTGTGGCGCGTCGGGCTGCAGGGCGTGGTGCACGTCCGTCACCACGGGCAAGTCCTCGTATTCGACGCGGATCAAGCTGCGGGCACGCTCGGCGACCGCTTCCGTCTCGGCGACGACAATCGCGAGCTTCTCGCCCACATGGCGCACCACACCATCGAAGGGCTTGCGCGCACGCGCCCAGGGGCTCACCATCACCGGGGCGTCGAAGAGCACCAGCCCAAACTCGTTGTTTGGCACGTCCTCGCCAGTAAAGATGCCAAGCACACCTGGCACTTGCATCGCCTCGCTGAGGTCAATGCGCAGCACGCGCGCATGAGGCCGACGGGCAAAGAGCACTTTGGCATGCGCCATGCCAGGCATGGAGAGGTCGCCTGGATACAAGGCGCTGCCGTCCACCTTGGACGGTGCATCAATCCGCGGGAGCGACAGACCGACGGGCATAGTCGGATTGTATCGGGGTTGCGCGGGCTATGCCAAGGCGAACCTTGGACTGCTTCAAAGACTCACGGGAAGGCATCCCTAGCGCGCCCAGCGGAACTCGCCGCCGTATTCATAAATGTGGGTGCAGAGGGGATCATTGTCCGGCACAAACTCGCGAGTGACGCGCAAGCTCTGCGCGTCCACAAAGCGCACGGTCATCGTCACCACGCCGCTGCCGACTGCATCCGGCCCGCTGTAGCGATAGGTGGACGGGGCGATGCGCGTCATGCGGTAGGGCGACGGCTCCTGGCTCTTCCACTCAATGCTGCCATCATCCAGTGCAGTCACTTGCACCAAGCCGTAGGCCGGCAACACAGAGCCTCGTGTGCAGGTGCCGACGCTGCGGCTAGTGCCGATCACCGTGTTCCAAACGGTGCGGCCGCTGGGCACAAATGCCGGAGTTGGCTCGGCGGCCGAAGCAGTAACGGTTGGCACAGGCAAGGCGCTCGGCTGAGGCGTGGGCGTGGGCCGCGCCGAGAGCAGCACAGTTGGCGTGGATGCCGGCGTCGAGGACAGCGTCGTAGCCTCCTCCGCCCCGGCGCAGGCGCTCAGAGCTAGCAGGATCGTCGTAAACCACGTCGCCCGTCGCGCACTGGAAACCATGCGCTGCATTTTAGTGCGCGCTCGTCCCGCTCGCCACCACCTCATGTGCCGTCACTATAATCACCTTAGCCTTGTCTGTTGCGGCGTTCCTATCCAAAAACCGCCTCCGCGCGGAACGAGGGCGGGAGAAGCGGTTGTACCAAGCGGTGCAGGCTGCTGCTCTGAGACCCTTGCATGCCTTGCCGCTGACAGAACTATGCGACGCTCACAAGCGAGTGACGGTGATCTGCGGCGAAGCGTCGCCGGTTGCCCTGGCGGCGCTGCTCGACCTGATGCGCAAGGCCGGCGTGCCTAACACAAACATCAACGTGTTAGTGGCTGCGCTGCCGCATGCCCCGCGCCACTTGTCTTTGGCCGGCGTGCCGACCGAGTGGCATTGCGCTGAACACGCCGACGAGCTGACTACCCTCGGCTACCTCGATGGCATCGCGCTCGATGTGAACGTGCGCGCCTTGGAAGCCGATCTCCTGATCGCGCTCGGCGGGCGCCGTCCCAACGTCCCGACGTGGCAGCCTCAGGGCGCACTGGCGGCGCTATGCCCAGGAGTGACAAGCCAAGCCATTGCTGCCGAGCTGCGGATGAGCCAGCAGCTCGAGGCACAACTGGCTGGCTATCCCGAGGCGCTGGCGCATCGCCTCCCTCGTGAACTCGCGCATCGGCTAGGGTTGACGTTCGCGGTGGAGGTCGTGGAGGGCGCGCTCCCGATCGTCTTCGCCGGCTCTCCTGACACCGTTGACCAGGCGGCTGCGCGCGAAGTGGCGATGCAACGTGAGCTGCGCGTGGCCCACCCTCAGTATGACCGCCTGGTAATTCAGGCCGGCGCGTCAGACCTGTTCGATGTCGTCCCTTTGATTGCGCACCTAGTCCTGCACCGCGACACCGTCTTGATAAAGGGCGCGCCGATCATCATCGAAGCAGCCATGCCAATCCTTGCTGGTGAGCGCGAGACCTTCTGCAGTACGCTGGCCATGGATGCCGATCCCGACCTGTTGCTCCACTGGCTTGCTCGACGTCCCCTCCGAGAAGAAGGCCTTGTGCGCGCCTGGGCTTGGTCCAAAGTGCGCCTGTCGCACCCGTTGATCGCAGTCTGCACGCCCCCAGATGAGCCGCGCGCGCGGGCATTGGGGATGGTTCCCGCCTTCACACTGAACGAGGCTCATGAGATTGCCGACAGCCTGGCCGGACAAGGCCTTGTGCTCGAGCTGAACAGCGCTGATTGGGTCAACCCTGTCTACGCGCCGGCCGACGCACCAGACGAAGAGTGGGAATCTGTGCTCAACGATTGGTAGCCTCGTCCCCGGCGGCCCCCACCATGCACACCTTCTTCCACCCCGATCAGCTCAAGCACGCCCCCTCGCGCGAGTTCATCAACGGCCAGTGGGTGCCCTATCTGGAAAGCCCGGCGCGGGTCGAGGCCATCCTCCAGGCGCTGCAAGCACACAACCTGCCCACGCCTCAGATGCCCCGTGACTTCGGCCTTGCCCCAATCGCGCAGGTGCATCGAGAGGACTACCTCACCTTTCTCCAGACTGCGCACGCGCGTTGGGTGGCCGAAAACCACCCCGGCGACGAAGTGCGCGCCGACACCTTCTTCAGGCCGCCGTTCCAGCACTATCCCGACCAAAACATCGCCGGCTTGGCCGGCGTGTACTGCTTCGACCTCAGCGTGGCCATCACAGCCCACACCTGGGCCGCAGCATATTGGGCCGCGCAATGCGCGTTGAGCGCAGCCCAGCTTGTCGCAGCGGGTGCGCCGTGTGCGTTCGCGCTGTGTCGTCCGCCCGGTCATCATGCCCACGCAGAGATGGGCGGTGGCTATTGCTTGCTCAACAACGCAGCAATTGCTGCACACTGGCTGACGCAACAAGGCGCCCGGGTGGCTGTGCTCGACGTGGACTACCACCACGGCAACGGCACACAAGCGATCTTTTATGACCGCTGCGATGTCTTCGTCGCCTCACTGCACGCTGACCCGCGGCGGGAGTACCCCTATTTCTGGGGCAGCGCGGCAGAGAGAGGCGTTGGCAAAGGCGAAGGTTTCAACCTCAACATCCCCCTGCCAGCCGCCGTTGACGACGCTGCTTACCTGGACGCGCTAGAAATAGCGATCCAGGCCATTGCACGCTACGCGCCAGACGCGCTGGTCGTGTCCTTTGGGGCAGACACGTTTAGCCAAGACCCGCTCGGCGATTTCGCGCTCAGCGCCAAAGCATTCCCGCGCATGGGTGCTCGCCTCGCACGATTGCGCCTGCGAACAGTGGTGGTCATGGAGGGCGGCTACGCGGTCCAGCACCTGGGCGACAACACCGTGCGCTTTCTCTTGGCGCTCGGCGACTGAAAGCAGCCAACGTGTTATCCTCATGCCCAGCATGGGCAAAGCAACATCCCAGCTCGTGCTGGTGTTGGGAGGAGCGCGCAGTGGCAAAAGCACGTTCGCACAGCAGCTCGCCCAATCGCTCGGTGGCGACGAGGTGGTCTTCCTAGCCACCTGGCGCGAGACCGCCCAGACCCTGGCCGACCCGGAGGCGCAACACCGCATCGCCCGCCATCGCGCCACGCGGCCAGCAGCATGGCGCACGTTGGTAGTGGACGAGCACTTTGCTGAGCGGTGGCAAGCTGCGCTAGCAGAACGCGCGCCACGCGCAGTGTTGCTCGATTGCCTCTCGCTCTACATCAGCGGTGCACTGTTCATGGACACCACCCCGCCCACACACCCCGAAGAGGCAGCGGAAGCCGCCTGCGCTGTGCTTTTTGCAGCGCGCCAGGCCTGCGACGCGCACTGGGTAGTGGTGAGCAACGAGGTGGGTATGGGACTGGTGCCCTCCCACCCGGCTGGGCGCGCCTTCCGCGACGCGCTGGGACGAGCCAACCAGTGGTGGGCAAGCCGCGCTGACGCAGCCTGGCTGGTGGTAGCAGGCTTGCCGATGCGCCTCAAGTGAGCGTCCTAGGCGCCCCGCACAGTGGCAACATTTCACGCCTCGCGCCTCGTGCTCGGATGGCCGCTCGCATGGTAGAATACCTTCCTGCAATCACACACGCCTTCCGATGGGAGGAGGTCCTGTCTGGCGAGTGGGCCAGATCCTCACCCCAGGTGACGAAGGCAGAGGCTTTAAGGAGACCCAGCTCACATGCCAGTAGTTTCGATGAAGGCCATGCTCGAGGCGGGCGTGCATTTTGGCCATCGCGTGAAGCGTTGGAACCCCAAAATGAAGCCCTACATTTACACCGAGCGTAATGGCGTCCACATCCTCGACTTGCAGCAAACTGTTGTCGCGTTAGACCAAGCCGCCGAGCTGATCCGCAACACCGTTGCCAAAGGTGGCAGCGTGCTGTTCGTCGGCACCAAGCGCCACGCCCAGGAAGTCATCGCAGAGCAAGCCAAGCGCGCCGGTCAACCCTACGTCACCGAGCGCTTCCTTGGCGGCACACTGACCAACTGGCGCACCATCCGCAGCCGGCTCGACCGACTCGCCGAGCTGGAAGCGATGAAAGAGCGTGGTGAGTTCAACTGGCTGACCAAAAAGGAGGCCCTCCTGCGCACACGAGAAATCGAGCGCCTCAACCGCCGGCTGGGCGGCATCAAGAACATGCGGCGCTTGCCCGACCTGCTGTTCGTAGTGGATGTGCAGCGCGAGGCCGGCGCCGTGAAAGAAGCCAACCGCGTCGGCATCCCGGTCATTGCCATGGTGGACAGCAACTGCGACCCTGACGGCGTGGACTACGTGATCCCGGCCAACGACGACGCCCTGCGCGCAATCAAGCTGATCGTCGAGGCAATGGCAACTGCTGCGCTTGAGGGCCTAAAGATGCGCGAGAAAGGCGACGAGGTCACCAGCAGCACAGAGCAAGCGGAAGAACCAGCGCCCGCCGTCACGGCCGAAGAGGACGATGCCACCCTATGGCCTCGCAGCTTCGCGCCTGACTTCGACGAAGATGAAGAGTGAGGCAAGCAAACTCACAGCCAACAGCGAACGACTTAGCGCGGAACAGCGACTGATGCGCTGCTCCGCGTTTTAACGTATGGTGGATAGGCTATGGCAATTACAGCAGAGTTGATCAAGCAACTGCGCGAGCAGACCGGCGCAGGCATGATGGAGTGCAAAAAGGCACTGGAACAAACCGATGGCGACATGGGGCGAGCAGCCGCCTGGCTGCAAGAGCGCGGCCTGGCCACCGCAGCGAAGAAAGCCACGCGCGAAGCGCGAGAAGGCGTGATCGAAGTTTACGCCCACCCGGGGGCCCGCCTCGGCGTCTTGGTGGAGGTCAATTGCGAAACCGACTTCGTGGCGCGCATGCCAGAATTCCGGGAGCTGGCGCATGACATCGCCCTGCAGATCGCCTCAAACAACCCGCTTTACATTCGCAAAGAGGACGTCCCTGCTGAAGTGGTGGAGCGCCAAATGGAGCAGTTCCGCCAAGAGGCGTTGGCTGAAGGAAAGAAGCCTGAGATCGCGGAGCGCATCGCTGCCGGTCGCATGGAAAAGTTCTACCAAGAGCACGTCCTGATGGAACAGGCTTTTGTGAAGGACGACTCCCTAAAGGTGAAGGACCTCATCACGTCAGCGATCGCCAAGATAGGCGAGAACATCGTGATCAGGCGATTCGCCCGCTATCAACTCGGCGAGTAATGCAGTCAAGAGGGGCATGGACAATGCCCCTCTTGCTTCACTTGGCACCTGAACGGGACAACACGTTGGTACGATGGCCCTGAAATACAAACGCATACTGCTCAAGATCAGCGGCGAAGCTTTCGCCGGCCCAGGCGGCTTCGGGCTTGTGCCACAACTAGTGGAGGATATTGCTTGCCGCGTGAAGGCCGTGCGCGATTTGGGCGTGCAGGTGGTGATCGTGCTGGGGGCCGGCAATTTTTGGCGCGGCAAGGATGGACTCGCCCACGGCATGGATCGCACCACCGCCGACCACATCGGCATGTTGGCCACCGTGATGAACGCCTTGGCCTTGCGCGATGCGCTCGAGCGCGTTGGCGCTGAGGCGCGCGTCCAAACCGCCATTGAAATTCGCTCAGTCGCTGAGCCATACATCCGACTGCGCGCCATCCGCCACCTGGAGAAGGGCCGCATCGTGATCATCGGCGCAGGCACCGGCAACCCCTACTTCACCACCGACACCGCCGGCGCCCTGCGCGCCGCCGAGACCAACTGCGACGTCTTGATCAAGGCAACCAAAGTGGACGGGGTGTACGATTCCGACCCCCGCCTCAATCCTGCTGCACGCCGCTTTCGTTCACTCAACTACCTCGACGCCCTCAACCAAAAGCTTGGCGTGATGGACAGCACGGCAATCACCCTTTGCATGGAGAACAACTTGCCAATTCTGGTGCTCAACCTATGGCAACCTAACATCCTGGAACAAGCGGTGACGGGCGAGGCAGTCGGAACACTGGTCTCCACACACGCTACCATCGCCTAAACCTCCCTTCAACCTCAGCCCTCAAAAACTATCAAGCGCGCCTGTGATAGGATTTGACAGGCAGCGTGTGGATGTCTGCAGTCCCTATGTGATAGAAGAAGCGAGGTTCAAATCTCATGGTTGAAGAAGTAAGGCGTCTCCTCAAAGACGTTGAGCGGGAAATGGACAAATCAATTGCGGCAATGGAGGCTGATTTCCAGCAAATCCGCACCGGCCGTGCATCGCCTGGCTTAGTAGAGAAGCTGACGGTGGAATACTACGGCACGTTTGTGCCACTTCAGCAATTAGCTACCATCTCCGTGCCAGAGCCGCAAGTGCTGATGATCAAACCGTTCGATCCCAGCAGCCTCAAGCCGATCGAGAAAGCCATCTTAAACTCCGACTTGGGCCTCACCCCAAACAACGACGGCAAGGTGATCCGCTTGCAAATTCCTCCCTTGACCCAGGAACGGCGTCGGGAGCTGGTGAAGCTGGTGCACAAACGTGCTGAAGAGGCCAAGGTGGCCCTGCGCAACCAACGGCATGAGTACCTGGAGCTGCTGAAAGCGTTGGAGCAAGACAAGACCATCAATGAAGACGAGCACAAGCGCAGTAGACAGGAACTCGATCAAGTCACCCATCGTTACGTGGAGAAAGTGGACATGCTCAGCGCCCGCAAGGAGCGCGAAATCATGGAGATGTAACAACCAGAGGCAGGCTCGCGCATGACGTTGACAGCAGTTTCCGTGCCCCGAACACTCTGTGGCGCCACTGCGGTGGTGGACGCGCCGGTGGCGCCACACGGCATTCGCCATTTGGCCATCATCATGGACGGCAACGGCCGCTGGGCAAAAGCACGCAACTTGCCGCGCTTAGCAGGCCACAAAGCCGGCACCGACAACCTGCACCGCATCCTGCGTGCATGCAAGGATCAGGGCATCCGCATCGTCACGCTGTATGCGTTCTCCACGGAGAACTGGAACCGCCCCAGAGACGAAGTGGAGGGACTGATGAAACTGTTGGAGACATCCCTCGAGCGCGAGCTAGAGTCGTTGCACCGCGAGGGCGTGCAGATTCGCCATCTGGGGCGATGCGACCGCATCCCTCCACGCCTGGTCGAGAAGATTCAAGCTGCTATTGAACGCACCAAGAACAACACCGCGCTCATCTTGAACGTCGCGCTCAACTACGGCGGGCGGGCCGAGATTGTGGACGCCGTCCGCCGCATCATCGCCGATGGCATCCAGCCTGCCGAAGTGAGCGAGGCGCTCATCTCACGGTACCTGTACACCGCTGACTTGCCGGACCCCGACTTGATCATCCGCACCAGTGGCGAGTATCGCGTGAGCAATTTTCTGATCTGGCAAGGCGCTTACGCAGAGTACTACATCACCGAAGTCTGCTGGCCTGACTTCGACGAAAGGGAGCTGAAGCGCGCGATTGAGCAATTCACCCGCCGCGAGCGCCGATTTGGTGGGCTAAAGTAGAGCAAGCCTTGCTCTACCACCATTTCGCATTGTCATCAGAATTGGTTGCGCGCGTGCTGAGCGGCATCGTCGTTGTCGCTTTGACGCTCGGCACAGGTTACCTCGGTGGCTGGTGGTTTGTAGCGCTCCTGCTGTCAGCGCTGGTGCTCGCGACACGTGAGCTATGGCGCTTGCTGCACGCAGCAGGATACCACCCAGACCTGGGTTTCATGATGCTCACCACAACTGCGGCCTTCATCAGTGTGCGCTTCTCAGACTTACAGCTCCTAGCGCCAGCCCTCTCGTTAGCCCTGCTCTCCTCGCTGGCTTGGCAGCTTTACCGCGCCGACCGTCGCACGATCGGCGACTGGGCAGTGGGGTTCGCTGGCGGCTTCTACCTCGGCTGGACAGCCGGCCACCTTGCCGGCCTGCGCGAGCTAGAGGACGGATGGTGGTGGTTGGTGCTCACGCTTGGCAGCGTGTGGACAGCCGATAGCGCCGCCTTTGTGGCGGGGCGCTTGCTCGGCCGACATTTGTTAGCCCCGCGCATTAGCCCTGCCAAAACGTGGGAGGGCTACTGGGGCGGCAGCGTGTGCAGCGCGCTGGTAGGACTGGTCGTCGGCGCAGGCTCCCCCATTAGCTGGCCGGTGGGGTTGCTGTGTGGGGCATTGATCGGGTCGCTGAGCGTGTTTGGCGACCTCATCGAGTCCATGCTCAAGCGCCAAGCCCATGCCAAAGACTCCGGCCATCTCATTCCAGGGCACGGCGGCGTGCTAGACCGCATAGACTCAGTGTTGTGGGCAGGGGTGATCGCTTTCTACGTCCAAAAGTTCGTCAGGTAAGGCTGCACGTTCAAGCACAGCAGCTGTGACCATCGCCGCCCTCGCTGCGGGTCGTGGAACACAGCCAACGCGCTAAGCGACGCGGGACTGACGTGGAGCTTCTGGAACGAGTCGAACGGCATATCTAAGTGGTGGGCGAGCGCAGCTTTGATCACGTCGGCGTGGGCAACCACCGCAACCTCTTGTGGGCGCAAGCGTGGTTGCTTCTCATGTTCCGCGGTCGGCTCTGTGGGCAGGTCGGGGTGTGCCGCGATGATACGTTCAAGCGCGTCGACCACCCGCCGCTGCATCGCCAACATTCCTTCACCGTTGGGGAAGTGCGCCTGCGAAGGCCTCTCAACCACCATCTGCCATAGCTCGCGGGTGGCCACGTCTTCGCTAAGTTGTTTGATCGGCTTGCCGGCCCAATCGCCGTTATCTACATCAGCTAGTGCCGGCCAAACATGCACTGGTAAGCCATGGGGCATGGCGATATGCAGCGCGGTTTCCTGAGCGCGCTCCAAGTGGCTGCTATACACAGCGTCTATGCGGCGCGCGCTCAGCATCTTGGCGAGCGCCTTTGCTTGCTCCCTCCCCTCAGCGTTGAGATGGATGTTAGGCAACTGGCCGGGCAGCCGGCCTTGCCTTACAAAGTCGTTGGTGGCATGTCGGATCAACAGGAGGATCGGCATGGTGGACACGCACTTGATGCTAGGCGGGCAGCCGGTTCAATGAGCACGTCTTACTCGTCGCTAGGCGAGGTGCTCAACACTTCGCGATACTGCTGGCCAGGAACGGCGGGGCCAACAATGCCACGCTCCTCCATTTCTTCGATGAGGCGAGCCGCGCGCGTGTAGCCGATGCGCAAGCGCCGCTGAAGGAGCGAGATTGATGCCTTGCCGTGCATGCGCACCGTGGCCACTGCCTCTTGGAAGAGCTTGTCGTCTTTGCTGGTGTTGCTCGTCGCCGCGTCTCGCATGGCGCGGGCCTCATCCCAAGTGGGCGGGGAATCCAGGCGGTCGGCGGCCAAAGCATCATCTTTGAGTGGCAAGGGTGATTGGGCCATCGTAGCAGTCAGAGGGTTGGTCAACACGTTGCTGGGCAACGAGCCGCCGGCCTGATCGCGCCAGTGGTTCACGATGCGCTGGATCTCTCGGTCGTGCAAGAAGCACCCTTGGGCACGGATGGGCAGGCCTTGATCAGGCCGCACGAAGAGCATGTCGCCACGGCCGAGGAGCTTCTCCGCGCCGGGGCCGTCGAGAATCACCCGCGAATCCACGCTGGTCGCGACAGCGAATGCGATGCGTGCGGGGAAGTTGGCCTTGATCAGGCCGGTCACCACATCCACGCTGGGGCGTTGCGTGGCGATGATCAGGTGAATGCCAGTGGCGCGGGCCATCTGCGCCAAGCGGCAGAGCGTCTTCTCTGTCTCGTCAGGAGCTTGCATCATCAAGTCGGCCAACTCGTCGATGATGAGCACGATGTAGGGCAGGGGGCGCTGCTCAGCGTCGGCAGCGTTGGGATCGGCGATGCGAGCATTGAAGTCGGTGATGTTGCGCACGCCATGCCGTGCGAACAGGCGATAGCGGCTGTCCATCTCGCGCGTCACCCAGTTCAGCACGCCGGAGGCCTTCTCCACCTCCACCACCACAGGAGTCAACAAGTGGGGTATGCCGTTATAGCCGGTCAGCTCCACGCGCTTGGGATCAATCATGATGAAGCGCAGCTGCTGAGGCGAATTTAAGCACAGCAGCGTGTTGATGATGGCGTTCACACACACGCTCTTGCCCGAGCCGGTAGTGCCGGCGATGAGCAAATGGGGCATGGCCGTGAGATCGGCCACCACCGGCCTACCGCTCACATCCTGGCCCAGTGCCAGCGGGAGGCATGTCCTGCGAGAGAGCGCTATGAATTCCTCGCTCTCCATCACGTCGCGCAACGAGACCAGCGCTGCCTCACTGTTGGGGACTTCAATGCCCACGATACCTCTCCCGGGCACAGGTGCTTCAATGCGCACACGCGGGGCAGCCAGCGCCAGGGCGAGATCATCGGCCAAGGCAGCGATACGGCTTACCTTCACCTTGACTTGCCGTCCGCCCTTCAACTCAACAAACCCCGGCTCAACACCGAACTGGGTGATGGTTGGCCCACGATTCACCTCCACCACACGCCCCGGCACGCCAAACGCTCGCAGGGTCTCTTCGATGCGCATGGCGCGCGCGCGGAGGTCTTCCTCACCAGCCGCAGCATCGCCGCCCAGCTCCAGCACTTCGCTGATGCGCGGCAGCGTCCACGTCCGCCCTAGCGGGAGGCGTGAGGCGACCTCAGGGACTGACGAGGGGCTTTGTCCGGCCATCACGCTGGGCGCCTCGCTGCGCTCCTGCAGGCTGATGTTGCCGATGATGCGAGGTGGAGGCACACGATCAACATTGCTGCCAGAAAAGCTGCGCTGCGCGACGTGCTCAGGCGAAGGCTGTGGCTCAGCGAGATCAGGCGAAGCGGCTTGACGGAGCACAGCATGACCGATCGCCGTCGCCTCCGGCATTGGTCGGGTAGGCGCAGGAGCACGCTGCAACGCGCCCTTCAGCGCACCCTTGAACTCAGCCAATGCGCGGCCGAGCATGTGCGCCCACTGCTGGAGGGTGAAGGGGGTGATCAGCATTATTGCCGCTGCCCAGCCGATCGCCAGCGCCAGCGCTGCACCGAAGCTGCCGAGCAGCATGCCTAGCACAGTCAGCACCAACCAGCCCACCACGCCGCCCCCCGCGCCTTGTTGCGCTACCGTGCCACCGTCTCCGCCAGCCAGCAGCATGGCAATTGCATGAGCGCTGGCAAGCGCCACGAGATAAGCTAGCGCCACGCCCGCTGCGCGTTTCAGCGGAGGCCTGGGCACACGATTGCCGAATCGGCGCAACAGCAAATACACGCCGAGCGCTCCAAGCAACAACGGCAGCACGTATATTCCCCAACCAACCCCGCGTTGAAGCACGCTTAACCATCCCTGCACAATGCCGCTGCGTTGAGGCGAAAGCAGGCCCAAAAAGGTCAGCGCGGTGATGGCGATCAGCCCGATCCCGAGAACGTCCAGCCAAGTGTCCAAACTCAGCGAACTTGGGGCTTCAGCAGATGTCCCTCGATTGCCGCGCGGGTGCGGCTTACCTCTGTTCTGGTAACGAATCGCGTGAAAGCGTTGTGTCAATTTGCCGGGCATTGCACAGGTGTTCTAATTATAGCGTGTAGGGGATTCGCCGACTAGGTATCGCGCTCAGCGCCCATGCAGGGGTGTTGGCGAGGCTCGTCGAACAGCCGCGCGAGGCGGTGCGCACATCACCCTTGAGGTTGATGTTGTCTGCAGCGCATCGTGCTGCGCGAGTGCGAAGTCGAAGTTGCGGCGGGGCGGACCTACCATGAGAGGATTTGCATACAATTGCAGTACCAACAGGAGGGCAAACTCACCATGATGTTCAATCGTGTTTCTTCCCGCCCTTGGCTTGGGAGCGTGTTGCTGGCGGCATTGCTGACCGCCTGTGCATCGCCCACAGCTGTGGCTCCGACATCGCCAGCACAAATGCCGACGCCCGCTTCGCAAGAACAACGCGCAGCACAAGAGACTGCCCCCACTGCTGCTCCTC
The DNA here is from genome assembly GCA_938028725.1 of uncultured Anaerolineae bacterium. Lineage (GTDB taxonomy): Bacteria > Chloroflexota > Anaerolineae > J036 > Brachytrichaceae > CALIMH01. The sequence goes on along the minus strand of CALIMH010000001.1, from coordinate 120,843 downwards.
AATTCACGGCACAGCAAGAGCGCGTGCTAGTGGTTGGGCTGCCTAAGACAGATATTGACAAGCTCGACCCTGGTCGGCAATACGAAATCACGCCGCCGCAGATCATTCGCGCTGCTTACGAGACACTGGTGACATTGCCGGAAAAGGGCGCGCGCATTGACCGCGTCGAGCCGCTCTTGGCGGAGTCCTACGACGTCTCCTCGGACGCTCTGGTCTACACTTTCAAGTTGCGCGAGGGCGTGAAATTCGCCAGCGGCAATCCGCTGACGGCTGAGGATGTGGTGTTTTCGTTTAGGCGGCTGGGCAATCTCCAAGACAATCCCGCCTGGCTATACAACGACCACGTCCAAAGCATCGAGGCGCTGGACGCGCGCACCGTCCGCATCACGCTGAAGGAGCCGAACGCGGCTTTCCTCGCCATGTTGGTCTCGCCAAACTTCTCCGTGCTGGACTCAAAGGTGGTGCGCCAGCAAGGCGGCACGGACGACGAGACAGCAAAGGAGACCGACAAGGCCACTGAGTGGCTCAACAACAACTCGGCCGGCACCGGCCCCTACATCCTGAAAGAGTGGAAACGCAACGAGCAGGTCGTGTTGGAGCGCAATCCCAACTACTGGCGTGAGCCGGCTTTCTTCGACCGCATCATCTTCCGCGAGTTGCCCGATGACGCTGCCCGTCAGCAAGCCTTCGAGCGCGGCGACGTGGATATTGCCGTCGGGCTTGATATCGACGCTATCGAGCGCCTGAAGAGCAACCCCGATGTGGTCGTGTTGGTTGGCAACACGCTCGACATGACCTACCTGGCAATGACCACCAATCCAGAGATCTCACCTGAGCTGGCAGACCCGCGCGTCCGCCGCGCCATCGCGTTGGCGATTGACTACGAAGGCATCATCGAGGGCCTAATGAACGGCAACGCCCTGCAACTGCCCTCGATTATCCCGCTCGGCTTGCTGGGCACTGATCCCAACATGGCGCTGAAGCGCGACGTGGAGCAAGCCAAAGCGCTGTTGGCCGAGGCCGGCTTGGCCAATGGGTTCACCGCGAAGATGGTGTATCCCGGCGGCTATAAGTTCAACAACGTGTTGCTGGCTGACACCTTGGTCGCTAAGGTGCAAGAGGACTTGAAAGAGATCAACGTCTCGTTGCAAGTTGAGCCGCGCGACGAAGCCAGCTGGCGCGCGGACTACCGAGCAGGCAAGCTGGCAATTACGCTGGCTGACTGGACGCCCGATTTTATTGACCCACACGGTTGGGCGCCGGCGTTTGCTGTTGAGGGCAGCAGCGCGGCCCGTCGCGTCCACTACAAGAACGCTGAGGCCACCGCGCTAGCGCAGGAAGCTGGCCGCATCACCGACCCTGCCAAGCGCGCGGAGATGTACCTCAAGGTGCAGCAAATCTTGATGAAGGACTTGCCGTTTGTCGGCTTGATCCAACCGCGGACGCAGATCGTGGTGCGAAAGGACTTGAGAGGTGTTGTGTACAATCCTGTTTACTTCATTGACTACTACTACGTCTCCCGTTAGGCTGTGACCGCCACTGCAACTTGACGATCAGTGGAGGGGCGCGAGGGAATACGCCTCTGTGCCCCTCTTGTTTATCTGCTGCTCGAGCATGGAGAGGAAAACTGATGGGCTTGCTGGCTTACCTGATTCGTCGCGTGCTTATCACCATCCCTCTGCTGCTGTTGGTGACGCTATTTGGCTTTACTCTCACCTACCTTATCCCAGCAGACCCCCTGGCGATGGTGCTCTCCGAGCGCGCCATGGCCAACCCACAAATCGTGCAAGCGTATCGTGAACGGTGGGGACTAGACAAACCACCCCACGAGCGCTACTTGAACTACGTGAGCCGCCTGCTGCAAGGCGACTTTGGTGAGTCCATCGCCACCCAAGAGCCTGTCGGGCGCGACTTGATGCGCTACTTTCCCGCCACTATGGAGCTGGCGGTCGCTGCCACGTTGTTTGCCGTGGTGGTCGGCGTGCCCCTAGGGGTGATCGCAGCAACGCAGCGTGAGCGCTGGGTTGACCACCTGGCGCGTTTCATTTCACTGGTTGGGGTTTGCGTGCCAGTGTTTTGGCTGGGTCTGCTCATGCTGGCCTTGTTCTACTACCGCCTCCAGTGGCTGCCCGGCCCAGGGCGTGTGAACCCGCGCCTGATCTTGCCGCCCACCGTGACCGGTTTCTTAACGTTGGACAGCCTGATCGCAGGCAACTTGGAAGTGCTGAGCAGCGCCCTCCAGCATTTGATTTTGCCGGCGCTGGTGTTGGGAGCTTACAGCATGAGCTTGATCACGCGCATCGTGCGGTCTGCCATGCTGGAGGTGTTGCAACAGGACTACATCCGCGTTGCCAGAGCCAAAGGCTTGACCGAGCGCTTGGTGATCATGCGCCACGCACTGCGAAACGCCGCGCTGCCATCCATCACCAGCATCGGCTTGGCCTTCGGCAACTTGATGGCAGGCGCAGTCATGACCGAGACGGTGTTCGCCTGGCCCGGCATTGGGCGCTACGCTGTTGACGCCGCGACAAAGCTGGATTTCGCGCCGATCATGGGCGTCACACTCGTAGTTGCGGGGATGTATATCGTGATCAACTTTGTGGTGGATGTGTCCTACGCGATCTTCAATCCTCGCGTTCGGCTTTCTTAGATCATGGCGGTAGACGTACTCCTGCCTGCCCCACGGCTATCCTGGGCGGAGCGCTTCCGGCCAGCGCTGACGACGCTGCGCAGGCTGCTGCGCAATCGCTCTGCAACAGTCGGGCTAGCCATCGTGCTAGCCTGGATGCTGGTGGCGCTGCTTGCGCCGGCTATCGCTCCCTACTCACCTTCAGCGCAACAACTGCGGATGCGCTTGAGGCCACCCAGCGAGCAACACCTTTTCGGCACTGACGAGCTCGGGCGCGACATCTTCAGCCGCGTGCTCCATGGCGCACGCATCTCTTTGCCGATCGCGCTGGTCGTCGTGATCGCTACCAGCAGCGTGGGCATTCTGGTGGGCGCTGTGGCCGGCTACGTCGGGGGCATCGTGGACGAAGTGTTGATGCGCGTCGCGGATGCTGTGCTCGCTTTCCCGTCGCTGATCCTGGCGATCGCGATCACGGCGGCGCTGGGGCCAGGCTTGCTGAACGCAGCGCTAGCGATCACGCTGGTGCTCTGGCCGGAGTACGCGCGCTTGGTGCGCAGCCAGGTGATCGCGCTGCGCGAGATGGAATTTGTCACTGCTGCCCTCGCAGTGGGAGCGTCGCCCGTTCGCGCGCTCTTCACGCATATCCTGCCCAACGCATTGCCGCTCATGCTGGTGAAGGTCAGCCTCGACATGGGGAACGCCATTCTGCTCGCAGCTTCGCTCTCGTTCGTCGGGCTGGGAGCGATCCCGCCAACACCAGAATGGGGGGCAATGATCGCTGCTGGCAGGCACAAGTTCTTCGAGTGGTGGCTGGCCACCTTCCCTGGCCTGGCCGTTTTCAGCGTAGTGATTGGGTTCAACTTTCTGGGCGATGGCCTGCGCGATGTGCTGGACCCGCGCTTGAATCGGCGCGCTGGCTAGGGCCAGGCGCCGTGCAAGCCTGGCCCTAGCCAGCACACATCACCGAACGACGCCCCGCTCACGCACCCGCGTCCGGCCGTTCAGGCTCACCTCGTGCGCACCTCAGCGCTCCGAGGTCGCGCTGCTTTCCACCATGAACTTCCTGATTTGCTCTAAACCCTTGATGAATGCATCGAGGTGCTCCTCGAATATGCGCACACTGTCGCGCTTGAACTCTTTGCCGACCAACCTCGACTCGCTGATCACCACGTAGTGGGCACCGTCGCGGCTTTTGCACAAATCCATGTAGTACGTCCGACGCCCAGCAAACACCTTCTGCGAAAACAGCTCTTTGCGCTCTTCTTCCATGACTTGCCTCGTTAGGACGTAAAGTGGTATGCCCGTGCCAGGCTGCCTGTTATGATGTAGATTGTAGACCCTGAGAGCATTTGTCGCTAACGCAAAGCAAGTGATCAGCCGACAAGGGACGCAAGACCCCTCCTCAAGTCAAAAGCGCTGTTGCCCGACGTACTGCACAAGGTCTAGCAGTTGTGATTTGCGACAATGCTAAAATCGCTACCTGCTTTGGCGTAGCCAGCGATTGCGGCAATCGATGCTGGCAAGAAGCACCCAATTTTGAGCATGGCCTCAGATTCTGAACTCAGCCAAACGCCATCTACGACACACGGAGCGACTTCTCGCACGGCGACACTGCGGGAAAGGTTGCAACATCGTACTCGGCAAGGCGCTAGGGTCAACGACACTCCAACCAAGCTGTTCGCAGCGCTGGCGCCACACACGCCAACACAATGGGCTGCCCTCATCATCGTTGTTGCCACCGCGCTGTTAGTAGTGACCGTCCCACTGCTGTTGTCCCGTCTGGTGCGCCTCAGCACTTGCGAAGAGTTCACCACGAGGCGGACGACGTTATCCATCCCTGGGGTCACGCTCAGCGTGCAACCGAGCGATCTGCTGGGCAGCTTTGGCGCCCGGCTGGAGATAGTTCAGAGCAATTCTGCAAACCTGAGCGAGGCACTTGCAGCTATTCCCTCTATCTTTCAACAGCGGGGCACCCAGCTCGTTGCGCTGACAACCTGCGGCACTTCGCCGCGCTTGGCAACACTGCGTTGGACCATCCCGCCTGACGTTGTGGCAGACAACGTGGAGACCTACGGCTGGTTTGCAGCACAAGGTCGCTGGCAGTGGTTGAGCAGCCAACTCGACCGCGAGCGCGGGGAGATACTTGTACGGTTGAGACAAGTGCCGTCACTTGTGATATTGGCGGAGCCGAAACCCGTAGCGCCTTGGATCGCGGTGGAGGTGCCGGAGGGCCTACCAACTGACCAGTGGCCACAAGCGCCGGCATTCACGGCGGAGCTTGTCGTGCCGGTGGGGTACGTGGGTGACGCCTCACGAACACTGCGCACAGAGCTTGCCGGAGGCTTGCCCTCCCCCTACCTGAAAGATGGACGCACTGTGACGCCAGCCGTGCGCAACTGGAGCGAGCGCGGCCAGGTCAACCGCCGACTGCTGCGCGAGGTCTTGAGCATGCCGACGATGCGCACCCGGCACATCATCGAGCTTGCCACGCTGTTGGACGTGCAACGCTACAGCAGCATTGAAGTGGACTATCGCGGCGTGGACGAAACACTGCGAGAGCCTTTCACACGCTTTATCGAGGAACTGGGACAGCTCCTGGACCAGAAGGGCAAGCAGTTGAGCGTTGTGGTGCCCGCACCACAACGCGTGTTCGGCAATTGGGAGGCCGGCGGCTACGACTTACCAGCGATCGCAGCCGCAGCCACGCGGGTGAAGTTGGACCTGACTGCCAACCCTGAAGCCATGGCAGACGCCGAGCAGCTCGACAGCTTGCTGGATTGGGCGGTCTCTCACATCAGCCGACACAAGCTGGTGTTGTTGCTACCTGCGTCGGCGTTCCAGCAAGATGCCCGCAACAACACGCAGCCCACCAGCCTGGAGGACGCGCTGAGCGCGCTCGGTCCGATCCGTGTAGAACCTAGCCTCGTGCAGCCGCAATCGCCAGTGCGCTTGCACTGGTCACCCGAAGTGGCGCTAGATGGCATTCGCTTCTCGCCGGATACCCAAATGTACTGGTTCACCCATGTTGGTAAAGATGGTGAGCCATACACCGTGTGGCTAAACACCACCACCAGCCTCGGCAAGGTGTTAGCACGGGTGCAAGCGCGCTTGCTGCGCGGCATAGCCGTGCGCTGGCTTTGGCAGCAGGGCAACGACGGCGATGTGATCACGTTGCTCGAGGCTTACATGCGCGGCAAAGTGGATACCCTGGCGTTGCCAACGCCCAGCGTGAAGATCGCCTTCAACAACAGCACGCCGTTCTCGCTCAATTTAGATTCTCCCCAATTGGAGGTGCAGGCTCCTGGCGGAGAAGGTAGCTATACGCTCTCGGTGTTCTTCCAGAGCAACCAGCCGGCTCTCATCGGCGCTGTGCCGATCACGGTGTCGGCGCAAGCTCCGACACCGGAGCCCAGCGTCCAAGATGCTGCCGATTCTCCCCCTGGCGATCCAGCAGCCAGGCTGCGGTTAGCCGAGCGCTTCGAGCTGGGCGGTCATGTGTTCAACTTCTCCCTGCACGAAGCCCGCATGCGCGGCGCTGGCATGAGGTGGGTTCGCTTCTACTGGACGGAGGGCGATGACCTCCCTCTCCAAGTGATCCAAAAGGCGCGCGAGCGTGGGTTTAAAGTGCTGATCACTGCCGTGGGTGATCAGACACAGGTGATGCAGCCTGCCTATCGGGACGCATGGGCACAGCGCCTTGCCGAGCTCGCCCAAGCCGGCGCCGATGCCATTGAAGTGTGGAGTGAGCCAAACTACCGCAAAAATTGGCCTATCGGCAGCATCAATGGCGCCGAGTATGCCGACCTGTTGCGGCGCGCGCATCAGGCGATCAAGCAAGCTCGCCCCGAAACGCTGGTGATCAGCGCAGCGCTGGCGCAGACGATGGGCGAATTCGCCGGCGGATGCAGCGCTGAAGGCTGTGATGAGATCGCCTTTCTCGGCCAAATGGCGGCTGCTGGCGCGCAGGAACATCTGGATTGCATCGGCGCGCACTACACAATTGGCAACGCGCCGCCGCAGGCAGTGGAACAGGGCTACTACATGCGCTACCTGCGCCCGCTGATGTCTGCGCTGCTGGCGGCTTTCAACAACACTAAGCCGTTGTGCTTCACCGCCCTGGGTTACATCTCACCCGAAGGGTATAGCTTCCCCTTGCCGCCTGAGTACGTCTTTGCCCTCAACATCACCTTGGCCCAACAAACGCGCTGGCTCGCCGATGCGGTGCGCCTGTTAGCCACATCAGGCAACACCCGCTTGGCGATCATCTGGAACGTGGACGCCACTGTGTGGACCAGCGGCGCGGGGGGTGACCCGCAGGCTGGCTATGCGATCGTCCGGCCTGACGGCACATGCCCCGCTTGCGAGGCGTTCCGCAACGTCATAGGTTCTTTGCCATGAGTCGTCGCCAACCTTTATCCCCAGGCAGGGTAGCGCGCAATCGCCAGCTCGGCATGATTGTGCTGGGCGGCGGTGTCGCTGTCGCGCTGATCGTGATAGTGCTGATCGCGTGGGTGGCCATCCGTGTGGTCGGTGTGGGGCAGCCCGCCCCTCGGCCGAGGACGGAATCTTTCCGGCCCATCGTCACCATCTTCGCCCCAACCCCGCCACCTCTTCCCACTTCCGCTCCTGCGGCAACACCTGCGCTGGAACCATCATCGGCCCTCCCCGCAGCGATAGCACCTTCGCTCACCGCCCCGGCAGAGGCAACTCCGCCCAGCCCCACTCCACCAACCCTTACCCCCGCTGTAGACCCACGTGGCCGCATCGCCGGCATACCAGACTTCACTTGTCCTAAACCACGCCCCGCACCCAACACCTTTGGCTATGGCATCCAGAGCAACTGGCCGGTCGGCGACATCGGCTATTGGAACACGCTCATGGCCGAGCAACTTCGCCTGAACTGGACGCGCGCGAAGATCAACTGGTATGAGTTCGAGCCACAGCGCGGTGCGCCAAACTTACAACAGTTTCAGTTGCTGGACGCCTTCATGGGCGATGCAAACCAAAAAGGCCTCAACGTTGTCCTCACCATCACCCAGCCGCCGGAATGGACGCGCCGCACCCCGCCGCGCAACCCCGGCCAGCGCCCCAGCCCGCCAGAGGACTACCGCGAGGGCGAGCGCTTCTTCGGCCTGATCGCAGCGCGCTATAAGGGCTGTGTGCAAGCGATCGAAGTGCTGAACGAGACCAACCTCGACCGCGAATGGGTTATCGCATCCGGCGTGTTGCGCGCCGCCGACTATGTGGAGTTTCTGCGCGCAGTCGTGCCCACCTTGCGCCAAATTGACCCCGCCTTGATGATCATCATGGCAGCGCCTTCACCCACTGGCGCCAACATTCCCGGCGCTGTCCAGGATGACTTCGACTACCTCCAAGACTTTGTGCGCGCCGGCGGCCTCGCCTTAGTGGACTGCATCGGCGTTCACCTCAACGGCTACAACATGCCGCCCGATAAACGCTGGGACGAGGGCTTTGACGACCCCAGTGCGCGCTTCCGTGGACCTTTCCCAAACGGCGGCAACCCGCACCACTCCTGGTCGTTCATTAGCACGATTGAGGGCTACCGGCGCATCACCAACAAGCCAATGTGCGTCACGGAGTTCGGCTGGGCCTCAGCCGAAAACTTGACCCGCAAGGATGGCACCCCCATCACGAGCGCTGCGCCAGGCTTTGAATTCGCCCTGGATAACACGGAGCGGGAACAAGGCGAATGGATCGTGCGCGGCTTTCAAATCCTGCGCAACCTCGGCTATGTGCGCTTTGGCATCGTGTTCAACCTGGACTTCATCCAGAAGATCGGCCAAAATCCCGACGAGCGTGGCGGCGACCCTGCGCTCTACAGCATCATTCGGCAGGACGGCTCACCGCGACCCGCATTCGAGATGCTGCGCGATATGCCGCGCTAAGCGGCCATCTAACCCAACCCTGTTCAGCGCCCTGCAGCAGAGGCCTACGCTGACCAACAGCGCGAGGATGCTGATTTGCGTCCTCGCGCTTTGCTGCATAGAATGTGTGGCAGTTGCCTCAATTTGCCCATGGCCAATCGGCAACCACAATGCCAGGAGCACAACCCATGACAACCACAACCCTCGACATCCCTGTTGAGGAACTGCCCTTGACCCGCCAGTTCGCCTATGCCATAGGACAGCTAGGATGGTCCACGCTGGTCAACATTGTGGGGCTGATGCTGGTGTATTTCTACGTTCCACCCGACGACGCCGGCATCCCCTTCTTCATCAACCAAGTGGTCCTGCTGGGCATACTCAACGTGGTCTCGCTAGTGGCTGCCTCCGGGCGTCTGGTGGACGCAATTACCGACCCTATCATTGCCTCGTTAAGCGACCGCCTCAACCACCGTCTGGGGCGGCGCATACCATTCATGCTGGCCGGGGCGTTCCCATCAGCCCTGTTTTGCATGTTGATGTTCACACCACCCGTCGGCGGGATCAGCGTGTGGAACATGATCTGGCTGGTGGTTATACAAGCGCTGTTTTACACGGCCCTCACCGCTTACGTCACGCCATACTTCGCGCTGCTCCCCGAGTTGGGTCACACCTCGACCCGCCGCTTGAATCTCTCGACGTGGATTTCCATCACGTATGCGCTGGGGATCATCGTAGCCGCGCAAACGCCCTCGCTAGCGGATGCGGTCCAAGCCACGCTGGGCATCGAGAGCCGTATGACGGCGATCCAAATCGCCATCGGCACACTGGCCTTGCTCGCCTTTTTGTTGATGCTGGTGCCGACTATCTTTATCCACGAGCGTCGTTACTGCCGCAGCCAACCCAGCAGCGTACCTTTCGTGCCAGCGTTGCGCGAGACTTTTCGCAACCGCTACTTCCGCTACTACGTCATCGCCGACTTTTCCTACTTCATGGGGCTGGCGATCATCAACACCGGCTTGTTGTTTTACGTGACCGTGCTGCTGGACCTCGCGGAGGCGCTAGTAGGCAGTCTGCTGGCGATCATGGTGCTCAGCTCTTTTCTGTTCTATCCGCTGGTCAACCTGCTGGCGCGCAAGCTGGGCAAAAAGCTGCTAGTGGTGCTCTCTTTCTTCACCATGAGCGCTGTGTTTCTTGGCGTGTACTTCCTGGGGCGATTCCCCTTGCCAGCGGAAGCTCAAGCCTACGCGCTGGTGCTGGTGTATGCCGTGCCGTTGGCCTTTCTGGGCGTGTTGCCCAACGCCATTCTGTCAGACATTGCGGAGCACGACCGCCTGAAGACCGGTGATGCTAAAGAAGGCATGTATTTTGCCGCTCGCACGCTCATGCAGAAGGTCGGGCAGACGCTGGGTATCTTCACCTTTGCCGCGTTGCTCACCTTTGGCAAGGACCCAAGCAACGATTTAGGCGTGCGCCTGAGCGGCGTTGTGGGGTTTGTGCTGTGCTTTGCGGCCGGCGCGATCTTCACGCTCTATCAAGAGTCGCGGTTGCTGGAAGAGATGAGGCAACTTGGCATGAGCTGAACACCACGCGGGCGGCTACTGGTCCTCTCGTGCCATACTTGCGCACATGTTGCAGGCGCTGCGCGTGATCGGCCGAACGCTGAGATTCATCTGGGAGGAAATGTTCCATCTGCTCCCCATGAACCTCGTGACCATGCTGTGCTTTTTGCTGGTCATCCCATCTGCACCCGCATGGCTGGCACTCAACGCAGTGTGCAATCGCATTGCGCACGCGTATGCCGTCTCTTTCGGTGAGTACGTTGAAGCCCTGCGCAGCTATTTTGTTCGCGCGTGGGTGTATGGGCTCGTTTGGCCTTTGGTGGCCGCCCTGTTGCTGGTGAACTTTTGGTGGTATGGAGAAGTGTTCGCCAGCGCCTGGTGGGCATCTTGGGTGCGCGGCGCATGGCTGGCTGCGCTCATCCTCTGGCTCATGTCCACGTTGTACGTGATCCCCTTCTACATCGAGCGAGCAGATAAGCGCTGGCGCGTGGCTTTACGAAACAGTGCGCTTACCTTCGTGGCCAACCCAGTCTTCTCGTTCGTGTTAGTGCTGACCGGCATCGCGTTGCTCGCGATCATGCTGATCTTCACGCCGCTGTTCGTGCTGCTTGGCCCAGCTACGTGGGCGATGCTGGTGAACACCGCGCTGGCCGACCGCCTGGACCGCTGGGCGCAGTCCCGCGCCAGCTGATCAGGGCATGAGGGGGCGAGCGCCTCACCTGCCGAGTTGTGTTGGCGCTGTGCTGAGAGCGAAGCCTACAGTTGCAGCTTGCGCTGCTTGCGGCGCTCAGGGCGCGGGAATTGCGCCTCGTATTCGCTCACGTTGCCCACAAACCAGCGCACCACACCATCGTCCTCAATAGCCAGGATGTGCGTGGCGATGCGGTCTAGGAACCAACGGTCATGGCTGATGATCAACGCGCAGCCGGCGAACTCCTCCAACGCATCTTCCAAGGCGCGCATGGTGTTGACGTCCAAGTCATTGGTTGGCTCATCCAGCAGCAGCACGTTGGCACCCTCTTTCAGCGTTTTCGCTAGGTGGACGCGGTTGCGCTCACCGCCAGAAAGCGCGCTCACCCGCTTTTGCTGATCGCTGCCGAGGAAGTTGAAACTGGCGACGTAAGCGCGGCTCTGCACACGGCGGTTGCCGAGCTGGATGTATTCTTCGCCGCCGCTGATCTCCTCCCACACCGTCTTATTGCCATCGAGTGGGCGGTTTTGATCAGCGTAGGCCAGCTTCACCGTCTCGCCAATCCGAATCGCGCCGGCGTCGGGGGTTTCTTGGCCGACGATCATGCGGAAGAGCGTGGTCTTGCCCACGCCGTTCGGCCCGATGATGCCGACTATGGCGCCGGGCGGCACTTGAAAGCTCAGATTCTCGTAGAGCGTTCGGTCGCCGTAACGTTTGGTGACGTTGTCAAACTCTATCACCACGTTCCCGAGTCGAGGGCCTGGTGGGATGTAAATCTCCAGCTCCTCGCGCACACGCTCATGCTCTTGGGAGAGCAGCTTCTCATAGGCAGCCACACGCGCCTTGCTCTTGGCTTGGCGAGCTTTGGGCGACATGCGAATCCACTCAAGCTCGCGCTCCAGTGTGCGCTGGCGGCGTAAGTCGGCCTTCTCCTCATCGGCCAGGCGCTTGCGCTTCTGCTCAAGCCACGAGGAGTAATTGCCCTTCCAGGGGATGCCGTGGCCGCGATCTAGCTCCAGGATCCACTCGGCCACGTTGTCCAAGAAGTAGCGGTCATGTGTGACGGCGATCACAGTGCCTTTGTAATCGCGCAGGTGTTTCTCCAGCCAGCTGACCGATTCTGCGTCGAGGTGGTTGGTCGGCTCATCGAGCAGCAGGATGTCAGGTTCAGTGAGCAGCAGACGACACAAAGCGACGCGGCGGCGCTCGCCACCAGAGAGCACGCGCACAGGGGTATCGGGTGGCGGGCAGCGCAGCGCGTCCATGGCTACTTCGAGGCGCTGGTCGAGCGTCCAGACGTCGTGCTTATCCAGCTCTTCCTGCAGGCGTGCCTGCTCCGCGATGAGCGCATCGTAGTCTGCGCCTGGCTCAGCGAACTTCTCGTTGATCGCCTCGTATTGCTTCATCAAGTCCACCAGCGGCTGCACGGCCTCCTCGACCACTTCGCGGACTGTCTTGTTTGGGTCCAGCCGTGGTTCTTGTTCCAGCAGGCCGCGCGTGTAGCCTGGCGAAAGCACAGTCTCGCCGATGTAGTCGTTGTCTAGGCCGGCCATGATGCGCAACAACGTGCTTTTGCCGGCGCCGTTCAGGCCCAGGACGCCGATCTTCGCGCCATAGTAGAAGCCCAGCGAGATGTCGCGCAGCACTTGCTTGTTTGGCGGATACACGCGGCCGACGCGGATCATGGAGTAGATAACCTTGTTGGGTTCTGGCATAGCTTGCTTGGGGTGGTTGCATTCTAGCAGCAGTTGGTCTAGCCTATAATCACTGACGATATCTGCTGAGGAGGGCATACTAGGGCGGCGTGTCTGAGTTTGCTGTGGAGATGCACAACGTGACCAAGGTTTTCGGCGACGTTGTTGCCGTGGACCACGTCACAATGGGCATTCGGCAAAACGAATTCTTTGCAATGCTTGGGCCGTCCGGCTGTGGCAAGACCACTTCGTTGCGCCTAATTGCCGGCTTTGAACGACCGACGACCGGCGAAATCTTCATTGACGGCAAACCAGTTGGCAACACACCACCTTTTCAACGCGATGTGAACACCGTGTTCCAGTCGTATGCCCTGTTCCCCCACATGACGGTGGAGCAAAACGTGGGCTTCGGGCTGGAGATGAAGGGCACCCCCCATGCCGAGTTAAAGCGTCGCGTGATGCAGGCACTGGAGCTGGTGCGCCTGCCGCACCTAGCCACGCGCTACCCCCACCAGATGTCCGGCGGCCAGCAGCAGCGCGTGGCGCTGGCACGGGCGCTGGTCAACCGCCCCAAAGTGCTGCTGCTCGATGAGCCATTAGGCGCGCTGGACGCCAAGCTGCGCAAGGAAATGCAACTGGAGCTTAAAACATTACAACGCGAGATTGGCATCACGTTTGTGTTTGTCACCCACGACCAGGAGGAGGCGCTGAGCATGAGTGACCGCATCGCGGTGTTTTCAAGGGGAAAGGTGTTGCAAATCGGCACACCACTGGAAATTTACGAGCGCCCCAACTGTCGTTTTGTCGCCGACTTCATCGGCGAGACCAACTTCATCGAGGGCACAGTCAGCGAAGTCCGTAACGGCTTTGCAGTGCTGCAATCTAACGGCCGCACGTTCGTTGGCCGAGCAGGCGAGAACGTCCAACCAGGCATTCCGGCCGTGCTCTCGGTGCGCCCCGAGAAAGTGCAACTGGTGGAACAACCGGCAACTTCTGTCAACTCGTATGATGTGCGAGTGATGTCCGTGGCCTACGTTGGCTCAGACACTCGGGTGGTCGTCCGTCTGGGAGAACAGGACATCGATGTGTGGGAACAAAACTCGGTGAGCACGCTGGACCCAAACTACTTCTTCGCTCCCGGCGAGACTGCCTGGCTCACCTTTCCGCCAGAGAACGCGCTCATCTTGACAGACTGAGCCACCATGATGCAACTCTTCCGTCGACATCCGCAGTTGCAGGCTGCTGCGCTGATGTTCCCAGGCGCGTTTTGGCTGATCGCGTTCTTCCTCATCCCCCTCGCCATCATGGGCGTAATCAGCTTTATGTCGCGCGACGCGCTAGGCGACCCTGCACCCCCTTACACCTTGAACAACTACTTGGACATTTTCCGCGATGTGCGCTTCAACCCTTCCATCTCCTTGGACGGGGGCTTTACCGTGCGCCTGATAGAAGGGTTGTACGTCGACTTGTTCTGGCGCTCGCTGTGGCTTTCGCTGATCAGCACTGTGATCACGTTGCTGATTGCCTTCCCAGTAGCGCTGTTCATGGCGCGACTACCGCGTCGCTATCGCAACCTGGCACTGTTCGCCGTGATGATCCCATTTTGGACTAACTTTCTCGTGCGCACTTACGCGCTACAGTTCATGTTGCGTGGCAACGGGCCCATCAACACGTTGCTGCGCGCGTTGGGGTTAGCGCCAATTGAGCTGCTTTTCACCCCCACTGCGGTGATGTTGGGGTTGGTGTATGGCAATTTGCCCTTCATGATCCTGCCGCTGTACACCTCGCTGGAGAAGTTCGACTGGACCATGATCGAGGCAGCGCAAGACCTGGGAGCCAACGCCTGGCAGGCCTTCCGGCGGGTGATGCTGCCGCTGGTTTCGCCAGGTGTGGTCGCCGGCTCGATCCTCACCTTCGTGCCGGCTGTCGGTTCGTATGTCACCGTGGACTTGATGGGTGGCGGGCGAACCAATATGATCGGCTACTCCATCGCGCAGCAATTCAGCACCATCGCGAATTGGCCCTTTGGCTCGGCAATGGCATTGTTGATGATGATCGTGGTGACAGTGGCAGCAGTGTTGTATTTCCGCAGCAGCCGCGGCGAGCAGCGCACCATCGTCTAAATCACAGGAGGACACCACTTGGCTACAGAGTCAACAGTTGTGTACTTGGGCGAGCACACCGAGACCTGGCCCCCACGCGAGTTGCAACGGCCAAGTCTGGGCACATTTGCACTGGTGGCTGTGACCCTTTTCACCTTTGCCTTTCTCTACGTGCCAATTGTGGTGCTCGTCTTCTTCTCTTTCAACAGCGCGCGGTCTGGCGCAGTGTGGGAGCAGTTCAGCCTCCGTTGGTACGAGCGCGTGCTCAGCAACCCACGCATCCTGGAGGCAGCGATGAACAGTTTGATCGTGGCGCTGCTCGCCACCCTCGGCTCGGTGGTGATCGGCACGCTGATGGCGCTGGCGATGGAACGCTACCGGTTTCGCAGCCAACCGCTGTGGGATGGGCTGCTGTACCTGCCTGTGATAGTGCCGGAGATCGTGATGGGCATCTCGCTGCTGCTCTTCTTCGCCGCAGTGCGGTTGGAGCGCGGCATTGTGACCTTGGTCATCTCGCATATCGCTTTCTGCATGCCGTTTGTGTACCTCACCATGCGCGCCCGCTTGGCCGATTTCGACCGCTCACTTGAGGAGGCAGCCCAAGACCTTGGCGCAAATGAGTGGGTCACCTTTCGACGGATCACGTTGCCTCTGCTGATGCCGGGGATTATCAGCAGCGCGCTGCTGGCCTTCACGCTTTCGCTCGACGACTTTGTGATCTCCTTCTTCGTCACCGGCGTGGGGTCGCAAACGCTGCCGGTATACATTTGGGGACAGATCCGCCGTGGTGTCACACCCGAGGTGAACGCCATTTCAACGTTGATGCTGGCGCTGTCCATCATACTAGTGCTGATCTCGCAGCTTCTGCAGCGCCGCCAGCGCGTGTGAGGCGCGTGGCACTTGAGGAGCTGATAGCTGATTCACTTCCTTAGAGATAGAAGGAGAAAGACCGATGAACCGACGGCGATTTCTGCAATTCAGCGCAGGACTCGGCGGCATGAGCGCGCTGATCGCCGCATGTGGCAGCACCTCACAGTCGCCCAACGTTTCGTCCACCCAGCCTGCTGCGTCCGCACCAAGCGACCAAAAGCTAGCCAAGACGCTCAACTGGTACAACTGGGGTAACTATGTGGCCGACTCTATCTTGCAGAAATTCAAGGAGGAGTTCGGCGTGACAGTCAATGTGGACACCTACAGCTCTAACGAGGAAATGGAGGCCAAGTTCAAGGCAGGTGGCAACCCAGGCTATGACTTGATCACGCCCTCCGACTACATGGTCTCCAAAATGGCCGCGGCTGGATTGTTGGAGAAGTTGGACTTCAATAACATACCCAACTACGCCTTGATTGACCCTAGCCTCAAGAACACCTACTTCGATCCCACGAATGAGTATTCGGTCGCTTACAACTGGGGCACCACGGGCTTCGCATACAACAAGAACAAAGTGCCGGAGCCGATCACCAGTTGGAAGCAAGTGATTGAGTGGCCTGCTGAGCTGCGCGGCAAACTGGGCATGCTCGATGACGTGCGCGAGCTGCTCGCAGTCGGCCTGCGCGTGCTTGGCTACAGCGGCAATTCGAGCAGCCCGGCAGAGATCAACGCTGCACGAGACCTGCTGATCGAGCTGAAGCGCCGCGCCAACTACACCCTCACCGATAGCCCAACCGCCGGCGCCAACCTGGTTGCCGGCGATGTGGTCGGCACGATGATCTACACCCCTGAAGCAGTTACCGCGCGAGAGCAAAACCCTGACATCGTGTACGTGATCCCCGGCGATGTGAGCACCATCTGGCAGGACAACCTGTGCATCCCCAAGGGCGCGCCGAGCAAGTACACGGCGGAGGTGTTCATCAACTTCCTATGCCGTCCAGACATCGCTGCCGAAAACGCCAACGAGATCGGCCTGGCAACCCCATGCGCAGAGGCAATTAAACAGGGACTGATTGATGAAGCACTCATCAAGGACAAGACTGTTTACCCCGACGTAGCCGCGATGGGCAACGCACTGGAGTTTCTGCGCAAGGGCGACCCTGCTGTGGATGAGCTATTCCAGCGCGCTTTTGATGAGATCCGCTCCGCTTAAACCAGCATTGCTGTCGCGAGGACGCGGCCCCCGCCAGAGACAAATCGCCTGTGTGTCCATCTGCACGCTGCACAGCAGCCGGCACACCTCAGCATCAAGCTATGCGCAGGGTGGCGGAGGCAACACGCCACCCCACCCTGCGCTGCTGCAATTTCCAGCACTCCCCAAGCGTGCTGAACACCCTTTAGCTCGTGCGCATTTTGCCATTGCAAAGCCTGAAACGCACCCGGCTTATAATCTTGCATGAATGCGGCTTTGGCCCTCCACACAGTGCTATTCGGCTTCCGGTTATGCGCAACGTTGGTCTTCAGTTGTATACCGTCCGGCACGCGCTTAAAGAAGACTTTGTAGGCACACTCAAGACAATTGCAGAAATTGGCTACCGCGGCGTCGAGCTAGCGGGCTACACCGGCAACCACTCGCCCGTCGAGCTGCGCAACATCATGGCCGACCTGGGTCTGCAGGTGATTGGTGCACACTGCTCACTCGACACGCTCGAAGCCAACTGGGAACGTTACTTGGACGACCTAGCCACGCTCAACGCGGGATACGTTGGAGTGTCATGGGTTCCCGCGCACTATCGCACTGCCTCCGGCTGGCGCACCGTCGCGCGCATGTTGAACGCTGGGGCAATTGACGCGCTTAAGCATGGCATCATCTTCTTCTATCACAACCATGACTTCGAGTTTCAACAGTTGAACGGGCGCTGCGGCTATGACATTTTGATGGAAGCAGTTGACCCCGCGCTTGTCAAAGCAGAATTGGACGTGTACTGGGTGCGCAAAGGGGGCGCGGACCCACTCGCCTACTTGAAGAAGCTACACGGGCGCGTGCCGCTCTTACATGTGAAAGATATGAGCGCCGGCCCCCAAGCAACCAACGAGATTGTCGGGGAGGGCATCTTGGACTTCGATGCGATCTTCGCTGCTGGCGATGCGAGCGGCGTGGCATGGTACATCGTCGAACAGGATGATTGCCCCAAAGGCGAATTGGAGAGCATCAAGCGCAGCTACGCCAACATGCGCTCGCGCGGTTGGTTGAACTAGGCCATGAGCCATCGCCTTCATTCTGAGACCCAACCTCCCGCAGCACCACGAGGCTTTGGCGCACACGCGCTGCGAGAGATCGTCGAGACCATCGCCATCTTCGCGATTGTATTTGTCATCGCCCGCGCGACTATCGGCAACTATTCGATCCTCGGCCAAAGCATGGAGCCGAACTATCACCAGGATCAACGCATCCTGGTGGATAAAATCACACCGCGTCTCTTCGGTTATAACCGCGGGGATGTGGTGATCGTGCACTCACCCGTGCAGGAGGTGGAGCTCATCAAGCGACTGATCGGCAAGCCCGGCGACGTGGTGGAGTTGATCAACGGCAAAGTGGTGGTCAACGGCCAGCAGCTTGTCGAGCCATATCTCCCTCCCAACACCACTTCAAACCCGATGGACGCGGTGTCGCGCTGGGAGCTGGGTGAGGATGAATATTTCGTGATGGGCGATAACCGCAACTTCAGCCAAGACTCGCGCATTTTCGGCCCAGTGACCGGTGACCTCATTGTTGGCCGTGCTCTGCTCCTCTATTGGCCGCTGAGCGACTTCCAGCTCATCCCACAAGGCGGCACGCAGTGAAGCGCAGCAGCTTGTCGCTGCAGTCAGTCTTTCACTTGCTTGGCCAGCGTGACGTTGCTGACACCGGCCAGCGCGTTCTCGTATAGCGCTAGCACAAACAACAGCGAGGACAGTCGGTTCAGATAACGCACCAGCTCCACGTTCTCGATCAAGCCATCGTGGAGCAGGTGAACAACGATGCGCTCAGCGCGGCGCACCACCGTCCTGGCCAGGTCGAGATACGCGCCTGGTAGCGAATCGCCCGGCACGACAAATTCGTTGGGCAGTTGGATGCGCTGGCTGAGGCGGTCAGTTTGCTCCTCGAGCCAAGCCACGCGAGCAGCGTCCACTTTGCGAAACAGATGCGCGGTTTGTTGGGTGGCCGCCAGCTCGGCCATCATGTGGTAGAGATCGCGCTGAGCAGTGAGCAACAAGCGGCGCGTCTCCTCGCTCTGAGCGCCGGCCCTGGCCACACCAAGCGCAGCGCTCGCCTCGTCCACTGTGCCGTAGGCTTCCGGCTGTGGCATGTATTTGGCGACGCGCCCCTCACCCAGCAAGCCAGTGTAGCCATCGTCGCCGGTGCGTGTGTAAAACGACGTGCTCATCGTGGGGGATTATAGGCAGGGCGACTGCTGAGAACCTCCGGCGCCATTCCATCGGCATACAATCCCCCTGCCATGATCCCAATCCGCTTGGAGCTGCACAACTTTATGGCCTATGGGCCAAACACTGTGCTTGACTTCAGCGGGACACAGTTGCTCTGCTTGAGCGGCGAGAACGGTGCAGGTAAAAGCACATTGCTCGATGCCATCACCTGGGCACTATGGGGAAAGGCCCGCGCTCGCCGCGACGACGAGCTGATCCGTCAGGGCGCCAGCGATATGCGCGTAGTGTTCGTCTTCAAAGAGGGCGAACAGGTCTATCGCGTGATCCGCAGCCGGCGCCTCTCCCGCGCCAAGGCATCCACCTCCAGTGGCACTCTGGAATTCTTCGCGCTGAAGGGAGTTACCGCCGAGGGAAGGGAAGAATGGGCGCAGCTCACTGAGACGCGCATCGCCGACACGGAAGCGAGGATAGCCAAGGTGCTGCGCATCTCCTACGACACATTCATCAGCTCCGCCTACTTGCGCCAAGGTCGTGCCGATGAGTTCACCACAAAGTCGCCTGCTGAACGCAAAGCGCTGTTGGCAGAGATTCTCAGCTTGGAGGCCTGGGCACAATATGAAGAGCGCGCCAAGCTCGCCATTCAGCAGGTGGATGCACAACTCGTGCGTGTGCGGGAAGAGGTGGAACACATCAGCGACGAGCTGAAACGTCTGCCCGAGTACGAAGCAGCCTTACAGCGCGCCGAGCAGCAGTCCCAATTAGCCACACAGGAATGGCAGGCAGCCCTTCAGCGTCTGCACCAACTCGAACGCGAAGAGGCGCACGCACGACAACTGCGCAAAGAGCGCGATCAGCTTCAGCACCAGTTGCGCAGCCTAGAGGCTCAGTTAGCAACGCTCGCCCAACAGCGCAGCGCGTGCGAGGCGCTGATCAACCAGCAGCAACAACGGCTGGAGCAGCGCGCCCAGATCGAGCAAGGCTACGCCGCGCTGCTTGAGCTTGAAGCACGTGACGCCCAGTTCAACGAACAGTTGCGCAGCTTAAACGCGCTCCACGCGCGTAAGCACAAGCTGGAGCTTGCCATCTCTCAAGCGCGCGCCAAGCTGGAGAATCGTTGCAGCGCGCTGGAGGCTCAACTGCGCGATCTCGCGGCCCAGGCAGACACAAGAGAGTGGGAACAAGAGGCGCAGACGCTGCGCATGCAGGTCGCTGCGGCAAGCCACGCGGAAGAGAGGCTCCGCAAGCTGGACGAAGCGCGCGCCGAGCTACAAGCCGGACGCCAACAGCTACTCGCCGAGAATGAGCAACTGCGCCAGCAGGGCAAGGAGCTGAAGGCGCGCATCGCGCAGCTCAGAGAGATCGGCGCAGTCTGCCCTACCTGTGGCCGGCCGCTGAGCAAGGCCGAGCGCGAAAAGATACTAGCCGAATGGCATGCCCAAGGTCAAGCCTTGAACTCGGCCTACGAGCGCAACCGCCGACAAGAAAACGGGTTGCTACAGCAGCTTGAACAGTTGGAGGTTGAGCGCCGCCAGGCCTTGCAGCAAGCCCAGTTGTTGGGGGAGCTGCAAAATCGCTTGGGCAAGGCAGAGCAGCGCCTGGCGTTAGCGCTGCAAGCTGCCGCTCGCTTGCCGGCGCTGCAGGCAGAACTCCACGCCGCCCAACAGGCACTGGCTGCCAAGCACTACGCTGCCGAACACCTGGCCGAGCTGGAATCGGTGCACGCACAGCTCGCTCAGCTTGGCTACGATGCATCTGCCCATGAAGCCACGCGCATCGAGCTGCAACGTTTGGCCATCTTTCGCAAAGAGAAGGAAGCGCTTGACGACGCCATGCGCGTGATTGAGCGGGAAAGGGTGAGGCTGGAAGGCCTCTCCCAACACGAAGAGATGGTGCACGCCCTCCATCGCCAAACCAGCGAGATGCTGGAGGGCGCGCAGCGGGCCCTCCAGGAATGCGAAGAGGCACTCCGAGACGCTGAGCGCATCCGTGCCCATTACCAGCAGGCGCACCAGCAATACAAGGCCGCCCAACAAGAGCGTCTGGTAGCGCTGCAGCAGGTGGAGGCATGCCGTAACCAGGAAGGCCGGTTGAAGCAGTTTCGCGAAGAGCAGGTGCAGCTAGAAAAGCGCCGCGCGATGCTGCAAGAGCTGCGCGAGGCCTTCAGCAAAAATGGCGTGCCTGCTCTAGTTGTCGAAAGCGTGCTGCCGAAGCTAGAGCAATTCACCAACATGCTGCTCGGTCACCTCACCGACTATCGCATGAGTGTGCGCTTCGACACGCAGCGCTTAACGCAAGGCGGCAAGCCAATTGAGACGCTCGAGATCCGCATCAGCGATGATTTAGGGGAGCGCGCCTACGAGATGTTCAGCGGCGGCGAGGCTTTTCGCATTAACCTCGCCATTCGACTGGCGCTGAGTTACGTCTTGGCACACCGTGCGGGCGTCAGCCTGCAAACCTTGTTCATTGACGAAGGCTTCGGCACGCAGGACACTCAAGGGCGCACCCGCTTGCTCGAAGTCATCCGGGCCATCCAGGACCATTTCCCGTGCATCGTGATCATCACTCACCTCGAGGAGTTGAAGGACGCCTTTCCCGTGCGCGCTGAAGTGCTCAAGACCCCCAACGGCAGTGAGATAAAGATGATTCGGACGTAAGCGCTGCTGAGCCAGTGATGCCCAGTGTCGCCTGCTCCGAGCGCGAGGCGCGTCTTGGCCCGGTAAGATCAGCGCAATGAAACGTATTGCTGTGGTTACCTCCGGCGGGGACGTGCCTGGCTTGAACGCCTGCGTCCGCGCTGTGACGCGCACGGCCATCCATCACGGCTGTGAAGTCCTTGGTGTACGGCGCGGATACGAGGGGTTGATTGATGGGCTGTTTATCCCGCTGACTTCGCGCGACGTCTCCGGCATCTTGCGCCAAGGCGGCACGATCCTGGGCACCGCGCGCAGCGAGCGATTCATCACCGAGGCCGGCCAGCGCCAGGCCCTGGCACAGCTCCAGCGGGCCGGCATTGATGGGCTGGTGGTGATCGGCGGCAACGGCTCGCTGAAGGGCGCTTATCAGTTGTATAAGCTCGGCATGCCACTGGTGGGTGTGCCCAAGACGATTGACAACGACCAATACGGCACCGACATTGCCATCGGCGTGGACACCGCGCTCAACACCATCGCCGATGCCGTAGGGCGGATCAAAGACACGGCAACCTCGCACAACCGCGCTTTCCTGATTGAGGTGATGGGCCGCCAGTGTGGCTATCTAGCGCTGGCCAGCGGCATCATCTGCGGCGCGGAGATGGTGCTGATCCCGGAGCAGCCAGCCACAATGGAGCAGGTGGCGCAGGTGATCGTGGACTCCTACCGCATTGGCAAAGCGCACTGCATCATCATTGTTGCGGAGGGCTGGAAGCCCGGCCTTCAAGCGCTGAAAGCGTATCTCAGCAGCGTGCCCGGCAACTCGCGCTTCGACGTGCGCGAGGTGGTGCTCGGCCACATCCAGCGCGGCGGCACGCCAACCGCCTTCGACCGTCTGCTGGCCACGCGCATGGGTGTGCTGGCTGTGGAGTCGCTGCTGGATGGCTCTGGCCATGGCAAAATGGTCGCTCTGCATGGCGCTCAGTTAGAGATGGTGGACCTGGGCGAGGCCACTTCACGCACCAAGCCGCTTTCGCGTGATCTGCTGCGCATTGCCGAGCTGCTGTGCAAGTGAGCTTCGTCAGGCCATGCCGCACAACAAGCGCTCGGCGCCCAGGCGTGTCACGCTGAATCTCTATAATTGCTACTCAAACTCAGCTTGGAGCGACACAGGAATGACCGTGCTTGAGACGCTGCGCCAGATGCTACAGAAGTTTGACCCGGCCGCTGCAAAGGGTGTGAATGCCATCGTTCAGCTGAACGCCACCGGCGAAGGAGGCGGCAACTACGCCATCACCATCCGAGAAGGACAGGTTGCCCTCGAGGAGGGCACGGTCGAGAAGCCCTCCGTCACCATTCACGTGGACGCTAAGGACTGGGTGGCCATCGCGTTAGGCAATTTGGACCCCACGCGCGCCTTCATGACCGGCCGCCTCAAGATCGCCGGCGACTTGGGCCTGATGATGCGCTTCCAGCGCATGTTCATGTCTTGAAGTGTCTCTCTCCCCCATCGTAAGGCTCGCGCAAGCGTGGCAATCCGCAGACCTACAGGGTGTGCTCGCCTGCTTCAGCAACCACCCTACCGTCACCCTCGATGAACACACCGGGATCGGCATCGAGCCGGTGGCCGGCTGGGTTCACCATACCCTCCGGCGTACACCGCACGTGTAGCTACAGGTTCGGCGCGCTTTTCACAATCAGCGTGAGCAGCACTACTGGGCAGCGGCGTGGGCGTGGCGCGTCAGCTCAGACGGTGTGCATTGGCAGGAGATCGAACAGGCGCTGATCGCGGAGGCGCCGGCCGGCTGTATCTGCAAGCTGCACATCCACAGTGATCACAGCACACAGCGCGAGGTGTATGCTGATACATCGCTGCGCCCTGAGCCATGGCCGGCTCCTCCCTCCTCGCACGCGCGACATGACCTACGAGGAGTCCTCTCGTTGCACTTTCGACACACGCTGAGCGGCTGGGGATGCAGCAATGCCGACGTGGTGGTGAACTGCCACGCCCCGATAGCGTGCTCCACACCAGCTTGACCGTCGTCCGTGGCCATGGGCAGCTACGTACGATGGTCGCCCTCTATGGCCAGCACTACGCCGACACCTGTGTGGATGTGCACGGCGTGATCTACAGCGGCGACTTTTTGGCCATCCATCAGACTTGGATATGCACCGACCGCTGCACCGGTGCACGCGCCGCAGACCAGGATATCAACATCGGCGTGGTGCAAGAAGGACGCTTCTACCGCTGGCGCGAGTATTTTGACTTGCAGCGGGACACCATGGTTATGCTGGCTACAGTTGGGTCGGCAGGTCAATGAAGTGCGCCTGTAGGTCAAAGCGCGCCGCAAGATGGGCTGCAAGCGCCTTGAGGCCCACTGTCTCGGTGTTGTAATGGCCGCCGTAAATGACGTTGATCGGACGCTCAGCCACGGGTTGCGCCCACACGTGAGACGGCTCACCGGTCACGAACGTGTCGGCTCCAGCCTCTAGGGCCTGGTCCAGCAACGAAATACCAAAGCCGCTGCAAATTGCAACGCGCCGGCAAAGCGGCCGCTCAGCGCAGAGCTGCATGAATCGAGCCGGGCCAATGTGCGCCTCTAGCATGCGTCGAAGTTGCTCGGGCGTTTGAGGCTGCGGCAACGTGCCGGTCCAGCCGATCAGGTCCCCCTTGTGCCGTCCCCACCGCTCGATGTCCTCAAGGCCGAGCACACGCGCAAGCTGGATGTTGTTGCCCACCTCGGGATGGGCGTCCAAGGGGATATGAGCAGCATATAAGCCACAATTGCCCATTATCAACGTGCGCAGCCGGCGATAGTGTGCCCCGATCACTTGAATGTGCTCCGACCAAAACAAGCCGTGGTGCACGATCAGCAACTGTGCACCCCATGCAACCGCCTGCTCGAAACTAGCCAAACAAGCATCCACAGCCAACGCGATCCGCGTGACCCTATCCGGGCATTGCACTTGCAGGCCGTTGTTGCTGCGGTCGGCATATCGCCCGATCTCCAGGTAGTGATCGAGGTATGCCAAGAGTTCTTGTGCATCCACCGCAGCAATTGTAAGCCCGCGCGTTCCCTATAATCCCCTCTTACCAGCATGGCAGATTCCAAGTCCTCCTCCGCCCCTCGCCCACGTGTCTCGCGGCGGGTGTTGTATGGGCTGCTGGGGCTAACAGTACTGTGCGCAGTTGTGAGTGCGGTGGGCCTGTCGGCGTTTGCTGGCGCACGGGACGGACAGCGCGTAGCGCAAATCCGCCACACGGCAACAGTCGCCGCAGCGCTCGTTGAGCGCCTGCAGAAAGGGAATGATCTGCTTCGCGCCGGCCAGTACGAGCTGGCGCAGGCCAACTTTGAGTACATTCTGCTTTATCAGCCGGAGAACTTCGGCGTGCGCCAACTGCTCGCCACTGCTATCGTGGCCCAAACACCCACCCCAACGCCAACTCCTACACCGGTCATTGTGAACAGGGGCGAGTTGTTCACTGCGCTACAAGCTGCAATGGCAAGCAGCGCATGGGACCGCGCCATCAGCTTAGCCGAGCAGCTCATTGCCTACGACCCCACCTTTCGGCGCGCCGAGGTGGACGCCATGCTGCACCAG
Source organism: uncultured Anaerolineae bacterium (assembly GCA_938028725.1). Lineage (GTDB taxonomy): Bacteria > Chloroflexota > Anaerolineae > J036 > Brachytrichaceae > CALIMH01. The sequence goes on along the minus strand of CALIMH010000001.1, from coordinate 95,751 downwards.
GCGCTGGTGGCACGCGGCCTGGCGCGGCTGCGCGGCAGCGAGATCGAGGCCGGACTGTTCGACCTGGAGCGCGCAGAGCAAATTCGCCCGCTCAGCAATGCGGTGGAAGGCGAGCGCGCACTGGCGGCGCGGTATCAGAGCGCGCTGTACTACTTCGGTGCAGATTGGGAGCGAGCGATCCGCGAGTTCGCTAACCTGCAGAGCCTAGCGCCGAACTACCGAGACGTGCGCCGCCGTCTGCGCGACGCCTACATCGGCGCCGGCGATGCTTACAGCCAGGCCGGGCGATGGTGCGAGTCGGTGGAGAAGTATGCCGCTGCCCTAGCGATGGGTGAATCGCCGGAGATCGCTCAGCGCAAAGCAATCGCCGAGCAGGAGTGCGTGCTTGGGCCGAGCATCTCCAGCGAATCGAGCAACGGCCTATCATTCACGATCCCCAACCTGGCCGGCGTGGTCGGCAAGCTGTATTTCAGCCGCTTCGATCCAGTCACCAACCAATACCTGCATTTTGTGTATCAGGCGGCGCGCAACACGGCTACACAAGTGGGACAAGGGCCACAGCCACTGGTGCGGCCTAGCTTCTCACCCGATCGCCAGCGCATCACCTACGCCGCTTTCCAGGAGGGCACATGGCGCGTGATAGTGGCAAACACCGATGGCTCTGCACCAAGCGTGTTGGTGAACGGCAACTATCCGGCGTGGGGGCCAAACGGCTACATCGCTTTCCAGGGCTGCAGCGACTTGTGCGGCATTCATCTCATCGCGCCTGATAACCCATCCGATGTGCGCCGCCTGACTTCATTCGCCGGCGACATCAACATGCAGTGGTCGCCCGACGGCAACAAGCTCATCTACACGTCCAACTACAGCGGCGCCTGGGAAATTTACACAGTCTCGCTCAATGGCGAGTTCCAACAGCTGACCGGCTACGGCGCGACCAGCGTGGCCCCAACCTTCTCTCCAGACGGCAGCCGCATCGCCTTCCTCTCTAACCGCGATGGGCTATGGGGAATCTGGATCATGAACGCGGACGGCAGCAACCCCGTCAAGCAAATTGACTTGGGCGTTGAGTTCCCTGCTTGGCAGAGCGAGCGGCTGCTTTGGACAAACTAGCCACGTGATGCTGTTGCCCACAGAGCTACCCTCCGCTGCAACGTGCCTGGGGGTGCCTATCTTGTTGAGCTTCGCTTTTCTCCTCGCTGTCGCTTTGGCGTTCGCGCGCGATCAGGCTCAGCAACAGCAGACCCGCCAAACAAACGAGCGTGTGGCCACACTCGCCGGTTTAGACTCAATGAGCCAAGTCGCGTTCCGCGATTACATCCTCGCTTTGCTGACAAAGCGCGGCTACGCTGTCCAACCGTTGGAGGCAGACCCCGACACAGAACCGACGCCACTCACGCTGCTGCTGGCCCAAACGCCGCAAGGCCCGCGCTTGGCGCTGACGCTGCGCTACAACAAGGCTATCTCTGCAGCGACAGTGCGCTTGGTGGAACAGCGCAAAGCTGCGCTCGGCTGCACCAGCGCGATGATCATCACCAGCGGCTACTTTCGCGCGGACGCGCGCCAGCTAGCAGCGCGGCTCGGCTGTGTACTCGTAGACCGCGATGAGCTGGTCAGTTGGATTTTGGAAGCGCACCCGGAATGGAAAGCGGAGTGAAATGCGCCACTGGGGCTGGTTTGCAGCAGGGATGCTCGTGGGCGCCTTTACCAGCGTGCGCTGGGCGACGAAGCGCTTTCATCTCATCACGCCTGTGGCAGTTGCACCGATGTTGGTTCACCCCTGGCGGCTTGCCTATCGTGCGCCGGAGCGGCTGGTGCAGCTACTCGACGTGGCACCGGATCACCACATTCTGGAGGTCGGCTGTGGCAATAGTGCGTTGCTGAAAGCGTTTGCCGAAGCTGTGCCACGCGGCTTGGCAGTGGGCATAGATGTGCAGTGGGGAATGCTTGCACGCGCGCAGGGGCGCGCAGCAGCTGCAGCGCTCTGTCGGGCCACAGCGTTGCGGCTGCCGTTTGCCGATGCCTCATTTGACCGCGTGGTGCTGATCGCAGTGCTGCCGATGATCGCAGCGCGGGCGCAGGCGTTGCAGGAGGTGCGCCGCGTGCTCAAGCCCAGCGGGGCGTTGCTGGTGGGCGAAGAGTGGCTGGCGCCGGAGTTTGTCCCCTGGCACGTCACCCGGCAATGGGTCGAGGCAGCCGGCTTTCGCTTGGAGCGAGCTGAACGCAACTGGCTGAGCTACGCCCTGCGCTTCACGCCTACAGCCACTTCAGCAAGCGCGGCTCACTTCAGGCCCAAGTAAGCCAGGGCGCGGCGAATCTTCTCTTCCAGGTCGAGCGACTCATCGCGGGGCAGAGCAGCAAGCGCTGCTTGGGCCTCCACTAAGCTGAAGCCCAGCGAAGTGAGCGCCGCGATCACCTCAGCGTCCTGCGCCTGACTTGCTGCAGAAAGGTTATCGCCCATCAAGACCGACATCTTGCCCTTGAGAGCAAAGATGATCTTCTCTGCTGTCTTTTTGCCGACGCCTGGCACTTGCGCCAGCACGTCGGCGCGCTGCTCGGCTATGGCCGCCCTGGCCGCCTTTGGGGACATGTGCGACAGCAACGCCAACGCGGTGCGCGGGCCAACGCTCTGCACACTGATCAGCAGCACGAACAAGCTCAACTCGTCATCGTCCACAAAACCGTAGAGCGCGAGTTCGTTTTCACCCACGATCAAGTGGGTGTGCAAATCGCAAGGTTTGCTGATCTCCAGCTCATCCAACGCCGCCCGCGAGCACGTCACCTTAAAGCCAATGCCCTGCACATCCACAACAGCCACCGGCGGTTTGATGACAAGCGGAGTTCCACGTAAGCGTGCGATCATGATGCTGGGCTGGATTATCGCGCTCGGCGGAGGCACATCGGCTTGGTGCAAAGCGCAGCGTCAGGACGCAGCTCGGCGCAGGCGATCGGCGATAGCCTCGGCCAGCCCTGAGCCGGCCGGCGGACAGACTAGGATGGCATCCACGTCGGCGCTCTCCAGTGCGCGCAGGCCGGCATAGAGGCGCTGCGCGATTTGCTCTGGCGTTTCGCCCAGCAGGTAGTGGGGCTGAACGTGGGCGCAAGCGTGGCGTTGGCTATCGCGTAGCAGCGCGCCGGCGCGTTTGCCCTGCGCGCGAAGCTGCGCGTGCTGAAGCAGCAATTCATCGGTATCGCTGCAGAGGATGAGCGGCACTCGTGGGGCATAGTGGCGCGCTAGCATCCCCGGCGCCGGCGCTGCTTCGGACTCGCGGAGCTTGGCATGGCCCAACTGAATCGGCGTGCCAAGCACCTGGGCGATCTGTTCGCGCGAGATGCTGCCCGGCCGCAAGACGCGCGGCGGCTCACTGCACAGGTCAACCACCGTGCTCTCGACGCCGATCGGCGTTGGCCCGCCATCTAGGATCAAGTGGATGCGCCCGCCGAGGTCCTCAAGCACATGCTGCGCCGTGGTGGGGCTGACGTGGCCGAAGCGATTGGCGCTGGGCGCAGCGATAGGCACACCCGCCTCACATAGCAACGCCTGCGCCACCGGGTGGCTTGGGACGCGCAGCGCGACAGTGTCCAAGCCAGCGCTGAGCAGTGCGGGCGCACGCGCGCCGCGCGGCAACACTAGCGTGAGCGGCCCAGGCGCAAAGCGATCAAGCAGTGCGACGGCACGCCTCGTCTGAAGCTCGCTGAGCGCATCTACCAATCCCAGCGCTTGCCATGCCTGAGGCGATCGCGCATCAGCACACAAGTGGACGATCAGAGGGTCATTGAGGGGGCGCTGCTTTACCTGGAAGACGCGAGCGAGGGCTTGTGGATCGAGCGCACTCGCCCCCAGCCCATACACCGTCTCGGTAGGGAACGCGACAAGCTCACCCGCGCGGATCAACTGCGCAGCCTCGCGGATTGCAGCAGCATCGGCCGCGACAAGACGTGTGGAGATAGCGTTCGTTGCGTTCAACATCCCGGCTGCGTGGTAAGGCGGTCCAGAGGAAGCGTTCGCTGTAGCGGCATCTTGATATTCAAGGCCTCCTCACCTCCAGCAATCACACCGCCGGCTGAGGGCCAGCGCGCGGTCGCAACACATGCATCGTCTCCTAGCCCATGACGTCACACAAGTTGCGCTAGATTCATTTAGTGCTGTGCAGCAAGCGCAAAAGCAGAGATAATCAGCTTGGGACATGACGCAGCAACGATCATCCCAGATTTTGGCGCTGCTGGTCAAACCAGATATCCAGTTGTTGGCAGAGACGTTAGTGGCGTTTGCCAACACCGATGGGGGCACGATCCTGATCGGCTACGACGAGCGTGGGCGGTGTGTCTATCCGCTGACGCCGGAGGAGCTGGAGGCAGCGCTGCGCCAAGCATTGGCGCTAGTTGTGCCGCCGGTGCGTGCCACCATCGAGGACATCAGCGGCGAAGGCAACACGCTCATGCTGGCGGTGCGCGTGCCACGCAGCGTGGACATGCACTCGCTGAGCAATGGGCAAGTCCTTGTGCGCGTCGGCAGCAACAACCGCGTGCTAACCGGCGCGCAAATCCGTAGCCTGTCGGCTTCCAAAGCAGTAGGCGACTTTGAGGCCGAGCCAGTTCCCGGCGCAACGCTGGCCGACTTCGACGACGCGATGGTGGCTGAATACCTCGAACACCGAGAAGCTCGAACACGCCGCAAAATGGACCTGCCCTCTCGCGATGCAGCCGGCGCCGCCAGCTTGCTGCACGAGATCGGCGCGCTCGACGCGCGAGGCAACCCCACCGTGGCGGGCATCCTGCTGTTCGGCAAGAACCCCCAGGCCTTCCTGCCGCAAAGCGGCTTGGTGTTCGTCAAGTTCCCCGGCGTGGAGCCGCGCAGCGAGAGCGGCCGCGCAGGCTACGGCCGCCGCGAGGAGATCAACGGCCCGCTCGCCCGCGTGATTGAGCGCGCCTGGGAGGTGGTGCTCGAGGAAATGCGCGTCGGCGCAGTGGTGCGCGGTTTGGAGCGGGAGGAAGTGTTGGAATACCCCGAGTTTGCCGTGCGCGAAGCGCTGGTCAACGCAGTGTGCCACCGCGACTATCGGCTGCGCGGCCGGCGCATTGAGGTGCGTAAATACGCTGACCGCCTAGAGGTGATCTCACCCGGTGGCCTGGCCGGCTTCATCACGCTCGACAACATCGTGGACGAGCACTTCTCGCGCAACCCGCGCATCGTGCAGGGGTTGTTCTACTGGGGCTACATCGAGGAGCTGGGCTTAGGCGTGGACCGTATGATCGAAGAGATGGTCGCAGCTGGGCATCCAGCGCCGAAGTTCAACGCCACTACGTATAGCTTCACTGTCACGCTCTCCAACGCGCGCGAACGTCGGGCGATGCACAACATCTTGCCACCGTTGGACGCACCGCTGCCGCCCGGCCTGCTGCTCAACGAGCGCCAGATCAAGGCGCTGCAATACGTGCGCGCGCATGGTCGCATTACCAACCGCGACTTTCAGACGCTCTGCACCGGCGTCACGCCAGAAACCTTGCGCAGCGACTTGGCCGATTTGGTGGAGAAGGGTGTGTTGATGCGCATCGGCGAGAAGAAGGGCACATACTACATCCTGAAGTGAAGCGCTCCGCTATCGCTCGCAGCTCCACACAACCCCATTTACCACAGGCACTTGCAACCCACTACGGGCGCGCTATCCTTGCTGCGCTCGGGCTGTTGGGTGGTGTGCTGGCTTTCCTCCTCAGCGGCGATAACACCTATCGCCCCGCTGGTGTGGCGACGTGGCTGATCGGCGTGGCTGGCTGGGGGCTGGCTTGCGCTACGCGTCCCTCTATGCAGCAGCAACGCCTCCCAATGTTGCCGGCGTTGTTGTTCATCGGCGCCCTAGGGCTGGGGGCGTTCTTTCGTTTCCACCAGCTTGCAGACTTGCCGCGCGACATGAACAGCGACCACGCCGAAAAGCTGCTCGATGTGCTTGATGTGCTCGCCGGCCGCACGCCGATCTTCTTCGAGCGCAACACCGGCCGCGAGCCATTCCAGTTCTACTGGACAGCAGCGCTGATTCGACTGTTGGGTTTGCAGCCCGACTTCCTGGCGCTCAAGCTCGGCACGGCGCTGATCGGCCTGCTCGGCCTACCGGCGGTGTTTCTGCTGGGCCGCGAGCTGTGGGATTGGCGCGCCGGCGCGCTGGCGATGGCATTCGCTGGTGTGGCGAGCTGGGGGGTGTTGGTGCAGCGCTTTGGGCTGCGCGCTGGCCTGAACGCCACCATGGTGGCTTGGGCGCTGTGGCTGACCACACGGGCGTTGCGGTCGCGCAGCCGCAACGCCATGCTCAGCGCCGGCGTCGCCATCGGTGTGGGGTTACAAGGCTACAGCCCGTTTCGCTTCTTCCCGCTGGTCTTCGCGGTGCTGCTGCTCGCCCAAGCGCTCAGCCTGCGTCGCCCGATGTCCAAGGCCGCCCGTGAGCTGTTGATCGGCGCCGGCATGAGTGGGGTGATGGCGGTGCTGGTGGCCGTGCCCCTGTTGCGCTACGCCGTTGACCAGCCGGCCATGTTCCTCTACCGCGCCGCCACCCGCCTGGGTGAGGTGGAGCAGCCGCTCCCTGGCCCGCCGCTGGCCATTTTGGCGAGCAACTTGGCACGCGCGGCGCTGATGTTCCACGTTATCGGCGATGAGACGTGGGTGTCCAACTTGCAGTATCGGCCGGTGCTAGACCCGCTGCTCGGCGCGCTCCTGCCGATGGGCATGGTGATGGCCGTGGTGCGTGGCTTGCGCCGGCGCGACACACTGTTGGCCGCCCTGCCGCTGACGGTGCTGGTGCTGCTGCTACCCTCGGCTCTCAGCTTGGCCTTTCCCCGCGAGAACCCTAGCGCCGGCCGCGCGGTCGGCGCGCTGCCAGCGGTGATGGTGTTGTGCGCGCTGCCAGTGGCCGCGCTGCTCGCACGCCTCTCGAAACGGCTAGGCCCGCTGGCCGGCGCCTTGGCTGTCAGTGTGGTCGCAGCGGTGACTGGTCTCAACTACCAGCGCGTGTTTGTAGACTACGCCGAGCAGTATTGCCGGCGCGCCCAAAACGCCAGCGACATCGCCCACACCATCCAGCGGTGGGTCGCCGCCGGCCATGACCCTGCCGATGCCTGGCTGGTCAGCTATCCGCACTGGGTGGACAGCCGCGCGGTTGGCGTGTGGCTTGGGGACATCCACTTCAAGAATGTGGTGGGTGCCAGCGTCAACTTGCCCGATGTGAGCACTGTGCGACTGCGCAGCGGCAAAGGTTTGTTCATCTTGCACCCTGCCGACCAAGCCTCGCTCGGCACATTGACAGCGCTATACCCCAACGGCCGGTCTGCAGTGATGGAAGGCACATTGTGCGATGGGCGCGAGTTCATCGCGTTCAGCGTGGAGTGAGACAAGAGCCAAAGGACGCACCAATGCGAGAAAGCGCAAAGGATGGGAATGGTGATTAGCTACAATCGGCGCATTGCATGATCGGTTTGCCCCGAAGGTCGGCTGCATGGCGCAGCGCTGTGCTGCTGTTGACGCTTGCTGTAGCGCTGCTGCTGCGCACTCACGACTTGAACTGGGATCAGGGCCGCAACCTGCATCCCGATGAGCGCTACATAGCGGTACTGGCCGGGCTGCTCAGCCCGCCGTCGGGCGTGCGTGCCTACTTTGACTCTGGCTCGTCGCCGCTCAACCCTTTCAACACCGATTGGGGGCGCGCCTACGTCTATGGCACACTGCCGCTGTTCCTCGGCCGCTACTTGGGCGAGTTCTTTGACCAGGGCTGCGAACCCGTGCGCGCGCTGCTGCCGCGCTTGATCAGCACGGTAGCGTTGGGTGACTATGCCCGCAACTGCCGCCAAGGGGAATTCATCAGCTTTGGGTTGTTGACCCTGGTTGGGCGCTGGATGTCGGCGCTGGCCGACACATTTACGGTGCTGGTGGTGTATTGGCTAGGGAGGCGATTGATGGGCTGGCGGGTCGGCCTGTTGGCCGCTGTGTTAGCGACGTTCACCGCGCTGCACATCCAGCAAGCACACTACTTCACCGTGGACGCCACAGCCAACCTGTTTGTTGCGCTCAGCATCTACTTCGCCACCGGGGCACTCAAACCACCCGCCACCACGCCACAAGCCATCGCGCGGGTCGGGGGCTTGGCGCTGGCTGGGCTGACGGCAGGCTTGGCGCTGGCTAGCAAGATCAGCACCTGGCCGATCGGCTTGCTCCTCGCACTGTGCGCCTTGATCATGTTGCAGCGCTCGCAGGCACATTGGGGCCGCGCACTGGCTGCGGTGGTGAGTGGGTTGGTGCTGGCAGGAGCATGCGCGTTCGCTGCTTTTCGCGTCGCCCAGCCCTACGCTTTTGTTGGCCTGAGCACAGCAGAGGCGGAGTTGACTGCACAAGCCTGCCTGGGCTTGCCTGAGGGCGGGCTGCGGTTGGTCTGTCAGGTTGGCGTGGGGTTGCCATCGCCGTTGCGCGAGGTGTTCACCCCATCGGCGCGTTGGTTGCAACAGCTCCAGCTCGCGCAGGGCTTCGTCAACGGCACAATTGACGCGCCGTTTGGCATCCAGTGGGCCCACCGCATGCCGGTGGTTTTTCCGCTGGTGAACATCGTGTTCTGGGGGATGGGCGTGCCGCTAGCAGCGGTTGCGCTGGGCGGGCTTGCCTACGCTGCTCGACAGCTCGCGCGAGGCCGACGCTGGTGGGTGCTGCTGCCGGTCCTGGCTTGGACAGTCGGCTATTTCCTCTACCAAGGAACTCAGTGGACCAAATCCATCCGCTACTTGCTGCCAATCTATCCTTTCCTGGCGATCCTTGCTGCGTATGGAGCCTGGGCGGCGTGGCTGCGATGGCGCTCGCGCCTGTTGCGCGCGCTGCCGGCAGCAATCGGCACAGCCGGCGCGGTAGTCTGGACCTACGCCTTCCTGCACATCTACGAGGGCGAGATCACGCGCGTGGAGGCCTCGCGCTGGATGTATGCGCACGTGCCCACCGCGCTCACGGCCCAGTGGGAACATCACGCGCCACCGGCTCAGCTCCCTGTGCGTGAGTTGACGCTGGCTGAAGGTGCACCACCGCAAGCTGTGCCGTTGCCGGCGGAGTTTATCCAAGCAGCCCACGATGGCACGTTGCGGCTGACGCTGAACTACCTCATCGGCAGCGCACTCGTTGAGGCGCGCCTGCGCGAGATGGCCAGCGGTGAGACTGTCGGCTTGGCTCGTGGGCAGGTGAACGCAGAGCAGCCACACCTCTTCTTCGGGGCTGTCCGCCTAGCGCCCCAACAGCGCTACCTTGTGGAGCTAACTGCGCTGCGCGGTGGGCCGCTACGCGCCCGCACCAGCGTGATCGCCAATGAGCACTGGGACGACGCTTTGCCCCAACGTTTGGATGGCCGCGACCCATTCGGCAGCTACTACCGCGGCCTGAGCACCAGCAGCGACGGGCAAATGCAAAACTACAACGACGACACGCCGGAGAAGCTGCTGCATATGCTCGATTGGCTGGATGAGGCCGACTACATCGCGCTGTCCAGCAACCGGCTGTACGCATCTATCCCGCGCTTGCCGTGGCGCTATCCGATGACCACGCGCTATTATCGCGCGCTCTTCAGCGGCGAACTGGGCTTCGAGCTGGCGGCGGATTTTCACCGTTTCCCTCGCCTCGGTCCGTTGGTGTTCAACAGCCAGGAGATGCCGCAACTCCTCGTGCGCACGCCACACACCGCCGGCACGCCGCTCGGCTTCATGCTGCCCTATCCCCCGGCTGAAGAGGCGTACTCGGTTTACGACCACCCGCGCGTGCTGATCTTTCGCAAGACGCCACGCTATAACCGCGCCCGCGCCGAGGCGCTGCTGGGCGCAGCCGACTTCTCCGTGATGCGCCGCCAATCACCTCGCGACGCGGCCAACGCCCCCGGCGGCCTGCTGCTCGACGACCTCACCTTGCGCGACCAGCAGGCCGGCGGCACTTGGAGCGAGCTGTTCCCTGCAAGCTCACCGCTCAACCGGTCGGAGCTGCTGGCTGTGCTCGCTTGGATGGCGCTGACTCACGCCCTCGGTATAGCTGCCTTCATGCTTTACGTGGCTCTTGCGCGCCCGCTGGTCACAAGCCGCCTCCAGGCACACCTGCCGATAGGAGCACTGGGATTGGCGCTCGCCTTCACGCTGGGCTTTGCGCTGGTGGCCTGGACGACGTGGCTGCTGGCCAGCGCACGCCTTGCGCCCTTCACGCGGCCAGTCATTTGGGCAGTGATTGGGACGGTGCTGATCGCCGGGGCGCTTGTGGGCCACCTGCACCGCGAGCTGGTCTTTGCCATACTCCGGCGAGACCGCTGGGCCATACTGGCAGCTGAGGCGGTGTTTATCTGCTCGTTTGTTTGCTTTTTGCTCATCCGCGCCGGCAACCCTGACTTGTGGCATCCCTACATGGGCGGCGAAAAGCCGATGGACTTCGCCTACTTCAACTCGGTGCTGAGGGCAACGTGGTTTCCACCGCAAGACCCATGGTTCGCCGGCGGCTACATCAACTATTACTACTTCGGCTGGGTGCTGGTGGGCGCACCGGTTAAAGCGCTGGGCATCACGCCGGCGGTGGCTTACAACATCATCATCCCCACGTTGTTCGGCATGGTGGCCGTCGGCGCCTTTGGGCTGGGCATGGCATGCTACGCCGCCGCTCGCGGCGCAGTCGCCAGCCGCGCCGGCATCCTCGCTGCCGGCCTGTGCGCCATGGCGTTCGTCGCCTACCTCGGCAACGGCGACGAAATCCGCGTTGTCGGCCCTGCTTGGGAGAAGCTGGGCGGCATTGAGGAGGGCACGCCGGCGCCTCTCGCGTTGCTGAATGGCTTCGTGCGCTGGCTCGGCGGCGCGCCGCTGCCGATCTACCCCAACTGGCCGTACTGGAATCCGACCCGCCCTTCGCCAGAAGTGTGGATCGCGGAGTTTCCACTCTTCACTTTCCTCTACGCGGACCTGCACGCTCACATGATGGCCATGCCGCTGGTGTATCTTGCGCTTGGGCTTGCACTGATGTTCGCGCTGGGCAACATCAACCTCCCTACTGTGGCGCTTGGTGCAGGAGTGGTGGGGCTGTTGTGGGCGACCAACTCGTGGGACTATCCCACCCTACTGCTGGTGGGTCTGGCCGGGCTATGGCTGGGAAAGCTGGATCAGCTCGGCGGCAAACTCAGCCCACGCAGCGCAGCGCTTGCTGCATGGCACACCGTGCCGTGGGGGCTAGCATTTGTGGCGTTAGGACGAGCAGCTATTGTGCCCTACTTGGCGCATTTCGGCTCGGCCTACAACGAGGTCATCCCCTGGGAGAACGAGCGCACCCAGATCAACACTTACCTCACCATCTATGGCCTGTTCATTTTGCCGCTTGCTGCCTGGCTTGTCGTACAGCATCTGCAGCAGGCGACCGGTCGTGCCGCGCTGCTGCTCGCGCTAGTGGCCGGCAGCGTCATCGCGCTGGCAGGCGTACCCACGGCGCTGCTGTCTGTGCCGCTCCTAGCGCTGAGCCTGCGCGCAGCGTTGCGGCCGGGCGTCCAACCGAGTGGCGAGCGCCTGCTGTGGCTGCTGGCCGGCGGTGCTTGGGGGTTGACGCTATTTGTGGAGCTGTTTGTGCTGCGCGGCGACGTCGCGCGCATGAACACGGTGTTCAAGTTCTACATTCAGGCTTGGCTGATCCTGGGTGTAGCAGCAGGCGTGGCGCTGGTGCGCGTGTCAGCGTGGCTGCGTGACCTGGCGGCCCCTTCGCCGCTTGCCCGCCTAGCCCGCGCCGGCTTCTTTGGGGCGGTAGGGGTGGCCACATTTCTCGCAGCGCTGTATCCAGCCTTCGCCATACCTGCAAAGATCAACGACCGTTACACACACGATGCACCACGCGGTTTGGATGGCATGGCCTTTATGCGCTTTGCCGAACGGCTTGAGGCCGTGAACGAAATCGTTTATCGCTTTCCCCTCCGCGACGATGAGGAGGCGATCCGGTGGCTGCAACAACACGTGAGCGGCTCGCCCACCATTCTGGAGGGCACTACCGGCGGCGCGTTATATCGCTGGGGCAACCGCTTCTCGATCTACACCGGCCTGCCGGCAGTGATCGGCTGGCAGTGGCATCAACGCCAGCAGCGCGCTGCGTTGGGCGACCACGTGGTGTACGCTCGCGACAGCGATGTGAGCTTGTTCTACCGCACCGACGATTTGGATGTGGCGCGCCAGCTTCTGCGGCGCTACCAGCCGCGCTATGTGATGCTAGGTGAGCTAGAGCGCATCTACTACGGTGCGCAGGGCTTGGCGAAGTTCGACGCGCTGCTGCAGAACGGCGAGCTGCGCATCGCGTGGCGCAACGAACGAGTGACAATCTACGAGGTCGCAGACTTGGCGCTCCCTGGCGAGGCCATCACAGCCTCACCCATCTACGATCAGCGCTTCCAGCAATGAGCAAGACAGGCCAACCTCGCGAAGGGGTCAACGTAGTCGCCACCAACCGCCGAGCCTCGTTCGACTATGAGCTGCTCGACCGTTACGAGGCCGGCGTGGTGCTGACTGGCGGCGAGATCAAGTCCATCCGCCAAGGCAAAATAGACTTGCGGGATGCGTTCGTGAAGATTCGCAATGGTGAGGCCTGGCTAATCGGCGCGTGGATACCACCATACGCCTACAGCACTGGCTTCGCACGACAGGGCGCGCTCGCCGACGAGCGGCGTGAGCGCAAGCTGCTGCTGAAGAAGAAGGAGATCGCTGAGCTGGCTCTCAGCAGCACCCGCCGCGGCTTCACCATCATCCCCACGCGCGCTTACTTGAAGCGAGGGCTGCTCAAAGTGGAGATCGCGCTGGCGCGCGGCAAAAAGCTTTACGACAAGCGCCAAGCCATTGCCAAGCGTGAAAGCGAACGCGCCCTGCGCGAACTTTAGCAAAAAAAAGCGTGTCCTGGTGCACTCAATACTATCCGCACCAGCAACACGCCCATTGGGGGGGTTGCAACAGGCGGGGGTTACCCGTTGCAACGCTTATTATACATCAAAGTTTGGCAAATTGCAAACCTGAAAGTTCCTACGACCGTCACCCCGCTCATCGCGCGCCTCCAACTCGGCTACAGCCACCGGCTGACCATCCCCCTCTCCTCAGCGACCACTCTGCCCTTTTGACTCACCCTACAACCTGCGCGGTTCTGGCACCACCTTCTCGCCTCTCCAGCGCGGCCCGCTCCTGCAGCTCACATCAGGTCATCGTCTGGCTGATCTTCACTCCGACGACGGCCAAGACGGGCTCACCCCACACAACGCAGCTTAGCATTCACAGAGGGCAATCGGAGCATCATCGGCACGGCGATTCCCCCTTGCGCGCACGGCCATGACCAGCCTGCGCTGCGAACAATTTGCCGACAAGCAGGAGCCTACCCCAGCGATGGGATAGTCCCCCTCATGTCCTCGCTTCAGGCTTATGCCTTGGTTGAATCGCTAAGCTGGGGGCGAATGAGCAAGACGGGCACCTTGGCGCCACGCACAACCCGCTCCGCGACGCTACCCAGCAACCAGCGCTCCATGCCGGTGCGTCCATGAGTGGACATCACGATAAGGTCGGCACCGCTATCTATCGCATAGTCCACGATTGAATCCGCCACCGCGCCATCTAACACGGCATAGCGCATGGGGATGCCAGCACTTTTGAACCGCGCGACGACATCTTTGAGATAGTCCTCGCAGTGGGCGCGGTCGCTATCGTAAAGCTGCGCCAACGTGGCAGGGTCGCTAACATAGACGTAGTTCGATGGATGGATCGCTACGCGCAGCAACTCAATAGTGCTGCCCATGCACTTGGCCATTTCCAAAGCCGGCTGCAACGCGGCCTCTGAGAAGGACGAACCATCAAGAGGCACAAGGATTCGCTTGAACATCACAAAACCTCCTGCGAGAGGGGAATGCAAACAACCGCCTTGCTTTAGCTTAGCGCCATCGGCGCGACAAAGCAACCGACAGATGGCCAGTCTACAGCCGGGGCATCGCCATCACACCAGCTTGTACTTGACCGCGAGAGCGGCAGCCTCAGTGCGATTGCTCACACCTAGTTTTGAGAGGATACTGCTGACATGGAACTTGACTGTGGAGGGGCTGACGTACAAGCGTTGGGCGATCTCGGTGTTGTTCAAGCCCTGGACGAGCATCGCCAGCACCTCACGCTCGCGCTCTGTGAGCTCGTCGCTAGGGTGGAGAGGGCGCGAGGCCGCGTTGAGCAGCACTTCAGTAGCCTCCGGTGAAAGCGCCGGCCGCCCCATCGCTGCTGCGCGAATAGCATAGGCAAGATCGTCTGCGGTGACGTTTTTGAGCAGATAGCCGATCGCGCCGGCCCGCAGCGCGCTCTGAACCAGGTCCTCTTCCTTGAAGCTGGTGAGCGCAATCACCTGAATGTCGGCATTCTGAGCGCGGATGAGACGGGTTGCGGTCGCGCCGTCCATACCAGGCATCACCAGGTCCATCAACACCACGTCGGGTGCCAGTTGCGTGCATAGCCGCACCGCTTCGTTGCCATCCGCAGCCTCGCCGATCAGCTCCAGGTCGTCGTAGGCAGCTAGCAGCGCGCTCAGCCCACTGCGCACCATGGGGTGATCGTCCACCACCAACACGCGGATCACCCTGCCAAGCCCGCTACGGTTGAGGTTGCCCATCAGAAACACCTCGCATTGTGGATTTTAGCGAAGGATCAGCCGCGCTGCGTCACGTTTGCAGCTCGACATTCACTGTGGTGCCTTTACCGATCTGGCTTTGGATGTGCAGCGAAGCGCCGATAGCGGCTGCGCGCTCACGCATGATGTTCAGGCCCAGGTGAGTGGGCTTAGGCTGCGCGACGTCAAAACCTCGGCCGTTATCGGCGATGCACATCGCAATGTGCCAACGCTGGTGATCATCTGAAAGCTGCACACGCAACTCAACTGTGGCTTTGTCGGCGTTGCTGTGACGCGCCACGTTGTTCAAGGCCTCTTGCGCGATGCGGTAGAGCGCGACTTTCACGTCGTTCGGCAAAACAGACGCCGGCCCCTCCACTTTCACTTCGACCTCGGCCCGCGCTCGGCTCATCACCGATGCGGCAAGCTGGCGCAGCAAGTCCGCCAGGTTGGCGTCCAGCAGCGCTGAGGGGCGCAGCTCCAACAGGAGCGTGCGCATCTCGGCGAGCGCGCCGCGGCTGAGTTGACGCAGTTCTTCCAGGCGGCGCTTGCCCTCCACCGGATCGCGCTCCCAAATGCGCGGCAGCACGTCAGCGATCAGGCTGGCAGAGAACAGCGTCTGAGTTACTGCGTCGTGCAAATCGCGCGCGATGCGGTTGCGCTCCGCCTCGATCGCGTTGCGCTCTACCTCGCGCCAGCGCTCCATCTCTTCCTTTTTGCGCTCGCTGATGTCACGCATCACCACCAGCGAGATGAAATGCTCACCAACCCTCACCTTCGAGATAGCGGCTTCGGCGGGAAATTCACGGCCGTCCTTTGCCAAGCCGTAAATAGCCGAGCGCTTGTTCATAGAGCGAGACAGCTCTGGGGAGCGCAGGAAGTTCCGGAAGTGTTCTCGATGCACGTTAACAAAACGAGGGGGTATGAGATGGTCAATCAGCTTGCCGATCACTTCCGATGCCTGGTAACCGAACAGTTGCTCTGCACCATAGTTGAAGTAAATGATGCGCTGGTCCTCATCGAACGCAACGACTGCATCCACCAACACATCCAGGAGACTAGTCAAGCCGAACGCCTCAACACTCAAACTCATACCCTGCTATGAACAAAGTATAGAGTTTTGAGCACTTTCTCTGGCGGATCGGCCTTGCTGATGAACTCGTCTGCCCCTTCAGCGAAGGCTGTTTGGCGTGCTTCTGGCTGGCCACTGAGGACAACGATGTGGGCGTAGGGGAAGCGGTCGCGCAGTGCCTGGAGGCGACGGGTCTCTGGCAGCCCCGGCAACTCCCAGTCCAACAAGACGATCTGGGGGTTTAATTCTGGTGCTAGCTGCATCAATTCCTGCACAGAGCCAGCCTCTCCAACCACTTGGAAGCTGCCCTCCTGCTCGATCAGGAGGCGCAGGGCTGAACGCACCTTTTCCTGATCGTCGGCTAACAGGACACGCGCGACCCACTCCACTGCCATAGTAAACATACCTTGCGCGTGTGGGGAGGCAGGTGCATCAGCGCACTCGGCAGTTCATGAGCTGGCCAGTTGGCTAGTTATCAGCTGGCCAGTTGGCGGAGGGTGGTGGCCTTTAGGACAACTACACTGTTGCCATCACGACACGGAGATGAGGTGAAGCACAAGTGAGCGGCCGTGTCGGGAAGTGAAACTCCTTTCTCCCTCCTCTCGTGAAGGCGCATCTCTAGCAGGAGCGAGCTGGAGATGCGCTGCTGTTTATGGCAATGCGCGCACGCTTACGCGCTCGAAGGCCACATCCACGCCTGGGGCGTCAATCAACGACAGGGCAAGCACCCCGACGTCACCTTCCGGGAAGCTAGGGTCGGAGTAACTCCCGAGCAGTTGGTCGTTCACGTAAAAGGTGAAGCGCTCACCGCGCATCTCCACGCGGATGCGATTGGCCTCAGATCCGCCACGAATGGCTGGGTGAGGCTGCCAGTCACCCCAATTTTGCCACTCTCCTTCCTTCATCAGCCCTGCACGCCAGTATCCATCGGAGGAAATTGTGAAGTGGTAGAAGTTCTTGCGGTCCACAAAGCGAAAGACCACGCCAAAGCCGTTGTCTGTTGGGCCACCCCGCACGCGTACGTCCGTCTCGAGCACACCATCGCGGAAGCGGCGGCCGGCAACGCTCCACTGAATGAGTCGTTCTTGCTTGACAATGACGCGCAGTGTGCCCTCCTCATATCGCACGTCGGCAGACAGATTGCTCGTGGTCTCCCATCCACTGGATGGGTTATCAAACTCCTCCACGTAGGGCAAATCGGAGATGGGCTGCTGTCTCAGCGCACAAGCAACGGCGAGCAGCGCAAGCGCAAACGCTGGACTATGACGGAGTCTCAGAAGCATGGAGCTGATGATAGCTAAAGAGCACTTGACCAATTGACACAAAACAGGTAGCATCAAGGGCCTGACAACACTTGAACACCCGAACACTTCAAGATAAAGCTCACCAACAGGAGGTTCCCAACAGATGAGTGCATGGTTGCGCCTATCTAGGGTGATAGACAACATCACCGATCGGCTCAGTGGCTTGATCAGCGTGATCGTGGTGCTCGCCGTGATCGCGGGTTTTCTCAACGCCGCCTTGCGTTACATCGGCCAGTATGCACAACAGACGCTGATCTCAAACGAGCTTATTCAGACTCAATGGTATCTCTTCTCGCTGCTATTTCTGATCGGCTTTCCGTATTTGCTCAAGCACAACGTGAACGTGCGGGTTGATTTTCTTTACTCTCGCCTCGGGCCGCGCCAACGGGCGATTGTGGACTTAGCCGGCACGGTGCTGTTTTTGCTGCCCTTCTCGCTGCTGGCCATTTACGTCAGCATCAATCCTGTGTTGGCGTCGTGGGGCAGGTTGCCCGATGGGAGCTGGGGGCCGTGGGAAGTGTCATCGGACGCTGGAGGTCTGCCATTGGCACCGCTGAAGACGTTGATCATCGTCGGATTCTTTGGCCTGTTTATGCAAGGGCTGGCTCAAATTGTCAAGTATGTCGCCATCTTAGCAGGGTATCACGAAGCCGAGGCGGCCGTGATGGAGGCGGAGACAGAGCAGGCTGCGGCCGAGGAGCTGGCACGCGAGATCGAGGAGGAACTCCAACATCATCGGGCTTGAACGCTCACGCACAAGGCTCATTGCACATTCTCCGGCGCTAAGGGAAGTTGCTATGCAAGGTTTCAATCCGCAGTGGCTCGGCATCCTGATGTTCGTCGGCTTCTTCTTCATGCTGCTGACGGGCTATCCAGTCGCTTTCTCCTTTGCAGGCACAGCCATCGTCTTTGGGCTGATCGGGCTGGCTTTCAATGCGTTTAACTTCAACCTGCTGCTTACGCTGCCGAACAGTTGGTTCGGCATCATGAGCGACAGCACGCTGCTGGCCATTCCGTTCTTTATTTTCATGGGCTCGCTGCTGGAGCGATCCGGCTTGGCAGAGGAGCTGCTGGAGACGGTGGGGCAGCTCATGGGTGGCTTGAAGGGGGGCATTGCCTTGGCGGTGGTAGTAGTAGGCACGCTGCTAGCAGCGACAACTGGCGTGGTGGCGGCCACGATCATTGCCATGGGTTTGATCTCGCTGCCCACCATGCTGAAGTATGGCTACAACAAAGGCCTCGCCACCGGCGTGATCATCTCCTCTGGCACGCTGGCGCAGATGATCCCGCCTAGCATCGTGTTAATTTTGCTCAGCGACCAGTTCGGCGTGTCCATCGGCGATCTGTTCGCCGGCGCGATCATCCCCGGCCTTATGTTGGCAGGTGGTTACGCGATCTACGCGCTCGCCTTAGCCTATTTGAAGCCAGGCAGCGCTCCAGCTTTGCCACCTGAAGCGCGCATCGCGGATAGCAAGTTGCTCCTCAAGCGCACGCTGCGCGCTTTTGTGCCTCCGCTCGGGCTCATCCTAGCCGTGCTTGGGACAATTTTCGCCGGCTTGGCGACGCCGAGCGAGGCCGGCGCGTTCGGCGCCATCGGCGCCACGTTGCTAGCGCTGGCCAACCGCAGGCTCTCGCGCAAGG
Source organism: uncultured Anaerolineae bacterium (assembly GCA_938028725.1). Classification (GTDB taxonomy): domain Bacteria; phylum Chloroflexota; class Anaerolineae; order J036; family Brachytrichaceae; genus CALIMH01. Next base: position 77,102 of record CALIMH010000001.1, on the reverse strand, counting down.
TGATCGCGGAGTCGGCGCTTGCAACGGCCAAGACCACCGGCCTGGTGCTCATGATCCTGTTCGCTTCCACGCTGTTTTCCAAAGTGCTATATGGCTTGCGCGGGGACATGCTGATCGGCCAGTGGCTCACCAACTTGCCTGGTGGCTTCTGGACGTTCGTGATCGTGGCCAACATCATCGTCTTCCTGCTCGGCATCTTCTTGGAATTCCCGGAGATCACCTATATCGCCATGCCGCTGCTGGTCCCCGCAGCGGAGCGGGTGCTCAACGCCGCCAATGAGCTGGGCGCGTTCTCCGAGATCGGCTACACGATGGTGTGGTTCGCCATCGTGGTGGCGATCAACCTGCAGACTGCGTTCATCTCGCCGCCGGTGGGCTTTTCATTGTTCTATCTGCAGAGCGTCGCTCCGAAGGAGATCAGCACGTCAGATATCCACCGCAGTGCAATCCCATTCTTGCTCATCCAGCTTCTCGTGTTGGTGATTGTGATCCTCTTTCCGGAGACGGTGAACTTTTTGCCAAGGGTGGCCTTTCAGTAGTGGCATTACCACAAAAGCGCGGTCGGGGCATGGTTTCCGACCGCGCTTTTGCTTTTGTCTCATTGGCCGGGGGCAGGAGCCGGCGCCGGCTTGTCTTTTAAGCGGTTCAGCGCGATTAGCGCGACGCCAAATGCGACGCCGACCGCGGAAATCACCACAGCAGTGGGGACAGCGTCGCCAATGCGCCAAGCGTCGGGGCGAAAGAGCAGCTCGATCCAGCTTCGCCCCACGCCGTACCAAATGAAGTAGAGACCGGCGACATCGCCATCGTGCAGCCGACCAGCCAGCCGCCGCGCGATCGTGATGAGGCCAACAAACCCAACCGCATTCCACAAGGACTCATACAAAAAAGTGGGGTGGAAGCGAGTGTCGGGTGGATAGCGCGTAAGGTCGGTGAAGTCGGCGGATGGGGTGCGGATGCGATGGGCAGGGTCAATCGTGATGCCCCACCATGTTGAGCCAGTGGGGCCACCATATAGCTCCTGGTTGAAGTAGTTGCCCCATCGCCCAATCGCTTGGCCAAGTGCAAGCCCAGGCACGACGCTATCGGCCAGCTTCCAGAGGGGAACACGGTATCGCCGTGCCACGATTAACACGCCGATAATGCCCCCGATGATGCCGCCGTAGATGCCCAGTCCACCATTCCAAACAGCGACGATCTGCAGCGGGTTCTGGCTATAGTAGGCCCAGCCGCTGTTGCTGCCGTCGTTAGGCGAGGAGAAGACATGATACAGGCGCGCACCGACCAGGCCCAGGCCGATCACCCATAACGCGCCATCCCAAGCGACGTTGGGATCTAGTCGGCGCCGCCGCAACTCCACAGAGGCGATGTAGGTGGCGACCAGCATCCCTAGTGTCACCACTATGCCATACCAATAAATTTTGATAATGCCCAAGTCTAGGGCGACGCGGCTATCCATACCCTGGCTCAGCTCTGCTGTACCATCGCTCGCAACACGGCTGGTAGGATGCCGCCATTGACGTAGTAGTGCACCTCTACGGGGGTATCCAGACGCGAGCGAGCGACGAACTCAAACGGCGCGCGGCTATCAGTGGGCGTGACGCGCACAGTGATCAGCTGACGCGGCTCAAGCGTATCAGGCAGCTGAATGTCAAAGACTTCATCGCCGCGAATGCCGAGCGCCTCCCAGCTCTGGCCATCCACAAATTGGAGGGGCAGCACGCCCATCCCGACCAGGTTGTTGCGGTGGATGCGCTCGTAGCTCTCGGCGATCACCGCGCGCACACCCAGCAGGGCCGTCCCCTTCGCAGCCCAATCACGGGAGGAGCCGGTGCCATACTCTTTACCGGCTAGCACAATCAGCGGCACCCCCTCCTCCTGGTAGCACATGGCTGCGTCAAACACAGACATCACCGCGCCATCCGGCCAATGGCGCGTGACGCCCCCCTCCACGCCTGGCACAAGCAAGTTCTTCAAGCGGATGTTAGCGAAGGTGCCACGCATCATCACGTGGTGGTTACCGCGTCGCGCACCGTACTGGTTGAAGTCGGCCTTATCCACGCCGTGCTCGCGCAACCAGCGGCCAGCCGGGCTATCCAAGGGGATATCGCCGGCAGGCGAGATGTGGTCGGTAGTTATAGAGTCGCCGAACAGGCCGAGGACGCGCGCACCGACAATGCTGCGCACCGGTGGCGGCACAAGCGTGAAGCCATCAAAGTAGGGCGGCTCTTGGATGTAGGTGCTGTGCCAATCCCAAGGGTAAAGCTCACCCTCCACACCGCCGATCGCCCGCCATTCTTCCGTTCCTAGGAAGACATCGCGGTATTGGCGCGCGAACATCTCCGGCCGAATGTGCGCGCGCATGACCTGGCTGATCTCCTGCTGTGAAGGCCAAATCTCGCGCAAATACACTGGCTGACCGTCTTGGTCATAGCCAAGTGGCTCGTGCAATAGGTCTACGTCGGCGCGTCCGGCCAAGGCATATGCCACCACCAACGGCGGCGAGGCCAAGTAGTTGGCCTTCACTTGAGGGTGAACGCGGCCCTCGAAGTTGCGGTTGCCACTTAGCACGGCCACCGACACAATGTTGGATTCGCCCAAGGCGCGCGCCACGCCTTCCGGCAATGGGCCGCTGTTGCCGATGCAGGTAGTGCACCCGTAGCCCACCACATGGAAGCCCAACGCCTCGAGCGGTTGCAACAAACCGGCTTCGCGCAGATACTCCGTGACCACGCGCGAGCCAGGCGCCAGCGAGGTCTTCACATACGGGGGCACGCGCAGGCCGCGCTCGACCGCTTTCTTGGCCAGCAGGCCGGCGCCGATCATCACGCTAGGGTTGCTGGTGTTGGTGCAACTGGTGATCGCGGCGATCACCACTGCACCATGCGTCAGCTCTAGTGGTGCGCCGCCATTCAGTTGCACCGAGGCTCGGTTGTGCAGCTCGGTTTCGCTCAAGCCAAAACCGCGATCTTTAGTAGGCGCGGTGAGCGCGGCGCGAAATTGTTGCTTCACCTGCGACAACGGCACGCGATCTTGTGGGCGCTTGGGGCCGGCTAGACTCGGCTCGACAGTGCTCAGGTCCAGCTCTAACGTATCGGTGAAGATGGGGTCGGGGGTATCGTCGGTGCGGAAGAGGCCTTGAGCTTTGGCGTAGGCCTCGGTCAGCGCAGCAGCTTCGGCTCGACCAGTCTCGCGCAGGTAACGCAGCGTCTCAGCGTCAATCGGGAAGAAGCCCATCGTCGCGCCGTACTCCGGCGCCATGTTGGCGATGGTGGCGCGGTCGGCCAGGCTCATGTTGCTGAGGCCGGGGCCGTAGAACTCGACGAACTTCTCCACCACGCCCTTCTTGCGCAGCATCTGCACGACGGTGAGCGTCAAGTCCGTGGCGGTCACGCCTTCGCGCAGCTCACCGTAAAGCTTGAAGCCGATCACTTGCGGCATGACGATGTAGAGTGGCTGGCCCACCATCACTGCCTCGGCCTCAATCCCACCGACGCCCCACCCCACCACGCCAAGGCCGTTGATCATGGTGGTGTGGCTGTCGGTGCCAACCAGCGTGTCGGGATAAGCCAGACCATCCTTGAGGACGGTGACTCTGGCAAGGTATTCCAAGTTCACCTGATGCACAATGCCGGTGCCAGGTGGCACCACGCGAAAGTTGCGGAAGGCGTTCTGTCCCCACTTGGCGAAGCGATAACGCTCGTTGTTGCGCTCGAACTCCTTTTGCAAGTTGCGCAGGAACGCATCGGGGGCGCCGTAAAAATCCACTTGCAGCGAGTGGTCAATCACCATGTCCACCGGCACCTGAGGGTTGACTTTAGATGGGTCGCCGCCCAGCCGCGCCAGCGCGCTGCGCATGGCAGCCAGGTCAACCAAGCAGGGCACACCACTGAAGTCTTGCAGGATCACACGAGCAGGCTTGAACGGCACTTCAACCGGCTGCGCATGGTGCCTATCCCAAGCCGCCAAGCGACGCACGTCATCCGAGGTGATGGTGAACTCATCGCATTGGCGCAAGGCCTGCTCCAACATCACCTTGATCGAGAACGGCAAGCGCGAGACGCGCCCCAGGCCCTGCTCCTCCAACGCGCCAAGGCGATAGTAGCGCACCGGCCCGAGTGGCGTCTCCAACGTGGACAGAGCGTTAAAGTGGTTTTGGGTCATGGTCAGTTCATGTGTTCACACAAGCTGCTGAGAGCGACGACGGGGCAGGACGGCGCTGCCGCGCCGAGGCAGGCACAAACTTCTGCCGATGAGCGGGGCACACACTCTGCCCTCACGGCGAGCGCGCCATGACCAATTGTTTATCGTGCGCGCGTGGATCCCTGCACGTGGCTCGCGTCAGCTTCATCTGTCTCACTGATTGTAAGCCACACCCAGTGACACGACAAGGCTGGGCAGCAAGCAAGCGCTGTGACGCGCCGCTATTCGCTGCAGCGCGACCAACACGTGCACAGGAGGGCACAGCCTTAGGGCGCTCGACGCTGGAGTTCACCTGCGAGGCTCGGCTTTGGTGGCAAGCTGCCACAAGCCGCGCGCCAACGCCTCGAAGTCATGTTCGGGATTGGCTTGGCGTAGCACATCGAGCCACGGTGTCGGTATCGCAGCCACGCCGCGCCAAGCGCCGCACACGGCGCAGGCCATTGCGCCAATAGTGTCAGCGTCACCGGAGAGGGCCGCCGCAAGCCGGGCTGCGCGCTCGGGATCGCCGTTGGCCAGCGCGACCACACCCATTGCGGCCGGCACTGCCTCACTGGCCGCCATCGACGCGCCCACCAGGTCGTAGATCGCCTGGAGGCGCTCGTCCTCGCTGCCCTGATCATCGCGCGCAAGGCTCACTGCCAGCTCGATCCGTCGCGCCACCGATGCGCCCATGGCAGGTATGCCGAGCACTTCCCCGATGCGCGCGGCCTCCACCGCTGCCAGCAGCACATCGCGCAGCGTAGCCTGCGAGTCCAAAGCGCGCGCCACTGCGCCGGCTACCGCCGCGGCCGCTGCACACGCCACCGAGGTGTTGTGCGTGGGAATGGCGGCGAGCGCAGCATCGCGGGCCGCCGCAGCGACATCGCCGGGATGGATCAGCCCCACCACCGAGGCGCGCATGGCCGCACCGTTGGTATCGCCACCGCGGCCGCTCTCAGTTGGCGGGACGCCGGCGCGCAGCTTTGCCACAGCGCGGCGGGTGCTGGGACCAACGAATGGGCACGTGTCGCCGCCGATTGTTTCGTACCACTCCAGCACGGCGCGCGCTGCCCCCTCCACCGTCACCCTCCCATCCCGCACGATCGCCCGCGCCAGCCAGATGGCCTGTTCTGTGTCGTCGGTGATGCGCCCGGCCGGCAAGCCAGCATGCACAGGGTGATCCGCAGGTGCCGGCAGGAAGCGGTCAATCACGCCAAAGCGAGCGCGCGTCTGCTGAGGTGTGTCGAAGGCGGGCATGCAGAACGCATCGCCCAGCGCTTGGCCGTAAAGGCCGCCGCGGATTTTGTCGAGCAGCACACTCATGCGGCTTGGCGGAACTTGCGTTGGCGCGCCGCCACCCGCTGGCGCTGCGCAATGGCATACAGCACCAACGCGATGATGGTCGCGGCGTAGGGGATGATCTGCACTAGCTGGGTTGGCACGCGCAAGTTGCCGAGCTGGATCGCCAGCGCTTCAGCAGCGCCGAAGACAAGCGCCGCCACCAACACGCCAAGCGGATGCCGCGCGCCGAGATAGATCGCAGCCAGCGCGATGAAGCCGCGCCCGCCGGTCATGTCGCGCGCAAAGAACTTGACGTAGCCCATGCTGAGATACACGCCGCCCAGCGCGGCCAGAGCGCCGCTGAGGATAAGCGCCAAGTATTGCATCCGCCGCACATCAATGCCCACCGAGCGCGCGGCTTCGGGGTTTTCACCCACCGCGCGCAGATGCACACCCGGCCGCGTGCGGTAAAGGAAGAAAGCCACTGCCGCGGTGAGCACAAAGGCAGCGTAGGTGAGGATGTTCTGGTTGAGGATCGGTCCGATGGTCGGCAGATCAGCTATGGTCGGGATGATGTCGCGCAGGAAAGGCATTTGGCCACTCACCAACCGGCTGGTGCTGCTCTTATCGCCGGTGACCAGATACACCACGAAGATCGTGCCGCCTGAGGCGAGCAGATTGAGCGCAATCGCGGCCAAGATGAGGTCCGCCTTTAAGTTGAGGTGAAAGAAAGCAAGCACAAGCGAGGTGAGTGTGCCAAGCGCCAAACCGGCCAACAAGCCCAGCCCAGCGCTTCGCGTCCACACGCTGACCAACACGCCGGCGCAGGCGGCGATCAGCATGATGCCCTCCAGGGCGATGTTGATCACGCCGCCCAGCTCCGAGATCAGGCCGCCCAGTGCCGGCAAAATCAGCGGCGTCGAAACTCGCAGCACAGCCGCGAGGAACGCTGTGCTGAAAACGACATTCAGCACCTGCTCCATCCTCAGCCCTCCTGCGATGGGATCGCTCGGCTGCGGCGGGCGCGTATCCAATCCCCCAGCACTTGCGCCGTGATCAACAACACGATCACCGCCTGGATCACCTGCACCAACTCCGATCCAACCTGCGCTTGCTGCTCGACGCGATCGCCGCCCACGAGCAGATAAGCGTAAAACAGGCCGCTGAGTGGCACAACCAGCGGGTGGTTGCGCGCCAGCAGCGCCACGGTGATGCCATCCCAGCCGATGTTGGCGACAAAGTCGAGGAACAGCCGTCCGTGCACGCCCAGCAACAGATGCGCGCCGGCCAGTGCGCTGACTGCGCCGCCCGCTGCGAAGGCCAATGCGATGGTGCGGCGTGTGTTGATGCCGCCGTAGCGAGCGAATTGCTCGTTTGCGCCGATCATGCGGATGGTGTAGCCAAACGGCGTGCGCTCCAGCAGCACCCACACCCCGACCACCGCCAACACCACAAAGACCACGCCCAAGTTGAAGCGCCCCAAGTCCACGCCGAGCAGTTCGGTGAACGTCGGCAGCCGCGCGGTGGGCTGAACCGGCAGCGAGCGAGTGGTGGAGCTGCCCTCCGGCTTCAGGAAGTAGGTGAGCACATAGTCATAGAGCCGCAGGACAATCGCGTTCAGCATGAGCGTTGAGACGATCTCGTTGGCATTGAGATGCGCCTTCATCAGTCCTGGCAGCAGACCCAGCAGGAAGCCCACCGCCATGGCGACAGCCACCGGCACCACCACGCCGAGCACAGGTGGCAGGGGAACGTAGATCGCCACTAATGCAGCGATCAGCGCCCCCGCCACCATTTGGCCCTGGCCGCCCAAGCTGAACTGGCGAGCGCGGAAAGCGATAGAGACGCCCAGGCCCACCAAAATCAAGTTAGTCGCCAGCTCCAGCCAGCGTCCTGTGCGTCCCAGACGGGTAAGCGGCCCAGTCAGCAGCGCCTCGTAGGCGACAAATGGGTTTTTGCCGAGCAGTGCGACGGCGACAAAGCCCATCAGGAGCGCCACACCGATAGTGCTGAGCGTCACGCCCAGGTCAATCAACGCAGAGCGCCGGCGTTCCGCCAGCACAGCGCGGCGGGCGGCCTCTCGGTCAAAGGCGATCGGGGCAGCAGTTTGCATCATAGCGATTCACCAATTCGCAGCAATTTCCTCAGCGCTCATGTGCTTCACGCCCAGCATGTAGTAGCCGATCTCCTCTTCACTCAGGTGCGGCGTGTTGGAGAAGATGGCGGTCAGCCGCCCATCTTTCATCACGGCGATGCGATCCGACAGGGCCATCACCTCGCTGAGGTCCGCGGAGACCAACAGCACAGCCACGCCATCATTGCGCGCACGGACGAGCTGGTCGTAGATGAACTCGCTTGCGCCAATGTCCACGCCGCGGGTAGGCTGAGCCGCGATCAGCAACTTGGGCCGCGCCGAAAGCTCACGAGCGAGCACCACTTTCTGCATGTTGCCGCCGGAGAGCATCCCCACCTGGAGCTCTGCGCTGGGCGCGCGAATGGCAAATTGCTCGATCAGCCGTTCGGCGTGTTGAGCGATATGGCGGGGCTGCATCAGCAAGCCGCGCGTGAAGGGTGGCTGCTCGAAGCGATCCACGATCAAGTTCTCAGCGATGGTGGCCGAAAGCGCGACACCGTTGGTCAAGCGGTCTTCGGGGATATGGGCCGCGCCAGCGCGGCGCACCTGGCGCGGCGAGGCGCGTGTGATGTCCACGCCACCCAGCAGGACGCAACCACTCACGGCGCGGCGCAGTCCAGCGATCACCTCCACCAGCTCGGTTTGGCCGTTGCCCTCCACGCCTGCTATGCCCAGAATCTCGCCGGCATACACGTTGAAGGACACACGCTTGAGCACTTCCACGCCAGCATCGCTGACGTACTCCAGGTCACGCACTTGGAGGACCGGCTCGCCACGCTGGAGGGGCGGCTTATGCACTTGCAAGAACACCTCGCGGCCCACCATCATGCGCGCGATCTGCTCCTCGCTGACCGAGGCGGTCTCCACCGTGTCCACCATGCGGGCGTTGCGCATCACGCTCACGCGGTCGCTGATCTCTTTTACCTCGCGCAACTTGTGCGAGATGAAGATGACGGTCTTCCCGTTGTCCACAAGCTGACGGATGGCAGCAAACAGCTCCTGTGTTTCTTGGGGTGTGAGCACGGCGGTGGGTTCGTCGAGGATCAGGATTTCCGCGCCGCGGTAAAGTGCCTTGAGGATCTCCACCCGTTGGCGCACGCCCACCGGCACAGCGTCCACCGTCGCTTCTGGATCCACCTCCAAGCCATAACGCCGGCTGAGTTCGCGGGTGATAGCGATAGCGGCCTTGCGGTCGAGCACACCGCCGCGCAGCGGTTCTGCTCCCAGCACCACGTTTTCGGCGATGGTGAAGGAGGGCACGAGCATAAAGTTTTGGTGCACCATGCCGATGCCCAAGGCGATGGCGGTGTGGGGCGAGTCAATGTGAACCAGTTGGTCGCGCAGATAAATCGCGCCGGCGGTGGGCTTCTCCAGGCCATACAAAATCTTCATCAGCGTGGACTTGCCGGCGCCGTTCTCGCCCACCAGCGCGTGAATCTCGCGTGGGCGCACCTCAAACGTGACGTGGTCGTTGGCGCGCAGACCGTTCGGATACACCTTCACGATCTGGCGCATGGCGACAATCAGCGGCTCCGTGCTCATCGGCTTAAATGCGCAGTGACCGCGCCTGCACGCCCTCAGCAGACGCGATCACTGCATCGTGCGAATACGAAATCTCAGCAAGCAGCAGGGAGTCTCACTTGAACGCCGTCTCGACAGTCACCTTTCCTTCCTTTACGGCAGCGGCTGCTGCTTCAACCGACTTCAAGATGGACTCGCTCACCAGCCGGCGGGTGTTCTCATTCACCGCCACGCCGACCGCGTCGCCGGCCACGCCAACTGCCTCCGGCGCACCATAACCGAGCTTGCCCTCCAGGTGCAGCTTGGCGGCGCGGAACAGGCCCTTGTCCACATTCTTCAGCATGGACGTGATGATGGTCTCGCGTTGCTTTGGGTCAGCGATGGTGAAGTACTGGTCCGAGTCCACGCCGAAGGTGTAGGCGTTAGCCTCGACGGCTGCCTCAAACGCGCCGCTGCCGGTGTTGCCGGCCACACCCCACACAATGGATGCGCCCTGGTTGTACATCGCCAGCGCGATCTCCTTGCCCTTGGCGGGGTTGTTCCATGGGTTATCGCCACCCACGTATTGCACGATGGTGGCCGCCTCTGGGTCCACACCGCTGTCCCGCAGCCCCTGCTTGAAGCCGACGATGAAGTCGTTGATCACGGGAATGTCCATGCCGCCGATGATCCCGATCTTGGAGCTTGAGGTGACACCTGGGATCGCGCCTTCCTTGAGCAAGCCAGCGGCGAGCACACCGAGCAAGTACGAGCCTTCGTTCTGACGGAAAAGCACCGTGTAGACGTTGGCACACTTGTTAGCGCAGTTCTCGTAATCCGGCGCAGCGTCAAACATCCAGAAGCGCTTGTTGGGGTATTTCGGCGCCACCTGGGTGACGTAATCGCTCATGTCAAAAGTGCCGGCGATCAAGATGTCGTAGTCGTCTGTCGCCGCGGCATCCTCCAGACACGGCAGCCACTTGTTGCGGTCGTAAGTGCACTCGATGGTCTTCGTCTCCCACCCCAGCTCGTTCTTCATCATGTCCATCCCGCGCTGGGCGGAGTCGAAGAAAGACTTATCGCCGAGCGTGCCGTTCAGCACCAACTTGGCGCGCAGCTTTGTTGGCGCAGCAGCTTCACCGGCGGACGGCTGGGCGGGCGCTGATGTGGGTGCAGCCGATGGGGCTGCGCAGGCGACTAGCAGCGCCCCGGCCGCAGCCCACACACCAATTTGGTTGATCCTTGTTCGCTTCATGTTTACCTCTCCTCTTCTTCACGTGTGTAGCAGAGCAGGGCGCTCCGCTTGAGTTGATTGTATAGCGAGCGCACCAACGCGGCGCTGCGCTGCCTACAATCAACGGTATGCCGCAGTCATCCATCGCGACGCATCTTCCCGAGCTGCGCGTATTGCCACTGACACACCTGCTTCTGCATGAGCACACTGACCCCCGGCGTGCAACCCCGTTGGTGGAGCGCCTTCGGCGCGATGGGGTGCTGCGCAATCCGCCGGTTGTGGCGCCGCTGGATGAAGGGCGACGAGGCTACGTAGTGCTGGATGGCGCCAACCGCGTCGCTGCGTGCCAAGCGCTCGGCATCCCTCGCATCGTGGCCCAGGTGGTGGACTATCGCGCTGTGCGGCTAGAGGTTTGGCATCACGCGCTGAGCGGCTGCGATCCTTCTGCCTTGCTGCGCGCCATTACAGAGGTGAAAGGGATCGAGATCGACGACACCGACCCTACAACGGCTGAGGCACTGCTGGTGCGGCGCGAGGCCCTGCTATGCTTCACGCTGGAAGACCGCTGCCACACCCTCCGCGGCGGACACGACGCCCGCGCCCAGATCGCGCTGCTCAACCAAGTGGTGCAACGCTACCAAGAGATAGCCACTGTGCAACGCACGCTGGCAGCCGACTTGGGCCAAGCCCGCGCCGAGCTCGGCGACGTGGTTGCCTTGGCACTGTTCCCGCGCTTCGAGGCAATTGAGGTGGCCGACTTGGCGCGGCGTGGGATCTTGCTGCCGGCCGGCATCACCCGCCACATCTTGCCCTTACGCGCGCTGCACATCAATTATCCCCTAGCGGCCCTGCACGACCACCAGTCACTGGATGAGCAACAAGCTCAGCTCGAGCGATGGGTGCGCGACTGCCTGACGCTTGGAAAACTGCGCATCTACGCGGAGCCAACTGCCCTGTTCGATGAGTGAGCACGGCCAAGCGGCTGCGAAAAGTCAAAAACCCGAACAAAACTATAATCCCTTGTGACTGACATGCTCCGCCTTTTTTAAGGTGGAGGGATTCAGGAGTGCTGCGAGATGAGCAACTCAACTCACACCCCTCTAGCTAATGGCACTACTGGAGTGCGACAGCCCTTCGTGAAAGGCTTGGATGGCGTTGTCGCCGTCCAGACTGAAATCAGCTTGGTGGACGGCCCCAACAGCACGCTGGTCTACCGCGGCATCAACATTCACGAGCTGGCGGAACGCGCCACGTATGAGGAGACTGCCTACTTGCTGCTGTTCGGCAAACTACCCAACCGCAACGAGCTGGCCGACTTCAATGCGCGGTTGGTGGCAAACCGCTGGTTGCCTGCGCCGATGTACGATCTCTTGCGTGCACTGCCGCAGGACACTGTGCCGATGGAGGCATTGCGCACAGCAGTGTCGGCACTCTCCTTTTACGACCCGGAGATCGAGGACATCAGCATCGAGGCCACGCTGCGCAAGTCGGTGCGGCTGATCGCACAGTTGCCCACACTATGCGCAGCGTATCATCGCATCCGCTGCCACAACGACCCGATCCCGCCCAACCCCCGGCTCTCCCACGCGGCCAACACCTTGCACATGCTCGGCCTATCCACCGACCCAGAATTTGTCCGCGCGATGGACGTGTATCTGATCCTGCTGGCGGACCACGGCATGAATGCCAGCACGTTCACCGCGCGTGTGGTGGCCAGCACTCAGGCCGATCTGCACTCCGCGATCTCATCGGCCTTTGCCTCACTTAAAGGCCCCCTCCATGGCGGCGCCAACGAGGCGACGATGCGCACGCTGCTGGAGATCGGCGAAGTGGACAAAGTTGACGAGTATGTGGATCGCGCCTTCGCCCAAAAGCGCAAGATCATGGGCTTTGGTCACCGCATCTATAAGCACGGCGACCCCCGCTCGCTGCACCTCAACCGCTGGGCAGAGAAACTGGGCAACAAGGTGAACCAGCCGAAGTACTACCAAATCTCTCTGCGACTGGCCGAGTCGGTGTTGCGCCACCGCGAGTTGTATCCTAACGTGGACTTTTACAGCGCCTCGATGCTCTATTACCTGGGCATCCCCATAGACCTGTTCACGCCGATGTTCGCCTGCTCACGCATCGTCGGCTGGTGCGCCCACGTGATCGAGCAATACAACGACAACGTGCTGATCCGCCCCCAATCGGAATACATTGGGCCGCTCGGCTTGCACTATGTGCCGATCGAGGAACGATGACCACGCCTGCTGAGGCGCGGCTGCGCGCGCTGTTTGACGAACGGTTGGTGGGCATCGTCCGCGTGGACGATGCCCAATTTGCAGCGCGCACCGCCCGCGCGCTGTTGGCCGGCGGCTTTCGCTGCGTGGAGATCACGCTGACCATCCCAGACGCAGTGGCGCTAATCCGGCAACTCGTCGCCGAGGCGCCACCCAACGTGTTGCTCGGCGCCGGCACCGTGACGAGCGCTGCTGAGGCGCGCGCCTGTCTCGAGGCCGGCGCCCAGTTCGTTGTCTCGCCCGCGCTGGAGCCGGAGATCATCCGCCCCTGCCGCGAAGCCGGCGCGGTGGCCATCGTGGGCGCGCTGACGCCCAGTGAAATCCTGAGCGCTTGGCGCAGCGGCGCGCACGTGGTCAAGGTCTTCCCGATTGGTTGCGTGGGTGGGGCCGCATACGTGCGCGCGGTGCGCGGCCCCTTCCCCGACATTCCGCTGTGGGTGAGCGGCCAAGTGACCGCTGAGCAGACGGCCGAGCTGCTCGCCGCTGGCGCGCAAATCGTCGGTTTGAGCACAGCGCTTATACCACCGTCGGCACTCAACGCCGATGCCCAAACCGCCGCTCAGGCTGCAGCTCAGTTGCGCACCCGCGCGCTGGGGCTGCCTTTGGCGCGCGCCGACGCGACGCCAGCCTAGCGGGCGCACCAACACGCGCAGCCATGCCAAAGCGCACGCCACAACTCCGCACCCAGTACGTCTGCACCAATTGCCACAGCACCTTCCCGCGCTGGAGCGGCAAGTGCCCGGCCTGCGGCGCTTGGAACACCCTCGTGGAGGAGGTGGTGGCGGATCGGCCGACTGTCCTCATGCGCGAGAGCATGCCGCTCGACCATCCCCGCAAGCTGGCCGAAATCCTGAGCGACACCACCGAGCGCCTGCCACTGCCGATCCAAGAGTTCACTCGGGTGTTGGGCGGCGGGATCGTGCCGGGCTCGCTGGTGCTGATCGGCGGCGATCCGGGCATCGGAAAGAGCACGTTGCTGCTGCAAGCCGCCGTGCTGACAGCGCGGCACATCGGGCCCACGCTCTACGTGAGCGGGGAGGAGAGCAGCGCGCAAATCAAGATGCGCGCTGAACGCCTGGGCGTCGGCGACAGCGACCTGTATCTACTCACCGAAACCAACCTCGACATGGTGGTGCAAGCGGTGGAGCGATTGCGCCCGCGCCTGTGCGTGGTGGACTCGATTCAAACCATGTTCATCGAGTCGCTGCAATCCTCACCCGGCAGCGTGACCCAAGTGCGCGAGTGTGCTCAGCAATTGCAAGCGCTCGCTAAACGCAGCGGCACAGCGATTTTCATCGTCGGCCACGTCACCAAGGAGGGGACGCTCGCCGGGCCGAAGGTGCTGGAGCACATCGTGGACACGGTGTTGCAGTTGGAGGGGGATCGCTTCCAGGCATTTCGCATCTTGCGCGCAACCAAGAATCGCTTCGGCGCCACCAACGAGGTCGGCGTGTTCGAGATGACCAGCAGCGGGATGTGCGAGGTGAGCAATCCCAGCGAGGCTTTCTTGGCCGAGCGGCTGATGCATGCGCCAGGCTCGGCCATCGCAGCCACGATGGAGGGGACGCGCCCATTGTTGCTCGAAGTGCAAGCGCTCGCTAGCCCCACCCCCAACCCGCTGCCCCGCCGCACTGCTAACGGCTTCGACTACAACCGCTTGTTCTTGCTGGTCGCTGTGCTCAGCAAGCGGTTGGGCCTCCAGCTGCACAACCAGGACGTGTTCGTCAACGTCGTCGGTGGCATGACCATCGAGGAGCCGGCGGCAGATTTAGCCGCAGCGCTGGCCATCGTCAGCGCGGCCAAAGGATTGCCCATCCCAGCAGACACCGTGCTGGTGGGCGAGATCGGCCTGAGCGGAGAGGTGCGTAGCGTGGCGAACCTGGGCCAGCGGCTTGGCGAAGCCGCGCGGCTAGGATTCACCCGTTGTGTCATCCCAAAGACCACGCGCAAGTTAGACGTCGCAAACGGCAACATGCAGCTGGTGCCGGTGCGAAGCGTGGGCGAAGCAGTGGATCGGGTGCTCGGCAGCTAAGCGGGCCGGCGCGCGTAGGGAGCGCCTGTCAGCGGCTGCTCATTGAGGAGCGCCCGCACGCCTGCAGCGAGCGCGCTCAACGCCGGCGATAGCCTCTTGTGCTTGTCCCGCTTGCCAGGCGTAGCGCTGAAGAAGCGTCCCGCAGGGCAACGCGCCCCACGGGACGCGCCGGTTATCAGGTTAAGGCTCGCGCACGGTCACGTCAACCGGCACTTCCTTACCCGATTGAAACTTGAGCGTGAGACGGAACTTATCGCCGACCTTTAGGTCACGCTTGACGCCGATGAGCATGATGTGGTAGCTGGCTGGCTTCAGCACCAGCGTGCCGCGCGCTGGAACTTCCACGCCATCCTTCAATTTCTCCATCACCATCATGCCGTTCTGTTCACGGGTTAGATGCACCTCGAAAGTCTCCGCGACATCGCCGGTTGCGCCGATCAGTCGGTCAGCGGCGCTGCCGCTGTTCTCGATGAGCATGTAGGCGGCGCTCATCGGCTTCATTACGCCGCCGTGCATCCCATGTCCGCTTTCAGGGTTGCCCCCCATAGACATGGGCTTATCGCCCATGTCCACCGTCACTGGCCGTGCCCAGGCATCTTTCACAGCAATCGCGCTTTGGCCGGCGGTTCCACCCATCTGTGCACACGCCACCAGCATCATCACACTCAACGCAGCAATCACAGCTCGGTTCAGCATCTCAACTCCGATAGTAACATGTTGCACACAAAACTCACACACATTGTAGGGCAAAGCTGGACAGACTTAGAGCGCCGGCCCCGCACCACACTGCTGGGCCTATCTGCCGCGCTGCGCTGCAGCGCAGCTTGAGCGAGCGCTGGCTCTGCTACTCAAGTGCTAAGGCGCAAGGGCGAGTCAACGTCGCAGTTGCGGCGGGCCGCTCACGGCCGGATGGGCCGCGACATAGAAGCGCCAAGGCGCGCGCAGCGCCACCTCGTCTCCGCTGATGCCGATGCGTGGCGAAGTCTTGATCACCCACTCCCCGGCCAGGGTGTCATCCTCGACAAACAACACGCTGTCAGGGGCGAGCAGATCGCAGCCGCTGAAGGCGCGGTCGAGCGCGAGCGCCTTGCACAAATTGGCCGGCCCTTGGCATAGCGCTGCGTCGGCAACGTCGTTTCGGCCACGATGGGCGCGCATACACGCCAGGCCCTCCAGCGGCTCCAAGGCGCGAATCAACACCGCCGCCGGCACGCCTTCGGCCTCGGTTGAGATGTTGAAGCAAAAGTGCATACCATAGGTGAAATACACGTAGGCCGTGCCGGGCTGCATGAACATGGGTGCGTTCCGCGCAGTCTTGCGGCGGTAAGCGTGCATGGCAGAGTCGCCAGGACAGTAGGCCTCCGTCTCGACGATGCGGCCGGCTAGGCGCGTCCCATCTGCCAGCACGCGCACGAGCCGCTTGCCGAGCAGGTCGCGCGCCACGACGCGCGTATCGCGGGCGAAGAACGCTCGCGTCAGCTTTGGCCTGAGTTCCGGTTGCGCCTTGGGATGGCTATACTGCGCACATGAGCGAGGGACGCCAGCAGCACTCATCTGACCTTCAACCCGAGCTGATCGCCGATTATGCCTGCATCTGCGGCGAAGGGCCGCTGTGGCACTCACTCGAACAGCGCCTGTACTGGGTGGACATTGACGACCCACGCATGTTTTGGTACGACCCTGCCACCGGCCACCACGAGATGTTTCAGGTGGGGCGCGTAGTGGGTGGTTTCACCATCCAGGCCGATGGCGCGTTGCTGTTGTTCATGGATCGTGGCAGCGTCGGCACGTGGAAAGAGGGCAAGCTGAACCTGATCGTGGACGAGATCCCAGATGAGCGCGAGACGCGCTTCAACGACGTGTGCGCCGACCCGCTCGGCCGCGTGTTTTGCGGCACCATGCCCACACCCCAACGCCCCGGCCGGTTGTATCGCCTCGACTGCGACGGTTCGCTTCACCTGCTGCTCGAGGGCATCCAGTGCTCGAACGGCATGGGCTTCACATCGGACCTCAAGCACCTCTACTTCACCGATAGCTTTGTGCACACCATCTACCTTTTTGACTACGACATGGCAACAGGCAACCTGAGCAATCGGCGCGTGTTTGTGAAAGGCGCAGCGGAGGATGGCTTCCCCGACGGCATGACAGTGGACGCAGAAGGGAACGTGTGGTCGGCTCGTTGGGATGGCGGCTGCCTGATCCGCTACGCGCCTGACGGCCAGGAGACGCTGCGCGTTCGCTTTCCAGCGCGCAAAGTGTCCTCGGTGACGTTCGGCGGGCCTGATTACCGCGACCTATACGTCACGACCGCCGGCGGAGATCACAAGGCAGAAGAAGGGCCGGGCGCCGGCGCGCTCTTCAGGCTGCGCGTGCCTGGCGCGCGCGGGCGGCCGGAGCACTGCTCGCGCGTGTTGCTGTGAGCATCGCGCTGTGCAGTTAGTAGGCGTTCTCGCTGCTGCCGGTGATCGACTGCCAGATGGTCACCAGGATAATGCGAATATCCAGCCAGATGGACCAGTTCTCGACGTACCACAAGTCGTACTTCGTGCGCTCCTCGATGGAGGTATCACCGCGCAGGCCGTTGATCTGCGCCCAGCCAGTGATGCCGGCGCGTTCGCGGTGGCGCTCCATGTAGCGTGGAATGCGCTTGCGAAACTCTTCAACATACACTGGCCGCTCTGGCCGCGGGCCGACCAGGCTCATCTCACCGAGCAGGACGTTGATCAGTTGTGGCAGCTCGTCCAAATTGGTGCGGCGCAAAAAGGCGCCGACGCGCGTGCGGCGCGGGTCATCCTTCACTGTCCAACCCGGCCCTTGCTGCTCAGCATCAGCACGCATGGTGCGGAACTTGAGCAAGTAAAAGCGCCGACCGTCCAGGCCCATGCGCTCCTGGGTGTAAAGGGCTGGGCCGGGCGAATCCAACTTGATCGCAAGCGCGATCAGGAACATCAACGGCGCCAACAAGACCAAACCGATCGCGCTGCCCACCAAGTCCATCGCGCGCTTCAAGCTTAGCTTCCAACCGCGCAGCGCCACATCCCGCACGTTGAGCAGCGGCAGACCACCCAGGGCTGAGACAGTGAGCTGGCCGGCCATGATTTGAAAATGATCGGGCAGCACCTTGATGCTGATCGAGCTGCGGTCACAATGCTCAATCACATGCAGCAGGTCCTCGCTGCTGGCGTTGGGAACGGCGATGATCACCTCGTCCACTCGTTCGCGCTGGATTAAGTTTCGCAGCTCGTTCAGCGTGCCCAACACGCGCACGTCACTGCGCGGGCGGTAGCCGTTGAACAGCACCACCCCCACCACCTCGTAGGCGTGGCGCGCATAGTGCAGCCGTTGCAGCACCGTTTCAGTTGGCTCGCCTGCCCCCACCACTGCCACCCGCACACGCCCTATGCCTCGCGCCTGGAGCGCCTGCTGCAAGCGCGACTGTGTCCAGCGCAACAGCGACACCAATACCACCGTGAGCAGCCAGGCGTAGACGATCATGACGCGCGGATAGTCCGAGCTGGCGCTGTCGCTGCGCATGGTGAGCGAGGCCACAGCAATGCTGATCAGCGTGCCAACCGATACGCCGGATAGAATCGCGGTCAACTCATCAGCGCTGTAGCGCGAGCGTTGGCGGTGATACATGCGAGCGAAGAAAAACGCCGTCAGGATGGACACCAACTGCAACGCTAACAGCGGCAGGAACTCGCGGAACGCCGGCACGCTCCGCGCCGGCTCCGGCAAGGGCAACAGCAGACGCAGTTGATAGGCCAAGTAAAAGCTCACCACAACACCGACGGCATCGGCAATGAGCAGCGTCAGCGTGATGATTGGTTGGTAGTGCCGCTTGACAAAGGAATCCCTTTTGGCTTTCGATTGCAACGCCGTCGTCTGCTGCATGTTGCGCGTATCCCAGCACTTTACTACGCTGCTGCCGCGATGACAAAGCCCGTAGCAAGCAGAGCGCCTTTCACGCTGAATGGGATTATATTGCCGCCATGCTTCAAGACGCTCGCGCCGTGTTGCTGCTGAACCTCTCCCTCTCGCTGTTTATGACCGGTGTGATCTGGTATGTGCAGATCGCACAATACCCGTTGTTCCACCAGGTGGGCCGCGAACAGTTCCCAAGCTATCACGCCGCGCACACCACGCTCACGACCACCGTCGTGGCTTTGCCGATGCTCGCCGAATTGGGAGCAGCAGCGCTGCTGGTTGTAGCTCGGCCGGCGAGTGTGAGCGCCGGCCTGGCCTGGCTGCTGCTGGGGCTGGTGGTGTTCATCTTCGCCGTCACTGCGCTGGTGTCCGTCCCACTCCACAGTCAACTCGCGGTAAGCGGATATGACTCGCCCACGGTCAGCCGGTTGGTCACCACCAACTGGCTGCGCACGCTTGCTTGGACCGCGCGCAGCGCCGTGTTGGTCGGACTAGCGCTGCAGGGCGCCAGCTTGTGTAGCTGAAGCGTTGCTTAAGGCTATCACACTGCGCCGCTCGCTCGCTGAAAATGACGATGCTGGAGATGTATCTGCCTTCATCAGTGGCTGCTGATTTCCCATACACGCATGACAATTTACGTCGTAGGCCACAAAAACCCGGACACAGATTCCATCGGCTCGGCGGTTGGCTACGCCTGGTTGTTGCGTGAGCGCGACGGCGTCTCGGCAGTCGCCGCGCGGGCCGGCTCGATCAACGCTCAGTCGCGCTTCGCGCTGGACTACTTCGGTGTGCCCGCGCCGGTGCTGCTGGAGGATGCAGCGCCGCGCTTCGCGAGTGTCGCCCGGCATATCGAGCCGCTCTCGCCCGACACCCCTCTCTACGCCGCCTGGCAGCTCTCAGCCAAGGAGCAGCGCGCCGCCCCCATTGTGGACGCCGACGGCAGACCAGTGGGACTGGTCACCGGCCAGTCGGTGTTCGCCTATCTCTCTCAGCGGCTGGACATGACCTACGCCGTGTTCGGCAAGCTGATCAACGTGCCATGCGGTGAAGCCTGCGAGCGTGACGTGCCCCGCTTCCCCGCCACCGATCGCATCAGCGACCACCGCGAGGTAGCTATACGCGACCAGCGCGATGACTTCTGGGTGGTGGACGGTGAAGGCCGCTATGTCGGCATTTGCAAGCGCGCCGATATGTTGCGCCCGCCACACCTTAAGCTCGTGCTGGTGGACCACAACGAGGCTAGCCAAGCCGTGAACGGCCTGGCCGAGGCTGAGTTGCTGGAAGTGCTGGACCATCACCGCATCGGCACGATCAGCACCACCATGCCGATCAACTTCCACGTGGACGTGGTTGGCTCATGCGCCACGCTGGTCAGCGAGCGCATGCGCATCGCCCGGCTGACGCCGACGCCGGAGATCGCCGGGATGTTGCTCTCCGGCATTCTGTCGGACACCTTGCTGTTCAACTCGCCGACCACCACGCCGCGCGACCGTGCCTCAGCAATGTGGCTAGCGTGGCACGCCTTCGGCGTAGAGGGCGCGGAGCAGAAGCTCCAAGAGTTTGGGGAAGCGCTGTTGCGCGCCGGCGCCGACATCAGCGGCCGCTCCGCTGAGGACATCGTGCGGGCCGACCTGAAGGAGTTCGAGGCCGGTGCAACCCGCTTCGGCATTTCGCAGGTGGAGGTGACCAACTTTGCCACCATCTACCACCGCATGCCAGAGATCCGCCAGGCGCTCCAACATCTGCAAGAGCAGCGCAGCTTGCACTTTGCCGCGCTGATGATCACCGACATTGTGGAGAACAACAGTCTGCTCGTGTGCACGGGCGAGCCGCGTTACTTGGAGCGCATGCCGTTCTCTCGCAAGGGTCAAGGCGTGTGGGAGATGCCCGGTGTGGTCTCGCGCAAGAAGCAATTGCTACCCACGCTGCTTGGCGTGTTGCAAGGTTAAAGGCTTGCTGCAATCGCCACGAGCGCGTCGCGCAAGCAGGCGGTGTGTTCTGGCCTGCCCACACTGATGCGGATGCAGTCGCGCAGGCCATCCTTGTCGAACCAACGCACCAGCACGCCGTATCGCTCCAGGGCCAGCTTGAGCTGTCGCCCCGCCGGCAAGCCTTCAAAGCCGGGGATCGGCCTCGGCAGCCGCACGCGACAGAGCACGAAATTGGCCGAGCTGGGCAACGGCTCCAGCCAGCCGAGCTCAGCCAGCACGTGGGTTAGGCGTTGGCGCTCGGCGACCAGGCGCTGCACACTTTGGCGCAAAAAGTCGGCATCCTCCAGCGCAGCGATGGCGGCGGCGCTGCCGGCCACATTTGGCGTGTAGGGTTGCTTGATCTTCCACAGATGCCGCACCACCTTCAGTGGGAACACACCGTAGCCGACGCGCAAGCCAGCCATGCCGGCGAGCTTGCTGAATGTCCGCAGCACCACCAAATTCTCGTGTTCCATCACCCACCTCGCCCGCGAAGGTTGCGCGCTGAAGTCAATGTAAGCCTCGTCGAGCACCACTAGCACAGGCAACTGCAACAGCTCCCGCAGCGCATCGTCCTCGATGGTTGAGCCATCGGGGTTGTTGGGGTTGGTGATGAAAAGCAACTTAGGCCGCTCGCGTCGAGCAACCGCGATCACTGTTTCGACGTCTATCGAGAAGTCCGGCCGGCGCGGCACGTCCACGTAGCGCGCGCCGCACACATCAGCCTCCCAGCGATACATGCCAAAGGTGGGCGGCAGATCGAGCAGCGCATCACCGGGCTGGAGGAAGGCGCGCCCGATCAAGTCAATCACCTCATCGGCGCCAGCGCCACATAGGATATGCGCAGCCGGCACACCGATGTAGCGTGCGATCGCTTCGCGCAGGCGCGTCTGGTCGGGATCGGGGTAAATGTGCAAGTCTGCGTTGCGGATAGCCTCCCACACGCGCGGCGACACACCATAGGGGTTCTCGTTGGCGTCGAGCTTCACGATAGCCTCGCGTGGCAGATGCAGCCGCTCGGCCAGCACCTCCAGTGGCGCGATAGGCGCGTAGGGCTGCATCTGGCGCACGTGGCGATTCAGCAGCGATTCCACGTCCTGCATGGCATCTACCCGTGATGCGCGTGCTGCACACCAAAGATGAACTCTGTGCGCGACTCAAACAGCTCGCCCGCCTTGAGCACAACCGATGGGAAATGGGGATGGTGAGGGGAATCGGGAAAGTGCTGCGTCTCCAAGCAAAAGCCGCTATGCCGGCCATACCTTCGACCAGCCCTGCCCAATGCGCCGCGCAAAAAGTTGCCGCTGTACAACTGCAGCCCCGGCTCTGTGGTGTGCACCTCCAGGATGCGCCCACTGGATGGTTCATGCACTATGGCTGCCAAGCGCAAAGTGCCGGGCGTCCCGTTGATGACAAAGTTGTGGTCGTAGCCGTGGCCGTGCTGCAGTTGCTCATCAGGTTGGTGGATGCGGGCGCCGATAGGCGTCGGGCGGCGAAAGTCAAACGGCGTGCCCTCCACTGGCCGCACTTCGCCAGTTGGGATGCGCGCTGAGTTGACCGGCGTAAAAGCATCGGCGTTGATCAGCAGCTCATGGTCGAGGATGGTCTCGGCGCCGGAGAGGTTGAAGTAGGTGTGATTGGTGAGGTTGAGGATGGTATCTTTGTCGCTGCGCGCACGGTAGTAAATGCGCAGCGCGTTCGTGTCGGTCAAGGTGTAGGTCACATCTACGCGCAGGTTGCCGGGATAATGCTCTTCACCATCCGGGCTAAGGTATGAGAACGCAACGCTGGCCGCGCCATCGGCCTCTGCAACGGCGTAATCCCATAACACCTTGTCGAAGCCGCGCTGCCCGCCGTGCAGATGATTGATGCCGCCCTCGTTCACCGCGAGCTGGTACGTTACGCCGTTCAACACGAACTGACCGCCGGCGATGCGATTGGCGTAGCGCCCCACCACGCAGCCGAAGTAGCTGTTGCGCTCGGGGTCCAGGTAACCACTCAGCGAGTCAAAGCCCAGCGTGATGTCGGCCATTCTGCCATCGCGGTCTGGAGTATGAATAGCGACAATGGCTGCGCCGTAGTTCATGAGCTGAACCGTCACCCCATGGGAGTTGGTCAACGTCAATAGATGCACTGCTGTGCCTGAGGGCAGTTGGCCAAAAAGTTGCTGCTGAAGCGGCATAGCGCGGATTGTATATGCGCGCAAACCAAAAGCAGCCTGCGATTACAGCAGGCTGCTTCCCATGCCCAGGACAGGATTTGAACCTGCAAGCCTTGCGGCACTACCCCCTCAAGGTAGCGTGTCTGCCAATTCCACCACCTGGGCGCAAAGTTTATTATACTTGAACTCGATCGGCGGCTTCGTCCTCTTCTGTTGGCGCTGCGATGTCGCGCGCGGCTTGCGCCGATTCAGGCAGCGGGTTGACCAGCGCGCGGGCGAAGATCAAGTAGCCGGTGTGCGCGATCATGCGGTCGTGAGGGCGCAAGCGATCGGGGACCGGCTTGTAGCGCCGCAGCAGGATCTCCTCCACCTCCACCAGCCCAAACGATGCCTGAGGGAGCGCGCGCAACAAATTCGAGACTTGGTTGGTGGTCGGCACTAGCGCGCCAAAGAAACCGCCGGGCCTCAGGGCTGCGCGGGCGGCCTGTACACATGTCTCCGGCTGCGGCATATCCAGGAACACGGCATCCACCGGCGCATCCACCTGAAAGCCTTGACGTCCATCAGCATGGATGAACGTCACGTATTCCTGCAGGCCGACACGCGCCAGATTGCGGCGCGCTAATTCGATGAAGTCCTCACGGATTTCCTGCGAAAACACGTGCCCGTGCGGCATGACTGCAGTGGCGAGGGCGAGCGTCAAGCCGCCGCTGCCACAGCCGCTCTCCAACACACGCGCGCCGGGCTTGACGTTTAGCCGCATCAAAATGTAGGCGCTATCCTTCGGGAAGATCACTTGCGAGCTGCGCTTGATGTGGCGGATCAGGTCGGCAGTGCTCGGGCGCACAACCACAAACAGCACACCCAAGGAGGATGACACCACGCTCCCCCACGGCCGGCCGATCAGATCATCGTAGCGGAGGAAGCCGTGATGCGTATCGAAGCGGCCGCCGGCTTGTAAGCGGACCACATACTCATCACCGCGCTCGTCCACCAGCAACGCCAATTCGGAGTCAACAATACAGTCTCCTGAGAAGGAAACTTGCGTCATCATGCCAGTCTGCGCGTGAGTATAATCTTTGTGTCAGTTGACACTGTTCGCATGGTTGAATTGGCGATCAGCAGCGTGCGCATGAGCCTCATGAACCCCATCTACGTCGTGATCTTGAGGGAAGTGAATGGCGTGCGGCGCTTGCCAATCTTTGTGGGCAGGCCAGAAGGAGATGCCATTGCATCGTTCTTGAACGACAACACGCCCCCTCGGCCAATGACCCACGACCTGTTAGCAGACATCATCTCCCACCAACTGGGCGCACAATTGACACAAGTGGTGATCACTCGCCTACACAAAGACCATTTCTACGCCACCATCCACTTGCGCGATGGCGCACGCGAGATCGAGCTCGATGCGCGCCCTAGCGATGCGATCGCTGTAGCGCTGCGCCTGGGTAGCCCCATCTACGCCACCGACGAAGTGATGGAGGCTGCTGCAGTTGTGCCCCCTCATTACAGTGCAGAGCGCGAGGAAAGTGAGGAAGACCTCAGCGTGTTCGACGAGTTCCTGAGCACGCTTGACCTGGATGATGATGAGAACCAGCCATGAGGCCTGCTTTGGGCCGGAGGTGAAGCGAGAGGCATGGTCGAAGTGAGAGTTGAAGACGTGCGTGTGGGTCAACGAGGACAAGCCCACGCCGTGATCCTGAAAGACTTGCAGCGCGAGCGTTTTTTGTCCATCTTTATAGGCCCTGCAGAAGCGGACTCGATCCGCATCCAGCTACGCGGCCTGCAAGTGCCCCGCCCTCTCACCCACGACCTCATCGTAGGAGTGATACGTTCACTGGGGGCCACCATGCGCTACGTGGTTGTCAACGACCTGCGCGAGGACACGTTCTACGCTCGCATCGTGCTGCGCACGCGCGACAACCGCGAGCTGAGCATTGACTCTCGCCCCAGCGACGCCATCGCCGTGGCCGTGCGCATGGACTGCCCGATCTTCGTCACGGATGAAATCATGGACAATTACGCGCACGTGGTCACCGAGGAGGAGACCCAACCCTCATCCGAATCGGACGACGACGAGGACTTGGGAGCGTTCAAGGATTTCCTAAGCTCGCTGGACATATGACTCTTGCGCGCAGGGCCCCACAGCAGCACATCAAGGAATGGAGCTCATCGTCACCGCCCATACCGCCTGCATCGCGCTGCTGGCGCTGTATGCTATCCATCAAGCCTTCTTGCTCGCTCTGTGCCTGCTCCGAAGGCATCGCCCGCAGCTAGCCCTGCCCTCGCCTGATACGGCAGGCCACCTTCCCCACGTCACAGTACAAATTCCGCTCTTCAACGAGCCACATCGTGTTGAGCGGGTGATCGAGGCCGCTGCGCGCCTGCACTACCCGCGCGAGAAGTTGCACATCCAAGTGCTCGACGACTCTACGGACGCGACGACGCTGATCGCAGAGCGCGCTGTTCAGCACTGGCGGGCCCAAGGGCTAGACATCACGC
The DNA here is from genome assembly GCA_938028725.1 of uncultured Anaerolineae bacterium. Lineage (GTDB taxonomy): Bacteria > Chloroflexota > Anaerolineae > J036 > Brachytrichaceae > CALIMH01. The sequence goes on along the minus strand of CALIMH010000001.1, from coordinate 51,897 downwards.
TGCTCCATCGCCCGCACCGCAGTGGCTACAAAGCCGGCGCGCTGGCTCACGGGCTGGCTCAGACTTCCAGCGAGCTGGTCGCTATCTTCGACGCCGACTTCATGCCGCTGCCGGACTTCCTGCTCAAGGTGCTCGTCGAGCACGGCGCATTCCGCGATCCGCGCGTGGGCTTTGTGCAGACGCGCTGGGCGTTCCTCAACCGCGATGCCAGCGCGCTCACACGCGCCCAGGCGCTAATCCTGGACGCCCACTTTCACATCGAGCAGCCGGCACGCAGCCGAGGTGGCTTGCTGATGAATTTCAACGGCGCCGGCGGCATCTGGCGGCGCACGTGCATCACAGCAGCCGGCGGCTGGCAGTGCGACACATTAACAGAAGACCTGGACCTCAGCTACCGCGCCCAATTGGCCGGCTGGCGGGGCGTGTATCTCGACGACGTGATTGCCCCCAACGACTTGCCGCTGGACGTGTGGAGCTACAAGCAACAGCAAGCGCGCTGGGCACGCGGCACACTCCAAACGCTGCGCAAACTGCTGAGCGCCATCTGGCGTGCGCCATTGTCGCCCATCCAACGCTGGGCTGCACTGATGCACCTGAGCGGGTACTTCGTCCATCCCTTAATCTGGCTCACGGCGCTTACCACGCCGCTGGTGGTGATCGACTGGTGGCTCCGAGGCACCGCCTCACCGTCGTGGGCCAACCTCGTCAGCTTGCTGACGCTTGCGCCGCTGGCGACCATGTTTGCCGCCCACCGTGCCCAGCGCCTGCCGCTCAGGCACTTCCTGCGCGATTTGCCGGCAGCGCTGCTGCTGGGCATCGGCGTCTCGTTCTCCAACACGCTGGCGCTCGCGCGCGGGCTGTTGATCACCGGCCGCAGCGGCGATTTTGTGCGCACGCCCAAAGGTCCTCCTACCAGCTACCGCACCCAACCGGACTGGACAGTGTGGGCAGAGCTGCTGATGGCGCTCTACGCCACACTGGGTTTAGCAGTTATCTTGCAAATGGGTGTATGGGCGGCCACGTTGCCGCTAGCGCTATACGCACTGGGTTTCGGCAGCGTCGGGTTGGGGCAGATCGCCCGCCGCTTGGAGGAACTGCAATGAACCCTGAGGCTGTGCGCCAGGCAGCTCAGGCGATGGGGATTACGCTCACGTCGGAGCAGGCCGCACAGTTCGCCCACTATGCCGCACTGCTCAACGAGTGGAACATGCGCTTCAACCTCACCCGCATCACCGCCGACGCCGATGTGCTGGCGCTGCACTTCTTGGATTCGCTCACCGCGCTGCCGGTGGTGCAGGCGCTGGTTGAAGCCGCGCAGCCGGCGCGCCTGCTGGATGTGGGCAGCGGCGCCGGCTTGCCCGGCATCCCACTCAAGATCGCCCTCCCCACGCTGGACGTGACACTCTTGGACAGCACAGCCAAGAAGCTGCTTTTCTGCCAGGCCGTGATTGACGCGCTGCAGTTGCACGGCATTCGCACACTGCACGCACGCGCTGAGGCGATCGCCCACGTTCCGGAGCACCGCGAGCAATATCACGTGGTGATCGCGCGCGCGGTGGCGCCGCTGCCGACGCTGGTCGAGTATCTGCTCCCGCTGGCGCGCGTGGGTGGCGCTTGCATTGCCATGAAGGGCAGCCACGTCGCCGACGAGTTACAAGCCGCGCTAGGCGCCGTTGCACTGATGGGCGGCGCACCACCAGAGGTGCAGCCGGCATCGCTCCCAGGCCGGCCAGAGCGTCGCGCCTTGGTAATCATCCGAAAGGAGCGCCCCACCCCCGCGCGCTTCCCTCGGCGCAGCGCTTTGCTGCGCAGGAAGCCACTGCAGTAAGCTGCTGGCGATGCAGCGCCTCGCGGTTTTGGCTGGTCAATACCCGCTGTGCTCAGCGCGTTGCGCTGCGCCTTCCATAATGGCGACGCCGGCGGAGGTGCCGATGCGATTAGCGCCCGCGGCGATCATCTCCAACGCTTGCTGGTAGGTGCGAATGCCGCCGGCGGCTTTGACGCCCATTGCATCGCCCACCACCTGGCGCATCAGCCGCACATCCGCAGCAGTGGCGCTGCCGCCGAGGAAGCCTGTGCACGTCTTGACAAAGTGTGCGCCCGCGTCTTTCGCCAATTGGCACGCCAGGCGCTTCTCCTCATCGGTGAGCAGCCCTGTCTCGATGATCACTTTGAGCAGCGCAGCGGATTGCCGGCACAGGTTGGCAACGCCGCCGATGTCCCGCAGCACAAAGTCGTGCAGGCCGCTCTTCAGCGCCCCCACGTTGATCACCATGTCCACCTCGCGCGCGCCGGCTTCGATGGACTGCTCAGCCTCGATCATCTTGACCATGGTGGTGGTGGCGCCGAGTGGGAAACCCACGGTGACGCACACGCGCACGTCGCTGCCGTCGAGCGCCTCAGCGCACACCTTCACCCAACAAGCGTTCACGCACACCGAAGCAAATTGATAATGGCGCGCCTGGTCGCATAGGCGCAACACCTCATCGCGCGTGGCGTCAGCGCGCAGCAGGGTGTGGTCTATGAGCTGATTCAGCGGTTGTTGCATGTTCGCCAGCCAGTCCTAGTTGCTGCGATCAATAATCCCAGCAAGCCGCACCGAGTGTACAACGTCGGTCGGCTCGGCGATCCCACAAGCTAGAGCTATACTCACCCCACTGCGACCTCCGAGCGTTGGCAGGCTGAGCGTTTGCCTGCCTCTCCACGTCATGCGCTTGAGTTGAGCACCATGATCGAGATCAACGGGCTAGTGAAACGATATGGCGATCGCCTGGCAGTGGATCACCTCAGTTGCTCCGTCCGCGCAGGCGAGGTCTTTGGCCTGCTCGGACCAAACGGCGCCGGCAAGACGACCACCATCTCGATCCTGGCCACGCTGCTCCCTTTCGACGAAGGGGAGGTGACGATCGGCGGTTATGACTTGCGTCGGGAAGCGGAGCGGGTGAAGCCGTTGATTGGCCTTGTGCCTCAGGAGCTGGCGCTCTACCCCACTCTCAGTGCGTGGGATAACTTGGCCTTCTTCGGCCGCATTTACGGCCTGCGGGGCAGCAGGCTTCGGGAACGCATCGCTGCAGTGCTCGACTTGGTCGGCCTGCGCGACCGCGCCGGCGACGCAGTGCGCACCTTCTCCGGCGGCATGAAGCGCCGTCTTAACCTCGCCGCTGGGCTCATCCACCAGCCGCGCGTCCTCTTCCTAGACGAGCCGACCGTGGGCGTTGACCCCCAATCGCGCAACTTCATCTTCGAGCACGTGGCGCGACTGAAGGCCGAAGGAGTGAGCATCATCTACACCACCCACTACATGGAAGAAGCCGAGCGCCTGTGCGACCGCGTGGCAATCATGGATGCCGGGCGCATCCTTGCGTTGGGCACTGTCAAGGAGTTACTCGACCTACTGGGCGGCGGCGTGATCTACGCCGGCCTGGACGCCGAGGCGCTGGAAGCGTTGCTGCCACACGTGCGCAGCCTGCCGCGCGTGAAAGCGGCCTCACTCCAAGACGGCCGGCTCAAAATCGAAGCCCACGAGGTGCGCACTGCGCTGCTGGAGCTGATCGAGTTATCGAACGCCCAGCACCTACCGCTCCGATCGTTAGCAGTGCTCGAACCCAACCTGGAGAGCGTCTTCTTGCATCTGACCGGCAAACGGCTGCGAGATTGAGGGCACAATGATGATGCTGAACCAAATCCTCGCCATCGCTCAAAAAGACCTCAAAATCTTCCTGAAGGACCCCGGCGCATTGGTGCTGATGTTCTTGCAACCCTTGATGTTCATCGTGGTGATGAGCTACGCCCTGGCCAGCTTGTTTGAGCCAGGTGAGGAGCGCATTCAGCTCCTGGCCGTGAACGAAGACCACGGCCATCAAGCCGCAGCCATCCTCCGCCAGTTGGACGCGCTGGACGCCTTTCAGGGGGAGACAGCCTGGCAAGGTCAACCGCTCACCCGCGCCGCGGCAGAGCAGTTGATCGTGGATGGACAGCGCAACCTCGCCATTATCTTCCCACCCAACTTCTCGAGGGCGCTTGAGCAAGACTTGGCCACTGCCCAGCCGATCACGGCTCGCATCTTGCTCATTGCAGACCCTGCCACACCCGCGCAGTTGACTGAGCCGCTCTTGGGCACACTTCGAGGGCTGATCGAGCGTCGCCTGTTCACGGCCATGATCCCTAAAGGGCTGGACTTTGTCTTCGCGCAGCTTTCGCCGCAGACACCCGCAGAACAGCGCCAAAACTTCAAGGCACAGGCTGAACAAGCCGTGTCCAACAGCTTGCTGGGAGGGGACAAACCCCTAGTCGAAGTGGAGCGCATCACGCCCGCGGGGATGCGCGTGGAGCAGCTGCCAAACACCTTCCAACAAAACGTGCCTGGCTACACCATCTACGGCATTTTTTGGATTGTCAGCTTGCTGGCCAGCTCAGTGCTGCAAGAACGGCGTGAAGGCACCTTCCGGCGGATGCTCACGGCGCCGCTTAGCCGAGCCGTGATGCTGATCGGCAAATTGACACCCTATTACCTCATCAACCTCGCCCAATTGGCGATCATGCTGGGGGCATCCAGCTTGTTGTTTGGCATGAGCCTCGGCTACTCGCCAATCGGGCTGATTGTCGTGAGCCTGATTGCTGCGGCCTCCGCCACCGGCCTTGGCGTGCTCATCGCCGCCATCGCCCACACCGAAGCTCAAGTAGGCGGGCTGACCATCCTGCTGCTGCTGACCATGTCGGCGCTGGGCGGTTGCTTTGTGCCCCGCTTCCTCATGCCAGAGTGGCTGAGGACGCTTGGCTTATTGACGCCGCAAGCTTGGGCGCTGGAGGCTTATCAAGACTTGTTAGTGCGCGGCTACGGGCTGTTGGAAGTGCTGCCCAAAGTGGGGGCGTTGGCCGCCTTTGCCTTGGCTTTTTTCGGGATCGGCGTATGGCGATTCCGCTTTGAGTGATCTGCGCCAAAGGGTTCATTCGCAACGCATTACAATCCATCTATCGCAACAACTAATGAGCGACACTGACTTATCTGTGCTAGGCGTGCGCGCGCGCGCGGCGTCTAAGCACATGGCGCGCGCTTCCACTCAGCAAAAAAACGCTGCACTGCGTCACCTGGCAGATGGCCTTCTCGCTTGTCAGGAGGACATCCTGCGCGCCAACGCGCAGGACGTAGCTCAAGCAACGGCCCAGCAGCTTTCTGCAGCGCTCATTGACCGGCTCACCCTCACGCCCCAGCGGCTTGCAGGCATCGCTGCGGGCGTGCGTGCTGTCGAGGCGCTCCCAGACCCAATCGGCGAGCAGTTCGACGCCTACACCCTGCCGAATGGCTTGCGCCTGCACAAGCGCCGCATCCCAATCGGCGTGTTAGGCGTCATCTACGAATCGCGCCCCAACGTCACCGTGGACATCGCCGCGTTGGCGCTCAAGAGTGGCAACGCAGTCATCCTGCGCGGCGGCAGCGACAACCTCCGTTCCAACCGCGCGCTGGTGCAAGTGGTCCATGCTGCGCTAGAGGCTGTCAATTTACCTGCCGACGCCGTGCTGTTGGTGGAGGACACCGACCGCGCGCGCGTGATGGAGCTGTTGCGCTTGCACGAATACGTGGACTTGATCATCCCGAGGGGCGGCGCTGCCCTCCATCGGCTCTGCCGCGAACACAGCACCATCCCCGTGATCACCGGCGGCATGGGCATCAACCACATTTACGTGGACGAGAGCGCGGCGCTCGACCAAGCGGTGGAGATCGTCTTCAACGCCAAGGTGAGCAAGCCCACCGTGTGCAACGCATTGGGCACGCTGGTGGTGAACGCAGCGATCGCGCCGGTCTTTTTGCCGATGGCCGCGCGCCGCCTGTGCGACAAGGCAGTGCAACTCCGCTGCGACCCACGCGCGCTTGCGATCCTCTCCGCCGACCCTGCGTTGCAGCCATACCTCTCTCCTGCCCAACCCAGCGACTGGGACACTGAGTGGCTTGATCTCATCCTGGGCGTCAAGGTGGTGGACTCACTGGACGAAGCGATCGCCTTCATCCGCGCACACACGCTAGAGCACTCCGACGGCATTGTGGCGCGAAACCCAGCGCACATCGAGCGCTTTGTCAACGAGATCGACTCCTGCGCGGTGTTTGTCAACGCCAGCACGCGCTTCAACGACGGCGGTGAGTTTGGCTTGGGCGCAGAGGTGGCGATCAGCACCCAGCGCATTCACGCGCGCGGCCCAATGGGCTTGCGCGAGCTGACCAGCTACAAGTGGGTTTGTGAGGGGGACGGCCACGTGCGCTGGTGAGCGCACCATGTTAACATCGAAGCGGGACGAGCAATGGCAACTGACGGACGACGATACCGTGCCATCATTTTTGATTTGGATGGCACCCTGCGCGCTAATCAGCCAGAGGGCATCGAGGCCTTCATCGCCTACGCCAGCCGTGTGGGCCTGGCGTTGAGCGCGGAGCAGATCAAGATTTGCCAGCGCGAGGCCCATCGCTATTGGGCCAGCGCGCGCGTCGGCTTCGACATGCAGCGCTACGACACGCGCGAGTTCTGGGTGAACTACAACCGCATCTTGCTCGAGGCGATGAACGTGCGCAGTTGCAGCGACTGCGCACAACGCATCCAGGACTTGTTCGACAACGAGTACGACCCCCAGGACATCCTCTTTGCGGACGCGCGGCCGGTGCTGTCCCACTTGCGGCAGAGCGGCCACCGGCTCGGCCTGCTCTCCAACCGCGACAACCCCCTAGAGGCGGACGTGGAACGCTACGGCCTGCGCGAGTTCTTCGACGTGCTGATCGCTGCCGGCCAAGTGGGAGCCTATAAGCCAGAGCCACGGGTGTTCTACCACACCCTCGAGGCACTGGGATGCAACTCGCCCGCCGAGGCCGTTTACGTAGGCGACAATTTCTTCGCCGATGTGGTCGGCCCGCTCAACATCGGCATGGATGCGATCCTGGTGGACCCCAACGACATCTTCGAGCGCTACTACGCGGTGCGCATTCGCCGGCTCTCGGAACTGCCCAGGCTACTCACCGGTTGAATCGCGCCGCTCCGCTTTCCCTCGGAACAAACAGCTTCCGCTATAATCAGCATAAATGGTTCGCGGGCTGCGTATCCGTCGTCCTCAAGCTGCAGGCGGTCATGTGTCTGGAGCGTGACGGCGGCGTGTCCCAGCGATGGATACCAACCCAACCCCAGCACATGACGCTGGGGTTTTCGTTTCGATGAAGGACACTGTGATTTCCGTCGGCATTCTCGGCGCGACGGGCTACACTGGCCTGGAGCTGGTGAAGCGTCTGCGACGCCACCGGCACGTTCGCATCGTGTTCGCCCACAGCGACAGCCACGCTGGCGCGCGCCTCTGCGACGTGTTGCCGTGCGAGTTCGATATTCCCCTTGTGTCCGCTGACAACGCGCCCTTCTCCGCGGCGGATGTGGTGTTTAGCTGCTTGCCCCATGGCGCTAGCGCAGCGCTGGTCTGCCGTGCGCTGGAGACGGGCTGCCGGGTGGTGGACTTGAGCGCGGACTTTCGGCTGCGCGATCCGCAGACATACGCGCGATGGTACGGCCACCCTCACCCTGCGCCCGACCTGCTGGGCCAGGCGGTGTACGGCCTGCCGGAGCGCTACCGGCACGCCATTGTCGACGCGCGACTGGTGGCCAACCCCGGCTGCTATCCCACCAGCGTGATCCTCGGCCTGCTGCCGCTGATCGAGGCCGACGCGCTGGCGGACACCGTGATCATCGCCGACAGCAAAAGCGGTGTGAGCGGCGCCGGCCGCAAGCCATCCCAAACCACCCACTTCGTGGAGGTGAACGAGAACCTGTCGCCCTACAACGTTGGCCACGCGCATCGCCACGTCCCGGAGATGGAGCAGGAGATCAACGCCGTGCACCACGCGGGCTATCGCGTGTTGTTCACGCCACACCTTTTGCCCATCTCGCGGGGCATGTTGAGCACGTTATACGTGCGTCTGAAGCCACATGCGCAATCCGTTAACTGGCAGCATGCCTACGCCACGCGCTACGCCGGTGAGCCGTTCGTGCGCGTGCTGCCCGCCGGCCATGTCAGCACCATCGCCCACGCCGCCCACACCAACTTCGCCGTGCTCTCGCTGCACTCCGTGGCCGAACTGACGGACCGGCTGCTGATCGTGAGCTGCATTGACAACTTGGTGAAAGGCGCCAGCGGCCAGGCGATCCAGAACATGAACCTGATGTTTGGCTTGGACGAGTGCGAGGGGCTGCAATGAACGTGCACGTGTTTAAGGTGGGCGGCAACGAATTGGACGACGCCGACTTCGTCGCGCGCTTTGCCAGGCTGATGGCTGAGCGCAGCCGAAACCACGAGGCGGTGGTGATCGTGCACGGCGGTGGCAAAGAGCTGACGCTGCTGCTCGAAGCGCTCCGCGTGCCTACTCAATTTGTGGACGGCCTGCGCGTCACCGACGCCCAAACGCGCGATGCTGCGCTGATGGTGTTGAGCGGGCTAGCTAACAAGCGCTTGGTTGCAGCGCTGCGCGCCCACGGCGCCGACGCGCTCGGCATGAGCGGTGTGGACGGCGGCCTGATCACTGTTGCGCCATTGCGCAAAGAGCTGCTGTTCGTGGGCAAGCCAACGCACGTCCGCGCTGAGCTGCTTGCTGCTTGGCTGAAGCAGAGGCTGCTGCCCGTGATCGCCCCCATGTCTCTCGGCACCGACGGCTGCATCTACAACGTGAACGCCGACCACATCGCCAGCGCTGTCGCTGCTGCGCTGGATGCACGCTTGCTCACTTTCATCACCAACGTGCCCGGTGTGCTCGACGCGGCCGGCGGCGTGATCGCACAACTGCGCGCCGATCAGGCCCAGGCGCTGATCGCACAAGGGGTGATCCACGGCGGCATGATCCCCAAAGTGCAGGCTGCGCTGGACTCGCTTGCCGGCGGCGTGCGCCGCGCGCGCATCACCAACTTGGATGGCGTGGAGGCCGATGCAGGCACTATTCTAAACCTGTGAACGCACAGCAAGCGCCCGGAGCATCCGCCCGGCGCAAGACCAAGCACAATCAAGCAGAGGGACATTTCCTATGACGCGCATTTTGCAAAAGCTCCCAAAGGGTGAGAAGATCGGCATCGCGTTCAGTGGCGGGCTGGACACCAGCGCTGCCGTCACCTGGATGCGGGAGAAGGGTGGCATCCCTTACGCCTACACCGCTAACTTAGGCCAACCTGACGAGCCGAACTACGACGAGATACCCGCCCGTGCCCTGCGCCATGGTGCCGAGAAGGCGGTGTTGGTGGATTGCCGGCGCCAGCTCGTCTATGAGGGGTTGATCGCCATTCAGTGCGGCGCCTTCCACATCAGCACCGCCGGCAAGACCTACTTCAACACCACCCCCCTGGGCCGTGCCGTGGCCGGCACGATGCTGGTGAAGGCCATGATGGAGGACGGCGTCAACATTTGGGGCGATGGCAGCACCTACAAGGGCAACGACATCGAGCGCTTTTACCGCTACGGCTTGTTGGTCAACCCCAACTTGCGCATTTACAAGCCCTGGCTCGATCCCGATTTCGTGAGCGAGCTGGGTGGACGCAAGGAGATGAGCGAGTGGCTTGAGCAGCGCGGCTTCAAATACCGCATGTCCGCTGAGCGCGCCTACTCCACCGACGCTAACATCCTTGGGTGCACGCACGAGGCAAAACACTTGGAGTATCTCGACACCAGCGCACATATCGTCGAGCCGATGATGGGCGTCAAGCATTGGGACCCCACCGTGCGCATCGAGCCTGAGGTGGTCAAGGTGACCTTCTCCGAAGGGATGCCGGTGGAGATCAACGGCCGCGAGTATCACGACCTGGTGGCGTTGATGATAGAGGCCAATCGCATTGGCGGGCGACACGGCCTTGGCATGAGCGACCAGATCGAAAACCGCGTGATCGAGGCCAAGAGCCGCGGCGTGTATGAAGCGCCCGGCATGGCGCTGCTGCACATCGTGTACGAGCGGCTGGTCACCGCCATTCACAACGAGGGCACCATAGACAACTATCGCATCAACGGCCGCCGCCTAGGGCGGCTGCTGTACGAGGGGCGCTGGTTCGACCCCCAAGCGATGATGCTGCGCGAGAGCCTGGTGCGCTGGGTGGGCAAAGCCATCACCGGCACTGTCACGCTGGAGCTGCGCCGCGGCGACGATTACACCATCCTCAACACCACCGGCCCACACCTCACCTACCACCCTGAGCGGCTGAGCATGGAGAGCGGCAAAGCCGAGTTCGGGCCGCTGGATCGCATCGGCCAGCTCACCTTACGCAACATGGACATCGCCGATAGCCGCGAGAAGCTCCAAGTGTATGCGCGGGCGGGCGTGTTGAACATCGAGGGCGCAGTGGAGATGGGGCTGCTCGAAGGACCAAGGCCCACCCCAACGGCTGAACCGCCGCGCGCAGAGAGAAGCGACGAGCTGCTCACCGACCTGGAGGGTTAGCTGCGCCACACATCGCCATGTCCGATCCAGTTCACATCCGCCCCGCCACTGAAGGCGACGTGCCCATCATCGTGTGGCTGATCGCACAGAACGCCCGCAAGGGAGGGCTGCTGCCGCGCGATGAGAGCAACATCCGAGAACACCTGGCCAACTTCCTGGTTGCCGAGTGGACAGAGCGCTCCAGCGAGCTAGCCGGCCGCGTGGTCGGATGTGGGTCGCTCATGCCGATCAGCGCCACGCTGGTGGAGCTGCGCTCCCTGGCAGTGGACGATCGCGTGCGCGGGCATGGCATCGGCCAGCGCATGGTCGCCGCGCTGGTGGAGGAGGCACGCCGCCGCCAATTCGGCACGATCTTCGCGCTCACGCGAGCAGTGCGCTTCTTCGAGCGATGCGGCTTTACAGTCGCCCCTAAGGAGCACTTTCCGGAGAAGGTGTGGAACGACTGTGTGCAGTGCCCCATGCTGGAAAACTGCGACGAGGTGGCGGTGGTGCTGCCCCTGCAACCTGAGCCCACCGCAGCGGACGCAACGCACCTGCGCGAAGCCCGCGAGCGCGTGCTGCGCGACATCCAAGCCGGCCGCTTGGCCCGCCGTGCCGTGACGCGCGAGAACCTGATCCCGCTCGAAACAGTCACACGCTTGGCCACCCGTGCCCATCTGCCGCCGCCACCTTCCCGCGCCCCGCGCCGCCTGGTGAAGAAAGTGGTGCTGGCCTACAACGGCGGGCTGGACTCCTCCGCCGCCGTGCCATGGCTGCTGGAGACCTACGGCTGTGAGGTGGTGTGCTTCATGGCCGACATTGGTCAGCACGAGGACTTCGAGGCCTTGCGCCGCCGTGCGCTCGATAGCGGCGCCAGCCGCGTGATCATCCGCGACCTGCGCGAGGAATTCGCCAGCGAATACCTCTTCCCGTTGGTCCAGAGCGGCGCTATTTACGAGGGCAAATACTTGCTCGGCTCGTCCATCTCGCGGCCGCTGATCGCCAAGCACCAGGTGGACGTGGCGCATCAAGAGGGTGCTGATGCCGTCGCCCACGGCGCCACCGCTAAAGGCAACGACCAAGTGCGCTTTGAGTTGGCCTACATTGCCCTAGACCCCACCCTGCAGGTGATCGCCCCCTGGCGCGAGTGGACATTCACCAGTCGCCGCCAAGTGCACGAGTACGCCCTCTCGCGCGGCGTTGCGCTGGGCGACTACGAGCAAGGCGTTTACACCGTGGACGAGAACTTGTGGCACTTCAACCACGAGGGCGGACGACTGGAGGACCTGGAATATGAGCCGGAGGAGCATCTCTGGGCTTGGACCAACGCACTGGAGGAGACGCCCGATCAACCGCAATACATCGAGATCGAGTTTGTCAGCGGCATACCCAGGCGGCTGAACGGGGAAACGCTAAGCGGCGCGGCGCTGATCGAGCGACTCAATCGCATCGGCGCGTTGCACGGCATCGGGCGGGTTGAGCTGGTGGAAAATCGCCTGATCGGCCTGAAGTCGCGCGGTTTGGACGAAGCCCCAGCCGGCTTTATTCTGCGCGCGGCCCACCAAGCGCTGGAGGAGGTGACGCTCGACCGCGAGATGGCACACTTCAAGCAAATCATCGCGCTGAAGTATGCCGAGGTGATCTACAACGGCCTATGGTTCACGCCGCTGCGCGACGCGCTGCAAGCATTCATCAGCGTCTCGCAGCGCGACGTCACCGGCAGCGTGCGCCTCAAGCTGTTCAAGGGCCATGTCCTTGTCGCGCAACGCCGCCCCGCCTTTTCGCTGTACCGTCGCGACTTGGCAACCTTCGACGACAACACCGGCTACGACCACAACGATGCTGAGGGCTTCATCCGCCTTTACAGCTTGCCGGTGCGCGTCAAGGCGCAGCTCGACCGACGGCGCAGCAAGCGCGAGGCAGGCTGAAGGGCAGCTCCACGACGATAAAGCCCCTCCGCGGAGGGGCTTTATCGTCGGCTGCGAATGAAAGGTGAAGCGCTCATGCGCTGCGCCGCTCGACAGTGAGCCGAATGGCTGTGCGCTCACTGCCATTGATCGCCACGGTGGAAAAGGAAGGCAGCAGGTAAATATCCACTCCCTCCTGCAGCAGATACGTCCGAGCAATTGCTGCCGCCTTCAGCGCCTGATTCACCGCGCCGGCGCCGATCGCCTGCACATCCACGCGCCCTCGCTCGCGGATGATGCCGGCGATCGCCCCAGCTACCGCGGTGGAGCGAGACTGCGCGGACACCTTGACCATGTCCGAATGCGGTTTACCAGACGCCTGCCCCCCTATGGCGCCGTTTGGGTTAGTGAAACTCACCGTTTCCATGCCAGCATTATGACGTTCTGACTTGAGATGAAAGTGAGACAGGACTTAGTCGTTCTCGAAATCCCACGCGCCAGTTCTCGAAGCAAGCCCGCGCCGATGGTGCCAGCGGTGATCTCGAAAACCGTGGTATTCACTTCGGCTGGAGCAGTCGCGTAGGCACAGTCTTCTTCAGGACCTGTGCGCACGCTGCGACCACACCGCAACGCTCGCTCCACTCCGTGTGCTGGCTGAACCCGCGCGGGCACTCGCCGGTCGTGAAGACGCCGAACAAGTCGTCTATGCAAGTTCTCGGGAGATGCGCTAACCTAAACAGAGACACCGTGAGCAGCACGCACATCGTTCTGGTCGGGGCAGGCAGCGCAAGCTTTGGACCATCGTTGTTGGGTGACCTGTTCTTGCATGCCGAGCACTTGCGCAACAGCCGCGTGTGCTTGGTGGATGTGGACGAGCAGGCATTGCACCTCATGGCCCGCTATGCAACGCGACTAAACCGCGCGTTCGGGGAGCCTTTCCGGCTTGAGGCCACCACCGACCACCGCGAGGTGCTGCCAGGGGCGCACGTCGTGTTTGTCTCAGTGGCTGTGAATCGGCTGGAGACGTGGAAGCTCGATTGGCAAATACCGCTGCGGCACGGCGTGCGCCACGTGCTCGGCGAGAACGGCGGGCCGGGCGGGCTATCACACGCGCTGCGCAACATCCCGCTCGTGTTGCAGATCGCGCGCGACGTGCAACGGCTTGCTCCGCAGGCCCTGCTGGTCAACTTCACCAACCCACTCAGCCGCGTGTGCATGGCGCTGGATCGCTACGCCCAGGTGCAGTTTGTCGGCTTGTCTCACCACATCGCGCACGGCTACGCGCTGGTGAACCAAGTGCTGCAGCTAGTCCCCACCCCAGCTCAGCGACACCTGCCAGACCGCGCAACACTCGCTGCTATACGCAGCCGTTTGCGATTGCGCGCTGCTGGGTTGAACCACTTCAGCTTCATCCTAGAGATGCGCGACCCTCACACCGGCGAAGACCTATACCCGCGCTTCCGCACAGCGCTAGCTCAGATGCCTCCAAACTTTGAGTTGATGTCGCGACGGTTGATGGACGTGTTTGGCTTGTTCTGCGCCAGCGGCGATCTCCACGCCGGCGAATACATCAGCTTCGCCGCAGAGACGCAGCCGCTCTGCGGCTTCGACTTCCGCACGCACGAGGCACACCGCGCTCGCTTGCGCGAGACCCTGCAACAGCTAGCCGACGAGCCTGACGACGCGAGGGTGCGGCAACACGTCCAGCCTTCCATCGAGCACGCAGTGGATGTGGCACTCGGCTGGCTGGGGCTAGCCGAGCAAAGCGAAGACGCACTCAACCTGCGCAACAACGGCCGGATCGCCCACTTGCCAGCAGAAGCGATCGTCGAGACGCCGGGGCAGGTGATCCACAACCAGCTCATCGGCGAGGCCATCGGCGACATGCTGCCGCGCGGCTTGGCGGCCATAATGCACCGCGAGGTGGAAATTCAATCGCTAGTCGTAGAGGCGGCAGTCAAAGGCGACCGCAACGCTGCGCTCCAAGCGCTGCTGCTCGACCCACACATCCACTCCTACGCCCAAGCGACGCACCTGCTGGAGGACCTACTGCGCGCCCAGGCGGCTTACCTGCCCCAGTTCGCCTAAACGCCCCCGGCAGGACTCGAACCCACAACACGCGCCTTAGGACGGCGCTGTTCTATCCGATTGAACTACGGGGGCGTTATGATTGATTCTAGCAGATGAGTGCGCGCACCCCAGCCACGTTGACCACCTTCACCCTGCTGCGATTTGACAACCGCCAACGATGGTGGATGTGGCTCCAAATGGCTCTGGCCCGCCCTCAGCTCGCGCGCACACCAGGCCTGCGATTCTGGAAGCTGCTCGGCGCAGGCAAGGATGGCGGCTTCAGCCTGCAACCTGATTTCAACCGATTCGGCCTGCTGTTAGTCTGGGAGCAGGCACGCTCCGCACAGGACTTCTTCAACGCATCAACACTGTTCCATGCCCTGCGCCAGCGCGCGGCTGAACGTTGGACAGCATTCCTCTTGCCCATCCAGGCGCGTGGGGCGTGGAATCGCCGCCAGCCGTTTGTGCCGGCGTCGTCCCACGAATGGGCCCATGTTGCGCCCATCGCTGTGCTCACACGGGCCACCATTCGCCTCGCCCATCTGCGCGACTTTTGGGCGCACGTGCCGTCTGCCAACGTCGCACTGACGCAGACAGAGGGCGTGCTCTTCTCGATCGGCGTCGGCGAAATGCCCCTGGCGCGACAAGCCACGTTCAGCGTGTGGCGCGACATCGAGGCCATCCACCGCTACGCTCACCGCACACGCGGCCATGCAGAGGCCTTGCGACGGACGCGCCGCGAACACTGGTATGCCGAAGAGCTGTTTGCTCGCTTCGCTGTGCTGGCCACCGAGGGAAGCTGGTGTGGCCAAGACCCGCTCGGCGGGTCGCTGGCAGCCAATCCACCACTCAGCTCATCACAAAGCCGCCGTCCACCTCAATGGCTTGACCGGTGATGAAGCGCGCATCCGGCGATGCCAGAAAAGCGACCACGCCGGCGATCTCCCACGGCTGGGCAAGGCGCCGCATCGGACATTCGCGGGCGCGCCGATCCAGCCAAGCCTCCGGCGTGATACCTTCGCGCGCTGCCACATGCTGGGCCACCCCCAACAACAGCTCAGTGAGCGTGTTGCCGGGGCAAACCGCGTTGACCGTGACGCCATGCGGCGCCAGCTCCATCGCTGCCGAGTGCACCAGCCCGATCACGCCGCTCTTGGCAGCGGAATACTCGTGCGTGCCGGCCCAGCTTGTCTTGCCGGCCATGGAGGAGAGCGCGATCACGCTGCCGCGCGCACGCCGACGCATCACCGGCGTAACAGCCTGCACACACAGGAACACGCCGGTGAGGTTGACCTGCAGCGCGCGCTGCCATTGTGCCAGCGTCACCTCCTCCAACCAACCACCGCTATAGATGCCCGCTGCCGCCACCAACACATCCACTTTGCCCCACTCCTCGATCACCTGCTTGGTCACCTCGTGCACGTGGTCGGGGTTGGTGACGTCGCAGTGCAGCGCCCTTGCGCCCACGCCCATCACGCGACAGGCGTGCGCGGTGGCCTCGTTCGCTGCGTCTTGCACGTCCAAGCAAGCGACGCTCGCGCCTTCCTGAGCGAAGCGCAACGCGCACGCTTTGCCGATGCCGCTCGCAGCGCCGGTGACGATCACCACTTCGCCCTCAAAGCGCGTCGGTACAGGAAAGGGGGAGACCAGTTGCGGCTCTAACTTCATGGCTGCTCCAACGTCGCGCGCAGTTCATGAGAAGAGGATAGCACACTCTCATCAGCCGGCGCTGTGCATTCCCACTCTCAGCGGCTGCGTTGGCCCATGCGGGGCACGCCGTGTTTACAATAACGACTGGTGACACACGAACGTCCGCCGGTGGCGTTGGAGTCCACGCTGATCACACACGGCTTTGCTGCGCCGCTTAACCTAACGGTGGCGCGTGAGATGGAGGAGGTCGTCCGCGCGCGCGGGGCGCAGCCACTCACGATTGCGGTGCTAGGCGGCCAGCTCAAGATCGGGCTGACAGAGGCTGAGCTGCACGAGCTGGCTAACACGCCGACAGCGCGCAAGTGCAGCACGCGTGACCTGGGCATCGCTATCGCCATGGGGCTGACCGGCTCTACTACCGTCGCAGCGACCATGTTTGTGGCTGCCCGTCACGGCATCCGTGTGTTCGCCACAGGCGGCATCGGGGGCGTGCATCGCGGCCACCCGTTCGACGTCAGCGCAGACTTGACCGAGCTGGCGCGCTCGCCGGTCACCGTTGTCTGTGCCGGCCCCAAGGCGCTGCTCGACCTGCCGCTCACCCTGGAGCACCTGGAGACACTGGGCGTGCCGGTGATCGGCTACCAGACGGCAGAGCTGCCAGCGTTCTACTCGCGCTCCAGTGGCCTGCCACTGGACATCTGTGCAGACTCCGCAGCGGAGGTGGCCCGCATCGTGCGCGCACGCCGAGCATTGGGGCTGCCCGGTGGCGAGTTGGTGTGCGTGCCAGTGCCGGCCGAGGCGGAGCTGCCGCGTGATGTCGCTGAGGCAGCCATTCAAGAGGCCCAGCGCCGTGCCGAGGCCGCCAGCGTGCGCGGCGCCGCCGCCACCCCTTTCATGTTAGCCGAGATCGCCCGCCTCACCGACGGCGCCAGCGTGCGCGCCAATCGCGCGCTCCTGCTCAACAACGCCCGTGTGGCTGCCGAGATCGCGCTCGCGCTGGCCGAACCTAGCCCATCTTGACCCGCTCATGTCGCAGCTGCACACCATCATCCTGGACACCGACCCCGGCATCGACGACGCCATGGCGCTGCTGTTGGCGCTCGCCTCGCCAGAGATCGCGCTGATCGGCGTGACCACCGTGTTTGGCAACTCCCACGTTGCCGCCACCACGCGCAACGCGCTGAACCTGCTGCACTTCGCGGGCCGCGCCGACATCCCTGTGGCGATGGGCGCTGACCAGCCGCTGGTGCTGCCGCGCGGTCGCACTGGCGAGCACGTCCATGGCCCCGACGCAATGGGCAACATCGGCTGGGACGCTGTGCACAACCCCAATCAGCGCCCCCTGGCGATCCACGCAGCGCAGTTCATCGCCGAGACCATCATGCAACGACCCGGCCAGGTCACCATCGTGGCCGTTGGGCCGCTCACTAACTTGGCGTTGGCGCTTCAGCTTGAGCCACGCATCGCAGAGCACGTGCGAGCGGTGGTGGTCATGGGTGGCGCGTTTCTCGTGCCTGGCAACGTCTCGCCGTTGGCCGAGAGCAATATCTACCGCGACCCACACGCCGCGGCCAAAGTGTTCGCCGCTGGCTGGCCGCTCACTGTCGCCGGCCTCGACGTGACCACTGCTGTGCGCATGGACAACGCTTACTTTGCTGCGCTGAAGGAGAGCCGCAGTCGCTTCGCCGAGTTCATCTGCCGCATTGTGCCCTTTTACCAAGCGTTTCACCGCGAGGTGCGCGGCTACCGCGACGGCGCAATCAACCCACACGACGTATGCGCGATCGCGTATGTGCTCGAACCGGCGCTTTTTGCCGGCGAGCAGTGGCGCGTGATGGTGCTAACCGATGGGCCAGCCCGTGGTGCGACCATCCCCGATCGCGCCGATCGCCACTGGTCCACCCCAAAAGTGCACTGCCTCACCCGTGTGGATTCAGCGCGCCTGTTGGCGGCTTTTCACGAGCGCATTTCTCGAGCCATCTAAAGCTCGCAAAGTGTTCTCATACGGTGCAAAGGCCATGAAGCAACTCATTGATCGCATTCTCGCTGAAGGCGTCAACCTGGGTCAAGGCATCTTGAAAGTGGATTCCTTCGTGAACCACCAAGTGGACCCGCAACTGATGATGCTGTGCGGTCAGGAGCTAGCCCGCTTGTTCCGCGATGTGGGCGCGACCAAAGTGCTCACCTGCGAGATCAGCGGCATCGCCCCCGCGCTGGCTACTGGCTACGCGCTGGGCTTGCCGGTGGTGTACGCGCGCAAGACCAAGCCTGTGACTATGCCGGACACGGTGTTCCTCACCACTGCACCCTCGCACACCAAACAGCGCCAGGTGGAGATCATGGCGTCGCCGGAGTACCTGCGGGCCGGCGAGCGCGTGTTGATCATTGACGACTTCCTGGCGACCGGCCAGACCATCTTAGCCCTAGCGCGCATCGCCAAGGCCGCCGGCGCGGAGGTGGTTGGCGTCGGCGCACTGATCGAGAAGACGTTCGAGGGAGGCCGCGCCGCGTTGGAGGCGTTGGGTGTGCCGGTACACTCGCTGGCCCGCATCGTGGACATGAGCGAGGGGCGGATCGTGTTCGGCTGAGGTCGCTAGCCCTCGCGCAACGGGATCACCAAGTCGTGGGGGTAGCGAGTGAGGCGATGCAGCACGCCCTGCTCATCGAACCAGTAATCGTCCTCGACGCGCACCCCCCAGCCAGCCTCAGGGTCGTATAAGCCGGGCTCGCTGCAAAATACCGTGCCGGGCTGGAAGACCTCATCGGGGCGCCAACCCTTCAAGCTGATCGAAGGCGCCTCGTGCACGGCCAAGCCGAAGCCATGTCCCAAGCTATGCACGTAGCCGCGCGTTGCGCGCGGGTCTTGGCGCAGCGTGGTGTAGCCGCGCGCCTCGAAAAGGTCACACACCGCTTCGTTGTAAGCCCAGGTGAAATCGCGCAGGTTGAAGCTGCGCTCGGCCAGCGCATGGGCCTCCAGCACTGTTTGCCAGGCGCGCTCCACCTCCGGCGGCGCGAAGCCAAGGCACCACGTGCGGGTGATGTCGGCGTGATAGCCTTCTGGCCCGCGGGGGAAGAAATCAAACACAATCGCGCGGCCGACCTGGATCGGATCGCTCTCGTTGCCGGCGCTGTGGGGCACACCAGCATCGCGACCCACAGCGAAGATGCAATCCGCACCGTGCAAGTTGCGCTCTGCTGCACGCGCGCGGATGAAACGCTTCACATCGCCCACTGTCAACGCAGCACCATCCGGGCGAACCAAGCAGCCATTGTGCGCGCGATGCGCTTGCAGGAAGGCCTGGGTTTCAGCGATCACCTCCTCGGCGAGCTGGCAAACCTGTTGGATCAGCGCGGCCTCGCGGCGATCTTTGGTTTTGCGCGCGCGGGTGATCACATCGTCGTCGCCTTCTGCCACCACGGTGAACGTTGCATCACGCCTGAGCGCGTCCACTAAGCGCAACGTGACGCTCACCTCCTCCACGCCATAGATGCCCACGCGAGGGCCAGCCTCCACGTCGCGCAGCGCCTGGCACAGCAGCGCTGCTTGCGCCGCTATAGGGTCACCATTGTTTGCGCGCAGCAGCGCCGGGTAGTTGTAGCGCGAGCGGTCAATCAGCTTTAGGTCGGTCTTGGCTGCCTCGTCGCGATCCATCGTGTGGTGCAGCAGAAACGCTGAGCCGTCGGCGCGCACGATCACCACACCGGTTGTGACGTGTGCGCTGCCGATGAAATAAGCGAAGGCAGGGTTCGCGCAGCTTTTGCCGTCCGGCCCAAGCACGAGCAGTGCATCCAGGCCGCGCTCGCGCATCAGTTCTGGCAGCTCTGCTTTCATGCCACCGCAGCGACGTCAGGGATAAACCACTGCATCACTTGATTGCTCACGAACCGGCCGCGCGGCGTGAGGCGCACGCACTGCTCAGTCACCTCGATCAAGCCGCGCCGTGTACCCTCTGCCAGCTCAGCAGCGAAAAATGCCTCGATTGGCGCGCCAAAGCGCGCGCGGAAGCGGTCCTGCGAGACGCCCTCTTGCAGCAGGCGCAAGCCCAGCATCATGGTCTCGCCACGGGCGAGCGGCTCAGAGATGGGCTCATCGCCAGCCTCAGTGGTCTGACCGCGCTCGACGCGAGCGACGTACTCAGCGGGATGCCGCACGCGCCAGTAGCGCCGGCGCAGGTCGAAGCCATGCGCGCCGGCGCCCAAGCCAACGTAAGGCTCGTTGCGCCAGTAGATGAGGTTGTGCTGACAAGCTTTGCCGGGACGGCACCAGTTGGAGATTTCGTAGTGTTCGAAGCCAGCCTCACCCAGCAAGGCTTCGGCCATTTCGTACATGTCAGCGGTTAGGTCAGGGTCCGGCGATGGCAATTGGCCGCGCCGCACCTGCTGATGTAGAGGAGTGCCCGGCTCGAGGGTGAGCGCGTAAAGCGAGAGATGATCGGGCTCGAGGCGCAGCACTGCGTGGAGCGTATGCTCCCAGTCGCACAGCGACTGATGAGGCAGGCCGAAGATCAAATCCAGGTTGACGTGCTCGAAGCCAGCCTCTCGCGCGTTCTGCACCGCCTGCACCACCGTGTGCCAGTTGTGGTCACGGCCGAGCAGGCTAAGCTCGGCAGGGATGGCACTTTGCGCGCCAAAGCTGAGGCGGTTCACACCACAAGCGCGCAAGGCGCGCAGGTAGCCCAAGTTCACCGTGCCGGGGTTGCATTCCAGCGTGATCTCAGCCTCAGGCGGGAGTTGAAAGGCGCTGCGCGCGGCCTCGATCAGCGCGCCGATTTGCTCAGGGGACAAAAGCGATGGCGTGCCGCCGCCGAAGAAGAGCGTTTGGGCGGGAAAGCCATCGTATTGCGCGATCTCGGCGAGCAACGCGCGCACGTACGGCGCGAACAGCGCCTCCAAGCCTACATACGTGTTGAAGTCGCAGTAGGTGCAACGCGCGCTGCAAAAAGGGATGTGCAGATAGACGCCTGTGTTCATCGCCCAACTTTTCCACCAGGCACAGGAATGGTGTCCAGCAAGTGTTCGATCACGTCACGGCTGGTCACCCCTTTGATGCGTGCGGCGGGGCTGATGATGACGCGATGGCCGAGCGTCGGCACGGCCAGAGCCTTTACGTCGTCGGGGATAACGTAGTCGCGTCCGTTGAGCGCGGCGCGCGCTTGAGCAGTGCGGTATAGCATGAGCGCACCGCGTGGGCTGGCGCCTAGGTAAACATCCGGATGTCGGCGCGTTTCCTCCACTAATTGCGCGATGTAGCGCTTCACCAGATTATCCACGTACACCATCCGCAGCAACGCTTGGGCTTGGCGCAGCTCCTCCAGCGTGGTGACGGGCAAGAGCGACTCGAGGGGATGCGCGTACTGCTGCGCGTCGAACATGCTCATCTGCTCCTCGAGCGAGGGATAGCCAAGCGCAACACGCATCAAGAAGCGGTCGAGCTGCGCCTCCGGCAGCGGAAAGGTGCCCTCGTATTCGATAGGGTTTTGCGTGGCCAAAACCAAGAAGGGCAACGGCAGGGGCCGTGTCACACCTTCGACGGTGATCTGCGCCTCTTCCATCGCCTCCAGCAACGCCGATTGGGTGCGCGGGGTGGCGCGATTGATCTCGTCTGCCAGCACTACCTGTGCCACGATTGGGCCGGGGCGAAACTCAAACTCGCCGGTCTTCTGGTTGTAGATGGATGTGCCGGTGACATCAGAGGGCAACATGTCCGGCGTGAATTGGATGCGGCTGAAGGCGCCGCCGATGGACCGCGCCAGCGACTTGGCCAGCGTGGTTTTGCCCACCCCCGGCACATCCTCGATAAGCAGGTGACCCTGGCACAGCAGACCGATCACCGTCAACTCAACTACATCGTGCTTGCCCAGGATCACCCGTTGCACGTTGTCAATCAGGCGTAGGCCTAATTGGCGCACGTGCCTCAGCTGCAAGGTATGCTCATGAGCGTTGGCGAATGAGGCCATTAGCTCAACAAGCGCCGCACGGCCTCCAGCGCAGCATCATAGTCGGGATGCTGAGCGATCTCCGGCACGTACTCGACGTAGGCCACTTTGCCCTCACGATCCACGACAAAGATAGCGCGCTGCTCAATGCGCAACTCCTTGACGTGGGTGCCGACGGCATCGCCGAAAGCCATGTTACGATGGTCGGACAAGGCGATGATGTGCTTAGCCTCGGCGTCGTTTAACCAGCGGCGCTGGGCCCAGGGCAAGTCCGCGCTGACAGTGATCACCTTCACGCGGTCGCCCAGCTTCTCCGCTTCCTCATTGAAGCGGCGGGTTTGCGCGTCGCAAATGCCCGTGTCGAGCGATGGCACCACGCTGATCAGTAGCACGTGACCACGCATCTCGCTCAGCCTCACTTCATTTAACTCAGGTGAAATCAATGACACGTCAGGGAATTGGTCGCCAGGCTTGAGCTTGGGGCCGATCACCGTGAGCGGATTGCCTTTGAAGGTGAGTTCATTTGTGCGTTCTATTGTGGACATGAGTCTATTGCTCCTTGTCAATGCTTCCAGCGCGCCAATTATCTCCTAAGCGTCGGCGATCGCCCTTGCGTTTCAAGGAGCATTCACCCGCTTGTCAGCCCACTGCCCCGCAGTGCAGCAAACTGAGGGGGCGCGCCATGCGTTGGCTCAGCTATACTTGCCTTGCTCTGTCATGAGCCATCCCGATCCGCAGCAGGCGCCTCTGCCTTCAGAGCTATACGACGAGACCTACTTCCTCACTGCCTGCGAGGGCTACGATGAGTTCCTGCGCAGCGAAGGCGAGCATCTCTCGCGGCGGTTGCGCGCGGCGTTTGCCTTCGCTGCAGTCCAGCCAGGGATGCGCGTGCTAGACCTTGGCTGTGGGCGCGGCGAGATCGTTCGGCAAGTGGCTCGCTTGGGCGCCGTCGCTATCGGCGTGGACTACGCGCGGGCAGCAGTGCAGCTCACGCAACGCATCATGCGCAGCGAAGGGGGCCGCCATGGCATCGCCCGCGCCGACGCCAAAGCACTGCCCTTCGGGGATGAGACGTTCGACCGCGTGCTGCTTTTCGATGTGGTGGAGCATTTGCACCCCTGGGAGCTAGAGCGGTGTTTAGCGGAAACCCGCCGCGTCCTGAAGCTTGGCGGCCAGGTGGTGATCCACACCGCGCCCAATCGTTGGTACGACGCCTACGCTTATCCCGTAGTGCGGTTGGTGCGCCACCTGATGGGTCAAGGTGCACGCTACCCGCGCAACCCACGCGCGCTCAACGTCGCAATTAACACCGAAGTCCACGTGAACGAGCAGGACATGCTACGTTTACGCCGCTATCTGCGACGCGCTGGTTTCAGTCGCATCAAGGTCTGGCTGGATACACCGCCGCAGCAACGTCAGGAAGGTGTGGTGATGGCGACGTTGCGCCACATCGCCTTCAATTGGCTGCCGTTCGCCTGGTTCTTTCAGCGCGAGGTGTTCGCGGTGGGCACCAAGGGGACAAGTTCGAGCTAATGCCCATTGTCTAAAACCCCTCCGCCGCCTCAGCTCGCCCCCAACGGCTGCTTGCCGCTTCCCGCTCTCCCCGTACGTCCCATCGCCGGTGTTCTAGGCCGCTCAGTGGCTTGGGTCGCTTCCGCTTCCTCTCACACTTCCAGCTCACCGGGCGGCTCACGGGGTGCAGGTTTGGTCTTTGATTCCGCAAGTGCCACACTGCTGGGTGCGGGAAGGTCGCGCGTCCTGGTAATAGAGGACATCAGCAGCTTCAGACCGTTGTGGCCTGGTCTGGTTGGGCGATCCGCTCAGCGGGGCCTATCACTCCATCCAAGGTGCGGGCGTGTTGGGAGCGGACCACTTGGTGAGATTGAGTGAAGCGGGAGGTGTAGTTGCTCCTCGTTGGGATGAGCTTCAGTGCATCAGCACCGCGCCAAGCACACGCGCGTTGGCGCGCTTCAGTAATTCTTGCGCGCGGCGCACGTCAGCGCGACGGCTGCGGCCGGCAGCAACCGCCAAAACCACCCCATCCGCCAACGAAGCCAACAACGCGGACTCTTGATACACAGTTGGCGGCGCGTGCAACACTATCACGTCGGCCAAGGGGCGCAAGGCAGCTAGGGCTTGCGAAAGGCGCGGACTGGAAAGCAAGTCGGACGGGTCAACTTGACAGGTTCCTGCTGCCATCACTTGCAAGAAGGGCGCCGGCTGTGCAGACTGCAGGAACGGCTGCGATTGGAGATCGTGCGCGTATTCGCTCAAGCCGGGCGCCACTGCCAAACCGAACAGCGCATGGCAGGCTGGCCGATACAAGTGTGCGTCCACCAACAGCACGCGCTTCTCCGCTTGTGCGAATGCCACCGCCACGTTCGAGGCCAGCACAGCAGCGTTCACCACCTCATCCGGCGCGGTGACCATCAGCAGCGAAGCGGTGTCGCTGCCCAGCTCCAGCAGCACATTTGCGCGCAGGGCGCGGTAGGCGCGCGCCGCAGCCGAGTTTGGGGAATGCAACATGACCAGGCTCATCACGCGGGCTCCTGTGGAACAACGCCAAGCACATTCAGCTTCAGGCGGCGCTGGAGGTCGTCAACGCTGTGAATCACGCGAGCACGACGCCACTCCAGCACAGCTGCTACGCCAACGCCAGCCACCGCGCCCAGCAGACCGCCGGCAGCCACATTCACCGACGTGCGAGGGAAGTCCTGGCTGTAGCGCGGCTGGTCACCGGGGATGATCTCCACGCGGTCTTCGCGGCGCTGACGCGCGTTGTCGCGATTGCGAAACTCGATAAACAGACGTCCCCACTCCGCAGCGATGCGGTTGGCTGTCTCGCCGTCGTAGTCGCGCACCTGAATCTCGATGCCGAACGTGGCCGCATCCTCGGCCATGCGTGTTTGGCCGAAGATGTAGGCGGGCGAGTAGTCCAGTTCTAACCGCTTGCCGACTTCAGCAGCATTGGCTTCGGTGTGGATGATGCTGATGTAGGAGGCGATCAAGGTTTTAGCGGATTGAGTGAGGCCAAAGTCGGTGCGAGCCGGCTGTACTGTCAGCCGCATGGCCGATTTGTAAATCGGCGTCTGCAGACGGCTGAAGACAAACGCGCTGAGGACAGCCACCAGCGCAGTGCCAACCACTGCCCACCACCAACGACGTGCCATTTGCATGTAGTCCTGTAGCTCCATAGCGTTCGGTTTCACTCATCGCGCTCGCGTCGATCGGTCGCGCGGCACTTCCACCAACACGCGCAGCCCCAGTTGCTCGAGCTCAGGCCGATCAGCGAGGCGAGCATCCAGGGCATGCGCAACGAGCGCAAGCAGCACGCCCACCCCCAGCGCTGCGGCCAACCGCACCGGCAAGTCGAAGCGATCGCGCAAGGGCAACGCCAACGGCACAGCCTGGGGGGTGTCCATCAGCCGCACTGGCGAAGCCGCGGCGCCGCTTAACTGAGGCCAGTAGGCTTCGTAGTTCTCGTTTAGCTCGTCCACCACCGCGCGCGCGATGCGCTCGGCCAGCTCCGGCGTGTCCCAGGTGACATACACCACCATCACGCTGGAGCGATACTCCGAGCGGATCGCGCCCAGCAGTGGTCGAGGCAGCACCACATCCTGCTTGGCTAAGCGGCGGGTGACCGCATCCGCAAAAGCGCCTTTGCCAATGATCAACGAGAACCCCTGGGTGATGTATTCCGATGCCAACCAGTTGTAGTGTCGGTCAAAGTTGTACGTCTCCGCCCGCAGCGGCTCCGGCGGCAGCCCTACGGCGAACGACATGGTGACTTGATACGCGATCTTGGGTGGCGGCGCGGTGAGCTGTGTGAGGACAAACACAACCAGTGGCGGCACCATCACCAGCCACCAGCGGCGAACCAACGCCCGCGCATACATCCCAAACACAGAAGCGGCCATTACAACACCCCATCTTGCCCTTGAGCGCGCAGCAAATCCACCAAGCGCTTTAGCTCAGCGGCATGTTGCATTGAGCATACCAGCAGGGCATCGGGTGTGTCCACGATCACCAGATCGTGCACGCCGACCACCGTCACCAACCGCCCTCCATCGGCGCGGATGAGGTTGCGCCGACCATCCAGCATCACCACATCCCCTACCACTACGTTGCCATCAGCATCCTTTGGCAACACTTCCCACAGCGCAGCCCAGCTTCCAATGTCACTCCAACCGATTTGCAGCGGGATGACCGCCACCTGCTGTGCGCCTTCCATGATCGCGTAGTCGAGCGAGCGCTTCGGCGCGACTTCCCAGGCGTGGTGCAGCGCGGCGGGATAATCAGGTGTGCCGATGGTGGGCAGCAGCGCGTGCAACGCCTGGGCAAATTGCGGCTGCTGGCGATCGAACTCGGCCAGCGCCAGCGCGGAGGTGGTGATGAACATGCCGCTGTTCCAAAAGTGCGTCCCACTCGCCACGTAAGACTCAGCCACAGGTTGCGATGGCTTCTCGACGAAGCGCGCAGCGCGGTAAACCGGCAAACCGTCCAGCACTGTCAGCAACTCGGCGCGCTCAATGTAGCCAAAGCCGGTAGCGGCGAAAGTGGGCGCAATGCCAAAAGTGACGATATACCCCTCTGCAGCCACGGCCTCGGCAACGTGCAACGCATTTCGGAAGGCCGGCTCATCGGCGATGTGGTGGTCGGCCGTGAGAATGGCCACTGTCGCATCGGGGTCGTGGTGGTGAATATGCGCCACCCCCAGCGCGGCCGCAGGGCCGCTGTCCTTGGGGCTTGGCTCCACGATGTAGTTGGCCTTTGGCAGCGCGGGCACTTGGGCCTGAAAGAGCGCGGCCGTCTCAGCATTGGTGACAACCCAGACGCGCTCTAAGGGTATCAGCGGCTGCAGGCGCTCCACAGTGATGTGAAACATGCTGCGCCGAAGGTCAGTGAGTGGCAGCGTTTGTTTGGGCGTGTGGCGACGGCTCAGCGGCCATAGGCGCGTGCCGCTGCCTCCCGCCATGATGAGAGCATACAGCATTGCTCAGGTCTCTCCGTAGGCTTCTCGATGCTCACGGGCCAGCACGTAACCGGCGCTGCCCGCTTGGCGCACCAGCCCCCTCAACTCCATCAGCGCCAGCCGCGCGGCCACTTGATCCGGCGGCAGACCGAGCGCCCGCACCAGCACATCCATCTCCACGGGGTCGTGCGAGAGCTGCGCCAGCAGTTGCCGCTCGGTCTCATCTTCGGGCACAGCTTGACTCAGCGCTAGCTGCTCTGGTGCGCGCTCCAGATTCAGCTCCTCCAGGATGCACTGCACATTGGTCACGACCTTAGCGCCTTCACGGATAAGCTGATTGGTGCCACGGCTGGACTGGTTGAAGATGTTGCCGGGGACTGCAAACACGTCGCGCCCCTGCTCGGCCGCAAATTGGGCTGTGATCAGCGCGCCGCTGCGCTCATCCGCCTCCACCACCACCACGCCCAGGCTCAGGCCGCTGATGATGCGGTTGCGCGGTGGAAAGTTTTGTGCATCAGGCGGCGTGCCCAGCGGGTAGTCGCTGATCAGCGCGCCGTGCTCAACGATGTGCTGCGCCAGCCGGGCGTGCTCGGGCGGATACACCACGTCCACGCCGCAGCCCAGCACAGCCAGGGTGCGGCCACCGGCTTTCAAAGCAGCCTCGTGGGCGACAGCATCAATCCCACGGGCCAGCCCGCTCACAACGACCACGCCGGCGCGGGCCAATTCGGTGGCCAGCATGTCGGCCACTTGCTTGCCATACAAACTGGCACGCCGTGTGCCGACAATTGCCACTGCCCACTCGTCCTGAGGGGAGAGCGTGCCTCGCACAAACAGGACCGGTGGCGCATCGGGCACTTGCGCCAGCAAGCGTGGGTAATCGGGGTCCTCCCAGGTGATGGCGCAGGCGCCGGCGCGCGCCAAGCGCTCCAGCTCAGTCTCGGGATGGACGGCGCGACGGCCATCTACAATGGCGCCGAGCGCGCGCGCGTCCAGGCCAGCCTCGGCGAGGTCAACCGCCTCTGCTGCCCAGGCCTGCTGCAATGTGCCGAAGTGAGACTTGAGCCTGCGGATGCGCGCAGCGCCAATGCCCTTGATGCGCCCAAAAGCCAGGTAGTAGGGCAGATCAGGATTTGCCGTGCTCACTCCAATCCCTCTGGCACAACCACCCGCATTATCCCAGCCGCAAGGTCCACCTGGCGGATCACCTCTGGGAGCGCCGGCAACAGCAGCTCGCCGCGACTGCGCTGCACCACATACACGTCATTGCTGCCAGTAGCCAGCACTTCGGTCAACACGCCAAGCAGCTCGCCATCCTGCTCGCGCACCACCTGCAAGCCAATCAGTTGGTGGGGATACCAGCGATGCTCGCCCAGATACGGCAACTGGTCTTCAGTGAGACACACCAACGCGCCACGCAGTCGCTCGGCATCATTGCGTTGGCGGATGTGCTCCAACAGCAGCAATACAGCCCGTTGATGAGGACGGGCTGATAGCACGCGCACCGATTGCGGCGGGTCGCCGATGAGCACACGTTTGGCCTCCAGCAACGCCTCGAGGTAGAAGGGGTCGCATTCCACTTTCACCTCTCCAGCGATGCCGTGCGGCCGAGTCACCCGCCCCACCCCAATCACGGTTGTCCCGCTGCTCACCGGTTGTTGGTATGGTTAGCTGCGCGCCGCTAGTCGCCGATGTCCAGTTTGATGCGCTTGCGTGCGCGCGCGCCGATCACCTTCAGCAGCGCGCGCATGGCGGTAGCCAGGCGTCCTTCGCGCCCGATCACGCGGCCGGTCTCCTCAGCCGCCACTTTCAGGCGCAGCTCGACGCTAGCGCGATCGCTGCGCTGGGTGACGCTCACCTGGTCGGGCATGTCCACCAGCGACTTGGCGATGAACTCCACCAGCGCGCGTGGGTCAGCCGGATCAGGCGGCGCAGGTTGGCGCGCGCGGCGCGTTTGCGTTTTCGATTGGATGTTAGGCCGCCGTGGGCGCGCAAGCGGTCGTCGGGAGGTGTTGCGCATGGGCTTAAGGAGAGACGTCACGCTGCGCTTTGCTGGGGCTGAGCGCCAGCGGGCACGGCACGGCCGACGCGCGTGCGGAGTGTAGGCGGTTCGACGCCGCTGATGCCGGAAGGCACTTCCGCTAACAGCGCCTCTAGCGGCTCACCCTTCTTCAGGCGCTCGAAGCGGGCCAGCGTGCCGCTCTTGCGAAAGAGTTGCAGGACGGCGTCGCTGGGTTGCGCGCCAACTTTCAGCCAATGCAATGCCCGCGCCTCGTTGATGCGGATCAGCTCCGGCTCGGTGCGAGGATTGTATTGACCGATCACCTCGACGAACGCGCCGTCGCGCGGCGCCTCCTTATCCGCCACCACAATGCGGTAAGCGGGTTGCTTCTTTGCCCCAACACGGGCTAATCGGATGCGAACCATAGTGCTCTGTGTGTCTCCTCATTTGCGTTGCTTCAGCTCAGGTCGCGTCCCAGGCGCGCGATGCGATCGGGGTGGCAGCGGGGAGAGGACAGCCGGCAAGGAACGGACGGCCAGCGCTGCGCGTTGCTCGCTGATCATCTGGGCCGACGACGCTGCACCAACCCAAGCATGGTTCGCATGCGCGGGTTGGTTGAAAGCTGCTTCATCATTTTTTGCGCCTCGCGGAAATTGCGCAATAGCTGATTTAGCTCCTGCACAGTTGTACCACTGCCGGCGGCGATGCGGCGCTTGCGCGAGGCGTTGAGCATGTCTGGGTTGTGCCGCTCGGCAGGCGTCATCGAGCAGATCATCGCTTCGATGCGCTTGAATTGGCGCTCAGTCACATCAGGCGAGAGCTGACGGGTGACCTCGCGCATGCCAGGCAGTAAGTTGAGCAGTTCGCCGAGTGGCCCCATCTTGCGCACCATGCGCAGTTGGGCGAGGAAATCCTCCAGGTCGAAGCGGGCGTTAAACAGCTTTTCAGCAGCATCCAGCGCCTGCTGCTCATCAAACTGCTGCTGCGCCTTCTCGATCAGGGTCAGCACATCACCCATGCCAAGGATGCGGGAGGCCAGACGGTCAGGGTGGAATGGCTCGAGGGCATCCACCTTCTCGCCGGTAGCGAGAAACTTGATCGGCACTTGTGTCACCGCCCGCATGGAGATGGCCGCGCCGCCGCGCGCATCACCATCCACTTTGGTCAGGATCAAGCCGGTGAGGCCAACGCGCTTGTTGAACGTATCAGCGATGTTGACAGCCTCCTGGCCGGTCATGGCATCGGCGACCAGCAGGACTTCGGCGGGCCTCACGCGCGCCTTGATCTGCTCCACCTCCTGCATCATCGCCTCATCAATTTGCAGGCGGCCGGCAGTATCCACAATCACAACATCGAGCGCCGACTGGACAGCTTGGCGAATGGCGTGTTGGGCGATATCAGGCGGCGCTTGATCAGACTCGGCGAAGACCGGCACGTTAATCTGCTTCCCCAGCGTCTGAAGCTGCAGCACTGCAGCAGGTCGGTAAATATCGGCCGCGACCAACAGAGGGCGACGCCCTTGCTTGCGCAGGTGCAGTGCCAGCTTAGCAGCAGTGGTGGTTTTGCCAGAGCCTTGCAAGCCAACCAGCAAGATCACACGCGGCGGCGGACCGCCAAGATCGAGTTTGCCGCCCTCACCCAGCGTGGCAAGCAACTCCTCATGCACAATCTTGATCACTGCTTGGCCTGGCGTCAGGCTACGATGCACCTCCGCGCCCACGGCGCGCTCGCGCACGCGGGCGAGGAAGTCTTTCACCACGCGAAAGTTGACGTCGGCCTCCAGCAACGCTACCCGAACTTCTCGCAGCGCGGCATCCACATCCTGCTCAGTGAGGACGCCGCGCTTGCTCAGCTTGTCGAAGATCGCCTGGAGGCGGTCGGTGAGGGTGTCAAACATCGCAATCTCGCGCGTGCCGTATTGTAACCGAGCGTGAAAGGGTCGCTACCGGTGGCGCAAGATCGCAAACGAGTTCGATGTAGCCTTTTCGGACAGCGCAGGTGGAATCACCCCAGCGCGGGCCAATTCCACGCCCCTCCGCCTAAACCAACACTACTCCACTGCTCACATGCGCACGATCGCGCGCACCTGAACGCGCTCGCCTTGTTCAGTGCGCAGCACTGCCTCCGGCTTAGCGACAGCGCTGCGCACGTAGCCGAGGGCGCTGCGACCAGCAGCGCTGGTGACTGTGCCAACTGGCTCGGCGTGCTCGTCGAACAGTCGGCTGCCAACGGAGAGCTTGGATTCTCCCTCGAGCAGGCACAATCGCTTGGCGATCTGCCCACGCGACTCCATGCGGGCGATGATCTCCTGACCGGTGTAGCAACCTTTGTTGAAGCTCACCGCTCCCCACAAGCCGGCTTCTAGAGGGATGTAATCCTCATTCAGTTCGTTTGGGTATGCCGGCACGCCGCGCGCAATGCGCCACTCTTCCCACGCCTCGCGCGGTAACGGAGGCTCAGCCGGCTGCCAGTTGCCCATCACCAGCCAGCCGTGGCCAAAGGCTTTGGGCAGACGCACAACCCAGATCGGCCCGCCTCCTGATTGTTGCTGGCAGTGCCCCAAGGGCGGCAAGTCAGCAGCGCACGCACTAGGAGGTGGGGCATCCAACAGGGCGAAGATCGGCTCTCGCGACGGGGTGTCATGCACTTGGACGTCGTCGTTGAAGAAGATATGCTTGCGCAACCAGTGGGCGACTTTGCTGCGCGCGCCGGCGCTGACGAGCATCCGCGCGCCCTGCTCCTCTGCGAACACCCACAGCCAGTCCACGATACGCGCCAAGGGGGTGGTGAGGACAGTCGCACGCCCTTCGCCAGCGCGCATCCCGCGCAAGTCGCCAGTGGACATGCGCTGGAGAAAATCCAACCAGGTGCTGCCTGAGAATCGCAGCACACTGAAAACGTCAGACAGATCGAAGCAGGTCACAGAAGCCCATCCCGCAGGTTGCAGGTGATCAACCCGCAGCATCTGATGCACGGGAAACAAGCCACTGGCGAATTTGCGCGTTGTGCTCAGCGTCGTGCTCGGCGCTGCAAGCCAGCACCCAAGCTGCCAGCGACTCACCACCTAGCTCAGGGAAGCGGTGCGCGTCGAAGAGTATATCGTCATCTGTCCAGCGTTGCAAGCGTTGGAGCAGCTGCTCGTGGGCGCCGTGGAAATCGCTCAAGATACGATCGAGTGGGCGATCGCGCTGGGTGGCTACGTCGCGCGCGTTAACGTCGGCCCAGTCTGGGTGGTTTGAACGAGGGAGCTGGAGCGGCACACCACGCTCGGCCTGAAATAACCAGGTGACAGCACGCGCACACCAGATCGCCAGATGTGCCACCACATCGCGCAACGACCACGCTCCCACAACGCCTGGGGAAAGCCACTCATCCTCCGGTACGAGCGCCAGCGTCTCAAGCAGCGCGGCGCGCGCTTCACGGATGCGGGCGATCATGTCGAGCCGCGTCATGGCCACGTGCTATGGCTCGTTGCTGTGTCACTGCTCGGTCCAGTGGCAGCGTAGTTTTGCTGCATGCTCCCGGCTTGGTAGCCCTCCACAATGTAGGCGTTCGAGTCCGCGATGCGTTGGTAGAGATAATCCTTTGCGCTCAAGCCGGATATGCAAGTGGCAACGAAGTCACCTTCCTTGGGCAGGCCTTGCGGAGTTGCTGCCGTGCCCTCGGCTACCCTTGTCTCCCGGCGGCGCGCATCCTCCACGGCCCGAGGTAAGGACGACGCCACCAGCACCGAGAGGGGAAAGAAAAGGACCAAACCCGCTACAGTCAACAACACAGGCCCGCGGTTTGGTGTAAGCTTGAATCGCCGTTGCACGCGTTTTGGCGGGCGCCCCCACTCCGAGCGTAGCCGAATCAACTCCTCATCAATAGGCAGGTTTTGCCGCAGGAATTGGCTTGCCCACCTCGCCGGGGGCGTGACCACCACCCTAGCAGCCATGCCGGACAGCAGCATCAGCAACTCCGCACCCATCAACAACGTCAAGTTGTCAAAGATGGGTGTTTGCAGCAGGGGAGGCCGCCAACGCATGCTGCGCCATCAGCAGGCTGTAAACACCAACAGACAAGGCAGCACGCTGCAACACTTCCACCTGGGGCAACGAGATGCTCACAGGCGCTCGCCAGCGCAGGCCTTTACGAAAGCCTCGAAGAGACAACGCATCGGAGGCGAGCTGTCGAACATGTCCTCTGGATGCCACTGCACCCCCAGCACAAAGCGCTTGTGGGGCATCTCCACGGCCTCAACTAAGCCATCAGGGGCGCGCGCTGCAACACATAAGCCGTGTGCCACCGCATCAATCGCCTGATGGTGGAAGCTGTTCACCTCTGCGCGGTCAGTGCCGATGATCTGGGCTAGGCGTGTGCCCGGCTCAATCTGAACTTCATGTGCCGGCTCTTGCCGCGGCCGATTATGTCCGCGGTGCTCGATGGGCGTGAGCTCCGGGAGGTGCTGGTGAAGCGTGCCACCCAGCGCCACATTCAGGACTTGGACACCACGGCAAATGGCGAAAAGCGGCTTATCTGCTGCCACTGCCAATTTTGCCAATTCGATCTCTACGTGGTCACGATCCTCGTCCACCCCATAGACCTCGGGGTGGACGTAGTCCTCGCTGTAGCGCTTGGGGTTTACATCGCCCCCACCGGTGAGCATCACGCCATCACAGGCGTCCAACGCTTCTCGCAACACATCCAATGGGGTCAACTCTGCGCGCAGCAGTTGCAGCACAGCGCCGCAGCTTTCCAAGCTGTGCCTGTAGCTCTCTTTCAAGTCGGATTTAGCCGGGATTGGCACCAGGATGCGCGGCATGACAAGCTCTGGAGCACAGCACTGCGATGCCTCCGCCTATCTAACGAATCCTGGCAACGTCTGCCACATCTGTCAGCGCCCAGCCCCGCTTGCAAAGCGCAGCTTCAAGGCTGTGGCTCATTTGCGGCAGACTTGCTTGTGGCATCAGGCTTGTTCTTAGATTTAGGCAGCAGCTCCTTCAGGCGAGCAGCCTTGCCCTGCAAACCGCGGAAGTAGTAGAGCTGAGCGCGGCGCACTTTGGCATGGCGGAGCACCTCCACCCGCTCAATGCGCGGGGAGTGCAGCAAGTATGTGCGCTCCACCCCGATGTTGTTGCTAGCGATGCGTCGCACGGTGAAGTTGGCGTTGGCGCCTCCCCGACGCAGCCGAATGACCGTGCCCTGGAAAACCTGGATGCGCTCACGATCGCCCTCCACAATGCGCTGGTGCACACGCACCAGATCGCCCGGCCTCAGCGGCGGGATGTTAGGGTTGGGGGTGAGGCTCTTCTCGATGGACTCAACAAGGTTCATCGTGACACTCCTCTACTTTCAAAAACTAGCGCTTGGTGTAAGTGGGGGCCTTGCGAGCGCGCTTAAGGCCAGGCTTCTTGCGCTCCTTCACGCGCGCGTCACACGTGAGCAATCCATGGGGCTTTAGCACGCTGCGGTACTCAGGGTCCACTTTGAGCAAGGCGCGGGCGATGCCGAGGCGGATCGCCTGTGCCTGGCCGCTGATGCCGCCACCTTTCACGTGCACGCTCACGTTGTAGCGGTTATCTGCGCCGGTCAGTCGGAGCGGCAGCGTGCAGGTGAAATAATCTATCTCACGGCCGAAGTACTGCTCCATCGGTTTGTCGTTGATGAGGATCTTGCCGCTACCCTGCGGATATAGCCGCACGCGAGCGGTGGCCTCCTTGCGACGCCCCACCGCTTCGAAGTATTGCTGAGCTTCTGCCATTGATGTTGCCTCCTTGTGTTACGCTAGCTCGAGTGGCTCCGGCCTTTGAGCGGCATGTTTGTGCTCCGGCCCGCCATACACCTTCAGCTTTTTGATCATGCGGCGTCCCAAGCGCCCATGTGGGATCATGCCCCACACAGCCTCGCGAATCACACGCTCTGGCCTGCGCTGAAGCAGGTCGCGCAGCTTTTCCTCTTTGTAGCCGCCGGGGTAGCTTGAGTGACGGTAGTATTTCTTCTCGATCATCTTGTTGCCCGTCACACGTATCTTCTGGGCATTGATGACGATCACGTGGTCACCGCTATCCACGTGCGGCGTGTAGGTGGGCTTGTGCTTGCCCATGATGACACGAGCAATCTGGCTGGCCAGCCGCCCGAGCGTCTTGCCATCCGCGTTCACCACAAACCACTTGCGGCTAGCGCGCGCCTGTTCTGGCTTGGCGCTATATGTGCGAAACGGTCTGATTCTCCTCATGTTGCTCCTGATAAGTCACTTTCACCAGGCACAGCCCTTTGGCCGGCGCTATGCCCTGAAGCTGCTGGGGTTCTCGACTCTTCAGCACTTGCTCCAGCATCTCAGGTGACCAACGTCCATCTCCGACTAGCAACAGCGCATGAACGATGCGCCGAACCATCTGATACAGAAAGGCGTTCGCCTCGATAACAAAGCGAAGCGTGTCGCCTTCAGCATGCCACTGCGCGCGCAGCACCCGCCGCACCGTGGTTGCTCCCTCGCGTTCAGACGGAGAGCTGCCGAAGGCGGCGAAGTCATGCTCCCCAATGATAACTCGTGCTGCAGCGTTCATGCGCTCCACATCGGGTTGTTGGTGTAATTGGAGCGCATATCGCTGCCGCATCGGCTGCCGCACCGAATCCACATAGGCAACGTACTCGTAAGTGCGGCTTAGCGCGTCGTAGCGCGGATGGAATCGCTCGCTGCACGGAGCGATGCAACGCACAGCGATGTCACTCGGCAGCACAGCGTTCAGAGCGCGCAACAGCACCGCCTCGCCGTGTTTCCATTCGGCCCAAAATGCAACCACTTGGCCGGTTGCGTGGACGCCTGCATCTGTGCGCCCCGCGCCAACCACTTGAGTGGGGCGCCCCACGATTTGATGCACGGCGCGCTCTAGCTCAGCCTGCACCGTGCGGGCGTTTGCTTGCTTCTGAAAGCCGGCGAAGTCGGTGCCGTCATAGGCGACGACCGCACGATACTTCATTCGTTGCCGACGCTTATCTGGGGTGGTGCCAACACCTCCTTACATCAGCGATGCTGTAGCAGCCTCAGGTCCACTCGATGATCGCGATGGGCGCATTGTCGCCCTTGCGCAGCCCGAGCTTGACGATGCGGGTGTAGCCGCCATTGCGATCTGTGTAGCGCGGCGCGATCTCATTAAACAGTTTGCGCACGATCCGCGGCCCACCATTCACGCGGGCAGCCACCAATCGGCGCGCATACACCTGCTTGGCTTTCTCCTGCGCGGCAAGCCCTTGCTTGGCCACTGTCACCAAGCGTTCCGCTTGATCGCGGATGGCACGACACTTGGCCTCTGTAGTTTGAATGCGGCCATGGTCAATCAGCTCTGTGATCAGACTACGGCGCAAAGCGGTGCGATGCGCAGAGGAACGCCCCAGCTTGTATCCTTTCACTCTGTGTCTCATGCTTTCACCTCCTGCTCGTGGTCAACGCCTGCGATCTGCTCAAGAAGCAGGTTTTTGGCGCGCAGCTTCTCGCGCAGCTCAGCCATGGACTTCTCGCCGAAATTACGGAGGCTGGTCAGGTTACCGCCGGTGCGCTGCATCAAGTCGAGCAGCTCGCCTACTGTGCTGATGCCGCTGCGCTTCAAGGCATTGAAGACGCGTACGCTCAGCTCCAGATCCTCAATCGGGCGGCTTGCCCACTCGCCGGGGATGCGGCGAACCGTCTCACTTTCGGACGGCAAAAGTTCTTCCGTGACGCTGATGCCGGCGACAACGCGTAGGTGCTGCATCAGGATGGTGGCTGCTTGGGCGAGCGCTTCAGGCGGCCGGATGGTGCCGTCGGTCCAAACCTCCAAGATGAGGCGCTCGTAGTTTGTCATCGTCCCGACGCGGGTGGGGGTCACGGTGTAATTCACCCGGCGCACCGGCGAGAAGATCGCGTCCACCGGCAGCTCACCGATCGGCAAGCGCTCACGCTCTTCGGCAGGCGAATAGCCCCGCCCTCGCTGCACCTGCATCTCGATATCCAGCGAAGCTTTGTTTGAGTCAACGGTGAAAAGGTAGAGATCAGGGTTGACGATCTCCACCTCAGGCGGCGCGATGATGTCGCCAGCGGTGACTTGGCCCTCACCTCTCACCTCGATGCGCAAGCGCGCAGGCCCTTCACCATGCAATCGAAACCGAATTTGCTTGATGTTCAGCATCAACTGCATCACGTCCTCGCGCACATGCGGGATGTCTGAGAACTCATGATGGACATCCGTGATGCGGATGGACGTGACGGCTGCGCCCGGCAATGCGCTGAGCAACACCCGCCGCAGCGCGTTGCCGAGCGTGATGCCAAAGCCCGGCTCCATCGCACCGATTGAGAAGCGACCGTATTCGCGCGTTAGAACGTCTGTCTCGATTTTCGGGAAGATTGGCGTTGTGAGCAAGGTCTTCTCTCCTTACCGAAACACACCCGCTGCCGGCCCAAGGGCACAGCGCACGGGACAGGCTTCAGCGCGAGTAGTACTCCACGACGAGCTGCTCGTTCACCGGCACATCTATGTCCTCGCGCTTCGGGAGGGCGAGCACACGGCCAGTCAAAGTAGCGCGGTCAGCCTGCAACCAAGCGGGCGGCGCATAGCTGATGTCGCGCTCCGCTGCCAGCTCCTTGAACTGTGTCAGACGCCGGCTGGACTCGCGCACAGCGATCACGTCGTTGGGCTTCACCAGATACGATGGGATGTTGACCGGATGGCCGTTCACGGTGAAGTGGGCGTGCGTCACCATTTGGCGGGCGGCCGCGCGTGAGGGGGCGAAGCCCATGCGATACAGCACGTTGTCCAGCCGCCGCTCCAACAGGATGAGCAGCTCGGCGCCGGTCACGCCACGACGGCGCAGCGCTTCGCGAAAGTAGCGCCGAAACTGCGCTTCCAACACGCCATAGATTCGGCGCATCTTCTGCTTCTCGCGCAACTGCAGCAAATAATCGCTGGACTTACGACGGCGCGACTTAAGGCTTTGGCCATGTTGGCCAGGGACAAAACCGCGCCGTTCAAAGGCGCACTTGCTCGAAAGGCAGCGCGCCCCCTTTAGGAAGAGCTTCTGCCCTTCTCGCCTACACAGACGACAGACAGGACCAATACGGCGAGCCATAGTTTATGCTTACTCTCTGTTGATCACGATACTCCCGCTGGGCAATCTGTTTACAACGAGTCGTCTCACGTCTTCTTCCAGATGCTCCCAGCGATTGCTACCCAACTCAGTGATGGGCCTTAACAACGACCAACGACCACTCTCGGCCAAGTCGCACTAGATGCGGCGGCGCTTCTTTGGGCGACAGCCGTTATGCGGCACCGGTGTGGCATCCGTGATCGAGCGCACGCGCAGGTTCGTGCCTTGTAGGGCACGCACCGCAGCCTCCCGTCCCGGCCCAGGCCCTTTGACCACCACGTCCACCTCCTGCACACCATTCTCGATGGCCATGCGGTAAGCATTTTGGGCGGCAACGCGAGCAGCGAAAGGTGTGCTCTTGCGAGTGCCCTTGAAGCCGGCCGAGCCGGCGCTAGCCCAGCAAATAGTGTTGCCGGCGGTGTCGGTGATGGTGATGATCGTGTTGTTGAATGGCGCATAGATGTGCACCACCGCATGCGCAACGTTTTTGCGCGCGCGGCGCGTTGTTTGGCGGCGCGAGGTGGGGGAAGTTCCAGCCTTTTCCATGCGGCAACTCCTTGCTTGTGTGTCTCAGGCTCACTTCTTCTTTGCGCCACGGCGACGGCCACGCCCGGCGACGGTCTTGCGTGGGCCTTTGCGGGTGCGCGCGTTAGTGCGCGTGCGCTGGCCGCGCACTGGCAACATGCGCTTGTGGCGCAGGCCGCGGTAGCAGCCGATCTCAATCAACCGCTTGATGTTTAGCTGAACCTCGCGGCGCAGCTCACCTTCTACTTTGTATTCTTTCTCGATGATCTCGCGCAGCAATGCGGCGTCCCCTTCTGAGAGGTCCTTGACGCGCGTCGCCGGGTCAATTGGCGTGCGCGCCAGTATCTGCTTAGCCAGAGGACGCCCGATGCCGTAGATGTACGACAGCGCAATGTCAATGCGCTTGTTCTTTGGTAAGTCTACTCCTGCGATACGTGTCATGCGTGAGTCTATCCAGTGATAGGTGTGATCCGCAACCGATATGCCGTGATTACCCCTGGCGCTGCTTGTGCTTGGGGTTCTCGCAAATGACGTACACACGACCGTGCCGCCGCACGATCTTGCATTTTGGGCAGCGCTTCTTCACCGATGCAGCAACTTTCATTGCCTCAATCCTCTCAAAAGGTCACAACGTCACACACAAAACGCCCCGACACCGCTCGGGTGCCGCGGGCAGTACGGACCACTTACAACGCTGTCAGAATCTCCGCCTCGCCTTCCGTGATGGCGACGGTATGCTCAAATTGGGCTGCAAGTTTACCATCAATTGTGACGACTGTCCAGCCGTCCTTTTTAACGCGCGTCTCATGCCGGCCCTCGTTGATCATTGGCTCAATGGCCAACGTCAGGCCAGGGCGCAGCAACAGGCCGGTGTGTGGGCGACCGTAGTTTGGCAAAGTCAGGCCCTCGTGCAGTCGACGCCCGACCCCGTGGCTGGAGTAGTCGCGCACCACGCTGAAGCCGGCCTGCTCGGCCACCGCCTGGATGGCTGCGCCGATGTCACCGGTGCGGTTGCCGGCGCGCGCAGCCGCGATCGCTGCATCCAAACACGTGCGGGTGACCTCGAGCAGCCGTTGGGCGTTCGAGGGGATGTTGCCGACGCCCACCGTCACCGCTGCGTCGGCGTGGTAGCCATCCACGCAAACGCCTACATCGATCTTCAGCAAGTCACCCTCACGTAGCGCCCGCTGGCTGGGGATGCCATGCACCAGCTCCTCGTTGATGGAGGTGCAGATGGAGGCTGGGAAGGGATATGGCGCTCCCTGCGGTTGGTAATGCTTGAAGGACGGCTTGCCGTTATGCTGGTGGATGATCTTCTCAGCCAGCTCATCGAGCATGTGAGTGGTTACGCCTGGGCGAGCGCGCGTGCTCAATTCCGACAGCACCACAGCAACGATATGCCCTGCACGGCGCATGAGAGCGATCTCCCTGTCTGTTTTCAGCACAATCATGGCCGGTTTGGAAGTTACATTACACAGCGCTCGAGGCAGGGCTATGGATGGTGTGAGCGTTCAACACCAACTGCAGCAAGAGGCGATGCACATACTCAATCGTGTGCTCACCGTTGATCTCCACCAGCAGGCCGCGCGCGCGGTAGTAGTCAATGAGCGGTGCGGTCTGTTCGTTGTACACCTGGATGCGCTTCGCTTGCACTTCAGGGTTGTCGTCCTCGCGCCGATACAGCTCGCCAGTGCACACCTCCTTTTTGCAACCCTCGCGGGGCGGCAGCGACTCGTAGCTGAACACAGCGCCGCAATCACGGCAAGTCCAGCGATGTGACAGCCGCTCCATCAGCATACGCTCGCGCACACGAATCCAGGGCACCAGAGTGATGGACTTGCCCAACTCTTTTAGCAGGACTTCGAGCGCATCGGCCTGCGCGATGGTGCGCGGGAAGCCATCGAGGATGAAACCGTTGGCGCAATCTGGGCGCGACAGCCGCTCGCGCACCATCGCGATCGTCACTTCATCCGGCACCAATTCGCCCCGCTCCATGTACTGACGGGCCAACTCTCCAAGCGGTGTTTGGTTGCGCAAGTTTTCGCGGAACAAGTCTCCGCTGGAGATGTGCGGGATGTTCAACCGCTTCGAGAGCAACACGGCTTGTGTGCCTTTACCTGCTCCTGGCGCGCCGAGCAGAACGATCCCGTACATGGCTAGGTCTGCTATCGGATGAACCCTTCGTAGTTGCGCATCATCAGTTGCGCCTCGAGTTGGCGCATGGTGTCCAACACAACGCCCACCACGATCAACAAACCAGCTCCAGAGAGCAGGAGGTTGTTGTTGCCAATCGGGCGCAAGAAGCCAAAACCTGGGACGTACGAGATGAAGTTCAGCAGATACGGCAGCACTGCTAACACCCCCAGGAATAGCGCACCCACCAGTGTCAGGCGACGAGTGACCCGCGTGATAAACACTTCTGTGGTGCGCCCAGGTCGAATACCGGGGATAAAGCCGCCCTGCTTCTGCAAGTTCTCGGCCAGGTTTTGTTGCTGCATCATGATGTCCGTGTAGAAGTAGGTGAAGCCGATCACAAGCAGGAAATACAGGATGGTGTACACCACAAGCTCGACGTTGATGCCTGGCTGTCCACTCTGGCCGGCGCTGAATAGGCGCACCACACCTGTAGCGAAGTTCTGCACCGATGCATCGGTGCTGTTCACAAAGAAGCCGGCGATGATGGCGGGGAAAACCAGGACGGCCTGCGCGAAGATGAGCGGGATCATGCCGGCCGAATTCACCTTCAGCGGGATGTGTGTCCCCACACCACCCAATACGCGCCGGCCGCGCACGCGCCGGCCATACTGCACTGCTATGCGCCGCTCGCCCTCTTGGATGTACACGATCCCGAGCACCATGACCACTGTGATGACCAAAAACGAGATCAGCGTGAGCACAGCGGTAGAGCCGGCAGCGATCTGAGCCAGATTGCTGGGCACGCGCGAGACAATGCCGCCGAAGATAATGATGGACAAGCCGTTGCCGATACCTTGCTCAGTGATCAGCTCGCCTAGCCACACCGCAAACATCGTGCCGGCCGTCATGGTCATGATAGTGACGATGGTTGGCAGAATGAACTCCGGCCGATCCAGTCCCCACTGAGGTAGGACGCGCTGGCCATTTGCGACGCTGACGCCGATGCTTTCAAAGATGTTCACCTGCCCAATTGCGTTCAGCGCAGCCATTGGCACCGTGAGGTAGGTTGTGAGGCGGCTGATCTTGCGCCGGCCTTGCTCCCCTTCTTTGGTCAACTCCTCCAGGCGCGGGATGACCGGGATCATCAATTGCAAGATGAGGCTGGCGGTCACGTATGGGTAAACGCCCATCGCCAGCACGGAGAAGTTGAACACTGCGCCGCCGGAGAGCAGCGCAAGCAGTCCCACCAAGTTGCCCAAACCGCCGGCTGTGTTGCGTTCTACCGCTTCGCGGATTTGCCGCAACACCTCTGGGTCCACGCCAGGAACTGGGATGTGCGACACCAAGCGATAGATCAACAGGATGAACAACGTGAAGATGATGCGGTTGCGAATGTCCGGCAGTTGGATGGCGTTTCGCAAAGCCTGTAACATGGCGATTTGCCTCGGCGATCAGCGCGTGCGGTAGCCGCCGCGCTTCACTTCTAGCTTGACCACACTGCCGCCGGCACTTTCGATTTTTTGGCGCGCCGACGCTGAGAATTTGTGGGCTTGAACGTGGAGCGCGACACCCAGCTCCCCATCACCTAGTATGGCGATGTAGTCTCCGCGATCGGCCAGCCCAAGCTCGACCAGTTTGTCAGGGGTTACTTCTGCGCCGGCTTCGAACTTCTCAGCCAATGTGCCGACGTTGACGGGCCGATACACGATCTTGTAAGGGTTGAAAAAGCCCACGCCGCGCATAAAAGGCAATTTGCGCACCATAGGGAATTGACCGCCCTCAAAATAGGGGCCTTTCACACCACCGGTGCGAGCGGCTTGACCCTTCTGGCCGCGGCCTGCGGTGCGGCCTTGCCCAGCAGCGATGCCAATGCCTTTGCGTTTGTTGCGCTTGCGCGACCCAGGCGCCGGTTTGATCTCGTGCAGTTTCATGGATAACCTCGCTAAACGCCGTTATTTGCAAAACGACTCGCTCTTCTCGATCGGCACGAAGCTTTGCAGCTCAATCCACAGCTTGCACGTGAACCAAGTGGCGGACTGTGGTCAACATGCCTCGCACCTGAGGGGTGTCATCGTGCTCGACGGCTTGGCCTAAGCGCCGTAATCCTAAAGCGCGCAGCGTGCGCTTCTGCTCCGGAGGATAGCCGATGGCGCTCTTCACCCACCGCACGCGGATGCGCAATGAAGGCTTTGCGCTGATCGTCTCAGTTACCGGCTGGTTGCTCATTGTCCAACCTCCACCAGAATGGCTTCACATGGGCCAAGGGCTTATTGCGACGGCGCGCCTCTTCGTGAATGCTGCGCAACATCAGCAGGCCCTTGAAGGTGGCCAGTGTGTTGTTGAAGCGGTTATCCGCACCAAGCGCCTTGGTCAACACATCGCGCACGCCGGCTGCCTCTAGCACGGCGCGCACCCCACCGCCGGCGATCACCCCTGTGCCGGGCGATGCTGGCTTCAGCAAAACCACGGCGCTACCGTGCTTGGAGATCACCTCGTGGGGGATGGTGTGTCCCAGCAGATTCACTCTTGTCATGGTGTTGCGGGCGCGGTCGGTTGCTTTGCGAATCGCGTCTTGCGCGGTGCGCGCCTTGCCGGTGCCCACGCCCACCCGGCCGCGGTTGTCACCCACTACAACCAGCGCGCGGAAGGCGAAGCGTCGCCCGCCTTTGATCACCTTGGCAACTCGCAGCGTCTCAACAGCGCGGATGTCCAGCTCAGCTGGCGCCTCGGCGACGCCGGAGGCTTTGCGATTCTCCTTTCGAGCTTGCTTGCTTTCCATGCTTCAGAACTCCAAACCACCCTGGCGCGCGCCATCTGCAACGGCTTTCACGCGCCCATGATAGCGATAGCCGGCGCGGTCGAACACGACGCGCGTGATCTGCTGCTCCAGCGCGCGCTGGGCCAGCAGTTTGCCGACAGCAAACGCCTCTTCGGTTTTCTTCAACGCTGCGCTCTGCGCGCGTATCTCTTTATCCAGCGTTGAGGCAGCGACCAGTGTGTGTCCGCGGTCGTCGTCTATGATCTGCGCGTAGATGTGCTTTAAGCTGCGGAACACGTTCAGCCTTGGCCGCGCAGCGGTGCCTTGCACGCGCGCGCGCACACGCCGCCTACGGCGCTCTCTGGCTTCTCGACGATTCACTTCTGCCATGGCTATGCCCTAACTCACCTTTCACAAGCGACCAGCAAGTGCCACCTCACCGTGCGATCACTTGCCTTTGCCGGTCTTAGCGGCCTTGCCCTCCTTGCGGCGTATCTTCTCGTCCACGTAACGAATACCCTTGCCCTTGTAAGGCTCGGGAGGACGCAAGCGGCGAATGCGAGCAGCAACTTCGCCCACCAGCTCCTTATCAATGCCCGAGACGGTGATGGTGCGGCTCTTCGGATCGGCGCTCAGGGTGATGCCCTCCGGCGGTTTGAACTCAATGGGGTGTGAGTAGCCCAGGTAGAGCACAAGGTTGCGCCCGACCTGCTCGATGCGATAGCCGACGCTCTCCTCGCCGATCACCAGCTTCTTCTCAAAGCCAGACGAGAC
Organism: uncultured Anaerolineae bacterium; assembly: GCA_938028725.1. GTDB lineage: Bacteria > Chloroflexota > Anaerolineae > J036 > Brachytrichaceae > CALIMH01. Next base: position 7,651 of record CALIMH010000001.1, on the reverse strand, counting down.
GCCGCTCACCATGTTGCTGATGAGGGCGCGGGTCAACCCATGCAACGCGCGCTCTTCACGCTCGTCGCCTGTGCGCTTTACCTCCACCCAATTGCCGTTCTTCTCGACCGACACGCGCGGGTCAATGCGCCGGCTGAGCTGGCCCTTCGGACCTTTCACAGTGACCAGCCCATCGTGCACGTGCACATCCACACCGCTGGGCAGCGGGATAGGTTTCCTTCCAATGCGAGACATGAGCGCTCCAACCTCCTCATCAATACACGTAGCAGAGCACTTCACCGCCCACGCGCAACCGGCGAGCCTGCTTGTCAGTGATGATGCCCTTAGGTGTTGAGAGAATGGCGATGCCGATGCCGCTCAACACCCGCGGTATTTCACCAACTCGCACGTACACCCGCCGACCTGGGCGGCTGACGCGCTTCAAGTTGCTGATGACGGGGCGTCGGCTGCGGCGCTCGCCGAAGTAGCGCAGCTTGATGTTGATCATCTTCTTGACCTCATCCTGTGCGACCTCCTGCCAGTCCTCTATGTAGCCCTCCTCCTTAAGGATGTCCGCGACGCGCGCGTTCACCTTCGAGGCTGGGACGGCGACGCTAGCATGGCCGACTGCCACAGCGTTGCGAATGCGGGTGAGCATATCGCCCAGCGTATCGTTGACCATGGCACACTCACCAAGATGCTTTTCGCACGCCCGGGATCTCACCGCGCAGCGCCATCTCGCGAAAAACGATGCGCGAAACACCGAACTTGCGCATGTAACCACGCGCGCGCCCTGTGACCGCACAGCGGTTGCGCACGCGAACCTTGAACTTTCGGCGCTTCTCGCGCCACATCATCGCTGTTCTCGGCATAGTTCTCCAGATTCTCTCCGCAGACGAATCGCTACTTTCTGAAGGGCATTCCGAACAACCGCAACAACGCGCGGCCCTCGGCATCGCTCTTGGCAGTGGTGACGATGGTCACTTCCAGGCCGCGCACTTTATCAGTCTTGTCGTAGTCAATTTCTGGAAAGATGATCTGCTCTGACAGGCCCAGCGTGTAATTGCCGCGGCCATCAAAGCTATCAGGCGAGACACCTCGAAAGTCGCGCACTCGCGGCAACGCCAGATGGATCAGGCGGTAAAGGAAGTCGTACATGCGCCTGCCGCGCAAGGTGACTTTCACGCCGATCGGGCGCCCCGCGCGCAGCTTGAACCCTGCAATGCTCTTTCGCGCTTTGGTGACCACTGGCTTCTGGCCGCTAATTTGTGCGAGGTCGTTAACGGCGAAGTCAACCACCTTCGGGTTCTCTGCAGACTCGCGCCCCACCCCGACGTTGAGCACTATCTTCTCGATTTTCGGCACCTGCATGGGGTTGCGGTAGCCGAACTCCTTGATCATGGCAGGGCGAACGTGCTCGATGTAGAACTGCCGTAGGTCCGCCATGTTAATCCAGCACCTCCTTCAGCTTGTTGGAATAGCGGACCTTGCGGCCATTCTCAAAGCGATAGTTCACCCGTGTGGGCTTGCCGCTTGGCGCGATCAGCTTAACGTTCGAGGCGTGTATGGGCATCTCCACTTCAATCAGCCCCGCCTGGGTCACGCCACGCTGCGAGCGGCGAGGCTTGGCGTGCTTTTTGACAATGTTCACGCCCTTGACAACCACCTTGTTGGACTTCCGCAGCACGCGCAGCACCTCGCCGCGCTTGCCGCGGTAGTCACCTGTGATCACCAGGACAGTATCGCCTTTCTTAATCTTCATGCTTTGCTCCTCTGTGGGTTGTTGGCAAGTCCAATCAACCGCTTGAACTTCAGTCTCATAGCACTTCTGGCGCGAGCGACACGATCTTCATAAAGCCCTTGTCGCGCAGCTCGCGCGCCACCGGCCCGAAGATGCGTGTGCCACGGGGATTCACACCGTCATCGCTCAAGATGACGGCAGCATTGTCGTCAAAGCGGATGTAGGAGCCATCAGCTCGGCGATACTCCTTCGCCACGCGGACGATCACCGCTTTGACCACGCTGCTTTTCTTCACGTCGGCAGTTGGAGTGGCCGACTTCACCGCAGCCGTGATCACATCGCCGACGCGGCCATAGCGGCGCCGATGGCCACCGTGAATGTGAATGCACAACAGCTCTTTGGCGCCGGTGTTGTCGGCCACCTGCAAGCGAGATTCCTGCTGAATCATGGTCAGGCGCTCCTTTTTTCGATAATGGACTCCAGCATCCAGCGCTTGGTCTTGCTGATGGGGCGATGCTCGACGATTTGCACGATGTCGCCTTCCCGCGCCGATTCATTCTCGTCGTGCGCTTTGTACTTTTTGCTTCGGATCACCACCTTCTTGTAGAGAGGGTGGCGAAAGGTGCGCTCGACGCGCACGACGATGGTCTTCTGCATTTTGTCGCTCACCACTTCGCCGACCAGACGCCTTCTTCGCTCCTCACTCATGTGGTCAATCTCCTCCTTGCGCTATTTCTGAGTCTGCTGAGTGGACTGTGCGATCTCAGCGGCGAGCTGTCGCTGGCGCAACACAGTTTTGATGCGCGCGATGTTGTGGCGCGCCTTGGTGATGGCGTTGGTGTCGGTCAGCTTGCCTTGCGCGCGCTGAAAGCGCAGGTTGAACAGCTCGCGATAGGCGTCGTCGAGCTTGCTGTGCAGCTCGGCGTTTGACAGTTTGCTGAGTTCTCGCGCGTTCATGGTTTCACTCTCCTGTCTTGCGCGCCACCACCTGGCACTTGATGGGCAGCTTATAGGCGGCTTGGGTGAGGGCTGCTCGCGCCACACTCTCCTCGACACCTGCCACCTCGAACATGACGCGACCAGGCTTGACCACGGCAACCCAGTGGTCAACCGCGCCTTTGCCCTTGCCCATGCGGGTTTCGGCCGGCTTGGCGGTGACCGGCTTATCGGGGAAGATGCGGATGATCTGCTTGCCGCGACGCTTCATCTCGCGCACCAGCACACGCCGGACGGCTTCGATCTGCCGGGCGGTGATCCAGGCCGGCTCCAGGGCTTGCAAGCCGAAATCGCCCTCCTCCACCTCACAACCGCGATACGCCTTGCCCTTCAGGCGGCCGCGCTGTTGCTTGCGAAACTTCACTCGCTTCGGCATTAACATGGTTCGTTGCTCCTCCTCGTGTTAGGCTGCCGACTGTGCGGCTGGGCTTGACTCTTGCGCTGCGCTACCGCCGCCGCGCCTGCCGCGACGTTCCCGGCGGTCACGGCGATCCCGATGCCCACCAGCTTGTTGGGTGCGCGATGGGCGGGTGGTGCTTTCGGTTGGCAGCTCGTTGTTCAGGATGTCACCCTTGTAAATCCACACTTTGATGCCGATCTGGCCGTAGGTGGTGCGCGCTTCGGCCTGGGCGTAGTCAATGTCAGCGCGCAGGGTGTTGCGCGGGATGCGCCCCTCCATCAATAGGCTGGTGCGCTTCATCTCGGCACCTCCCAGGCGGCCGGCGCATTCGACACGCACACCCAACGCGCCGCGTTGCATGGCCGATTGGACCGCTTTCTTCATGGCGCGGTTGTAAGGGATGCGACGCTCGATCTGTTGCGCGATGTTCTTGGCGACTAACACGGCCACCAACTCCGGCTTGGTGATCTCCTCGATGTCCAGCTTGACCTTTTTGCCGGTCATTGCTTCGAGGCTATCGCGGATCTCCTTGACCGCAGCGCCTTTGCGCCCAATCACCACTCCAGGCCGAGCAGTTTGCACGGTCACGTGAAGTTGATTAGGGAGACGCTCGATCAAAATGTCAGCGATGCCGGCGTTGTCGGCGTCCATCTTTTTGCGCAAGTACTCGCGCACATTCATGTCCTCGTGCAGCAGGCGCGTGTACTCGCTCTTTGGCGCATACCAGCGACTCTTCCAGTCGCGGATCACGCCCAAGCGAAAGCCGTATGGATGAACTTTGCGGCCCATGAGAGCTACTCTTCCTTCGGTTGTTCTCGAACGACAACGGTAATGTGAGAGGTCTTGCGCTGAATAGGGCGAAAGCGCCCGCGTGCAGCAAAGCGACGCCAGTGGCGGATAGGGCCGCCGTCCACGTAAATCTGGCTGATCACCAAGTCGTCAGCGTTCATCTGCCGCGTCTCCACTGCGTTAGCCACAGCGGAGGCGATGGTTCTGCTAACCGGCTCTGCAGCAGCCTTTGGCGTGAAGCGCAACAGCTCAAGAGCTTCGCTCGCCCTTTTGCCGCGCACCAGATTGGCCACTAACCGCACCTTTTGCGGGGACATGCGCACGTAGCGCAGCACAGCACGCACCTCGTTATTCGCCAGTTGTGCCATACGTCAGCTCCAGTGATTCACTTCTTCTCCTCTTTGACGATGTGGCCGCGGAAGGTGCGTGTGGGGGCGAACTCGCCCAATTTGTGGCCAACCATGTTCTCGGTGATGTAGATCGGCACATGTCGCCGACCGTCGTGGACAGCGATGGTGTGGCGCACCATTTGAGGGAAGATGGTGGAAGCGCGCGACCAGGTGCGGATCACCTTCCGCTCTCCGCGCGCGTTCATCTCCTCAATGCGCCGAAGCAGCTTGGGGTCCACATATGGGCCTTTTTTCAACGAACGTGACATAGCTCCGCTTCACCTCCTTTGTCTCACTTCTTGCTCTTCTTCTCTCGGCGTCGCACAATCAGGTAGTTGGTGCGCTTGTTGCGTCGCGTCTTTACGCCCAGCGCCTTCTTGCCCCACGGCGTGTAAGGCGCGTCGCGGCCGATCGGCGACCGGCCTTCGCCACCACCATGCGGGTGATCGCGCGGCGACATCGCCGAGCCGCGCACCGTTGGGCGGATGCCCAACCAACGCTTGCGGCCCGCTTTGCCCAGTTTCACATTCGCATGATCGGGATTGCTGACCTGGCCGATGGTGGCCATGCAGGTCTGCAACACCTTTCGCACTTCGCCGCTGGGCATCCGCAAGGTGGCATACAAGCCCTCCTTGGCCAGCAATTGGGCGCTGGTGCCGGCAGAACGCACTATCTGGCCGCCTTTGCCGGGATGCAGCTCGATGTTGTGCACCAGCGAGCCGATCGGTATGTTGGCCAACGGCAAGGCGTTGCCCACCTTGGCTTCCACCTCTGGACCGCTGATGACCTCATCACCTACTCGCAACCCCTCTGGGGCGAGGATGTAGCGCTTTTCGCCGTCGCGGTACACTACCAGCGCGATGCGCGCCGAGCGATTGGGGTCATACTCGATGGTGGCCACACGCCCAGGGATGCCAAACTTGTCGCGCTTAAAGTCAATGATGCGATAGGCGCGCTTGGCGCCGCCGCCACGATGGCGCACAGTAATTTTGCCGCGCACGTTGCGCCCGCCGCTCTTGCGCAGATCAGTCACCAGCGCCTTCAGTGGCTCTTTGGCAGTGATCTCCGCGAAGTCGCTGACTACCATGCCACGTCGGCTGGGCGTAGTTGGCTTAAAAGTTTTGATGCCCATATCGCTCCCTCACAATCACACTTTCACTAGCTGACACCCTCAAAGAGGGCGATGCGGTCTTTCTCGCTCACCTGCACGATGGCCTTCTTCCACTGCGGCGAGCGCTGCACGTGCGTGGCTTTGCGCCCAATGATGCGGCTGCGAGGGCTGCGGCGTCGCTTAGCCGGCATGTTGATGACGTTCACACGTAACACCTTGACGCCGAAAGCGATCTCTACAGCCTCCTTGATTTGCTGTTTGTTTGCCCGTGGGTCCACCTCGAAGGCGTATTGGGGCTTCTCGTAGCCAACTTGCCACTGCGTCTTCTCGGTTATCAGCGGGCGCTTCAACACTTCATAGGGATGCATAGTTGCTTCACTCCTAGAGGACTTTCACCCCAGCCAATCTCGCACCACGTCCAGCGCAGCGAGGGGCATGACCAACGTGTCGTACTTGAAGATGTCGCGGATGTTGAGATAGCTGGCGAACAACGTCTTGACGTTTGGCAAGTTGCGGGCAGCCTTTTCGACGTTTTCGTTGTGATGAGGCAGCAGCACCAGCCCCTTCTTCACGCCCAGCGCCTGCATCGCAGCAGCGAACGCTTTGGTCTTTGGCTCAGACAAGTTCAGATCGTCCACAACCACGATCTGGTTGTCGCTGGCCTTCTGCGAGAGGGCGCATCGGATCGCTTGGCGGCGCATCTTCTTGGGCATGCTTTGGTAGTAGCTGCGCGGATGTGGGCCAAATGCGACCCCGCCGCCCACCCAGTGCGGCGCTTTGCGGCTGCCCTGGCGCGCGTTGCCGGTTCCCTTTTGGCGATAGAGCTTCTTGGTGGTGCGATCCACCTCGGCGCGCGTTTTGGTGTCGTGGGTGCCGAGACGCGCGTTGGCGAGCTGGCGGATCAGCGCCTGGTGCATGAGCGGTTGGCTCACCTTCACCGCGAAGATGCTTTCCGGCAGCTCAACCTCGCTCACAGTCTCACCTTTCATGTTGAAGACAGGCACTTTCATGGCAGGTCCTCACTTGTTCTCCTTCTTGCCGCTCTTCCGCGCTTCCTTCACGATGACGATGCCGCCGTTCGGCCCAGGGACTGAGCCGGCCACCGCGATCAGGTTGCGGGTTGGGTCCACCATCATCACCCGCAAATTCATGGAGGTGGCGGTGGTGTGGCCGTAGTGGCCAGCCATGCGCTGGCCCTTCTCCACGCGGCCTGGCGTGGTGCCGGCGCCGATCGAGCCTGGTGCGCGCTCGCGGTCCGACGCGCCGTGGGTTTTGCGCTGGCGATGAAAGCCGTGGCGCTTGATGTTGCCGGCGAAGCCGCGGCCTTTTGTCTTGCCAGTCACATCCACGCGCTCGCCCACGCTAAAGATGCTCACGTCTATCACGTCGCCCTCTTTGTAGGTGAGCTCCTTGACGCGGGCTTCGGTTAGGTGTGCCAGCGGCGGCACACCTTGCAGCGCGCGCCGCTTCGGGTGCTTGTCACTTGGCTTTAGCAAGCCCAAGTGGCCCAGCTCACCGCGCGAGAGGCGCTTGGCCGGCACTTCGCCGAAGCCAAGCTGAATGGCGTTGTAGCCATCGCGCTCCACCGTTTTCACCTGGGTCACGTAGTTTGGACCCGCCTCGATGACTGTCACGCCGGTTACGTTGCCCTTCTCGTCGAAGAGCTGGGTCATTCCAACTTTTTTACCGATCAGTTTCCTCATGGCTTCATCATTGGCTCTTCAGCAAGGGCTGCACAGGCGCATACGCGCAAGAGCATGACTGCGCTTGAGTTACGCTAGGCAGCTCAGAGCTTGATCTCGATATCCACGCCGGCCGGCAGGTTGAGCCGGATCAGCGCATCGATGGTTTTCGGGTCTGGGTCGATCACGTCCAACAAGCGCTTGTGCGTGCGGATCTCGAAGTGCTCATGCGAGTCTTTATCTATGAAGGTGGAACGACGCACGGTGAAGCGCTCGATCTTGGTCGGCAACGGCACTGGGCCAACGACGACAGCGCCGTTGCGCTCTGCTGCTTCGACGATCTGCTTGACGGAGCGGTCAAGCGCGCGGTGGTCGTAAGCACGCAGACGGATGCGCAAACGTTGTTTAGCCATGGCCACGTCGTCACTCGAAGACGCGGAGGATCGTGCCTGCGCCGACAGTCAGGCCGCCTTCCCGTATCGCAAACCGCGACCCCTGCTCCAGCGCCACCGGCGCAATCAGCTTCACCCGCATCGTCACCGTGTCCCCCGGCATCACCATCTC